>JAQGMF010000007.1 GCA_028292505.1 Rhodocyclales bacterium
TCGCGCCCGCCGGCCGCAGCATCGCCAAGCGGCCAAGCGTGTGCTCGGTCAGTGCATCCCGGATGATCTCGGCGCTGGGCTGGCCGGTCAGCGTCTTGAGCGCGATCACGGCCTCGGCAACAGCCGCAGGCACGGCCGTCTTGATGTCGGTGTCGCACTTGCCCAAGGGATGGCTGACACCGCGGCGCGCGTGTAACGACTCTTTGGTTTTCATGGGTACTCGCTTTGGATATCGCACAGAGAGGGGTGGTAGGCGGCAAACGAGCAAGCGGCACCCTAAGGCGGCGATTCAGCTACTGGCGGCGGCGCGGTGGACTGGCGGATGTAGGCCCAATCGACATCGGCGCGCATGTCCTCGCACGCCACGGCACCGCCGGACTCGCGTTCCATGTTGATGCAGAGGCTTTCGCCAAATTGCTGCTTGATGGACATTGCCTTGCGGAGATAGCCCAGCGTGGTGCCGCAC
Source organism: Rhodocyclales bacterium (assembly GCA_028292505.1). Classification (GTDB taxonomy): domain Bacteria; phylum Pseudomonadota; class Gammaproteobacteria; order Burkholderiales; family Rhodocyclaceae; genus Viridibacterium. The sequence continues at coordinate 467 of JAQGMF010000007.1, forward strand.
CGCGTCGCGAAGTCGATGCGCGCGTCGTCGTCGGGCAGGCTCTTGAGATATGCGCGAAGTGAGTTCATGCCTATAAATTACTGGACGGTAATACACATGTCAATACCGTTTGGTGATTTACCTTGCGGTAACAGAAAATTGATCAATGGACGATCTCGAAACAAGACACCGACGTGCACGGCTTCGCGAGCTGATCGATGTCGGCTTCGATCAGAAGCTTGTCAATCTGCTTCGATTTATCGAACAAAGAACGGGCACCGCGCCCAATCAGGGCGAACTCTCCGCGTTGAAGCGCGAGAACAGCGGAAAGTCGTTTGGGGATAAAAAGGCAAGAACGCTGACCGAGCAAATCGGCCTGGATCGACGCTGGTTCGACGAACCGATGGGTTCGGGTCTTGAGCGGTTTCGCTCCGATGCGATGACCTATGAAACCATCGCTGCCGCATCGGTACCCAGCGAAGAGAGCCTGAACGAGCGCCGTGTCGGTGAACGACTCACCCCCTATCGCCGAGATGTCACGCCGATAGAGCTACACCTTGAGGCGGCAGCAGATCGATTGCAGCTTGTGCAGAGCGGGAAGATGGGGCTGGCCCGCTATGCCCTGCCCAATGACCGCACGCAGGCCGTGCTGATCACCGGCGGGGGATTGTCGCCACGCGTCGAGCATCGCGAGTTGCTGATTGTCGAGCTTGTGGAATTCTCGCCCGCCGTGGGCGACACCGTGTTGGTCTGCGGGCCGAGTCGGGAAGACTACGCCTTGGGTCGCGTACGCAGCTACTTTGCTGCAGAGCTCGAGATCGACCCCATGCAGGGCGGCAGGCCAGTGGCCATCCGCGGCGAGCATCTCTACTACTACACGCTCAAAGCCATTTTGATGCGCGGCGCCAATGTCACGCCAGTGTGAAAACCGTCACGGCGTGAGGCCCGCCATATTGCCGAACAGGTGCAGATCGCAGTCGAACAAGATGCTCTGCCCCAGGATCATCGAGTAGCCCATGCCCATGAGCTGCGCCACAGCCGCTTTCACCAAAGGCTTGGGTTCGGCGTCGAAATCGTCGCCCACCATCACCACCGAAATGTCATAGACATAGGGTGTGGCAGGCATGGAGAAGACACCGGCAACCATTGCGATGCCAGAACAGACCAGATCGAGCTTGCGCACCAACATTTCATCGATTGCGCATATCGTTGCGCCGGTATCGACGAGTGCCATGACTTCGATAGGCTGAGGAATCAAGAGCCCGTCCATGGCACGCATACTGGCTCTGGGTTGTGACAAACCAATTCTCACCCTGGCTAACAGCCCTTGAGGGCTGCGCTGTAAGGGTATGGAGTAACGTGACACTGCTTATCCCCTGAGTATCTTGTTTTGGCTGACTATTTGCTTAACCAGCATCGCTTCTTGCGAAGGGTAAAGCACGCCTTGTGCGCGCAGAACCTCGTATGCCCGAAGGTACACCTCACTTTCGTCGGGATCGATCGCTAGAATGTCATCATGCCAGATGGCTACGTACCAACCTTCGTAGCGCTCGACGAGATCAAGCCCGTCACGCGCCCAGGTTGCCAGCTCGCGCATCAGTGGAATTTCATTGTCCATTGACTGATTATGGGCACAGCGCGCGTGGTCAGTTCCGCGTAGAAACAATTTTTTGCATGACCGACTCACCTACTGACAGTGCCATTGGGAGAAGAAAATGAAAAATATTGCAGTCGTCATCGTGTCCTTGTTGGCTGCGGCTTGTGTCCAATTGCCGCCCACACCGGATAGTCGCTATCTTCAATATGTCTATCCAGGGACCCATGAAACCATAATGCAGATGACTGCGCCAAATGGCGAGACCTGCGCGCTATGGCTTTCCTTCATCAAGCGCAGTCCGAAAGTCGATAAGGCGGTGAGCGACAATTATCGCTGTACCCCTGTGTCCGCATCGAACAACATGAAGGCCATTGCCATCATTCGCAACATGACTTTCAGGCTTTCCACCGATGTGGAAACGTTAACACTATCTCTGTGTGCAGAGACAATGCACGGATTTCTCGCTGAGGCAGACAACATCACTGTTTTGTCAGAGTGCCGCAACAAGGACTAGGGTGGAGACTACCCAACTTCAGCGGCGTGTCGAACCATGCAGCAACCTCTGGCGGCGCAAGCCCGGCGCGATGGAACATTCATGTCGACCTGTTTGTTGAAGTAGTCGGGCTCCTGTCCAATTGAAAGTTGGCTAAGGGAGGAATACGGGAATGCAGAGATTGATGTTGGTGGGATTGTTGGTCTTGTGGGCTGCTCCAGGGATAGGAGAAAAGATCACAACCAAGAATACTGCGTTGGGTGACTACCTTCAGAGTGTCATAAAATCCCAAGGCATATGGGTCAAGAATGGCTTCTTTACGGGGAATGACTACCGTGAGTTAAATGACGCGGATCGCGGAATTTATTTGATGGGCATCATTGATGGATTCTTGTTTGCGCCAACATTTGGAGCGCCTCAAAATGGACCTATTAGACGCATTGAACGGTGTGTAACCAGCATGCGAAACAATCAGGTCACGGCTTTGGTCGATGGGTTCTTGCTCACGCGCCCAGTTCAATGGCATGAGGATATGCACGTGCTGACCTATCAAGCGCTTCTGGCTTCGTGCCCAAAATAAACGATGGCGACATAACAAACCAGCAATTCTCAGCCATCTGCCCCCAAACCCGCTCAGGCGGGTTTTTTATTGCCTTTTTTCCTGCATAAATATTACTGAACAGTATTGACATATACATTACTGTTCGGTAATCTTCATCCCATCAACACCGCGAAGCCGATAAGCCGAGCCAGCAAAACGCCTTCGGGATGAGCTGGGGAAGCAAGAGCAAAAGGGGCAGGCGTAGCAGCACGAAGCTGCAGGTGAAGTAGGGATTTATTCGGCGTTTGGCCGACCGTCGTTATGACAAACCGATCAATTTTTTAGGGGTACTCACATGAAAAAGCTCTCGCTCTCCATCTTCGCGCTGGCACTGCTGTCCAGCATCTCGCTCGCTTCGGCCAGTGCCGCGCCGCAAGCGCCCAGCAAACAGAAATCCATCGTTTCCACGCAGCACGCCTCCACTGATTTTGTGCTCGTCGCACACGGCGGCCGCCACAGCAAAGGCAAGGGCAAGAAGTAACGGCGTCTCTCTCGTCTGCGCACTGACCGCGTGCAGACGCTTTGCCGACCGGGGCTATGCAGGCTCTACCGGATCGCTTCGGAGCCTGCTTTTTAGGACAAGAACATGAGCAAGCCTTTTGCACGAGCACTTCCAAGATGAAATCGCCCGTCATCACGCCACGCGCTGTGTTCTTCATTGCGCTGATCTTCCTCGCCCTAGGTGTCGCGGTAGGCATCCAGTGGAACGAAGAGATCAAGCACCGCGCGGCAATGCGCAAGGCCACGTCGTCGCCCTGCGTCGAAGCGCCACACATCTATGCGAGGGCTCTCTGATGAAAGCCGCGCTACTCATTCTGGCTGCGTTGATCTCTGCGCATTGCCGTGCTGATGATGGTTGCATCGCGGCCGCAATGCTTCACACCGCCGACTGGCTGCAAACGCGCCAGATCGCCCGTGATCCAGATCACTGGTACGAGACCAATGCGTTACTCGGACGTCATCCCTCGATTGGCAAGGTGAACAACTACTTCGCCCTGACCGGTGCATTGCTCTACACGGCATGCGAATCGGGTTATGGCGGCAAGTGGGTCAAGTACATCTGGATCGCTACCGAGGCGGGCACAGTCGCCCACAACCTCAGTGCTGGCATACAGGTGAAGTGGTGATGACCACACCAGAAACCGCACGCTTCCTTGCTTTGATTGCAGCAGCACAAGCGCGCATCGCTGGCATGCAAGCAGCTAACGACATGAACAAAGCCGTGTGCGGGCTCGTGAGGTACAGCGAGAAAGACTTTCATTCCGAAGCCTTCGGCCTTGAGCAAATAGCCATACAGGTGATCAATCAATGACTTCCTGTCCTGCCACCTTCGCCGAAGCCCTCACATGCGCACTCATTGGTGGCGTGTGCCTTCCTCTGTTGTTGCTGCTGGCCGAAAGGCTGATGTCATGAACACCAAGCCAATCTCCATGCCAATCCAATACGCCCAACGCTCCGCATGCAGCACGTGCGGCGTGTACTACGCACAACCAGGTGAGCGCATCTGTACCGAGTGCAAGGATCTCGCGCAAGAGCGTCAAGCTGAAGACCTGGTTGCCGAGCTTCGCTTGACTGGCGCGATGTAGTCCGATGCCAACAAATCAAATCGAAATCACAAGGGAAAACTTCCAAATGTCATCTGATCAATTCGTCAGCATTCCCGAAACGACACTCCCCGGCGGAAGTGTGGTGCCGGCATTCCAAGTCATGCAGTACCCGGCATCCACGCTGGATGGCAAGCCGGTAAGCACACGTGAAGGCAAGCCATGGGTGCGCATCAGCTACCACGGCGCGGTGAAGGCTGCAGAGTCTGCTGGCTACAAGCTCGAGCGCGAAAGCCAGCGCTTGGCAGTGGCGTATCACATCGCGGCGCAGCCCGCGAATTGGATGGGCGGCAAGGTCGGAGAAGGCAAGCTCTTCCAAGGTCTGCGCAAGGGCAATGCCAATGGCGTGCAAGACGCGGCTTATGAATCGAATGATCCAGACGAGCGCCGCTGGTTTGCGCTGCCCGGCGACCAAGTTATTTACGACATCGCTGGAAACGTCTGGCAGTGGGTCTTCGACGACGTCCAAGGCGACTCACGCGGCTTGATCGGGAAGCCTTTTGCTGCCGACTCGGCGAGTCTCGTCATTCCCTTCCCAGACAAGCAGATGGGGCAAGGCTGGACGCCCAACGTTGGTGCCAATTGGTCCGGCCTTGCGCTCATTCGCGGCGGCTGCTGGCTTTCCGAGCGCGATGCGGGCGTCTTCCATCTCTACAACGACTGGCCCGGCCTCGAGTACGACCTCATCGGCTTTCGCTGCACCAAATAACGGTCTCTGGACACCGGTCACGGGTCGCCGCTTCAGCGGTGACTCACAACACAACAGCATGGAATAAATCATGACATCAGCACTCGTAACACTGACGTCGAAGCTGGCACAGCGCTTGGACATGGGCGACGGTACAGGGTTGGTCGATGTGCTCAAAGCCACAGCCTTCAAGGGGCAGGTATCCGATGCGCAAATGACCGCATTGATGGTCGTAGCAAACCAGTACGGACTAAATCCTTGGACGAAGGAAATCTATGCATTCCCCGATAAGAACAACGGCATTGTTCCTGTCGTTGGAGTTGATGGATGGTCACGCATCATCAACGAGCATCCTCAGTTCGATGGCGTTGAGTTCGAATATGGCCCAGCAACCGGCAATCACTTCGACTGGATTGAATGCGTGCTCTATAGGAAAGACCGCTCACGGCCAATCCGCGCGCGCGAGTTCTTTACCGAGGTCTATCGAGATAACGCCCAACCGTGGAAAAGCCATCCCAACAGGATGCACCGTCACAAGTCACTCATCCAATGTTCCCGCATCGCGTTCGGCTTCGGCGGGATCTATGACCAGGACGAAGCCGAACGAATCATCGAAGGAAAAGAGATCGACATGGGCAGCGCCGATGTGGTCAGCACGCGCGCCGCCAAATCTGCCGAGCTGCCAGTTTATTCCAACGCCGACTTCCAAAAGAACCTGCCTGCATGGACGAAGCTGATTCAAGACGGCCGCGCGCCAGAGCGAATCATCGGCAAGGTCAACACGACAAGCCGCATGACCGATCAGCAGATTGCAGCTCTGCATGCGCTGGTCCCGAAGGCCGAAGCGCCGGCAGGCGAACTCATGGCCTCTACTGCGCAGATAGACATCATCAAGACCACTGCCGATGCAGCGGCAGTCGGTAGCTCCGACATCTTCAACACGTTCGACATCGCCAGCTATGACGAAGTCACGACAGCGATGGTTGATCCCATCCTCGATTTCATTGCTAACCCGATCACGGAGTAATCATGCAACGCATTCAACACGATCTACTTCCGGGCACCGAGTCCTGGCAACAGTTCCGCATGGAGCACGACGGCGCCAGCGAAGCCGCGGCAATGCTTGGGCTCTCTGGCACGACCACGCGCAACGAGCTCCTGCGCCTCAAGCACACCGGCATCGCGAAGGAATTCTGCGACTGGGTACAGCAAAACGTTCTCGACTACGGCCACGAAGTCGAAGCCAAGGCGCGCCCCATCGTCGAAGCGATGATCGAAGAAGACCTCTACCCGGTCACGTTCTCCTACGGACAGATGTCTGCGTCATGTGACGGGCTGACTATGAACGAATCGACGGCCTTCGAGCATAAGCAACACAACGTCGAGCTGGCTGCTTCTGTCCGTGCCGGTGTGCTGCCTGAAGCCCACATGCCGCAGTGCCAGCAGATCATGTTCGTCACTGGCGCGCAGAAGGTCATCTTCGTGTGTTCGGATGGTACCGAAGACAACTTCGTCTGCATCGACGTACTGCCTGATCCAGCATGGTTTGCGCGCATCGAAGCAGGCTGGAAGCAGTTCCATGAAGACCTGCTCGATTACGCGCCCGCCGATATCGCACCAAAGGCAGTACCAGCACCAGTGAAGGATTTGCCCGCGATCGTTTATCGCCTCAACGGTCTGGCCCTTCAGTCGAACCTGCCTGAGTACAAGGCCGCTGCGCTACAGCTGGTCGAAGACTCGAAGCGCGAGCTCGTCACTGATCAAGACTTCGCCGATCGCGACACGCTCTGCAAAGCTTTCAAGCTGGCCGAGCAGTCGATAGAACTGAAGAAGAAACAGGTGCTCGGCGAGATTACCGACGTCGACACCTTCTGCCGCGCCCTGGATGAAATCGGGGCACTCATTCGACAAGCGCGACTCGCCGGCGAGAAGATGGTCGAAGCTGAAAAGACCAATCGCAAGACTGCCATCGTCGCTGGCGCGCGCGAGAAGTGGGAAGCGCATCTTGCCGGCTTGAACAAGCAGCTCGGCAAGCCGTATATGCCTGTCATTTCCGCCGACTTCGGACTCTCTATCAAAGGCCTGAAGAGTCTCGAAAGCATGCACAACGCGGTCGATACGGAGCTGTCGCGCGCCAAGATCGAAGCCAATGCCGTCGCGCAGCGCATTCAGTTGAATCTGGCAAGCCTCACCGAGCTGGCCAGCGACCACAAGTTCCTTTTCGCCGACACCGCACAGCTGGTGCTCAAGCAGAACGACGACCTGATTGCGCTGGTGAAGACGCGCATCGCCGAGCATCAAGCGGCTGAGGCCAAACGCCTCGACGCCGAGCGCCAACGCATCCGCGCCGAAGAGCAGGCCAAGGCTGAGAAAGAAGCCGCCGCCAAGGTGAAGGCCGAGCAGGATGTGCTCGAAGCAAAGGCGCGTGAGGAAGAGCGTGCCCGCCAGCTTGCGACAGCCACACCAGCGCAAACCCCAGCCGCAGAACCGGTAACGCTTCGTCAGGTTCTGCATTCAGCCTTGGCAGCACCAGTAGCTGACGCAATTTCGCCAAGCACGCCTCCGACACTGACCCTCGGCAACATCAGCAAGCGACTGGGCTTCGACGTGCGCGCCGACTTCCTACACTCACTCGGCTTCGAAGGTCACAAAGATCGCTCGGCAATCCTCTACCACGAGAGTGATTACCCGCGTATCTGCGCCGCAATCATCGCGCATATCCAGAACGTCAGCAGCCTGCGCGCAGCAGCGTAATCGCTACCCAAAGCAGTTCTATCTCAACCGTCGAAGGAATCACCAAATGAACGCACCTGAATCAGCAGTAGCCGTGAATCCAGATACCCAGCGTGGCATCTACCCCAAGTACAACGTCTCACGCGTCGATGGCAGCGACGCGCCCGGCGAACGCAATCATGGCCACATGCATTTCGTTCTGGACCTGGACAAGTTGGCGACGGATGCGCATGCCAAGTCTGCAATCGTGGCTTACATCGAATCGTGCGAAGAAGAATTCCCGCTGCTCGCTGAAGACCTACGCGGCTATGTGGATCGCATGCAGCCGGTCGCGTTCATCTCAGTTCCAGAAGTGACGTTACCGAACGGCGTTGTCGTGCCGAGCTTCAGCGTCGGTCAGCACCTGTGCAGCCAGTCCCCTGATGGAACGCCTTGGGTTGAAGTCAGTTACCACAATGCGCGCAAGGCCTGCGAACGCGCCGGCACGAAGCTCATCACCGAACTGCAAGCCCTGGCCATCGCTCACGAAATCGCGCAGCAGGACATCAACTGGACGGGCGGCAAAGTTGGCGAAGGCAACATCTTCATTGGAATCCACAAGGGCAACGTAGGAGAGGTGCAGCCGGCCGCCTACATCTCACCCGATGAAGAAGAGCGCCGCTGGCATCAGCTGAGCAATGGCGAATGCATTTACGACTTCGCCGGACACTGCTTCACCTGGGTGTTTGACGATGTACAGGGCAATGCCGACGGCATCGTGGATCGTGTCATTGCGGCTGACTCGCCCAGCCTGACGACAGCGCCTTTCCCAAGCCGCGAGAAGGGCACCGGATGGCGGCCCCAAGCTGGTGCCAATTGGTCCGGCAGTGCGCTCATACGCGGCGGCTGCTGGCATTCCGGGCGCCATGCGGGCGTCTTCTATCTCGGCTACGTCTGGCCCGACCGCGAGTTCGACAACATCGGCTTTCGCTGCACCAAATAACGGTCTCTGGTTTCAGGTCACGGGTCGCCGCGTAGCGGTGGCCTGCCCTCAGCCACTTTGAAATGATCATGACAAACAGCACGCCATCATCCGAAGAGTTGCAGCAGCTTGGCATACGCGCATACCGCGGCATTGAGCTCGGCTTGGGCGAGTCAGATCCAGGTGCAGCCATCTCGGCCAAACTCGAAGTGCAGTATCCGGGACATCTGGTGCTCGTACAGGCGGGCACCTTTCTGCACGGTTACGACCGCACGGCGCACGCGCTCAGCACTCTGAAGCAGTACAAGCTGAAGCTGGTCGGCACGGCCAACGATCCGCACTTACGGGTTGGATTTCCGCTCGGAAACTTCAAGCGCCGCTTGTGGCAGATGGTCGATGAATTCGGCATTCCCTATGTCGTGGCACTCGGCACTCAAGCCAGCGGCCGAACGATCTACACATCGAATCAGCCCACCGGAAACACTCGCGTACTGGCTGCAATCTCCCAAGACATCATCAGCCAGGTGATTGACGATTTGCGCCAGCGCGGAGAGCTGAACAAAGCGTCCGTGAAACAGATGCTGACCCATCCAGACAGCACAGGATTCAAGCTCAAGAGTCACGCGGTCGAACTCGACACGATGCTGATGCAGGACATTGTGAAGATGCCACGCGATCTGCGCACGACGTACGGCGAGAACGTGCGTATCTGCATGGCCCGCATCATGCACGGCGTCATGGGATATGGCGTCACCAATCACAAGGTCGACGTGCTGCATGGCCTGTCCGGCGACATCGACCTGCTGAAGCATTACCTCATTCAGGCCAAACAGCTTAGCCAACTCAAGTTCGCATTCGCGCAGCGAGCTGGCTTAGCTGTTGAGCTTGGGCGCCTCCTTGGTGGCATGCTGAATGCACAAAGGACAGCGTCATGACCGACAAGGGGAGCTTTCTCAAAGGTCCGGCAATGCGCTCATACGCGGCGGCTACTGGAATTCCGAGCGCAATGCGGGCGTCTTCAATCTCAACAACGACTGGCCCGACAACGAGAACGACAACATCGGCTTTCGCTGACCCAAGGACATATAGCTCGGACGCCGGCCACGCTGGCGGGGAGTTCCTTCTTGGTCGAGAGTTTCCTGGGGCGAATGTTGCCTCGAAAGCACGGCAATATGCCAACCCTGTAACCGCGACGGGGCCTACGGGTGCCGTTGCGGAAGCACGGTCCGACTTCTTCGCTCTGACCTCGCTGGACAACCTGTACGCCTGCTGGATGAGGGCTAAGGCAAGCAAGGGCCAGTCGATCAGGGTACAGCGCTTTGCCGAAGATCCGCTGCGCTACCTGCTGCTCATTCAGCAACGCCTGCGTGCGCGCAACTACACATTCGGCCCGTACCGAACTTTCACCGTCATTGAGAAGAAACGTCGCGACGTAGTCGATGCTCCGATGAAAGACCGCATCGTGCATTGGATGCTGTACGAATATCTGCTGCCCATCTGGCAGCCGAGAATGATTCACGACACCTACGGCAATCTGCCTGGCCGTGGAACGCTCGCAGCGGTGCAACGCCTCGCACAGTTCTGCCGCTCCGGAAATGCCAAGTGGGCGCTGCAGCTCGATGTCAGCAAGTATTTCTACTCGGTACCGCATGAAGGTCTGAAGGCGCGCGCGTTGCGTTACATCGGCGACCATGACGTGCGGCAATTGCTCATCAGCCTGATCGATTCGTACCGCACCGATGATCGTTACGACGAATTGTTTTCAGCTGAAAGCCTCTACCGCACCACGGAGGCCAAGGGCATGCCGATCGGCAACCTGAGCAGCCAGCTGTTCGCGAATATCTTTCTGTGCGACTTCGATCATTGGGTAAAGCAGACCCTCTGCGTCAATCGCTACATCCGATATGTCGACGACATCGTCATCGTGTCTGACGACCGCGACGAACTCATCTCGCAAGGCCGGCAAATCACTGAACGTCTCGCCGCCATGGGCTTGACGATTCACCCGTACAAGGCGCGCCTGGCGCGCATTACGGCCAGCGCACCGTTCCTTGGCTATGTGGTGTGGCCGAACCACATCAGCGCTGGTCAGCGAATCCGTAGCCGGTATCACCGCCGCCTGCGTCAGCACGAGCGCGGCGAGCGTGACCGCTCCGAATCAATTCAGTCCTATCGCTCGATGCTTGCGCACACGGGCTCAACCGTTTCCCACACAAAGGAGTAGCCATGCACGCAATCGTATTCGACACGGAAACAACTGGCTTACCAGATTGGAAAGAGCCATCCGAATCGCCCCAGCAACCCCATATCGTCCAGATAGCTGCCGAGCTGATAAATCTCGACACACGCGAAGTGCTGGATAGCATGGACGTGATTGTGAAGCCGGACGGCTGGACCATCAGCGAGGAGATGACCGCCATTCACGGCATCAGCCACGACTACGCGATAGAAGTCGGCATCGCCGAGAAAGACGCGGTCGATATGCTGTTGGCAATGCGCGCCAAGTCAGTCCTGCGCATCGCTCACAACCGCACCTTCGATGATCGCATCGTGCGCATCGCGCTCAAGCGCTACTTCGATGACCACGCCGCGGCCGAGGAAGTTCTGCAGCCATCCGACCACTGGAAGGATGGCGAGGGCTTCTGTACCTGCTACGGCGCACGCGCGTTGTGTGCGCTGCCCAAGGCAAAGCTTCCCACGCTTCAGGAGGCACACACGATCCTGGTAGGCCTGCCGCTCGAAGGCACTCACAACGCGAAGAACGATGTGGCCGGTTGCCGTGCCGTGTACTTCGCCATTCTCGACGCTAAGGCAAAGCTCGCGGCGTAACCCTTTCACGGGCATCTCCCGTCCCGCTGCGAATCCCGTCTGCGGACGGTGGAGGCGAACGGCGAGATGCCCACCACTTTACCCACCACCAGGAGCAACCATGCAACTCGTACTTGAAAGCCGATCAGCAATCCTTCAGTCATTCACTGCGCGTACTGAACATCATGGGCCAGAACTCGAATCACGCAGCACCCTGCGCTTTTCGCTTGATGTGTCAAACGACATTCTGTCGGAAATTCATCCTTCATTGCGCCACATGATCTACGAGAAGGAAGTCGACGCCCAAGAAGAGTTGCTGGATGTTCCACTCACAAAATTGCGCATTCCTCAGCTCAAACCGAACTACCCGTTGAAGTCCGACTGGAAGGGAATCGGCTACGAAATGAAGATGGATGTCGGCGTCTCAGGCCATGACGATGTCAATCTTGATCTGTGCAATATCGACAAATTCATTTACGAACCGAAAGAAGGCGGCACGGTGAATATCAAATTCAATGTCGCCTGCGATCCATCGGAGAAGGACGTTGGCACGATCTACAGCCTCATGGGCAAGGAAGTCACGCTCAGCCTGACGCCACCTTCAGCAGAGAAGATGGCTCAAATGAACAAGGCCGCAGCGACGACTGAGCCGCTGTTCAAGGACGAGCCTGCGCCTGACAGCAAGGAAGCCCAGGTAGCCGAACTCGACAAGTTGTTCGGCCCCGCCGATGGCGAAGAGCAAGCAGGCGACGACTCGGCCAACGATGATGACGATATCGGCAACGAGCACGACGAAGCCGCGTAATCGTGATCGACATCAACCAAGCCATCGTGCGGCTGACCCAAACCGATGAGCTCGCACCGGAGCATCGCGAGTTCGTCGAGGGTCTGCATGCACGCATCCATGCCGGCGAAGTGACGGCCCTCAGCGAGGTGCAAATTGCGCAGCTTCGCGAGTTATACCAAAGGCATCATGCATGAAACACCCTGAAGTCATCTGTCCGTATTGCTACAAGCCAGCGGCATTCGTCACGGGCGCCGTGGTGTATCCGACTCGCATTGATCTTGCCCACAAGCATTTTTACCGGTGTGCGCAGTGTGATGCCCTCGTGGGCTGTCATCCGCCGCATGGCAAGAATCGCAAGATCATCGACAAGCCACTCGGCCGGCTGGCCAACGCCGAGCTGCGCCGCGCGAAACGCAATGCCCACGACGCATTCGATCCGCTCTGGCGCGAGCGTGCTTTCCACAACCGCAGCACTGCTTATGCGTGGCTGAGCGAAAAACTCAACATCCCGAAAGACGAAACGCATATCGGCATGATGGACGTCGAGCGCTGCAAGGCGGTTGTCGAGGCATGCCAGTCATTCAGGAAGGAAGTGCTGGCATGACAGTCTCAGCACACCCATTGCAGTGGCCAACAGGTCGCCCACGCACGCAACACTACGAGCGCGAGAACGCCAAATTCGATGTGACATTTGTGCGCGCCAGAGACAACATCATCGCCGAAGTGAAGCTGCTCACCGGCGGTCGCTGGGGCCCAGATCCACTCACCGTCATCAGCACGAATATCCCATTGCGCAGTGATGGCTTGCCGCTGGCTCGCCAGCGCGCGCCCGATGACGTTGGCGTGGCCGTGTATTTCACCTACAAGAAGCGGCAGATGTCGTTCGCATGCGATCGGTGGCTGAAGATAGAGCACAACATGCAAGCGATTGCGAAGACCATCGAGGCGCTGCGCGGCATTGCGCGCTGGGGTACGGGCGACATGCTCGAAGCCGCGTTTCATGGCTTCATGGCATTGCCTGAGCCCGCATCGAAGCGTTCCTGGCGTGAAGTGCTTGGGGTCAGCCCGAACGTTGAAGCTACATACGACGTTGTGCGATCTGCGTTTCGACAAGCGGCGGCAACTGCGCACCCTGACCGCGCCGGTGGCAGCCACGATGCCATGGCAGCCATCAATGCCGCCTATGACGAAGCCAAGAAGGCGCTGGGGTTTGTATGAAGCGCTCCGCGCAACTCTCCACCTGTGGCACTTACCGTTTCACGCTCACGCGCGAATGGGATGAGCGTCCGAAGCTGCTGGTTTGCATGTTCAATCCGAGTACCGCAGATGCTGAGGTCGACGACCCGACCATATCGCTGGTCTGCCACATCGCGAGCCACAACGGTTATGGCGGAATCGCAGTGGTGAATGCAATCCCGCTGCGCTGCTCAGTGCCACAGCCGGCCATCGAGATGGTCATGACGTGGGACAAGCGCCAAGACTGGCATGCCCGTGATCGCCTGCAAGAGAACCTATCGGTCATCAATGACCAGGCGGGCAAGTGCGGCGCCGTGTTGATCGCATGGGGAGCGCTCGGCGAACGCTGCGGCTTCTGGATGGACACGGTTCTTGAAGAGATTGAATGTGGCCTGCCCGAGGGCGTGCATGTGTTCTGTCTCGGCAAGACGAAGGCGGGATACCCAAAGCATCCGCTGGCGCGCGGTAAGCATCGTGTGCCGAAAGACCAGCAACTCATTCCGTGGAGGTCGGCATGACGCAACTCGACAAAGAAGAGTGGATCGCTCGCTGCAAGGCTCAATACGCAAAGCGCGCCGGCCTGACCGAAGATGAAGCGCAGGCGTGTGCTGAAGTCGCATTTGATGAAGAAGGTGATGACGATGACGTAACGCCTGAAGAAGCCGCCGACAACGACATGGATTGCTGGGATGACGACGGTGAATGACATGAAACTCGACAAAGACACCGTGCTGCGGCTGGCCGGTAAGGTCGGCGCGCGCATCATGCACGATCACGAGACGCAGGAGGAAAAGCTTTGCTTTCCTGTCGGTGCCGTCCATGAGTTCGCCGCCCTCATCCAAGCCGAGCTGGAGAAGGATTCGACAGTATTTGGCTGGCTAATTGAGCATGCGGTTGATGGGCATTGTTTATGGCTTACGGCTAGCGGAGACTTTGTAAATGACTCGAATAGGGGTCTTCGCTTTGCGCGGCAAGAAGATGCGGAGGCGTTCTTGAAAATTTACCTAGAAGCCAAAATCGGCACGGATGTAATTGGCATATATAAGCAGCGTCTGGGCATGTCGTGTTTTTCAGTGTCTGAACATGCGTGGGGTACGAAATGACAAACGAGAACAAGACCGTGGCGCAGCTACTGGAAGGCGTTGAGGTGGATGCATGGTTACGCGTGTCCAACATCTCGGGATTGTCCACCAGGGCATCTCTTTCCGATAGCGTGGAACTGGCATCCGAAAGCATTTTTCCGCTTCGACGTGATACAACTTTCGAGCGCGTGTTCGGGCCGGTGGTGGCGGAGTTCAACACATATAGAAAGTTTCATTCGGCTTATGCGGACACAAGCGTTTTGCGCGAAAAGGAACTCGAAGCGCAATGTGCCAACCTCTCCCGCGCTGTCGCAGAACTGACCGAGACTAAGGATGCTGCGTATCTGTCTGGAGTGGGAGTGGGTGAAGCTCGGCGAGCAAAAAAGTTGGCAGAAGAGCTGGCAGAAGGCGTGCTGGCTCTGAGTCATCCAATGGATTGCGAATGTGAATGGTGCTCTGGGAAGAATCCCCTGCAAGAACTCGCCGACGAATCTCAGCGGCTTGGGCTGTATGACGTGCAACAACTAGGATGGCCTGTTGGCAAAGTGCATGAGCTGAAATGCTGGACGAGTTATTTTGGAGCGGTCTATAGCGGCATCAAGTCGTTTGAGGTGCGTTTTAACGACAGAGATTTCCGAAAAGGCGACTTGTTATTGTTACGCGAATGGAATGTCGAGCGAAAAGACTATACCGGACGGATGTGCGAGCGGCTTATAACGTATGTATTAACTGCTTCTGAATTTTGCAAAGAAGGCTTTGCAATACTTTCATTATGCCCGCTGGATTGCTACATCCAGCGAGCCGATGCAGCCAAGAAGGAGTCCGGGGAATGAGCAAAAGTCTTGCCATTCTGTGCATTGCTGTTGGCGTATGCATAGGTGTAAATGATTGGCCGCTCTGGAGTTGCTTTCTTTGTGGCTCAGCGCTGGGAATTCTTTGGAGGGCTAGGGAATGAGTGATACGCCACAAAACTCTAGATATGCAGCGCTGCTGAATGACTTATGCGAGATGCAAGATTCGATCATTTACGCCGCCAGAAAGAATGTATTGATCCGTGCAGAACATGCCATCGCCGATATGGAGAAAAGGCTGAATAAAGCAGAAGCCCTCGTCGCTGAGCAGATTGCGCTGGCTGTGGCGCCGATTTTGGATGGGTTTAAAGGCGTCAGATTCTCTGATCCAGGCGGCCCGCGAATCACGATCTGCTACGCCGGCAATCTTCAGGCAGGCAGGGCAATGGATATGCTGATTGGCATGTACGAACGCGCACCACAACCCAAAGGGAAGGATGACTGATGATTTACTTCGCATTGCGTGACGAGGTCGCCGCACCGCGCGCCGAGCAGCCAGAGCCATCAACAACTATCCGGAATTCCCGGACACATGCTGATGCCTCGCTGGTTGACGCTGCGTCTACTAAATTGGCAACGGATTAGTAGGGCTTGACATGAGCCACGCCACCACATCCTATCCGGTCCTGCCGCAAGAGTTCTTCAGCATTGCCGAGCTCGTTGCAATGCTTGGACCACAGCGTCGCGACGGGCTAATCGGGTTACTCAAAGCCGCCAACGTTTCCTTTGTTGTCGGCCGCCATGGCTGGCCACTTGTGTATCGCGACCGGCTATTGCCAGGTACCGAGGCAAGCGAGCAAGATTCGACGACGCCATCATTCAACTTCGATGCTATCCATGCCGCCAGCAGGACGTCCGCGCACCGCCGCCAATAGGGACTTGCCGCCGAATATGCTTCGGCGCAAGCGTGGCGACTCGACGCTCTATTACTACCAGCATGCGGACGGTCGGCATGAAGCGCTAGGCTCTGACTTCCGCAAGGCGCAGATCCGCTGGAGCGCGATACAGGCCGAACTTGCTTCGCACTCTGCCGATGGCTTCACAGCAGTGGCCGAAGCCTATGAGAAACGCGGCATAGCAGCACTATCGCCAAAGACACAGAGCGAATACTGCGCCGCGCTGGTCAGGCTTAAAGCCGTTTTTCGCAATGCACCGATGCACACTGTCTTGCCCGGCGATGTTGGCAAGATGATGGACAAGCTGATCGACACACCATTCCTCGCCAACCGCATCAAGGCAACGCTCTCGCGCATGTGGAATTGGGCGCGTGGCAAAGGGCTAACCAGCGCCCCCAATCCCTGCGTCGGCGTCGAGAGCTACCATGAACCGCGTCGTCAAGTACTCGTTACGCCCCAGATGTTTTGGGATATGCATGACGCTGGCGATCAGGTATTGAAAGACTGGCTGCGCCTGGACATGCTCATCGGGCAACGTGTAACCGACATTCTCAAATTGCGCCGGGATCAGATTACGATCAAGGAAGATCGGCAGGTCCTGGGCATGCGCGCGAAAAAGAACCGTGCGCTCGGCCAATTCAATGTCACCGGGGACCTGGCAGCCCTTCTCGACGAGCTGTTGATGCGCCCGCGCAAGGCGACAGGTCCGTGGCTAGTGCAGACCGACGATGGCCAGCGAGTCACTTATACGATGCTTAAGAACCGCTTCGACGCCGCGCGCGATGTGCTGCGAGAACGAGCAGAGAAAGCCGGAGAGGAGTGGGTGCATTGGCAGCGTCGCGACCTCCGCAAAGCTTCGCTGAACCTTGCAAAAACGCTGGAAGAGGCGCGCCGTCGCGGGCTCCATCTTGACAGCCGGACCACTGCTCGACACTATGAATTAGCCATTGAAGCAGAGGCTGCAAGCATGCCAAAACGCGTCAGTAATTCAGACACAGACCCGCATCAAACCTAGGTCTACATCAAGGCTTCGTCAGTTATTCAAAGCTGGTAAGTTGTTGATCTGCACCACAACCGCCACAGATTCGTAATCAGTAGGTCACCAGTTCGATTCCGGTCAGCAGCACCAGAAAAACAGGGGGTCGGCGTTTGCCGGCCCTTTGTCGTTTCTGGCGACTACTGCCTGTGTTCGGCCACGTTGCCGACTTCAGCCCACTCCTGGTCAGTTGCTCGAATCGGGTTGATGTCCAGCCCTCCCCTTCGCGTGTAACGCGCCCATACCGCCAAACGCCTGGGACTGCAGTAGCGCTGTATGTCGCAGAAGATGCGTTCGACGCATTGTTCGTGGAATTCGTTGTGCTCGCGGAATGAGACGATGTAGCGCAGCAGGGCTTCGTGGTCGATGGTGGGGCCGCTATATCGTATGGCGAGCATGCCCCAGTCAGGTTGCGCTGTAACCAGGCAATTCGACTTGAGTAGATGGGAATAGAGAGTCTCGTTGACTACAACCGTGCCAGCCGCGCTTTGTAGTAGTTCGGGGGCCGGCGTGTAAGTATCAATCTCAATGTCAATGTCATCGAGACAGATGCCTTCCGGTACCCCCATACGGCGTGCGCTTGCTTGACCTATTGAGGTGAGCTTTACCGTGACCGGCGCTCCTGTTACCTTGCTGAGATCCGCAGCGATACAGCCTTCGACTTCTTCCTGACTGCTCAGCTGCGTCTGGTTGTATGAGTTCAGGTAGAGCTTGAGCGATTTCGATTCGACGATGCGTGGCGAGTCCGCCGGAACGATGAATTCAGCGAGCGCAACTAGTGGCTTGCCGCGCGGGTTGAGCCAGGAGAGTTCATATGCATTCCAGATATCCATGCCAACGAATGGCAGGACGTCGGTGATGCCCAGCTCTGCGCGCTTGTCGGCGCGTGGCATCGGATAGAGGAGCGCCGGGTTGTATTGCGTCTCGTACGCTACGCGCTTGCCTAGGGGCGAGCCCTTGCTGGAGTCGACGATGCTCATGTCATTATCCTACGCAAATGTGCAAGAATGGGGTGCAGCAACAATGCGCCAAGACGCTTGCTGCGCGCGCCGCTCCAGCCGGTTCTTGCGTCTGGCGCCTTGGCGTTGTCCTTGAATGGCATTTCCAGGGTCAGGGCGACGCAGTTGAATTGATGCGCAACCCACTTGGATGCGAGCGTCAGCAGTTCGTCATCGAAGCGGTTGTCCGCATAGCCTTTCGCGGTCTGGAAATCCGGGCTGGCGACACTCAGGTCATCGAGAAAGCCCTGCTGAAGTGCGAGATTGCGTTCGCCATAACCGGGCACCATGTGGCTGCCATCGATGAAAACGTAAGGCAGTGTTTCATCGCCGTGCAAATCGATGAACAGATCGACGCCCGTGTCGAGCATGCCTTGCCGCACACACAAGACTTCGGGGCTGCGCTCGATGGTGGGCATGCGCCATTCGCGATTCAGATTGGCGCCCGCTGCGTTGCTGCGCAGGTTGCCCAAGGTGCTGCCGTCAGGGTTCATATTGGGGACGATGTGTATGCAGGCACGCTGACGTATTTCGCTTGCGATATGCCCGAATTCAGTATCCGCGTCGTCAAGTAAGGCTTCGAGCAGACCTTCGGCGCACCACTCGGCCATGGATTCACCGGGGTGCTGGCGCGCGATGATCCACACGTTGCGCGGCGCCGCGCAGCCTATGCGCAATGCATCAATGCTGCGGCCCTCGACGGAATTGCCTAGCTGTACAAGTTGCGCATCGGTTTTCTGCGCGCAACGCGCCAACAGGTCGAAGTGCCGCTCCAGCGAGTAGGGTTGGAAATATGCAAGCCAGATACTGTCTTGCTGCATGACGAATTCGATGGTGAGCCTCTCACCGTCGTAATGCGTTGCCGCGATACGGAACCAGTCGTGCCGATCATGGCTGGCAGCGCATTGGTAACCATGCCAGCCCTCGGCGTAACTACACTCGCCCGCATTTTCGATGACGATGCGCACGGCGCTTGCCGTCGGTGCCGCGAGACGGAAATGAAACCATTGAAAAAAATCGGCGTTGCTGTCCTTGCAAATGCGCAGTCTTATGTCATATGTGGTTTCCGCACGCACCACTTCGATATTGCCGCTGTCAAATCGGCTGTTGATGTGTGGCTTTACTGGATGGGTCATTGCGACTCCCATGCGGCGCGGCGACGAAATACCCATGTGTCGTCACTCGAAACTTCGGGGGCGAATGCGTAGCCCTCGGCATCGAAATTTTTGAGTGCCTCGACGTCCACGATGCGATTGACAATGGCATAACGGCTCATGAGGCCGCGCGCACGCTTTGCATAGAAGCTGACGATCTTGTAGCCGGTGTTCTTCCATTCATGGAAGACAGGCGTGACGACACGAGCTGACAGTTTCCTGGGGCGCACGGATCTGAAATATTCCTCGGAGGCGAGATTGACCAAGACATTTTCAGGCGACTGGGCAAAGTCTGCATTGAGCGCCTGCGTGATGGTATCGCTCCAGAACGAGTACAGGTCTTTGCCTTTGGGATGCATCAATCGCGTTCCCATTTCGAGACGATACGCCTGCATGAGATCGAGCGGCCGCAAAAGTCCGTACAGCCCTGACAGGATGCGCAGATGCCGCTGTGCCCAGGCGAGGTCCTCGGCATCGAGACTGTGCACATCGAGTCCGCCATAGACGTCGCCATTGAAGGCGAGTACAGCCTGACGAGCATTGTCCGCCGTAAAAGGTGTCGTCCACTGCGCGTAACGTTCCGCGTTAAGCGCTGCGAGCTGATCGGATATTTTCATGAGCCGCGCGAGCGTGGCGGGCGCCAGCTTGCGCGCAATCTTGATGAGCTTGGCGGACTGGTCGAGGAACGAAGGCTGCGTATGCGGCAGCTCGCGTGTCGGCGATTCGAAGTCCAGCGACTTGGCTGGAGAGATGACAATTTGGATCATGTGCGCATTCTACAAGTCCTGCGATCCTGACGCTTTTTTGCCTGCCGGCGCAATACAAAGGAAGATGCAGATCTCGCTCTGAATCACGAGTCCTCCACATGACCGACCTCCTCGCCCGTTCGCTCGCCGCCGTGTGGCACCCATGCACGCAGATGAAGCAACACGAATCGACGCCGCTGATTGCCATCGCGCGCGGCGACGGGCCATGGCTGTATGACACGAACGGTAGGCGCTACCTGGACGCAGTCAGCTCGTGGTGGGTGAACCTGTTCGGACATTGCCATCCGCACATCAATCGGCGCCTGCGCGAGCAGCTCGAAAAACTCGAACATGTGATGTTGGCTGGCTTCACGCATGAACCAGTGGTGACACTCTCCGAGAAGCTGTCAGCCCTCACTAGCGGCGTGCTGGGACATGCCTTCTACGCGTCGGACGGCGCTTCAGCCACCGAGATCGCCTTGAAGATGAGTCTGCATTACTGGCGCAACCTCGGTCGTGCCGATAAGAATCGCTTCGTCTGCCTGGAAGGCAGTTATCACGGCGAAACCGTCGGCGCGTTGGCCGTGACCGATATCGCCCTGTTCCGCGATGCCTACGCGCCACTGGTACGCGTGGCAGACACCGTGCCGTCACCGGATTGGCGGCGCGCTGCCGATGGGGAAGACGCTGTGGATGTGGCGCGACGCGCGGCCAACGCGCTGGAAGCCTGGCTTGAAACGCATCATGCGCAGACCGCCGCGCTGATCGTCGAGCCCCTCGTGCAGTGCGCGACAGGCATGGCAATGTACGACGCCGAATACCTGCGTCTGGCGCGTGCGCTTTGCGATCGCTACGAAGTCCACCTCATTGCCGACGAAATCGCCGTCGGCTGCGGACGCACCGGCAACTTCTTCGCCTGCGAGCAGGCCGGTATCTGGCCGGATTTCTTGTGCCTGTCCAAAGGCATTTCGGGCGGCTACCTGCCCTTGTCGCTGGTACTGAGCCGCGAGGCTATCTACCAAGCATTTTATGCGGACGAAACGAGCCGCGGCTTCCTGCATTCGCACTCCTATACCGGCAATCCCCTGGCTTGCACAGCGGCCCTGGCGACCCTGGAGTTATTCGAACAGGATCAAGTCATCGCCGCCAACCGTGAGCTCGCTGGCTGGCTAGCGGAGGCCGCGCAGCCCCTCGCCGCGCATCACAACGTGCGTCACATGCGCCAGACCGGGACGATTCTTGCATTTGATGTCGATACAGTCGCCCCAGATTTCAGCCGTCGCTTTGCACAAGCAGCGATCGGTCAAGGGCTCTTGCTTCGTCCTATCGGCGCGACGATCTACTGGATGCCCCCCTACATCGTTGATCGCGCAACGCTCGCTTTGCTAGGTGAAGGCACGCTTGCTGCGCTGAATGCCAGCCTTTAAAGGCCTCAAACCGCAAGAAAACAAAATTTTTTTGCATAGCTTGTCATCCCGCCGCGTTGACGACGCGTTGTTGAGCATGTCCGGGCGATATCCCGGCCATCAAACTCAACCTTTAAAGGAAACGAAACATGACCAAGCTGCTGACCGCCCTGATCGCTGGCGCCTTCATTTCTTCCGCTGCTTTCGCTGCTAGCGCACCGGCGGCTTCGCCTGCTCCTGCTGCTATGGCTGCTTCGTCGTCGGCTGCTCCGATGGCAAAGAAGGCAAAGAAGGCTAAGAAGGCTAAGAAGTCCGCTTCGTCTTCTTCCGCAATGGCCAAGTAATACTCCGGTCGTTCAAGTAAAACGGCGCGCAGCCTTGGCTGCGCGCCGTTTTACTTTGTGGCGTCCGAATAGCGGCTAGCGTTCGGAGGCAAATCAGCGCGCGCTGGCGAGCAGGCTGTGCCTGAGCGTATTGCCGTTGATGAGCCGGGTTAGTTTGTCGGCATAAGCAGGGTCGGTGGCATACCCGCCCGCCTGCAAGGCCTTGGCAAAGCTCGATGCCTCGCCCTGCCCCATGGCGGCGGCATAGCGCGGCGATTGCTGAACGAGGTGCGCATAGTCCTGGAACGCCTCGGCATACGAGCCATAAGCACGGAAACGCTCGGTGCGCGTCTGTGCCACGCCGTTGTCATACTCCGCTGTTTGCGCGTCGACCGTCGCACCACTCCAGCCTTTGCCCGCTTTGATGTTGAACAGGTTGTAGGTCGGCCGGCCATCTGCCGTGCGCAGTTCGGATTTACCCCAGCCGGTTTCGAGCGCAGCCTGCGCGACGAGAAAATGCGCGGGCACACCAAGACTTTGCGCAGCTTCTGTCGCCTGTGGCATGAGCGCGTCAACAAAACGTTGCGGATCGCCACTGCTTGTCGAAGCGCCACTCACTGCAGATGGCACGGAGGACGACACGCCATCAGGCAAGTTTGGCAGCGTCACGCTCGCTTTGGCAGGCAACGGTGGTAAGTTTGGCGGCGTCGCCTGTCCATCGGCTGGCATCGACAAGCCCGCCTGCCGCATCAGTTGCTTCTCTAGCGCAGCGGCCAGCCCAACGCCGCCACGTTGCGCCAGTACGGCGGCCATCTGCTGGTCACCCATCTCTTCGTAGAAGCGCGTGGAATCGCTGTCGAGCATGCCGTCCTTCGGCACCGTATCGCGCAGCGATTTAAGCACGAGTTGCAGGAACACTCCCTCGAATTGCTTGGCCGTGGCCTTGATCGCCTCCGGCGAATTGTCGTGCGCTGAGCGCTTGAGCGCGCTCAGCGCGTTGACGTCGAGCGTGTTGATCTGGTCGATCATATTTTTCGTGAGGCGTGATTGCGTTCGATTTTCAAATCACTTCCAGCTCAGCGCGCAAGGCACCGGCGGCCTTCATCGCCTGCAGAATGTTGATGAGATCGAGCGGATTGGCGCCGACCGAATTGAGCGCCTTAACGATGTCGGCGAGATTGGCGCCGACCGGGAAGCGCACCAGTCCACCGCCACCTTGTTTGATATCGACACTCCCGTTCTCCGTCACGGTCGTCTGCCCACCGGACAATGCATTGGGTTGGCTGACCTGCGGATTGGCACTCACCGACACGGAAAGATTGCCGTGCGCCACTGCGCATTCTTGCAGCGTGACAGCCTGATTCATGACCACCGAGCCGGTACGGGAATTGACGATGACGCGCGCCGCGCCCGCCAGCGGCGTTACTTCAAGATTCTCGATGCGTCCCAGAAATGCCACGCGCTCGTATGCCGTAGCGGGCGCACGCACCTGGATGCGACGACCATCGACAGGCCACGCCGTGCCCGCAACGTTGGCCTGGTTGATGACATCGGCAACACGCTGCGCCGTGCCGAAATCGGACGCGCTCAATTCGTAGGTGATGGTGTCTTCCTGGCCGACCTGCATCGGCACGGCACGCTCGACAGACGCGCCTGCGGGAATTCTGCCGGCCGACAGATGATTGACGACGACACTCGCGCCACCCGCTTGGCCGCCTGCACCGCCGACGATGATGCTGCCTTGCGCGACCGCATAGACCTGTCCGTCCGCGCCTTTGAGCGGCGTCATCAGCAGCGTGCCGCCCTTGATGCTCTTGGCATTAGCCATCGACGAGACGGTGACATCGAATTGCTGGCCTGGCTGCGCAAACGGCGGCAATAGCATGGTAACCATGACGGCCGCGACATTCTTGAGTTGCAGGGAAGTGCCGGGCGGAATGCTGACGCCCATATTGCCCAGCATATTGATCAGGCTCTGCGTGGTGAAAGGCGCCTGCGTGGTCTGATCGCCCGTGCCATCGAGGCCGACGACGATGCCATAGCCGACCAGCTGATTGCTGCGCACGCCAGCGACGGTAGCGATGTCCTTTATGCGCTCAGCATGGGCCAGCGACATTGCACAAACGCACAGGGACAGCACGCAGAACATCCACACACACATCTGGGTCGTACGTCTCATTTTTCCACCTGCTCAATGCTGCTTTCAAACACCTGCTGGCGGATCGACGGATACGACGCTCAGAACGGCAGGATGTTCATGAAGATGCGCTGCATCCAGCCCATGGTCTGAGCTTCATCGATGTAGCCACTTCCCTTGTACTCGACCCGTGCATCGGCCACTTGAACCGACTGCACGGTATTGGAGGTTGTCACATAGTTGGGATTGACGACGCCCGAAAAACGGATGAATTCCTGCCCTTGATTGATGGCTACCTGTTTCTCGCCCGACACCAGCAGGTTGCCATTGGCATAAACCTCGATCACGGTGACGGTGATCGTGCCGGTGAAAGTATTGTTGGCAGCCGATGCGCCCTTGCCGGTGAAGGAAGTGTCGTCCTTGGCACCAACCGATAGCGGCTCGAGGAACTTGCCGGGCACGCCGGCCAGCGAGGAGATACCGACCGATGTACTGCCGCCGCGTGTGGCGTTGCTGTTGGCGCTCTTGCTGGCCTGCGTCTTCTCGACAATGTTGACGGTCAAGGTATCGCCCACCAGACGTGCGCGACGGTCCTCGAAAATCGGTCGCGTGGCCGCGCCGTAAATCGAGCCGTTGGAAGACTGCACCATTGGCGCCGGTTCGGGACGTGCCGTCATCGGTTGATGCACGGAGGTCGGCGTGGTCATCAAGCTGCATGCCGATAGCATCGTCACCAGTGCAGCAGGAAGACAACGCAAAGCGTGGCGAGAGGAACGGGTCATTTCAGTTCACGCTTTCCAATCAGAGCTGCGCCAGACTGCTGAGCATCTGGTCGGCCGTGGTCACGACCTTGGAGTTGAATTCGTAGGCGCGCTGCGTCTGGATCATGTTGACCAGCTCTTCGGCGACGTTGACGTTGGAGGTCTCGACAAAGCCCTGATTGATCGTGCCCGCGCCGCTGGTGCCCGGCGTGACGGGCGTCGCCGTGCCGCTGGACGATGTCTCAAGGAAAAGATTCTCGCCGACGCTCTGCAGGCCGCCCGGATTGACGAAGGTCGCGACCTGCAGACTGCCCACCTGCGTCGAGCCCGTGCTGCCCGGTTGCGTGACGCTCACCGTGCCGTCCTTACCGATGGTGACAGACAAGGCGTCGGCTGGAATGGTGATCGAAGGCTGTACTGGATTGCCCGCAGACGTCACCAGCTGACCTTGCGAATCCTGCTGGAATGAGCCGTCGCGCGTGTAGCCGGCGGTGCCATCGGGCAGCAGAACCTGGAAGAAGCCTGAGCCCTGAATGGCGAGATCGAAGTTGTTGCTGGTCTGCTGCAGATTGCCCTGCGCCTGGTTGCGCACCGTCGCCACCGGGCGCACGCCGGTACCGACCTGCAAGCCTGAAGGAATGGTGGTGGTCTGTGAGCTTTGCGCGCCGGGCTGGCGCAGGTTTTGGTAAAGCAGATCCTCGAACACCGCGCGGGCACGCTTGAAACCATTGGTTGCCGTGTTGGCAAGATTATTGGATATGACGTCCAGTTGCAGTTGCTGGGCATCGAGACCAGTTCGGGCAACCCACAGGGCGTTAATCATTTCGCATATCCTTTCGTTTGTCTCTTATCAGCGATCGATGATCGTTGTTGCGGCTTTGTCGTTCTCTTGCGCGGTCTCCAGCATCTTCGTCTGCATCTGGAATTGACGCGACAAGGACACCATATTGACCATCTGCTCGACCACGCTGACGTTGCTGCCCTCGACGAAGCCGACGGCAACTTTCACGTTTTCGTCTTGTTGGGCCGGCGTGCCGTTCGTGGTGCGGAACAGGCCGTCCTCGCCCCGGCGCAAATCCGTTTCTGCCGGATTGACCAGTTTGAGGCGGCCCACCGCGTTGGCTGCGTTTCTCAGCCCTGTTGTAGGCGTCGCCGTAATCGTGCCGTCACTTGCGATCTCGATGCCATTGTCCGGCGGAATCGTAATTGATCCGGAATCCCCGACCACCGCCAGACCGGTGTTGGTGCGCAATACGCCATTGGCATCAACGGTGAAACTGCCATTGCGTGTGTAGGCTTCCTTGCCGTCCGGCGTCTGCACGACGAACATGCCATCGCCATGAATGGCGACATCGTAGGGGCTGTCCGTCTTGATCATCGGCCCCGAACGGAAGTCCGTCGCTACGCTGTCGTCCACCACGAAGGCGCGCGTCGGCGAAGCGGGCGACTGCACATTGACGGCGCGAAACCTGTGCATCTCGGCGCGAAAACCACTGGTCGACGCATTCGCAAGATTGTTGGCGACGGCAGTCTGCTGCCCCATCGTCGCCTTTGCCCCGCTCATCGCCGTGTAGATCAGTCTGTCCATGATTTTCGATCAATGACAATTGGATATAAATAACTGGGTCACTCGTGCGCGAGCACTTATGCCCTAGCCTTAGCGGAGATTCACCAGGGTCTGCATCACCTGATCTTCGGTCTTGATCGATTGCGCGTTCGCCTGGTAATTGCGCTGCTGGGTGATCATGCTCACCAGCTCGGCAGTCAGGTCGACGTTCGACTCTTCGACCGCACCCGCCTGCAACAGGCCACGCTTACCGATGCCTGGCGCACCGAGCTGTGCGGCGCCCGATTCGGCGGATTCCGCCCAGAAATTGCTGCCGATCGACAACAGGCCGTTGGGGCTGGCAAAAGTGGCCAGCGCAACGGTGGCGATGTCGGTGGTCTGGCCGTTGGAGTAACGACCCTGTATGACACCGTCCTTACTGACGGTGATGCCCGACAGCGTGCCGGGCGCAAAACCATCCTGCGTCTGCGACGTAACATTGAAGGTGCTGCCGTACTGCGTACTGCCGACCAAGCTGATGGGGAAAGCCAGCGGGGTGGTTGCGCCCGTCGCCACCGCAAAACTGGCCGGGATGGTGAAAGTACCAACCGCCGAGGTGCCGACCAAGGTGCCGGCACTATTGAATTCCATCTTGTTCGCCACCGCGCTCGGCACGCCGTTGTCGATGGACTTGTACACGTCCCAGCGCGTGGTAGCGCCTGCCAGGGCCGGCGCGGTCGCGCTGCGCACGAAGTACATGGTAACGGCATGCGGATTGCCCAAGCTGTCGTAAGCCGTCGTCGCGGTCGACGAGTTGTAGGTCTTGGTATTGGTGTAATCGAAGGGAGTGATGGCCGGCGTGACATCGCGCGAATCGAGGTTCGTGCCGATGCTCATGGTGGTCGTGGGCGCTGGCGCGCCGGTCAGCGAACTATTGCTGGCGGAGAGCTGGATCGGCGAGGCCGTTGTCGAACCGCCCCCAGGCAGGAAACCCATCAATTTGTAGCCGGTGGCGTTGACGACGAAGCCCTTCGCATCGACATCGAATTGCCCGTTGCGGCTGTACGCGGTCACCGACGCATCCGGCGACTGCACGATGAAGAAGCCATCGCCGTTGATGGCAATGTCCAACGGATTGTCGGTCGGCGTGATATTGCCTTGCGTAAATTGCTGCGAGACCTGGTTCAACGCCGTACCGATACCTATCTGCACGCCTGCCGCCGCCCCATTAAGCGCTGCCGCAAAAACGTCGCCGAACTGCGCGGCCGAGGTTTTGTAACCGATCGTGCTGCCGTTGGAGACGTTGTTGCTGATGACGTCCAGCGCCTTGGAAGCCGCATTGAGACCGGATAGACCTTGTTGGAATGCCATGTTATTGCTCCCGACTAACTAGATGATGCTACGGATATCGGACAGGCCCAGCTTGCTGAAGCGGCCCGCGTTGATGCTGACGCCCGAATCCCCATTTGCGACGCTGGTCACGGTGGCCATCTCCTCCGCAGTGGAAGTGATCGAATCCGTGCCCTTGCTTGCGGTAATCGTCATCGTGTATTTGCCGTCGGCGGCGACCGAGCCATTAGTCGTCGTACCGTCCCAGGCGAAACTGTGGATGCCCGAATCCTGATTGCTCAGCACCTCATTTGCCACTTCGACGTTGTTGCCGTCGCGGATGGATATGCTGACCTTGTCTGCGGGCGCGGACAGATTGAAACCGCCTACCGCATAGCCGCTCTGCAGATTCATCTGGTTGCCATCGACCAGGATCTGCTGGCCGACGAGCGCTGCCGCCTGCAGCGTCTGGCTGCTCTGGTAGCTGCTCATCAGGGTCTTCATGGTCGCATTGAGCTGCGTGATGCCATCGACGGTGCTGATCTGCGCAAGCTGTGACGTCGTCTGCGCGCTGTCCACCGGATTGGTCGGATCCTGGTTCTTCAGCTGCGCCGTCAGCAAGGTCAGGAAGCGCGACTGGGCGTCGTCCGTCTTGCTGGTTGTCTTGGTCGTCGTCGGATTGGTCAGTGACTGATAGACCGAACTCGTCGCGCTGGTATCCGTTGTGGAACTGACTGTCATGACATCATCCTCTTTCCTGGTCCTGCTATTGAGCCCTGCGGTTTGACTACTGGCCGATCGTCAGGGTTTTCTGCAAAAGCGTTTTGGCCGTATTCATCATTTCAACATTGGTCTGATATGAGCGTGATGCTGATATCATATTCGTCATCTCTTCCACGACATCCACGTTCGGCATCGACACATAGCCTTCCGCGCTCGCGGCTGGATTCTTCGGGTCATACACCATGCGTAGCGGCGCGGCGCTTTCGACCACCTGCGCAACCTGCACGCCTTGGGCGTAAGGATTGTTGCCCATTTGCTGCGCCTGAAACACCACCTGCTTGGCGCGATACGGTTTGCCATCCGGCCCGGCTATGCTTTCGGCATTGGCCAGGTTGCTGGCCGTCGTGTTGAGGCGCCTGGACTGGGCCTGCATCGCAGAACCGGCAATTCCGAAGACATCGAGCATGCTCATGATGATTCTCCGGGCGCTCAGCTTTGGCCGGTCACGGCGGCCTGCATGCTCTTGAGCAAGCCGCTGATGAAGGTGAGACTCGCTTCATACTGGAAGGTGTTCTCGGCCATCGCCGAGCGCTCCACATCCATGTCGACTGTGTTGCCATCCACGCTGGATTGCGTTTCGGGGCGATATTGCAATGACGGTGGCATCGCGATGCCGCTCGCCGCCATATGGCCCGATGCAGTCGTCGCCAGTGCCAGCGGCTGGCCGGCGCGCCCTTGCAGGGCGCCGTTGAGCGCGGCGCTGAAATTCATGTCGCGTGCCTTGTAGTTAGGCGTGTCGGCGTTGGCTATATTGGAGGCCAGCACCGATTGGCGCTGCGAACGCAAATTCAGCGCTGTCTGATGAAAGCTCAATACATCGTCGAGGCGGCTCATACTTTGTTCTCCATCGCGGACACGGTACAGCTTGGTGGATGCTGCATTGACAGCAGACAGGGCCTGGCGAACACTCAATCGCACGAGGCGATTGAAACGTGTCAGCCGACTTTGTCTTTGTCTTGCGGTCATGTGCGTCTCCTGCTTACCGGCAAATCGCCGCGTACCCGACACACACTTTGCAGCTTTCGTGCCAGCATCGTAATCGCCGCAAGCAGGCCGCATCGGGCCGAAAAAGCGGCAAAACGACCGGCTATCCGGCAGCGCCGCAAGCCGCACCGGCAAACATTGCCGGTCATGAAAACGGGATATGTGACAGGCTCGAAAGTGGGCGCATTTCACGGCTCTATTCTGCGTCTGTGTCGCTGCACACCGTGCTCAAATCATTAGATATCCGCGTAGCGCCATCACCTGTCCACCCATGAAGAAGAATGTCACCGTCCTGCTGTGCAGCTTGTCGTGTCTGTTGGCTGCGCAGTCCGCTGCGGTCGCCGCCAATGCGCAGAATGTCGTTACGACCGTGACGGCATTCCTGCTGGAACGTACCCACAACATACCTGGCAGCGTCGGCGTCACGGTCAAGGCGCCGGACGAACGACAGCTCAGCCTGGCAAGCTGCATGCAGTTCCAGGCCTTTCTGCCGCAGGGACAGCAGGCCTGGGGACGCGTCACCGTCGGCGTGCGCTGCATCAGCGGGCCGAATGCCTCGCTGTATGTCAGCGCGATGGTCAAAGTCGATGGCAGCTACGTAAAGCTGACGCGGCCCGTATCGGGTGGTCAGACAATCGGTGAAGGCGATGTGCAGCTCGAACAGGGCGAGTTGACGGCCCACCCTTCCGACCTGGTGCTCACGCTGAAAGACGCCGTCGGTCAGACGGCCCGGCAGGCGCTATCGCCTGGTCAGCCCCTGCGCAACACCTACTTACAGCATGAAGGCGGCATACGCGCCGGCCAGTTGGTCAAAATCGTGGCCAACGGCAACGGCTTCTCGGTAGTCAATCACGGCCGTGCGCTCAATGGTGCCATGCGCGGCGAACTCATCCGCGTGAAACTCGACGATGGCCGGGTGCTCAGTGGCATTGCCGGTGACGCAGGCGTGGTGGATGTCAGCAGCACGCGCTAGCGGCTCATTTCACCCGTTCGAACGATATTTTCAAGGCAAGTGCATCCGGCAGGCCGCGCGCGGCGTATCTCTGCGCATAGGCCTGTTCGTTCCATAATCCGGAGTACTGGCATCCATGTATCAGGAAAACAGCCATGCAGGCATTGGCAAGCATGATGACAATTTCATACTCGCTCATCAGGCCATGAACGGCGGCTCGAGTGCGCCGGACGAAGGTTCGATGCTCCTGCCCGCCGACGCGGCGGCCGAACAGGAGGAAGCTACCGAGCCGGGGCTGACACGCAATCCGCCGGCAGTCCAGGTGGTGCGCGAGAGCCAGCTGCAGGGCTGGATCGAACGCATCACCCGTCAGGACGCAGCCGCGTTGAACGCACTCTACGAAGCCTGCGTGGGCCGCGTGTACGGACTGGCGCTACGCATCACGCGCAACGCGGAGCTTGCCGAAGAAGTGGCCGAAGATACTTTCTGGCAAGTGTGGCGCCAGGCGCCGCGTTTCGATGCGACGCGCGGCACTGCGCTCGCCTGGATTCTCACTATGACCCGCAGCCGCGCGCTCGATGCATTGCGCGCACGCGACCCGGCCATCGTTACCGAAGATGCCTGCGCCCTGCTCGATGCCAAAGGCGAAAGCGACGACAGCCCCGAAGATCTGCTCGACGCCGTGCAAAGCGAACATCGCCTGCACAGCGCGCTCGAACGACTCGACACGCAACCGCGCCAACTGATCGCATTGGCATTTTTCCGCGGCCTCACCCACGACGAAATCGCCTCGCATACAGGCATCCCGCTGGGCACCGTCAAATCCCACATTCGCCGTGGCCTCAACACACTGCGCAGCCTGCTCGGCGAGCCGCTCAGTGGATTCGGTTCCACTGGCATGTCCACGGATTCGGAGACACCATGATGAACACCCAAACACCCGCTCCCACCATGGACGACGCGAACGAAACCGCGCTGACCCTGGCCCTCCTCGCCGAAGGCCTGAGCCCCGCGCAGCTGACGCCTCCGCGCGAATTCGGCTTGCACAACCGCCTGCAGAACCGTGTCGCGGCCAGTGCCCTCAGGCATCGTGGTTTGCGTACCGTGCGCCATAGCGACCAGCAATGGCAGACCCTCAGCAAGGGCGTGCGCGCCTGCGTGCTATATGACAATGGTATTGTCAGTTCAGCATTGGTGGAATTCGACCCCGGCACCCGTCTGCCCAGCCATCGTCACTTTGCGCACGAAGAATGCGTCGTGCTGCGCGGCAGTCTATCGACAGGCGATCTGCGTGTCGGCGCGCAGGACTACCATCTCGCCCCCAGCGGTAGCCGGCATCCGAGCATCGGTTCGGAAGAAGGCGCGCTGATCTTTCTGCGCGGCACCTCTATCGGCAAGGGTGCGCGCATGGTCCGTGAAATGCTATCGGCATGGTTGCCGGGACGTGGCGCACAACCGATCACGATACGCGCGGACGACGACAACTGGCGCGTCGCGGGGGAAGGCGTGCGCGTCAAGCCGCTATGGCGCAATGAAGGCAGCACTTCGGTATTGGTAAGCCTCGCGCCCGGGGGACGTCTGCCCGGCTATGCACAGACACAGGAAGAAGAATGCCTGACGGTGTCTGGCGAAGTGTTCATGGGCGACATCCTGCTGCGTGCCGGCGAATATCAAATGGCGCCGCGCGCCACGACACGCGACGAAATCACGTCGGACGTGGGCGGCTTGCTGTTCCTGCACACCTCTGCGGACTTTGCCAACGTGTCCTGATTCAATGAGCCGGAGCAACAAAGCCTCTAAGCGTCAGTTTCCGCCATCTCGCCAGCAATAGGCGTCAACATCCTTGCCAGCACATCAGGGTTGGGCAAGCCTTGCGCAAGGAGCAACTGCAATTTAGCCACTGCGGCCGGCAAGCTCATATCTCTTGCCGACACCACGCCAACCCGCATCAAACCGACACCAGCAGCATAAGTCTGCATCTTGACCGCACCATGTCCGGTTTGCGTCACGGCCACGACAAGCACGCCGCGTTCGCGCGCGGCCTGCAAGGCATCGAGAAAATCCTGGCTGCTGGGCGCGTTGCCCGCCCCATAACAGGCCAGCACCCAACCACGTGGAGCGCTCGGCAAGGCCAGCGCGGCATGCAGCAATGCCACCGGAAAACCAGGATGAAGGTGAATCGCCCAAACCGCGCGATTGGTGAGCGCTGTGCGGATATCCGTCAAGCTCGCCTGTGAAAGCTTGAATGGCACTGTCGGTGCCGACAGCAAGGCTGCGGTATTCAGCGTTACGACGCCTTCCGCCGTTGTCCCTAGGATCGGCCAGTTAGGCGAAGCAAAGGCATCGAGATCGGTGGCGCTACGCTTGACGCTGCGATTGCCACGCAAAATCTGTCCGGCAAAACACACGACCACCTCGCACAAGCCAGGCGCTCGGGCTGCGACGATCGCATCCGCGATATTGCGCGGCGCGTCCGATTGCGTGGCCGATAGCGGGTATTGCGCGCCGGTCAGCACCACCGGCTTGTCGCTGCCTGCCAGCAAAAAGGATAGAGCCGCCGCTGTGTACGCCAGCGTATCAGTGCCATGCAACACGACAAAAGCATCGAAACTTGCCCAAGCATCGAGCAAGGCAGCGGCGATGTCCAGCCAGTTGGCAGGCTGCATGTTTGCACTGTCGAGCGGCTTTGACAGCGCGCGCAATTCGCATGCGACGTGAGCGGCAGGTATCAGTCCGGCTTCACCAAGACTTTGCTCGAAGCGCGCGGCGGACATGGGCGCGAGCGGCTGCCCCTCGCAGCCCACCGTACCGCCGGTGTACAACAACAGAATCCGTTTCATACCTTCTCCGGCACGGCCTGCGGCTGCGCCATTTGTCACGTCGGTGCTACCGCAGCCCGCACGAAAATCGCGTCTGCCTAAAGAATACAGGGGGAAAGCCGCTGTATCTTGTACGTATGCAATGGACAGCAAGACCCGAAGCAATGCCAAGGCCCAAAAAAAGGGTTAAAGTTTGCTTCAAATCCGTCCGTTACATTCGGTGAGACGGCAGCTAGGGTTTACCGGTAGGTGAGCACGAGCCGCCCAAAGCCTTGAGTAAAAGGGGAACGCAGTGAAAATCGATAATTCAGTCAAATCTTCCGGCCCGGTCGGCGGTGATAGCAAGACGCGCTCGTCGCGCCAGACGTCGTCCGCTCCGGTTTCGAGCGGTGGCGGCACGCAGGTGGCGCTATCAGGCAAGCTGGACCAGCTGGTTGCGCAAGCGCCCGTCGTGGACGGCGCCAAGGTGGACGAAATCAAGCAAGCCATCTCCGATGGCCGTTTCCAGGTTCATCCGGAAAAGGTCGCCGATGGCCTGATTGAAAGCGTCCGTCAGATGCTGTCCGCGCAACCTCAGTCGGCCTGATCGCAACGTGTCTATCAGTGTTCAGGGCGGGATCGATCAGGGTGCTTTGCGGCAACGCCTGATCTCTCTGCTTGGCGCCGAGCGCGATCTCGTGCGCGATTTCATCGCCCTGCTTGGACAGGAGCGCGAGACACTGTCGCATGCCGACATGGAGCCATTGTTCGCACTTTCCGAACGCAAGGGGCAGGTTGTCCGCCAGCTCGATCAACTCTCCACGGCACGGATTGCTTTGCTGGCGCAGGCGGGTTTGCCGCATGACCGCGAAGGTATCCAGAAGCTGCTCGGCGATGCTGGCGCGCCAACCTGGAACGAATTTCTCGCGGCGGCCGAACAGGCGCGCAATATCAATCTGGAAAACGGCCGCATCATCACCGAGCGGATGAAGAACAATCATCAAGCGCTTGCCGTGCTGATGGCCCACGCCGATCAGCCCACCACCTATGGACGCGACGGCATGTCGCGCACGCGACCGGGCTCGCGCATCCTCGGTAGCGTGTAGACGCGGCACGCGGGCACAACGTGCCCACTGCTACGGCTGTTCCTTCATCCCCAGCCGCTCCATGCGATAGCGTAGCGAGCGGAAGGTCACGCCCAGCAATTGCGCGGCACGCGTGCGATTTCCGCCGGTTTTCGACAAGGCCTCCACGATTGCCAGCTTCTCGACCCGATCGAGATGATCCTGCAGATTGCCAGCTTCACCGGCGCCACCTGCCGACAACTCCGATGACAGAGACATAGGCTCAAGACGCAGATCCGATTCGTCGATATCGTCACCCGACGACAGCGCCAGCGCGCGTTCGAGAATGTTCTCCAGTTCGCGCACATTGCCAGGAAACGCGTAGCGTTCCAGCGCCTTCACTGCCGCCGCAGTCAGGCGCGGCAATTTCATGCCGCTGTCATGAGCAAGACGCTGCAGAATGCTTTGCGCGAGTTCCGGGATGTCTTCGCGACGCTCGCGCAAGGCCGGCATGTGCATCTCGATGACGTTGAGCCGATAGAACAAGTCCTGACGGAATCGCCCCGCGTCGACCTGCTCCTTGAGACTCTGATGCGTCGCCGAAATGATGCGCACATCGACGGCCTGCTCTTGCGTGTCGCCGACGCGGCGCACGCGGCGCTCCTGGATCACGCGCAATAATTTGACCTGCATCGCCAGCGGCAGATCGGCGACTTCATCGAGAAACAGCGTGCCGCCATTGGCCGCATGAAAGAAGCCATCGCGATCCGTTTCGGCGCCGGTGAACGCGCCCTTGCGATAGCCGAAGAATTCGGACTCCATGAGATTCTCGGGAATCGCGCCGCAGTTGACGGCGATGAAGGGTTGGTCCGCGCGCGGCCCCAGCATGTGGATCATGCGTGCGGCGCGTTCCTTGCCACTGCCGGATTCGCCCGACACATAGACCGGCGCCAGACTGCGCGCCAGACGTTCGACCAGGGTACGCACCTGCTCCATGGCCTGCGAGCTGCCGGTGAACTGCGGCGTCTTGTCCGTCGGTGCGCTCGACTGGCGCGTGCGCACGTCGAGCGCCGACTTCACGAGTGCCCGTAGCTGTTCGAGTGAAACAGGTTTCGATAGATAGTCGAACGCGCCTGCCTTGAGCGCCGCCACGGCATTGTCCATGCTGCCATGCGCGGTGATGACCGCCACCGGCAGATCGTTGGAGCGCGCCGTAATATGACGAACGACTTCCAGCCCCTCGCCGTCTGGCAAGCGCATATCGGTGAGTACCAGACGATACTTTCGCTCCGACAACAGCTTGATCGCGCCAGCGACGCTGCCGATGCTGTCCGCGCCCAATCCCATGCGCATCAGGGAGATTTCGAGCAATTCGCGAATATCATCTTCGTCATCGACGATCAGCACGTCGGCGTCCCGCGGACCCGACCGGCGTTCCCCGGCTTGCGCACTCATGCCTGCCCTCTCGCAATCAAATGAAATTCGGCGCCCTGTTCGGCGTCGGCCAGCACGAGGCGCGCGCCATTGGCATCCGCCAGTTCTTGTGCCACGTACAGTCCCAGGCCCGTCCCCTTCGGATCGGTCGTGTGGAAGGGCTCGAAAATGCGGCCACGCTCCTCCGCCGCGATGCCCGGACCATCATCGCTGATGGACAGCAATAGCTGCTCGTCGCTCTGCGTCACAACGCTCACCCGCACCGAACCGGGCTGCTGCCGACAATAGCGCAAAGCATTGCTCAGCAGGTTGCCGAGTATCTGTGCCAGGTGCACCCGATCGAAACATATCTTCGGCTGACCTTCGATTTCGAGCTGCACGCATTGGCGCGTCGCCTGCGTGTGCATGGCGAATTCCTCGATAAAATTGTGCAGAAAGGCGGTCGCATCCAGTGCCTCGATTGTCGCCCTGTCGCGCCGCCCGACCTCCAGCACATCGTGCACGATGCGCTCGATGCGTGCCGCGTTGTCGAGCACGATGCGCGACAGGCGCTGCTGCATCTGCGTGCGCTTTTCATCCTGCAGCAACTCGGCCGCCTGCGTCACGGAAGCCAGCGGATTGCGTATTTCGTGCGCGATATTGGCAGTCAAGCGACCGAGCGCCGCCAGCTTGATCTGTTGCGCCTGCGCCTCGATACGGTCGAGATCTTCGAGATACAAGACCTGGTCACCGCCCTCCCCCGTGAGCACGCGACGCAGCCGGATGGTCTTGCCGCTGCGTTCGATACGCAAAACCGGAGATGGCATTTGCATCGCATCTTCGAGCCCCGCGCCGAGTTCGGGCACGCGCATCCCGACGCGTTCGCCCTCGACCAGTTCGACACCCAGCAACGCCGCGGCGCGTGGATTGATCTGTCGCACAGCACCCTTTTCGTCGACCACCACCACACCGTCCTGCATGTCCTCGATGATGCGTGAATTGATGCGCATCTGGCGTTGCAGTGCCGCCCCGCGGTGTCGCGCCAAAGCTTCGTTGACCAGCGCGCGCCGCGCCAACAGACGCGCCAACAACGCGACTGCAAAATATCCCAAACAGGTAATACCTGTACGCGTCAGATCGTCGGCATGCACACCGAGCAGAACGATGCGCGCTACCTGCTCGGCGAGTACCGAAATGGTCGCCATGGCGGCGAAGCCCAGCACCATGCGCCCCTCGCCGACAAGCGCGGCGCCGGCCAGGGTCGTCATCAGCAGATACGGCACCGAACCGCGCTGCGCGCCGCTGATGAACATGATGGCAGTGAGCACCACCACGTCCAGCGCCACCTGCCACATCAGCAGCGTGTTGAGCTGGCTGCGCGTTTGCGGTGTGATCAGCATGAAGCCGACCGCTGCTACCCAGTATGCGAAAACCACCATCGCATAGGCGGCGGGCGACGCTTCACCAATCTGGAAAACGGCGCCAAAAATGCCGAGCAGGCTGGCAATGACAAGTCGATAAAAATTGAAATAGCGTATCGACACGCTACGCGAGGTCTCACCCGGCAGGGGAAGCGACCCGGCTTCGTTCATTGAGTCGCTGGGCCCAGACGCGAGTGCTCTACCGAACAGAAGAAATGTCCTTGCGCCTGTAGCCCTTCGCTGGCCGGCACCAGCAGGCCGCAATGATCACACGGCAGTACCCGCTCCGCTTCGCGTGGGGGCTCTGCCGCCGTTTTCGCGCTGTCGCCAGCTTCGTCGTTTGCCATCAAGCGACGCAGGTAATACACGCCGATCAGTATGAAGAGGAAGAGCAGTAGATTGCGCATGCAGGATGACGTTGGAGATTGTGGTAGAGCCTGAGTTTAAGCGCTCAGACGATCATTGTGGGAGCGGATTCGCGCTGCTCGATGAGGCACTGGAGCCGGTACCCGCATCGCCGCCCGCGCCATACCCAGAAGAACCACCGAGGAATTTCGGCATGACCAGGCTATCCGTATGCTCAAAAGGCAGCTTGCCATAATCGTGGATCGAGGCCTCGCCCCTGATCACATAGTTGATCCGCCCATCGCTCTGCACCAGCAAGGGAAGACGTCGCAAAATATCGAGCGTGTGCGCCGTCGCGTTGATGTCGACGAGTGTGTCGCTCATGCGCGCCAGCACGATGGGATCGGTGCGGGCCCCTCTTGCCAACACGAAATCGCCAGCGAGCATGTCGAAGCTGAGGGCATCCAGCACTATGTCTTTGTCATTTTCGTTATGCACGCGCAGCTTCAGGGCCAGACGGCTCTCCTGCAGGTTGCCGCCAGCCAGCCTGACATCCACCAGCGACACTTGCGGCTTGTGCCACCTGACGCTGGCGCAGCCTGTCACAAGAAATGCAAACAGCATTGCCGGCATTACACACTTCAGAAATTTTGCCTTCACTTGATTCCTTTCAACTTTCATCAATGTCGCCGCAGGCCGCATGGATGCTGGCGCAAACGCAGCGCGCAGCCCATAATTCCGGCGTTCCGCCAACCCGCGCGAAGACCGGCATGCGCACACTTTCGCAATTCGCGACGAAAATCCCCTGCAGCCTATGAAGTACGCACAAATCATCAAGGAAATCGGTCGTGGCGCCAAGGGCGCGCGGCCGATCCCGAGACAGCAGGCCGAATCCCTGTTCGCGGCCATTCTTGATGGCGTCGTTCCCGACATGGAACTCGGCGCCATTCTCCTGTCCCTACGCATCAAGGGAGAAGACCTCGAAGAACTCTCGGGGTTCAAAGCCGCGCTGGATAGCCGCTGCCGCCAGATCGTCGTGCCGCCTGGCCCGCGTTGCGTCGTGCTGCCGACCTACAATGGCGCCCGCAAGCAGGCCAACCTGATGCCCGTCGTCGCGGGTCTGCTGGCACGCCAAGGTATTCCCGTGCTGATCCAGGGACGTCACGACTTCGATTCGCGCGTCAGCCCTTTCGCGTTGCTGGCAGCACTCGATATTCCACTTGCCACCACCCTGTCGGAAGCGGCACAGCAACTGCAAGTCGAACGCTTGGCATGCCTGCCGCTCGCCGCACTGAGCCCCGGTCTCGATCGCCTGCTGGCATTGCGCCCGCGGCTAGGCGTGCGCAATAGCGGCCACACCATAGCCAAACTGCTCGATCCGGCGCCTGGTCGCAGCGTGCGCGTCGTGGCCGTTACGCATCCGGAATATCTGGTATTGATGGAACAGTTTCTCACCCAGGAAAATGCCTGCGCGTTGCTCATGCGTGGCACGGAGGGCGAAGCCTACGCCAGCCCACGCCGTCGCCCACGCCTGCTGGGTTTTCGGCGCGGCGTGGCGACGGAATTGTTCGAGCAGGTGTCGGTGGAAGCTGAAGCGATCGCCGACGAAGAATGCTCGGTAGAAAAAAATGCAGTGATCGTGCGCACCATGCTGGCCGGCAGTGTGCCGGTGCCTCAACCCATCCTTGATCAAGTGGCCGCATTGGCTATGCTGGCGACATCCTGATGTCTACTCGATTTTCAGTTTGGCAAAGGCCGGATTGGCCTTGGGCGGCTTGAGCTTCATCGACTTCAATGCGGCCAGGCATAGCTCGGCGATCATCACGTTGCGATGCGTCTTGGAATTGGCCGGCACCACAAACCAGGGAGCATCGTCGGTGCTGGTTGCCGCCAGTGCCGCAGCGTAAGCGGCCTGGTAGTCAGCCCAGCGTTTGCGTTCCTGCAAATCGGCGGGGTTGAATTTCCAATGCTTGGCGGGATCGTCCACGCGCGCTTGCAAGCGGGCTTTCTGCTCATCTTTCGAGATATGCAAAAAGCATTTCAGGACAACCGTGCCACGATCGATCAGCAATTTTTCGAAGTGGCGGATGTGCGCCATGCGCCGCTCGGCTTCCTTGTCATCGATCCAACCCTTGACGCGTGTGATCAGCACATCTTCGTAGTAACTGCGATTGAAGATGGCAATCTTGCCCGCCGCGGGCGTGTGCGGATGAATGCGCCACAAGAAATCGTGGTCCTGCTCGTCCGCTGTCGGCGCCTTGAAACCCGCCACGCTGATGCCTTGCGGATTGACGTGCGAAAACACGCTGCGCACCGTGCCATCCTTGCCACTGGTGTCGGTGCCCTGCAGCACGACCAGCAGACTGCGTGTGTGATTGGCGTAGAGCAGTTCCTGCAGCGCGCGGATTTTGTCCGACAGCGTCGCCAGGTACGCGAGGTCATCGACTTTATTGCCGAGACTGAACGGTTTCGAAGCCGGATCCATGTCGTCCAGGTCGAAAGACTTGTTCAGCGGTATCCGGTATTTCGCTAACGAGGCCATTGTCTTATCCGTTGAGTGAATCGTGCAGGGCCACGTATTCTTGCGTGAGTTTGTGGCGCGGATCGAGATAAATCATCGGCTTGCTCTGCTGATGCGACTCGCGGATTCGCACCGAGCTCGACAGGTAGTTGTCGAGAATCGGCAGCCCTTCATCCTTGAGCTCCTGGACAATACGTTGCGGCAGGCTGGCGCGCGGCTGGAACTGGTTTACGACGATGCCTTCGATATGCAGATTGTCATTGTGGTCGCTGCGGATTTCTTCGACATTTTCCAGCAACGAATACAGTGCGCGACGCGAGAAATCGTCGCAGTCGAATGGAATAAGGCAGCTGTCCGCGGCGATCAGCGCCGAGCGCGTGTAAAAATTCAGGGCGGGCGGTGTGTCGATATAGATGTAATCGAAATCGGCCGACAACTCTTCGAGCGCCTCGCGCAATTTGAAAATCTTGTAGCGTGATTCGAGCTTGCCCATCAGTTCTTCCAGGCGCTTTGAAGACGTCATCACGGAGAGGTTCGGGAAGGGACTGGCCTGCACATAGCCGCTGACGGGCAAGTGCTCGAAGCGCACGGTCAGCGTCTGCTCGAACAGCTCGGCACTGGTCTGCTCGACCTCATCGGCGGCGTTCCCAAGCAGATAGTGCGAAGAGTTACCCTGCGCGTCGAGATCGATCAGCAAGGTGCGCAAACCCTTTGCGGCAGAGATGGCCGCCAGATTGCAGGCAATGGTCGATTTTCCGACGCCGCCCTTCTGGTTGAACACGACGCGCTTCATGGCAAAGTCCCTATGAAAAATGGTTCACTGCGGTGACGGACTGCAATTGCTGCATTGTGCCAAAAATTAGTGGGCGAAAGCTGTCCCCTAACAAACACAGCTTGGGATCGGGCACAAGGTCGGCATAGGGTCTGCTGACATACAATGCAGCCTCGTTTCGCGGTCACCTTTGAGAGGACGCATCCATGCCTGCGGCAGCACCCCGTTC
This sequence comes from Rhodocyclales bacterium, assembly GCA_028292505.1. Classification (GTDB taxonomy): domain Bacteria; phylum Pseudomonadota; class Gammaproteobacteria; order Burkholderiales; family Rhodocyclaceae; genus Viridibacterium. The sequence continues at coordinate 41,501 of JAQGMF010000007.1, forward strand.
CTTGCGTTATTTTTTGCGTGCGTCACTCGCATGCCTGCTGTGCTGGAGCCTTGCCGCGCCGGCCGCCGAGTTTGTGAACTTCGGCGGCGTATCCCGCCACTTCGAGCGCGACCTGGGTCTCAACGAGTTCAACCCGGGCATCGGTTACGAGAAAGATTTGAACGACGACCTGTCCTGGTCGGCCGGCGTTTTCAAAAACAGCCTGCGACGCGCCGCCTTCTATGGCACGGTCGATTACGCCATCTGGCACCCTGCTGAGGGCTGGCGCCTCGGCGGAACGGTCGGCCTGTCCACCGGCTATCACCATGCCGCCATCGTGCCGCTGGTCATGCCCTTCCTCGAATGGCGCGTCAGCAAGGTCGGCGTACAGGCTTACGTCATCCCGACCATCAAGCCCTACGTGGATGGAGCCGTGGTACTGCAATTTAAGTGGCGCATCGACTGATGTCGTAACAATTGGACGTCAACAGCCCGCGAACTCGCGCGTTGCTAGGTATGGTACAAACCGTGCCACGCCCCGTAACCCTGGCCATCGCGTCATTGCAATGTCATGACGAATGCCGCCGACAGCCACTGCGCCAATAAAAGAACATGACAAATACTGGTCTCGCTCGTCGTTTCACCGGCCTTCTTGTTGTCTGCTGCCTCCTGCTCGGTGGTGTCGTCCACGCACAACAATTGACGCCGGCACAGATGGCCTATCTCAAGGCCGAGACACGCAAGGCCGACGAGGCCTTCGTCAAGGATGTCGCTGGCATAGTCGGCGTTCATAGCAGCGTGGTCGCCAAGGAGATGCCGGAACGCGGCCGCATCGCGGACCCGGTGGCACGCCTCGTCGCGGGACTCGAACGCAGTCTCGGCAAGCCCTTGAGCGATGCGCAGAAGGCAGCGATCCGCGCTGCCGACGCGCAACGCCTGCAGGCCATCGAACAGGCCAACAAGAACGCTCCGACACGCTGATACGCAATAGCCTGATTTCAAGAAACGCTTGAACGAAGACGAATTCATCGATCGCCTGCATGCGCGCGTCGAACGCACCTGGCTCAGCTATGCGCTGATCGGTATTTGTGTCGTCGTATTCATCGCCGAGCTATGGCAGGGGCGCACCTGGTGGACAGTGCGCAGCGATGTGCTGCTGGCGATGGGCGCCGACTTCGGGCCGAAAGTCCAGTCAGGCGAAAGCTGGCGCTTGCTGACGGCCATATTCCTGCACGGCAATCCCCTGCACATCGTGCTCAATATGCTGGCGCTGTGGCAAGTCGGCTATTTCGTCGAACGCATTTTTGGTCGCTTCGGCATGGCGCTGCTTTTTCTGGTCTGCGGCTTGATGGGCTCGCTGGCGAGCATCTGGTGGCGCGCGCAAGGGCTCAGCGTCGGCGCGTCCGGCGCCATCTTCGGCCTCTATGGCGCGCTACTGGTGTGGCTCATACGACGTCGTCATGAAGTGCCGCTGGGTATTTTCAAACAATTGCGCAGCGGCACGCTTGGTTTCATCGTGTATTCATTGTTCGCTGGTGTGGCGCTGCCCGGCATCGACAACGCCGCGCACCTCGGCGGCTTGCTCGGCGGCATGCTGCTCGGCAGCGGCATGGCGCCCCCACTCGGCAAACCGGCGCGGCAGCAATGGCGACAGCGCACGACGTGGCTGGCTCTGCTCGCGGTATTGGCATGCGCAGGTTGGCTATGGCACAGCGTACCGCAAGTTGCCGTGGCCTGGCAGCAGCACGCCGAATTCTCCCAGGTCGTGCACGACTTTGCGTTACATGACGCACAACTGGAACAACAGGTGCAGAGCCTGATGCGCCAGATGCAAGCGCACCAATTGCGTCAGGCCGATGCGGCACGCATGCTCGATGAAGAACTGCTACCTGGCTGGCAGGCACAGATCGATCGGCTCGCAGCCATCTCGGTGGCGCCTGCCGACGCCAGCCGGCATCAGGCACTGCTGCGCTATGCCAGCTTGCGCCATAGCGCATTGCTGATGCTCGCCCGCGCGCTCATGACGGGCCAGCCACAATGGCTACGCATTGCAGCACAACGCCAGCAGGAAGCGGAAGCGGCCCTACTCGACAGTCGCGAAGAGCGTCGTGAACAATCTGCACGATAGTCGGGCAGCAGCCACCCCCTGCTATAATTTCACCTTTTCATCCAGCCTTCATGCAGGTCTTCCGCGGCATCCCCAACTTCAATGAGCGCCCCTGCGTGCTCACCGTCGGCAACTTCGATGGCGTGCACCTAGGTCACCAGGCCTTGCTGGCCAGGTTGCGCCATCGCGCCGCAACGCTGGGGTTGCCTCCGGCCGTGATGACCTTCGAGCCACTGCCGCGAGAATTCTTCGCGCCGGACGATGCGCCACCGCGCCTGACCAGCCTGCGCCGCAAGCTCGAACTGCTCGAAGCGCAGGGCGTCCATCAGGTCTATGTACAGTCGTTCAATGCGCGCTTTGCCTCGATGTCCGCCGAAGATTTCATCGACAGCGTGCTGGTACGCGGCCTGCGGGCGCGACATCTGCTGATCGGTGACGACTTCCGTTTCGGCAAGGGCCGCAGTGGTGATTTTAAAATGCTGCGGGCAGCTGGCGATCTGCATGGTTTTCGCGTCGAGGCGCTGGACACGGTCGACTTCAACGGCGAGCGCGTCTCCAGCTCGGCAGTGCGCGATGCGATGTTGGCGGGCGACATGGTGCATGCCAATATGCTGCTTGGTACGCCGTTCGAAGTAGTCGGTCGCGTCATGCACGGCGACAAGATCGGCCGCACCATCGGTTTTCCGACGGCGAATATCCAGTTGCGGCAGAAGACCATGCCGTTATCCGGCATCTTCGCCGTCACCGTCGAAGGTGGTCCGCTCAAGCACGTGCCCGGTGCCGCCAGTATTGGCGTGCGCCCGACCATCGGCGACAAACTGGAACTGCGGCTGGAAGTTTTCGTGCTCGACTTCGATGGCGATCTTTATCACCAGCGACTGCGTGTGCGCTTCTGGCGCAAGATTCGCAACGAAGCCAAATACGACTCGCTGGCCGCGCTGACGGCCGCGATTGCAAAGGACTGCGAACAAGTGCGGCAATATTTTGCCAGCGGTGAATCGTATTACTGAAACCTACTGACATCTCATCAAGACAAAATGGCCGAGTACCGACAGACCCTGAATATGCCCGACACCGCGTTTCCCATGCGCGGCGATCTGCCCAAGCGCGAGCCGGGCTGGGTGGCGCAATGGCAGCAGCAGAAACTGTACGAAAAAATCCGCAAGGTTTCTGCCGGCCGGCCGAAATTCATTCTGCATGACGGTCCGCCGTATGCCAATGGCAATATCCACATCGGTCACGCGCTCAACAAAATTCTCAAGGACATCATCGTCCGCTCGAAGACGCTGGCCGGTTTCGACGCGCCCTATGTGCCCGGTTGGGACTGCCACGGCCTGCCGATCGAGCACAAGATCGAAGTCACGCATGGCAAGAACCTGCCCGGCGATAAAGTACGTGCGCTGAGCCGTGCCTATGCCACCGAGCAGATCGAAGGGCAACGTCGCGACTTCATCCGCCTCGGCGTACTCGGCGACTGGGAACATCCCTATCGCACCATGGACTTCGCCAACGAAGCAGGCACCATCCGCGCACTGGCAGTGATGGTGGAGCGTGGCTACGTCTTCAAGGGTCTCAAGCCGGTGAACTGGTGCTTCGATTGCGGTTCGGCGCTGGCCGAAGCCGAGGTCGAATACGAGGACAAGAAGTCGGATGCCATCGATGTGGCTTTCCGCTGCGGTCAGGTCGAGCAGCTTGCCATCGCATTCCATATGGATAGTCTGCCGAAGCCGGCGTATGCGGTGATCTGGACGACGACGCCATGGACGATCCCGGCCAACCAGGCACTCAACGTCCATCCCGATATCGATTACGTGCTGATCGACGTCGGCGACAAGTTGCTCGTGCTGGCGGCCGAACTCGTCGAAAGCTGCTTGCTACGCTACAAGCTCAAGGGCTCTATCATGGGCACGGCCAAGGGCGCACGTCTGGCGAGCATCGAATTCCGCCATCCCTTCTACGACCGTGTCTCGCCCGTGTATCTCGCCGAGTACGTTGGCATAGACGCGGGCACGGGCATCGTGCATTGCGCGCCAGCTTATGGTGTGGATGACTTCAATACCTGGCGCGCCAATGGCCGCGGGTTCGACGAAATCCTCAACCCGGTGCAAGGCAACGGCGTGTATGTGACTAGCCTGGAATTCTTCGGTGGTCAGTTCATCTGGAAAGCCAATCCGCATATCGTGGACAAGCTGCGCGAGGTCGGTGCACTGCTCCACCACGAGACCATCACGCACAGCTATATGCATTGCTGGCGTCACAAGACGCCGCTGATCTACCGTGCCACTGCGCAATGGTTCGTAGGCATGGACATCAAACCCAACGGCATAAATTCGCTGCGCGAGCAGGCCCTGCAAGCCATCGAAGACACGCAGTTCTTTCCTGCCTGGGGCAAGCCGCGCCTGCATGCCATGATCGCCAACCGTCCCGACTGGTGCATCTCGCGCCAGCGCAACTGGGGCGTGCCGATTCCTTTCTTTCTCGACAACGAGACGGGCGAATTGCATCCACGCACGCTGGAACTGATGGAAGAAGTCGCCAAGCGCGTCGCCCAGGGCGGCATCGAAGCCTGGTTCGATCTGGACGCAGCCGAGCTGCTCGGCGACAAGGCTGCGCGCTATCACAAGATCAAGGACATCCTCGACGTGTGGTTCGACTCCGGCACCACGCATGTCCATGTCTTGCGCGGTTCGCACGCCGATCAACACGTCTGGCCGGCCGATCTGTATCTCGAAGGCTCGGACCAGCATCGCGGCTGGTTCCACTCCTCGCTGCTCACGGGTTGCTGCATCGATGGTCGCGCGCCGTACAAAGCGCTGCTCACGCATGGCTTCGTGGTCGATGGACAGGGCCGCAAGATGAGCAAGTCGCTCGGCAACACGGTCGTGCCGCAGGAAGTCTCGGACAAGCTCGGCTCCGAAATCCTGCGCCTGTGGGCGGCTTCGACTGATTACTCGGGCGAGGTATCGATCAGCAAGGAAATCCTCGACCGTGTTGTCGAGACCTATCGTCGCATCCGCAACACACTGCGCTTCCTGCTCGCCAATACGGCGGACTTCGATTTCGCAACGGATGCGTTGCCAGTCGAGCAATGGTTCGAGATCGACCGCTATGCGCTGGCGCTGACACGTCAGCTCGCCGATCAGGCCGAGGCCAACTATGCGCAGTTCGATTTCCAACGCGTGATCCAGGCGCTGCAGATTTTCTGCTCAGAAGATCTCGGCGGTTTCTATCTCGACATCCTGAAAGATCGCCTCTATACGAGCGCGCCGAAGTCTGTTGCGCGTCGCTCGGCACAGACTGCGTTATGGCACATCACGCAAACTGTGGTGAAGTTGATGGCCCCGGTGTTGTCTTTCACGGCAGAAGAAGTCTGGCAAGTACTGAGCAATAGTGTCGATGACAGCATCATGCTGCACGGTTTTCACGCGCTGCCCGATGCAAGCATCGATGCAGCGTCGCTCGAGCGCTGGACGACGATCCGCGCCGTGCGTGCCGAAGCGATGAAGGTCATCGAAGCAGTACGCACCGAAGGCAAGGTTGGCTCCTCGCTGCAGGCGGAGTTGAGCGTGGCGGCCAGCGGTGCCAAATACAAGGCACTGACATCGCTCGGCGATGATCTGCGTTTCGTGTTCATCACCTCACGTGTGGATGTCGTGCAAGCAAGCGACGAAGCGGGCGAACAAATTGTCGCCACGCCGAGCACTCATCAAAAGTGTGCCCGCTGCTGGCACTATCGCGCCGACGTCGGCGTCAATCCTGCACACCCCGAGCTATGCGGGCGTTGCGATGCCAATCTGCACGGCAGCGGCGAACACCGGGAATTCGCATGACGACGAACTCACCCAAGCGCCTGCTCTTCTGGCTGTCCATTGCCGTCATGGTCATCGTGTTCGATCAGGCCAGCAAGCATATCGTGGTGACACATTTGTCATACGGCGAGGCCGTGCGCGTGACTGATTTCTTCGATCTCGTACTGCTCTACAACCCAGGCGCGGCTTTCAGTTTTCTGGCTTCACATTCGGGTTGGCAACGCTGGTTCTTCGTCGTGCTGGCAATCGTCGTCAGCGCTTGGCTACTGGTGTTGATACGCCGCCATCAGGCCGAGACCTTGCAGCCGCTGGCTTTTTCGCTGGTGGTCGGCGGAGCGCTGGGCAATGTGATCGACCGCTGCCAGATGGGCGCGGTGGTGGACTTCCTGTATTTCCACATCGCTCAGCACGGTTGGCCGGCATTCAATCTGGCGGACTCCGCTATTTGTCTCGGCGTTGGCCTGATGATTCTGTCGCAAGTGCGCGAAGGACAAGCCAAGAAGGCCATCGCACCATGAGTATTTTCACAGCAGGCAGTATTCACGCCCATAGCCTGGTGACGCTGAATTTTCGCGTCACGCATCCGGCGACGAGCCAGACACTGATCTCCACCTTCGAATCGACGCCGGCGACCATGCAGCTCGGCGCCGGCGAGTTGATGGCGGCACTCGAATCGCGCCTGATCGGCCTCGCGCCCGGTGCGCGCAAGATATTTCACTTCGCGCCCGGTGAGGCCTTCGGCGAATACAGCGACGCGCTGATCGAACGCGTGCAACGTAAGCACATTCCACCGAGCCTGTATCTTGAGCAGGACACGGTCTATGCTTTCCCTGCGCCCGATGGCAGCAGCTACCCCGGCCTCGTGCGCGAGCTGACCGACACGGAGGCCCTGATCGACTTCAACCATCCGATGGCGGGCAAGGCGGTCGATGTGGAAGTCGAGATCATCGGCGTTATTTGATCGTCATATGAATGAAAGCAAGGAAGCACTCATGAACGACACTGCGATCAACGAAGCCGAAGTGCTGCTTGCCAATCCACGCGGCTTCTGCGCCGGCGTGGAGCGCGCCATTTCCATTGTCGAGCGCGCGCTTGAAATCCACGGCGCGCCGATCTATGTGCGCCACGAAGTCGTGCACAACAAGTTCGTTGTCGAGGACTTGCGCAACAAGGGTGCGGTGTTCATCGAAGAACTCGACGATGTGCCCGCCGGCAGCACGCTGATCTTCTCGGCGCATGGCGTGCCGCAGAGCGTGCGGCGCGACGCGGAAGCACGCGGCCTGCGCGTTTTCGATGCGACCTGTCCGCTGGTCACCAAGGTGCACGTCGAGGTTGGCAAGATGCGTGCGCAAGGCCGCGAGATCGTCATGATCGGCCACAAGGGCCATCCGGAAGCGGAAGGCACGATGGGCCAGAGCGAAGGCGGCATGTACCTCGTCGAGACGGTCGACGATGTGGCGGCACTGAAGGTCAGCGATCCGACGATGCTGGCCTACGTGACGCAGACCACGCTATCGGTCGACGATGCACAGATCGTGGTGGATGCGCTCAAGCTGCGCTTCCCGGCCATCGTCGGACCGAAGAAGGACGACATCTGCTACGCGACGCAGAACCGCCAGGACGCCGTCAAATTCATGGCGCCGCAGGTCGATGCTGTCATCGTCGTCGGCTCCAGGAATAGTTCGAATTCCAATCGCCTGCGTGAAGTCGCAGCAGCCCGCAACGTGCCGGCCTGGCTCGTCGACAATGCCACTGACATTGATCCGGCATGGCTCGAAGGCAAGCGCCGCATCGGCGTTACGGCCGGCGCATCGGCACCTGAAGTGCTGGTCAATGAAGTAATCGAACGTCTGCGCAGCCTGGGGGCGAAGACGGTGCGTACCCTGGAAGGCGTGACCGAGCATGTGACTTTTCCGCTGCCGAAGGATTTGCAGGCGCGGGGGTAATTGCAGGGCTTCACTACGAAGACACAGAGAACACCGGTGTCACTCCGTCATTCCCGCGAAGGCGGGAATGACGGGGCGGGAGTGCGGCGCTGTCTTGCAACCCATTCAAGCTTGCTGAATTGCATACATCGCGCCGAAGCGCGTCGCCGGATCGAGTGCCAGCTTCTGGAACTCGCCCTCTTCCACCAATTCGCCGCGCTCGAAGACGACGATCTTGTCGGCTGCTTTCAAGGTGCTGATGCGATGCGCCACGATGAGCATGGTGCGGCCGTCGCCGTATTCGGTCATGAGCCCGTCCATGACCTTTTGCTCGGTCGCCGTATCGAGCGCCGAGGTAGCTTCGTCGAGCAGCATGATGGGAGCATTTCTGCAGATAGCGCGCGCGATACCGACACGCTGGCGTTCGCCGCCCGAGAGCGAATAGCCACGTTCGCCGACAATCGTCTCGAGCCCTTCCGGCAGGCGCGCGATGAGGTCGGCGAGGCACGCCGTCTCGCAGGCGCGCTGCAGCAGTAGTGGCGGCACCTCGCGCATCATGGTGATGTTTTCCTTGAGCGTGAGGTTGAACATCTCCGTTTCCTGCAGCACAACAGCGACATGCGCGGTCAGGTCTTCGTGGCGTATCTTGTCGACGGGTGTTTCGCCGATCAGCATTTCGCCCTCTTCAATATGATAAAGGCCTAACAATAGCTTGATCAGGGTCGACTTGCCGGAGCCGGAATGACCAGCGATGCCGACGATTTCGCCACGCCTCACTTCCAGCGACAACGGGCCAACGGCGGGTTTGTCGCCATAGCGAAATACCGCCTTGCGCACGCTGATGCCACGCCAATCCTCGGGAAATGGTTGATCGCCTTTGGCAAGGCTGTTGTCCGTCCAGAACAGCGGCATCATGCGGCCGAGGTTGGACTTGCGTTCGATCATGGTCTGTATGCGATCGGTGAAATCCACCGCCGAATCGCGCAGCTTATCGAAGTACACCACATAGGTGAGAAAGAAACCGGGCTGCAACTTGCCGTGCATGACCATGTAGCCAATGACAAGCAGATATGCACCCCAACTGATGCCGTTGTGCAGCTGGAAGCACATCCACTTAGTGTTGGAGAGACGCAGGCGCTGGTAGGACAGCAGGCGCGCCTGCTCTTCGCGCTGGGCGATGTTGCTGGTCATACCATCGCTGGCACCCATGGCCTTGACAGCGAGGATGTTCGCAGCGCTTTCGACGAAGGAGCCACTGGCGTTCTCCATCGACTTGTTGATGTGGTCGGAGAGACGCGAAATACGATAGTCGAAATACGCCTCGGTACCAAGCAATATGCCAAGGTAGTAAATGAAGAACAACACGAATGCCGGATGCAATAGTACGCAAGCGATCAGCGAGCCGATGAAGGCAATGCCAGCCGGGAATATATTGTTGACGATGTCGCCGGTCCACTCGCGAATCGCCTCGGCGCCGGTGAGGATGCGCTGTGCCTTGTTGCCAGTGCTCTCCTGCTGATGCCAGGCCAGCGATGAATCGAGCAATCGCTCGAAGCCCCACACCTTGGCGTGATAGCGCGCGTTGAGGCTGATACGGCCCAGCACGCGTTTGCTCGACAGGCGCACCAGCGAGATCGCGATATGGCTGCCGGCAAGCGCGCCGACCATCCAGAACAACGGCGTGGCGGAATGTGGCGCAGCCGCATCGAGCTTGACGTAGCCGATGAGAAAGTTGGCGATCAGGCCGATGATGTAAGGCGGCACCATGGTGTAGGACAACACCACGACGAGCACGATGGTGAAGCAGAGATATTTCCAGCGCTCTCGTTCGAGGAAATACCAGAGTGCGCGCGGCACATCGAAAAAGGTAAAGCGTGCCGGATCTTTGACGGGCTGCATGGGAATTTCCGTGAGTGTGCGGGATGGTAGGCGACAAGCACCTACCCGAGGTAGAGCGCTATTTTACGCCTTGGCAACATGGCGGAACCGGGAGCCGCTCGCCAAAATCGGCAGAGACCCTTGTTTGCAGACGGATTCGCCGCGGCGTACCGCATTGACACGGCCCCACCCCGCTTGCACACTCGCGCCGGGGTTCAAAACGAGACCGCTGTTCGAGTCAATGCAGCGCGCTGACATGGAGACAGGCATTAAATGGTAAAGCCAAAAAAAGCATCGCGTAACAGCACCGGCAATGGCGCAACATCTGAAGAGGTGACGTCTCCCATAGCGGAGAATTTCTTCACGCGTCGCGTGACGCCGCTGATCGAACGCGTGCCGCCTTGGGCGCGCACGACGCTTTGCCTGTTGATCGTGCTGATCGCCGCGACCTGCGCCTATGTCGTCGGCAAGGCCGAGCCACCATACCCGTTCTGGGACGAGAACTATCACATGACCTCCGCGCAGCGCTACATCGAGGGCATCGGCCACTTCGAGCCGCATCCGCCGCTGGCGCTGCTGTTGATTGCCGCTGGCGAGAAACTTTCCGGCGCCAATGCACACATCGATAAACATGTACTTGTCATAGAGAAGTACATCAGCGGCGACAAGCTGCCCCCCAAATTCTCCTTTGCAGGTCTGCGCCTGGCGCCTAGCCTGTTTGCCGCTTTTGGCGCCCTGCTGTTCTTCGGCCTGCTGCGCACACTGACCGGCGATCGGCTGGTGGCCCTCCTATTCACCACGCTGTACGTGTTTGAAAACGCCTACGTGGTGCACTTCCGTGCAGTGCAGCTGGACGCCATCCAGATGTTTTTCTCGCTGGCAACCATCTGGCAATTCGTGCGCTTGTGGAAGCGTCCCGCCCCCCTCTCGTGGCGCGACTACGCCTGGCTCGGCGTGCTGTGCGGCCTGGCGATCATGGCCAAGATCAATGCAGCACTGCTGCTGATCATCTTCCCGATGCTCTATTTCAAGGGCGCCTACGCCTTTCCCATCCGATCGCCCGCAGCGCTGACACGCGACTTCCTCGCCAAGAGCGGCGCAAGCATCGTGGCGATTCTGGCGGTGGTGTTCATCATTTTTGCGATACACGGCGCTATCGGCCGCAAGCTGCCCGATCCGGAAAGCCCGGCCGGCAAGCAAGACATCGAGAATATGTCACCGACATACAAGGAATATCTTGCCCTGCACCAGTCGCTCACGCCAGGGGTGGTCATGGCGATCACCGCTGACTACTTCAAGTTCATGGACAAGGACCACCTTGGCGTTCCCAAACTGGATGTCTGCAAGCCCGGCGAAAACGGCTCGCATCCGCTGCACTGGCTGGTCATGGACAAGACCATCAACTACCGCTGGGATTCGGCCGACAACAAGACCAGCTACGTGCAATTGGTCGGCAACGAATTCAGCTGGTTCCTGGGGCTGGGCGCGCTGATATTGTCGATCGCGTTGATCATCAATCACCGCGCCTTCAGGAACCCGATCGGCAATCGCCAGACCTATCACCTGATCGAAGTATTCACCGGCCTGTATGCCACCTTCATGGTGCTGCACCTGTATTTCGGCACCCAGCGGGTGATGTACCTGTACCACTACTTCCTCGGCCTGCTGATCACTTACGTGCTCATCGTGCTGCAGTGGCAATACCTGACCGATCTGCACGCGCTCAAGGCACGCACCCGGCTGTGGATCGCTGGCGGCATCACGCTGGCAGTCTGCCTCTCGTTTGCCTTCTTTGCGCCGCTGAGCAATCACAGCCCACTGACTCACGACCAATGCGAGGCGCGCAATATCTTTACGCACATCGTTGACTGCCAATAAGGCAGGGCGGCTTTGGCGGTCCGCCATGATGACCATGGAGCCGCGCCAGCATTAAAGTGGCGCGGCCTGGCGGCCGTTAAAGCATGAGTTGCCCCCTATTGCTCCGGACAGCGTGATCTGGCGTGGCTTTTGTCACGAACCCAGATATCGAAAAAACGCATCCGATGATCGTGTCCCCAGGCCTGATCGCAAGCTGTTAGATTCGGGGTGCCTTGTAAAAGCGAGTCGCCATGCCGTTTGTACGCAGAAATGCCGAAGGTCGTATCGTCGCCCTACTGGACGGGGAGGAGGCTGCCTCCTTTCCCGGCAATAGTGTTGAGCAGTTGCCGGGCACACACCCGGAAGTCGTGGCATTCCTTGGTACCGACCCCGCCGAAAGCTTCAATGGACTGGACGCCAGCTTCATCCGCGTCATGGAAGATCTGATCGATGTGCTGATCGAAAAAGGCGTGCTGCGCCTCACCGATCTGCCCGGCGACGCACAGCGCAAGTTGCTGGAGCGCAAGGACATGCGCCGCAAACTACAGGGCGCACTTGACCTTCTGGGTGATCGCGATGTCATCTGAATACTCATCTGAGTACAATCGACACGTTCGGATACCGGGTGCCAACCCGGCAAACAAGGTGACTAGCCGATGAGCGAATCACAACCTACTATCTTGCAGACCGAACCCACTGCACCTGCCGCCGGCGTGGCGCCGACGAGCACGTGGCGTATCAATCCCCATACCACGCACGTTGACCCGCTGGTCAGCTGCCTGGTGCTGCTGACACGCCACTTTGGTCATCCATGGACGGCCGAAGCCCTGGTAGCTGGCCTGCCTTGCGTGGACCACCTGTTGCCCCCGTCGCAGTTGTCACGTGCGGCGAGTCGCGCCGGCCTTTCGGTCAGTCTTGCGCGTCGGCCGCTCGGGCATCTGCGCGAACATCACCTGCCCGCACTGCTGCTATTGCATGACAAGCACGCCTGCCTGTTGCTGGAGCGCCGCCTCGACGGCACCTGTCTGATCCGCGAGCCCGAATCCCCCGAGGCCGTACACGAAATCCCGCTTGCCCAGCTCGAAGCGAGTTATACCGGCACCGTGGCGATCATCAAGCCGCGCTTCCGTTTCGATGCGCGCACGCCCGAAGTCGGCAAAGTGCGTGGCCGTCACTGGTTCTGGGGCGCGCTGTTCGCCAACTGGCGCCTGTACCGCGACGCGCTGCTGGCCGCCTTGTTGATCAATATCTTCGCCACGATCATCCCGCTGTATTCGATGAACGTATATGACCGTGTCGTACCCAACCACGCGCTCGAAACGCTATGGGTACTGTCACTCGGTGCGCTATTGATGCTGTTCTTCGATCTGACGCTGCGCACCCTGCGCGCCTACATCATCGACACCGCCAGCAAACGCATCGATGTCAGCCTGTCGGCACTGATCATGGAACGCGTGCTCGGCGTCAGACTCTCGTCGCGGCCTGTATCCGTCGGCTCGTTTGCGGCCAACCTGAAAGCCTTTGAAGGCGTGCGCGATTTCGTGGCGTCGGCAACGGTCACGGCCCTCATCGACCTGCCCTTCGTGCTGATCTTCCTATTCGTGCTGATCTGGATCTCACCGTGGATGTCCATACCGGCCCTGGTCGGCATGGTGCTGGTGGTCGGCACGGCGTGGATTACGCAAGCGAAAATGCACGAGCTGACCGAGACAACCTATCGCGCCAGCGCACAGCGCAATGCCACGCTCATCGAGAGTCTGGTCGGGCTGGAGACCATCAAGACGTTGGGCGCCGAAGGCGAGTTCCAACGCCGTTGGGAGCGCGCCACGCAGTTCATCGCGCAAGTCAGCAATCGCACCCGCCTGCTCTCTTCGGGCACGGTGAATTTTTCGCAAACGATTTCGCAACTGGTCAACATCACCACCATCATGACAGGTGTATATCTGCTGTCGGATGGCAAGATCACCATGGGTGCCATCATCGCCTCGAGCATGTTGTCGGGCCGCGCGCTGGCACCGCTGGGCCAGGTGGCGGGCCTGATGATGCAGTTCCAGGGGGCGCGTACCGGCATGACCTCGCTGGAGTCGCAGATGAAGCTCCCCGTCGAGCGCCCCGACGATGCGCCCTTCGTGCACCGACCGCAATTTCAGGGCGACATCGAATTCAAGGACGTGGCTTTCGCCTATCCGGGCCGCGACCAGAAAGTGTTGCGCAAGGTCTCGTTCAAGATCAAGGCCGGTGAGAAGGTCGGCATCATCGGTCGCATCGGTTCGGGCAAGACGACGCTGGAAAAACTCATCCTTGGCCTGTACCAGCCGACCGAAGGTGCCGTCCTCATCGACGGCGTGGACGCGCGCCAGATCGACCCGGCCGAACTGCGCCGCGCTATCGGCTTCGTGCCGCAAGACGTGACGCTGTTCTATGGCTCGCTCAAATACAACATCGCCATGGGCGCCCCGTTCGCCGATGACAGCACCATACTCGCGGCGGCGGAGCTGGCCGGTGTATCGGAATTCGCCAACGCGCATCCGCAGGGCTTCGACATGCTCATCGGCGAGCGTGGCGAGTCGCTCTCTGGCGGCCAGCGCCAGACCGTGGCGATTGCACGCGCCATGATCACCGACCCGCCCATCCTGCTACTCGACGAGCCCAGCGCCAGCATGGACCACCAGAGTGAGGAACAGCTCAAACAGCGCCTGCGCAATTTCGCCGTGCGCAAGACCGTTGTGCTCGTCACTCACCGCACCTCGCTGCTGGACATGGTGGATCGCCTGATCGTCGTCGACAGCGGCACCATCGTGGCCGACGGACCGAAAGCACAGGTCGTCGAGGCCTTGCAACATGGCCGTATCGGGAGAGCGGCATGAACATTTTTCAGAGCATCTACCTACGCTTCTCTTCCGCTTATGACAAATTCATGTCGCGGACAGAGCAGATGGCCAGCTACGCCGAAGACGATTTCGAGGCCGACGCCAACTGGGCCATCAACGAACAAACACCACGTGGCGCGCGCCTTGCGGTATGGACAGCCGGGCTGTTCCTGCTGGCGCTGATCGTCTGGGCGGCGCTGGCCCAGCTCGACGAAGTCACACGCGGTGAAGGCAAGGTCATCCCATCGCGGCAGGTGCAGATCCTGCAGAGTCTGGACGGCGGCATCGTCGAGGAAATCCGCGTCGCGGAAGGTCAGGTGGTCAAGGCTGGCGATGTGCTGCTAAAGATCGATCCGACACGTTCCATTTCTTCGCTGAATGAAAACCGGGCCGACTACCTGTCGCTGCAGGCCAAGGCCTCACGCCTGCGCGCACTGGCCGAAGGCAAGCCTTTCGTGGCGCCCCCCGACGTGCAGTCGCAAGCGCCGGAAAACGTAAACCAGGAGCGCTTCCTGTACGAATCCAAGCGTTCGGAACTGGAAGCCAATATCGGCATCGCACGCCAGCAGTTGACGCAACGCGGTCAGGAACTGGCCGAGATGAAAGTGCGACGCGACAGCTCGTCGCAGAGCCTTGATCTGACACAGGCGGAGCTCGACAAGACGCGCCCGCTGTTCAAGACCGGCGCCGTTTCCGAAGTCGAATTGTTGCGCCTGGAACGCGACGTGGCGCGCTACAAGGGCGAACGCGATTCGGCCAGCGCACAGATTCCGCGCATCGAATCGGCAATGGCCGAAGCGCAACGCAAGATCCAGGAAGTCGAACTGACTTTTCGCAACCAGGCGCGCACCGAACTCTCCGACACTGTTGCAAAACTTTCGCGTCTCAGCGAAGGCAGCGTCGGCTTGGCTGACCGCGTCAAGCAGACCGATATCCGCTCGCCGGTCAACGGCACCGTCAAGCAGTTACTGGTCAACACAGTGGGCGGCGTCGTGCAGCCCGGCAAGGAGGTAATCGCTATCGTGCCGAGCGACGATGCCCTGCTGCTCGAAGCCCGCGTATCGCCGCGCGACATTGCCTTCTTGCGCCCCGGACAGCCCGCGCTGGTCAAGTTCACCGCCTACGATTTCTCCATTTATGGCGGGCTGGACGCCAAGCTCGAACACATCGGCGCGGACACCATCACCGATGAAAAGGGCAATGCGTTTTACATCGTGCGCGTGCGCACGGTGACCACGCAGCTGGGCAAGCAGAAGCTGCCGATCATTCCCGGCATGGTCGCGGAAGTCGACATTCTGACCGGCAAGAAATCCATCCTCTCCTACTTGCTCAAACCCGTGCTCAGAGCCCGAGCAACGGCGCTGACGGAAAGATGATGCGTCGTCTCGACAGCCCCTCGCTGCATATCTTCACGGCAGACGAAACAGTGTTCCATCGCATCCGCGAAATGGGTACGCTGGGCGACGCCCACTGGCATGCCAAGCGCCTGACGAATCCCGTCGAACTCGACAACCTGCCCGTTGGCAGCCTGGTGATGATCGACAGCGCGCATGCGCAGCGACCGGACTGGAATGACACGCGCTGGCGCGCCTGGGCGGGCCACCTGTCCATCATCGTCCTCAGCAGCGAGCCGCGCGATGACGAAGGCATACTCGCAATGGATTCCGGCGCCTCTGGATACTGCAACGCCTACGCCAACGAAGCCACGCTGCGGCAAGTCGTCGAAGTGGTCGCCAGTGGTGAGCTGTGGGTCGGCCGCAGCCTGCTCACACGCTTGCTGCGCGGCGTCAGCCAGAACCTGGGCAAGAGCGCCGCGCCGACAAGCGATGCGTGGCGCAAGGCACTCACCGAACGCGAAGTCGAGGTCGCCACCATGGCGGCGCAAGGCGCATCCAATCTGGGTATCGCCGAAGTCCTCGGCATTACCGAGCGCACCGTCAAGGCGCACCTTACCTCCATCTTCGAAAAACTCGACATTGCCGATCGCCTGCAACTGGCGCTCAGGGTGCACGGCGTCAAATAAAAAACTGCCCTTCGCAAAGACAACGTCATTCCCGCCTGCGCGGGAATAACGGAGTTGAGGCCGTCCATCACGATCGAGCGTGATGAAAATCACGCCCGCACCGCCCTTTTCCCCCGGATTTAAACCCTACCTGTACCTGGGTACGATGCGCCGCCGCGTGCATGTCTTTAGTCTCTCCTGCCATAGACGTTAAAAGTGGTGGGACTCCGTCCGAATCCGGTCCCGCCCAAATATTTGATCCGCGCTTCCCGCTGGAGTCACCATGGCTGAAATGAATAATCCGCAGTTGCAAGGCACCGTTCAACACATCGAGGGCAATGCCTGGCTGAGGCTGCCCGATGGCAAGATGATCGTGCTCAAGGTGGGTGATCACATCAACCCCGGCGACGTCATCGTCACGGACCACAATGCCCACGTCGAACTCGCGCGGCCGAACGGCGCGGTACTGGACATCGGCCCGGATCGCACCCTGCTCGCAGATCAGGACGTATTGAGCCAAAGCGCGCCAGATCGATCCGAAGCAGCGATCCTGCCGCTCGGCACCGATGCAGAACGCGTCATCGCGGCTTTGAATGCCGGCCAGGATCCGTTCGCTATCGTTGACCCCGCCGAGGCCGGATTGATCGCTGGCGGCCAGGACAGTGGCCATGGCTTTGTGCGTCTGTTGCGTATCACCGAAGGTGTCACCGCGACGACTTTCGATGCCACTTCGGGCAGCACCCAGACCGAACTTCTGCCACCGCATGGCGCTGATCCAGTACTGCAGCAACAAGCCCTTACGCCCACTCCCCCCCCCGCGCCGGATAGTCTAGTGCTCAGCACTTCTGGCGGTACGATCAGCGAGGGTGGCAGCATCGTTTACACGGTCAGTGCCGGCGCGCCGGTCAGCGGCACTCCGCTCGTCATCACACTCAGCTCGGGCACGACGATCACAATTCCTGTCGGCGCCAGCAGCGCCAGCAGCACGCCGGTTCCTGTTCGCAGCGACGATGTTTACATCGAGGGCCCCCAATCGATCACGGCGAGCATTACCTCGGCAACGGGCGGTACGTTCAGCACGTATGAAGCGGGCTCACCCGTCACGACGGTGGTGAACGACGATGCCGACACAACGACGGTCACCCTGGCTGCAACACCCTCGGCAACTGAAGGCGGCAATATCGTTTACACCGCCACGCTCAGCAACCCGGCCGCAACACCCGTCACCGTTGCACTGTCCAACGGCGCCCACATCACGATCGCCCCCGGCGCCGTCAGTGGCACGGTCACGGTTGCCGCACCGGCAGACGATGTATATGTCAATAGCGTACCCGTTACCACTGCCATCGTCAGCGCAAGCGGCGGTGGTTTTGAAAATCTGGTGCCCGATACGACACCGGCATCGACCACCATCAACGACACGGTCAACACCACCACGGTTACGTTGAGCGCCCCCGCCACCGCCATCGAAGCCGGCACCATCACCTATTCCGCCAGCGTCGACCACGCGGTCACCGGCAGTCCACTGGTGCTGACGCTGTCCAACGGCACAACAATCACCATCCCGGTCGGCAGTAGCACCGGGACCAGTGCACCGATCGTTGCGCGCACTGACGACGTCTATACGCAAGGCAGCACGGCCGTGCCTGTCAGTATCACCTCGCATACGGGTGGTAACTTCGAGGCGCTCGACACCAGCAGCACCGCGACGACTTCCGTCACCGACGACAGCGATGCGACAACGGTATCGCTTTCCGCAACACCGACCGTTGCCGAAGGCGGCTCGATCACTTACACCGCCACGCTGACGAGTGCTGCCGCATCGCCCGTCACAGTCACGCTCGATAATGGCGCTGTCATTACCATCGCCGCGGGTGCTCTGACCGGCAATGTCGCAGTCGCGGCGCCGGGCGATGATGTGTATGTCGATGCAGCACCCGTCAGCGCTGCGATTACCACGGCCACCGGTGGCGGTTTCGAGAACCTTGTGGTCAATGCCACGCCTGTAACAACAAATATTCCCGACACGATTGACACAGTCACGGCCACGCTCGGCGCGACACCGAGTGTCGTCGAAGGTGGCTCGATCACTTACACGGTTAACCTGCCTGTAAACGTGACGGGCTCCGCAGTCGTTGCAACACTCTCGAATGGCCTGACGATCACTATTCCCGTCGGCAGCAATACAGGCACAGCCAGTGTGCCTGCTGGAGACAATGTGTATGCTGGCGGCGGCAGTGCAACAGCTAGCATCACCGGCATTTCCGGCGGCAACTTCGAACATCTCGTGGCCAGCAGCACGCCAGCGGCCACGACAATCACCGATGACAGCGACACAACGACCGTCTCGCTTTCCGCAACGCCGACCGTTGCCGAAGGCGGCTCGATCACTTACACCGCTACGCTGACGAGTGCTGCCGCATCGCCGGTTACCGTCACGCTCGATAATGGCGCTGTCATTACCATCGCGACGGGCGCTCTGACTGGCAATGTCGCGGTCGCGGCGCCGGGCGATGATGTGTATGTCGATGCTGCGCCCGTCAGTGCCAAGATTGCCGGCGCCACGGGCGGCGGTTTTGAGAACCTTGTAGTCAATGCAACGCCTGCGACAACAAACGTCCCCGATACCATTGACACGACCACAGTCTCGCTTTCCGCAACACCGACCGTTGCCGAAGGCGGTTCGATCACTTACACCGCCACACTGACAAGTGCCGCCGCGTCGCCGGTTACCGTCACGCTAAATAATGGCGCTGTCATTACCATCGCAGCGGGCGCTCTAACTGGCAATGTCGCGGTCGCGGCGCCGGGCGACGATGTGTATGTCGATGCAGCACCCGTCAGCGCCGCGATTGCTACGGCCACGGGCGGCGGTTTCGAGAACCTTGTGGTCAACGCCACGCCTGTAACAACAAATATTCCCGACACGATTGACACGGTGACAGCCACGCTCAGTGCGACACCGAGCGTCGTCGAAGGCGGCACGATCACCTATACCGTTACGCTGCCTGCAATGGTCACCGGCTCGCCGGTTGTGGCAACGCTTTCCAACGGCGCGACGATCACCATCCCGGTTGGTAGCAATACCGGCACGGCCAATGTGACAGCGGCCGATGATGTGTATGCGGGCGGCGGCAGTGCGACGGCGACCATCACGACAATTTCTGGTGGCAATTTCGAGCACCTCGTTGCCAGTAGTGCACCTGCGACAAGCACGCTCACCGACGACAGCGATGCGACGACTGTCTCGCTTGCAGCCACGCCAACCGTTGCCGAAGGCGGCTCGATCACTTACACCGCCACACTGACGAGTGCTGCCGCATCGCCCGTCACGGTCACGCTCGATAATGGCGCTGTCATTACCATCGCGACGGGCGCACTAACTGGCAATGTCGCCGTCGCAGCGCCGGGCGATGATGTGTATGTCGATGCAGGAACCGTCAGTGCTGCGATTGTTACGGCCACAGGCGGCGGTTTCGAGAACCTTGTAGTCAACGCAGCTCCTGCTGCAACAAGCGTCCCCGATACCATTGATACAGTGACAGCCGCGCTCAGCGCGACACCGAGCGTCGTCGAAGGCGGCACGATCACCTATACCGTTACGCTGCCTGCAATGGTCACCGGCTCGCCGGTTGTAGCAACGCTTTCCAACGGCGCGACGATCACTATTCCTGTCGGCAGCAATACCGGCACGGCCAATGTGACAGCGGCCGATGATGTGTATGCGGGCGGCGGCAGTGCGACGGCGACCATCACGACAATTTCTGGCGGCAATTTCGAG
>JAQGMF010000035.1 GCA_028292505.1 Rhodocyclales bacterium
CGGATGCGATCCGGCAAGGCGATCAAACCGAAAGATATCGCCATCTTCACGCGCCAGCTCGCCACGATGATGAAAGCCGGCGTGCCGCTTCTGCAAGCGTTCGATATCGTGGGGCGGGGCAATGCCAATGCCAGTGTCTCTAAGCTGCTGAACGACATTCGAAGCGATGTCGAAACCGGTACTTCGCTGTCCGCAGCGTTTCGCAAATTTCCGAAGTACTTCGACAATCTCTATTGCAATCTGGTCGAGGCCGGTGAGGCGGCCGGTATTCTGGAAGAGTTGCTCGATCGGCTCGCGACGTACATGGAAAAGACGGAAGGCATCAAGTCGAAGATCAAATCAGCCTTGATGTACCCCATTTCGGTCGTGGTCGTTGCCTTTGTGGTGGTTGCGATCATCATGATTTTTGTGATTCCTGCATTCAAGCAAGTTTTCAGCTCGTTCGGTGCCGATCTCCCTGCGCCAACGCTGATTGTTATGGCCATCAGCGAGTTTTTCGTGGCGTATTGGTGGCTCATCTTCGGCGTCATTGGCGGCGGCCTGTACTTTTTCATGCAGGCTTGGAAGCGCAATGAGCGCGTTCAAAAAGTCATGGACCGCATACTGTTGAAGTTGCCTATTTTTGGGTCTTTGATCGAAAAATCATGCGTGGCGCGTTGGACCCGAACACTGTCGACAATGTTTGCAGCCGGTGTGCCTTTGGTCGAAGCGCTCGACTCGGTAGGTGGTGCTTCGGGCAACTCGGTCTACGCAGACGCCACCGTCAAGATTCAGCAAGAAGTTTCGACTGGCACCAGCCTTACAAGCGCCATGACAAATGCCAACTTGTTTCCATCGATGGTGATTCAGATGACCGCGATCGGTGAGGAATCAGGTTCCATCGATCACATGCTCGGCAAAGCGGCCGATTTTTTCGAATCCGAGGTGGACGACATGGTTGCAGGCCTGTCGAGCCTGATGGAACCAATCATCATCGTGTTCCTGGGCGTCATCATCGGCGGCATCGTGGTTTCCATGTACCTGCCCATCTTCAAGCTCGGCCAGGTCGTCTGATGCTGGTGTCGCAGGGGGTCGACGCCGCGTTGGCCGGCGTGTTGGGGCTTGTGATCGGCAGTTTTCTCAATGTCGTGATTTACCGGCTGCCGGTGATGATGTTGCGCGGTTGGCTCGACGAGTCCATCGGAGGCCTGCTCCGTCCGCCCGAAGGCCCCTCTCTCTGGACGCAGGTTTTCGGCGCCAAGGTATCGGCGCCAGCCAACCTCGAGGCCAGCGCGGCTGAGGCACGGGTTGCGCTCGATGCACACCCCGGGCTCGATCTGGCAAAACCCGCTTCGCGCTGTGGCGTCTGCGGTCACGCGATTCGCTGGTACGAAAACATCCCCGTGATCAGCTACCTGGCGCTTCGCGGACGATGCTCCCAATGCAAGACGTCCATCAGCGTCCGTTACCCGATCGTCGAGATCGCGACCGGTGCGCTTTTTGCATTGTGCGCATACCGTTTCGGCATCACGCTCACTGGAGCGTTCTGGGCGGCCTTTGCAGCCTTGCTGGTGTGTCAATTTCTCATTGATCTCGACACGCAGTTGCTGCCGGATTCGCTCAACTACGTTCTGCTGTGGCTTGGGCTGCTGGGTGCGGCGCTGGGGGTGACCGGGACATCCTTGCCAGCCGCCGTGTGGGGCGCCGCGCTGGGTTACCTTAGCCTCTGGCTGGTCTACCACGCCTACCGCCTCGCGACGGGCAAAGAAGGCATGGGTTACGGAGACTTCAAGCTGTTGGCCGCGCTCGGCGCCTGGCTTGGCTCCGACTATCTGATCGCAATCATCCTCATGTCGTCGATCGTCGGCGCCATTCTGGGTGCGATCCTTCTTTGGGCGGGCCGAATCGCGCACAAGGACATTCCTATTTCGTTCGGTCCTTTCCTTGCGGGCGCAGGCTTGCTCTGTCTCGTCATCGGTCCGATCGAGGTCCGCCAGCATTTTCCCTTTGCATTTCCGTTCGGGGCGACCTGAGACACCGCGGAATCGCAGATGCAACGCCTTGGCCTTACCGGCGGAATCGGCAGCGGCAAGAGCACGGTTGCAGCCATGCTCGTCGAATGCGGCGCGGTGTTGGTGGACACCGACGCCATAGCGCGCGCTTTGACGTTGCCTTCCGGCGCAGCCATGGAGCCCATCAGCGCGGCGTTCGGCAATGCCGTCATTGCGCCGGATGGCTCGCTCGACCGCGCGCGTATGCGGTCGATGGTTTTCGAAAACCCCCATCAAAAGGCCAAACTCGAGGCGATTCTGCACCCGATGATCGGCGCCGAATGCGACCTTCAAGCGGCAGCCGCCGTGGGCTCCCTGGTCGTATTCGACGTGCCGCTTCTGGTCGAATCGGGCCGCTGGCGTCAAGAGGTCGATCGCGTGCTGGTGGTCGACGCCACGGCTGACGTTCAGGTGGCGCGCGTCATGGCCCGTTCAAACTGGACCGAAGAGATGACGCTCTCGGTGCTGGCCCTGCAAGCCAGCAGAAGCACGCGATTGAAAGCCGGTGACGCGGTCATCTTCAATGTCGGAAAGTCGTTTGACCAACTTGCCGAAGAAGTGCGCGCACTGGTGAATCGTTGGGCCGGGCCGCCTACGCGATAATTCGCGACCACGCTCGGCACCGAGCTACCACGAACTTATAAGACCCGCGAAGAGTCTTACGACGTCAGCCTGATCTCTCGATGCTTTTTAATTCGTACGCGTTCATCTTTTTCTTCTTTCCGCTGGTATTGATCGGCTTCTTCCTGATCGGTCACCGGAACGCGCGCGCAGCGGCCGGCTTCCTGGCGCTGGCGTCCCTGTTCTTTTATGGTTGGTGGAGCGTCAAGGCGCTGCCGCTGCTGCTTGCATCGATCTGCTTCAACTACTGGATCGCGCAGCGTCTGACACCCGAACCTGGCCGCAGCGACGCCGCCCGCAAGCGTACGCTGATCGTGGCGCTCACGATCAATCTGGGAGTGCTGGCCGTCTTCAAGTACGCCAATTTCTTCGTAGAAAACGTCAACGCCGGCCTGCAAGCCGGTGGCGCGACACCACTGCCGTTACTACACCTCGCTTTGCCAATCGGCATCTCGTTCTACACGTTCACGCAGATCGCTTTCCTGGTCGATTGCTGGCAAGGAAAAGTGAAAGAGCGCCGCTTCATTCCCTACCTTCTGTTCGTGACGTACTTTCCGCATCTGGTGGCCGGGCCGGTGCTGCATCACGCGCAGATGATGCCGCAGTTCGCCAACCCGTCGACCTATCGCGCGGACAGCAACAAGCTCGCGCTGGGCATCGCGATCTTCACCTTCGGGCTCGCCAAGAAGCTTCTGATCGCAGACCGCCTGGGCCAGTATGCCGACATGGTGTTCAACGGCGTGCATACCGGCGTCTTGCCTTCCCTGTACACCTCGTGGCTGGGCGTGCTTGCGTACACCCTGCAGATCTACTTCGACTTCTCCGGCTATTCCGACATGGCCGTCGGCTTGTCGCTTTGCCTGGGCGTACAACTGCCTTTGAATTTCCGCTCGCCGTACAAGTCGACGAACATCATAGAGTTCTGGCGCCGCTGGCACATCTCGTTGTCGACATTTCTGCGCGACTATCTCTACATACCGCTGGGCGGCAATCGAAAAGGCCCCGGCCGCCGCTACTTCAATCTCTTCATGACCATGTTGCTGGGCGGCCTCTGGCACGGCGCGGCATGGACGTTCGTGATATGGGGCGCGCTGCACGGCGCCTTCCTCGTCATCAACCACCTTTGGAACAGCAAGGTGCGCCATGGCAAAACGTCCAGCGGTCGACTGGCACACGTACTCGGCTGGCTCCTGACCTTCATGTGCGTCATGGTGGCCTGGGTGGTGTTTCGCGCAGAAAGCATGAATGCGGCAATCGAGATCTACAAAGGCATGCTGGGCTTCCATGGCGCCCCGGTCAGCGCCTTTGCGGAGTTCGTGGTGCCGTTCCGCAAGCCGGAATTTTTCCAGACGCTGTTGCTCGGCATGTTCATCTGCCTGGCATTGCCGCCGACGATCTCGCTCGATCGGTGGATCCCGCTGCCAGGTGCCATCGCACATCGCGAGGTGCTCGCACGCATCGCGCCTGCCCTGACTGCGCTCGGCACCGTCATTCTGTTGGGCCTCTGCGTATCACGGCTGGGCACCTACAGTCCCTTCCTGTATTTTCAGTTCTAGCCATGAAGCCTGGCGTTTTGTGGCTTCGCATCTATGGCGTCGGCTTTGTCGTCTGCTTTGCGTTTCTCTGGATCACCCTGCTCACACCTGTCGCCTACGGCGACCTGACACGCATCGGGCGGATCTCCGAGGCTGAGTTTGCGGCGCTTACGCCCGCTCCAAAGTTCGATGCAGCGAACTTGGTCGATTCCCCCGTCTCGACGGCCGACGTGCTCGTTATCGGCGACAGTTTTTCGATTCGCTTCGCGTGGCAGGCGTCACTCGTCG
>JAQGMF010000037.1 GCA_028292505.1 Rhodocyclales bacterium
GCGCGAGCCAGGCATTTCGCCTTGCCGAGAAAGGTGCACTCGTGGTCTTCGGCGTGAGCCCGACGACGCCCGACACCGGCTTCGGCTACATCGAAGTCGACAAGGTATCGCGCGATAGCCAGTTGGCGAAACGCTTCGTCGAAAAGCCCGACCTGCCGACCGCGCAGGAATATCTTGCGACCGGGCGCTACTACTGGAACAGCGGCATGTTCTGCTTTACGGCCGACGCCATCGTCGCCGCCTTCGAAAAATACTCGCCCCAGCTTTTGGCTGCAGCAAGGCACGCGCTCGACACCTCGACCGCGACCGGCAATGCCATTCAGTTCGACCTGCACGCCTTCGGGCTGCAGCCGGACATCAGCATCGACTATGCCGTCATGGAGCGCGCCGACAACGTCCACGTGGTGCCCGCCAAGTTCAGTTGGAGCGATGTCGGCACATGGCCGTCGGTGGCCAATGCCCACACGGCCGATGCCAGCGGCAACACCATCCCGTTCGACGCGATCGCCATCGACACCACCGGGACCCACGTGCAAATCGACAGCCACGGGCCGAAGGTGGTGGCCCTGCTGGGCGTTCGCGATCTCGTGATCGTCGACACGCCCGATGCATTGCTGATCACCCACAAAGACAGTGCGCAAAAGGTGAAGCAAGTCGTCGATGCGCTCAAGTCGCGCAAACACGACACGGTCCATCTGCCTGCCGTCGTGCACCGTCCCTGGGGCACGTATGCTTCTCTGAAAGAAGAAGACGGCTACAAGGTCAAGCGCATCACGGTCAAGCCTGGCGAATCGCTGTCGCTCCAATATCACCATCAACGGGCCGAGCACTGGGTGGTGGTACAAGGCAAAGCGATCGTCCAGGTGGGCGATGTCGAGCACGAAACATTGCCCGGCCAATACCGCTACATCCCATTGAAAGAAAAACATCGATTGACGAACATCGGCAAAAACGAACTCGTGCTCATTGAAGTGCAATGCGGCGGCTACCTCGGCGAAGACGACATCGTTCGTCTCGCAGACACCTACGGGCGCGCATGAGCCAGGCACATTCAAACCTGCATCGCAGCGCCTGGGCCGATTGGTGGGAAGGAACCCGCCGCACCGACATCTGGTGGACGCTGGCGTGGTTCGACATCGTTTTGCGCTACCGGCGCTCGATGCTCGGGCCGTTCTGGCTGACGCTGAGCATGGGCTTGATGATCGGCGGTATGGGCCCGCTGTATGCATCGTTGTTCGGCACCGAGCTGTCGAAGTTCTTTCCGTTTTTGGCACTCGGCATCATCTTCTGGACCTTCTTTTCCAGCATGGTGTCGGACTCCTGCAACGCCTTCATCGCCTCGGCCAACTATCTCAAGCAAGGCTACTTTCCGATCAGCCTTTTTGTCTGGCGGAGCATGTCGCGAAACCTGATTCAGTTTGGGCACCAAATCGTTTTGTACATCCCTGTCGCCATCTGGGCGGGGATCTCACTCAAGTCATCTGCCTTGCTGGTGATCCCTGCGTTTTTGCTGCTCTTAATCAATGCGCATGCCCTGGGCTTGCTGCTCGGCTTGATCTGTACGCGGTTTCGAGATGTGGCCCAAATCGTCACCAGCGTGATGCAGATGGCGATGTTCTTGACGCCTGTCTTCTGGCTTCCTGAAAGCCTGCCCGGCCGCGCAAAATACATCTTGTGGAACCCGATGGCCCAGATGCTCGAACTGCTGCGCGCCCCGCTGATGGGCAATGTGGCCCCTATGTTCAACTGGTACGGCATCCTTGGCTGGACAGCGTTTTGCGTGGTTGCCGCTGCCCTGCTCTTCGCCAAATACCGTCGGCGCGTCGTTTACTGGCTCTAGTCCATGGCATCCATTTCCCTCAAGAACGTTTCCGTCAATTTCCCGATCTACGGCGCAGGTGCCAATTCATTCAAGAAGACGCTGGCGGCCTCGGTCACCGGCGGGCGCTTCGGCAAAGAGACAGGCGTTGCGGTCGTGCAGGCGCTGAGCTGCATTAGCCTCGAACTCAAAAGCGGCGACCGGCTCGGACTAATCGGGCACAACGGCGCCGGCAAATCGACGTTGCTGCGCACACTTGCAGGTATCTATGAGCCGTCTTCCGGAGAGTTCAGCCGTGTCGGGTCGGTCGCCAGCCTGATCGATCCTTCTCTTGGCATCGAAGCCGATGCCACCGGCTTGGAGAACATCATGCTGCGCGGCCTGGTAATGGGTCTCAGCAAGAAAGATGTCGACAAACTCTTGCCCGATATTTCGGAGTTCAGCGGGCTGGGCGACTACCTTGCCATGCCGGTTCGCACCTACTCGACCGGCATGATGATGCGGTTAGCATTTTCAATTTCGACCAGCGTCAAAGCCGATATTCTGCTGATGGATGAATGGCTTTCCGTCGGAGACGCTGAGTTCACCGAAAAAGCCGAGCGGCGAATGAAGGACATGGTCGAGGGGTCGGGGATTTTGATCCTCGCTTCGCATTCGCCGGACCTGATCGCCAAAGAATGCAATCGCGTCGTCCGGCTGGAGCATGGCCGTTTAATTGAGGACTAGCGCCTCTCCGGAAAGCGGACTTTCAGTGTCGACTAAGAAACCATTCCGCTCGGCCCTCAAGCGTCAGGTTCGCATGCTGCTGGCTCAGCATGCACCCGGTGCCTATGCGCGCCTGCAAAAATTGCGCAGGACCAGCGATCCATCGCGGACGTTGAGCACGGTGTGGGAGTCGCGTGCCGAAGGCTCGAACGCGCCTAGCGACCTCCATCCAGTGTTGGCAGATGCCAACCTGCTGATGCTCGAGCGACCCGAAGGCTTCGATGTCGAATTCATCCGGCGGAACAAGACGCCAGGCGACGAGGCGCTTGAACATGTCGTGGATCTGAATCAAATGCGTCAGAGCGCAGTGTCCGTCTGCTTCATTGTGCCTATTCAACGCCGCGACACAGCCGCACTGGAGCGCACTGTGCAGTCCGTGCTGCGTCAGACCGATCCAGACTGGGAGTTGCTGCTCTGCAGCGACGAAGATTCGGCGGACGAATTGGGCCGGTGGCTCGAGATCGATTGGCGCGTGCGCCGATTCACCAGCCCCAAGCCCCTCGATGAAGCCCGTTTTTTGAAGCAGGCCGCAATTCAGGCGACGACCTCCTTCATCGGCCTGCTGTCGCAAGGCGACGTCGCCGACGACGACCTCGTCAAGTCGCTGGGCGAAAAGCTGCGCGCCGCGCCGACCGCCGACATCATCTACACCGACGAGGCAAATCGCATGGCCGACGACCACGTCGGCCTGCCGTTCTACAAGCCCGATTGGTCGCCGGAGCATCAACAGTCCGTGAACATGCTGGGCCGGTTTGTCGCCATCCGCAAATCGCTGTTGCTGGCGACGCCAGCGCTTTCGGGCATTCAATCGGAAGCGACCGAGTATGGGCTCAACCTGGCGCTTACCTCGATGGCGCGTCGCATCATCCACATCGACGAGCCGCTCTACATCCGCGCTGCTACATCTCTGTCGGCACCTGTCGGCGGCTTCTTTTCGGCACTTGGCCTCGGCGAGGCGCGCGACATGCTCGAAGCGCACGTACGAGTCGAGGCACTAGACGCAAGTGTGGTGGCTCGCCCGGGCGCGGGAAGCTTGCACGTTCGATGGCCGATGCCAGTAGACATGCCCATTACCTTGCTCATCCTTACCGGCATGCAGCGACGCGAACTGCCGGGGCAAGGAGAGGTCGTTCTCGCGACGCACTTCGTTCGATCGATCATCGAGAAGTCGAGCGCGGTGCACTACAAGATCATCGTGGTCGACGACGGCACCGTCGATGTTGAGCTCAAGACGCTGCTCGAGCAGCACGGTCATACCGCGCGCACCTGCCCGAAGAGCGAACCGTTTTCCTTTGCCCATAAAGCCAACTTCGCGACGTCGCTGGTCGACTCCGGCATCGTGCTGCTTTTAAACGACGACCTCGAAGTGGACTCCGCCGATTGGATTCAAGAGCTTGCCGGCCAGGCGGCACGTCCCGGTGTGGGTGCGGTCGGTTGCCGCCTTTTGTTCGGTGATGGAACGTTGCAGCATGCGGGCATCGGGCTCGGTTTTAACGGCTCGGCGGGCCACATGTTCCATCACGCACCCGCCGATGGCGGCGAGTACGCCGGGTTCGCGTCGATCGAACGCAACTACAGCGCGGTAACCGGCGCCGTCATGGCCTATCGCAAAGAAGTGTTCGATCTGGTAGGTGGCTTCGACGAGCAATTTCGCACCGACTACAACGACCTGGACTTTTGCCTGAAGTGCATCGCCAAGGGCTTGCGCGTCGTCTACACCGGCGCCGCGACGCTCTATCACTTTCATAACTCCAGCATCAAGCGAACACACGACAGCAGCCCCGAGCGGCAGGCGTTTTTGACGCGCTGGTCGCGAGTCGTCAAGCGCGACCCTTATTTCAGCAAGAACTTTCAGGCGCAGTCGGATGAACTGCCGCTGGTTTCAGCATGAGCACCAACACGCCTGATCCAGACACTTTCGATGGTAATGCAGATCGCGATGCAGATGCCGATTCATCGGCTACGGCCGCGTTGTCGCCCGAGGCGTATGTCGCCATGCTGGAAGCGTTGCGTGACCATGCGAAGCGCGAAGCAACGCGCCTGAACCTCGACTGGGCCGCATTGATGGAGCGGGCTCCCGACCAACACAGTGCCGCCAAGCAGGCGTTGACGCTGCTGCAATTCGGTCTGTTCGACGAGGCTTGGTACCTCGCCACCTATTCGGATGTCAAAGCCGCGGGCTTCGAGCCGATCGTTCACTACGTCAACTTGGGCGATGCTGAAGGCCGACGGCCCAATGCGTCCTTCGACCCGGGCTTTTATCGCTCCCAGCTCGGCAGTACGGAACTGCGATCGGTGTGCGCGCTGTATCACTACGCACTCATCGGCGAGCCGCTCGGGCTGAAGGCATCGGGCGGCTTTTCGGCACGCCGCTACCTAGTGTCGAATACCGCACTGCAGGCGTGGCTGGACAAGCCGCTGACGCACTTTTTGCACTTGGGCAAACAGGGCGGTCTCATGGCCAACCTGCGCTCGCGCCTGTCGAGCACAGACCAAGTCCGGTTCGAAAAAGCAGAGTCGCTGCCCTCGCCCGGCAAAGTGGATCCCGCAGCGGGCATTAACGTGATCGGGCCGCTCGACCGCGTGTCGGGCCTAGGTGTCAGCGCACGCGGATACCTTGACGGCCTGCGCCGCGCGGGGTTCACCAAACTCGGTTGTCGTGCGCAACAAAACGAGTTTGCGATTCAAAAAAGCATTGCCGGAGCACCCACTTTTCCACCGTTTCTGCCCGACGCCAAAGTCAACCTGGTCCATATGAACGGCGACACGCTGCCGGTCATGATCAAGGCGCAGGGCGACGACTTTTTGCGGGGCAAGTACAACATCGCCGTCTGGTATTGGGAGCTGCCGACGCTGCGGCCCGAGTGGCAAGCATCAATGAAGTACTTTCACGAGTTTTGGGCCCCGACACCTTTCATTGCGCGCGCATTGCGGCAGTCGACCGACAAGCCGGTGCGGCTGGTGCCCCCTTACCTGGCTTACCTTGCAGACTTGAAATCCGATGCTCATGAGGATGCAGGCCCGTCGCACTTTGTCTATTGCTTCGACGCGAACAGCATTCTCGAGCGCAAAAACCCGGGCGTGTTGCTCGATGCGTTTCTCCAGGCCTTTCCGCCGTCTGATAGCAGCGCACGACTGACCTTCAAGGTGACTTACCCAAACCGCAAGCTCGCGGATGTCGATCGGCTGTACGAAGCGGCCGTGAGCGATCCGCGCATTCAGGTGATCGACCGGATGATGTCCGATGCAGAACTGCACGCGTTGATCGGCTCGGCCACGGCCTATGTGTCGCCGCATCGCTCCGAAGGGTTGGGCCTCACGGTGATCGAGGCGATGGGCGCCGGCGTGCCGGTGATATCGACACCTTTCGGCGGCGTCGATACGTTCGTGACGGCGGACGCGGCGTTTCCTATCGACTATCGAAGAGTCGAACTCGAAGGCGATTACATTCCTTACCCAAAGGGTTTTGTTTGGGCAGACCCTGACGGGAACTCGCTGGCGACCCAGCTATCACTTGTGCACGCTGATCACAGCAAGACGAAGCTTCGCGCGGAAATCGCGCGTCAGCGCGCCCTTGAATTTTTTTGCTCCCCCGCGCTCATTCACAAGTACGGAGTTGAGTTGAGCAGGATCGCCCACCTGTAATGGCAGTGCGCCAGGTTGTTGCGCAACGCGTTTATTTTTAGAAGAGGTT
>JAQGMF010000038.1 GCA_028292505.1 Rhodocyclales bacterium
CCTCTTATCAATGGCGACTAGCGCAATCAACACATACTTGCACTCGCGAAATCCCTGGTATTGGACCACGGCCCGCATCTAACCCTCGCCTTCGCTGTCGAAACCTTTTTATTTGCCGGACGCTGGCGAATGAAGATGAACTATGGCGGAGTCGCAGCGGCTTTATGCGCGGATATCGGGCTGTCGCCACAGGAGCATTACCAGGCCATGTTTCCCGCATTCCTGGCGGGCATGCAACCGTGCTTTATCGAAGCTGCAGAAAAAACCGAAGGCACGCTTTATCCGATCTCTTGCGCCGATATCTGCTACGAAGGCGTGCCCTATCGTTCGTGGCATGCCAGGCAAGACAAGGATTCCGATGTCTCCGAGTTCCCGCTCGCGCGGGCGTAACCCATCCATTCTGGTCGCATGCAAACGACTCGTCAGATGATCCGCCAACGCCTGCGTCGCTGGATGCAACGCGTTCCCGGCCCCGAAGCGCAACCCATCGTGTTGCCGCAACGGCGCGTCTATGTGCTGCCGACCACTGCCGGACTCGGCGTAGTCGTGATGCTGATCGTCATGCTGTTGGCCGCGATCAACTACAACCTGTCGCTCGGCTATGCCTTTACTTTTCTCATCGCCGGTACCGGCGTGGCGCACATTCTTGCCAGCTGGCGCAATCTGGTCGGGCTGACGCTGAGCGTGCAGGCCGAGGGCGAATGTTTCGCGGGCGATGTGGCGCCGTTCAGGGTCATGCTGGGCAGTCGCAATCCCTACGTTCGTCATGCCATTCAAATACGCGCGGATGACGGGCGCCTGCTGCTCAGCGCCGATACCATCGATAGCCATTCACGCTACGAGCGTATGGTGATACCGGCGCTACGACGCGGCACCATGCGGCCAGGGCGGCTGACCATCGAAACGGTTTTCCCGCTCGGCTGGGTGCGTGCCTGGAGTTATGTCGAACCCGACGCACCGCTGCTGGTCTATCCGCAGCCAATGGGCGAGCTGCCGATGCCACATGCCAACAGCATGAATGCGCAGAACGCGCAACCCACGCGGCATTTCGCCGATGAAGAGTTTGCCGGCCTGCGCGACTATCGCAGTTCCGATTCGCCAAGTCGCGTTGCCTGGCGCCGCGCGGCACGCGACGGCGCTTTGCTCGTCAAGCAGTTCGACGCCTACGATAGTGAAGACTGGCTGTTGAGCTGGACGCAACTGCCCAATACGCTGGACACCGAGGCACGCCTGTCGCAGCTCACCCAATGGCTGCTACAGGCGCGGGCAGCCAATGCGCGTGTCACGCTGGAGTTGCCCGGCGCAGGCGTTGGACCCGCGCACGGCGATGCGCACTACCGTGCCTGCCTGGAGCGTCTCGCGCTGTTCGGAGGGGATGAACGATGAACCCTCAAGGGGAACGCATCGCATCGCCGCGCATCCCGCGAGCGCTGGCGCTGCAATTGTGCGCACAGGCCGCCATCACGCTGTGGCCATACACACTTTTCCAGCCCTGGTATCTGAGCGCCTTGTGTGCTGTGCTGATCTTTTGGCGCAGTGCGCTGGCCTGGCAAGACCGCCCCGCGCCAGCGGGCTGGTTGTTGATGCCGTTGGCATTTATCGGATTGGGCGCCATCGTGCTTGCTTACGGCAACCCCGTCGGCCGTCTGCCCGGCCTCGCCCTGCTGTCCCTGCTGCTGCCGCTAAAGTTGCTGGAGACACGCAACACACGCGATGTACGCGCTGCCTTGCTGCTCAACTTCTTTCTTATCGTCGGCATGTTCCTGCATGAGCAATCGGCGCTGATCGGTTTCGGCGCGGCGCTGGCCACCGTCGGCAGCATCGCCGCCGCCGCGCGCCTGCAACGCGTCTCGCTGCCCGTCCTCGGCTCGCTGAGCCAGTCGCTACGCCTGCTGGCGCAAGGCGTGCCACTCATGCTGGCCTTGTTCGTATTGTTCCCGCGCGTCGACGGGCCGTTGTGGGGTTTGCCGATCGATGCCTACAGCGCTCAGACGGGCCTCTCCGATCATATGACAAATGGGAGTATCAGCCAGCTCATCCCATCCGGCGACATCGCCTTCCGCGCGGCTTTCCACGGTGCACTGCCGCCGCCCGCCGAGCGTTACTGGCGCGGCCCGGTGCTGACGCGATTCGATGGCAGCGATTGGCGACGATTCGTTGTGCCAGCCAGCGCCACGCCGGCTTATCAGGCTGCCGGCCGCTCGTGGAATTACACCTTGACGATGGAAGCGCACAACCAGCGCTGGCTGCTCGCTTTGGACTTCCCCACCGCCAGTGAGACCGGGCTCTTCGGCGGCGACTTCGCCCTGGTTGCGACGCAAGCCGTGCGCAAACGCATGCGCTACAACGTGCAATCGAGCCCCGACGTGCTGGTCGGCATGGATGAAAATCCGTGGGTGCTGCAGGCCGCGCTGCAATTGCCACAAGGCTTCAATCCGCGCGCCGTCGATCGCGGTGCTCAGATTGCGGCGGCCGCGCCGGAGCCTGCACAACGGGTGAAGGCTGCCATCGATTTCATGCGCAAGGATCGTCTGCAATACACCCTTTCGCCACCGCCGCTGGGACGCGACAACGTCGACGATTTTCTATTCACAACGCATAGCGGTTTCTGCGAACACTTCGCTGCCGCATTCGTCGTACTGATGCGCGCGGCGGGCGTGCCGGCGCGGGTGGTGACAGGCTACCAGGGCGGTGAGTTCAACCCCGTCGATGGCACGCTCGTGATCCGCCAATCCGACGCGCATGCCTGGGCGGAAGTGTGGCTAAGCGAGCGTGGCTGGGTACGCGTCGATCCCACGGCGGAGAGCTTTCCGCAACGTATCGAAGACGGCGTGGCGAGCGCACTGCCATCGACCGATGCCCTGCCGCTTTCCATGCGCAATAACCTTGCCTGGTTGCGCGCACTGCGCTATCGCTGGGAAGCCATCGGCAACGCCTGGAACCAATGGGTACTCGGCTACAATGCGCAACGCCAGATGGAACTCATGCAGCGTCTCGGCATCTCGAACCCGGACTGGAAATTGCTCGCCTCGTTGATGGCGAGCAGCGCCGGGCTCTGGCTGCTGTGGCTCGTCTGGCGGCATTTCCCGAAGCGTCGCAGGCTCGATGCCTTCGACCGCAATTGGCAGCGCTTCTGCCGCAGAATGGCACGCCTGGGTTTGCCGCGCGAGCCGTGGGAAAGCCCTGGCAATTATGCCAAAAGAATAGCTGCCGCCCGGCCACAGCATGGCGAGGCGATTGCAGATATCGCAGAGTTTTACGCCACGCATCGATTTGGCAAGATTCCCCCCACTGCGCCGGATGTGGCACGATTCGCTGCGCAACTTACCGAACTTTTCAACCGACTTCGCACATGACATCAAGCTTTTCCAGACGCACCACCGCACCCGCATTCGCCGCCGCCCTTCTCTGCGCGTTGATCCACACGAGCCTCGCCGCCGCACAAAGCGCCGCGCCGGCCGAACCGTCGATGCCCAGCATTGCGGCACTCGCGCCCACGTCAACCGCCGGCGGGCCGTTCCTGCAGCGCGCCGAAGTGCGCAACTTCATCGCCGAAATGAACACGCGCCTCGGCCTGCCCACCGGCGAACTGGAGGCCGCGCTCGGCGCCGTCGCGCCGATTCCGCAAGTCATCGACCTCATCAAGCCACCGGCCAATCCCGGCGTGCGCTCCTGGCAGCGCTACCGCAGCCGCTTCCTGGATCGCGCGCGTATCGAAGGTGGACGCCGTTTCCTGGCCGAAAATATGACGACCTTGAAAGCGGCCGAGGAACAGTACGGCGTACCCAAGGAAATCATCGCCGCCATCATCGGCGTCGAGACCGTCTATGGCCGCAACACCGGTAACTTCAACACCGTCGCCGCGCTGGCGACGCTGGCCTTCGACTATCCGCCACGCGCCGACCTGTTTCGCCGCGAACTCGAATCGCTGTTCCTGTTGGCGCACGAGCGCGGCGTCAACGCCCTCGACTTCAAGGGCTCGTATGCCGGGGCCATCGGTCTGCCCCAATTTCTGCCGAGCAGCATACGCGCCTTCGCGGTCGACTTCGACCATGATGGTGTCATCGATCTGCGCAACAGCTCGGCCGACGCCATCGGCAGCGTCGCCAGCTTCCTGTCGCAGAATGGCTGGCACCGCGACGGCCGCGTCACGGTGCGCGCACAACTCAGAACAGGCACCGACGTGGCGCCGCTGCTTGCCGCTGGCATGCTGCCGAGCCTCACGGTCGAAGCGCTGGCCCGACAGGGTGTCAGCCCCGCAGGCGGCGAGATCGCCAACATCGAGCCCGCCGCGTTGATCGATCTCGTCACGCCGGACCAAGCGACCGAATATTGGCTGGGCCTGCAGAATTTCTACGTCATCACCCGCTACAACCGCTCCAGTTTTTATGCCATGGCCGTCAATGATCTGGCGGAAGTGCTTAAGCGCCCGGCGGATGCGCAGGTCACGTATGGCAATAAGAAAGACCGCGTTGCCAAGCGCCGTGTCGGCACAGCGCATCCGGGACATTGAGCGGGCAGGATAAAATGCGTCTCGCCGCTGTATTTTCAAATATATCCATTTGGAATAATCCGACATGACCGAAGCAAGAACATTGTGGCTGACCGGCTTGAGCGGTGCCGGCAAATCGACGATTGCCGTGGCCCTCAAGGAGCGCTTTGAAGCGGCGGGGCGAATGAGTGCGGTGCTGGATGGCGACGCCGTGAGAACCGGCCTGTGCGCCGATCTGGGTTTCTCGCCGGAAGCACGCTCCGAAAACATCCGTCGCGTCGCACACGTATGCAAGCTCTTCAACGACGCCGGCTTGACCGTCATCGTGGCGATGATCTCGCCCTACATGGATGACCGACGCAATGCTCAAATCGTCATCGGCGCCTCGCGCTTCGTCGAAGTCCACATCGCGACCACGCTGGAGGTATGCGAGCGTCGGGATCCGAAAGGTCTGTACTCGAAGGCCAGGGCAGGACTGATCCCGCAATTTACCGGCATCACCGCACCCTACGAAGCGCCGGCCACCCCTTCGTGCCAACTCGATACGGCGGTAACATCGGTGAGCGAATGTGTCGCGATTCTGTATGCGTTGGCAGGTACATCCGAGCCGACGTCGAGTTGAGCGCCTGCCTCAGTCTCGCCAAAAGATATCGAAACCGAAATAATTCTTCAAATTAGCGCTATGAAGAGAGATCGATCTAACACTACGCAATGAACGAAGAAACCAAGATCGCAGCCTGTAAGTTTTTGTTCGGCTTAGGTATAGCCAATTTCGTCGTCTTTTGGATTCTTGCAGTTTATCTGGGCGGAGATGCCGTCAATGGGAAAATGCAAGACGGCCACTTTTTCCTGATGAGTCATGGCCGTTATACTGAAGTCAGCGAAGCGATTTTCAGATACAGCAAATGGCATGTGTACAGCACCTGGATTACACATCCCATGGTATTTTTCTGCGGATATTTTCTTCATCGCCACCGGAAGCCGCTTTCATAGTTGAGGTTCATGCATGACACGCGAAAGCCAGATGTCGTCTAACGCCGCAGTCGAGGGGATCGCCACAAGCTGCGCTGGTGGCTCACTCCGCACACGCTCCGGCGCTCCTTTACCTCTACGTTGAGGCCACATTCAACCCGAATTCCGCCATGGCCGATCAAGACATTCCTACCCTCTACCAATGGCTTGGCGGCATTGACGCGCTGAACCGTCTGACTACCCGTTTCTATGAGCACGTCAAAGATGATCCGTTGCTCGCGCCAATCTTTGCGCATATGGGTGCCGATCATCCAGCTCACGTTGCTGCATTTCTCGCGGAAGTAATGGGCGGTCCGACCCGTTACTCAGAGCAACACGGTGGCCATCCACACATGATTCAGCAGCACCTCAATCGTCACCTCACGCAAGCGCAGCGGCGCCGATGGGTAAGTCTGCTGCTCGAAACAGCGGACGAACTGAGCATGCCAGAAGACCCCGAATTCAGGTCTGCGCTGGTTGGCTATCTTGAATGGGGTTCACGGCTGGCCGTTATCAATTCGCAGCCGGGCGCCACGGTTGATCAGGACGCTCCGATGCCCAAGTGGGGCTGGGGTGAAGTCAAGGGTCCGTACCGAGGCTGAGAGGTAAGCGATTTGCATGAAGGAGAGTGTGAAATGGAAGCGGCACTTCTTGACGAACTGATCAAGACGCTCAAAGATCGGTTCGCGAAAAACATGCGTCGCCACACAGAAATCGATTGGATCTCAGTGCAAGCGAAATTGGGGGCGAGTCCAAAAAAAATCCAGGCGCTCTATGAAATGGAGCGCACCGGTGGCGAACCGGATGTCATTGCGCATGAGGAGAAGACTGGCGAGTTCATTTTCTGCGATTGTTCACCTGAAAGCCCAACAAGCCGACGCAGCCTTTGCTATGACCGCAAGGCGCTCGATTCACGCAAAGAAAACAAGCCAAGTGGAAACGCTGTCGAGATGGCGTCCGCGATAGGTATTGAGATCCTCACGGAGCAACAATATCGAGAATTGCAAGAGCTTGGAGAATTCGACAAGAAAACTTCGAGCTGGGTGAATACGCCAGCCAAGGTAAGGGATCTGGGTGGTGCGCTCTTCTGCGATCGTCGCTACGATCATGTTTTCGTGTATCACAACGGTGCTGAATCGTATTACGCAGCAAGAGGTTTCCGTGGTCGGCTCAAGGTTTGACGCTTGATCGGAACCCGCCGACTGCTTAGTGCTCCGCTGAAATAGCCTGCAATCCGACAACTTATCGGTCCTTCAGTGGCACAGGGCTACGCTAGCTTAGCGTTGGCGAACGTCTCGCACATGCCTGCCCGAGAAACAAGACATGGCGCTTGTGCAATGCGAGACCATAGCGTCGTCTACCACCCATGGCCCACTTCATGACGCCGAATGCGCTGACCTTCGAGTCCGATATCCACCGCCTCGTGGCCCTGGGCGATCTCGACGGCGCGCTGGCTTTCATTCGCTTCCTGGTCGACCACGTCCGCTTCGACCCGGCGGCGATGGGCGTGACGCTGGGCTCGCCCGCGCTCGACCGGCTATGCGGCCAAATCGGCGCAGCCACGCTGGCACAGGCACGCCAGGACGCGCGCGCCCAGCCTTCATCCGGTTATGCCGCCGACATCATCCTCCTCGCCACCGAGCTCTATCCCCTCGGCGGCCACTCGCGCGTGATCGCAGACATGATGGCGACGCGCCCTGACAAGCGACACCTGCTGTTGCTCAGCGATTTCTTTGGCAGTGGCGATCGCCGTGCCGCCGAAAGCCTGGTATCGGACAATGCGCAACTGGCCATCGCACCGCCAATGAGCCGCGTCGGCAAGCTGCTGTGGCTGCAGACTGAACTCGCACGCCACCCCGACGCCCAGGTGTTTGTGTTCAACCACCACGCAGATGCGGCCGTGGTTGCCGCAATCCAGCCGCAACTCAATCGCGAAGTCGTGTTCTGCCATCACGCGGATTATCACCTGTGTCTGGGCACGCACCTGTCCTGGACGCGTCACGTCGATTTCTTTGCGCCCTGCCATCATCGCTGCAGCGAAGCGGGCATCGTGGGCGACTACTGGCCGCTGAGCATGCCAGATCGCGGCACCCGCTCGCATGAGCCACAGAGCTTCGGCCAGGGCGCGGCACTCACCTCCTGCACCAGCGGCGTATGGAGCAAGTTCGACGAGGCATACGCCTTCAATTATGTTGATGTCATCATCGACGTTCTGGAAACGACTGGTGGGCAGCACTTACATATCGGCGGCATCCCGGACGAGGCGCTGGCACGCATCCATGCCGGTCTGGCGAGTCGCAGTATCCCCGCAGTGCGCTTCCAGCATCTGTCACAGGTGCCATCCGTATGGGACGCGCTGCTGACCCATCGCATCGACCTGTATATCAGTTCCTTTCCGCTCGGTGGCGGCCGCGCAATCACGGAAGCGCTTGGCGCGGGTATTCCACTCATCACGCATCGCCATCATCTCGAACCGCTGCTCGGCGCCTGCGGTCTCGGCCCGCCCGACACCTGGAGTTGGTCCACGCCACGCGAGCTGCTGAACATCCTCGCGCATCTCACGAGCGCGGAGCTTGCACGCCGTTCGCAGGATGCGCGGCTGCACTATCTGCAACACCACAGCCCCGCTATCTTCGCGGGCTGCGTGCGCAACGGTGAATCCGCGAAACTGCCCATCCACGTTCCCCAAGCAGGCGACCGGCTTGTCAGCTATCTGCTACGTTCGGCGGTCCGCAGCGAAAGCCATGGGCCTGTACTCGATGAGTTGCACAAACGCCTGCAAGCCATCACGGCCGCCAGTGCAGCGCTTGCGGGGGCACCTCGTAGCGTGGCCGACGCAGTGGCGCTCTATGACGATGGCAAGATCGAGGAAGCCGGCGCGGCGTTCGCCGAACTGCACGAACGGCAACCGACGGAATCACAGATCCTCGTTTATCTCGGCCTCATCGCGCTGCGGTCCAGCATGCCCGATGACGCCTGCGTATTCTTCGACCACGCCGTGGCGTGCTCGCAGGACACGGCGGATACGCTCGCAGCAATCAGCCAACGCTGCCTGGAAATTGGCGAAGTGAACATCGCGGCAGCCTATCAACTAGAGCCGCATGCCAACGCGGCACGCGATATGCCGTCGGCACGTTCCCGATCGCGCCTGCGAGTGGGTTTCGTCGTCGGCTGCATCGCCGCCAACGACGTGGCGCTGCGCCTCGAACCCTTGCTCTGCGAGCTCGATGCCGAGCGCTTCGAGACGCTACTGTTCTTCGATGAAATCCACGATGCCACGACCGCGCAACGTTTCTCTCTTGTCGTCGATGAGTCGCACAGTTTTTCAGGTATGGATGCCGCGACTGCGGCACAGACTATTCAAGCAAGACGCACTGACGTGTTGGTCAATCTCGAATGGCATCTGTCCGCTTTGAATATCTTCTCCCAGCGCGCGGCGCGCGTTCAGATCAACTTCAGCCGACCGCCGCGCAGTAGCGTGCTGCCGAACATGGATTACGTGCTGACGGATACGCTAGACATCGACGCCAGCGCGTTTGGCGAACGCATCCTGCATCTGCCTGACAGTGTCGACCCTGCCGCGTATGCGCGCCGTTTCGGCGAGCTATTGCTGAGCGCATGGCAACAAGCGGGCGGCGCGCCGGGGGTCGACGCATGAACACGTCGAAGTGGTCCGTCATCATCTGCAGCATCAATGCCGCGAAGTTCGCGCAGATCACGCAATGCTACGAGCGCCTGCTAGCAGATCGCCCTTACGAGATCATCGGCATCCACGATGCAATTTCGCTCTGCGAAGGCTACAACCGCGGCGTTGCACAGGCCAGCGGCGACATTCTCGTCTTCTCTCACGATGACATTATCATTATCGATGCGCCCTTCGGGACACGCTTCGCTGACAAGGTCGAAGCGCGCCTGGCCGACCACGCGCTGCTGGGCTTTGCCGGCACCACGCAGGTCTGCGATGCACACTGGTGGGCAGCGGGGCCGCATGAGCAGCGCGGCGCCATCGCCCATGCGGCCCCATCTGCGCGAAAACTGTCGCTGTTCGTGTATGGCGTGGGCGATTCTGCGGTCGACAGGGTGCAGGCCATCGATGGGCTGTGCATGATCGCCCATCGCAGGGCAATCGAAGCGGTCGGCTTCGATGCTGAAACATTCGACGGCTTCCATCTCTACGACATGGATTTCGGTTACCGCGTCCATCTCGCCGGGCTCGGCGTTGCCGTCATGAACGACGTGCCCATCATCCACATGTCGGCTGGCGGCTTCGACAAAGTCTGGCAACACTATCGCGAGCGCTTTCTGCATAAACATGCCGCGACGCTCGGCTTGGACCCCGCTATACCCGTGCCCGCACCACAACCGATCAGGGCACGCGCTGCGGATTTCCAAAGCCCCACAGAGCTTCTCGCCGCATGGCAGCCCAGGCTGTTGCGACGCGCGACGATTGCGCTGCTGAGAAGTACGTCGTCATTTCCGAAATCCACATGAAGCAGGAATATCTCTCATACCGTTATTCTCGCGAAGGCGGGAATCCAGTGACTTTGTTGGGAGTACCGAAACGCCACTGGATTCCCGCCGTTTCCCTCTCCCCCAGCCCCTCTCCCGCAAGCGGGAGAGGGGAGCGCCGTGCGGCTTCGCCGACTGTAAAGCTGGCGGGAATGACGGGTTTTTGCCGGGCTCGGCAAAGATGATCTCCGCCGCCAAACGCAAGCTTGCCGAGTCCGCGCACGCGCTTTCCGTGCAAGGTGCCTGGGCGGCAGCCAGCGAGGCGTGGCAACGCGTCGTCGAACAGGACTCGCAAGACGCACGCGCATGGCATAACCTGGGTCTCGCGCGCGCCCATGCAGGGCACTATCCGGAAGCCATCGATGCATTCAGCATAGGCATGCAGCGCGGCCTGCCCGCCGACGAAGCCGCCGCCGGAACCGGGCTGGTCTTTTGTCTGCGCCAACAATACGACCTTGCCCGCGAAAACCTGGAGCTGGCTGTCGCCAGCAATCCAGCCAATCTTTCGGCGTGGAGCAATCTGGTAGTCGCCTATGCACGCCTCGGGCTCATCGAGCGCGCCTTCCAGGCGGCTGAACATATCCTCGCGCTGGACCCCGATAACCTCAGCGCTCTGGGCAGCCTTGCCTCCCTGTGCAAGGACATTGGCATTCCCGACGAAGCGGTCGCCTGGGCGCGCCGCGCGGCAGAAGTGGCACCCGATCAACCGCATCTGATCTCTAATCTCATGTGGGCCATGCTGCATGCCGATGGCATTAAATCAAGTGACATACTCGAAGCGGGAAGGCAATTTGACCAACGAGCCCGAGCACACATCCCGGCCAGCGCGTTGCCGTTCCCTCTCCCCCAACCCCTCTCCCGCAAGCGGGAGAGGGGAGCTTCGAGTGGCGTCGCCATTCATAAAGCCGGAGGGGAGCCTCATGCGGCTGCACCGTGCATAAAGGTGGGATGGCTCAGTGGAGACCTGCGTCATCATGCGGTGGGGCGCTTTGTCGTCCCCGTCCTCGAAGCACTCAATTCCAGTTGCATAGAGTCGATCATCTACAACACCGGCCACCTGCGCGACGAGCTCTCCGAACGGGCGCAAAGAGTTTGCAAACAATGGCACGAGGTCGGCGGCTTGAGCGACGCGCAATTGATCGAACTCATTCGCCGCGATCGCCTGGACTTGCTCATTGACCTCGCCGGTCACACCGACGGCTCGCGTCTCGCCGCGCTGGCGCAACGCGCGGCGCCCGTACAGGCGAGTTGGCTGGGCTATCCGGATACGACGGGCCTGTCGACCATCGACTACGTCTTCGTGCCGCCCGACCCGGTCTTGCTCGCCGGGCAATGGTGCTCGGAAAAACCTCTCGCCCTGCCAGGCTGCTATTGCGTGCGCGAGCTGGCTTCCATCGATGAAGCAGCGCCGCGACCCGCAGACGTGGTCTTCACCTTCGGCAGCCTCAACAACCTCGCCAAGCTGAGCCCGAGCACGCTCGCCGTGTGGGCCACGATTCTCCAGAACGAGCCGAACGCGCGTCTTATCCTCGTCGCCACCAGCGGTGACAATGCAGTCCTCGCCGACGACCTGAGAGCGCGCTTCGCCGCCCACGGTGCCGATCCCGCGCAGCTCGACATCCGAGGGCGCATGGATTACGCGGCCTATCGCGCCTGCTGGCGCGAGATCGATCTGGCGCTCGACCCCTTTCCCTTCAACGGCGGCACCACGGGTTTCGATGCGCTGTGTGCCGGCACACCTTTTGTCACGCTCGCGGGTGAGTCCCTGCACGCACGCATGGGCAGCAACCTGCTCGACGCGATCGGCCTCTCCGAGCTTGTTGCCACCTCGGTCGAGGACTACATCGTCAAAGCTGTCACGCTGGCGCGTGCCCCCGCAGCGCTGGCGCAACTGCGCGCCGGCCTGCCGCAGCGCCTGCGCGAGAGCGTCCTGACCGATGTACCGCGCTTCGCCGAGGGCCTCGAAAAACTTTTCGCCGAAATCACGGGAGCCGCCGCAAGCGTGCATTGAAGCCCGTCGTCACCGTCGATGCGCCAGACTGGCTCGCATGATGGCGGAAATAGGCGCCGATCGGGCCGGCATATCGGGCCATTCCCTTGGCCTACGGGGCGATAGCATGCAGTTGTACAACTCTGTCGAGTAAAACCATGGCGTTATCCGACTGCCGTCTTATCGAATTGCCCAAGATCCACGACGTGCGTGGCAACCTGACCTTCGTCGAAGGCGAAAGACATATCCCCTTCGACATCAAGCGCGTGTATTACCTCTACGACGTACCCGGCGGCTCGGACCGCGGCGGGCACGCGCACGCCAAGCTGCACCAGTTCATGATCGCCATGTCGGGCAGCTTCGATGTGGTGCTCAACGACGGCGACCGTGAGCGGCGTTATCACCTCAATCGTTCCTACAACGGCATCTACATCTGCCCCATGACTTGGCGCTATCTCGACAACTTCTCGTCGAATTCGGTGTGCCTGGTGTTAGCGTCGGCGTATTACGACGAGGCTGACTACTTCCGCGACAAGGACGACTTCATGGCTGCTGTGCACGCAAAAAAATGACAACGGCTTTTCTTGATCTCGGTACAACGCATGTCGCCTGCCGCGATGAGCTGCAAGCAGCGTTTGCACGGGTGTTGGACAAGGGGCACTTCATTCTTGGCGAGGAAGTCGAAGCCTTCGAAGCAGAGTTCGCGCAGTACTGCGAAGTGCCGCACTGCGTCGGTGTCGGCAATGGTCTCGACGCGCTGCACCTCATCCTGCGCGCGATGGATATCGGCATGGGCGACGAGGTCATCGTGCCCGCGCACACCTTCATCGCCACCTGGCTGGCCGTCAGCCAATGCGGTGCCCGACCGGTGCCGGTCGAACCGACGCCACGCGGTTACAAC
This sequence comes from Rhodocyclales bacterium, assembly GCA_028292505.1. Lineage (GTDB taxonomy): Bacteria > Pseudomonadota > Gammaproteobacteria > Burkholderiales > Rhodocyclaceae > Viridibacterium. The sequence goes on from JAQGMF010000038.1 coordinate 12,904, forward strand.
ATCGATGCCGTAGCCGTCGAAGCGGCGATCACGCCACGCACGCGCGCCATTATTGCGGTGCATCTCTACGGCGAGCCTGCCGATATGGGTGCCCTGCGCGCGATATCCAATCGTCATGGTTTACGCCTCATCGAGGATGCCGCCCAGGCCCATGGCGCACGCTACAAGGGGCAGCGTACCGGCGGTCTCGCCGATGCAGCCGCCTTCAGTTTTTACCCGACGAAAAATCTTGGCGCGCTCGGCGACGGCGGTGCTGTCACGACCCACGATGCCGCGCTTGCCGAACGTATTCGCCTGCTGCGCAACTACGGTTCGCGCATCAAGTACCAGCACGATGTGGCCGGCTACAACACGCGGCTCGACGAACTACAAGCAGCGTTGCTGCGCGTCAAGCTACGCACGCTCGATGCGCTCAATGCCGCCCGCCAGCAAGTCGCGCAGCGCTATCTGCAAGCGTTGGCGGACATCCCAGGGCTACGCCTGCCCCATCCGCCTGCTTTCGCCGAACACGTCTGGCATCTGTTTGTCATACGCAGCCACCAACGCGATCGGCTGGCACACGCATTGACTGAGCGCGGCGTGGCCACGATGGTGCACTACCCGACGCCGTGCCATCTGCAAGGCGCCTATCGGAATGACGGCTACCCCGCTCTGACAGCCACAACTGCATTGTGCGAAGAAATTCTGAGTCTCCCCATGTGGCCAGGCCTGGACCCCGAACCCGTCATCGATGCGCTGCGTGATGCGTCCCACTAAGCCGGTGTATGCCCATGGCAAATCCCTCAGACCCCGCAGACACTGATCCCGCGCAGAACCTCAGTCAGAACCTGAGCCGTTTCGCGAATCTCGGCTTCGAAGATTTCCGCCGTATGGCGAGCGATGCCAGCCTCAGCGCCTGGGAGAAAATCGGCTTTCCCGATAGTTATCGCCAAGGCGTCGAGCAGCACATCTTCGCGGATATCAGTCGCAAGCTGCCCGCATTGAATGCCACGCAGCAAGTCGTGCTCGACATCGGCCCCGGCTGCAGCGAACTGCCGCGCTACCTGATCGATCAATGTCTGCGCCAGCAACATCGTCTCGTGCTGATCGACTCGGCGGAAATGCTCGCGCTGCTGCCATCGGGACAAGGTATCGAGAAACTAGCCGCCCGTTTTCCGGACTGCCCGGAACTGATCTCATCGCTGCAAGGCCGCGTCGATGCCTTGCTGTGCTACTCGGTATTCCAGTACATCTTCGCCGAAGCCAACATCTGGTCGTTCCTCGATGCTTGCTTGTCGCTGCTCGCGCCAGGTGGCGCCATGCTGGTCGGCGACATTCCCAATATTTCCAAGCGCAAACGTTTCTTCGCCAGCGACAAGGGCATCGCGTACCACAAGAAATTCGTCGGCCGCGATGAAGCGCCGGAGGTATTGTTCAACCGTCCCGAACCCACATTCATCGATGATGCAGTTGTCATGGGTGTCCTGGCCCGCTGTCGCGCCGCCGGCTTCGATGCCTACGTCGTACCGCAAGATTCACTGCTACCCATGTCCAACCGTCGCGAAGACATACTGATAACGAAACCATGAACATGCAAACGCCCGCCAAGACCCGCAAACTCGTCATCGTCGGCGACAGCGCTTTCGCCGAAATCGCCCACGAATACTTCAGCGTCGACTCGGATTACGAAGTCGTCGCCTTCAGCGTCGAGCGCGCCTACCTGCGTCAAGACAGCCTGCACGGACTGCCCTGCGTGGCCTTCGAGGACATCGAGACAAAGTACGCCCCTGACCATCACGCCGTGTTCGTTGCGGCGACATACACCCAACTCAACCGCCTGCGCACGCGCCTCGCCGCCGCCGCCAAGGCCAAGGGCTATGCCCTGGCAAGCTACATCAGCTCGCACAACTTCGTCTGGCGCAACGTCGAGATCGGTGAACACTGTTTCGTCTTCGAAGACAATACGATCCAGCCTTATGTCCGCATCAAGGACAATGTCATCCTGTGGAGCGGCAATCACATCGGCCACCACTCGACTGTCCACGAGAACTGTTTCATCGCCTCGCATGCCGTCGTATCGGGCTTCTGCGAAATCGGTGCCAACACCTTTCTTGGTGTCAACGCGACTATCGCCAACAACGTCAATATCGGCCGCGACAACTGGATCGGCCTGGGCGTCACCATTGCGAAGAGCACGCCCGACAACACGCTCTACAAAGGCGACCGCGCCACGCCGGCGGACGTGACCACGCGCGCATTCTTCAAGATTCCCGAAGACTGATCTGATGCGCTGGCGTAAGCTCGGACTGGTATTCACACCCGACGGCAGCGTGTCGTGGATGCGCTCGCACGCCACCACGCCTACGCCGTTCGATCTCGGCGATGGCCGACTGCGCATCTACATGTCGCTGCGCGATGATCTGGGCATGAGCCGCGTAGGCTTCGTCGACGTCGATGCCAGCGATCCGACACATGTGTTGCGCATCTCCGAGCACCCCTGCCTCGATATTGGCAAGCCGGGCACCTTCGACGACAACGGCGCGTTGTGCACCAGCGTACTGCGGCTTGATGATGGCAGTATGCTGATGTACTACGTCGGCTTCGAGCTCTCCACGCACGTCCGTTACCGGCTACTCACCGGCGCGGCCCTCAGCCGCGATGGCGGCGAGACTTTTGAGCGCATACAGCCCACCGCCATTCTCGAACGCAGTCCCGCCGAGCTGTACTTCCGTTGTGGCGCCTGCGTATTGCATGACGAGAAACGCTTTCGCATGTGGTACATCGCTGGCAGCGAATGGATCAAGCTGGGCGACAAGGATGTGCCGGTCTACGAACTACGCTACATGGAATCGCGCGACGGCCTCGACTGGCCGCGCGAAGGCGAGACTGTGATGCGCCTCGCGCCGGATGAGCATGGTTTCGGCCGCCCCTGGGTGGTGCGCGAAGACGGCATTTTCAAGCTCTACTATTCGATCCGTCGCATTTCGCTGAAAGGATATCGGCTGGGCTACGCAGAGTCCCGCGACGGCCACGACTGGACCCGCCTCGATGCGCGAGCCGGTCTGGACGTATCGGCATCTGGCTGGGACAGCGAAGAAATCATGTATTCCGCTGTCATGCACAGTGGTGGTCGCTGTTACGCCTTCTACAACGGCAATGACTTCGGCCGCACAGGCTTTGGCGTCGCTGTGCGGGAGGCGGTATGAAGCTGAGCGTTTCACGCTTCGACAGCGAACGCGATTCCCGCGAATGGGATGCGCTGTGCCGTGCCGCCCCCATGGCCACCTTCCTGCACACTCGCGCATTTCTTTCCTACCACGACGATCGCTTCGAGGACGAATCGCGTGTCCTGCGCGACGAACGCGGCCTCGTGGTCGCGGTGATGCCTGCCGCGCGCCAGCCCGGCCAGCCCGACATGGTGTGCACCCATCCCGGCGCGAGCTTTGGCGGTCTCGTGCATGCCGGTGACTTGCTCGGTGAACATCTCATCAAGGCACTCGCAATGATCTGCGCGGACTATCACGACAGCGGCTTCACAAGCTTGCGCTACAAGCTCACGCCACACATTTATCACCGCTGGCCCGCCGACGATGACCGTTATGCTTTGTGGCGCCTGGGTGCCACGCAGTACCGCTGCGATCTCTCCAGCGCCATCGACCTGTCGGCGCGCGGCACGCCGAACAGCCGCCGACGCCGGGCACTGCGCAATGCTCAGGCCGCCACTTTGACGATCCATGACGACACTGCAAGGCTCGAAGCATTCTGGCGGGTTCTCGCCGACAACCTGGCAGAACGTCACGACGCCAAGCCCGTGCACAGCCTGCAGGAAATCCAGCTCCTCGCAAGCCGTTTCCCTGACGAGATTGCACTGCTAACAGCAGAGACCAGCGGCAAGATTGAAGCCGGCATCCTGCTGTTTCTTTCGGCACGTGTGAGCCACGCGCAATACATTGCCTGCAGTGCCGCCGGACGCGAAGTGAATGCGCTCGATGCGCTATTCGAGCAAGGCATCCATAAAGCGAATCAGCGCGGTTGCCGCTATTTCGACTTCGGCATCTCCAACGAAGACGAAGGCAGGCGTCTCAACGCAGGGCTCTACCAGTTCAAGTCCGAGTTCGGCGGCGGTGGCGTTGCACACGCTTTCTACCAGGTGCCTTTCGACGCGCAATTTTCGGAGTGCTGCAATGCGATTCTCAAGAATTGAGTCAGCTCGTCACCGCAGCGCGGCTGATGACAACATGGATCACACATGATGAGCACGGCCAACGAACAAAGCTTGCATGCGGATGCAAATGCCGAGCGTCTATACAAGGACTCGCTCGCGGTAGCACGCCAAGGCCAATGGCAGCATGCCCTGACACTGGCTGAGCAGGCCGTCGTGCTGCAACCGTACAACGCCAACTATCATGCCCACACCGGCTGTGCGCTATTCATGCTGGGTGAATATGCCAGAGCGACCGACAGCCTCGTGCGAGCCATTGATCTCGACGCCAACCATGTGGCCGCCCTCAACAACCTCGCCTACATCTACAACCAGGCCGCCTGTTACGGCCGGGCCGAGGCCTTGCTGCAACATTCCGTGTCTCTCGTGCCGGATCAGGCAGAAGCTTGGCTCAGCCTGTGTTTTGCCGCGCAGCACCTGGACTATCGCGAAGACGATGCCGTGCGCTACGCCATGCGGGCCGTCGAACTCAACCCGCGTAACGCCTTTCCATACACCTATCTGAGTCGCGCGAAGCTGACTCAGGGCGATTTGCCCGGCGCGCTGGAAGCCATCCAGATCGCGGCGAGCCTCGACCCCGACAATCCCGCCTACCGCTACCGCGCAGGTGTATGCCTGCTTGAGATGGACCGCGTCGCCGAAGCGATAGACGCCTTTCAGACAGCGCTGGCGCTGGATCCCGAACACTGCGATACGTGGCAAGCCCTTGCGGAGTATCTATACAAGATTGAGGACTTCGCCGCAGCCGAAGAGGCTTGCAGACATGCCGAACTACGAGCAGCCAGCAAATTTCCGGTGCATGAGCTGCTCGCCAAGATCCTGTTCGTCACCGGCCGCTACGACGAGGCCAAGCAACTGTTCGACGAAAATACGGCTGCCTTTTGCGCGACCAACAAAATCACGCCACGCAGATCGCATACCGGTTGGGCGCCCGTACGGTCCGTCGCAAATTGGAGCGAAAGCCATTCGCTCACCTTGACACCCATGTTGCCGGAGCGAACACTGCAGACGGAAGACGCGCTGTGCTTCGGCGCCTCGCCCGAAGGCGCGCACGCCGAACCTGTGACCCTGCCTGCCGCCTACGTCGCCGAAGTAGCAAACGCAGTGATCATGCCGGGCCACGAACTCATTCTGGTCGACGGAGAAAGACAGGTACTCTACGACCGGCTGGCATTCTTCCACGACTGGCACGCGTTGCGGCCCGACGAATACGTGCCGATGTGCTCGGACACGCATGTCTTCTTTCAGGTCATGGAAATGGCGCCGGAGCGCATCGAAGCCGGCATCTTCCTGCTCACCGAGGCGATGAACAATTATGCTCATTGGATCTCCGAGCAATTACCCAGGCTACGTCTTCTCGAACAGATGCCGCAGTACGATGGCATGCCCATCCTCGTGTCCGACGGCCTCTACCCACAGCAGATCGAGGCGCTGGAATTCATCGTGCAGGGCAGATACCCGATCCGCATACTTGATCTCAAGCAGAGCTTCGAAGTCGGGCGTCTGATTTATCCCTCCATCCTGACCGCCTACCACAAGCGGCGATACCGCCCCAACGAGCGTGCATCTGCAACGGATGGCGCGTTGCACCCGGAAGCGATCCACTACCTGCGCGAGCGCATCCTGCCCCGCGTCGGCGGCGTGCCGGGCAAGCGGCGCAGGCTGTGGATTTCGCGTCGCAAGCAGTTTCGCAAGGGGCAGCGCCGCCTGCTCAACGAGGCTGAACTGGAAGCACTCTTTCTGTCGTACGGTTTTGAGTCCGTCATGCCGGAGAACATGAGCTTCACCGAGCAAGTGAAATTGTTCTCGGAAGCAGAGATGATCGCTGGGCCCGGCGGCTCGGCGTTCATGAACATGGTATTCGCCCATGACGATGCGCGCGTCCTGATCCTGACCAAGGATCACCCGGAAGTTAACTATCACTACTTCTCGAACATCGCACGGATCATCGGTCAGTCCGTTGCCTATGTTTGCGGCGAGACCGTCAAAAATCACGGTGTGCTCGGCTTCGAAACCGACTACACCGTCGACCTCGCAACGACGCGCGATGCGATAGAGAAATTCCTGCTTGCCGCCAGAAGATAACCGCGATGGCACATATAAACCCAATGTCATACAGCACCGTCATCGCGGCGAAGGCCGGGATAACAGGATCACGGAGATTTTGAGAATGCACGGACTCATCGAAGTGCCGAGCCAACTCGACAACGGCCAGATCCGCCCTGAGCTGAGCGACACGGAAATTGCCGATGCCCTGATCGCGCAGCGACAGATCGTCATGCTCAAGCACATCATGCCGCCCGAATCTCTGGATGCCATTCGCATCGCAGTGCATGCGTGGGGGCAGAACACGCCGCTCGCGCCCGCTGGCAGCACGCTCGATGAAAACTTCCACGCTTTCGAGTGCGGCATTTCGCCGCGGCAGAAAACACTGCACACCTACCACGCCTACAACTTCAACCAGATCATGCGCCTGCCCGAAGCGCTGCGAACTCTCCTGCTTGCGGTGTTCGAGCCGATGCGCAAGTTCCAGAACCGTATCTCCGGCGAGAACTCGGGCTGGGATCTCGATGCCAGCGGCAAGAAGCTGCATCCACAGGTCATCCATTACCCCTCAGGCGGCGGCATGTTCGCGGCGCATGTGCACCCCCTCCTGCCGCAACGCCTCGGGCTGATCCTGTCCGTCTCGCAAAGAGGCCGCGACTTCACTAGCGGCGGCGCAGGGTTCGAACTGCCTGACGGCACTCTCGTGGATACTGCACCTCACCACGATCTGTCGGACATGGTGATGTTCCGCTACGACCTGCGTCACTGGGTCAGCTTCGTCGACCAGGAGCTCGCGCTCGATCGCAATGCGATTCGCGGGCGCTGGGTCATGGTGCTGCCCTACTACTGATCTGCCTCTTCCGATAACTCCATTCAACCGCACGGTGACAACCATGGCCAAACCCATCACATCGCAGACGCAGTCCTCGGAGAAAGCACTCGCTGTCCGCCAGAAGCTCTTCAGCCTGTTCGCCTCGCGTCCCATGCCCGACGAGGAATTGCTCGTGAACATGGGGCTCTACATCCGCAGCGGCGCGCTGGCAAAATTGCTGTTCCTCAACGAGATGTACGAGAAGATCGTGCAGTTGCCCGGCGTCATCATGGAGTTCGGTGTGTGGCGCGGGCAAAGCCTCATCGTCTTCGAGAACCTGCGCGCGGTGCACGAGCCCTACAATCATGCCAGACGCATATATGGCTTCGACACTTTCGACGGCTACCCGGAAATCGGCCAGTTCGACAAGCGCTCGGAAATCATCTCCGAGAACACCTACGCCGTTGGCGACGACTATGAATCCTACCTGGACGCGCTGATCGACTATCACGAGCAGGAAAACGTGATGGGGCACATCAAGAAACACGCGCTGATCAAGGGCGACGCCAGCGTGACCTGTCGTCAATTATTGTCTGATCGGCCTGAAACGCTGATCGCCATGGCCTACTTCGACATGGCGCTGTACAAGCCTACGAAGGATTGCCTGGAGACCATCCTGCCGCGCATGGTGAGAGGTGGCATCATCGTCTTCGACGAACTGAGCCACCCGGACTATCCCGGCGAAACGCAGGCTTTCATGGAAACCATCGGCCCGCAGCGTTTTGATATCGCGCGCTCGCGCTTCCTGCCGGACCGGGTGTTCGTTACGGTGCGCTAAGTACTACGGTCGACCACCAAGAAGCTGTTCACCATCTTTTCGTGGCACAGCCGCCGAGTGGCCACAATTCTTGCGCGCATACCGTCGAGCCGACGCCATCGGCCCTGCGGGCGGCTCACCACAGAGGCACAGAGACACAGAGGGCCACGGAGGCTCTCCTTCCTCTGTGGCCCTCTGCGATCCTCTGTGCCTCTGTGGTGAAAGGTCTTGCTTTTCATTGCCTGTCTTCAACAGGCAAAAGATCATGAACAGCCTCTTAGTGTCTTTGTGGTGAAGCGATCTTGAATCTGAACTTATTCGGCACTTCCCTAAATATCCCATTCGGGAATCGGGTCGCCAAGGATCGTCCTGGTGTCCGCGATATCGTCTGCGAAGAGTCTGAGCGTAATGTCATGCGCCTCTTCGCGCGACAGATTGCGCGTGATATTGGCTTCAAAATCGCGATACCACTGCAAGGTTTCGGCGGAGGGCTGGCTGATCAATTCCGGCTCGAAATCCGCTTCCGAGTGGCGCACGGTTTCAATCACCACATCTCCCGGAACCACACCTTTCAGGTCCGGAAATGCTGCCGCATCCTCGGCGCTTTCGATGAAGCTCACGTGCGGAATGAGCGCCTTGCCCATGTGAACATTGAAGTTGATCGGATGCACACCCAGGCCCAGGAACTTCGCAATCTGGATGTAACCGACGGGCAGTTTCCCCTTCGCGATATGGCGCTCATAGATCAGCGGCAGCACGTTTCGCCTCGGGAATATCTCAAGCAGCATCTGTAAGCGTTCGGCATAAGTGCTCGCCGTGCGCAGCAGCGGATCATCACCCTCCAGATCCTCGCGGAAAGAGCGATTCGTCTCGAACAAGCGTACGTGATGCAGGTAATGGGAATATGCGCGGCTCGTCGGCTGGCGGAAGATCAGGATCAGCTTGACGTCGGGCCCGCAACAATCGACGATGCGCTGAAAGGCTGCAGGTGTGAAGAAATAAGATGGCGTGATGTCGCCAACAAAGCGCTGCCCCGCATGCGCGGCGAACTTTGCAGCGTACCAGTCCAGCCCCCTGGCATAGTTCTCGTCACTGTCGAAGAAGTTGGCCTCCTTTTCGGGGACCAACAGCACTTCGGGATGCTGGAGCAGGAGATAGTGAAGCGAGGTCGTCCCAGCCTTGCCCACACCCAGACAGATGAAATTCGGGACCATTTCTGACTAGAACAGTACGTCGCGTGACACACCACGCCGCTTGATGAGGCGCCGCAGTTGTGCCAGCGCTTCGAGCTGGATCTGGCGCACGCGCTCGCGTGTGAGATCCATCTGCGCGGCGAGGTCTTCCAGCGTCAGCACTTCGACGTCATCTATGCCATAGCGATATTGGATGACGAGGCGTTGCTTGTCGGTGAGCTGTGCGATCCATTCGCGGATGAGCGACTCGACTTCGGCATTGTGAATATTGAGTTCGGGACTGATGGCCTGCTCGTCGGCAATCGACTCACCAATCGACAGATTGGGGTCGATATCGAGCGGCGCGTCGAGCGAGGCGGTATGCTCGTTGAGTGCAAGCACGGCGCGCACTTCTTCGACGGGCTTGTCGAGACGCGCGGCAATGGCTTCGGGTGTTGCGCCGCCGCCATTGCTGGCTTCGATCTGACGCTGCGCGCGCAGCACCTGGTTGAGTTCCTTGACGACGTGCACCGGCAGGCGGATGGTGCGCGACTGATTCATGATGGCGCGCTCGATGTTCTGGCGAATCCACCACGTCGCGTAAGTCGAGAAACGGAAACCGCGTTCGGGATCGAACTTGTCGAGCGCATGCATGAGACCGAGGTTGCCCTCTTCGACAAGGTCCAGCAGCGGTATGCCACGATTGAGATAGTGCTTGGCGATGTTCACAACCAGGCGCAGGTTGTGCTCGATCATCTTCTGGCGTGCTTCGAAATCGCCCTGCTTCACGCGCCGCGACAGGATGCCCTCCTGCTCCGCGGTGAGTAGTGGGTTTATGCCAATTTCATTGAGATAGATCTGCGTAACGTCGTTGAGGAACTCGCTCTCGGGAACGACGGCGGGAATGACATCCGCAAATGCCTCGAGCTCGGCGGGAACGTCGGGTTCCTTTTCTTCCGGTTCATCGAGGAATTCCGGTTCTGCCATGGGTGCCTCAGCGCGTGGGTAGGAATTTAAGTGGGTCGACAGGTTTACCCTGCTTGCGGACTTCAAAGTGCAACTTCGGTTTGTCCGAATCGCTGTCACCCATAACGGCAATCTTCTGGCCCTTCTGAACTGTCTGCCCCTCTTTCACAAGGATCTCCTTGTTGTGGGCATACACCGTCGTGAATTGTGTGCCGTGCTTGATGATGACGAGGTTTCCGTATCCCCGCAAGTCCGAACCGGAATAGATGACCTTGCCGGTCGCCGCGCTAAGCACCGGGTCGCCGATGGAGCCGCCAATGTCCACGCCCTTGTTGCTGCTGTCATTGAAGGTGGCGATGAGTTTGCCGCTCGACGGCCAGGCCCAGTCGACATTGTCATCGCCGCTCTTGGCAGAGGTATCTGGCGCTGAGGCGGGCGCAGAAGCAACAGGCTTCGGTAGGGGTTTTGCTTCGACAGGTTTCTCCACCACGGGCGCTGATGCGGCCTTCGGTTCCGATTGCGGCATGGACTGCGCCTGCAGATCCTTCCAAGCCTTTTCCGAATACGGAATGCGACCGCCATGTGGTTCGGCAACAATGCCATCGGAATTTCCTGGCGTACTGATCGGCGCACTCACCGGCGCACTGACGGACGAGGTCGCGGCAGGCGCAGATGAGTCGATGGGGCGCGCTTCGATGCGTGGCACGATCACTGGCTGTGTCGTACCCGACGAAGCGTTGGCTGGCACGCTGGATGCATCGGGCGGCCGCACACGCAGTTCCTGTCCAACGGAAATCATGCTCGGATTGTCGATGCCGTTCCAGGTGGCGATCTCGTGATAATCGTGTCCGTTTTCCAGCGCAATGCTGTAGAGCGTATCGCCCTTCTTGACGATGTAATAGCCGGGCCGTGCGACGGCTGGCGCATTCGCCGTTGCGGTGCTGCGCGAAGTGTCGCGCGTCTCGACCGGCGCGGGCCGCGAGCTGATACAGGCAGTCAATACGAGTGCAGCGACCACTGCCGGCAGACAGAAATAAAAGCGATGGAGCGGATGCGAAATCAGACGAGGATAAATCATGCAATCGTTCATTCGGTTCCTGGTAAAAGTGGTACGAAGCGTACCGCATCCAGACGTGTTTCCTTGAAGCCGCCCGTCAGCGAATGTTCGATGAGCAGGATCACTTGCTTGGCCGATCCCAACGGCATCACCATACGCCCGCCCGGCGCCAGCTGTTGGAGCAAGGCCGGCGGCACTGCCGCAGCGGCGGCGGCCAGGATGATGGTATCGAAAGGCGCGGCGGCCGGCAGGCCGAGGCTCCCATCGCCATGTTTCAACCTGACGTTGGGTATCTTCAAAGGCCGCAGATTGGCGCGCGCGCGATCGAGCAACTTGGCGATACGCTCCATCGTATACACATCGCTGGCCATGCACGACAACACCGCAGCCTGGTAACCACAGCCGGTGCCGACTTCCAGCGTCTTGCCCAGCGGCCGCCCGCCTGCAACCAGCAATTCGAGCATGCGCGCTACGACGAAGGGCTGCGAAATCGTCTGCTGAAAACCGAGAGGCAGCGCCGTGTCTTCATAGGCGCGACTGGCCAGTGCCTCTTCGACGAAAGCATGACGCGGAATGCGATTCATTGCATCGAGCACCGCTTCATCGCGGATATTGAGCTTGCGCAAGTGCTCGATCATGCGAGCACGTGCGCGCGAAGCGGAGAGATTGTTGGTGCGGGCGACGTCGGCCATAGGTGTTGTATCAGCTTTGCTGCAGCCAGTTTGCCACGCTGGCGATCTGCGCGGTATGGGTCAGGTCTATCTGCAGAGGAGTGATCGAGACAAAACCATTTGCCACCGCGTTGAAGTCCGTGCCCTCGCCCGCATCGGCCGCTTCGCCCGCGGCGCCTACCCAGTAGATCGTCTCGCCGCGCGGGTTACTGGCGCGGATCACCGGCTCGGCGCGATGCCGACGCCCCAGGCGCGTGACACGCGTGCCCTTCAACTGATCGAAAGGCACATCCGGCACATTCACGTTGAGCAAAACCGGCTTGCCGAAAGACTGCGTCTGGAAGCGCTCGATGAGCTGCCGCGCGACCAGCGCAGCAGTTGCGAAATGCGTCACCTGACGTCCTACCAGCGACACCGCGATCGCCGGCACACCCAGCAGGAAGCCCTCGGTCGCTGCCGCCACGGTGCCGGAATAAATCGTATCGTCGCCCATATTGGCCCCGTGATTCACGCCGGAGACAACGATGTCAGGCAGATAATCGAGCATGCCGGTGACGGCGAGGTGCACGCAGTCGGTCGGTGTGCCATTGACATAATGGAAGCCGTTAGGCGCACGCCGCAATTGCAACGGGCGATCGAGGGTCAGGGAATTGCTCGCACCACTGCGGTCGCTCTCGGGCGCCACGACGGTGATATCAGCGATCTGGCTCAGTTCTGCGGCCAGTGCCGCGATCCCGGGAGCGTGGTAACCATCATCATTGCTCAGGAGGATGCGCATCAAGAACGTCCGGCCAGCGAGCCGGGCAATCGAAGTTGATCAAGGCGCGATTATATAGGGCCGGCGGTAAAAGGGCCCGGCCGTACTTGCATGCGAAAGAGAGAATGTCGAAGCAGACGACTCGGCAGGAAATCATGCCGAAGAGTCATACCGAGGAAATGTCGATCAGATCAGGTCGATCAGATCAGTCGCTGGCCAGGCTATCGGCGAAAACGCTGTCGGAGTTGCCGGGAAACTGAAAACGCTGGAAGGTCTTGCGAATCATCGTGGCGTGGTGGCTTGCACCGCGATCCAGGAAACGGATGCCAAGCGCTGCGCCATTGCGCGCCAGCGTCATGAAGGCATAGTGCCAACGCTGCGACTCGGCCAATCGCTCCTTCAACTCGGATTCGTTGGAAATCTCCACGCCGGCGGCTTTGAGGGAGTCGATAAACTCCGCGTACGATCCTTCAACCATGGTCCCCATGTTCGTCTCCAGAACATTTGATTGTTGTGTCACATGGCGAATAACGGGGAGCAGGCTCGCAGGTTGACATATGTCTGCGCCCCCTTGCGCTGCATCAAGCATTCGCGCTGAGGCAATCGCGCTGAACGCTAGTACGATTCATGCGGAAGCACTCTGCAAAACCCCGGCGAAAGACCTCACATGGACACAGATTCCAGCACAGCAGCGTTGGCGAACACCCAGAACCGCACGCGTTTCAGCGTGCTCGGTGCGATCAGCTTTTCGCACTTTCTCAACGACATGATCCAGTCGCTGATCCTGGCCATCTACCCGCTGCTCAAAGCACAGTTCGCGTTGAGCTTCGCGCAGATTGGCCTGATCACGCTGACTTTCCAGGTCACCGCATCGCTGCTGCAGCCGGTCGTCGGTCTTTACACGGACAAATATCCAAAGCCCTATTCACTTGCCATTGGCATGGGTTGCACATTGTCGGGTCTGCTGCTGCTGGCCATCGCGCCAAATTTCGAAACGGTACTGATCGCCTCGGCGCTGGTCGGCACCGGCTCGTCGATCTTTCATCCGGAATCGTCACGCATTGCGCGTCTGGCCTCGGGCGGCCAGCATGGTCTGGCGCAATCGATCTTCCAGGTCGGTGGCAACACCGGCAGCGCCATCGGTCCGCTTCTCGCAGCGTGGATCATCATTCCAAACGGTCAGCACAGCGTCGCCTGGTTCGCCCTCGCCGCCCTGCTCGCCATCTTCGTCTTGTGGAAGATCGGTGGCTGGTACAAGCGCCAGCAACCTGCATCCGGTGGGAAGGTGCGCGCCGCGACGAAGAGTCATCTGCCGCCGCGCACGGTGGCATGGTCGATCTGCATTCTGCTAGTGCTGATCTTCTCCAAATATTTCTATCTGGCCAGCATCAGCAGTTATTACATTTTTTACCTGATCAACAAGTTTCATCTGTCCGTGCAATCGGCGCAGATTCACCTCTTCGTCTTCCTGTTCGCTGTCGCAGCAGGCACCATCCTCGGCGGGCCGATAGGCGATCGCATTGGCCGCAAGCGCGTCATCTGGGCATCGATTGTCGGCGCCGCACCATTCACACTGATGCTGCCCTATGCCGATCTCATGTGGACCGGCATCCTCACCTTCATCATCGGACTGATACTGGCCTCGGCCTTCTCCGCCATCCTGGTGTTCGCGCAGGAACTGGTGCCCGGCAAGGTCGGCACCGTCTCAGGCATGTTCTTCGGTTTTGCCTTCGGCATGGGTGGCATCGGCGCAGCCGTACTGGGCACAATCGCCGACCATCGCGGCATCGAATATGTCTATCACATATGCGCTTATCTGCCTCTGCTCGGCTTGCTCACGGCACTCTTGCCCAATCTGGAGCGTCGTGGCCGGCAGATATAGCACAACGTCATGCGAGCCAGAATAACCCGTACATGAGCGAACGGTCATTGGCCCTGCGGGCGGCTTAGCGCAAAGGGCCGCAGAGAAAATCCTCAAGGGCTTTTAAACGTGGTTGGGAGCATATAAAAAGCTCGTCATCCCGGCGAAAGCCGGGATCCAGGCTCGGAGGCGCCGTACTGGATTCCGGCTTTCGCCGGAATGACAATCCGCAACGGAATTACCTGCCGCGCCGACGCCACAACTGATATGCCAACAAGCTGACGACCAGCACATTGCCCAGCAGCACGGCGGCATTGATGAAGGATGTGCGATGCACGAAATGGATCAATTCAAATGGAATATAAAGGCCACCCGATAGCGCGGCCAGCCATTCCGCCCAGGCCCAGTCCTGCCACAGCCCATACGCCTCGACAAAACGCAGCGCGATGTAGGCGACGGCGAGAATCACCAAGGAGTGCACATTGGCCCCTGGCAGAAGATCGGCATAATGAAGAAGGATCGACGGATAGTGCCCTTCCGGTTTCAGGCCGAAGCGGCCGATCAGTTCGACCGCCAGATGCCGCGCGTCGCGATGCATGAGATCGAGCACGCCGATGATGGCGATCAGGGCAGCAAAGCCCTTGATGGCTTCGAAGATGGCGATTGCGCGCAGGGCGCGTCGTTTGGCGACGGGATGCTTGTCGATAAGATCGGGCGTATGCGCTGGCGTCATGTGTTCTCGTTTCGCGTGATGGTCGTCGAGCCATCGGCCCGACATCATAACGCGTGAGACAGACGCCCTGCCCGCTAGTTGCCGCAGGCCGCTGCAATCATGTGTGCCGCCACCTGCGGCACGGCCGCGATGAGCGCGTGACCCGGCGCATAGGTCTGCGTGGCGGTATAGGCGCCCTCGATGAGCAGCGCCACGCCATTGGCCAACGCCTGCGGATCGCGCGCGCCGGCCTGTGTCGCCAGATCCAGCAGACGCGCCATGAGTTTGCGCTTGTTGTCGGCCACCATGCGGCGCACCGGATGCGTCGGGTCGGGAAACTCCACCGCGATATTCACGAAGGGACAGCCACGATAGCCCGGACGTTGCGCGCGTTCGGCCACATCGGTAAAAAATTGCAGCAGTTGCTCACGTGGTTTGCCGGGATGCTTGGCAAGGCTGCCCTCGAAGTAGCCCCAGAAGCGCTCATCGCGCCGCGCCAGATAGTGCAGCAGCAGAGCGTCCTTCGATGCAAACTGGCGGTACAGGCTCATCTTGTTGACGCCTGCGCGTTTGACTACGGCATCGACACCGACGGCGCGTGCGCCTTCGAGGTAGAACAGTTCGTCGATGGCATCGAGTATCTGCGTTTGCGCCGCGTGGGCTTGCATGCGAACGGGCTTGATCGCCGCGCCTCTTGTCTCGCTCATCGCCGTCTCCAGTCTGCGTACTGCTTCACTGCGGTTATTCCTGCTTGACATGTTACCGATCGGTACATAGCATTACAAGCGTTGTTACAGATCGGTAACAAACACCGCTGACGGGAGAGCAGGGATGCAGGCAGTTGCGCAATGGACACGGAAGCGGGTCGGCAAGCGTTTTCACTATGCCTGGGTCGCGGTGGCGCTGACTTTCCTGGTCATGCTGATCACTGCCGGCACGCGCGCCACGCCAAGCGTGATGATGGTGCCGCTGGAACAGGCTTTCGGCTGGGATCGCGCAACCGTGTCGCTGGCATTGTCGATCAACCTCGCCCTGTTCGGTTTGATGGGTCCTTTCGCTGCAGCCGCGATGGAACGCTTCGGCCTGCGGACCACGGTGCTGACAGCGCTCAGCGTGCTGTGCGCGGGCATCGCCCTGTCGAGTCTGATGCGGCATAGCTGGCAGATGTGGTTGCTGTGGGGCGTGGTCGTCGGCTGCGCCACAGGCGCCACCTCAATGACGCTTGGCGCAACCGTGGTGAGTCGCTGGTTCGTGGCGCGGCGCGGTCTGGCGATGGGCATCCTGACGGCGAGTTCCGCCACGGGCCAACTGGTGTTTCTGCCGCTGCTGGCCAGCATCGTCGAACATCACGGCTGGCGGCCGGTCGTCCTCACTGTCGCTGCCGGCGTGGCGGTGGTATTGCCGCTGGCCTTCCTGTTTTTGCCCGAACGCCCTGCCGAATTGGGTCTGCCCTTGTATGGCGAGCCGGACGACGCACCACTCGCCGCGCCGGGCAGCCGCAAGAATCCCATCGCCATTGCCTTCGGTGCGCTCGGCCGTGCGGTCAAGGTGCGCGACTTCTGGTTGCTGTTCTTCAGCTTCTTCATCTGCGGCGCGAGCACCAACGGTTACATCGGTTCGCATTTCATCGCCATGTGCGGCGACTATGGGCTGGACGCCGTGCAAGGCGCCAGCATCCTCGCCGCGATGGGCGCGCTCGACCTGGTAGGCACCACGCTGTCGGGCTGGCTGTCGGACCGCTTCAACAATCGCGCGCTACTGTTCTGGTATTACGGTCTGCGCGGCCTCGCGCTGATCTACCTGCCTTATGCATTTGGCTTAAGTTATTTTGGCTTACCGGTCTTCGCGTTGTTCTATGGACTGGACTGGATTGCAACGGTGCCACCCACTGTGCGTCTCACCACCGACGTGTTCGGCAGCAAGGATGCGCCGATCATCTTCGGCTGGGTCGTTGCCGGCCATCAGCTTGGCGCTGCTTTCGCAGCCCTGCTCGCTGGCATTCTGCGCAACAGTCTGGGCACCTACACGATGGCGACGATGATGTCCGGCACGCTATGCGTGATCGCCGCGTTCATGGTCCTGCGCATCAATCGCCGGCCGCTGGCTGCAGTGCCAGCGTGAAAGTGGATTCCCGCGAAAGCGGGAACGATGTCGTTTTCCGGGCACGCTGCGTGCTGCCGCCCTGAACGATGAGCCGGCGCCCAGCATTGTGCATGCCCTGAAGTACATATCTCTTTAGCATTTTCTGATCAATACTGAAGTCGCCTGCCGCCGGCGGACCACGTGATGACTGACCGCCAACAGCGTCACGTCGAGATTGCGCTTGGAGCCAAGCACTGATGCATACACAGCCAGCAAGTCTCTCCGAGCTTCTGCCCCTGCTCTCGCGACAGGCGCCCGATACTGACCTGGCCATCAAGCAGGTATTGCGCGCGGTGCGTGTACATCTGGGAATGGATGTGGCTTTCGTCGCCGAGTTCGTCGGCGATGACCGAGTGTTCCATCAGGTGGATGCCGAGAGCTGGACGCCGATCTATCCCGGCGATTCCGCCCCGCTCGAATCTGGTTACTGCCGGCGTGTCGTCGACGGCAGGCTGCCGCGCCTGATTCCCGACACCATGGCGCTGCCCGCTGCCATGGATCTGCCTGAAACGCTCACCATCCCTATCGGCTCGCACATGAGCGTGCCCATCCGTCTGGATGACGGAAGCATCTACGGCACATTCTGCTGTTTTGGATTCGTGCCGAACGAAAGCCTCAACGACCGCGACCTGGAAATGATGGAAGCATTCTCGGCGCTCGTCGCCTGCCAGCTCGACGCGCACATGGCGCGCTCGCGCGAACGTCAGCGCAAGGTCCAGCGCATCGAGACGGCCATACAGCACGGCGGACCTTCCATCGTCTTCCAGCCAATCTATCGGCTCGAAGACGATCGCTTCGTCGGCGTCGAATGCCTGTCGCGCTTTCACACCATGCCGCAGATATCGCCACACGTGTGGTTCACCGATGCCGCTAATGTCGGCCTCGGACAAGCACTAGAACTATGCGCCATCAGCAAGGCCCTGTCCGCGCTGGAGACCTTGCCATCGGATCTCTACCTGGCAATCAACACCTCACCCGCAACGATTCTGAGCAACAAGCTGGCAGGGCTGTTCGAAGGCATCGAGGCCGAACGCATCGTGCTCGAATTCACCGAGCACGCCAATGCCGCCGACCACGACCAACTGCTGCAAATCCTCAAGCCGTTGCGCTCACGCGGCGTGCGCATCTCCATCGACGACGCGGGCGCGGGCTATGCCAGCATGCAAAATATTCTCAGCGTGCAACCGGACATCATCAAACTCGACATCGGGCTGACACGCAGCATCGATCGCGACCCGACACGCCATGCCATTGCAGCGGCGTTAATCGAATTCGCCCGGCAAACCGGCAGCAGCATTCTTGCCGAAGGCGTGGAAACCGCATCGGAGCTGACATCCTTGCGGGCACTTGGCGCAGCCAAGGCGCAAGGCTACTTCCTGAGTCGCCCGATGTCGCTCGATGACACCATCCGTTCGGCGAACAATCCGGCCTGGTTTCACTGACAGTTCCGACGACCCTGCTTCTGCTAAGCTGCACACGATTGGCTTGCCGAGCCACACCTCGCATATCCTCAGCAAGGAACACCACGTGAAACTCAAAGCCTTCCACGCCATCTTCATCGTCGCCGCACTCGCCATCAACCTGTCGATGAGTACACCCGCGCAGGCCGGTAAGACCATCGACGCCATCAAGCAACGCGGCGCCATCCAGTGCGGCGTCAGCACCGGCGTGGCCGGTTTCTCGCAGGCCGACAGCCAGGGCAACTGGTCGGGGCTGGACGTGGACACGTGTCACGCACTGGCCGCGGCGCTGCTCGGCGACGCGAAGAAAGTGAATTTCGTGCCGCTCAATTCGCAACAGCGCTTCACCGCGATTCAATCCGGCGAAGTCGATCTGCTCGCCCGCAACACCACCTGGACGCTGACGCGCGACGCCTCGCTCGGTCTCGAATTCGCGGCCATCACTTACTACGATGGTCAGGGCTTCCTCGTGCCGAAGAAGCTCAAGGTCAGCAGCCCAAAACAATTGAAGAACGCCGAGATCTGCGTGCAGTCGGGCACCACCAACGAGAAGAATCTTTCCGACTATTTCAGGACGCAAGGCATCAAGGTCAAGCCCGTCGTTTTCGAAGGTTTCGAAGCTTCTTTCAAAGCCTTTTTCTCGGGCCGTTGCCAAGCCTATACCACTGACCTCTCGGGTCTCGCCGGCCTGCGCAACAAGGAAGCGAAGAACCCGGACGACTATGTGTTGCTGTCCGATGTAATTTCCAAGGAGCCGCTCGGCCCGGCCGTGCGCCGGGGTGATGACGAATGGTTTACGGTCGTCAAGTGGGTCGTCTTTGCGCTCATCGAAGCTGAAGAAAACGGCATCACCCAGGCCAATGCCGATGCGCTCAAGGCGGACAGCAAAGACCCCGTCGTGCAACGCATCCTCGGCACCTCCGATGACACTGGCAAGTTGCTCGGTCTGGATCGCGATTGGGCTTATCGCGCCATCAAGGCGGGCGGAAATTATGGCGAAATCTTCGAGCGCAATGTGGGCCCGAAATCAGTGCTCAAGCTGCCGCGTGGTTTGAACAATCTGTGGAACAAGGGCGGTATTCTTTACGCTCCGCCGATTCGCTGATCGCGGCGGGCTACCGAAGAACATAGGGTCGAGCCGCTACGCCTGTAGCGAATAGTAGATGCCGCTCGGCGGTGCGGCCAGCAAGGTCATGGCTGCAATAATTTTCTCGGGAGGAATCTGCTTGACCGATGCTTGATGCTCGGCGATGGACGACCATGCCTCGATCATGACAAAGGACTTATCGTTGTCCTGGCTTCGAAGCAGACGACACGACTCGCAACCTGGCGACTGCTCGATCAGAGGTATGACGGAAGTGAGAAGCGTGCCGAGACGCTCGGCCATATCGTCCTTTGCTTCGAAATTGGTGATTCGCATAACGCTCATAGATGCCCTTTCGATCGAGTAGCGGCGCAGATGTGTGCCCCGAGTTTACGCCCAAGCCGCCGCAGACACATTACTATCCCGCCCATGTCAGGCACGCAAACTCCTCTCCCGATTTCCCCTCGCCCACCGCCCGACTTGCGCGCAGATGCGCGCAGATGGCGCGAGCGCCTGATCCAATTGATCGTACTCGCCATCATCGCGGTTGTCTTGTGGTGGTTGATGCACAACACGCTGGCGAATATGCGGGCACGGGGCGCGCATGCAGGCTTCGATTTCCTGTTCGATCCCGCTGGTTTCGATATCAGCGAAGGGCTGTTCGGCTACGAGTCGGGTCAGCCTTTCTGGCGTGCGTTTCTGGTCGGGCTCGGCAATACCTTGCGCGTGGCGCTCGTCAGTATCGTGGCGTGCACGGTGCTGGGCACCTTGCTCGGCATCGGACGCCTGTCGCGCAACTTTCTGCTCCGCAGCTTATGCACGGGCTACATCGAACTGGTACGCAACGTGCCGGTGCTGCTGCAATTGCTAATGTGGTATTTCATTCTTACCGATATGCTTCCGGCATCCGACGAAGCGCTTGCTCCGCTGCCCGGTATTTTCCTCAGCAAAAGCGGCCTGGCCTTTCCCGTTCCTGTACTGTCGGTCGCGTGGTTGTACGCAGGTGTTGGATTTGTATTTGGCATAAATATGTCGGTACTGTACTTGCGAAGAGTACGGCGCGTGCTCTATGACAGCGGTCGACAATTGCCGCGTGTGTGGCCTGTGTTCTTGCTGCTGGCTGGCGCGACCTTGCTCGGCTGCCTGATCGGTGCGGTGATCCATGGCGCGCCGTGGGCTTTCGATGTGCCGGAGAAAAGCGCGATCAATATCTCGGGCGGCGCCGCCGTGACGCCAGAGTTCCTTGCCGTATGCATTGCCCTGTCGACCTATACCGCAGCGTTCGTCGCTGAAGTCGTGCGTGCCGGCATCCTCTCCGTTCAGCACGGCCAGCTCGAAGCGGCGCGCGCGCTGGGCTTGAACCGTGTGCAACAGTTGCAACGGGTGATCCTGCCGCAAGCCTTGCGGGTCATCGTCCCCTCGCTGACCAATCAATATCTCAACCTGACGAAGAACTCTTCGCTGGCGGTGGCCGTCGGCTATCCCGATCTCGTGTCGATCGCCAATACCTCGCTCAACCAGACCGGCCGCGCTTTCGAGTGCGTGGCGATCATCATGACCGTGTATGTCACGTTGTCGCTGATCACGGCCTGGTTGATGAACCGCTATAACCGACGCGTGGCTTTGCGAGGCCTGCAGGGATGAGTGAAGCGCACATGTTCGTCGCCATCCCGCCCCGCCCTGCCCCACGCCGCATACGCGGCACAGCCGGCTGGCTGCGTAAAAATCTTTTTTCAGATTGGCCCAACAGCATTGCCACAATACTGTTGCTGATGCTGTTTGCATGGTACGTGCCGCAGTTCGTGAACTGGGCCGTGATCTCGGCCGTTGCGCGGCCCGATGTGGAAGCCTGCCGCGCTGCCGCGCATGCGGGCGCATGCTGGGGCGTGGTGGCGGAGAAGTACCGCATCATCCTGTTCGGACGTTATCCCTACGCACAGCAATGGCGGCCGCTCGTGGCGGTGCTGCTGTTGCTGTCGCTGGTCGGGCTGAGCACACTGCCGCGCATGTGGCGCTGGACACTCCTTCCACTGTGGCTGCTGGGCATGACGGTATTCGTAGCGCTGATGGGTGGTGGTATCGCGGGGCTCGTACCGGTGCCGACCAGCCTGTGGGGTGGCCTGCCGCTGACCGTGTTGCTTTCTGTCGGTGGAATGACCCTGGCATTCCCGTTGGCGATTCTCGTCGCCATGGGACGACGCTCGGCCCTGCCAGTGGTGCGCACGCTGTGCACGCTCTACGTCGAACTGATTCGCGGCGTGCCACTGATCTCGGTGCTGTTCATGGCCTCGTTCATGCTGCCGCTGTTTCTGCCGCAAGGCGTGAAGCTCGATGTACTGATTCGCGTGCTCGTCGGCATCGGTCTGTTCACAGCAGCCTACATGGCCGAGATCGTGCGCGGCGGCCTGCAGGCGGTGCCGCGCGGACAGGCCGAGGCGGCGCGTGCGCTAGGTCTCGGATACTGGAAGACGCATGCGCTGGTATTGCTGCCGCAAGCCTTGCAGGCAGTGCTGCCCTCGCTCGTCAACAGTTTCATCGGCACCTTCAAGGATTGCTCGCTGGTCACCATCGTGAGCCTGTACGAGCTCACCGGCGCCTTGTCGCTGGCCCTCGGCGGCGATGTCGTATGGCGGCCGTTCTTCCTCGAGGGCTATTTCTTCGTAGCCTTTATCTACTGGATTTTCTGCTTCGGCATGTCGCGCTACAGCGTGCGGCTGGAGCACAGATTGGCGCGCGGTTTGCGACGGAATTGACATGAGCATTATCGAATTCGACAAGGTGAACAAATGGTTCGGGCAACACCACGTGCTGCGCGATATCAGCATGCAGGTCGAGGCCGGCGAACAGGTGGTGATCTGCGGACCATCGGGCTCGGGAAAATCCACACTGATTCGTCTCGTCAATCGGCTGGAGTCGCACGAGGAAGGCCAGCTGACGGTCGATGGCATCGTCATCGATGACAACGCAAAATCCATTGAGGCAGTGCGCCGCAAGGTTGGCATGGTGTTCCAGCAGTTCAACCTGTTTCCGCATCTGAGTGTGCTGGAGAACCTTACACTGGCGCCGGTATGGGTCAACGGCATCGCGCAAAAGGAAGCCGAAGCACAGGCCATGCAGCAACTCGAACGCGTGCACATCGCCGAACAGGCACACAAGTACCCACTGCAACTTTCCGGCGGTCAGCAGCAGCGCGTGGCGATCGCGCGTGCGCTATGCCTCGCACCGCGCATCCTGCTCTTCGACGAGCCGACCTCGGCGCTCGATCCGGAGATGATCAAGGAAGTACTCGATGTGATCGCCGAACTGGCCACCCAGGGCATAACCATACTATGCGTTACGCATGAAATGGGTTTTGCCCGCTCGGTGGCTGATCGCGTGATTTTCATGGATGAGGGACAGATCGTCGAACAAGCTGCGCCGGAAGCGTTCTTCGACAATCCGCAGAGCCCACGACTGAAAGAATTCCTGTCGAAGATTCTGTAGAAGCTGTTCATGATCTTTGCCTATTAATATTGAATACAGGCAATGAAAAAACCTTTCACCACAGAGACACAGAGGCACAGAGGACCACGGAGGCTGCCCGCCTTTCTCTGTGGCCCTCTGTGCCTCTGTGTCTCTGTGGTAAAGCGCCCGCAGGGCCGATGGCGTCGGCTTGACGATATGCACCTCAGCACAACACCTTCGACCATTCGATCATGCGCTGGGTGCGCGTCGCGAAACCATGCTTGAACTTTGAAATATCGTTGCTCTTGCGCGCCTGCGTACCGCTTGCGTCGAAGCTGCCGAGACTGAATGTCTTGTTGCCACGCGCCCTTGAACGCTTGATGGCGTCCCACAATGACAGGTGCGAAGTCCGGGTCAGCGGATCGAGCACCGGCCCCATGGAGCGGCCCCAGCAATAGGTGGACAAGCCGTGGTAGTCAGTGATGATGGAAGCGGCGATGGGGCCGTAAGTCTTGTGCCACACCAGACCAATCTCTCCGCCGTATTCGTCTATCCAGTCGCGATAGCAGCCGATCATGTCACGGGAAAACAGCAACTGGTTGGAATCCATATTGCCCAGATACAGCAGTACGTCTTCCAGCGTTTTCGCATCGAGATGCACATCATCAACCGTCAACTCGCGCTGCCCGGCATTGAAATGGCATAAGGTCGACTGCGCCAGTACTTTCGATACGATGGGCTTGTAGGATTTGCGCACTGCCTTCCACAAGGCCTCTTCTGGCTGATCGAGCTCGACCTCCATGCCGTAGCAAAGCATGGCTGCGTAGTTGTTCATCAGGAAGGGCAAGGGCGGACAGACACTGTCGTCGAGGGTGATCGTCAGCGCATTGCCGCGCTGGAGCAGCACACGCGGTTCGGCGTTGCGCAATATGGCCGGCACCATGTCTTCGAGTGGCGGCGCGTCCTCGTCCACACGAAACGGGTTGAGTACCCATGCGGTGTTGTCGATGCAATATCCACATGTCATTTCACAATAATACAGCGGCCGACCGGCTTCGCTGATGACGAAGGACTTGTCCACGTAGCCGAACAGGGTCGGCATCAAGCGCGCGTGGCGCAGCTTGTATTCCGCAAGAGGGCCGCCCGACAAGCCGCTACGCGAAGGCAGCAGCCCCTGCTTGAGCCAGCCCTGCACCGCCGGGGAACTCAAGGGCATTTCATCGAACTGGAAAGTCCGGCGGCCGATGGGAATGCGCTGGGCCGCCTGAATCTGTTCCTGCAACTGCGCGGCGTTCAGAAGGTTCGCCGCGGACGATTGCGGTGAAGACTTGCGATGCAGGTCCAGCAAACGCTGCACTGTCTCGGCCCGTCGCGGCGTATTGTCGAGAAGCGCCACCACGCTTTTCAATCCGTCCTCCGCAGCGTTCAAGGCGCCGTTCTTGAACAGGATCAGCAGCAGCTCCGCCGCGATGTCGGCGTACTCGCCTTGGCCGGCCATCTCCATGGCATATTGCAACATCGCCTGCGCATCCAGGCCGCCCGACAGCAAGCCGCGCACGAGCGCAAGCAACTGCGGTGCCTCATCGGACATTTGCGAGAACTGCTTGAGGAAAGCTTCGGCCTGCTTGGAGGATCCGAAGAAATAGTCGCGCAAGGCACGCGCCAGGAAGCGCGACGGCCCGCCCTTGCCGTCCGCAT
The DNA here is from genome assembly GCA_028292505.1 of Rhodocyclales bacterium. Classification (GTDB taxonomy): domain Bacteria; phylum Pseudomonadota; class Gammaproteobacteria; order Burkholderiales; family Rhodocyclaceae; genus Viridibacterium. The sequence continues at coordinate 37,803 of JAQGMF010000038.1, forward strand.
CGGCGAGCGCTGCGGCCTGCATCTGCTGCATGGCCGCCACGATCTTGCCGCGCATGCCATCTGCATGAGAACTATCGCCACCGATTTCGCGGATCGCCGCCATGGAAAATGCCGGCGGCACATCCACAAGCCCTGCCGAAGTCGAAGACGTATTCATGCCAGAGTCCTGTCTTGCACAATGGGTAAGGTGAGAGACGACTCGCCCCCGGAGGCGCCCGATGGCTTGTGCAAGCTTAGCCTGTGTCGTGGACCGCGCGTCGGCGCAATTGCGCAGACAAACCGGGGTAATTCGCAGGCGCCACATGGCATTGATCGCGCGCGAGCCTCAGCGTTATGCATCAAGCATTAGTGAGCCATCGCATGATCTTCGTGAAAGATGGACGGGAATCCGCAACGTGAACACCTAGTCGCCAGGTATTGAAAGCCCCTGCAATACGCGCGGCGCAAACAAATCGTACACCGCCGCAGCCGGGCTCACCACCGTGTGGAGTACTATCCCTATGATGCGACCGGCTCGAACACACGCCATAGCCCCTAACAGGCGAGTGTAAGTCGGCGGCGCCGCCTGTTGCTTTTACCACGCCCGCGAAATAACGCAGTGGAAGGCACCGTGGCGCATCCTCCTCATTCGACCCTAAATTCATCCATTCGTTTGCCTGTCATGGCACACGCATGCCGATGACACAGCAAGCTATTGCCCCCGAATCAGGGGGTGGAACGCGCCGCAAACTGATCTTGCCGACGGGTACGCTGCTTGGCTTCGTCCTCGCCATACTCGCAGTCCTGCTCATCGCTTTCGTCTCGTTCCGCGCGCTCGAAGTCCGCACGCGCACTGCGGCACGCGTCACCCATACCATTGAAGTCATGGCGCAACTACTGGCCCTGACCTCCACACTCAAAGATGCGGAGACCAGTCAGCGGGGCTTTCTCCTCACCGGCACGGAGGAAAGCCTGGCGCCCTACACCAATGCCAAGCTGGAGCTCGCTGACGAGATCAACAAAATCCGCGCCCAGACGGTCGACAATCCCTCGCAGCAACAACGCGTCGATGCGCTCGAGCGGCTGGTGGCAGAGAAAATGGCGGAGCTGGGCCGCACCATCACGTTGCGACGCTCGGGCGATGCGGCGGCGGCGGTTGCCGTACTGCGTACCGACGACGGCAAGGCCGCGATGGCGCGCATCCGTGTCGTGCTCACCGAAATGGAAACGGAAGAGCGCAGCGTGCTGGCCACACGCCAGATCGAATGGCAAGATGCCATCGGCGTTTCTGCTGCCGTTGCCTGGGGGGGCTCGGCGCTACTGCTGATGCTGATCGTCGCTGCAGCGGTCATATCGTCACGCGATTTCAAGGCGCGCGAAACAGAAGTGTGGTTGCGCGCGGGGCTTGCGGGCCTGGGCAAACGCATACGCGGTGACCAGGCGCTCGACAAACTCGGCGCCAACGTGCTCAGTTTCCTGGCGGACTATCTGGATGCCCAGGTCGGCGCGCTCTATATTGCGGAGCAGGACGGTCATTTCCGTCGCTTCGCCAGCTATGCCATTGAACCAGGCAGGGAGCAGGAAGACGTACATTCAGGCGAGGGCTTGCTGGGACAGGCAGCCAAAGAAAATCGCCCACTGCATGTACGCAACGTGCCGGAGGGCTATCTGTCGGTCAACTCCAGCATCGGCCGCAGCCGACCCAGTTCACTTCTCATTGCGCCGGCAGGCGTGGATGGTGTCGTCCAGGCGGTGCTGGAACTGGGCTTCTTCCGTAATCTTCGTCCCGCCGACGAGGCCTTGCTCGCGCGCGTCTCCGAGGCGTTGGCGGTGGCAGTGCGCACGGCCAAAGACCGCACCCGCCTCGAAGAACTGCTCGCAGAAACGCAGCGGCAGGCCGAGGAGCTGCAGACCCAACAAGAGGAGTTGCGCGTCAACAATGAAGAGCTCGAAGAACAGGGACGCGTGCTCAAGGAGTCGCAGGCGCAGATGGTGGCGCAACAGGCTGAACTCGAGCAGAGCAACACGCAGCTCGAAGAGCACACGCGACTGCTCGAAAACCAGAAGGACGATCTGTCGCGCGCCCAGCTCATCCTCACCGACAAGGCCACCGAGCTCGAACGCACCAACCAGTACAAGAGCGAATTCCTGGCCAATATGAGCCATGAATTGCGCACACCACTGAACTCCACGCTGATCCTCGCCAAACTACTCGCCGACAACAAGAGCGGCAACCTCAACGAAGAGCAGGTGAAGTTCGCGCAGACCATTTCGTCGGCCGGCAACGATCTGCTAGCGCTGATCAATGACATTCTCGATCTGTCCAAGATCCAATCGGGCAAGGTCGACGTCGATATCGAGCCCGTATCCCTCGAACGTACCGTCGATTCGCTCGTCAAGGCCTTGCAGCCCGTAGCGCGCCAGAAAGGGCTTGGCTTCACGGCCAGCGTCGATCCGAGCGCGCCGGAAAAAATTGAAACAGACCCTCAGCGTCTTGGCCAGATTCTCAAAAACCTGCTCTCCAACGCCTTGAAGTTTACCGAGACGGGAGAGGTCTCACTGCGCGTGTTCCCGGCTGCAAGTGATAGCGTGTCGTTTGCCATACATGACAGCGGCATTGGCATCGCAGAGCACCAGCGCGACATCATCTTCGAAGCCTTCCGCCAGGCCGATGGCAGCACGCACCGCAAATACGGCGGCACGGGTCTCGGTCTTTCCATCTCGCGCGATCTGGCGCGCTTGCTCGGTGGCGACATCAGCGTGCGCAGCACCCTTGGCGAAGGCAGTATTTTCACGCTGACCCTGCCACTGGTTTGTGTCATCGACCTCGAAGGCCAGGCCGCGCGCGCATGGGGCAATCACGCTCACGAAGTGCGCCCTGCCGCCAGCATTGCAATGCCGCTGGCCCCTATTGCGGTCAGCGTGTCCGCGCCGTCGCCAAGCGGGACCGATGACGATCGCGAACGACTCATGCCTGGCAAGCGCCTCATCCTGGTCATCGAAGACGATGTGCGCTTCGCAGCCATCCTGCACGATCTGGCGCATGAAATGGCTTTTCAGTGCATCGTCACGCATACCGCGAACGACGGTCTGGCCGCTGCCTTGACGTACCGCCCGAGCGCCATCCTGCTGGACATGAATCTGCCTGATCACTCCGGGCTCAGCGTGCTCGATCAGCTCAAACGCGATCCACGCACACGTCATATCCCGGTGCATGTCGCTTCGGTGGCGGACTATATCAAGGAGGCGCTGGAGCTCGGTGCGATCGGCTACGTCCTGAAACCCGTCAAACGCGAACAGCTGGTCGAAGCGATACAGCGCCTCGAAGAAAAATTCTCGCAGGGCCTGCGGCACGTGTTGGTCGTCGAAGACGACGCGCGACAGCGTGAGAGCATCCGCCTGCTGCTATCCAACGAAGGCGTACGCATCACCGACGTGGGCAATGCGACCGACGCGCTGGCGCAATTGAAAACCTCGGCCTTCGACTGCGTGGTCATGGATTTCAACCTGCCCGATCTGAGCGGTTACGAGTTGCTGGAAAAAATGGCCGAGCAGGAAGATGTGTCATTTCCACCTGTCATCGTCTACACCGGCCGCTCCCTGACGCGCGACGAAGAACAGCGACTGCGGCGCTTCTCCAAGTCCATCATCATCAAGGACGCGCGCTCGCCCGAGCGCCTGCTCGATGAGGTCACCCTCTTTCTTCACCAGGTGGAAACAACGCTGCCCGCCGAAAGCCAACGCATATTGAAGGCCGCGCGCGACCGCGAGTCGACGTTGCATGGACGTCGTATTCTCGTCGTGGAAGACGACGTGCGAAACATCTTCGCCCTGTCGAGCGTGCTCGAGCCGCGCGGCGCCAAGGTCGAGATTGCACGCAACGGCAGGGAGGCGCTCGAAATACTCACGCGCAGCATGGCGCCGAATGCTGACACGATTGACCTGGTCTTGATGGACATCATGATGCCGGAGATGGATGGCTTCACGGCCATGTGCGAGATACGCAAACGCACCGAATGGAAAAAGCTGCCCATCATCGCGCTCACTGCCAAGGCGATGAAGGACGACCAGGAAAAATGCCTCGCCGCTGGTGCCAACGATTACATCGCCAAGCCCCTCGACGTCGACAAGCTGCTATCGCTCGTGCGCGTGTGGATGCCAACCTGAAGGGAGCAATCGCCGTGCTTGCACAGGATTTCGATATCGAGCTGCGGTTGCTCATCGACGCCATCTATCTCAAGTACCACTACGACTTCCGTGGCTACGCCCGTGCCTCCCTGAAGCGGCGGCTGACGACAGCCATGCAGCATTTCTCCTGCCGCACGCTGTCGCAGTTGCAGGACAAGGCTCTGCATGACGACACCGTGTTTTCCGCCCTGCTCGACTACCTCACGGTACAGGTCAGTGAGATGTTCCGCGACCCGGGCTACTTTCTGTCGCTGCGTCAAAAAGTGGTGCCGCTGCTGCGCACCTACCCTTCGCTGAAAATATGGGTCGCGGGCTGCAGCAGTGGCGAAGAGGCCTACTCGCTCGCCATACTGCTGCGCGAAGAGGGCCTGCTCGAGCGCACACTCATCTATGCCACCGACATCAATACGCAGGCCCTGCAGAAAGCGCAGGCAGGGGTCTATGCCTTGGAGCGCATCGCGGGCTTTACCGAAAACCACAGCAAGTCCGGCACAAGCTCCTCGCTTTCGGATTCCTACACTGCGGCGTATGGCCGAGCTGTTTTCGACAAGACCCTGACACAGCATATCGTCTTCTCCGACCACAGCCTGGCCACCGACAGCGTATTCGCCGAAGTGCAGCTTGTCTCCTGTCGCAACGTGCTCATCTACTTCAACCGCGAATTGCAGGACCGTGCCATCGGTCTGTTCCGCGATGCGCTATGCCATAAGGGTTTTCTCGGCATCGGTACGAAAGAATCCTTGCGCTTCTCCAGCCATGCAGATGCCTTCGTCGAGCTCGCGCGCGAGGACCGTGTCTTCCAGAAGGCCGCAGCATGAAGAGTTCGCGTGCGAGCACCGCGATAGATGCCATCGTAATAGGCGCGTCCACCGGCGGCGTGGAGGCGCTCGGCGCGCTTTTGCCCGCGCTGCCCACTAACCTGCGCGCCGCCGTTTTCATCGTGCTGCATCTGCCGCGAGAGCGGCCCAGCCTGCTTGTCGACATCTTCAAGGGCAAGTGCGCGCGGCCTGTCAGCGAAGCCCAGGACAAGGAACCCGTCGTGCCGGGTAGCGTCTACTTTGCGCCGCCCAACTACCACCTGCTGATAGACAAGGGGCCGCAATTGGCCCTGTCGGCCGACGAGCCGGTGAACTTCTCGCGCCCTTCCATCGACGTGCTCTTCGAGTCTGCCGCCGACGTGTACGGCGAGCGGCTCATGGGCATCATCCTGACCGGCGCCAATCAGGACGGCGCCGTCGGCCTGCAGGCAGTGCAGCGCGTCGGCGGCATTGCCCTCGTGCAGCAGCCACGCGGTGCCGATGCGCCAATCATGCCCGAGGCAGCCCTCAAGCAGAATCCTGGCGCACAGGCTTGTTCTCTCGAACAGCTCGCGGGCTTGCTGGGCACGCTCGCAAACGGCCGTCCCCTGGTACCCCCGCATGCAACAAACTGAATACATCCAGCCACGGGTGAAGTGCCTGCTCGTCGACGACCTCGACGAGAACCTGCTCGCCCTGTCGGCCTTGCTGGCGCCGCATGACGTCGACATATTCACTGCACGCTCCGGTCTGGAAGCGCTGGAATTACTCCTTGTGCATAATATGGCGCTCGCCTTTCTCGACGTGCAAATGCCCGACATGGATGGCTTCGAACTCGCCGAGCTGATCCGTGGCAGCGAGCGCACGCGCAATGTGCCGCTCATCTTCGTCACCGCGGGCACGCGCGATGAGTACCGGCTTTTCAAAGGATATGACAGCGGCGCAGTAGACTTCCTCTACAAGCCCATCGAGCCGCACATCCTCAAGAGCAAAGCCGACATCTTCTTCCAGCTTCACCGCCAGAAGTTACAGCTCGCCCACGAGTTGCAACAGCGTACCGAAACGCTGCGCCTGAACGAAATGTTCATGGCCGTGCTCGGCCATGACCTGCGCAACCCGCTGAGCGCCATCGTCACCTCCGCCCACATCTTGCAGCAGGGCTCGCAAGACGTCATGGTGAAGCAAGCCGCCACGCGTATGCTCTCGAGCGGCAAGCGCATGAGCAGCATGATCGAAGACATGCTCGACCTCGCACGCGCCAGACTGGCCGGTGGCATTCCACTCAAGCGCGAGCATACCGATCTCGGCGCCCTGGTGCAGCGCGTCGCACAGGAACACCTCGCCGCCACAACGGAGCGGCGCCTCGAAGTGCAACACCATGGCGATCTCAACGGCGAGTGGGACACAGACCGTCTCGCCCAGGTCGCCTCCAACCTCATCGGCAACGCCTTGCAACACGGCGACGAAAACGACGCGATACAAGTGCGCCTCGACGGCACACATGCCGATGTCGTAACGATGTCGGTCGCCAGCACAGGCAGGATTCCTGCCGAAGTACTACCGCATATCTTCGACCCCTTCCGCGGCGGCCAGCGCGACGCCGGCCGCAACGACGGCCTGGGTCTCGGCCTCTACATCGTGCAGCAGATCGTCAATGCCCATCACGGCAGCGTCGAGGTGCGCCCCGAAGACCCCGATCGCACTGTCTTCTTCGTGGAGGTGCCGCGTCGGGGGGTATCGATCGTCAAGCTGTAAGCGTCGCAGACACCACTCGCATCGGAATTCAGTGCCCCGAAGAGTCTCCACGGCGACCGGCTTCGAACAGGAACCAGGTGCGCCGTTCGGTCTCGTCGATCCATACCTCGATCAGGCTCGCGCTGGCGATGTCGTGATGCTGATCGCATACTTCGTGCGTCTCGCGCAGACGCGCAACGAGTATCTTGTTGTCATCGCATAGCTCGGCCAGCATGTCCGAGGGCTCGACGTACTCGGCGTCGTTGTCGGCGATACGCTGCATGCGCGCGATATGCCCGATCGAGCGCAGCGTGGTGCCGCCCAGCTTGCGCACGCGCTCCGCGAGCGGATCGGCCATGGCATAGATCTGGTCGGACTGTTCATCGAGCATCACGTGATAGTCGCGAAAATGCGGGCCGCTCATATGCCAGTGAAAATTCTTTGTCTTCAGGTACAGCGCAAAGACGTCGGCAAGAATGCCGTTCAGTGCGCCCGTAATGTCGCGCGTGGCAGTGGGCTTAAGGTCGGTCGGGGTGAGCAGCGGCGCCTTTTGACGCTGTTTTGGGCTCGGGCTGGGGCTGGGGCCGCGTGCAGATTTCGTGGCGGGCTTTTTCATATTTCACGCTCCTCAATCATTGCAAAAAGGGGATCTTCATTCTGGTACATGCCACGGCGAATCGCGAGAGAACATTCCGCGCATGTAAATATGTCGTCTCCCGCAGTAAGCATTGCAATGTTTCGGTCTTTTGTCGCGGCGCGGCCCTGTCACCACGCGGGGAACCTTTCTTGCAGCCCGATCCTTGGGTCCGATGACATCAGACCCAGGTCCCTCCGGGACGAATCACCAAGACGAAAAGGAGCAGGAATATGCAGATCAATGAAATCCGCCAACGCGTCACCAAGGTCGAACAAACCATCCACCGTGCAGCACAAGCGTGCCAGCAGGACAGCAGCGTCCCGCAACAATTGAAGCAATACGTGCAGCAACTGGACGAGCAATCCAGCCAGGGCCAGCAGCTCATGCAAGGCGCCCAGGACGAATCGCGCATTCGCCAATACATCGACAATCTGGAAGCCCTCGGCGACCGCGCGAAACAGGCCTGTGAGCAATCGGCCGGCAAGGTCAATCAGGAATTGAAGAACGCGGTTTTGCAGGCCCATGACGAGTTGAGCAACCTGAAACGTCAATTGCACTAACAAGGTGGCACACACAGCCTCTTCAGCGAATATGCCTTTGGAATTTTGGCGCAACGCAGCTGACGTGTCTGTGACAAGGGGCGGTGTCCTGCGGGATGCCGCCCCTTATGCATTCACCCGTGGAATCACGACACCAACCGAAAGCCGACTGCGGTTTCGGTCAGCAGGTATTTGGGCTGCGTCGGATCATCTTCCAGCTTCTGCCGCAGATGCGCCATGTAGATGCGCAGATAGTGACTGCTTTCTACGTGCGACGGCCCCCACACATCGAGCAATAACTGGCGATGCGTCAGCACCTTGCCCGCGTTGGCAATGAGGCAGGTGAGCAGGCGATATTCCAGTGGCGTAAGGTGAATCTCCTGCCCGGCCTTTGTAACGACGCGCGCGACCAGGTCCACCGCCACTTCGCCGAAACGGAAGACGGATTCGCGCGTATCGCTGCCTTGCGTGCGGCGCTGCGCCACACGCACGCGTGCCAGCAATTCGCCAACACCGAAGGGCTTGGTCAGGTAGTCATCGGCGCCCGCGTCGAGTGCCTCGATCTTGTCGGTCTCATCAGTACGCGCAGAGAGCACGATGACCGGCACGCTCGACCAGGTACGCAGATCGCGGATCAGGTCGACGCCATCGCCATCGGGCAAACCGAGATCGAGGATCAGCATGTCCGGCCGCCGCGTGCCCGCTTCGACGAGCCCCTGCTTCACACCGCCCGCCTCGAACACGCGCCAGCCCTCGGCTTCGAGCGCGGTACGCACGAAGCGGCGGATCTGCGCTTCGTCTTCGATGACGACAACGGTACGGACCGGCTCACTCATTTCGCAGCACTCACTGTGGACTCATTTGGAACTCATTTGGCACTCATCTGACATACTCGTCTTCGTCTTGCGGCAAGGCTTCGGTCGGCATCTGCGGCGGCTCGCCGAGAGGCAAAGTGATCGTGAAGGTCGCGTCCGCCGCACTGGCCGGCTCGGCCACGATGCGCCCGCCATGCGCACCGATGATCGCACGGCAGATCGCCAGCCCGAGCCCGACGCCGGGCTTGTCTGACTCCTTCTCGCCACGTGCGAATTTCTCGAAGATGGCCTCTTCCTGTCCCGCTTGCAAGCCCGGCCCGTTGTCGGCGATGCTGATCTTCATCATGTCGCCCTGCGGCCCTGCGGTAATGCGCAGCGTGCTGCCGGGCGGCGTGTACTTGGCAGCATTCTCCAGCAGATTGCACAGCACGCGCTCGATCAGCACAGCGTCATAACGCAGCAGCGGCAGATCGGCCGCCATTTCCGTCTGCACATGATGCGCAGCCAGCGTGGTTTTCATCGCTGCGAGCGCCGTACCGACCACTTCCTCCACCGGCTGCCATTGGAGGTTGAGCTGGATGTCGCCGCTCTGGATGCGCGCCATGTCGAGCAGATTATTGATCAGCGCACCCATGCGCTTGGCCTCGACCTGAATGGCATCGGCCACGGTGCGTTGCGCATCTGACAGCGGCGGCGCGGTGAGCGGCAAGGTCTCGGCCAGTCCGTAGAGCACCGACAGCGGCGTACGCAGGTCATGCGACAAGGCAGACAGCAGCGAATTGCGCAGGCGCTCGGATTCGATGCGCAGCACCGCCTCCTGCGCCACTTCGATGTAGTGCACACGCTCCAGCGCGATGGCGATCAGCGCGCCGAAGGTTTCGAGCTGGCGTCGCTGCTCAGGAATCATCAGGAAACGAGGATTGACGGGCTTGACCGCGAGCACGCCACGCGTGCGCATCGAGGTCTTCAGCGGCAGGTAGAGGAACGGGCTGCCCGGCAAGGTGTCGGTGGCGAGACCCGCAGGCAAGCCGCGATCGAAAGCCCATTGTGCCGTGCCGATATCGGCAGCAGCGCTCGTTACGGTCTGCAGCTTATTATGCGAATCGATTACAAGCAACACAGCCTCGGCGCGGAACTCGCGCGCCACGGCCGCTTGCGCCATCTCGATGAGCGTCGGTGCTTCGAGCACGGTGGACATCTCTCGGGCGAACTCGAACAAAGCGCGCGATCGCTCTTCGCGGCTCAGCGCAACATTGGCCTGAAAGCGCAGGCTGGCCGTCATCTGGCCGATGATGAGACCGACCGCAAGCATGACGACGAAGGTGACAAGGTATTGCACGTCTGACACAGCGAAAGACAGGCGCGGTGGTACGAAGAAGAAATCGAATGCGCCCACGCAGAGAAAGGCAGCCAGCACCGCCGGGCCGCGCCCGAGCCGCACCGCTACCAGCGCCACGACCATCAGGAACACCATGACGATATTGGCCAGATCGAAATAGTGGCGCAGCGGCGTCAGGAATAATGTTGCCAGCATACAGGCGGCTGTGGCCAGCAAATAGTCCCAGATGCGCACACTCTGGGCCTCTTCCGCTTCGCCCGACTCGCTGCGTGCCACCGGCATTTCGCGCCCATTCGACGCACCACGGCCGATTTCGAGAATATCGATATCCGGCGCGCGGCGTGCGAGGTACTCGTGCAGGCGATGCGTCCACGGCCATCTACCGGCGCCGGAGCGGCCGATGACAAGCTTGGAGAGGTTGTGCGAACGCGCGTAACCGATCAACCCTTCGGCGCCATCGTTAGCGGTGAGCACCGCCGTCGTCGCACCAAGTTCCTGCGCTAACTTGAGTGTGCGCAGAATGCGTTCGCGCTCCGCCCCCGAGCGCCGTTGCAATGCTGGCGTTTCGACATACGCAGCATGCCAGGCGACGTTAAGTTGGTTGGCAAGCCGCGCCGCACTGCGCACCACGTGCTCCGCCCCTGCATCGGGGCCGACCCCGCACAGCAAGGCCGCTTCTGTCTTCCACACGCCCGCGATGGACTGGTCGCTGCGATAGGCCTGCACCTCGTCTTCGATGCGATTGGCCGTGCGCCGCAGCGCCAGTTCGCGCAGGGCCATGAGGTTGCCCTTGCGAAAGAAATTCTGCGCCGCCTGCCCGGCCTTGTCGGCGACATACACCTTGCCCGCCTTGAGCCGCGCCAACAATTCATCGGCGGGCAAGTCAACGAGTACGACCTCATCGGCGCTGTCGAAAAAAGTATCCGGCAAAGTTTCATTGACGCGAATGCCGGTAATGCCGCCGACCACGTCGTTGAGACTTTCGAGATGCTGCACGTTAAGCGTAGTGAATACGTCGATACCGGCCGCGAGCAGTTCCTCCACATCCTGCCAGCGCTTGGGGTGACGCGAGCCGGGCACATTGGAATGCGCCAGCTCGTCGACCAAGATCAGCGGCGGGTGCGCGGCCAGCGCCGCTTCCAGATCGAACTCCGCAAGCAGCTTGTCGCGATACGGAATCTCTTTGGCCGGCAGCAGCGGCAGGCCTTCCGTGAGCGCGGCAGTTTCGCTGCGCCCATGCGTCTCGACGACGCCGACCAGCACGTCCCGACCTTCGCTCTGCAACTTGCGCGCGGCGGCGAGCATGGTGAAAGTCTTGCCCACGCCCGCAGACGAACCGAAGTAAATACGCAGCCTGCCGCGCTCCGCTTGCGCGGCTTCGCGCTGTACGCGTTCGAGTAGCGTATCGGGGTTGGGGCGTTGGTTGGGTTGGGCGGGCATGCGTTATGACATAAGTATATTTAAAATCATACTCCAGAAGTCCTTTACCAACGCTGCAGTCCCTCCCCGCGCGGGGAGGGTGGCCCGGCAGGGCCGGGAGAGGCGGAAGCGTGGATGCCTCTCCGAATGCCAGATGAAAATCCGGCAATGCGCGTGAGCTTTCCCCTCTCCCGGCCCTGACAGGCCACCCTCTCCCTAATGGAGAGGGGACTGCAATGCGCAGTGCCTCTAGCCAGTACTTCCCAAGCTGGATTCCCGCCTTTGCGGGAATGACGGAGAAGTATCCACCTGAATCTACATCAAAGTCATTTGAGTTGATCAAGCGCCAGATTCAATGCAAGCACATTCACGCGCGGTTCGCCGAAAATACCGAAGGTCCGCCCTTCCGTATTGTGCGCGATCAGCGTCTGTACTGCGCTCACTTCCAGACCGCGCAACCGCGCCACACGCCCTGCCTGATACATCGCCGCGGCCGGGCTGATATGCGGGTCCAGACCGCTCGCCGAAGTCGTTACAAGGTCTTGCGGCACGGGCGCAGTATTACCTGGATCAGCCGCACGCAACGCTTCCACGCGTCCTTTCACCGCATCCAGCAAAGCGGGATTGCTCGGCGCAAGGTTCGAGCCACCCGATGCGGTGCCATTATTGGGCATTGGCCCGGTAGCGGACGGGCGACTCCAGAAATACTTCGGGTCACTGAAGGCCTGCCCGATCAGCGAAGAGCCGACCGGCTTGCCATCACGCATGACAAGACTGCCCGCAGCCTCGTGCGGAAAAGCGATTCGTGCCACGCCAGTCACGGCCAATGGGTAGATGAAACCTGTCAGCACGGTAAGCAGCGCAAACAGGACAAGGGCAGGACGAAGAATGGATTTCATGATGATTTCCTTTAAACGACAACTCTTTGATTCGTCATCCCGGCCATCTTTGCGAACAGCGACGCTGCACGATGCTCCCCTCTCCCGCCTGCGGGAGAGGGGTTGGGGGAGAGGGTATGGCCGGGATCCAGCTCCACGCGACCGTCTGGATCCCGGCCTTCGCCGGGATGACGAGCTCTAAGCGAGATGAGTAACTGCCAACAACATGTCCACCGCTTTGATCCCCACAAACGGCACCAGCAGCCCGCCCAACCCGTAGATAAACATATTCCGCCGCAACAAAACCGCTGCACCCAGCGCGCGATAACGCACACCCTTCAATGCCAACGGAATCAGCACGACGATGATCAGCGCATTGAAAATCACCGCTGACAATATCGCTGACGATGGACTGGTCAGGTGCATCACATCGAGCACACGCAATTGCGGATAGGTGATCGCAAATGCCGCCGGAATAATCGCGAAATACTTCGCCACATCGTTGGCAATCGAGAACGTCGTCAGCGCGCCGCGCGTCATCAGCATCTGCTTGCCAATCTCGACAATCTCGATGAGCTTGGTCGGGTTGGAATCGAGGTCGACCATATTGCCCGCCTCCTTCGCCGCCTGCGTGCCGCTGTTCATCGCCACCGCCACATCGGCCTGCGCCAGCGCCGGTGCATCGTTGGTGCCGTCACCCGTCATGGCGACCAGGCGGCCATCGGTCTGGTAGCTGCGGATCAGCTTGAGCTTGGCCTCCGGCGTGGCTTCGGCGAGGAAGTCGTCGACCCCCGCTTCGGCCGCAATGCTGGCTGCCGTGAGGCGATTGTCGCCAGTGATCATCACCGTCTTGATGCCCATGCGGCGCAACTCGGCGAAGCGCTCCTTGATACCACCCTTGACGATGTCCTTCAGCTCGACCACGCCGAGTACGCGTCCGTCATCGACGACCACCAGCGGCGTACTGCCGCGCCGCGCGACCTGTTCCGCGAGCCGTGTCGCCTCTTCCGGGAAAGTCTTTCCCATCGCCTCGACGTAAGCGCGCACCGCATCGGTCGCGCCTTTGCGCACTTCACGTGCGCTGTTACCCAAATGCACGTCCACGCCGCTCATGCGCGTTTGCGCCGTGAAAGGCACGAAGCTGGCTTGCAGGCTTTGCATGTCACGGTCGCGCAGATTGAAACGCTGCTTGGCGAGCACTACGATGCTGCGCCCTTCTGGCGTCTCATCGGCCAGCGAAGCAAGTTGCGCCGCATCGGCCAACACCTGTTCGCTCACCCCGCCGCACGGCAGGAACACGGAGGCCTGCCGATTGCCCAGCGTGATCGTGCCGGTCTTGTCGAGCAGCAACACATCCACATCGCCTGCGGCTTCCACCGCACGGCCCGATGTCGCTATGACGTTGGCCTGCATCATGCGGCCCATGCCGGCCACACCGATGGCTGACAGCAGCGCACCAATGGTCGTCGGGATCAGGCACACCAGCAGCGCGATGAGCACCGTGACAGTGACCGGCGTTCCCGCCTTCGCCACCGCGACGCTGAACAGCGAGAACGGCAGCAGCGTCACCGTCGCCAGCAGAAAGACGATGGTCAGCGCCACCAGCAAAATCGTCAGCGCGATCTCGTTCGGCGTCTTCTGCCGCTTGGCACCTTCGACCATGGCGATCATGCGATCCAGGAAAGACTCGCCGGGGTTCGCCGTCACGCGGCACACCAGCCAGTCCGACAGCACACGCGTGCCGCCCGTGACCGACGAGAAATCGCCACCCGACTCGCGAATCACCGGCGCAGATTCGCCCGTGATCGCGCTCTCATCCACCGACGCCACGCCGTCGACCACTTCGCCGTCAGCGGGAATCGTATCGCCCGCCTCTACCTGGAAGTGATCGCCCTTGCGCAGATCGGCCGCCGACACCGGTATGAAACCGGCATTATGCTCGGGCTTGAGCAGGCGCTTGGCCAGCACGCCCCGCTTCATACTGCGCAGCGAGGCGGCCTGCGCCTTGCTGCGCCCTTCCGCCAGCGCCTCGGCGAAGTTGGCGAAGTACACCGTGAACCACAGCCACAAAGAGACATGCAGGATGAATCCCGCTGGTGCCTCGCCTTTACCGAACAGCGCCTGTAGCCACAGGATCGTCGTAAGAATGCTGCCGACGAAAACCACGAACATCACCGGGTTGCGCATCTGCGCCCGCGGCGAGAGCTTGCGGCAGGCGTCGAGTGCGGCCGGGCCGATTAACGCTGGATCAAATACTGAAAATTTTGCGCGTGTCATGACAACTCCTTTTGACCGTCATTCCCGCGAAAGCGGGAATCCACTTCTACGTGAGAGACGTGCCACCAAGTGGATTCCCGCTTTCGCGGGAATGACAATGTCTTGTTTTATGGCTTCACAAAAATCTGCAAATGCTCGACCACCGGCCCCAAGGCCAGCGCTGGCACATACGTCAGCGCGCCAACGAGCAACACCGAACCGATCACCAGCACCACGAACAGCGGTCCATGTGTCGGCATCGTTCCCACCGTCGGCTCGCTGCGCTGCTTGGCCGCCAACGACCCGGCTATCGCCAGCACCGGAACGATCATGCCGAAGCGGCCGATCCACACCGTGATGCCGAGCAACACGTTGTAGAACGGTGTATTCGCCGACAGGCCCGCGAAGGCGCTACCGTTGTTGTTGGCCGCAGACGAGAAGGCATACAGCACCTGCGAGAAGCCATGCGCGCCGGGGTTCGAAATGCCCGCCTTGCCCGGATCGAGCATCACCGCGATAGCAGTACCTGTCAGCACCAGCAAGGGCGTGACGAGAATCGCGATCGACACCATCTTCATCTCGAAAGACTGGATCTTCTTGCCGAGATATTCCGGCGTGCGACCGATCATCAAGCCGGCGATGAACACACCGAGCACGGCGAACAACAACATGCCGTAGAGCCCCGAACCGACACCACCGAAGACCACCTCACCGAGCTGCATCAACAGCATCGACGTGAAGCCACCGAGCGGCATCAGCGAATCGTGCATCGCGTTAACCGCGCCGCAAGATGCCGCTGTCGTAATCGTCGCGAACAGCGCAGAGGCAATCGCACCGAAGCGCGTCTCCTTGCCTTCCAGATTGCCGCCCGAAATATCCACGCCCAGCGCGCCAATGCCCGGATTGCCGTGCGCCTCAGACCACAAGGCAAGCAGCGCAAAGCAAACGAACAAAATCGTCATCGCCGCGACAATGGCCCATCCCTGGCGCATATCACCCACCATGCGGCCGAAGGCAAAACACAGCGCCGCCGGGATCAGGAAGATCGACAGCATCTGCAGGAAATTCACGAACGGCGTGGGGTTTTCGTACGGGTGCGCCGAGTTCGCATTGAAGAAGCCGCCACCATTCGTGCCGAGCATCTTCACCGCCTCCTGCGAAGCCACCGGCCCCATCGGCAGCGTCTGCGTTTTCGTCGTCAGCTTCTCCGTGACGGGCTGGCCCTTCGCGTCCAGCACAGATGCGCCCGCCGCATCGACCTTGGGCTGCTCGTAACTCGACGTTTCAAGCGTCGCCACATCGTTGTACTTGTCGAAGTTCTGGATCACACCTTGCGACACGAGGAAGATCGCGAAGACAAATGACAACGGCAAGAGCACATACATCGTGCAACGTGTCAGGTCTACCCAAAGATTACCCAAACCCGTGCCTATGCCGACCTTGCCGCCCGTATTGCGACGCGCGAAGCCGCGAATCAGCGCGAACACCACAGCCATCGCCGACACAGCCGAGAAGAAATTCTGCACCGCCAGTGCCGTCATCTGCGTCAGATAACTCATCGTCGATTCGCCCGAATACCCCTGCCAGTTCGTATTCGTCACGAAGCTGACCGCCGTATTGAAAGACGAGTCCGGCGACACCGCACCGAAGGCCTGCGGGTTGAGCGGCAGGAAGGCTTGCATGCGCTGCATGGCATACACCACCAGCGCGCCGATGGCACTGAAGACGATTAACGCAACGGCATATTTACGCCACGACATGTCCTCCTGCGGATCGACACCCGCGACGCGATACAGCCACGCCTCGACGCGCCCGAGCAGACGCCCTGCCGGGTTGGCATCAGCGCTTGCGACACGCGAAATGAATAGGCCCAGCGGATAGGCACAAACGAACAGCAGGACGAGAAAGACTGCGAGATTGATGAGAGCCAGGGAGTCCATGTCAAAAGTCCTCCGCTTTCACCAGGGCATACACGAGATAGATCAGCAGAGCCACCGACGTGACCGCGCCAAGAATGTAGAGCCAGCTCATTTGCGGGCCCCCAGTCTGTCGCATGCCAGGATGAGGAGATAGAGCAACACCGCGAGACCCGCGATGCCAGCAAGGTAGAGCGCATCCATGATTGCCTCCGACTGTTATGACAGTCCGAAGCTTAGGTATGGGCGTCTAATGATGTTGTTTAGGTGTGGGGGCGGGGTGTAAAGAATGTGTAAACACAGAGCAGAACAGCAGAGAAAGAGTTACTCAATACGGCCAACCTCACTCTTGAAAACGGCGGAACCTTCTAACGCTCGAATATCATATTTTTGAGTGTGGTCCGCCACTCCTAAATCACGACAGTATGAGTCAAAAACATATGTCCATAGCGGCCGAGATATTTTTTCGAATATGAATTGAGGTACGACCCAAAAGGCGGCTATTGCGACAACTAAGGTAGCCATCAATGTTGAAATCAAGTGCTGGCTTGGCGAATACCAATATACGGAGCCAGCGAGCAGAATGTAGCAAACAAGAAAACAAATCTTGAGTGCTTTAATGGCTTGATTTGCGCGTCTTACCGCTCGCTGTATTCGTTGATCAACGTCATAATTTGCCTGCTCCTCCAGATCCGTCAGCCGACCAACCAGTGCATCGACTTTTTCGTCTCTCTGTTGCATCTGGTGGGCGCTAACTTGTGTCTCACGCGCAAAATCTTCTTGCAGCTGCAAAATAGCTTGTTCGCTATTTTGCTTTTCCGATAATCGCTCTTTTTCTATAGCTGCGATCTTTGCCTCATGTATCACTAAGAGTTCGGCCTTTTCGGCGTCGGCTCTTGCCTGAACTTCAGAGCCGACACTGAGCCGAACTTCTTCAAGAAGCTGCTCCGCATTCTCCGCACGAATTGCGCTTGGAAAACCTAGCGTTGACCGCATCAAACTTCGCTGAGCCCTCTGATCACTCATGAGAGACACAAATATCTCGGCTTTTTTTGGATCGAGTTCGCATAGATATTGTCGAGCCTTGCTAACTACATCAGTGCGGGGTGTCATTACGTAGGTGCAGTTCGCAATCAGTTTCTTCCTTGACAAAGCGCCAATGGAACCTCCCACAGCAAACCAAAGATATCCCGCAAAACGTCTATCGGTTATAACTGGGGGAACTTCATCTCGCTTGATCATCTTCCGGAATTCAAGAAACGCCTGAGACCCGCTCGCGACGGCGTCATTTCGAGTCACCATAATCGACCCAGTATCAGCAATTGCCCCAGCGCTTTGCGCCTTGCCTCGCAAACGCAGGATAGTGGCTATTGATCGGGCATCTCGAATACGACGCTCTAAGTTCAGCATTACCGGTCCTATGTTGTTTCTCAGGCTCTCTTCAGTCGGCGCATCACAGAATTGCACTCGCTCATCGGCAGCCATCACATCAGCATCAACAATTTCAAAATTCAATTCGGTAAGTTTTTGTTCCAATCCGTCGAGAATTGCACGCGCGTACGCCGCGTGCTGTGAATCCACTCTAATCCGATTTCCTAGCGGGCCAAATGGTTCGTCACCTCGCTGTAAAGCTTTTAGCGGCCCCTGCAAGGTGCCCCTCATTTCCTCCAAGGTGTGCTTGAAGACGACGCAGTGAACTTCTGCCTTTCTGATCAATTCAAATAGGTTGTCTGCGTACTCCTTTAGTTCCGGTGTGCTCAAGTCCAGCAAATCCAATACAAGAGGGCCATCAAGCACCGCTGTCAAACTTCTAAGCACATCCGCCGAACTAGGCGTTTGCAGCGTTAAAACAACTTCAGCAATGAGTGCCCCCGAAACCAAACGCACAAGAAGTTCAGCTTCGGCGCCACCGTCGTCGATTTTCTGAAGGGCAAATTCGGCACAAAGTACGTCTAGCGCTTGCTCCAGTTGAATAGCATCTTGATCGTCGTCTTCCACCTTCCTAAGCGAGAGCGTCGAGCCCTTGAAATAATTCTTTTCGCGACGATCAACGAAAGTGAGAAAGTGCGCAGTGGTAAGCCTTCTAAGGAAACTGGCTTGCAACATCTCATGATTTGCGGTGAGTTCAACACGGCCCAGAGCTATCTCTGCGTATGCACAGAAATCTGTGAGCAGAGTATCGACACCACCTTCATCCAGTACATTCGCATCAGGTGGATTGGCAACGACTCTATAGGTGTGCGGCTCACTTGCCTCCATCTTCAGAAGGCCCGCCTCAGCCAACCTTTCAACCAAGCCTTCGGCCACAAGCGGACTCATTGGAATGTCATACGCAGACTGCACGTCTCTCGCAAACTCTTCCGCATTGAACCTTCTATTTGCCTTGTTTGCCAGCAATGGTGCAAACAGCGGTATCAACCCTCCAACAATATCTCCAGTCTTTGAATACGACTCTTCAACAAACGCAAAGGCGATGAGCTCGCGCCGAGTATTGTTTCGTACAACTCTTGCCGTAGCGTTGTCCACTTTTTTCTCCCTCGCATGCACCCTGTTATTTTGCATCGCCCGGCTGTCACTCATATTTTCGTTGTAACAAATCTGAATATCTGGACGGATCCATCTCACCCTACAAGCGCCGCATGCAATTGGCAACTTATTTTGGTACCACGCAGGCGGATTCTTGAGGCAAGTAGATAGGTTCGCCAAACATCCGGCGCAATGCGCTTCGCTTATTGACGCCCAACTCTCTGCACGTGCAACGGTGCGTAGGGTGGGTTCGCGAAGCAACCCACCGCTCTTTCGCCAGCACACGGTCGGTTGTCGCTGCGCTCCGAACCCACCCTACCTACCGCATGCAATTGGTATTTTTGTAGGTCGGAAAAGCACGGCGTCTTCCGACGTTTGTTCTCGCGAGAAATTGCAGACGTCCGATGATGCTCCGCTTTGGCCGATCAGCGTGGCCCAACTGCGCGTTATCATTGTCATGGCGGTGCTCGCGCTGTCTTCGGCGTGGCAAGTCATTAGCCATGCGCGAGGCGAGCTGAAAACGACATAAGGACATTTGCATGAAGTGGTCATCAGGTTTGCAGCAGGCTGGAGTGCCCGCGGCACTCGGTGCAGCCTTGCTCTTTGGCGCAGGCACTCCGTTGGCGAAACTCCTGCTGGGCCAAGTCAACCCGTGGTTGTTGGCGGGCTTGCTCTACCTCGGCTCGGGTCTGGGGCTCGCGCTCTATCGGCGTGTGCGTCGTGCGCAATCGGTCAAGCTGCCGCGCTGTGAGGCGTGGTGGTTTGCAGGCGCCGTGATGGCGGGCGGCGTGGTCGCGCCGGTATTGCTGATGCTCGGTCTCACCGGCATGCCTGCATCGGGCGCCTCGCTGTTGCTCAATGCGGAGGGCGTATTCACCGCGCTGCTGGCGTGGTTCGCTTTCCGGGAAAATTTCGATCGGCGCATCGCACTCGGTATGGCTGCCATCGTGTGTGGCGCACTCGTGCTGAGCTGGCCGACGGATGCGCGCTTCGCGAGTCTGTGGCCCGCGCTGGCCGTACTGGGGGCCTGTTTTGCGTGGGGCATCGACAACAACCTGACGCGCAAAGTGTCGCTGTCGGACGCGACCTGGATTGCTTCGGTGAAAGGTCTGGTGGCGGGGTCGATCAACCTGGCGCTGGCTTTCGCCCTGGGCGCGCGTTTGCCCGCCGTGCCAAACATCGCGGGTGCGATGCTGGTCGGCTTTCTTGCTTATGGTGTGAGTCTCGCGCTGTTCGTTGTTGGCTTGCGCCATCTCGGCACGGCGCGCACGGGCGCTTACTTTTCCGTCGCGCCCTTCTTCGGCGCAGTGCTTGCCATCGCGCTGGGTGAGCCCATGACAAATCAATTATTGCTGGCAGGGTCGTTGATGGCATGCGGCATCTGGCTGCATCTCACGGAACGTCACGAGCACGCGCATACGCACACGCCGCTCGACCATACGCACGAGCACACTCATGATGAACACCACCAACATGCGCATGACGATGTAGTGCCGCCGGACGTGAAGCATAGCCACCCGCATCGGCACGATTCCCTGCGGCACACACACGCGCACTTTCCGGATTCGCACCATCGGCACGAGCATTGATTTGCCGCGTGCAGTGGGCTCGTAGGGTGGAACTCCGCAGGAGGTTCCGCAGGACGGTTACGCCGGATGTGCCCGCAATTCTCCGCCGACGTTATATGCCATATGTATTACCGGAACTTCATGCCGCCTCTCGGCGGCTGGCGGAACCGCTTTGCGTTCCGCCCTACCCTGTGCATGTTCCGTATCAACGTCGATTGAAGCGCGTAGGGTGTCAGTGAGCAACGCGAACTGCACCATTCACGCTCGACATGGTGCAGTTCGCGTTGCTCACTGACACCCTACCCAATACGAACAACGTCTGTGCCTGATGCGTCGACTTCGGTCGCGTTGCTTATTACGCTCAAGTGTTGCACGCACCGACGTTGGGCTTCGCTATGCTCAACCCAACCTACTCATGAGGTACCGTCGAGCGCAATAACCGACGGGCATTGCGCCACAACGTCGCAAGGGTCTACAGTTCGTGCTCCCGATAGTCTGGTCCGCTGACCGGTCGTTGTAAGCAATGGAGCAATTCCATGGTCGAAAATCGAGTCGAAGCAAGCGAGCTTGGTCAGTTCATTCCGCTGCACTATCACCACATCATGCTGATGGACCAGAGTCGTGTACTCGGCTTCAAGGCAGCAATCGATAGCGTCGTCTTCGAGGGTGCCAAGGTTCTCGATCTGGGCGGCGGCACAGGGGTCTTGTCTTTTTTTGCGGCGGCGCGTGCCAGCAAAGTCTGGTGCGTCGAATTCAACCCGGACATGGTGGCAGAGTCGCGCCGCTTGCTGGCATTGAATGGCGTTACGCATAAAGTGGAAGTGGTTCATGCGGACGCTTTCCAATATCTTCCGCCCGAACCTGTGGATGTGGTGATTTGCGAAATGATCCACGCTGCCATGCTTCGGGAGAAGCAGGTCGAAGTGATCGAAGCATTCAAGCAACGTTACCGCAGTCGCTTCGGCGATCGACTACCGGTGTTCATGCCCGAGGCCGTCCTGATGGCTGTGCAACCTGTGCAGCAATCGTTCGACTGTTTCGGTTTTTATGCTCCTATCATTCAGTTTCAGCACCCCGAGGTACTTCACCCTGATACCCTCGAACTGGCGGAGCCGGCTATCTATAGTCTCCTGGATTTTTCTCAGCAGACTTCACGGGAAATCCAATGGCGAGGCGCGTTTGCCATGGCGCATGCGGGCTCGGTCAATGCCCTGCGCTTCGTGACCAAGAACGTCCTGTCGATCATCGCCGATAAGGGTACGACCATCGACTGGATCAACCACTACCTGGTCATGCCTTTGAGCGAGCCGGTGGAAGTGGGCGGCGGTGACCGGCTGCTGGTGGAATTCAGCTACCTGGCCGGGGGTTCGTTGCAGTCTCTGGCAGCAAACATGCGGGTTGCCGTTGAGAAGGCGACGGGCTGACATAGCCGTTTCCTGAGCGCACGGCGAAGTCGTTTTCCATTCAACGCGCGGTGCGCAGCTTGAACCAACGGATCGGTCTCATCGCAATATCCCGCGAACCAAATCCCCGCCACAGCAACAAAGCCATGGGCGTTCAGTTGCTCGACTCAACCCGACTCACTCCAACAAAAGAAAGGTATAAGCAATGAACAATCTCTCCGATCTTGGCAAACTGGTTTTGCGTCTGACACTAGGCATACTGCTGCTCTTTCACGGCGTCAGTAAACTGATGCATGGCGTGGACTTCATCTTTCCCGTGCTGGCGGAGCATGGCTTGCCGACCTTCCTCGCCTATCTGTCCTATATCGGCGAGGTGCTGGCGCCGATTCTGCTGATCGTGGGCCTCTTCTCGCGCCCCGCAGCGTTGGCAGTGGTCGTCAATATGCTTTTCGCATTGGGCCTGATGCATACCTCGCAGTTCGGCGATCTGGCGAAATCGGGCGGTTGGGCGCTGGAGCTGCAGGCTTTCTATCTGTTCACCGCCGTCAGCATCGCCTGTCTTGGCGCGGGACGCCTGAGCGTCGGTGGCAACAGCCGCTTCAATTGAGCTGATGCTTGTGTGGGGTGGCTGCGCGAGCAAGCCACCTTGCATCACGCACGACAACGTCACCCAGTGCATTTGTACCGACCTGCACAAAATTTTTCTCTTTGCGCTTGGCCTCGCACCGATATTCGCGTATAGCTGCTTTCTTTTGGAGGCGGGCATGGCGAAGTCGACCTTGCATGCGCCGTTTCAGAGCCCAACACCAGCCGTCGAGGCCATTCGATAATGCCAACAGTAGCCAGTCTGAAGGGACTCCAGCGCGAGATCATTGATAGCCATGTCAAGCCGGACACGTTCACCGGCTTTGTACAGGTCATGACAACGCTGCTACCACTGGCGGCCCTTTGGGCATTCACTGCGCTCTACACCGATAGGTCGTACTGGCTGACCATTGCAGCCACGGCGCTGATGAGCCTGTTCTTGATGCGCGTATTCGTGCTGATGCACGAGTGCGGCCATGGCAGCTTGTTTGGCGATGCACGCCTCAATAAGGCGTTCGGCTTTCTCTTCGGTGTTATATCGGGCATGCCACAGCACGTCTGGTCGCAACACCATCAGCAGCATCATTCGACTAATGGCAATTGGACGAGTTATCGTGGGCCATTGAACATCGTCACGGTCGATGACTACGCCGCCATGAACGCGCAGCAGCAACGCCAGTACCGAAACGCGCGCAGCATCTGGTTGGCGCCGGTGGCGGGATTTCTCTATGTGTTGTTCAATCCGCGTGTGACCTGGCTGCGCGGCAGCTTCGGTCTGATCAGTCATGTCGTCAAAGGGAAAATCGCGCGGCCTGAGGTCTCGATCAAGGCGCATGCGGCGACCTTCAAAACCCGCTATTGGTCTTCGCAACAGGAATTTCGCCACATGCTGTGGAACAACCTGGTGCTGATCAGTTTGTGGGTCTTGATGGCCTGGCTCGTCGGGCCACTGCTGTTCTTCATCTGTTATACCATTAGCATATCGTTGGCCGGCGCGGCGGGGATTCTGCTATTTTCGGTACAGCACAATTTCGAGCACTCGTATGCAGGTCATAACGAGGACTGGGATCACACCCGAGCGGCAATCGAGGGCACGAGCTTCCTGGTCTTGCCGCGCTGGCTGAACTGGTTCACCGCCAATATCGCGTATCACCATATCCATCACCTCTCCGCCAGGATTCCGAACTACTGCCTGGTCGCGTGCCATGACGAGTACCAACATCTATTCGTCGGCGTCACGCGCATCAAACTATCCGAAGTGCCAGGCGCGCTAAAGCACATCCTGTGGGATCAGCATGCGCGGCGAATCATTTCGGTTGCCGAGCACCAGGCAACGCTGCGCGCTGCGTAGCGTCGTAGGTCGGAAAAGCGCAGCGCCTTCCGACATCTGCTCGTTGCAAGACCGACAAACGTCGGAAGGCGCTTCGCTTTTCCGACCTACATCCACTCCCGTATCTGCGCGACGACCCAAGGCCCGTCTTCAAGCGGTATGTCGTGGCCCGCATCGGGGTGCTCGGCGATGTGGCAATTCCAGCAGGCGGCGAGCGCTTGCGAGCAACGCGTGTCGACCAGCGCGTCGCGTGCACTGGTGAGGATCAGCATGCGCGTTGCGGGTTTGAGGATCGGCGCGCGATAGCGGGCGGCGGCAAGCAATTGGCGCAAGGCGTTGCGGCGTGAGACCGGAAATTCCTCGCGGTAAGCAACCCAGCGACTTATGACTTCGGCATGCTTGTCAGGGTGACGGGTGGTGAGACGCAAGATGGTCTTCTCCCATGCCACGGCGCTGCCACCCAACAGGATCAATCTGAGCAGTGCGACATAGTTACGCGGCCGCAGGCGTTGATGAAACGGGCTGAACGAACGCATGCTGGTGTTGATCAACACGCAGGTGTCGATCTCCGCCACATGCCTGCTCGCCCAGGCCGTAGCAACCATGGCCCCCAGCGACATGGCCAGCACCTTGTACGGCGGCTGCAGGCCGCGTCTGGCCAGTTCGTCGCGGCAGTATTCCGCCATGGCCGACGCGCTGCATGGGCTGTCCACGTGATACACACTTCCGTTGCCAGCCAGATCGACACAGATGACATTTGCATCGCCCATGGCATCGCGCAAAATTTGTGGAAAGTCGCCCCAATGGCGGCTCTCCCGCGTCAGGCCACGCAAGAGAATCCAGGAGTCGCTCGCCTCGTTCATCGTGATGTCGTGTGGTACCACTGCGTCAGCGCCCGCTGCAGATGCTGGTCGCGCGTCGCCTCGGTCGGCACCCAGGCGCGATGGCTGCATGCAGCGCGCGACAGGAAGTCGAACCAGGACATCTGGCGACGTATGACGCGCTGCTGGCGATGCTCGACCAGCGGATTGAATATGCCGTGACGCGAAAATATCTGGCGTGGATTTTTCTTGATCCACAGCCAGGAGCCCAGCTCCAGCGTGAGCGGTAGTAGCACGCGACCGGGTTTGGCGCAGGCACGCTGGTAGAGGTAATCCCACAGGTCGCCGTGCGCCAGGTATTGGCGGCTTTGCGGCTCGAACACGTAGCGATGATTGGGATGCGTCTTCTCGAAGATATCCTTGAGCGCGTGAATCTCCGCAAGGTGTTCGACGGGCCGCGCAGTGTGCGCGTAGGGAAACCACACGCGATCATGGATGCCGAAACCCGAGTGGCAGTCCACCACGATGCTGAAATTGCGGCTCAATAATTCTTCTTCCACGACCTGACAGACCGCCAGGTTCTCCGCCTCCATCGGCGCACCCAGCGGGCCACGATACCAAGGCATCTTTGCGCTGAAGCGTTGTCCGCCGATAAGGAAGGGCACACCTTCGACACCGTCCAGCGGCGCATTGCGCATGAGATCGACGCCGTTGGGATTGGCGCGCGTGGCCTGCCACATGCCACCGGGATTGACGACCGGCATGAAGACCAGACGCACGGATTCGAGCTGGCGATGCAGCATGGTGTCCCATTGCAGGCGCGTCACCAGACTGTCCAGGTAGGCGATGACAACGTGCGAGCCGATCCGCTCAAGGCCATGAAAGCCGCCGAAGAAACCGACTGCCGGCACGTCGAGGGCCGGGTTACCCATGGCAATTGCATAAACCGGAAAGCGTTGGTCGAAGGATTCGACCTCGCACATGACACGTGCGTCGAGATGCGCTGCACCTATCTTGATGATGCGCTCGAGGTCGATCAGTTCGGGCAAGCCGGGTTGCGTCACGGTAGGCGGTCGGTCAGTAGGCTAAGCGAAGGATACCTTAGGCGCGGCTTCCAGCCTCGGCAGTAGCGGCTTGTCACGAATCCTTAATACTCGCCGCGTAAGGTAGGCGAGTAACCCTTGTGGTGCCGGAACGGAGACAGACAATGCTGAGAAAAATTCGGAAAACAATTGCGCATCCGGCGCTTGCCATCGGCAGCACCCTGCTATGGGGCGTCGTGGAATTCGTGGCGCTGCAACGCTCAGCGCGCATGAGCCGTGGCAATAAGCATGGCGCAGGCAACACGGCTTTGCTTGGCCGCCACGGGCGTTGAGTTCACTTCGTCGTCTGGCATGAGATCGAAGAGAGTGTTGCCGAGAATTTCCTGCGCGGTATAACCCAGCAGCGTCAGCACACCTTCCGCGGCGAAGGTGTAGCGAAATACCTATCGATTTCCCAGACCCAGTCGGCACAAGCCTTGGCAATGTCTTGAAAGCGCTTCTCGCTGGCGCGCAGCGCTGCTTGCGGTTGATGATGTCCGCGAGACGCCGAACATGCCTGCAGCATTTCCCGCCTGATCAAATATCCATCCCTTCATCACCAGAAAGACCATGGCCTTGCCGTCGCTCATGACGAATGACTGCTCGTGGATTTGTACTTTCCCGGACGTCATGATCGCTTTGTCGACCTCAGAGACTTCGCGAGCCGAGTAGCACACTGAGAATGATCGGAAACACGAACATGATCAGCGGTGGTCTATCTCCAAAGTACAACCACTCGCGCACGAACAGCATGGGCTGACTGAGGACGATCGCCAGCGGATAGGTCAGCAGCGCAGGTTGCCGCGCCACAGCTCCCTCTCGTTGCGCTTGTTCTTGGTGATGTCACCAGCCCGCAATAGCCGCGCAACACGTCATCCGCATCGACGATGCGCACGCCGTTCATCTTCCGACCGCGAGACCAGAGTCAGCGAGACATAGGGGCGAAAAATACGCACGCGGGTATGCCGCGCTGCGCCATCGGTGTTCCGCAATTGGACTTGTGCATGGAAACTCACGGAAACTCAGGAAATTCAGGAAACTTATTTCCGCCAACATAGGGTTTACCTTTACAAAATACCCTGTCATCAACACCAATAATCGACAAGTGCTGCCAATAGGCGGTCTGCAGATGTGGCGCACAGGGTCCGAGCACATGCGGCCCAAATGGGAGATATACCGTATGCATAGCCCGTCACTCAACCAGAACATCGACGACCACCTCTATTTTGCTAATTTTGCTATCACCAACGGCAGCACGCCAGCCTCAACATGCCGCTAAACACCTCTTTCGTGTGCCAACGGGCGACGACCTCACGTTGCGCATCCATGCACCGCTTTATGCCGCGCAAATTGCGCGCAGTTGCATTGCGCCGCGTTTAATCCGATGACGCCCATGCCCGAACACAGCGAATTACCTCCGACACTCGGTTTGCGCGAGATATCCAGCCTCAGCGGCGTAGCCGTGTCTACGTTGCGCTTCTACGAGAGAAAGAGATTGATCAAGGGCAGCACGCCCCCTACCAGTGCCGCCCGGCAATATGCGCGCGACGTATTGCGACGCGTTACTTTCATCCGCATGGCGCAGCGCGCTGGCATATCGCTGGCAGAGGTCGAGGCTGCGTTGGCGACATTGCCAGAAGATACCGTTCCCAGTCATGAGGACTGGGAGCGCGTCTGCAGCACCTGGCGAGCCGGCCTTGATGAGCGCATCGTGCAGCTTCAGCAACTACGCGACACGCTCGACGACTGCATCGACTGCGATTGTCCATCGATTGAACCGTGTCAGTTGCACGGCCCGAGCGACAAGCCATCCGCAAAGGGTTCCGACCCGCATTGATTGTGGGTCGCAGGCCCGCGTTTCGCAGTACTCACTGCGGCCCAAATGGGGCATCTGCCGCAATCGCGCTTTTCGCGACGCGGGCGATTACATCTACTTTGCCAATTTCGCAATCCCGTGTGGCGATTCGCCTGACTCTGATTGCCGCCGACAAAATGCCATTTGCATTGATGTCGCCGCGCGATTTAAGTTTGTAAGGGAAAGTAAGGTCTGTCGTCCGCATGCCATCTTGATCGTTGTTCAGGGACGTTGCCCAGCAAAGGCGCTTGACGTTATGCGCCAGGCGAACGCCTCGAACCACTCACGAGAATGGAGAAGAACATGCACATGAATCCAGTAAAGTTATCGGTTGCCGCAAGCCTGCTGACACTGCTGACGGCCTGCGCCGCCCAAGCGCCCAGGACGGTCTATGTCCGCGAGGAGGTACAGCATCCTGCCTATATCCATGCACTGTCGGATCTGCGCGCCGCGCGTTGGCTGATCGAACACCGGCCGGGTGATGCGCGCGTCGATGCAGATGAAAACGTGGCGCTGACTGAAATCCAGACCTCGATCAAGGAAATCAGGCAAGCCGCCATTGACGATGGCAAGGACCTTGACGACAAGCCACCGGTCGACGCGCATCTCGACCGCAAAGGACGTTTGCATAAGGCCGCCGAGCTATTGCACAAGGTGCATGCCGATGTCGCGCGCGAAGAGGACGATCCCGTGGCGCGCGACCTGCAACGCCGCATCGTCCGCCATGTCGATGAAGCCACGCGCGCAACCGAGCACGCCATTCATGACGCGGAAAGAGCGCTGTAAGCGGGCAGAAACGCCCTTATCGTCATTCCCGCGAAAGCGGGAATCCACTTTGTGGCACCGACGAGCATCGCGTAGAAGTGGATTCCCGCTTTCGCGGGAATGACGGCGTAGGCGACCTTGTCCTACTCCGTGCCCTGCCATCCTCCACCCAGCGCCTTGATCATCAGCGCGCTGGCTGTATAGCGCCGGCCAAGCAATTGCAGCGCGCTACGCGCGGCACTGTTGGCAGAAGTTTGCGCGACAATGACATTCGTATAATTCGCCGTTCCAGCCTTGTACTGATCGAGCGCCAGACGCTGTGCTTCGCGCGCGGCGGCCAATGCATCATCCTGCACCTTGGCTTCGTCGGCCAACAGACGTAGGGCGACGAGGTTGTCTTCCACTTCCTGCAAACCGCCGAGCACGGTCTGGCGGTATTCCGCCACACTGGCATCGTAGGCGGCAACGGCCTCCTTTGTGTGTGCCGCACGCAGGCCGCCGTCGAAAATCGTCTGCGCCAGCGAAGCGCCGAGCGACCAGACCCGGCTCGGTACATTGAACAGGTCGGAGGCAGTTGTGTTCTGGAAACCACCCGACGCACTCAATGAGAAGTTGGGGAAATACGCGGCACGCGCCACGCCGATTTGCGCATTGGCAGCCGCAGCGCGGCGCTCGGCCGCGGCAATATCGGGGCGGCGCTCAAGCAGCTTCGAAGGCATGCTCAACGGTATGTCAGGCAGGCTTGCTTTCAATGGCGCCTTGTCAAGATTGAATGCGGCCGGCGCCTTGCCGATCAGAATGGCAATGGCATGTTCGAGCTGTGCACGACCGACGCCCAGATCGATGAGTTGCGCTTCGGCATTCTTCAATTGCGATTGCGCCTGCGCGATATCGGAACGGGTGACGATGCCGGCGGCAAACTGGTTCTGCGTGATCTGCAAGGCGCGACGATAGTCTTCCACCGTATTCGCCTGCAGCACGATGGTCTCGTCGGTGATGCGCAGCTGGAAATAATCCTGCACGAGACTGGCCTGCTCGCTCAAGCGTGCAGCGGCCAGCAGTGCGGCGTTCGATTGCAAGCTTGCCGTGCCCGCCTCCACGCTGCGCGCCACGCCGCCCCACAGGTCGGGCTCCCAGCTGGCGTCAAGACCGAGGCCGAAGCTATTGCTGATCTTGCTCTTGGCATCGCTGCGATCCGCCGAAGCCGACGCGCCGATAGTGGGAAAGAAGCTGGCGCGCGCCGCCTGTGCCGCAGCTTGCGCCTGACGGTACTGCGCCAGCGCCAGCTGCACGTTCTGGTTCGAGACATCCACTTGCGCGACCAGTGTGTTGAGGGCCGGATCGCCAAACACTTCCCACCAGCTGCCGCGCGGCTTGTCGTCGCTGGGCTCGGCGCTTTTCCAGCCCTGTGCTTCCTTGAAGGTGTCGGGTATGTCGATGCTCGGCTTGGTGTAATTCGGCCCGAGCACGCAGCCATTCAAAGCCAGCAGGACAAGCGCCGCTGCCACGCTGCGGGCCATGATGGTTCGTCTACGAAAAATATTGATCATGCGTGATCCTGACGGGTCTAGACGGGCGCGGGAGGCATACGACGCGCCCGCATGCGAGCGCACCAGCGCGCAAAGTTGTCGAGATAGAGGTAGACCACCGGCGTGGTGAAAAGTGTCAGCAACTGACTGAGCAGCAGACCGCCAATGATGGATATGCCAAGCGGTTGACGTAGCTCGGCACCGTCGCCAAAGCCAAGCGCCAGTGGCAGCGCACCGAGCACGGCCGACATGGTGGTCATCATGATCGGCCGGAAGCGCAATTTGCATGCGCGCGTGATGGCATCGTGCGCACTGAGTCCATCTTCACGCTCGGCGACCAGCGCAAAGTCGATCATCATGATGGCGTTTTTCTTGACGATGCCGATCAACAACAGCACGCCGATGAAGGCGATGATGGTGAAATCGGTGTGGAACAGCATCAGTGCCAGCAAGGCGCCGACACCGGCGGAGGGCAGGGTCGACAGGATGGTCAGCGGATGTATGTAACTTTCATAAAGAATACCGAGCACGATGTACATCGTGACGATGGCGGCGAGGATCAGCAGCGGCAAGCTGGAAAACGTCGCCTGAAAGGCATTGGCCGTGCCTTGGAAACTGCCATGCACCGAAGTCGGCACGCCGATCTGGCGAAAGGCGTTGTTGATAGCCGCTGCCGCTTCGGACAGCGATACGCCAACCGGCATATTGAAGGAGATGGTCGAGGCCGCCGAGCCGCCCTGGTGATTCACACCCAGCGAGGTGAAACTCGGTTCGTAGTGGGCAAAGGAGGAAAGCGGTATCTGTTGCCCGGTGCTGTTGATGAGGTACATACGATCGAGCGCTTCAGGACCCTGGCGGTACTTCGCGTCCACTTCCATGACAACGTGATACTGGTTGAGGGGCCGGTAGATCGTCGACACCTGGCGCTGACTGAATCCATCGGCCAGTGCGGCGTCGACTGCGCGCGGCGAGATGCCGAGACGCGCGGCAGCATCTCGATCGACCGTGATCGAAGTCTGCAGACCTTTCTCCTGCTGATCGGTATTCACGTCGGCAATTTGCGGAAGATTGGCGAACGCCAGGCGGATCTTCGGCTCCCACGTGCGCAGCATGTCCAGGTCGTCGGACTGCAAGGTGTATTGATACTGCGCATTGCTCTGCCGTCCGCCTATGCGAATGTCCTGAACAGACTGCAGGAAGAGCTTGGCGCCGGGCACGTGATCGAGTTTGACGCGCAGGCGATCGATAATCTGGTCGGCACTTTCCTTGCGCTCCGACAAGGGCTTGAGCGACAGGAACATCGAGCCGGCATTGACGCGCGCGCCGCCGGTAAAGCCAGTGACGCTGTCGACGGCCGGGTCCTTGCGCACGATCTCGATGAAATCGGCGAGCTTCTGCTGCATGGCCTGAAAGGAGATGCTCTGGTCGCCCTGCACGAAACCATTGATGCGACCCGTATCCTGCTGCGGGAAGAAGCCCTTGTTGACGGCGGAATAGAGATAGATGTTGAGCCCCACCGTCGCGCACAGCACCAGGATCATGACAATGCCATGTTTCAGCGACCACTCCAGCGAGCGCTCATAGCCGCGCATCAGTTTCTCGAAAGCGCGCTCGCTACGCGCCATGAAGCGCGCAATGCGGCCGCGCGGCACTTCGTCGGCGGTGCGCTCCTTCTTTTGCCGCAGCAGGCGCGCGCACATCATCGGCGTGGTCGTCAGCGAGATCGCCAGCGAAATGAGAATAGCGACCGACAGCGTAATGGCAAATTCGCGGAACAGACGGCCGACGATGCCGCCGAGCAGGAGAATGGGAATGAACACGGCAATCAACGACAGGCTCATCGACAGCACCGTGAAGCCAACCTCCTGCACGCCGAGCAGCGCGGCCTTGAATGGTGCGAGGCCGCGCTCCATATGGCGATGGATGTTCTCCATTACGACAATGGCATCATCGACGACGAAACCGGTGGCAATGGTCAGCGCCATCAACGATAGATTGTTGAGGCTGAAGCCGCACAGGTACATCGCCGCGAAAGTGCCGATCAGCGACACCGGCACGACGACAGCGGGTATCAGCGCGGCGCGGCCGTTGCGCAAGAAAAGGAAGACGACGAGGATGACCAGCGTCACGGAAATGACAAGCGAGCGCTCCACTTCGAAAAGCGAGGCGCGGATAGTCGGCGAGCGGTCCATGGCAACGCCGAGTTTCATCGACGCGGGAATCTGCGCTTCGAATTGCGGCAGCAGGCTGCGCACGCGATCCACCGTCTTGATGATGTTGGCCCCCGGCTCGCGCGACAGCACCAGCAACACCGAAGGCTGACCGTTGGCCGAACCGGCGTTGCGCAGATCCTGCACGGAATCGGTCACGGTGGCGATATCCGATAGACGCACCGCTGCGCCATTGACGTAGCGGACGAGCAAGGGCCTGTAGTCGGCCGCCTTGAGGGCCTGGTCGTTGGCGAGAATCTGCCAATGTCTTTCGTCCTGTTCGAGAAAGCCCTTAGGACGGTTCACATTGGTATTGCTGATGGCCGTGCGCACATCTTCGAGCGCGATGCCGTACTTCGACAGTTGATCTGGATTCAGCTCGACGCGCACCGCAGGCAGTGAGCTGCCGCTCACGCCGACGTCACCAACGCCTTCCACCTGCAGCAGGCTTTGCGCAAGGAAAGTCGCAGCGATATCGTACATCTGCCCGCGCGTCATGGTCTCGGACGTAAGCGAGAGAATCATGATGGGCGCATCGGCCGGATTGACCTTGCGATAGGTCGGGTTGCGCGGCATGGACGGCAGCAGTCCGCGCGACGCATTGATGGCCGCTTGCACGTCGCGCGCGGCACCGTTGATGTCGCGATCCAGATCGAATTGCAGGGTGATACGCGCCGACCCTAACGCGCTAGTCGAGGTGATCTCGTTGACGCCGGCGATACGGCCGAGCGCACGCTCTAGGGGCGCGGCGACGGTCGCCGCCATGGTCTCGGGCGCTGCACCCGGTATCGCGGCGGAGACGGAGATAGTCGGGTAATCCACCTGTGGCAATGGCGACACCGGCAGCAGCAAGAAGGCGCCCGCGCCGGCCAGCGCGATGGCGATGGTCAGCAGCGTGGTGGCGACGGGGCGCTCGATGAAGAAGCCGAAGAAGTTCATGACAACAGCTTGCCCGGCGAATCGTCGAGGGGCGGTGACACACCGTCTCCACCTTCGTTGCCATCACCACCACCCCAGCGTTCGCGGCGCCAGCGCTTCAGCCGATCAAAGCCGAGGTAGATGACCGGCGTGGTGAACAACGTCAGCACCTGACTGACCAACAGACCACCAACCATGGTTATGCCAAGCGGATGACGCAGCTCGGAGCCCATGCCGCTGCCAACCATCAACGGCAGCGCGCCGAGCAGTGCTGCCATGGTTGTCATGAGGATAGGCCGGAAGCGCAGCAGGCTGGCCTGGAAGATCGCCTCGCGCGGCGACTTGCCTTGCTCGCGCTCGGCCTCCAGCGCGAAGTCAATCATCATGATGGCGTTCTTTTTGACGATGCCGATCAGCAGCACGATGCCGATAATGGCGATGACATTGAGTTCAGAACCGACGAGCATCAGCGCCAGCAGCGCACCGACGCCGGCCGATGGCAAGGTCGACAGGATCGTCACTGGGTGTATGTAACTTTCATACAGCACGCCGAGCACGATGTACATGGTAACGATGGCGGCCAGGATCAGCCACAGCTCGTTGTCGAGCGAGGACTGGAAGGCCAGCGCCGCGCCCTGGAAGCCGGTGACCACCGAAGTCGGCATGCCAATGTCCTGCTTCGCCGCCTCGATGGCTTTCTCGGCATCGCCGAGCGAAGCGCCAGGCGCGAGGTTGAAGGAGATCGTGCCCGCCGGGAACTGCGCAAGATGGTTGATGACCAGCAGGTTGTTCTGCTCGACGATGCGCGCAACGCTGGTCAGCGGCACGACCTTGCCGCCGCTGGGCACGTAGAGGTCCTTGAGCGCCTCGGGGCCGTTCTGAAATTCAGGCTGCACTTCCAGCACCACGCGATAGAGATTGGATTGCGTGAAGATGGTCGATACCAGACGCTGACCGAAGGCGCTGTAGAGCACGTTGTCGATGCCCGCCGGCGTGACGTTAAGACGCGCGGCGACGTCGCGGTCGATCTCGATATAGGTTTGCAGACCCTTGTCCTGGTAGTCGCTGGCGACATCGGCAAGCTGCGGCACGTTGCGCAGGCGCTCCACCAGCTTGGTCATCCATTCGCCGAGAGCGTCCGGGTCATTGGTCTGCAAGGTATATTGATATTGGGTACGGCTGATGCGATCCTCGATGGTGAGATCCTGCACCGGCTGCAGATAGAGCGTGATGCCGGCCACTTTGGATACGGCCGTCTGCAGACGCTTGGCAATTGCCGGCGCGCGCGCGGAGCGCGCCTTGAGCGGCTTGAGGTTGATCAACATGCGGCCATTATTGAGCGCGGCATTCGCCCCGTCGGTGCCGATGAAAGAGGTCAGGCTGTCGACATCCTTGTCGCGCAGGATGATGTCGGCCAGCGCCTGCTGCCGCTCGGCCATTGCCGCGAACGAGGTGGACTGCGTGGCATCGGAAATGCCTTGTATGACGCCGGTATCCTGCACCGGGAAGAAGCCCTTCGGCACCAGCACGTACAGCAACCCGGTCAGCAGCAGCGTGACGACGGCGACGATCAAGGTGAGCGCCTGACGGTCGAGCACCCAGTCGAGCATGCGACCGTAGCGCGCGATGACGGCATCGAAAGCACGGCCGCTGGCATGGTAAAAGCGCCCCTGCTTTTCCTCCGGCACGTGTTTCAACAAGCGCGCGCACATCATCGGCGTGAGCGTCAGCGACACCACGGCGGAGATGAGGATGGAAACGGCTAGCGTGATGGCGAATTCGCGGAACAGGCGCCCGACCACATCGCCCATGAACAGCAGCGGAATCAGCACGGCGATCAGCGACAGAGTCAGCGAAATGATGGTGAAGCCGATCTGCTCGGCGCCCTTGAGCGCTGCCTGCATCGGCGTCTCGCCGGCCTCGATGTAACGCGAGACATTCTCGATCATGACGATAGCATCATCGACGACGAAGCCGGTGGCAATCGTCAAGGCCATCAGCGTGAGGTTGTTCACCGAGAAGCCGGCCATGTACATGACGCCAAAAGTGCCGATCAGCGACAGCGGAACGGCCACGGCGGGAATGATGGTGGCGGGCACACTACGCAGGAACATGAAGATCACCATGACCACGAGTGCCACGGCGATGCCCAGCTCGATGCCGACGTCTTCGATGGACGCACGTATCGTCACGGTGCGGTCGGTCAGCAATCTCACCGACACGGAGCCCGGTAAGCCAGCCTGCAATTGCGGCAATAGCGCCTTGATGCGGCTGACCGTGTCTATGACATTGGCACCGGGCTGGCGTTGGACGTTGAGCACGATGGCCGGCGTGCGGTCGGCCCAGGCGGCGAGCTTGGAATTTTCCGCGCCGTCGACGATCTGGGCGACATCACCGAGGCGCACCGGCGCACCGTTCTTCCAGGCCAGGATCAGGTTGCGGTACTCGCTGACCGATTTGAGCTGGTCGTTGGCATCGATCGACGAGGAGCGCTGTGGCCCGTCGAAATTGCCCTTGGCCTGTTTGGTATTGGCATTGGTGATGACGGTGCGCACGTCATCCTGGTCGAGCCCGACGGCCGCCAGCGCGTGCGGATTGACCTGGATGCGCACGGCAGGCCGCTGCCCACCGGAGAGGCTTACCAGACCGACGCCGGGCACTTGCGAGAGCTTCTGTGCCACGCGCGTCTCGATGAGGTCTTCGATGCGCGGCAGCGGCATGGTGTCCGACATGACGGCCAGCGTCATGATGGGCGCATCGGCAGGATTGACCTTGCTGTAGATCGGCGGGTTGGGCAGATCGACCGGCAGCAGGTTGGAGCCGGCGTTGATCGCCGCCTGCACTTCCTGCTCGGCGATATCGAGATTCAGGTCGAGCGAAAACTGCAGCGTAATGACCGAG
This sequence comes from Rhodocyclales bacterium, assembly GCA_028292505.1. Classification (GTDB taxonomy): domain Bacteria; phylum Pseudomonadota; class Gammaproteobacteria; order Burkholderiales; family Rhodocyclaceae; genus Viridibacterium. The sequence continues at coordinate 73,793 of JAQGMF010000038.1, forward strand.
GCGCCCGCGGAATTCTGCGAAGACATCTGCGAGAGCCCAGGCATCTGACCGAACTGACGCTCCAGCGGCGCGGTGACCGATGAGGTCATGACATCGGGACTCGCGCCGGGATACAGCGTCACCACCTGGATCGTCGGGTAGTCGACTTCCGGCAGCGCCGAGATCGGCAGCACGCGGAGCGCAACGAGGCCAGCCAGCAGGATGGCCAGCATCAGCAGCGAGGTCGCAACCGGCCGCAGTATGAATATGCGCGAGGGATTCATGGAGGCGCTGCCCCTCAGTTGCTGGCAGGCGCGGAAGCGTCACCGCCCGGTCGGCGGCGCGGCCTGTCGCCACTTGCGCCATCCGGGCGCGGCCAACGGCCAGCGCCAGGAGTGCTCTGGCCCTCCGGGGCAATGCCATCGGCATCTTTCCGTTTGTTCTGCCATTGCGACCAGTCGCCCTTCGGGCTGCTCTGTCCCGCCTGTGCGGCCGGGCGTGCACTCGGTTGATCAGCGGTGGTGCCACCGCCCGGCGCACGTTTTTGCTGCCATTGCGAGCGATCAGGCTTCGGCCCACTCTGGCCGCTCTGTCCTTCCGCCACTGGCGCGCTGGCATCGGCGCCACCACGTCTGCCGCGACCACTACGACCCGCGCCGCGCGGCCTTTCCTTGAGCAGATTCGCCGCGTTGGCGACCTCGACCTTGGCGCCTTCGCGCAACTGGTCGACACCGTCGATCACCACCATCTCACCGCCTTGCAAGCCGTCGGTGATCTCGATACCGGCGCCTTCCGTGGCGCCGGTCTTGACGGTGCGCTGCGTCACCGTCTTGTCCTCCTTGACGACGTACACGAAGGTGCCACTGCGGCCACGCTGGATCGCCGCCGACGGTGCAATGACAGCGTTCTGCCGGGTTGCGGCCAGTAGATGAACGTTGACGAACTGATTGGGAAATAAAATGCCGTCGTCATTAGCAAAGGAAGCCTTGAGCTTGACGGTACCGGTGGTCAGATCGATCTGATTGTCGATCGACGCGACGCGGCCGGCGGCAAGCATGTTTTTCTGCTCGCGATCCCAGGCTTCGGCCCGCAAGGCCGTGCCGTCATGCAAGGGGCCGAGCACCGCCGGCAACTGCGATTCGGGCAGCGTGAATACCACGCTGATCGGCTGCACCTGGTTGATGGTGACAATGCCAGCGGCATCTGACTGATGAATCATGTTGCCGGCATCGACCTGGTGCAAGCCGGTGCGGCCGCTCACCGGGGCGACGATGCGCGTGTAGCCTAGCTGCAGCTTGGCGCTGTCGACCTGGGCCTGGTCCGATTTTATGACGCCTTCATCTTGCTTGACCTGCGCCTCGGCCGTATCGACCTGCTGGCCGGAGATCGAGTCCTGCGCCAACAAGGTCTGGTAGCGCGCCAGATCGCGCCGTGCATTCTGTAGCTGTGCCTGATCGCGCGCCAGCTGGCCCTCGGCCTGCTCGACCTGGACCAGAAAGGGCTGGCGATCGATCTCGGCGAGGAGTTGGCCGGCACGGACCATCTGCCCTTCCTTGAAATTCAGCTTGTTCAATTGCCCGTCGACGCGGGCATGCACGATGACAGAGCTCGCCGGCGTGACGGTGCCGAGACTGGCGAAGTAGACTCTCAGCTCACCCAGGCGAACAGTGTCGACCTGCACGGGAACGGCCTGCCCCGGCGCTCGTCCCCCTCCGCCTCCCCGCCGCGGACCGCCATTTGCACCATTTGCACCATTGGCGCCACTTGTCGCGTTGGCGCCGTTCGCATTGTCCGGCGCCGAGCCCAGCGGATGCCAATGCAGCCAGGCCCAGATGGCAAGGCCGACCGCAAGGACGAGCCATAGCAGCCGTATCAGGCGACGCCGCCAGCGTGGCGTGGAAAATGCGTAGGGAATAGCCGCCGAGGCGTTCGGTTCTGTGCTTTCTGATGGGCGCTCATTCATTGCTTTTTTTCCGGTTCTTTTGTTAATGGCAACAGACCCTAATGCGAGCAAACGATGCTATAGCACCTGCCGTGCCCACAAGTTACCTTTTGTAAGCCTTTGTTACTGTGCGGCACCGGACTGTGCATGACAAACGCCGGCATCGACGATGCTTGCCGCCGGGCCAAGACGCACGCATTACAATGGACATCGACGGCGAAACAATGCCCGGCGGCAGCAAGACCGCGCGGGCTTGTCGAAACGAACACACACCTTCAACACCGGCGTGCACAGGGCACGTAGTTCATCCATGGAAGTCGCGCTTCTTCTCGCCTTGATAGTGCTGAACGGGGCATTTGCCATGTCGGAAATCGCACTGGTCACCGCCCGCAGAACCAGACTCCAGAAGCATATCGACGAGGATGATGTCGGTGCGATTGCTGCCGTGAAACTTGGCGAGGATCCCACCAAATTCCTGTCGACCGTCCAGATCGGCATTACCTCGATTGGCATACTCAACGGTATCGTCGGTGAGGCAGCCTTTGCGCAGCCTTTCTCGCACTGGCTCGAACATGTCGGTCTGCAGGCGCCCGCATCGGGTTATGTGGCGACAGTGCTGGTGGTGTTGACCATCACCTATATCTCGATCGTTGTCGGCGAGCTGGTGCCCAAGCGCCTGGGCCAACTGCAACCCGAGACAGTGGCACGCCTGGTGTCGCGGCCGATGACCTGGCTGGCCGTTCTCACCAAACCCTTCGTACAGCTGCTGACAGGCTCCACGCACCTGCTGCTCAGTCTGCTCGGCGTCGACAATGACAGCAGCAACACCGTCACCGAAGAAGAGATTCACGCCATGCTCGCCGAGGGTTCCAGCGCTGGCGTCATCGAGCACCAGGAACACGCGATGGTGCGCAACGTATTCCGTCTGGATGAGCGCCAGATCACTTCGCTGATGGTGCCGCGCAGCGACATCACCTATCTCGATGCCGATCGGCCGTGGCAAGAAAACCTGACCATCGTCGAAGAGTCGGAGCGCTCGCGCTTTCCCGTGGTACGCGGTGGGCTGGACAACATCATCGGCGTGATAAATGCCAAACAGCTATTCGCGGCAATCGTCCACGGTGGCACACCGGACTTGTTGCAGAACCTGCAGACGCCAGTCTTCGTGCCGGAAAGTCTGACCGGCATGGAACTGTTGCAGAACATCCGCGCCTCGGGCGTGCAGCTTGCCTTCATCATCGACGAATATGGCGAGGTGCAGGGCATCGTCACCCTGAAGGACATCATGGAAGCCATCACCGGCGAGTTCAAGACGCGCCATGCGCAGGATGGTTGGGCAGTGCAGCGCGAGGACGGCTCCTGGCTACTCGACGGCCTGATCCCGGTGCCCGAGCTCAAGGACCGGCTGGAATTGAAGTCCGTGCCCGAAGAAGAGAAGGAACGCTACCAGACCCTCAGCGGCATGATGATGCTCATGCTCGGCCGCATTCCACACACAGCGGACAAAGCCGTGTGGGAAGACTGGTCGTTCGAGATCGTGGACATGGATGGCAAGCGCATCGACAAGGTGCTGGCGGCCAAGCAGGTTGTGAACGAGAACGACACACGCGATGCGGCTCCTTCGGCCTGATCTGCATAAAGGCGCGTCATTCCCGCGAAAGCGGGAATCCACTTCTACGTGAGGTCTGCGCCAGCGAGTGGATTCCCGCTTTCGCGGGAATGACGAGCTTGAGAGTGAGCAGCCGCAAGTGCGTTGCCCATAAAAAACTTGATATTGCGCAGCGCGGCGCGCCCTCCTACGCTACTGCATGCGTCGCCTGCAGATCTGTCGGCACGCATTCTCATCAACCAGACGCAGCGAGGACCCGATGGCCGATGAATGCACACACATCCCCGGCGTGCAGGATGTAACGCCCAGCGCACTGGGCTGCGAAGAGTGTCTGAAGATGGGCAGCAAATGGGTACACCTGCGCATCTGCAGAACCTGCGGGCATGTCGGTTGCTGCGACCAGTCGCCGCACCGGCATGCAACGCGGCATTTCCACGCCACCGCGCATCCCATCATCGAAGGCTACGATCCGCCTGAAGGCTGGGGCTGGTGTTATGTCGATGAAATATTTTTCGATCTGAGCGATCGCAAGACGCCGCACAACGGACCGATACCGCGCTACTTCTAGGCCGCAACACGACGGAATCCCAGCCATGGCAAAACCGACGCTCGAAGAAGAACGCAACGCGCAGGAGAGTCCCGACGATCCTTACGAGCGCGCCGCCCAGACCTTCCCACGGCTGGACAGTGACATGGCATCGCGGATTGCGTCGTATGGCGACGAGGAACTCGTCCCGCAAGGCACGCTGATTTTCGAACGGGGCCAGCGCAACGTCGACTTCTTTCTGATCCAGGCGGGCGAAATCGAGATCTTCGAGATCGACGAATACGGCCAGCCGCAGGTCGTCACCGTGCACCGCGCCGGACAATTCACCGGCGAGCTGCATCTGCTCAATGGCCGACAAACCCTGGTCAGCGCACGCGCCATTGTCGACACACCCGTGGTGCGCATCAAGCGACCCGCTTTCAGACGTCTGATCAGCGCCGAGCCCGATATCGGCGAGGTGATCCTGCGCGCGCTGATCCTGCGTCGCGTGGGTTCCCTCAAACATTCCAAGGGTGCCATCTCGGTGATTGGCTCCGGTCACGGCGGCGACACGTTGCGCGTCCAACGCTTTCTCACGCGCAACGCCTATCCCTTTCGCCTGCTGGACATCGACTTCGACCCGCACGCGCGCGATCTGCTCGAAGGTCACACGCTCACGCCCGAACAGTTTCCGGTCGTGCTCTCGCCCGGCAAGCCGGCGCTGTTCAATCCGAGCAACGCAACGCTGGCCGATGCGCTCGGCCTCGCCGAGACGCTTGACCCCGAGCACGTCTATGATCTGGCCGTCGTCGGCGCCGGACCGGCAGGGCTGGCGGCAGCTGTCTATGGCGCATCCGAGGGGCTCGATACCATTGTCATAGAGAGCATGGCGCCTGGCGGACAGGCGGGCACCAGTTCGAAGATCGAAAACTATCTCGGTTTCCCGACCGGCATCTCGGGTGCCGCGCTGGCCGGGCGCGCACAGGTACAGGCCATGAAGTTCGGCGCCAACCTTGCCATCTCGCGCGCCGTGAGCCGCCTGGAATGCGACGAACACCCTTACCTGCTGCACCTGGAAGACGGTCAGACCCTGCGCTCGCGCGCCATCGTCATCGCCACCGGCGTGTGCTATCGCAAGCTCGACCTGCCCAACTACGCACGCTTCGAGGGACAAGGCATTCATTACGCGGCCACGCCGATCGAACAGCAACTGTGCATGAACGAAGAGGTCGTGGTCGTCGGTGGCGGCAATTCGGCAGGTCAGGCGGCAGTTTTCCTCTCGCGCACCGTGGCCTGCGTGCACATCCTGGTGCGCGGCGATGGGCTCGCGGCCACCATGTCGGACTATCTCGTGCAGCGTCTGTCCTCATCGCCGAAAGTCATATTGCATACGCGCGCCGAAGTAACGGCGCTCGATGGCGACACAAGCTTGCAGTCAGTGCGCGTTGCGCACCGCGAAAGCGGAGAAACGCAAACCCTGCGCATTTCCAATCTATTTGTCATGATCGGCGCACAGCCCAACACCGAGTGGCTCGACGGCTGCCTGGAGCTTGACCGCACCGGCTTCGTCAAGACCGGTTACGACGCCAACGGCCAACTCCTGCGTTCGGTGTATGCCACCACCTTGCCCGGCGTGTACGCTGTCGGCGACGTACGCTCGGGCTCCGTCAAACGCGTGGCCTCCAGCGTCGGCGAAGGTTCGGTGGTGGTGCAGGCGATTCACCAGTTCCTGAATCCCGAACCTGTCTGACTGCAAACCTCCGTCTATCGACGCAACTGCCTGCAAGTGCCTGCAACTGCCTATTGGGCGATGCGGCAACATCGCATAATATCCACGGCGCCCCAACCATCGCGGCAAGTGTGCTGCCGCCTGAAACATCTCCGGAGAACTACATGCCCCGCATTCACAGATGGGTATTCGCCGTCGTCCTGCTGTCGTCCCAGGCCGTATATGCCTTTTCCTGTCCGACGCCGCCGGCCGGCATACGGGACATCAAGGCCTTCGGCTACTACATCGACAAGGCGGGCTCGATACGCGACGAACAGAAATTTAAGGAGACGCATGCGCTGACCAAGCCATTCGAGGACTTCGCACAGGCGGTCGACGAAATGTCGGATGCATACATTGCAAACAATGATGTCGAAGCGGCGACATGCACGGGCGCCTGGCTCGATCGCTGGGCGCAAGACCGCGCCATGCTCGGACAGATGATCATCATCAACAACGATCAACCCCAATACACGCGCAAGTGGACGCATGCGTCGGCGGCCATTTCCTATCTCAAGGTCAAGTCAGCCCTGACCCCGGAAGTGCGCGCGCACATCGAACCCTGGCTGCGCGAACTCGCGCACGCGACACTCGGCTACTGGAGCAATCCCAAGAAGAATCGCAACAATCACTATTACTGGACTGGCGTTGGCGTCATGGCCACGGCCGCTTCGACGGGTGACAAGGAATTGCTCGAAGATGCCAAAAGCATTTACGAAAGCGGCATTCGCGACATCGACGATGACGGCAGCCTACCCAAGGAAATGGCCCGTGCCGGTCGCGCGCTGCACTATCACAACTTCTCACTGGCGCCGCTAGTGCTGATCGCCGAGATGTCGCGATACGTGGGCAAGGACTGGTACGCGTTCAAGAACAATCGCATCAACCTGCTTGCCGAGCGTGTTGCGGGTGGCTTGGCCGATCCGAGCTGGTTCGCCAAGGAGTCGGGTACAGACCCGCAGGTGATTCCCAATCCGGATGATGGTGGCTGGACGGAGTTCTACGTCAAACGCGCACCGCATCCGGAAAAATTCCAGGAGATGCTGAAACACCGTCCGATGGTCATGCGCGATCTCGGCGGCAACCTGACTTTGATGGCCGAGAAGAACGTCTTCGATCCGCCGAAACCCTGAGGCCGGTTATTGAATTGGCATTACGTAGAATTTCAACAAGCCACCGCAATAGCGCGCGCCTGGCGCTCACCGTCCGGGCGCACACCACCATTCTGGAACACCTTCAACTCACCCGGCGCAAAAGCGATCCAGGTCTCGTTGGACGTCAGTGGCTGCGTGGCAATGACGGTGATGCAGTCGTCGAGATGATTGTGGTCATTGAAGTCGATACTCAATTCGCAATCGACCAGATGGGCTTTCGCAAAGGGATATTGCCGCGTCACGTAGTGCAGATGCGTCGAGCAATGTGCGAACAGCGCCTCGCCGTTGGACAGCATGAAATTGAACACGCCGTGCGTGGCAATCTCCTTGCTCAATTCCTGCAGCGCGTCACTGAGCACATCGACCGCTGGCATCTCGTCGCCGAAACGCGCACGCAGACTTTGCATCAGGAAACAGAAAGCGCGCTCGCTATCGGTGGCGCCCACCGGCCGGAACGCGCCGGATAGTACAGGCGCATAGTGCTTGAGGTGGCCGTTGTGAGCGAAGACCCAGTAGCGGCCCCACAGTTCGCGCATGAAGGGGTGCGAGTTTTCCAGCGCCACCGGCCCCTGCGTGGCCTTGCGGATATGCGCCACGACGTTGCAGGATTTGATCGGGTAACGCTTGATCAGCTCGGCCAAGGGGGAAGTCACGGAAGATTTGTCGTCGACGATGAGACGGCAACCACGGTCCTCGAAGAAAGCGATGCCCCAGCCGTCGCTATGCTCGTCGGTCTGGCCGCCACGGCGCGAGAAGCCCTCGAACGAAAAGCTGATCGACGCAGGCTTGTTGCAATTCATCCCCAGCAGCTGACACATCTTGCGGATATTTCCGGACGACCCGAATGGGTGGGTATAAAGGTCTAACGTCTTGCCTGTAACAAAGTTAACACCGATCAACCCATTCTGTCGTCCAGATATCACACGGCAAACGTGTTTTTTCTTGTTTGCTTATGCAAATTGCCCATCACACCACGCCGGACGTGCCGCCATCCACGTTCACACTGGCGCCGGTGACATAGCTCGCCGCTTCCGACGCCAGGAAGGCAATGACCTTGGCTGCCTCGCGTGCTTCGCCGATGCGACCGAGCGGCACACCTTTGCCGAGATTCTCGTAATGCTGTTCGGTCGTGATGTTCTGGCGTGCTGCGGCACGCTCCTGCTGGCCGCTTTTGAAGACACCGACGCAGACCGTGTTGACCAGGATATTGTCGGCCGCGAACTCCTTGGACAGCGCCTTGGTCAGCGCGATGCCGGCGGCACGCGTGACCGAGGTCGGCACGGACTTCGCCGACGGCTGCTTGCCGCTGACCGTCGAGATATTGATGATGCGCCCGCCGCCCTGTTTGCGCAGATGCGGAATCGCCGCGCGGCTGACACGAACAGCGGCCATGAGCTTGAGGTCGATATCCTTCTGCCAGATATCGTCCGTCGCTTCCTGAAACGGCCCGGCGCTCGACGTGCCCGCATTGTTGACGACGATGTCCAACCTGCCGAAATGGGCCACCGCATCGGCAACGAAACGCTCTATTGCCTGCGGGTCGGTCACATCAGCCACGATGCTAAGCACCGTGCCGCCCTTGGCGCGGATGCCCGCAGCCGCCGCTTCGAGCACCTCGGCACGTCGGGCGATGATCACCACGTGCGCGCCCTCCTCGGCCAGTACTTCAGCTGCAGCCTTGCCGATGCCTTCGCTACCGCCGGTAACGAGGGCCACCTTACCTTTCAAACCAAGATCCATGATCGATACTCCCGCGCATGACTGAGGTTTACATCGTAGTCCCGATCACCCGCCCTGGCAGTGATCGAAACCCTCGCGATTTTCGCGCATGATATCGGCTCCATCACACGGAGATCGCCATCATGAGCACACTGCAGCTGAGCCACGACAGCAGCAGCGAATACCCGCTGCGCCAGCGCGTCGAAGTCGGCGGCTTCACGCTTTACGCTGACGCGGCTGTCAGCACCGGCGGGTCGGGCAGCGCACCCGGCCCGCATGATTTCTTCGATGCCTCGCTGGCCGCCTGCAAGGCATTGACCCTGATGCTCTATGCACGTCACAAAGGCTGGCCGCTGGAAAATGTCGACGTCGCCCTGACGCGTGACGCCAGCGACGAGCGTCAGGGCGTCTATCGGCTCGACGTGGCACTCACCTTGCGCGGCACACTTGACGACAAGATGCGGGCACAACTTCTATCGGTCGCCGAGCGCTGCCCCATCCACAAATTGATGACCACCACCGACATCGTGATCGATACGCATCTTGCATAGAGGAAAAACATGAGCAGCATTCGCCAGCGCATCACACCGCACATCCGCGACATCGGCTTTCCTGTCAGACGCCTGCTGCCCGACGCGAAAGCACGCAACGTCGGCCCCTTCGTGTTCCTCGACCACATGGGGCCGACAAGTTTCGAGGTGGGCACCACGGCAGGCGATGTGCGCCCGCATCCGCACATCGGGCTGGCCACCATCACCTATCTTTTTTCCGGCGCCATCGTGCACCGCGACAGCCTCGGCTCAGTGCAGTGCATCGAACCGGGCGACGTGAACTGGATGACATCGGGCAGCGGCATCGTCCATTCCGAACGCATACCGGCGGATATCCGCGAAACCGCGGCAACGGTCCATGGCTTGCAGATGTGGGTCGCGCTGCCGCAGGCCGATGAAAGCGGAACACCCGGCTTCTGGCACTACCCCGCAGCCAACCTGCCGCGCATCGAACTCGATGGTGTGAGCATCCACGTGCTCGTCGGCCGCGTGGCGGACGAAATATCGCCTGTCATAGCCGCCAGCCCGACGCTGTACGCCGCGCTCGATATGCGCCCAGGTGCCGAATTCAAAGTGCAAGCCGATTACGCCGAGCGCGCGCTCTACGTTGTATCAGGTGCGATCGCCGTCGACGACGAACTCGTCGAAGCAGGCACACTGGTCGTGCTCGAAGGCGATATCGCAGTGCAGCTCGACGCGCACAGCGACGCACGTCTGATGCTCATCGGCGGCGCGCCACTCGATGGGCCGCGCACGGTGTGGTGGAATTTCGTGTCGAGCAGCAAGGAGCACATCGAGGCGGCGAAAGCGACTTGGGCTGCGCAAGACCCGGCGCAATTTCCGAAGGTGCCGGGTGAAGTGGAATGGATACCGTTGCCGGAGCGTTGAGGAAGCTTGCTGTGTGCCGTGCGGACAGCACGCATCACTGCATGATCGCTTTCCACTCTCCTGGCCCTGTCGGGCCACCCTCCCCCGAGGGGGAGGGGACAGCAGCACCGGACGTTGCCGTCCCCTCTCCATTAGGGAGAGGTGGCCCGTCAGGGTCGGGAGAGGGGAACACTTCCGTCAATGACGAGGCGGCAAAAACAATCTAAACACCCTGATGCCCTTAGCATCAAGGCTCACGCGAACCCGCATGTACCACGCGCGACACGCGCCTCTTCGCCGAACCAATCTTCCCGGTGTGAGCCTGATACGCTATTGCACATCCTCACATTCATCAGCGACAGGAGTCCAACATGATCGTCTTCGTCACCGGCGCAAGCTCGGGCTTCGGCGCCGCCATCGTTCGCCGCTTTATCCGCGAAGGTCACCGCGCCGTGGCTCTCGGCCGGCGCCAGGAGCGGCTCGACGCCTTGCGTCAGGAATTGAATTCCGATGCCTTGCACACCGTGCTTCTGGACGTGCGCGACAACGCAGCCGTCGAACGCGCCATCGCCGATCTGCCAGCAAACTTCGCCGACATCGATGTCCTGGTCAACAACGCCGGCCTCGCGCTGGGTCTGGCACCGGCGCAGCGCGCTGAACTCGACGACTGGGAGCGCATGGTCGACACCAACATCAAGGGCTTGATGTACGTCACGCGCGCCGTACTGCCCGGCATGGTCGAGCGCCAGCGCGGACACGTGGTGAACATTGGTTCGGTAGCGGCCAGCTATCCTTACCCCGGCGGCAACGTATACGGCGGCACCAAGGCCTTCGTGCGCCAGTTTTCCCTCAATCTGCGCGCCGATCTCGTCAATAGTCACGTGCGCGTCACGGACATCGCACCTGGGCTTTCCAGCGGCACCGAATTTTCATCGGTGCGTTTTCATGGCGATGAACAAAAAGCGGCACAGGTCTATGCCAACACCCAATCGCTGACGGCAGAGGACATCGCCGAAGCGGTCTATTGGGCCACCACGCTGCCCGCCCACGTCAATGTGAACGTGCTCGAAATCATGCCAGCGACCCAGGCTCCCGGCCCGCTGACGATTGCGCGCAGCGCGTAGGTCCAGGAATGCCGCGCGACATTGAAACGATGACATCGGCATTACATCCTAGTGCAAACACTTATTTCCCCGGACTGATCCGACGACTGTTTCGGCTGTGCTGCGCAAGCTCACGCCGAACCCCCCGCGATCCAACATCTAGCAAGGTAGTGAATAACTTCACGCGCGTCGGCGCGCATTAGGCCGTACAGTGCTCCCCAAGATGGCGCCTGATCGTCCCTGATCGCCCTTAATTGCCCCTGATCGCCCATTACCCAGGAAAAGCGCACCGTGAGACTTTTTGGCTGGTTTCGCCCGAAACCCATAGAACCCGAACCGGAAGACGAGTACATCGTCCCCAATACGGCTCTTGTCATGCCCGTAAATCGACGCGCACGCATGCGTGTCGACCCACGCCACGGCACCCAGGTACTGATCATCGACGATTCGCTAGCCGTCATCGGCTCGTTGCGCAAAGTGTTGAAGTCGGCAAATTGCCTCGTTCTCGAAGCCGGTGACGCCGAAAGCGGCTTGGAGATCGCGCGCCAGGAGCGCCCTCACCTGATCATTATCGATGTCATGCTGCGTGGCATGAACGGCTATTCGGCCTTGCGTAAGATCAGGCGCGACCCCGATCTGTGCGATACACCTGTCATCGTCATGAGCGACAATCAAAAGGCGGCCGAGTATTATTTCGATCGCCACTCCGACGCCGACGACTTCATGAAGAAACCCTTCACACGCCAGGAAGTCTTCGTGCGCCTCGAACGTCTGCTCGATGTCAATCGCGTACCACGCCGCATCAGGCCATCGGACATCATGGACGACGGCGCGCCGCAGCAAGCCTAGCGCGCTCTGCCAGGCAGACGGATAACCGTTTGCCAATGTGCGCTGCCGTACAGAACATCCCACTGCTCGCCCCTAAACTCCTCTTCGGCTTACTGGCTGGCGAGCGCGACCTCGTGCGCCTCACTTCGGCAATCCGACAGGAACGATATGACAAAAACATTTTTGCGTCGCGATGCCCGACCACGCAGCGGTCCCGCGATGAGTGCTGTCACGCGCGTGCGCAGAATGCTGCTGATCGTGGCCCCGGCCACTATATTGACGTTTGCATACCCTGCCTCTGCGGAAGAGCCCACTGTGCTAGGCATCCCCGTTCCGGGGAACGAACCGGCGACCGATCCTGCCACGCGCGCTGTCGAGAATCCAAAACCCGATTTGTCTGCGCAAATCGAGGCCAACAAGAGCTACGCCGTACCGGCATTGGAGATTTTCGGCTTCGACTTCTTGCTCAACAGATATAACCGCCGTTTCAGCGGTAGTGACGACTATGACAGCAGCCTATCCACGGTAAAGCACAACCTGCACAGCGCCTGGGTGGTCGACAACGATCCATTCCGCACGAACCAGTTGGGCCATCCGTACCAGGGCTCGATGTACCATGGCTTCGCCAGGTCCGCCGGACTGAATTACTGGGAATCGCTGGGATATACCTTCGGCGGCAGCGTGCTGTGGGAAATTGCCGGGGAGAAGACGCCGCCGTCACGCAACGATCAGGTCGCCAGCGGTATCGGTGGAACTTTCCTCGGCGAAGCACTTTTTCGCATGTCGAACCTCGTGCTGGAGCAATGGGATGGCTTGCCACGCTCCTGGCGCGAGACCGTCGCCGGTGCGATCTCTCCGGCAACGGGATTCAACCGTGCTGCGTTCGGCAATCGATTCAGAACGGTCTTTGCCAGCAATAATCCCGCGTACTACAGTCGTCTGCAGCTTGGCTACAGCACCACCACGCAAAATATACAGGGAGCATCGACAGCCAAGCTTGCACAGAACGAAATGCTCGCCGATTTCTCGATGGACTACGGCATGCCCGGCAAGCCCGGTTACAGCTACAGACGGCCTTTCGATTACTTCAATTTCCAGGCTACCGTATCGAACGCCAATGGCTTCGAGAACCTGATGACGCGCGGCTTGTTGATCGGCACTGATTACACCGGCGGCGCAAACTATCGCGGCCTGTTCGGCCTCTATGGTTCCTACGATTACATCGCACCGCAAATCTTCCGCATTTCCAGCACGGCCTTGTCGCTCGGCACGAACGGTCAATGGTGGCTGTCGAAAGAAATCGCGCTACAGGGCACGGTCCTTGTCGGCGCTGGCTACGCTGCCGTCGGGACGACACGCAACACCATGACCGAAAACGATTACCACTACGGCCTGGCACCACAGGCGCTCGTTTCCGAACGCATGATATTCGGCGACGATGCTTCCATCGATCTGACGGCGCGCGAGTACTTCGTCAGCCATGTGAATGGAGGCAGCGGCGGGCGTGACAACATCGTTCGCGTCGACGCTTCATTCACCCGGCGCATTTATCGCCAACATGCCATTGCACTAAAGTTTCTATGGTCGCGTCGCGATGCATTCTTCGTCGATCTTGGCCGGAGAAACCAGGCGCGAGGGACGATAGGCGTCTTCTACACGCTCCTCGGGCACGATCGTTTCGGCGCCGTCGACTGGCGCTGAAAGGCTTTTGCGTCAGCCGCGACGCGTCGTGATGGTGGCGCCCGCGCGAAGGGTCTTGGTGACGGGCGTCTTCTCGGCGATTTCGAGCAAGCGCGTCCATTGCGCCTCGTCCAACGTGCCGTCGGCATGCAGTGTCCGCTCGATCGTAGCGTTATCGTTCTCGTCTTTCGACAGCTTGAGTGCAACGCTCAGGCGACCCAACGCCCATCCTTTTTTCTCGGCATACATGCGCAAGGTAATGGCAGTGCACGCGCCGAGACCTGCGAGCACGTAGTCGTAGGGCGCCGGTCCGTCATCGTGACCGCCACGTGTGGCAGGTTCGTCGGCAATCAGCCTGTGGTGGCCAACCTGAATATCGTGGTGATAGTGGATGCCCCCGGAAATGACGTTGGCCTGCGCGACGATTTTCATATGCCTCTCCACCGATGACAGCGATATGCGCCACAAGCTATCGCAAGCGCCATGGGCACGCAAGACTCTCCGTCGGAGTCAGCCCGTGCGCCCGCGTATTTCGTGCCGCGATCCACGCGCGCAAAACGACTTGCCCTTAAGGCACATCAAGATCCGATTTGTTTTGTTGTCAAAATAAAATGTTATAAGCTTCATGCAGACCTTGGGAATCGAATGGCATGCAAACCAAACTTGAAGCGCCGCTCAGCCGGCCAGGGCATCCGCGTTGCAGCGGCAGAACCAACAAGGTGCTGGATACCACCCTCGAACCATCGACAAGGATGGCTTCGAGGCCGTGACCGTGGAGCACATCGCGCAACACGTCAGGCATCGCCAAGACGACGATCTACCGTCGTTGGCCCATCGTCATGGACGCCTTCCTGAGCGATGTCGAGCCCTCCCCCCTTTGCAGAACCGGCCTCTATCGAAGAGACCTTCAGCCTGGCGGTTGCGGTGTTGCCAGGGCCGCGTGGCGAACTGCTGCGATCCTTGCTTGGTCGTGCTCAGTCGGACGAAGAACTACGTCGTGCTTTCCTGGAAAGCTGCTATTGCCACGCCGCGAACGCGGCTATGTCGATACGCTGACGAAGCAGATATTCCACGTCATTCTCGCAACGACAAAGACGCGACGATGCACATGAATAAGGTCACGAGGACATTCGATGAAAACGCTTTTTGCCATTTCCAACCCGGTACTGATCGACAACATCTTTGATCGCGAAGCGCTGAACCGCCTCGGCAGAATTGCAGATGTGGACTGGGCACCGACCGATGGCAGCTTCACCCAGGAATACTTCACCCGCCATATCAGTGCCTATGATGCATGCATTACCTCATGGGACTCGCCGCGGCTGACCGGCCAGGCGGGCATCAATGCGCGCCGGCTGCGCTTTCTCGGCCATGCCGCGGGCACACTGGCCTCCTACGTGGAGCCCGCATTTTTCGAACGCGAGGTCATCGTCGTCAACTCCGGCGAACCCCTGGCCATATCGACGGCCGAATGCACGCTCGCGCTGATGATGTCGGCCGCCTGGAATCTGCGCAATTACGAACGTCGCATACACGAGGGGGTGTGGTCGAAGTCGCGCCAGGAGACCGTCATGGGCCTCTATGGACAGTCCATCGGCATCATCGGACTGGGCCACGTGGCGCGCCATGTCATCAAATACCTGAAGCCTTTCGAGCCGCGCATTCTGCTGCATTGCCCCTACGCTTCGGCCGAAGAGGCGCAACAACTCGGCGTGACACTGCTACCGCTGGACGACCTACTGCAGCAAAGCCAGATCATCTCGCTACATGACACTTTGACGACCCACACGCGCGGCAGCATCGGCAAGCGCGAACTAGGCCTGATGCGCGACGGAGCCCTGCTGGTCAACACAGCACGTTCGGAAATCCTCGACAGTGCGGCGCTGCAGGCCGAGCTGGAAAGCGGCCGTCTGAATGCCGCACTGGATGTCTTCGACAAAGAACCCCTGTCGCCGGACAACCCGTTGCTGAACCTGCCCAATGTCATATGCTCGCCACATATTGCAGGCATCTCGGCTTACTGGCGCAAGAAAATCGGCGGTAATATCGTCGATGCGCTCGAAGCCTACGTCGCTGGCAGACCCATCACCAAATTCGTCACCGCTGAGCGTTTCCGCATCATGTCGGCGCACTGAGCCGCCCGCCGCCAGACAGGCTCATCCCTCCTTCGTGGCACGTCCTTGATTTATGGGTCAATCGATTGCGATGCGGCCCGTCTAGACGCTCGACATGCCGATGGAATGTTTCCTATGCGGCGCAGAACGCGATATCCTCGCCCGACCATGATCCTGCAAAACGAACAAGCCATCGCCGAAACGCGCGCCTGGGTAAATCGCGCCGTCATAGGCCTCAACCTCTGCCCCTTCGCCAAGGCCGTGCAAGTCAAGGGATTGGTGCGCTACGTCGCCAGTGACGCTAGCGACGATGCCGCCCTGCTCGCCGATCTGGAAGACGAATTGCTGAAGCTGGCCAATGCCGACCCGAGCCAGCTCGACACGACCTTGCTGGTGCACCCGCAGGTGCTGACGGACTTCGTCGAATTCAGTTACTTCCTGCAAGCCGCCGACGCACTTTTGAAAACGCTGGGGCTGAGCGGCACGCTGCAGATTGCCAGCTTTCATCCCAACTACCAGTTCGCGAACACCGAGCCGGGTGACATTACCAATGCGACGAACCGTTCGCCCTATCCCACGCTGCATCTGCTACGCGAAGAGAGCATCGACCGCGCCGTCGCGGCCTTCCCGGACGCCAAAGCGATTTATGCCAATAACATGAGTACGCTGGAAGCGCTGGGGCAAGAAGCTTGGGAAGCGCTGCGCGAGCAGTGCCGGCGCGACGCGATCGAAGACACTTGATACAACGCCCTGATACCTCATTCCCGCGAAAGCGGGAATGACGCAGCTTTATTTCCCCAGCAAAGCCTCAAGCAATTCCGGGCGCCAGCGCTCGGCGCGCGGATCGTAAGCGCCAAAGCCAGCGCCGAATTCCCAATATGCCCAATTGATACCGCGTCGCTCGGCCGCATCGCGCACCGCGCGGGTATAGGCCGCGCGCACGGCTGTGGGTGCCTTGCTGTAAGCGCCGAACTCGCCTAGCCAAAGCGGATAAGCATTGCGCTGCCCCCAGGCTTGCGCGATTTCCAGCCCGCGCGCGATGCGTGCACGCTGCTCGTCGCTGCAACAGCTCACTCCTAGAGGACGCATCGGCTTGACCCACTCCGCGCCCTGGTGCGTGAAGTCGAAGGGGTCATAGTCGTGGATCGTGACGATCAGGTTCGGGTCGGGCGGTAGCTGCAGTTGGGCCAGCGCATCGGCGCTGTTCCAGCGCCCTGGCCCAATTATGACAATGCGCTGTGGATTGCTCTGCCGCACGATACGCAGTGCGCGCGATGCCATGTCGTTCCAGTCCCTGTCGAGGGGGCCGTGCGGCTCGTTGAAGAGTTCGAACAGCAAATGGGGCGAGCGATCCTTGTAGCGCGCGGCGATCTGTTCCCACAGCTTGAAGAAACGCAGCTGCAGCACCACGTCGTCCACTCGCGCCTCGGCTGGGTCGAGGCGGTCGCCCGTCAATTGACGGTAATGATGCACATTGAGTACGACATACATGCCGCGCGCCAGGAAAGCATCCACCGTTTCGTCGATGCGCCGGGCGAAGGCTTCGTCGATGATTGCATCGGCGTCGGTCGTAGCGTGGTTGCTCCAGCGCACCGGAATGCGCACCGTCGTAAAGCCCGCCGCGCTGATCTTGTCGACATACTCGGCGCGCATCGGCAGGTCCCAGTCGCCGTTGCCCTGCGGCGACTCGAACACGTTGCCAAGGTTGATGCCGCGGCCAAGCGCGCGTGCGGTATCGACTGCTTGCGCGGAAGCCGTGACGCGTCCATTGGATTCGGCATACAGCGGAAACGGAATGGTGGACGATGGCTGCGCGCACGCACCGAGCGCCAGGCAACCCATGATCCAAGCGAGAAGCATTACCCGGTGTTTTTGTAGTTTCATGACAAGTGTGTAACTAGTCGATATAGCGTTTGACCTGAATCGCGGTATTTCCGCTCGAAAGGCGTCAAGGGCTCGCCGGCTTCGAAGGCTTCGACCTGCGGCGTCTTGCCGCTCAGCAAGCCGATGGCCAGCGCCAGCTCGTCGACGTAGATAGACCAGTTGCTACGGCACTCCAGCCGCCCCCCCAGCGCTATCAAGGCCGGGAATATGGGGCTGCCATGCCAGCGACGCGACAGATGGCCGATCTTCGGCCAAGGATTCGGGTAAAGCAAATAGTGGCGATCGAGCCGGATACCGGCCTGCCCGAGCAAACGCCAGAAATCCGTCAGGTCGGCACGCGCGAAGAAAGCGTTGGGCGGCACCGCTTCGGGCTTGCCGCGCGACAGGCGATCCTCGGACTGATCGACGCCCAGCACGAAGTGATGCGGGTGCGCCAGCGCCAGCTGCAGCGTGCTCCAGCCGACGCCGCAACCAGCATCGAGCAGGAGCGGGGCACGCCGATCCCAGTGTGCCATGACATTGTCAAATGCGACCTGACTGCTTGGCGCGATCGGTTTGCGAAAAGACGCGTCACGGTGCTTGAGCACTAACGCCGCGAGCTTCTCGTGCGGCCCGCTTTGCGCGCTGTCAATGATGCGCGAGTTCGCGTACATCGCCGGCAACGTCCATGACGCCAATGAAAGTCTGCAGGATTATCTGAACGTCATGCGCCTCGCGCAGCGGCCGCACGGCCTGGTATAGCAGTTCGGCTTGCGTGTAGTTGCGTCGCAGAAGGTTGAGCCATTGCTTGAGCCGACCGGGCGCGTGCCGCGCCTCGACCTTGCGCTGCACGCCCTGCCAGAATGCATGAATGAAGGGACGCAGCGCATGCCAATCGTCGTCCGGACTGCACCCTGCCTGAGCACGCAAATGGCAGCGGATGCGCGCGGCGAGAAACGGATCGGCCACCGCGCCACGGCCCAGCATCACATCGCGCAAGCCGCTTTCAGCGCGACAACGCAAATAGTCATCGACTGTCCATATCTCGCCATTGGCCACTACCGGAATATTCACGGCCTCGGCAATGCGCGCGATCCACGGCCAATGCGCCGGGGGACGATAACCTTCTTCTTTTGTGCGGGCATGCACCACCAGCATTTGCGCGCCGCCATCAGCCAGCGCCTGCGCCGCTTCCACGGCACGCGATTTGTCCTGCACGCCGAGCCGCATCTTGGCAGTGAAAGGCACACGACCGGCGATGGCGCGGCTGACTTGTGCAGCGATATCGCCAAGCAGCTCGGGTTCGTCGAGCAGCACTGCTCCGCCGCGATGGCGATTCACTGTCGGTGCGGGACAACCGAAATTGAGATCGATACCGGCAGGCTCAAGTTCGGCCAGCCGATCTGCGTTTTCCGCCATGCATGCAGGCTCGGAGCCCAGCAGTTGCACACGCACCGGTGTACCTGCCGCGGTGCGCGAGCCTTCGAGAAGCTCGGGTGCAATGCGCGTGAAAAAGCGCAGCGGCAACAAGGTGCCGGACACACGTGCAAACTCGGTCACGCACCAGTCATATTCGGTAGCGTCGGTCAGCACGCGTCGCATGATTTCATCGACCATGCCCTCCATCGGTGCAAGCAGCAGACGCGGCGCGTTCGGCAACGAGGTGAATGAGCTTGCGAAAGGAGTGTCGGAGCACAGCATAGGCGCGTCATGTTATCGTTGCGCCCCTTCAATAGCAAAACGCGCGGGAAGGCATACGGACAGCCATTCCTGTTTTCTTCAAGGTCCGGGTACGGGGAGCCGGTTAGCCGGCAGGTGTGGTGAATTGTGATTGTTGTCGACCTGATCTGTGAGCATCAACACCGTTTCGAAGGCTGGTTCGCTCACAGCGACGATGTGGAATCGCAGCAGCGACGCGGCCTGCTGACCTGCGCGATATGCGGTTCGCGCGAAATGCGTCGCCTGCCTTCGGCGCCGCACGTCCAACGCGAAGGCGCCGGCGACGAACGAACAGAAGCACAAGAACCTGCGGCCGGCGCCAGCACCAGCGTTGTCGAGCAAGGCGTTGTCACAGGTGGGCAGGCGCAACATCTACTACAACTGCTGGTGAAGAAGCTGCAGGAAAGCGCTGCGCAATCCGAGGATGTCGGCGAGGCGTTCACCGTCGAGGTGCGCCGCATCCATTTCGGCGACGCTGAAGCGCGCGCCATTCGTGGTCTGGCCACTGCGCAGGAGGTGGAAAGCCTGCTTGAGGAAGGAATCAGCGTGCTGCCAATTCCTCCCGCCAAGGAAGACTTACATTAGGGCGACGCTGAGCGTATATGAATTTGTCATTGCGGCCTAAGCCCCAATTTCCGTCATTCCCGCGAAAGCGGGAATCCACTTGTACGTGAGGCCTGTGCCACCGAGTGGATTCCCGCTTTCGCGGGAATGACGATCAATGTTTCTTTAAATCGAAGTGCGGCGCGTGCTGGAAGACTCTGGCACGAAACACATCGGAAAGAAGCTGCTGTCCAACGAAGCCGCCTTGCGCTTGGCCAGCTTGCGCGCCAGACTGACGCGCCAATTCCACTTGCTCCAGCTTGTCGGTTTGAATTTCATTGCGTTCTCCCGTTGTGGCCCAATTTCACGATATTTTTATTTTCGGGAAGACTAACGGGCGCAAATGACAACAGGCTGACAGTGTCGTTTCAGTCTGATGACGCTGGCGGCGAAAGAATCAACGGCACCCTCATTTCGCCCGCGCTCAAACCGCCATGCACACCCAGCATGACATGGCCTTGTTCCCCATCGCAGTAGTCCAGCACCGTCCAGTCGTCGCGCGGCACAAGCAGACAATCGCCGCCACGCAATCGCGCATCCATGTTCTTCCCCGGCCCGAACAGGCCCGCCTCGAATGCGGTCGCAGCAGATATGGCATGCAGACGATCACCGAAGCGCTCGGCGATACGTGCCGCGAACACCTGCTGATATTCCGCTTTGACATGACAATAGGCCGCGCGCCGCTCGCCGGTCAGCGGCCCGCGCAGCATGGCGTACAGGTCGGCATGATCGGACAGGACGATCTGTCTCTCTGGCGGATTGTCGATGAAACCATGGTCGGCGGTGACAACGAATTGTGCAGTCGGGAGAAGACTGCGCATCTGCGCGTAGGCATGGTCCAGCCGCGCCAGCACATCACGCGATTGCCCCGACGCCATGCCAAAGTCATGTCCGGCCGCGTCGAGTAAAGGCGTATAGGCGTAGATGAATTTCTGCGTGTCGCGCGCGCCCATCTCGGTGGCGGCCCGGAACACGCTCCAGGCCAGACTGTCCAGCGTCTCGTAGGCATACACCAAAGCCTGATGGCGATGATGACGACTGTACGGGCCATTGGCCAGCTCCGGCAGTGTGACGAAGCGCGAAGCACGTCGCGCTGTCTGCAACATCGGCGGCGTCTGCAGCAGACGCGCCAGCAAAGCCTCATCGTCAATCGACCCACCGCCACGATGGCGCATGGGCAGCGGCGCGACGATGGAATCTGTCGCCTCATCGCGCACGTACCAACCCAGCAGGCCATGAATGGCTGCGGGCTCGGCGGTCATCAAAGTCGTGATGGCAGTCGCGGTGGTCGACGGGAAAACGGAGGTCAACGATTGGCTGCGCTCACGCCAGAGATTGGGCGCGATGTCGCGATTGCGCGATAGAAAGGCATCGCCGAGGCCATCGATCAGGAAGAAAACCAGCGTGTCGGCATGCCCCCAAGTCTGCGAGGCCGCCGTACCATCGCATAGCGCAAGGTCACGATAGTCTGCAGGGACGTTCGCGCCGCAAGCCCTTGCCAGTGAAACGGCGAGATTGAAAAGACCACCGCCGTCGTAATCCGGCCAGACTAAACCGTCTGCATACCAATTGGCAGGCAGTCCCGTGCGTTGGGCCAGCTCTGATTTTTTACTTGTACTCGACATTCCGCCACCAGCACAGCGCGCCCATGCTACCGATCACACGCTGAAAATAAAAAAAGAAGGCCAAGTCTGGAGACTTGAACCTTCCCTTTTTGAAATCTGGAGCGGGAGAAGAGTCTCGAACTCTCGACCTCAACCTTGGCAAGGTTGCGCTCTACCAACTGAGCTACTCCCGCAAACTTTTATCGTTCTCGTTTAAAACACCGCCATTGGGCTTAGCTCCGAACGGATCGGCGATTGTACCTGCGCGCCAGAATTTGACAAGCGTTTGGCGCGTTTTTGCGCGCAGTTTTTCCGCAAATGGGTGCGGGACAGCTGCGCCATATGCACGCTAACCAGCAGAAAATGGTTTTGAGACAAATGCTCTCCGAGCGCATGCGTGATGCATACAGTCTCCCAGAAGTGTACTCGTCTCCAAATACAACAATTCCTTTGGCATAGTCACGTGCCCATGCGCAAATCTCGCATGAGTGTGCAGACAAGTACGACTCAACGGCCGGGGCCGTGTGCGTAATCGCCACCGCCCACGCGACGTATGCAACGCTCCGCGCGTTCGGCGAGTTCCTTCTGGAGAAATTTCTTCCATGGCATATCGCTGCGGTTGCGCACCGCCAGGATCGTAAAGAAATCGTGCAGCAGGTCGTGCAAAACTGTGACAGAAGGCAGGTTCATGTCGCGCCACAATTCTTCTTCACCGAGGCAACTGGTCGCCACCGCGTGCGCCAACCAGGTGCCGTCTTCGTCCACAACCGTGCGATGTTGATCGAGCATTGCAACCAGCCCGTTCAGCGCACCCGCCTCTTCGAAAGCAGCGGGTTGCGTAAGCTCGCCCCAGGCCACACCCATCATCCTGCCAATGCCGGGAAAGTGCGTCGACAATAAGCGATAAGTCGTTTCGGCGTTCAGACCGAACAAAGGAAAATAGCGCACGCCTCGCACCTGCCAGCTGTGCGCAATGGTACCGGCCAAGGCCTGCGTTACGCCGTATCCCGGACGCGAAGCCAATGCCATCAATGCTTTATGTACGCTGTTCTCTGCCGTCTTGGCGGGGCTTGGAAATTCCTGGCCAGAGCGCGCGCGCATCGAGGAGTGAGAAGCGGCATGCGCAGGAGAACGAGGAGGATTATGCGATGGATTGTGACCCATGGATGGCATGACGACCTCCCTTCCAAAGCGCGATATCATCGAGAAACTTCACACCGGACGGCTGACGTACTTCTCAGTGTAAAGATAGCAAGCATCATTCCACTTGCCCCGCGTTCAACGCCATCATCAACGTCCTTGCAGCGTCTTCATCGACGTGTTATCGCGCCTCGCCACAATGCATCGCGGCGCCGGCGAAAGGTTGCTCATCCATGTCCAATCCGATGTCCGATCCCAATTCTCGCGACAGCATTTCTGGAAGCCATTTCGCGCTGGAGCGACTGCCTTTCGACAATAGCTTCGCCCGTCTGCCTGCGGCATTCCATACACGACTCGCACCAACGCCATTGCCTGAGCCATATCTCGTTGGCATAAGTCCGGATGCAGTCGCGCTACTGGGCATCGATCCGGGCGATCTGACAGATCCGCAGATTGCCAAGACATTCGCCGAATACTTCTCCGGCAATCAGCGCCTGCCCGGCAGCGAACCGCTGGCTGCCGTCTATTCCGGTCACCAGTTCGGCGTGTGGGCTGGTCAACTCGGCGATGGCCGCGCGCACTTGCTTGGCGGCGTGCGCACGCGCGATGGCGTGTGGGAGATGCAACTCAAGGGCGCCGGGCAGACGCCCTACTCGCGCTTTGCAGATGGTCGTGCCGTGTTGCGCTCGTCGATCCGCGAATTCCTGTGCTCCGAAGCCATGGACGCCCTGCGCATTCCGACCACGCGTGCGCTCTGCGTCGTCGGTTCGGACGCACCCGTGCAACGCGAAACCATCGAAACCGCCGCCGTGGTGACGCGGCTGGCGCCGAGTTTCGTGCGCTTCGGCTCGTTCGAACACTGGGCGGCGCACGGTCGTGACGCAGAGGTCAGGCAGCTCGCTGATTATGTCATTGGCAATTTTCGCCCGGAGCTGCGCGATGCGGACAAGCCTTACGAAGCCCTGCTTGCCGACATCGCACGACGCACCGGCGTCATGATCGCGCACTGGCAGGCCGTCGGCTTTATGCACGGCGTGATGAATACCGACAATATGTCCATCCTCGGCCTCACACTGGATTATGGTCCGTTCGGTTTCATGGAAGCCTTCGATGCCGGCCACATCTGCAACCACTCTGACACGCACGGACGCTACGCTTTTCACGCCCAGCCGCGCATCGCTCACTGGAACCTGTTGGCGCTGACGCATGCATTGCGCTCCCTGGTCGGCCCGATTGAAAATGCACGCAGCATTGTGGACGAAGCTTACGTCGCCGCCTTCGAGACGCAATTTATGCAACTGACGCGCGACAAACTCGGCTTCGCAACCGAGCAGGCTGGCGATGAAGCATTCATCGGCGCAACTTTCGATCTGCTGCAAGCTCAGCACCTCGACTACACCAGCTTCTTCCGCACGTTGAGCCATCTTTCTGGCGACCCGTCGGCGGATGCGAGCTTGCGCGATCAATTCCCCGACAGGGAAGCGGGCGATGCCTGGCTAGCGCAATGGCGCGCACGGCTGTCGCAGGAAATGAGCGATGACGGGCCACGCCAAGCCCGCATGCTGACGCAGAATCCCAAATACATATTGCGCAACTGGCTTGCAGAAGCGGCCATCCGCCAGGCTCGCGCCGGAGATTTCTCCGAAGTGGTGCGTGTGCTCGAATGCTTGCGCAAACCCTTCGACGAACAGCCACAATTCGAGCACTACGCTGCCCTACCACCGGACTGGGCCGCAGGCCTGGAAGTCAGCTGTTCGAGCTGAGTGCGACGCGCACCCAATTCTGTTTCCAACCGCAATTTTCCGACCTCACGGAGCGAGATCATCATGACCACCCTGGAAATCACCGAAGACAATTTCAACGACACCATCGAGAACAATGCAATTGTCATTCTCGATTTCTGGGCCGAATGGTGCGGACCCTGCAAGGGCTTTGCGCCCGTTTTCGAAGCGGCATCAGAGCTTCACCGGGACATCGTTTTCGGCAAGATCGATACGGAGGCACAACAAGGACTTGCAGGCGCCTTCGACATCCGTTCGATTCCGACCCTGATGATTCTGCGCGAGCAGATCATGATCTTCCGCGAATCAGGCGCCTTGCCGGCCAGTGCTTTCGAGAATCTCATTACCCAGGCACGCGCGCTGGACATGGAGGAAGTCCGCGCCAATGTCGCCGCGCAGGAAGACGAGGATAGCGAGGACAGCTAGTGTCGTGCTTTGTAAATGACGGACTATTGACGCACCCCGTCAATTCAGCAGCACCGCACTCACTAACCGAGAAATGAAAAAAGCCCTGGACAGGGCTTTCGAATTTTTGAACAAGCGCTGATTATTGGAGGCGCGAGCCGTAGTCGAACTGACCTACACGGTGTTCTGAATTTTGAGTTTTGCAAGAGGCTCGGTAGACAGACCCAGCCCCACCGTCAATTGAACGACACTTGCAGATCCCCTTGCATTTTGTATCGATTGGACAATTCGATCGGACTAATGGCTTTGTCCTGGTAAATGCGAAAGCCTATATATTGGTCCGGTGCACGCAGCCAACGCTCTTTCTGAGCATCGAGCAGTTGCCAAGCTCCGTTCAAGTAAACCTCGGCCCAATTGTGGTATTCCTCGGCGCGAGGCGCCGTGTCACGATCAGTCACAAAACCACCAAGCATACGCGCAGGGATGCCATTGGCACGCGCCAACGCGACCGCAAGATCAGCATACTCGGTGCAATCTCCACGGCGCTCCCTCAAGGCATAGAGCGCGCCCAAATCATCGGCAACGTATCCTGCGTACTGAAGATTGCCGCGCACCCAATCGTAGATCGCCTTGGCCGTCTCCAATCTGTCCGGCATTTTTAGCGAGGCCGCTAGAGATTGAATTTGAATGTCATTTGTTTCGATAAACTTTTCAGATCCGAGCCAGATGTCGGGATTGACCAATATTTCCTGCAATGGCTTTTCAAATAAAACGACGTCCGCCGCGATGCTCACCAGCTTGGTTGCAAGCGGTGCAAATCGCGGGAAAACCAGTTTTATAATAGTGTGCCCCAGTGCATCGGATGAGCGTTCGTATGCCATCGACACACGAAGTTCGCTCAGGCTCTGCGTTGCTGTCTGGGTCATGGGCATGTAAAACCATAGTATTTGTTCCCCCAGCTCACGCGCCTGAGAGTTGGTAAGGGAAATCGTGAAGCGCAGTTTCCTATTGAGGGGATTTGGTAACGACTGCGGCCACACTCCGTCGCAAAAAACGATTGCCCCACAAACTGTGGTGATTTTCTTGATCCACCGTCTACGATTCATAAACGTGTCGGGCCTCTCACAAGCCGCAGCCAGGTTTCTTTGGGCCGCGCGCTTGTGCAGTCCAAATAGCTTTTTGTTGTGCAATCTGCTTTTCAAAAGCTTCGCGAGTGCCGACGTAAACAAGCAAAGGAATCGGCTGGATCGCCTGACGCAAACGCTGCATGGAGTCAGCGTCGGCTTTGCGAGGTGAGGTAATCAAAACAACCGAGGCGAGCGGCGAATTCTTGAGTTCCTTGCGCCATCGTTCAATGACTGTCTTTACCGCGACGGGACTTTCATCGGGAATGAGTGATGAGAACGACAGGAGCCGCTGCATACTTTCTTGCTCTTTGGACACCAGCATTAGGTTGGCATCGAACTGACTTTCAATCCAAAGTTCCGATGGCGACAACTCGATCGATTGCAATATCTCGGGATTTTCACCAATGACTTTTTGCTTTTGAAATAACCACGCAGGCATACCGCCTTGCAAGACCTTGACCCGTTTGAATCCACGTGTCTGTAGATCGGCGCACGCCATATATAACTCACGCTCCGCTTTGCCGTTGCCCACAAGTACGAGCGATTTGTCATGTAAATAATTTTTTCGTCGCACTTCGGAAGTAGCCAGGTTCAAGGAGCCGTCAATTCGTACCCTGTTGTATTCCACCAAATTGCGCAGGTCGACAATGGTCGTATCGGGGCTCGTCAAAAGCGATGACAATTCTGCGGGTCTAATTGCACATGACATATCGGGACGTGCATTGTTTGCCCCAGTCTCCGGGTTGCCGTTTGCGACAACGTCGTCACGCGGACATACGCCCGAAGCAGCTTTAATATTCTTCAGCGCTTCGGGCATTACAGTGCCTGGCAAGGCTTGTGCCGCAGCGTCGGGGCCTACCGCCGCTGTCAGCAGCATCCCAATCCATAGAACTGCATGCAACGACATATTATGAAAGCTCATGGCGAGGCTGGTGTGCTCTGTTGTCCACCAAGAAAAGGGGAGTTTTGTAAGGGTGCGCTTTGGGGTAGCTTACCGGCGTCCGTACTTGTCGTATCGACAATGGAAGTATTTTCTCGCATGAGCAAGTCGGAAGGATAAGTAAATATCCATTCGCCATATTTTTTCTTGTCGCGAAAGCTCATGTCGTCAGCTTCAAAATTGTCCTGTTTGACGGGCACGCTGTTCGACAACGAGTGAATACCTGCGATTCGTCCGGCGACCAGGACGAGTCCCCAATCCGGTTTGCCAGTCATCGGATCGACAAATATTTTTCGCAAATGGCGCCTCACTGCCGGACTTCGGCTATCCAACAGCAGATCTTCCAGGGTTGGCGGATATTGATGCCCAGCACTCGGCCGAGCGCCGGCTGCTTGCCCAATATTCAGCTGAGTTTCGTAATAACGGCCGATGGCAACGCGAAATTGCCGTCCTATGGCGAGCAACTCCGCTTCCTTGTCTCGCTGTGTGGTCGTCGTCAAGATTTCTACTCCAGCTATGAGCCCAATACCCATGAATGCAACCAAGAGCAAAACCCATAGATATGCAAAGCCACCCCGAAAGCGCCTTGTCCGCTGTGATTCAAAACAATTCATAGCTTTTGCCACTGCGCGCCTGTCCGATTGCACCACTTTTGATATCTACGATGCCATGGATTTCCGTGTCCTTGGAGGGAATAAGTATCCAGGTTGTACTGGATTCCGTAACAGGATCGACTGGCACAGCTTTCAAGTAATGCTGCTCAACCAGTTCATCGAGTACATCCGGAAATCGTCCTTTGTCCGAATAGAATCTGTCCAGGGAGACGCGCAACACGCGCAGGTTTTCCTGTAGCGCGACTTCTTTTGATTTTTCCAAAGAGCCGAAATAACGCGGCAAGGCAATTGTCAACAACAGGGCCACGATTGCCATCACGACAAGCATCTCGATGAGCGTGAATCCTGTTCGTTGTTGTCGAGATAGTATGGGTCGCGAAGGGAACATAAAATAGTTTGGGGCGTCGCTTACCATTGCCGGTAAGGCACACCATTCAGTCCGGTTTTTTCAGACTTTGAATAGATGTCGAAAATGTCGTCGCCTTCAGTCGGATCATCAGGAGGAGAAGCATAGCTACGCAAGCCCCATGTGTCCGAAGCCTTTGCCGTAAGGTCTGCAAACATCGGATCACGCGGAAGGCGGCGCAAGAAGTATAGATTTTGTTTGGTGGGGCTGCGCTGGTCCGGCACACCTTCGACAAGCTCGTCCAGTGTTTTTGGATAACCCGATTCTCCGAGCTTGGTCGCGATGCGCCCCTGATCGGACGCACGCTTATAGGCGTCCAGGGCATCGCGAATCTGAACAGTGGCTTGACGCAGTTCATGTTCCCTGTCGCGCTGAACGACAAGTTGCGCCATAGGCACTGCCACCAATGCGAGAACAGCCATGATGGCCAGCGTCATCATCAGCTCGATGAAGGTGAAACCGTTCTCACTTGTCATACATCGTTTCTTGCTCACTGGACCAGTCGCACCGTCTGTTCTACCGGCACGGCAACGGGCATCGAAGGCAACGGCTCAGGAGACAAGGAAAGTACCTGCAGTTTTGCATTGGACGGTTTCAGCGCCTTGAAAGTCACCGTGACGAGACTGCCAACGCCGTTAATTCCGGTATCGGTGCTGGACGAACTTTGCCGGACAAGGGCGACAAATATCTTTCCTTGCGCCGGATCGATACGCTGATTGAAATTTGTACTGACGCCACCTTGCTTGAAGAAGTCGCCCTCCTGCACATTGACAATCTGCAATGCCTGAGGATCGAAGCCGATCAGGAGAGGCATTCCCCGCAATGCCATCTGACTATTGACACGCAACACTGCACTGAATTGCTCGCCTACTTTCACTTGTGCCGGAGCCTGCCAGGCAACACTAAGCTGTCCCGATATGGCGGCCGGCGGAGATGATGGCGCCATTGCTGGCGCAGGAACAGCAGCCGGAACGACAGAAGGCACCGTCGTCGCAGGCGTCTTTGCGACGGGAGGCTGAGCCGGCAGCGCGCCGGGCTTTTGCTGCGCATCCAGCTTTTCGGGATCAGCGCCGTTCAGTCGCAGTGCAGCTGCGCCGATAGTCGTCTCCGTTCCCGAATCGAATTCAGCCAACGCCAGATCGGGACGGTGCAAAGACCTGACTATACGAGGCGTAATTGAGAGAAGAATCTCGGTGCGCTGCGAATCGTCCTTCTGACTGCCGAACAATCTGCCTACCACCGGCAACTCGCCGATACCCGGCACTTTGTTCGCCGTCGTGCGATCTTCATCATCGATAAGTCCCGCCAATATTTGCGTTTCGCCATTTTTCAATCGCAAAACCGTATTGGCTCCACGGGTACCGATCTGATACGTGAGCGATCCTGATTTACTCACTACTTCTTTGACCAGCGTAGAGACTTCGAGATTGATCTTGATCGCAACTTCGTCGTCCATATAAATGGTAGGTTCAACCTCAAGCTTCAAACCCACATCAACGTAACTCACCGACTCCGAAACAAAACCTGTTGAAGTCGATGTCGTCGTAATTACAGGTACCCGATCGCCGATCAATACCTTGGCCTTGTCTTTGTTACGCACGCGAATACGCGGGTTCGCCAGGATATTGGCGTCCTGATCTTGCTTATCCAGATTGATTAGCATACTTCCAACCGTAGCCTGTGTCGTACTCGATGAAAGATGCTGCAAGTTATTCAGCGTCAACGCGCTCGTACCCACCGCCAAGGGGGACAATCCCAATTGACTTGGCCATTGCACGCCAAGCTCCATCAATCTCGAACGTTTGATTTCCATCACTTCGACTTCCAGCATGACTTCGGGGTCACCCAAGTCCTGCAATGCCACGATTCGTTCAGCCATACGAATGGCCTCGGGCGTGTCTCGCATGAAGATGATCCCCAAGCGCTCGTCTGTCACGATATCTTTGGTTTTCACCAAGGTCTTGATCGTGTTTGAAACGGCCTTCACATCTGCATTGGTCAGAAAGAACGTACGCACACTGAGCTGCTGATAATCCTTCAGTTTTTGCGGCGTATTCGGATAGATCAAGATCGAGTTTTCATTGAGTGTCTTTTGCTCAAGCTGATTTGTCGCAAGCAATAGCCGAACGGCATCTTCGATCGAGGTGTTCTTGGCGAGAATGGTGGCCTTCAAGTCCGGGCGCACCTCTTTGTCGAAAAAGAAATTGAGGCCCGATACTTTGGCGATCACATCGAATATCGCTTTGAGCGGCGCATCCCGAAACTCGAGTGTGATTGGCTTTCTATAGACCGCCGATAGCTTTGCTTCGGGTCTTTGAGCCTTCGTCTGTGCGTCATCAATACGCGACTTGAGATTGAGCGCGTCCTTTTGCGTGGGGTTTTCCTGCAGCACTGTGCGTAGTTTCTCAGACGCATCGGCAAGATCCTGCGCAGTCCCCTTTTTCAATAGTGCTTCCGCATCGGCAATTACCTGGCGGTGCCTGCGTTCCAGAACCACGGCCTCCAAGCCTTGACGCGCCATAGCATTGTTCGCGTCGAGAGCCCCCACTTGCCGATAGGCCTTTTCTGCATCCGAAAGCCGTCCTTCGTTGCGCGCAGTTTCTCCACTGAGAACCAGTCTATTGATAATTGATGAGCGACGACTGGCAAGAGCAATGCGGTACTCGATGTTTTGAGGATTGAGCTTGACCGCTTCTTCAATCTTTGCCAATCCTTCCTCATTTTTTCCCGCCGCAATGAGTGCGTTCCCTTCGCGAAATGCTTGAGTCGCTGCGCATCCAGCTAAGGCGAGAACAGTGATAAACAGCCCCAGGCAATGCGATAAACGATTGCGTCGCTGCATAGCATGCGCCCACAATTTATGCCATATGAATTTATACTTATCGAGGATCACTACCGTATCGAACGGTGTCGAATTTTTCTGTCCGGTCTTCATTCTGATTCTTTCAATTCGTACCACCGACGTCCAGAGTTTGCTGCAAATCCAAAGGTATATAGCGCAAACTCAGGACTTGTCCGTTAAGACTTTCCACCTTATACGAATCGGCGATAATGTCACCGACATGCACGGCCAAGTTCTGATCGTTGTACTGGAGGAAGACCACGGTCTGACCATCTTCTATATATTTTCCCAGAACTCGAAACGGCAACGGCGGTGCCTGGGGCGCTGACGGAACAGCATTTTGCGCGACCGCATTAGCCTCCAGCGCCATTTTCAAAGGCGGAGCGGTCCACTCGGTGGCTGCAAATATGCCTTTCGAGACATCGCTCTCTTCATCGCGCCGCCGCGACCGAATATTCAAAACGTCTATCGGCAAAGCGGGCTTTCCGCGCTGTAGCGTGACATTGGAGCCTGCAAGTAAAGTGGGGCTGGTGATCCGCGTCTTGTCGCTCAGCACAACGTCATTCTGGGTCGCTGGCGGAGCGAAATATGCCGCTGTCAAAGTAGCAAGCAAACCCAATCCGAGAACACGACGTACAATTTTCGGGTTCATTTCTGACTCTTGCCGCCAGGATCGGCCGTGGCCTTCGTATCGATGGAATATTCTGGCAAGCGAGTCAGCAACACCCACTGAATCCGCGCCTCGATGTCTGTCGATTCGATGCGTTCACGCTTGAATTGCACGCTCTGCAACGCCAAAGTTTTTTCCGCATGCAGCGCGTTGTCCATAAAATGGTAGATCGCAGCAGCATTGCCTTTCACCGGCAGCGTCATTTGGTAACGCAGAAATTTACCTTGGATATCCGACTGTGGCCTGTATTCTCCACGCAAGATTGTGAGATGTTGCTCCTCCGCGAGAGAAAGAAGTCTTTCTACTGCTGTGGGTATGAGCGCCTGCGGCAGCAGGTAATCCTCAAAGACCTTCAAGCGTACGCGACCGTCCTGACCACTCACCTCACGCGGGCGGGCCGGCGCGCGCGCATGTTCGATCGCTTGTCTCTGAATATCGGCAAGTGCAAGGGTCTGCTGTTCATGCACCGCCCAGGCGCCCAGCGCGACCGCACAAAAACCAATCAACAAGAACCCGAACCGGCCAAATCGACGGCTGAAGGCATGGCCACCTCGGCGAAACTCCCATGCCATATTTTCCATGATATGAAATATGCCATTCGCAATTTTATTCATTCCCCGTGGATTCATTCCGACCATGTCGCCTCCACCGTGAAGCGATACGGTCGCAAGGGTGCCGATTCAACGATCTCATGCTGTAGAAGATAAGCGCGGATGAAGGGCTTGCGTACAGCTAGGAAGCCGACATAGCGTGCCATATCAACACTACTGCGTGCTTCAGCGACGATCTTCACCGCAGAGCTCTGATCCAGCTTGGAAGTATTGGTGCCAGCCAAATCAACGCCCAACACGGCTACACGTATATCGCTCGGCGGTTGTAATGCAAGCATCAAAGCCGATATGGGAAGATTCAACTCTCGAATGGCCTCATTCACCGCCTGTACTCTGGACACCTCTTCACGACTCCAGCTTATCGGTCGTTGTACGATATTTTTGGTGGCAGGAGCAGCCTTCATCTTGTCGGCGAAGACCTCCACCCTTGCCGTCGTTTGCCAAGCTTGGACTACGAGAAAGGCCGATAGCAAGAAGGCGGCAGCGGCAACAGCCCAACGTGCGGTTGTCATTGGCTGAGACATGCCAACGGCATCAATGGCTACGCTACGCCCACTCGACAGTGCCGCCAACTGCAGTGTGCGTGGTACCTCTTTGTCGCCAGGCTGAACCGGCAACTCCACATTCATCAGTTCTTTATTGGCGTCGGGCGATGACATATCCGACGGCATTAAATTCAGTACCGACAACTTGTCTGTCTGCGCCAGATGCGGCATGCGAAAACGAAGACGTTGCCACCATTCGCGAAGCGTCTGAACACTGATCTCTCCACCACTCCCCGTGCGAACGGTGACATTGGTCAACCGACCCGAGCCCTGAACGATCAGCAACAAGCCCTCGTCCATTATCGCGAGGATTGTCAATTCGTCATGTAACTGCTGGCGTACCTGCGACCACGCAGCCGCCCCAAGCGGCAATATCGAAGCCAGCTTGGCGTTGAATTGCCTGGCAACGACGGAAAGTGCCGACAGCAATGTTGCCGGATAGGCCACGACGAGTCGAGGTTGACCGAATGGTGCGTCGTCGAGCTTGATTACGTCGGACGGCATGACTTCAAAACCTGCCGAGTTCAATTGCGCACGCGCGGCGGCCTCGGTGGTGTCCGCGCGCCGCAATGCCACACTCCAAGGCATTTCGGCGGCCGACAACCAGACATCGGCCACCAGGACATGTACCTCCGTTATCGTAATCGATGTTTCGATCGCTTCAGTGCCCGGCTGTTGGCGCAGCTTGGATTGAAGCTGCCCCGCGACAGACACCAAAGCATCCGCGATGCCGTGATCGGATTCAATAGTGTACGTGAGCAGGCTGTTCGCGATCCAGCCTCCCCGGCTGACAAGCCCGCACTCGACGCGCTCGGCACCGATAGTGATGAAAAGCGTACCGTATTCGCCGCGCTTAGCCCGAAACACGCGCGACCTCTTCCAGCGTTGTTTCGCCACAAGCGACCCAAAGCAATGCAGCGTCATGCAAAGGCTTCAGCCCAACACGTGCCGCATGCTCTTTGAGTACGGAGATCGGTGCTTGACTGACGATCAATTCGCGCAGCATATCGTCCAATATCAACACTTCGGCAACAGCCTTGCGCCCCTTGTAGCCAACGCCACGACAATTGCCGCAACCCTTACCCACTTTGAATATCCAGCCAGCCACTTGCTGCCGGCTCAAATTTGCCGCTTCGAGTTCGGCATCATCGGGCTGAACCTCCATCGCACAGTGTGAGCAATTGATCCGTAATAGTCGTTGCGCAACGATTCCATTCAACGCCGCCGCAAAGCTATAGGCATCCACACCCATATGCAGAAAGCGTCCGAGCACATCGAATACGTTATTGGCATGTACGGTGGTGAAAACCAGATGCCCCGTCAGCGCCGCCTGTACTGCAATCTGCGCCGTTTCGTCATCACGGATTTCTCCCACCATGATCTTGTCGGGGTCATGACGCAAAATGGAACGTAGCCCACGTGCGAAAGTCAGGCCTTTCTTTTCATTTACCGGAATCTGCAAAACCCTCGGCAAGCGATATTCGACCGGGTCCTCAATCGTCACGATCTTATCGCGCCCCGTATGGATTTCCGTAATGGCCGCATACAGCGTGGTGGTCTTTCCCGAGCCTGTCGGCCCCGTCACCAACAGCATGCCATGCGGTTTGCTGGCCAGCTTGCGAATCGCCGCCATCGAATGGGCATCAAGTCCGAGATTGTCGAGGCGCAATGCTTGTGCCTGCTCCGTGAGCGACTGTCGGTCGAGCAAGCGCAGTACCGCGTCTTCGCCAAAAATATTTGGCATGACCGAAACGCGAAAATCAATCTCGCGATCGCTGACCCGTACCTTGAATCTTCCATCTTGCGGGACACGACGTTCCGCAATATCGAGTTCCGCCATGACCTTGATGCGTGAAATGATTTGCTCTGCCATATCCTGACCTTGCACCTGCGTGATTTGCACGAGCACACCGTCTATGCGGTAGAGCACATGCAGGCAACCCGCATCGCATTCCAAATGAATATCGCTAGCCTGTAGTTTCAAGGCATCGTAAATCGTCGAGTTGACGAGTTTGACTACCGGGCTGGCATCATCGCTGATCGATGCCAATGTAATAATGGCGGCAACTTCTTCATCGCCCTTACGCGTCGAGTCGTTGTCAAAACCATCCATCGCACGCAGTTGTCGCTCTTGTTGCGCAAAGTACGCGGCCAGATCGTCAGGATGGGCGAGCGCTATGCGCAGCGCTGCGCGCGAGACGCCATAGCGTCGCAGAGCCCAGTCTTCAACGGCGCCATCAAAAGGATCGCCGAGAACAAGCATCGGGACGCCCGATTCATCCGCTGCAATCAACACGCCCCGCTGTACGCATTCTGTGTACGCGATTTTTTCAAAGTCAGGAATCAACTCCTGCAACACGCGCATGGACAACGCCGGATAACCGAAACACGCACCCAATGCCATCATCAATGCATCTGCCGTCCAGCCAGTTGCGGACTGCAAACCGGCGACCAGCGAAATATCGTTCTTCGCCGCAAACAAGCGTGCTTGCTCGATGAGTTCAGACGTTATCCCGACATCTGATTTGTTTGGCATAAGCGTCATTGCAAGCTTCCAGCCAAATCGAAGATCGGCATATACATCAGCACGACGACCGTGCCGATCACCAAGCCAATAACCGTCATCAAGATCGGCTCCAGAAGACGTGAAGCCCAATCGACCCATCGAGCGAATTCCTCATCCTGAAAGCGTGCGGTGCGCTCCAGCATTTCCGCCATCTGCCCGGATCGTTCGCCCACCTTGATCAACGACTCGGCGACCGGACTTGCAAGACCAGCTGAAAGCAAGGCTGCAGACAAACTCTGGCCCTGTTCGACCGACAGGCGGCATTGAGTGAGCCGAATCTGTTCGACCGGCGCAAGCATGCCGGTCACCATGCCCATTGCACGCGATAGCGAAATCCCCGAAGCCAGTAGCAAACTCACGGCTCGATAAAAACGCGCCAGCCGGAACTCGTTTGCTTTTGTGGCGAACCACGGCAAGCGCAGGACTTGATTGATCATGAACAAACGCCCCTCGGCGCGACTGACGAGCCAACCGAGCACCACAAAAAAAACCAACAAGCCCAGTCCGGTAAGTTCCCAATGACCGTAGATGATTTTGCCGAACGATAGCAACATGGCCGACAGCCAAGGCATTTCACGCCCCGACGATTCGTAAACGGTTGCAAAACGTGGCACGACATAACCCAGCAGGAACAGTGTGACGAAACCGCCGACCACTAGCAGCATCACAGGGTAAATCGCTGCGGAAATCAGTTTCTTGCGAATGACATCGAATTGAAGCTGATAGGCGATGTAGCGTGTCAGCGCTTGCGGCAGATCGCCTGTGCGCTCCGACGCTCTCGCGGTTGCGACATAGACGTCAGGAAAATGCTCCGGAAACGTGGCCAGGACATCCGAAAAGCTTTTACCTTCTCTCAACGATGCCAGCAGACTGCCGAGCACAGCATGCACGCCCGTGTGGCGCTCCTTCGTATGCAAGGTGGACAATGCTTCCGTCAAATTCAAACCTGCTTCGAGCAGGGCAAGCAATTCCTGGCTGAACAGCAACAAGGGGAAATGGGTACGCCGGCTCGAAATTGCTTTGTCATAGTCCGTTACCGACTCTATGGACAACACGCGCATGCCTCGCGACACCGTCCGGCGTATCGCTTCGGACTCAGTCACATCAGCAAACTCGATAACCTGAGGTGTACCGTCCAGACTCTTCACATGCAAACGGATATGGGCAGACACGCTTGCGGCCGCTACACGCGGCGCTTGTGAATCCACGGACTGGCTCGATTTCGTCATCACGAAAGCGCTACCGCGACTTTAGCGGTAAGACACATCGGCAGCGTCCCCGTCTCCGCCGGGCTGCCCGTCCTTCGCGTAAGACAGCAGGTCAAAATCCCCGCCCTGCCCTGGAGAAACGTAGATGTACGGTTTGTTCCAGGGATCATTTGGCACGGCCTTCTGCAAATAAGGGCCATTCCATTTGGGTTCGTCGTTCGGTTTGACCATCAAAGCGTTCAAACCCTGCTCCGTTGTTGGATAGCTACCAACATCGAGCCTGTACGCGTCCAGGGCCTTGCCAAGTGCTTCGATCTGCGCTTTCGTGGTGCCACGCTCGGACTTGCCCAATTGCGCAAAATAACGCGGCCCTACATAGGCCGCCAGCAAACCAATGATGACGATGACAACAAGCAGTTCCAGAAGTGTAAAACCGCGTGCGCGAAAATGAATTGCGGCCACAGGTGATGGACCCACGGCCGCTTGCCGAACAGTGTTCATTACAGACCTTCTAGACTTGTCGTTTTCGGACGAGTAAGCATATCGACGATAGCCCGGCCGCAAACAGCAACGCCAGACTGGATGGCTCCGGCACAGATGCTTCTGGCAAAGATGCTCCAGGCAAAGGTGCAATTTCTTCAGCGGAAGTCTCCGCTAACGCATAAAAACCACCAAGCGCATCGTCACTGCTCTCGTTTCGGAATGCTAAATCAAATGATGTAACGCTGTCCGACAAATAAGCCTCCATCGGATAGACGGATGGGTCGGTGCTCGGCGTAAAGTTCTGTCCGTTCGCAAGAGACCACAAGACATCATTCGCCTCCAAAAACACTTCGGCATAACTGAAGGCTTGCGAAAAGCTCACACCTACATCCGGAGACGCCCCGCCTGGACCTTGAAAGCCCTCGCTAGCGGACCCCGAGGCACCCGTCGTAATATTGCCGAAAATGTGTAACGCTGTATTGGCCGACAATACGAAGCTTCTCGAAACATATGCGAGGCTCAACACACTCGCTCCGCCTGTTAATAGAGATGCCTCTGCGCTTACACTCGCAAATCCCGTATTTGCAACGGCTCCCGCAACGGCCGCGTGAGTTGTGTCCCAGGCACCGACCACCGATGAGTCCAGTAGCTGTTCGTTTTGGGCATACGTCACGCTCCACAGAAATGTTCCATCCGCCTGTGGCACAAGCTCGATGTGTTGGTCGAAATCGCGTGATGCCTGGACTTGCGAACTCGTCGAGATCCAGGTCAGCGTGGAAGTTATGCCATCGTTAGCGTCCAGGTCTGACAATTCGAACCGCATATCAGCAACCTTCGCCGACCCGATCGTGGTCGCACCGGCCGACGCAGAAATACAAATGCATGCAGCATACAACAGGTGTTTCAGGTGGCAGGGCATAACGCCATTTCATCATAATAGATGCGCCATTCTGACCTGTATCGTTAAAAGGCGCTGTCTACTAATTAACGGTAATACTCCATTTGAATCCGACAGCGGCAGCGAAGAATGAGGGGGTAAGCCGCAAATTCGAACGCACGGTAATGGTGTCCAGGCTACGGCCGGTCTCGCCGTATTGCAGGGCCCCAAACTGTAAGTCGGGATCCGTAATCACTACGAGCGACGGTGCAGAAGTCAGCTTGGCAGTCCCACCAGTAACTGGATTGCCTGAATTACCAAATGAGGTTTCAACTGTGTACTCCCAGATCATCGGATTGATTTGCACCTCGGTCTTTATGGTCAGCCCGCAAATCCTGATGTTCGGACTATTCGTTGAGGTGACCACACCTGTCGCCGCGTCCGAATTGCTCATCGCTACCGGAGCACCAGATATGCCAATGTATTGCGGATCCAGCGACACTGCCTGCCCCACCAATACTTGGTACTGCTTGGTCCCATCTGGAATGCAATCGGCTTGACCAGTCACCGTCACGGTCTGGTCGACGTTCCAGTTTGCGGGTGTGAAGGTCAGGCTCGGCGGCGAAGCCACCCCCTCTTTCGACATCGTGCTGGCCACGGGGAGCACTACGTTGTCCGTCGGTGCCGAACCGAGCTTGATCTTGAACTGCGCCTGGCCACCAACTTCGGTTGTCTGCAACGGTGTGGCAGTAATCGTTTCGACCACACTACCTGTTTGCGCCGCCGCAGGAATCACGACGGCACCCGCGGCCCAGGCTTGGCCAAGGCCGCGACTGTCGTAGATGACGGCATATACGTAATAGGCTCCAGGAGCCAGGGTGCTGACATTCCAATCGTAAGAGGCGCTTTGAACGCCGGAGGACTGCCGCAAGCCGTCCACGATCAGTGTTCCGGTAAATGCAGTCTTATTGGACGCATAGTAAAGCGCGACCGTCGGTTCGATATTCAGATCGGTGCCCTGCCACGTGAGGTGCACGATCTTGCTCGCACCTACCTGTGTCGGTACGACAGTTGAGGATGGTGTCAGCAACTGGATACTCGGGTTCTGGTAGGTGCCCGTACTGACATACATCACGCTCGCAGGCGACCAGCTCGAGGCGGCGCCACTTGCATCAACCGCGCGAACACTCCACCAGTAAGTGCTCTTGTCATCCAGTGGCGAGGGCACTGTCCATGTGGTCAGGGCGGACACGCCGCTCTGCAGGACTGTAGCGAAGCCAGCATCTTTGGCGAGCTGGAATTCGTAGTGCACCGTGTCACCTTCAGGGTCGAGCGCAGGGTTGGCTTCAAGTACTGGCGTCAAAGTCGAAACCCATGCACCGTTGCCCGGATTATGCACAGTGGGTTGAGCCGGCGCCTCGTTTATGACGTCGACAAGGAAGGTGCCCTGTACCCAGGCCGATTCCGAGCGCCCATCCTGGGCCTTGGCGCGCCAGAAATAGTGCTTGTTCTCGATAAGTCCGCTCACGTGCCATGAGGTGGTTGCACCCAACCCTTGTAGCACTTCGCTAGAGGCACGCTTAGCGCCGGAGTCGAAGGAGGGAACCGTGTCGAGTTCGAAGATATAAGTCAGCAGATCGCCATCGGCGTCCGTGGAATTGCCGACTGTCAGGTCCGGACTAAGGTTGGCGACTCTCGCATCGAGCGCCGGGGATACCAGAGTCGGTGTCGTCGGCGCACTGTTGCCCACGCCTGTAAAGAAATCGCGGACTGCCGACATAGTCTGCGCACCGTTGACATCGGTCGCGATGACACGCCAATAATATTTCTTGCGCGCAATGAGTGCGGCATTGACTTGCCAGCTCGTGGTACCGGACACATCTGGCAAGAGTCCGTCGGTCTGAACGACGATATGGGTCAACGCAGCATCGTCAAATATGCGTACGCCATAAGTGATGCTATCCCCGTCCTTGTCGACGGCGTTGCTCCAGGCCAGCGTGGGTTGCAGATCGGCCACTTCTCCATCGGGTACGGGCAGCGATAGATTGAAGCTGTCAGGCGGGTCGTTGTACAAGTTGACGAAGAAGCGCGCATTGATCCAGGCGCTATAGGTCGTGTTGCCGTCATAGGTGCGAGCACGCCACCAGTAAGTGGTGTTGTCCATCAACGTGGCGGTGAGCGGCCAGGCTGTCGGCACGGCGGTTGTACCAGAGACGGCTTTGTCCACCAGAGCGCTGTCGACCAATTGGGTCATGGAAGCGTCCTTGTAGATCTCGAACTGTACTTTGACCGTCGGGTCTTGAGTGTTCGTCGATGTCTGCACACTCAGGGTGGGCTTGAGACTGGTGAGCTGTGCGCCCGAGGCGGGGCTAATGATGCTGGGAATCTCCGGCCCGGCAGGCGGCGAGATGGATTCAACCTTGATACTCGCCGAGCGCGTGCTGGTGAGTGTGCCGTCGGTGGCAGTGTAGACAACGAGGTAGTTACCGGCCGTGCCTTTGGGTGGCGTCCAGTCGAAGACGGCGCGCGTCAAGGTCGGTGCCGTAGGGTCGGTGGCTTGCGTCGTGAATTTGGCTCCGGCAGGCAGTGGTGCGGCGGAAAGGAACACGGGAGCGCCGCCGGGGCTGCTGGCCTCGACAAGGAACGAGACCTGGTGCTCTTCCTGCGTCACGCGATCCGGTATGAACTGAATCTGTGGCGGCAGCGAGATTGCAGGCGGTGCTTCGAATTCAGCGTCATACACGCCGGTGGAATTAACGTCGAAGAAGTTGACCCAGTATTCCCACTTCTTGGTTTCTGAATTACGGGTCTTGGAGAGCCAGACGTTCTCGGGAAGCAAGGTCTTGGCATCCGAGCGCTTGGTTACCCCCAGGGCCTTGGTGCCGTTGAAGGGGTCTGGCAGTTTCACGTAAAGAAAACCATCCGTCGGCGGGACGATAAGGTGGTACGTAGCTTTCCCATCAATGCTGGTACTGGCCGTCAGCGCGGCGACGCTGCTGCGGTCAGTGACAAGCGTATCGGGCGCATCCGACTCATACACGCGTATGACATCGCCATCCTGGGCAAGAAAGTCACGGACATAGTCGCGCCCTGGCAGATCTACGCGCACATCGCGTATCAGCAGGTGGGCATTCGCGGCCTGGAGGATAGAGGTAAGCGAACCACCCAGTTCGTCGGCATGGGTGAACGACGCAGTAAATTCGGTGAATTTGCCGGCCAGCGTGGTCTCCATGATCCAGCGGCCCATCTTGCTGGTATTGGCAGCGACGTCACCAAAATTGATCAGCAACGTGTTGTCGGCCGGAGCATCGTTGACGTAACTGCCATCCAGCTTGAAACCGATGAGCAAGCCTTGATTGTTCTCGACAATCTTGGGCTGGGCCGAGTCGATCTTCAGATTCTTGGCAGTCGCGAATCCGTTGTTTTTAACACGCACGCCAAGCGTGAAAGGCTCGACGGGTTCGATCTCGGCAGTCAAAGGATCATCGGCCCAGACGTCCTTGGTGAGGAAGTAGTCCAGTGTTAGCAGCGGAAGGGGCTTGACTGTGATGACATCGGGTGACACATCGAGTGTCTGATCCTCGCCACCGAAGGTGTATTTGAGCGTCGCACCGATGAGGTATTTCTTACCCAACGGACTGGTACCGGCGGAACCAGGGGCGGGAATGATGAGCCAGTTGATGGTGGAGGTCGTCGCCGGGTTGACGGTGCCGTTGCCGTCGATGTCAGATATGTTTTGCTTGCCAGAGACGCGGACGAAGAACTTGGCGGTACTGCTGTTGGGGTCGCTGGACGCTTCGACTGGCGTACCCTGTTCGTCATACACCTTGACCACGATCGAGACATTGGAGATCACGCCATTGTCGGTGGTGTTGTTGATGTTCATCTCGGCGTCGAAAGCCTGACGCTCAAGGGTCAGTTCCTGCTTGATCTCGATCTTGACGCGCGCGCAGACGGTCTCTTGCGCCTGCGCGATACCAGAATGCAGTATGCATAGCGCTGCGCAGCCCACCACCGACGCAGCGACTCGGAGCGCTTGCCCCATGCGCACGCGCGCCCCAGCCCGACTCTCCCCCGCTCTTTGCGTCATCTTCACTTCCCCGCTCACTCTGTTCTTCGGGCGGGCTGCACTAACGGCAGCCCGTTTGATCTTCTAGTCCTGCCGCCCAACTCTTATGCAATTGTACTGACACGACAAACATTTTTCTTGATTTCTCTGCTTCTCTCTAACCAGCCCGCAGCGCGGTGAGAAATTCGTCCGGATCAAAGCCATCTTTCACGTGGTGACCTCGCACCACCAAGTACGGCGTGCCGATACCACCGTAACTTCTGAATTCATCTTCGCAACGATGCGCTTCACTCATATTGCATTCGGTGAAGGCAAAACCGTTCTGGTTCAACCAGTTTTTCGCCTGCGCGCAATATGGGCACTC
Source organism: Rhodocyclales bacterium (assembly GCA_028292505.1). Lineage (GTDB taxonomy): Bacteria > Pseudomonadota > Gammaproteobacteria > Burkholderiales > Rhodocyclaceae > Viridibacterium. The sequence continues at coordinate 116,070 of JAQGMF010000038.1, forward strand.
GCTTGTCGAGTACATCACTACTTCGTTGGCCTTCACGCCTACAGCTAGCGCGCTCAGCTCGGAAGCAGAAATCTCTCTGCCATCCAACGACACACCAGTCGGAGCAAAATGCTTCCAACCTTGATAAAGCCCCCCGACGAGCAGTATCAGAATAAATAGTTTGCGCATAACTAGTCCCGTTCAACACAACAGCACGCCACCTGCATCGAATTAAAACGGCGTGAGAAGCACCCACCGGCCATTTATTACTCAAAAGGTCATGACCTTTTCATGACACCTGACATCCACATTCCACCATTAGCTTTGCACGATTAAACTAAACGCCATGCGAGGACCGCATGAAATAGACCGAGAAAAAAACATAATTCGCAGCCACGTACGCACCAAATGAAAATAATAAATATGCCAAAGGACTATACAGTACAGCTCTTTTTGAATTCCGCTTTACCAAAAAATTTCCGACCAGCGAGAAGAACAATAAATTAGCAAAACCAACAAACACCAGAGCCCAAAGCCAACTACTGGTTATGCCAAAAGCAAGTGGAAACAAACTATTTGGAAAGGGATACAGCAACCAATCAGCTAGCGTTGCAAACATCTTCCGTAGCGGACGCCACTCCGCTCTTCCCTGCAGCGCATTCGAGATAATCAGCGCCAGGCACAAGCCTCCATATAACGAACCGCCGACAAGATTCGATCCAAAAGGACCAGTTAATTTTCGTCCACGCACGGATAACAGCTAACCTCAATATTTGTATATGTCCCTGACAATAAATTTAACATCTCATAAGGCATATCAATGCTGCAATTGGCATTGTCATGATAGATAGCTATATTAAGATACGAACGAACATCTGCCAGCTGATTTATTTTGGCCAGTTTTACTGCATCCAACTTGCCCAGAATTGACCGCAAATGTTCTATAAGCTCAGCATCAGTGGAGCACTCTGAATCAATACGCCAAAGATAAGTGTTGTCGCGAGACTTTCTAGAAAAATACGGGCCTGCATCGCTCCACGTTTGAAGAAAATTAAAGCGACCGGACTCCGCGACCCAAAAGTCTAAAGTAACACTTATGTCTTTCATCTATCACTCCAGCCAATCGTGACCACGCAGCCATCTTCCTTTTTACGGACAAACGACAACAAACCACAAGAGCCATATGATCAAAGAACTCATGATTTAATCATTGCGCGCCTGCTCCTTACCATTAACTCCAACAAATTATAGGCTCACGTTTCATTTTCCGAATTAATTAGCCAATACGCCGCCTCCAACAACTATGGGGCATAGTTCAGGTTGTAGTACGCATACCAAACAGACTCCGCCTACAAGGAGAATACCTTGGCATCTTGGCCCACACATTGAACTCTTACTAGGTTCTGGAGCTTCCGGAGGTGGCGCCGCAGGCTTATTCTTCGGGCCTTTCTTCTTGTCAGGGGGCGGTTTCCCTAGATCGACCCATTCGTCATACTCTTCCTTTGCTCCCTCTTTATCCAGATCCGGGTCACCCGGTTTCTTGACGTTTTGGTGATACCAGCTCCAAAAATCTGGGGGGTAGCCATAGTGCTTATCTTTTGGTTGTAGGCCCAAAGTATCCATGTACTGCGTTGGCCCACCCTCCACATATACGTACGTATTGACGCCGCCATTAAGCCCAATGGGATCAGCGGAGATATATCGCCCGATACTCGGATCGTAGTAGCGGTGCCAGTTGTAGTGCAGCGCAGTTTCTTCATCGAAGTACTGCCCCGGCAACCTCAGGTTTGAGCTGATCGTCGGGC
>JAQGMF010000040.1 GCA_028292505.1 Rhodocyclales bacterium
AGACTCAGCTGCTATTTAACTGAGACTCAGCCAAGCTGGGTTAAAAAAGGAAGAACAAAATGCGTCACGGAAGCGGCCTGCGTAAGCTCAACCGTACCAGCAGCCATCGCTTGGCGATGCTGCGCAATATGACCAACTCGCTGCTGCGCCACGAGGTCATCAAGACCACGTTGCCGAAGGCAAAAGAGCTGCGTCGCGTTGTCGAGCCCATCATCACCTTGGGCAAGAAGCCCAGCCTCGCGAATCGTCGTCTGGCATTCGATCGCCTGCGTGACCGCGATATCGTCGGCAAGGTCTTCAACGAGCTTGGCCCGCGCTTCGCGAGCCGTAACGGTGGTTACCTGCGTATTCTGAAGTGCGGTTTCCGCGTTGGCGACAATGCGCCGATGGCGTACGTCGAGCTGCTGGATCGTCCGGATGGCGATGCTGCTGAAGGTGAAGTGGTCGCGTAAGCTATTGTCATACCGCAGTTTGCAGAATTCAAAAAGCCCGCACTTGTGCGGGCTTTTTGCTTTTGTCATTCCCGCTTCCCGCAGGCATGGTGGGATCAAGGGCAAGGTGGGCGCAGCGAACTGCACTACATGATTGCCCGCGAGCACACGGTGCAGTTTCACTGCACCCTACGCGACGCCTACTCCGCAAGAAAGAACAGCTACATCCCGCAATGCATGGATTGCAGTCCCCCCTGGGGGAGAGGGGGGCTCGTCAGAGCCGGGAGCGGGGGAAGCGTTCGTACATTGATCCCTTTATCTTGAGCTGACCCTGCAGCCACGCTTTCGCTTCTCCCGGCTCTGACGAGCCCCTCCCTGCACGGGGAGGGGACAGCAAGCACCGAGAATGACGTCAGCATCGCAGCCCAAATTTGTAGGGTGGCAGTGAGCGCAGTGGCGTAGGTCGGAAAAGCGAAGCGCCTTCCGACGTTTGTAGCGCTCTTAAGAGCCATTCATGAGTTGTGGACGCTTCAAACCTCGGAAGGCGCTTCGCTTTTCCGACCTACTTTACGTCCGGTCGGTTCAGCGCGCGTTTCAGGTACTGCCCCGTGTAGCTGTCCTTTGTCGCGGCGATCTGCTTCGGTGTGCCAGCGGCGAGAATTTGGCCGCCGCGTGCGCCGCCTTCGGGGCCGAGGTCGACGATCCAGTCGGCAGTTTTTATGACATCCAGATTATGCTCGATGACGACGATGGTGTTGCCGTGCTGGCGCAAGCGATGCAATACCTTGAGCAGCATTTCGATGTCCTGGAAATGCAGGCCGGTGGTGGGTTCGTCGAGGATGAACAGGGTGCGGCCGGTGTCGCGTTTGGAGAGTTCGAGGGCCAGCTTGACGCGCTGCGCTTCGCCGCCCGACAGCGTCGTGGCGCTTTGTCCGAGGCGGATGTAGCCAAGACCGACCTCCATCAGCGTGTCGAGTTTGCGTGCCACGGTCGGCACCGCTTCGAAGAAACGTTGTGCCTCTTCGACGCGCATGTCGAGCACGTCGGCGATGTTCTTACCCTTGTAGCGCACTTCGAGCGTTTCGCGGTTGTAGCGTTTGCCGTGGCAGACGTCGCAGGGCACGAAGACGTCGGCGAGGAAATGCATTTCGACGCGGATCATGCCGTCGCCTTGACAGGCTTCGCAGCGGCCACCTTTTACATTGAAGGAGAAGCGACCCGGCTCGTAGCCGCGCGCACGCGCTTCGGGTACGCCGGCGAATAGTTCGCGTATCGGCGTGAGCATGCCGGTGTACGTCGCAGGATTCGAGCGCGGCGTGCGGCCGATGGGCGACTGGTCGACGCTGATGATCTTGTCGAAGAAATCGAGGCCTTCGATCTGCGCATACGGCGCCGGTTCGGTCGACGAACCGTTGATCTCGCGTGCCGCGATGGCGTAGAGCGTGTCGTTGATCAGCGTGGATTTGCCGGAGCCGGACACACCCGTCACGCAAGTGAGGAGACCGACGGGTAGTTCGAGCGTGACGTTCTTGAGGTTGTTGCCGCTCGCGCCGATCAGGCGCATGACGCGCTCGGGATTGAAGCGCACGGGCTTGCCAGGCACGACCAGCTTGCGGCGCCCAGAGAGATAGTCACCAGTGACGGAAGCCGCATTGGCGATGACCTCTTCGGGCTTGCCCTCGGCAATGATCTGGCCGCCGTGTTCGCCAGCACCGGGTCCCATGTCGATGACGAAATCGGCAGCGCGAATGGCATCTTCATCGTGCTCGACGACGATGACCGTATTGCCGATATCGCGCAGACGTTGCAGTGTGCCGAGCAAGCGGTCGTTGTCGCGCTGATGCAGGCCAATGGAGGGTTCATCGAGCACGTACATCACGCCGGTGAGACCCGAGCCGATCTGCGATGCCAAACGAATACGTTGTGCTTCACCGCCTGAAAGCGTATCGGCGCTGCGATTGAGGCTGAGGTAATCGAGGCCGACGTCGATGAGGAATTGCAGACGCGCCACGATCTCCTTGATGACCTTGTCGGCGATCTGTGCCTTGTGGCCGGCGAGTTTCGTGATCAAGAAATAATCGCGGCATTCGCCGATGGGCATGGCGCTGAGCTCGGGCAAGCTGCGCGTACCGACGCGCACATAGCGCGCTTCGCGACGCAGGCGGCTGCCCTCGCAGACAGGGCAGATCTGCACACTGCGGTACTTGGCAAGTTCTTCGCGCACGACGACAGAGTCTGTCTCCTTGTAGCGCCGCTCCAGATTCGGCACGATGCCTTCGAAGCTGTGTTCCTTGGTGACCGTGCGGCCGGATTCGGAGAGGTATTTGAAAGGCAGCTTGCGCGTGCCAGAGCCGAACAGGATGACTTCGCGGACTTCGGGTGGCAGCGAGTTGAAAGACGCGTCTATGTCGAATGAATATGCGCTGGACAGCGCCTGCAGCATCTGAAAGTAGAACTGGTTGCGCTTGTCCCAGCCGCGGATGGCGCCGGCTGCCAGCGAGAGTTCTGGATGCGTGACGACGCGCTGTGGGTCGAAATATTCCAGCGTGCCGAGTCCATCGCAGCGCGGGCAGGCACCGATCGGATTGTTGAACGAGAACAGGCGGGGTTCGAGTTCCTGCACGGCGAAACCGCAGATCGGGCAGGCGTAGCGCGCCGAGAAGGCATGCTCGGCGCCATTATCCATTTCGAATAAGACGGCGCGGCCTTCCGCATGCGCCAGTGCCGTCTCGAAACTCTCGGCGAGGCGCTGGCGCGAATCCGGCCGCACGCGCAGGCGATCCACCACGACATCGATATTGTGCTTGCTGGTCTTGCTCAGCGTCGGAAGGGTGTCGATCTCGTGGATCTCGCCGTCGATGCGCAAGCGCACGAAGCCTTGCGCGCGTAGTTCTGCAACCAGTTCCTCGTGCTGGCCTTTGCGTGCGCGGACCACCGGCGCGAGGATCATCACGCTGGTGCCTTCCGGCAGGCTCAGTACGTGGTCGACCATCTGCGAAACGGTCTGCGCTTCGAGCGGCAAGTGGTGATCGGGACAGTGCGGCGTGCCGGCGCGTGCGAACAGCAGGCGCATGTAATCGTGGATTTCGGTGACGGTGCCGACCGTCGAGCGCGGATTGTGGCTGGTGGCTTTCTGCTCGATGGAGATGGCTGGCGACAGACCTTCGATGAGGTCGACGTCGGGTTTTTCCATCAGTTGCAGGAACTGCCGCGCATAGGCCGAGAGCGACTCCACATAACGTCGCTGGCCTTCTGCGTAGAGCGTGTCGAATGCGAGGGAACTCTTGCCCGAACCGGACAGTCCCGTGATGACGGTCAGCCGATTGCGGGGAATATCGACGTTGATGTTTTTCAGATTGTGCGTGCGTGCGCCGCGAATTTTGATCTGGTCCATGCTGATCCAGTCCATGAGGCGTGCTGCCAGTCGTGAGTAACCTGTGACTATAACTTTGCCAGCCGTTGCGAACCAAGTCCTATATTCGGGAGTCGATATACCGGCTGGCCGAATGAGCCAGGCGGCACGAGGCCAGGCGTGCACGTCTGCTAAAATGCCTCGCTTGCCGGTCCGTGCAGGCCAACCCGATCTTTTCGAATTCAGTGTTATGACGAGCAGCAGTACGTTGCCAGGCCCCGATCGCATGTCCGCCCTTGAGTGGCGCGTAGGCATTTCGCTCGCCTCTATTTTCGGCTTGCGCATGCTCGGGCTCTTCCTGGTACTGCCAGTATTTTCGGTTTTCGCTGGTGGCCTGCCAGGGGGCGACAACTTTCAACTCGTATCGCTGGCCTTCGGTGCTTTCATGCTGGTCCAGGCCTTTCTGTACCTGCCTTTCGGTTTCGCCTCCGATCGTTTTGGACGCAAGCCCGTCATCGTTCTTGGCTTGTTGCTCTTTGCAGCCGGGGCGCTAATGGCGGCGTGGGCGCCGACCATCTACTGGATGATCGCCGCGCGCGCCTTGCAGGGTATGGGCGCCGTGTCGGCGGCGGTGACGGCACTGGCCGCCGATCTCACGCGCGAACAACATCGCACCAAGATCATGGCCATGATCGGCTCGACCATCGGCTTGGTATTCGCGCTGTCGCTGGTTGTCTCTCCTATGCTATATGCATGGATCGGCATGCGCGGCATGTTCCTGTTGATTGCCGTACTGGCACTGCTGGCGATCCCCCTGCTGCTGCGCGTGGTGCCGAATCCGGTATCGCAAATCGAGCGGCGCGAGCGTGTGCCGGTTTCCGCTGTCCTGAAAGACGGCCAGCTATTGCGCCTGAATTTCGGCATCTTTGCCTTGCATGTATTGCAGACCGCAATGTTCCTTGTCGTGCCACGCCAGTTGATCGAGCAGCATGGTATTGCGCTGGGGCAACACTGGCACGTTTATCTGCCAGTAGTGCTGGGCAGTTTCCTGGTGGCCATTCCCGCCATTGTGCAATCCGAAAGGAAAGGGCGCACCAAGCTGATGTTCGTCGGCAGCATTGCCTTGTTGGCGGTATCGCAACTGGGTCTATGGCTCGGCGCGGCGAGTCTGAGCAGCGTGGTGCTAATGCTGTTGCTGTTTTTTGCCGCCTTCAATATTCTCGAAGCATCCCTGCCGTCCCTTGTTTCGCGCATTGCACCGGCTAAGGCGAAGGGCACGGCGCTGGGAATTTTCAATACCACACAGGCGCTGGGCGTTGCCGTGGGGAGTGCCGCTGGGGGCTGGATTGCGGTACATTTGGGCACTCAGTGGATTAGCTGCATGACATTGCTAATGGCCCTGGCGTGGGGATTTCTCGCACTGGGCATGCAGGTGCCCACCAAGGTGACGCTCAAAACCGTTACGCTGGGCCCCGATGCCGACATGGATGCAATGCGCGAGCAAATAGCCGGACTGCCCGGCGTCAATGAGGTCGCAGTCGAGCGCGGTATTGCAACACTCAAGATCAACCCTGAGCGCTGGGACGAAAACCGTCTGCAGCGCCTGATTGGAGGAGAAGCCTGATGGCCTCTGTAAATAAAGTAATTCTCGTCGGCAACCTCGGCAAGGATCCGGAAACGCGCTACGCCCCCAGCGGCGATGCCATTTGCAACATCACCATTGCCACCACGGATTCGTGGAAGGACAAGGCCACCGGCGAAAAGAAAGAACAGACCGAATGGCACCGTGTGGTGTTCTTCGGCAAGCTGGCCGAGATCGCCGGCCAGTACCTGCGCAAGGGTCGCCCGGTTTATGTCGAAGGCAGCCTGCGCACGCGCAAGTGGCAGGACAAGGACGGGCAGGATCGCTACACCACCGAGATCCGCGCCGACGTCATGCAGATGCTTGGCGGGCGCGAAGGCGGCGATGCGCCAATGCGTTCCGAGAGCAACGAGCCGACGAGTAGCGGTAACGCTCGTCCACCGGCGCGCGAAAATCGCAGCCAGGAAACAGCGCCACCTGCAAATGCTTTTGGTGGTGATTTTGACGACGACATTCCGTTCTGATCGTCTTGAAACGGGGCATTGAGGATGAGCGAGTTATCGCAGGGTGGCAAAGCAGCAGAGCGCGAATATTGCAGCACCAGCGAGGCGGCAACGATGCTGGGTGTATCGCTGGGCACGGTGCAGCAGATGGTCGAGAATGGTCTGCTCGACGCATGGAAGACCACGGGTGGACATCGGCGCATTCGCGTCTCATCGGTCGAGGCCTTTCTACGCAAACGGCATAATGGGCCTGCGCCCAGTGTCGGTAACCTGCGTGTGCTGGTCGCCGAAGATGATCTTGTCATGCAAACCCTGTATCAGCGCACGCTGGCGACCTGGGACTTGCCGATCGAGGTCAAGATCGTCAGCAGCGGTTTCGACGGCTTACTGGAGATCGGTCGCGAAATGCCTGATCTCCTGGTATCCGACTTGGTCATGCCGGGACTCGACGGCTTTGCGATGATCCGCAAACTGCGCAGCGAACCGCAACTGGCGCATATGGACATCATCGCCGTGACCGGCCTTTCGGCGGAAGACATCGAGAAGGAAGGTGGTCTGCCGAATGACGTTATCATTTATGGCAAACCGATTCCCTTTCGCGAACTCAAGGGCTACATCCAGGCCAAGCTGGTGCAGACGCAGCGGCGCAACGTGAAGACTTAGCGGCTGTTCACGTTTTACAAAGTCAAAGGCCTTTACCGCAGAGGCGCGAAGAACGCAGGGGAAAGCAGGGCTCTGCCTCCTTCGCACACATAGCCTCAACTCAGCCCGTCCTCGGCCAAGAAGCGGCGCTGCGCGCTGGAACGACATCCGTCGCCCTGGCATTTCTCTTTGCGCCCTCTGCGGTAAGCCGCTATAGGGACAGACACTCTTTCCAAGTGGTATGCGAATGGACTAGACCTTACCAAGGTTCTGTTGTTGACCACTCACGTTCTCGGCTTCATTGCAAACGACTGGCTGCTCTCGGCCATGAGCGAATGGTCAGGTAGGCCGCCCGAAGCAGCAAACCGCGTGGGCTCGCCGAGCCCACCCTACTGGCCAAAACGAGAGACTTGTTATTCACACGAACCCTTTTAGTTACGGAGCAAGCTTGCCGCCGTTGAGGAGCGCACGGCGCCCTTCATGAGTGAACTCAAAGATATAGCCATCTCCGCCTTCACTAAATTTTCTTGTAATTAATTTCCGTTTTTGCAACTCGCCGATATCAAACTCGACTTTAACTTTTGGCTCAGCAGAGCCCTTCAAAAACTCCTTTTCAGTCACCCGTCCTCCGCGCCCATCGAGATACGCCAGAAGCCCCCGTTGAGCCATATCAAGCGCTTCATCAGACTTCTCCGACGGCTCACGACCCTGCATACCCAGAGCCTCTTTCTGCGCCAGATCAAGCGCATTAGTGAGGCGGGTAATTTCCGAATTGAGACGATCAATATTTCCCTCAAACTTACGTTCGCGTTCGAAGTATTCAGTGCGCAGTGCCCTCGACTGCTGCAGCGTCAGCAGCGTCTCCTCCTCAATTTGCTGCTTGCTTTGGTTCGCTTCTCGACGTCGTTTTAACGTAAATGCGTATGCAATTCTGGCGGGGTATGGATAGCCGAAGACATAGACCAAGGCAGAAAACACCGGATAAAGCATTCCACGTAATATCAATGAACGAGTATCCGGAAACGCAACGGTATCAATTAGCCGAAACGTCTGAGAGACGCCTGCAGTCGACAATAGAATCACGAGAAACTTGTAATTCCACAAACACCAAGCCACAGCAAAACTGCCCGTCAATGGGCTCGATATGCGTTCTGCAAGGGTCTCTTTCGCGGTTTTCAATAGCTCGTCGATTGACATCTATTTTCCTAAATTGGTATCTATACGACATCTCAAGGCGTGTCAGGCGGCCAGATACGTTTTGCGCGGGCAATTGTCTATTTAATCAGATGGAATGTCCAACGACGCGAGGAACAAGCTCTGCGGTGTAGTAAAAAGGGAAATTGAGCTGCCGTCTCCATGCTTGATAAATCTGGCTGGAGGATCCGCGGTTAGGGTTGTTACTGCGCGGACCAAATTACCCGACTGAGCGATTGCAGGCACCCAGCTTCAATATTGATGTAACCGGACATGCCCCGGCAGGTCGGGTCATGCCGGTTATCTCAAACATTGAACGTCCGCTTTTCGCGACACTGACAGACCGCTTGGGGTCAAAAGCGGTCCCAGAAATTTATGGGATCAGCCGGATTTGTCCGTGTGCGCCAGCGTACCGGGGAGGACCAGCAGTATGCGCACAGCGCTGTGTTGGAAAGATGCTGCGTCTCAAAAGGGCGCGGTGCGCGATAGCCATGCATGGCGCATTTAATCCGTCGCAGCCCATCGCATGCGCGCCAACGCTTCCGTGAGCACGCCGCGGCTGCAGCCGAAATTGAGACGCAGAAATCCGGGCGCGCCGAAATCTGCGCCGTCCGATAACAGAACCCCATGTGCTTCAAAAAAAGCCGTGGGGTTTTGTTTTTTCTCGTTTGCCAGTTCGCGGCAATCCAGCCAGGCCAGGTAGGTTGCATCGACCGGCGTGGTGCGCACGCCCGGCATTTCGGCGACGGCTTGCATGATGAGCTCGGCATTGCCGCGCAGATAGTCGAGCAGGGCAAGGCGCCAGTCGTGCGCATCGCGATAGGCCGCTTCGGTCGCCACCAAGCCCATGACATTGGTATGAGGCATGAGGCCATCTGCGACGCGCCGGAAACGCCGGCGCAAGTTCGCATCGGTAATGATGGCGAAGGCGCTGGAGAGGCCTGGAATGTTCCAGGTCTTGCTCGGCGCCATCAGAGTGATCGTGCGATCGGCGATGTCTTCGCCGAGCGATGCCAATGGAATATGCGGTGTGTCGGGATTTAGCACCAGACCGCAGTGAATCTCATCCGAACAGATCAGCATGTCGCGCTCGATGGCCAGTGCACCAAGATTCAGCAGCTCTTCGCGACTGTAACTGCGGCCAACCGGATTATGTGGATTGCATAGAAGCAGCAGGCGCGTTTCGGGCGTGATGCATGCTGACAGATCGTCGAAATCGCATACCCAGCGTTGAGTCGACGCGCTGTCTTCAAGCACCATGTCGCTACGAATCAACTGGCGTTGCGTGTTGCCAGGCGCGCTCAGAAACGGTGGATACACCGGCGTCAGCGTGGCGACCGCATCGCCCGGAGAGCCTGACAGCAGACATGCCAGATTGAAGCCGCTGACGACTCCCGGCAGCAACACGATCCAGTCCGGATCGATGCGCCAGCCATGGTCGCGCTGCAGCCCCTCGACGATCGCATCCAGCAGCGAAGGCCAGGGCGCCGCGTAGCCCATGACGCCGTGCTCCAGCTCCTGGCGCATCGCTGCGAGCACGGCAGGCGGCGCCGCGAAATCCATGTCGGCGACCCACATCGGCAGCACGTCGCGACCGGCAACGCGTTGCCATTTCACGCTGTGCGAATTGCGGCGGTCAGGCGGTGTATCGAAGTCGTAAGCGGGCATGGTTGCGATTATTTCCACTGAACGCGTAATTGTAAGTGGTCGCACGACAGGCATTGCAGGCTGGCACGACATCTGCTTGTATGCATACTAGTATACAAGAGGAAAAGTCATGTTACCTGTGCTCCATCGCGCACGAGCCATAGATGGCGCCGCAACGGCGGCTGATCCTGGAAAAGTTTTCGGGTCGGCTCAGCGCACGGCCACCACCATGGTGCAGCCACGGCGCGGCGCTGGTGCAGACATGCTCGCCGTAACCCGCTTTTTCTCTCTGATATTGCGGACCGTCCTGCTCCCTTCACCCCGCACGTTCCTTGCCTATGCAGGTTCGTGTGTGGAGGGTGGATCGGTGCTGCGCGCGGCGCATAACCGTCTCTGAGCAGGCAAACCCCACGATCGACAAGCCAGAACCACTTTCTACTGGAGAACCCATGAAACCTATCGTTCCGCAACCCACAGAAGTCACTGCAAGCCCGAACCGCCGCCGTCAGTTGCTCGGCGGTGCAGTGGCCGGCGCCGCCCTGGCCGCCATTGGCGCCCCAAGCATTGTCAAGGCACAGGCCTCGCCGAAGATTCGCATCGGCTTCTGGCCGGTGGCTTCCGCGCTGCCTTTCTTCGCGGCCATCGAAAAGGGCTACTTCAAGGAAGCCGGCCTGGATGTGGAGCCGCTCAAGTTCGCGAGTGCGCAGCAGGTCATGGAGGCGATGCTGTCAGGTCGTGCTGAAGGCAGCTCGAACGGCACGGCTTCGGCGGTGCTGGCCATTGGTGAGATCGCACAGCCAGGCTTGTTCAAGATTTTCTGTACCAATCCGACTAATGCCAAATACATACTCGACGAATTTATCGTCGCTAAGGACAGCCCGATCAAGACGCTGGCCGATCTAAAGGGCAAGCGTGTCGCATCCGGACCGGGGATTCAGAACGTGACACTTGCCAAGGTCATGCTCGAGCGCGCCGGCGCGGGCACTGTCGCGGTCAGCGAGCTGCCGATCGGTCAGCACGTTGCTGCGCTGGCTGCGGGGCAGATCGATGCGGCCTACACGCTCGAACCCACCGGCACGGTCGGCCGACTCAACGGCACGACACGCACACTGGAAGTAGGTGTCGTCGCCAAGTACATCCTCGGTGATCCAATGGCGCCGTGGCATGGCGGCTCCGCCAGTCTGACGACGGAGTTCATCAAGAAGTATCCGGATGTCGCCAAGAAGTACATAGCGGCCTACAAGCGCGGGGTTGATCTCGTCAAGACCAAGCCTGACGAAGCGCGGCCGTTTCTCAAGGGCTATACCGCCATCGAAGGTCCGCTGACCAGTGAAGTGCCGATGTCGGATTACATGTTCTACAACGAGTTCAAGCCGAGCGACATTGCCTACTTCCAGAAGTTTTTCGATCTTTTCTCAGACAAGGGCATCTTCGAAAAACGCGTGCTGATCGACTCGATTCTGTACAAGGGATAAATCATGACGGACACGGTTTTGGACAATGCGCCGGCACCGGCGGCGCCTTCCTCCGGCGCCTGGACCGCACCCGCAGCGATACCTGCGGTGGCGCTTCCCAGAAAATTCGAATGGAATAAATTGCAACCCTTCATCGGCCCGATAGCCTTGTTCATAATCTGGGACCTGGTGGTGCGTTTCGGGCTCATCAAGGTGGTGCTGCTGCCGACGCCGGCGGCCACCATCGGCAACCTGATCACCGGGCTGGCCGGCGGGCCGCTGCTCACCGACTTTCTCGTCACGGTGATGCGTACGCTCGAAGCGTTTGTCATAGCGGCGGTGGTCGGCGTGCCGCTCGGCGTTTTACTCGGCAGTAACGAGCGCGCCTATCGCAGTGTCGAGTTTCTCATCGACTTCTTCCGCTCGACGCCGTCCTCCGCGCTGATTCCGCTGTTCCTTTTGATCTTCGGCGTGTCCGACGTCAACAAGGTTGCTATCGCGGCCTTCGGTGCGTTGCTGATCGTGCTGTTCAACAGCGCCTACGGCGTCATCAATGCGCGCAAGCAGCGCGTCATGGCAGCGAAAGTGATGGGCGCTTCGCGCTGGCAGATATTCAAGGATGTGCTCATCTGGGAAAGCCTGCAGCCGACTTTCGTCGGGCTGCGTTCGGCCGTGTCGATGGCACTTGTGATTGTCATTGTCGCCGAGATGTTCATTGGTTCCGACAGCGGCCTTGGTCACCGCATCATCGACGCGCAGCAGGTGCTGAATGTCAAAAGCATGTACGCCGCGATCCTTGCGGCTGGCGCACTCGGTTATGCACTCAACATACTGGCTCTCGTCGTCGAACGACGCATCGTGCACTGGAGCGGGAGATAAGCATGCGCCCCATCGATAACATCGCTGAACTCGAACCGCCGAAGCGGCCCTTCACGCCGGGCCCGGCGGGTACGCACATCACCATTCGCGGTCTCACCAAGTACTTCGCCGGTTGGCCACTCTACGAGAATTTCGATCTCAATATTCCGAAGCATCAGATCGTTTCGGTATTCGGGCCGAACGGCTGCGGCAAGTCCACGCTGATCAACATGATTGCTGGATTGATCCCCATCGATTCCGGCGAAATTCTTTTCGATGGCAAATCGCTGGCCGATACGAAGATTGGCTACGTGTTCCAGAACTATCGCGAGGCCATGTTTCCGTGGCTGCGCACCATCGACAACATCGCTTATCCCTTGAAGCTGGAAGGCAAGTCGCGCATCGAGATCGACCGGCGCATGGAGCAACTCGTTGCTTCCTTCGACGTAAAGTTCGATCTCAAGCGCTACCCGTACGAGCTTTCCGGCGGGCAGCAACAGACCGCTTCGATCATGCGCGCCCTCGCGCCCGAGCCGGAAGTGTTGTTCCTTGATGAACCGTTCTCCGCGCTCGATTTCGAGATGACTTTGTTTATCCGCGAGAAATTGCAGGAGGTATTTCTCGAAACCGGTACGACGATGATGCTGGTCTCGCACGACCTGGAAGAGGCTGTCTATCTCGCGGATCAAGTTTTGTTGTTGACCAAGCGGCCCACGCGCGTTGCGGAAATTCTGGAGTACAAGGATGCGCGCCCGCGTACCGTGGAAACCTTGTCGACGCAAAGTTTTGTCGACATGAAAAAATTGAGCCTGGAGATATTCCAGCGTGAAGTGCGGCGCTGATTGACGTCATTCCTGCGGAGGCGGGAATGACGTTGGGATGTATGAGTAGGGCGGAGTGCAAACTCCGCCATCGCAGTCATCAATCGACAGCGTGGATCGGCGGAGTTTGCACTCCGCCCTACGAAGTTGTCAGTCGGCAGACCGTTGCATGTAAGCGCGCCAACCGCCAAACCGCGTTATGTCTTCGGCATTCTTAATCACAAAACCTTCACACAGAAATCCCTTGACGGCCTCGCCATCTTCGAGCAAGAGCGTGCCGATACCAAGTGGTGCCGGAATGCGCGAGACGAAATCGCCGAACGCGGCGACTGACATTTCCCATACTTCGATAGCGATTGCTGCGCCGTCTTCTTCAACACGTATCAAGCCTGGCTTGGGCGGGACCGTACCGGCCAGCGCATAGAGGCGGTAATGCGGAGCGGTGTTACAGGCGCGCACGAAGCTCGCTGCGCGCTCACTCAACTCGTGATTGAGCGGCATGCCATTGAGGTGCGCGCCGACCACGGCAACGCGCACCGTGCCGGCACGCAGAGGCCATTCGAACGGCACGCTGGATGACATAAGTGGATGACCTGTCGCGCCTGCGGGTATGGCATTGGCATGATGCAGCTTTTCGGCCAGCGCAGCGATACTGGCGTCCGTCCATGCAGGCGCGAACAAGGTGACGCCAAAGGGCAGATCGTCAGGACGAAATGCCGCTGGCACAGCGATGGCGCAGAGGTCGAGCAGGTTCGCGAAGTTGGTGTAGTAACCGAGGCGGCTATTGAGCGTGACCGGGTTGGCCTGGATTTCGTCAACGCGGTAATGCGTCGGCGAGGTCGGCAGGACCAGTACATCCATCGTCGCCCAGATCGACGCGACACGTTTTCTCAGTGCTTCGAGTTTGGTCAGTGCGCGATGGCTGTCGGCGGCAGAGTAGTTGAGACCTTTGCTGATGACGGCGCGCACGGCTGGATCGAGCGCATCCGGTTGGCTGGCCAGTAAGTCGCCGGCGGCTTCGAGTCGCTCGGCGACCCATGGGCCGTCATAGAGCAGCGCCGCGGTTTCGGTAAAGGGTGCGAAATCAATGTCGATCAACTCTCCCATGGTGGCAAGTTGCTTCAGCGTTGTTTCATAAGCCGCAGCGGATAGCGCGTCGCCGAAGAATTCGCGTTGAGCCGGCCGTGGCACACCAATGCGCGGACGTTTCGGCAGACCTCGCGGCTGTGCTGCGCGCGACCAGGGATCAGCCATGTCCTGTTCGCCGGCTGCACGCAGCACTTCCCAGGCGTCCCCGGCGGTGAGCGCAAAGACCGATACGCAGTCGAGCGAGCGACAGGCCGGGACAACACCCTTGCACGACAGCCAGCCGCGCGTCGGTTTGGCACCGACAATATTATTGAACGCTGCGGGCACGCGACCCGAGCCCGCGGTATCGGTTCCGAGCGCGAAGCTGACGCAGCCGGAGGCAACCGTCACGGCAGAACCAGAACTGGAGCCGCCGGAAACGAAATCCGGATTGAATACGCTGCCCGGCACACCGTAGGGCGAACGGGCGCCGACAAGCCCTGTGGCGAACTGATCGAGATTCGTCTTGCCGATCAGGATCGCACCCGCATCGAGCAGGCGCTGCACGACCGTTGCGGTCACCGCCGGCGTGTAGGCGAAGGCGGGACAAGCGGCCGTCGTCGGTATTGCGGCCACATCGATGTTGTCCTTGACGGCAAATGGCACACCATACAGGGGTAGTCCTGCGGGACCCTTTTCGGCCAGCGATGCCGCACGTGCCAGTGCGTCCGCGCGCGGCACGATATGAATCCATGCCGTCGGGTCTACGAAATGTTCGAGATGATCGTAAGCCTGGGTGATTACGTCGACCGGAGAAATGCCAGACGCATAGAGCCGGCGGAGTGCTTCGAGAGAAAGTGCGGGAATCGTGATTGGATGGTCAGGCATATCGGCGGTGATCCTTGGCGTCATGGCACGCACAGATGCTTGTATACAAGATTGTATTCCAGCAAGGGGTATGCCAGTTTCGTTCTGGCCAAAAAATGACGATAAGTATTTGAAAACAAAATTGAAGTGCCGCGTAAAACGAGGGCCGGCGGGATGGTTTGGCGCTTCACTGCCTTCTTGTAGGGCGGGAGGGCATGCCCTTGCACCGGCGTGGGGCCATGAAGAAGGTCGTGGGTCGCAAGTGCGCCGAGGTCCGTTGCTTTCTGCGACGGCGCTATCTTTGTGATGATGTTGCGAAAGGCCGCTGAGCCGGTATTGGATCAGAACTTGCATGTAGACAAACATGTATGCAAGAGGATGGAGTATGGAACAAGACAAGAATCCCGCGAAGGACCTGAGCAATTCCGGTTCGACCTGGCGCGATTATGCCAATATCGTTTCACACGCGCAGGGCTATCAGCTTGACGAGGCGCAGCTTGGGCGGGTCGCCGCACAGCTGGAGCTGATCGGCATGGTCGCCGCACCACTGCTTGCCTTGCAGCTACCTGCTGAACTGGAACCTGCGCCGGTGTTCCGCCCATGAGTGGAACGCAGTGGGAGCAGATGGCCGCATGGCAGATTGCCGACGCGGTATCGTCCGGCGAAGCGTCGGCACACGAGATCGTCAGCCGGGTATTGCAGACCGTGCGCTACCGCGACGCCAATATCAACGCCTATACCGATCTCACCGAACAGCGCGCGCTGGAAGAGGCCGCTGCCATTGATGCCAAACGCATACGCGGTGAGACCATGCCGGTGCTGGCCGGCGTGCCATATGCGGTCAAGAATCTGTTCGATGTCGAGGGGCTTGCCACTTTGGCTGGCGGTCATCGCGGCAGGGCGGGGCCGACGGCGGTCAGCGATGCAACGCTGGTTGCGCGCGCAGCTCAAGCAGGAGCGTGCCTGATCGGCACCCTCAATATGGACGCTTATGCATATGGCTTTACGACCGAGAATAGCTTTCATGGTGTGACGCGCAATCCGCACGATCCGCTGCGTGTCGCGGGCGGTTCTTCGGGTGGCAGTGGCGCTGCGGTGGCGGCCGACATGTGCGCGTTTTCGCTGGGCTCCGACACCAACGGTTCGATCCGCGTGCCATCGTCATTTTGCGGCGTGTTCGGTCTCAAGCCGACCTACGGTGGATTGTCGCGCGGCGGCAGCCGGCCTTTCGTGCACAACCTCGATCACGTCGGCCCCTTCGCACGTGGCGCACGCGACCTGGCGCGTATTTTCGACGCACTGGTCGGTCTCGATGGGCGCGACCCTGCGTGCAGCAGAGACGCCGGACCAAGCGTTGAAGCAGGCGTGCTGCGCGCCACGCAGGAAGGGCTTGCCGGCCTGCGCGTGGCGCGCCTCAACGGCTACTTCGATCGCTGGGCCGGGCCCGATGCGCGCACCGCGAGCCGGTCCGTCGCCATGATGTTCGCCGCGCAGGAAGAACTCGACCTGCCGGATGTAGCGGCTGCGCGCGCTGCCGGATTCGTCATCACCGCCAGCGAATCGGGCGAGTTGTATCGCGGCGAATTGCAGGCACATTACGAAGACATGGAGCCGCTCAATCGCGATCGCATGCTGGCTGGTAGCTTGCTGCCTGCCACTTGGTACGTGCAGGCGCAACGTTTCCGTCAACACTTTTACCGGCAGATGATGGCGCTCTTCGAACGCTTCGATCTGCTGGTCGCGCCGGCCACGCCCTGTGTTGCGACCGAAATCGGTCAGCAATGGCTGGAGTTGCCCGGCGGACGCGTACCGGCACGGCCCTCTATCGGCCTGTTGACGCAACCGATCTCTTTCATCGGCCTGCCTGTCGTGGCTGTGCCGCTACCCACGGCGAACGGCATGCCGATCGGCGTGCAGCTCATCGCCGCGCCCGGTCGCGAAGATATCGCGCTCGCCGCCGCCGCAGTGCTCGAAGCCGGCGGGCACACCTTCACACCACGCCGGAGTGCGAGCCATGAAGATTGACGCGGAAAGGATCTGCGCTGAAGTCGAAGCCGCCTCCGATCGCTATGAGGCGGCGTTGTTGAGCAACGATCTCGAAACGCTCGACGCCTCGTTTTGGCAGGATGCGCGTGTGCTGCGCGTGAGCGCCAAGGACGAGTTGCAAGGCATCGAAAACATCCGTCGTTTTCGCGCTGGCCGCGCGCCTGGTGACGTGGCGCGCGATTACCTGTCGCGACAGATCACCAGCTTTGGCGAACATACCGCGGTGGTCAGCATCACCTTTCTGCGCAAGGCCGACCGCCGCGTTGGACGGCAGAGCCAGACATGGGTGCGATTTGACGGAACCTGGCGTATCGTGAGCGCCCACATCAGTTTTCGCGAGACCTAATCCATGGGCCCGAACGCATGAGCAAAGCAGATGAAGCAGGGGAAGCTGGGGAAGTGCTCAACGAGCCGCAGGTAGGCATCGCCGGATCGCGCGTTGATCACGTATACAACCGTGTCAAGGAAGACATCTTCGATTTTCGCCTGCTACCCGGCGACCGCTTCACCGAGAGCCAGGTGGCGGATCGCCTGAAAGTCAGTCGTACCCCTGTGCGCGAGGCGTTATATCGCCTGGAGCGCGAGGGCTACGTCTTCGTGCATTTTCGCAACGGCTGGAGCGTGCGGCCGTTCGACTTTGTCATGTTCGAGAATCTCTATGAACTGCGTCTGGTGCTGGAGACAGCCGCCGTGCGCAAGGTCTGCGACGGCCCCGACCTTGCGCGCATCGAAGAGCTCAAGCAAGTCTGGCTAGTGCCGGATGCAGAGCACGTATCGGACTCGCTGCGCGCCGCCGAGCTCGATGAAGCTTTCCACACCACCATCGTGGATGCCGCTGACAACCCTGAGATCGCCCGCGTGCATAACGATGTCATCGAGCGGATACGCATCATCCGTCGTCTCGACTTCACGCAGGGCTACCGCGTCGAACGTACTTACGAAGAACACGCCAAGATATTGCAGGCCTTGCTGCGCCGCCGAGCCGATGCGGCGTGTTCGCTGTTGAAAGCGCATATCGAAGAGAGCAGGGCCGAAGTGCGCAAGATCACTATTCATCGCCTGCAGGCGGCGCGGCAGAGCTGAAGCTTCGTTACGCCATATGGCGCGCCGCGCGCATCGAACAGGCAAAGAGAAGCAAGACCTGTACTGTTCCCGATCTTCCATACGTCATACGTCATTCCGGTGAAAGCTGGGATGACGGTGTTCGGGCTGATTTGCCTGAAACATGACAAGCCGTTCGTGGTGCCGAGTCGGCCCTGCAGGCGCTCACCACAGAGACACAGAAGACCACGAAGGCTCTCCGCCTTCCTCTGTGGCCCTCTGTGCCTCTGTGGTGAAAGCTCTTGATTTTGAGCAGCGCAATTACACGCAGCATAAGCTTGGTGCGCAACGCACCGACTGCGTGCCAGGCAAGCGCCCGTTTCTTTTCCTGATCTACCGCAAACCCCCGCCGATTCTTGCTCTTGGCTGACGCCCTCCTTGTGGCATATGGCTTGCTTATCTTGTATGCAAGATCGTGCACAAGCAGATTCTTCGTCAACTCAGCGCAATTTCACAGGGGAACTCACATGGCCGGGCAGAAATTTGATCGTCGCAACTTCCTTAAAATCGCCGCCGCATCGGGCGCACTCGCCGCGGTATCGAACTCGGCGCTGGCGCAAGGCAAGCCGCTGGTCGTAGGGTTCATTTATGTCGGCGCGCGCGATGACTTCGGTTACAACCAGGCGCATGCGCAGGCTGCTGCGGCGATGAAGAAGATGCCCGGCATCAAGGTGATAGAAGAAGAGAAGGTGCCCGAGACGATCGCCGTACAGAAGACGATGGAGGCGATGATCGAACAGGATGGTGCCAGCCTGATCTTCGCGACTTCGTACGGCTACTTCGACCCGCATGTGCTCAAGGTTGCGGTGAAATATCCCAAGGTTTTCTTTGCCCATTGCGGCGGCCTGTGGACGGAAGGCAAGCACCCGAAGAACGTTGGCAGCTTCTTCGGTTATATCGACGAATGCGAATATCTAAGTGGCATGATCGCCGCCAGCGTATCGAAGACCAAGAAGGCCGGCTTCATCGCCGCCAAACCGATTCCGCAGGTGCTACGCAATATCAATTCCTTCACCATGGGCGCGCAATCCGTCGATCCCGCATTCACGACGCATGTGATTTTCACAGGCGACTGGTCGCTGCCGGTGAAGGAAGCGGAGGCTTCCAACAGCCTCATCGACCAAGGTGCCGATGTACTCACATGTCATGTTGACGGCCCCAAGGTTGTCGTGGAAACGGCCGAGAAGCGCGGCGTGTTTACGACGGGCTACCACGCCAGCCAGCTTGCGCTTGCACCGAAAGGTTATCTGACTGGCGCGGAGTGGGACTGGGTTGCGCCTTACACCACGCTCATCGAGGCGGTGAAGGCTGGCAAGCAGCCGCCTAACTTCCTGCGCGGCGGCCTGAAGGAAGGCTTCGTGAAGATGTCGCCTTACGGCGCTGCCGTGCCGGCCAAGGCGAAGGCTGCGGCCGATGCCGTGAAGGCCAAGATGGTGAAGGGCGAGTTCACAATCTTCAAGGGCCCGATCAAGGACAACAAGGGCGCGACCGTCGTGGCGGCCGGCGCATCGCAAGCTCAGCAGGATCCCGTCCTGGAAGGCATGAACTACCTCGTGGCCGGCGTGGTGGGCAGTATCTAGGGACGGGTGCATTGCAGTCCCCTCTCCATTAGGGAGAGGGTGCCCCGTCAGGGGCGGGAGA
This sequence comes from Rhodocyclales bacterium, assembly GCA_028292505.1. Taxonomy (GTDB): domain Bacteria; phylum Pseudomonadota; class Gammaproteobacteria; order Burkholderiales; family Rhodocyclaceae; genus Viridibacterium. The sequence continues at coordinate 19,208 of JAQGMF010000040.1, forward strand.
GGGGAAAGCGTGAATCTATGTACGGTCTCTGGAATACGCCCCTCTCCTGCCGCATCGCGGCACCCTCTCCCGAGGGGGAGGGGGACGGCAGCGGGAGTCGCTTGGCGGAGCCTTGTCGCCCGTATGATTTGAACGTCATCTTGTCCAGCCTTTGACGTAGCCTATTGAAAGATTCGAATGAACACCACGCTGGAACGCATCCTTGTCCCCCTTGGTGCAGTCGTAGTTTCGCTGCTGCTGTTTGCCCTCTTCGTGGCACTGGCGGGTTATCCGCCGCTGGATGTTTTCGCGCTGCTCTACAAGGGCGGGTTTGGTAGCAGTTTTTCCTGGAACAATTCTCTGCAGCGCGCCGCGCCGCTGATTCTCACCGGGCTTGCAGTGGCCATCCCGGCGCGTGCCGGGCTGGTCATCATTGGTGGCGAAGGCGCAATGGTGCTGGGCGGTCTCGCGGCAGCAATCGTCGGCGTGTGGGGACCGACGCATATTTCGCTGGTGGCGCAGATCGCCATGCTGTTCTCGGGCGCGTTGATCGGTGCGATCTGGATCGGCCTGTGCGGCTGGATGCGTCATGCGCGCGGCATAAACGAGACGATCAGCAGTCTGTTGATGGCCTATATCGGCATCGCCTTACTCAATCATTTCGTCGAAGGTCCGCTCAAGGACCCGAACAGTCTCAACAAGCCATCGACACCGCCTATTCCCGACGCCAACATGCTCGGGCTGACACCGGGCTTTGACGTGCACATGGGTCTGTTGATCGGCGTGGTCGTGGCACTCATTGCCTGGGCCGTGCTGCGATTTACGACATTGGGATTTTCGCTCAAGATCGTCGGCGGCAACCCGCGCGCGGCACAGCTCGCCGGGCTGCGTGTAGGGCGCTGGATCATCGGTGCCTGCGCGGCGGGGGGCGCGGCGGCGGGGCTGTCAGGCGCCATCGAAGTGGCCGCAGTGCACGGCTCGGCCAATGCGTCGCTCATATCGGGCTACGGCAATGCCGGTATCCTGATTGCGTTCATGGCGCGTCACAATCCGCTGGCGATCATCCCTGTTGCCGTGCTCATCGGTGGCATTGGCGCAGCAGGCGGCATGCTGCAACGTCGTCTGGATATGCCGGATGCCACTGTCATTGTGCTGCAAGGCATGGCCTTCATTGCCATCCTCGCCAGCGAAGCGGTGATGGGTAGCCCATGGCGGCGCATCGCGCAGCGGCTGTGGGGAATCGAACCGGCGACTGCGCCGATCGCGCCCGCGCCAGTCACGGTTGTAGCCAAATCTTCTTCGCTGGAGGTCGCATGAGCGCCGCTGCAGAATCCCTCGGCTGGCTCGGCGTGCCGCTCGCCGTTTTTGCGGGCGCGATACGCGTGTCGACACCCTTCATGCTGGTGAGTCTGGGCGAATGCATCACGGAGAAATCCGGGCGCATCAATCTCGGCCTCGAAGGTATCCTGGTGATGGGTGCGATGGCGGCCTATGCTGCTTCGTTTAAAACTGGTTCGCCGTGGTTCGGTCTATGGGCGGCGGCTGGCGTCGGCGCCATGTTTGGTCTGTTGCATGGCTTGCTATGCAGCCTCAAACGCGTAAATGACATTGCCATAGGTATCGCACTGATGCTGTTCGGTACGGGGCTGGCGTTCTTCCTCGGCAAGCCTTACATCCAGCCCAAGGCGCCGAATCTGCCGTCGATCCCGCTCGGCTTCTGGACCGACAACCCGCAGCTCGCCAATGCGCTTGATGTGAATCCGCTGTTTCCGGCGGGCGTGCTCCTGGCGTTTTTCCTGCATTGGGCATTCCGCAACACGAGCTGGGGATTGAAGCTGCGCATCGTCGGCGACAGCGCGGATGCGGCGCTGGCGCTCGGCTACAAGATCATCCCCGTGCGCATCGTCGCCACCATGTGCGGCGGCGTGCTCGCAGGCCTCGGCGGCGCATTCTTGTCTTTGTATTACCCCGGTAGCTGGAACGAAGCGCTGTCGAGCGGGCAGGGCATCATCGCTGTGGCCCTGGTCATCTTTGCGCGCTGGCAGCCGCTGCGTTGCGTCGGTGCTGCGCTGCTCTTCGGTGGAGCCGGTGCACTCGGCCCGGCCTTGCAGGCGGCCGGTGTGTCGGGTGGCTATCACCTGTTCAATGCCGCGCCGTATGTACTGACCTTGCTGATCCTGATCGTGAGTTGCTCGCCGACGCGCAGTTTGCAGGGCGCGCCCGGTGAACTCTCATTAACGCGCAGTTGACGAGGGAAGTGACGTGAGCGGACTCGGCGGTCTCAACAAATCACCCAATGGCATTATCATAGGGCTGGTGCAGATCCAGAACCCTTGGGTCGTGACGCGCGACGATCTGGCGGCGCAGACGAAGCGCATCGTCGAGCTGGTCGGCAAGGCGCGCCGCAATAATCCGGCGATGGACCTGGTGGTGTTCCCGGAGTACAGCCTGCATGGTCTGTCGATGGACATCAACCCTGACATCATGTGCTGGTTGGAAGGGCCGGAAGTCAAAGCGTTCAAGACCGCCTGCGTCGACAACAAGATATGGGGCTGCTTCTCCATCATGGAGTACAACCCGCAAGGCAACCCCTACAACACGGGTCTGATCATCGACGACCAGGGCGAGATTCGTCTCAATTACCGCAAGCTGCATCCCTGGGTGCCGGTCGAGCCGTGGGAACCGGGCAATGTTGGTGTGCCGGTGTGCGACGGGCCGAAGGGCGCGAAGCTGGGGCTGATCATCTGCCACGACGGCATGTTCCCTGAGATGGCGCGCGAGGCGGCCTACAAGGGCGCGGAAATCATCATCCGCACGGCAGGCTACACGGCACCTATTCGTCATACATGGAAAATCACCAATCAGACCAACGCTTTTCACAATCTGGCGCAGACAGCGAGTGTGTGTCTGTGTGGCAGCGACGGTTCGTTCGACTCGATGGGCGAGGGCATGTTCTGTAATTTCGACGGCACAGTGATGGTGGAAGGCAGCCATCGGCCGGACGAAATCATCACCTGTGAAATGCGCCCCGATCTCGTACGTGAAGCGCGCATCCACTGGGGCGTGGAAAACAATATCTACCAACTAGGGCATCGCGGCTACGTCGCAGTGAAGGGCGGTGCACAGGATTGTCCCTATACCTTCATGCACGACATGGTCGCAGGCAAATACGCTTTGCCGTGGGAGGCCGAAGTGATTCACAAGGACGGCACATCCTGCGGCTTCGAGCCGCCGAAGCGCCGTTACAGCGGAGAGAAGAAATGAGAGCAGGAAAGAGAGCAAGAAAGTGAGTTTCCTCAAATCACAACCCTACGCATGGCCGTTTGACGGCGAATTGCGACCCGACAATACGGCGCTGATCGTCATCGACATGCAGGTCGACTTCTGCGGCATCGGCGGATATGTCGATCGCATGGGCTACGATATCTCGCTGACGCGTGCACCCATCGAGCCGATCAAGCGGCTGATGGCGACGATGCGTGAGAAAGGCTACTGGATCATCCACACGCGCGAAGGGCACCGGCCGGACCTCTCGGACCTGCCAGCCAACAAGCGCTGGCGCTCGCGGCAAATCGGGACGGATGGCATTGGCATAGGCGATGACGGGCCGTGCGGGCGCATCCTGGTGCGTGGCGAACCGGGCTGGGACATCATTCCCGAGCTCGCACCATTGCCGGGCGAAATCATTATCGACAAGCCTGGTAAAGGCTCCTTCTACGCTACGGACTTGCAACTGGTGCTGCGCTCGCGCGGCATACGCAATCTGCTGATTACCGGTATCACCACCGACGTCTGCGTGCACACGACGATGCGCGAAGCGAACGATCAGGGCTTCGAGTGTCTGCTGGTAGAAGATTGCTGCGCAGCTACGGATCATGAAAATCATCTCGCCGCGATACGCATGGTGCATATGCAGGGTGGTGTGTTCGGCGCGACGGCAATGAGCGAGGCGGTGATCGAAGGATTGCCAGCTTAAAAAACAGAGCTGAGTTTGTGGTTCTCTCCCCAGAAGGAGGAACGCTTCGTAGTGATGGGGAAGTGAACAGGGTAGTAGCGCGGGAAGATGGAAAAGGCCCCTGTTCAATTCCTCTCCCGGACCGGAACCTCCTCGCGGGGAGGGAATTGCAAACACCGACAAGACAAATGTAGTCCCCTCCCCCCTCGGGGGAGGGTGTCCCGTCAGGGACGGGAGAGGGGCGTATTCCAGAGACCATCCATTGGCCGACGCTTTCCCCTCTCCCGGGCCCGACGGCCCACCCTCTCCCTAATGGAGAGGGGAAGGCAAGCTGCGTCACCATTTGAGCGTGAAACTGTCGCGTGCAATATATTACAAGGACATAGACCATGATTCCCATCGAAGCAGTCCGCCGTGCCACAGGCGCCATGGCGCTCGACGTGCTGCACATGTCCAAGCATTTCGGTTCGCTTGCCGCGCTTGATGACGTCTCAATATCCATTCCGGCAGGCAGCTTTCATGCGCTGCTCGGCGAGAACGGGGCGGGCAAGAGCACGCTGGTGAAATGCCTCGTCGGCTTCTACAAGCAGACTGCCGGCAGTGTGATGATCGATGGCCGCGAGACCGACATCCCGACGCCAACGACGGCGTCCGCGCTGGGCATTGGCATGGTCTATCAGCACTTCACGCTGGTGCCGTCGATGACGGTTGCGGAGAATCTCGTCGCTGCGCGTGGTGCGCTGCCGTGGAAACTCAACTGGAAGGCCGAGAAGAAGGCACTGACGGAATTCATGGAAACGGTGCCCTTCAAACTGCCGCTCGATAAGCCCGCTTCTTCGCTCGCTGCAGGCGAGAAGCAGAAGGTTGAAATCATCAAGCAGCTCTACCTCAAGCGACGTTTCCTGATTCTCGATGAACCAACCTCCGTGCTCACGCCCGACGAAGCCGACGAGGTGCTCGGCTTCGTTCACGGACTGACGCGTCAACGCACGCTAACGGCCGTAATGATCACGCACAAATTCCGTGAAGTGATGGCTTATGCCGATGCGGTGACGGTACTGCGTCGCGGCAAGATGGTCGGCAGTGGACTGGTCAAGGATCTCAGCGTCGACGCCATGGCCGAGATGATGGTCGGCAGCAAGGTCAATACCGGCAAGCATCGCGCAGAACGCACCGCTGCCGCGGAAGCCGCGCCACGCCTGCATCTGCAAGGCGTGACAGCGCTTGGCGACAACGGTTTGCCGGCCGTGCATGGGCTGAGTCTGGCTGTGCGTCCGGGCGAGATACTGGGTATCGCCGGAGTCTCCGGCAATGGACAACGCGAGCTGGCAGAAGTGCTCAACGGCCAACGCACGCTGCATGCGGGCAGCATAATGATAAACAATGTCGAGTTCACTGGTTCGCGCCGCGAGCGTGCCGAACTTCGCGTTTTTAGCCTGCCCGAAGAGCCTTTGAAGAACGCCTGCGTCGGCCCCGTTTCCGTCGCCGACAATATGGCGCTGCGAAATTTTGACCAGATACCGTTGTCGCGTTTCGGCATCATCAACAGCCGCGCTCTGCGCGCGCAGGCTACGCGTTTCGTCGAGGCCTTCCGCGTCAAAACCCAGGGCATTGACGCGCCCATCTCATCGCTGTCGGGCGGCAATGTGCAACGCGCTGTGCTCGCGCGAGAACTCTCCTGGCCCGTTGACGTACTCATCGTCGCCAACCCGGTCTTCGGCCTCGACTTCGCCGCCGTCGCCGAGACACATGCCCGCATCATGGGCGCCCGCGCTGCGGGCGCAGCCATCCTGCTGATCAGCGAAGACCTCGACGAACTACTCGAACTCGCCGATCGCATCGCCGTGATCAGCGAAGGCAAGCTGGTGTACGAAACCGACGCCGAGACCGCCGACGTGCGCACGCTGGGACATTACATGGGCGGCGGGCATCACGCGGAAGCGGCGTGACGTCGACCGCGCTTCAAGCGAAGCGCGTGCGACTATCTCCGCGCGATCAAACCGCCAGATGCTCGTACAGCGCCGTCGACAGATAGCGCTCACCAAAGCTCGGGATGATCACCACGGTCGTCTTGCCCTTGTTCTCTGGCCGCCCGGCCACTTGCAGCGCCGCCCAGATTGCGGCGCCTGAGGAGATACCAACGAGCAAGCCTTCTTCGGTGGCCGCGCGCCGCGCGAGCTCGAAAGTGTTGGCGTTGTTGACGCGGATGACTTCGTCATAAACCTCGGTATTGAGAATGCTCGGTATGAATCCCGCGCCGATGCCCTGGATCGGGTGTGGCCCGCGTTGGCCGCCAGAGAGCACCGGGCTGGCGTCGGGCTCGACGGCGATGACCTGTACGCCCGGCTTGCGCGACTTGAGCACTTCACCGACGCCGGTGATGGTGCCGCCTGTACCGATGCCGGCGACGAAGATGTCGACGCTGCCCTCCGTGTCGTGCCAGATTTCTTCCGCCGTGGTGTTGCGATGGATTTGTGGATTGGCGGGATTGTCGAATTGCTGTGGAATGAAGTAGCGCGCATCGCTGGCAGCGAGTTCGTTGGCGCGCTTGATGGCGCCGGGCATGCCTTCCGGCCCGGGCGTGAGAATGAGGTCGGCGCCGTAGGCCTTGAGCAGCAGGCGGCGCTCCTTGCTCATCGTTTCCGGCATGACAAATGCACATTTGTAGCCGCGCGCCGCGCACACCATGGCCAGGCCGATGCCGGTGTTGCCGGAAGTGGGTTCGAGGATGATGGTATCGGCCTTGATCTTGCCCGCCTTTTCGGCGGCGTCGATCATGGCCATGGCGATACGGTCCTTGACGCTATGCGCCGGATTGAAGAATTCGAGTTTGGCGAGCACCGTGCCGTCGATGCCGGCAGTGAGGCGGTTGAGCTTGACGAGCGGGGTGTTGCCGATCAGATCGGTGATGGAATTTGCAATGCGCATGAGGTTCTCCTGTGGAAAGGTGCTGGCGGAGAGATTCTATGCTTGCCGGAGCCGGGCGTGGTGCAGTTCGCTTCGCTCACTGGCGCCCTACCGACTTGCGAGGATACAGGTAACGCGTGGGTACGCCATGCCCACCCTACAGCGAGCGAATCTTGCCCAGCAACGCCGTGGTCGAACGCGCGTGCTCAAAGGGGATGGAGTGCACGCTGCCGCCCCAACTCATGACCTCGGCATAGCCGACGATTTTTTCGACGGGCCAGTCGCCGCCTTTGACGAGTACATCAGGCTTGCATTGCAGGATGCGTTCGATGGGGGTGTCTTCGTCGAACCAGGTGACGACATCGACGCAGCCGAGTGCGGCCATGATGGCAGCGCGGTCGGCGAGGTTGTTGATCGGGCGATCGTCACCCTTGCCGAGGCGTCGGACGGAAGCGTCGGTGTTGAGCGCGACGATCATGGCGGCGCCAAGGGCGCGTGCCTGGCCGAGATAGGTGACATGGCCGCGGTGCAAGATGTCGAAGCAGCCGTTGGTGAAGACCAGTGGCCGCGCGATATGATGCTTGCGCAAGTGCTCTACAAGATCTTCGGGCGCGACGATCTTGTCTTCAAACGTCGGTCGTGGATAGCCAGGTGACAACTTGTCCTCAGGCACCGGCGTATTGCTTGCGGAAGCGGTTGAGGTCGGTGATCGTTTCGAATTCCTGCTCGAAGAGCATCGACAAGTTGCGCAGGATGCCGGCAATGACGCGCATTTCCTGGTCCTTGCCGAACATGATCTGCGTATCGAGCCAGCGTTCGAGCCATGCCGGATCGGGCAGGCGCGATTGCACCGTGTCGTTCGGGAAGAGTTCCTTGTTCACGTGCAGATTGGTTGGGTGCAGCGGCTTGCCGGAGCGTGAGCTGGAAGCCATGAGCACGCCGATCTTGGAGAAAGCTGCGCGTGCTGCATTGCCGGTCTGCTCGATGGCGCGTTTCATGAACTTCAGATAAGCGCCGCCGTGGCGCGCTTCATCGCGCGAGAGGTGGTCGTAGATTTTCTTGATGACCGGTTCGGTATGCCAATCGGATGCGCGGCGATACCACTGGGTCAGGCGCACTTCGCCGCAGAAATGCAGCATGAGTGTTTCGAGGTGCGGGGCGGGTTCGAATTCGAAGCGCACGGCGTGCAGTTCTGCCTCCGTCGGCATGAGTTCTGGACGGAAGCGGCGCAGATATTCCATCAGCACCAGCGAGTGTTTCTGCTCTTCGTAGAACCAGATCGACATGAAGGCCGAGAAGTCTGAATCGTGCTTGTTGTCGCGCAGGAACATCTCGGTGGCGGGCAGGGCCGACCATTCAGTGATGGCATTCATCTTGATGGTGAGTGCCTGCTCTTCAGTCAGCAGCGTGGGATCGAATTCGGCCCAGGGGACGTCCGTAGACATGTTCCAGCGGGCAGATTCAAGCGATGCGAACAGTTCCGGATAAAGCATGTTTGTAGGGGTCTCTCGTTAAGCGGCTTACGCGTTGACTCGCATACGTCGTGCCGCGCGGCATCACTGCGCCGGCGCACTTGCAGGGCAATATTGTACCTCGCGTGGGAGGGAAAGTAAGAGGCAGCCTGTTCTGCCTGGAGGGCCGTCTGCGGGTTGGCGAACAATGTGCATCCATGGGCAGGTCTTGCACGTATGCCTTACCGAGAATCTGGATTGCAACAACGGGGCGAGGCCAAGCATGAGGATGGGGGAATTTCCGGAAGACGCTGGTCCGGCAGGCGCAGGGGAACAGGCCATGCGCATTGCCGTGGTCGGTGCGGGTGTGGCGGGGCTGGGGGCGGCGTGGCTGCTGTCCAGACGTCATCAGGTGACGTTGTTCGAGGCCGGCAATTACCTGGGCGGCCATGCCAATACGGTCGATGTCACGCTCGAAGGCGTAACGCATCCCGTGGATACGGGTTTTCTCGTTTTCAACCGGCGCACCTATCCGAATCTTTGCGGATTATTCCGTGAGCTCGATGTGCCGGTCGCGAAGAGCGAAATGTCCTTCGCGGTCAGTCTCAAAGCGCCGCATATCGAGTGGGCTGGCACCGATCTGCTATCGCTGTTTGCGCAACGCTCCAATCTCGGGCGCTCCGCTTTCTGGGGCATGCTTTCGGATATCTTCCGCTTCAATCGCGAGACCACACGTCTGGCGCGCGAGCATGCCGCGCCCGACATGTCGCTCGGCGAATATCTCGATCGCCATCGGTATGGCGAGGCTTTTCGTTACTGGTACCTCGTGCCGATGGCGGCGGCCATCTGGTCCTGCCCGACGCAGCGCATGCTGGCTTATCCGCTGTCGACCTTCCTGCGGTTTTGTCACAACCACGGCCTGCTGCAGATATTCGATCGCCCGCAGTGGATGACGGTTGCCAACGGTTCGCGCAGTTACGTGCAGCGTATGGCAGCGAGTTTGCAGGATATACGTTTGTCATTGCCGGTGCTGTCCGTCGAACGCGATGCCGGCGGGGCAAGCGTGGTCAGCCGTCATGGCGTCGAGCGCTTCGATGCCATCATTTTCGCTTGTCATAGCGATCAGGCGCTGCGCATTCTCGACGGCCATGCCTCGCCACTGGAGCGTGCCGTGCTGGGCGCGGTCGGCTACCAACATAACCGCGCCGTGTTGCATACCGACACGCGCCTGCTACCACGTCGCGAACGTGCCTGGTCGGCGTGGAACTACATGGCCGGCGAGGGCGCGGCCGATCAGCGGCCGGTCAGCGTTTCCTACCTGCTCAATCGCTTGCAGCCGATGCCGTTCAAGACACCGCTGGTGTTGTCGCTGAATCCATTCGAGGCGCCTGCAGCCGACAAGCTGATCCAGACTTTCGAATACGAGCATCCGGTATTCGACCAGGCGGCCATCGACGCGCAGGCGCATCTGCCGATGCTACAAGGGCGCAATCGCACCTGGTTTTGCGGTGCATGGAGCGGCTATGGCTTTCATGAGGATGGCCTGAAATCGGCGGTGGACGTGGCTGCCACGCTGGGTGTCGTGGCCCCGTGGCGTGCGCGACCTCTGACACTGACCTCCCTCGGCCACATGACCAACCTGCAGGGAATTCCAGCATGACGCCGCAGGCCTCCGTCAGTTTTGGTGCAGCGATGCACGCGCGCCATGCGCCGGTGCGCAACCGTTTCAGCTATGGCTTGTTCACGCTGTGCCTGCCCTTGTCGAAACTGGCCGAACTCCGCTTACCCTTGTTCAGCATCAACCGTTTCAACCTGCTGGCATTTCATGAGCGCGACCACGGCGCACGCGATGGTTCGCCCTTGCTGCCGTGGATTCGCGAACTGCTGACGCGCCACGATCTGGCGCAGGTGGCGGATGGCGAGGTGATGCTCCAGACCTTGCCGCGCCTGTTCGGCTATGTCTTCAATCCGGTGAGTTTCTGGTACTGTCTCGATCATGACGGACAGATACGCGCGGTGTTGGCCGAGGTCAATAACACGTTCGGCGGTCATCACAATTACTTGATCGCGCATGCTGACGGGCGTGCCATCGAAAATGACGATGTGCTGAGCGCGCGCAAGATATTGCACGTCTCGCCGTTCTTTCCGGTACGTGGCGAATACCGGTTTCGTTTTTCGCAGCACAATGCCTGCCTCGGCGTGGCGCTCGACTATTACGACGGTGGCATGAAGATGTTGAGCACGCGGCTGTCCGGCCGACCGTTGCCGCTGACGACACGCAATTTGCTGGCGGCCTGGATGCGTTGTCCGCTGCTGACGCTGGGCGTGATTGCGCGCATACATTGGCAGGCCTTGCGTTTGTTGTTTTTGCGCGTGCCGTTCCTGGGCGCCAGATTGCAATCTTCGATGGACGAGCGTGGACGGAGGACATGATGAGTACGCAAACCGCGCAGGTAAACATGGGCCATGCGTCCCTGCCAAGGGCTGCCAGTCTAGTGATCGGCATGCTAGAGCGTGTCGCGGGCGGCAGCGTCTCGATCGAACTGCCCAATGCGGGCAAGGTTCGTGTTGGCGACGGACAACTCGTCGCGACCCTGATCGTGCGCGACTGGCGGGTTTTCGAACGCATCATCGGCAAGGGTTCGATAGGCTTTGCCGAATCCTGGATGGAAGGCTTGTGGGAGACCGATCATCTCGCTGCCTTGCTGACCCTGATGGCCAGAAATCGTTCTGCATTGGAGCGCGCCATTCACGGCAATGTCTTGCGCCTTGTGGCATATCGGCTCTGGCACCGCCTGCGTGACAACACGCGGCGCGGCAGCAGGAAAAATATCGAAGCCCACTACGATCTCGGCAATGCGTTCTACGGCCTGTGGCTCGACGAGACGATGACCTATTCCAGTGCGCGCTTTACCGCGCCGGACATGCCGCTGGAGGAAGCGCAGCGTGAGAAATATCGTCGCATCCTGCAGCGCCTGCAACCGCAACCGGGGCAGCGCATTCTCGAAGTGGGCTGTGGCTGGGGCGGCTTCGCCGAAGTGGCAGCAACAGAATTCCAATGTCATGTGCATGGTTTGACGCTATCGCCTTCGCAGCTTGCCTGGGCGCAGCAGCGCGCCGAGCGTGGCGGTTTTACAGATCGCGCTACTTTCGAGTTGCGCGACTATCGCGATATCAGCGGGCAGTTCGATCACATCGTCTCCATCGAAATGATCGAAGCGGTGGGTGAGGAATACTGGCCGACGTATTTCGCCAAGCTGCATGAATGCGTCGCGCCGAACGGCCGCATCGTGATTCAGGGCATCACGATTGCGCATTACCTGTTCGCACACTATCGCAATGATGTGGACTTCATTCAGCGCTACATCTTTCCCGGCGGCATGCTGCTGTCACCTCATGTCCTCAGCGAGCAAGCGCAGCGCGCGGGTCTCAAGCTCGTCGGTGAAGAAGCGTTCGGACTCGATTACGCACGCACGCTTGCCGACTGGATGGCGCGCTTCAACAAAGTGCGCGATGCCGTGCTGGCGCAAGGCTTCGACGAACGCTTCGTGCGCATGTGGCAGTTTTATCTTGCGTATTGTGAAGCGGGCTTTCGCGCCGGTTCGACCGACGTACATCACTTTGAGTTGATGCGAAGCAACTGATGATTCTTTCCTGCGTTGCGTCATGGCGCGCCCGCGCGGACGCGCTCTGCGCTGCCAAATAGCTTGTTGTTGCCCTTCGCTGTAGTACGCCCGTGACTGCGAGGTTTGCGCGTGCACGTGTCAGTGTGTGACAGCGAAGCTCAGCCTTGTCCTTTTTGTCTTTGTTTTGGGGTAATCTGCGCTCTTCGCGGGCCAGTGCGGGCCGGTGCAGACCAAATACGGTTTCGGGGCGTTTGGTGCGGCGCTGCTCGTTTCGGCGAACTGCGCTGTGAGGGTCAGAATGTCGAGAACATACAGAATATGAATCCGTTCGTCCGCAACATACTTTTGATCGACGACCACGCCTTACTTCAGCATGCCTTGTCGGCCATGCTCGAACCGCTACTCTCCGGGGGCGACATCGTATGTGCTGCTTCGGCGCAGGAAGCGGTGGCGGCGTTGCGCGGCGGCAAGCATTTTCATCTCATTCTCCTCGATCTCAAACTGCCCGATAGCGATGGCCTGCGCCTGCTGACCGTGTTGCGCAAAGAGGCGCCCGGCGTGCCGGTCGCCGTGTTCTCGGGACAGGATGCGCCGATCTATCGACAACTGGCGCGTGAAGCCGACGTCGATGGCTTCCTCGGCAAGTCGATGGCGCCATCCGCCTTGGTCGACGGCGTACGCATCTTGCTCGCAGGGCGGCGTTTCTTTGACGATTCGGGTCCCCGTGTCGTCGGCGAATCGCGTTCGCGCCCGCGCCTCAGTCCGAAACAGGAACGCGTGCTGTGCTGCCTGATGGAGGGTTTGTCGAACAAGGAAATCGCTATCAAGCTCGACTTGTCTGAGCGTACCGTCAAGATGCATCTGACATCGGTCTACCAGGTGCTCGGGGTTGGCACACGCTCGCAAGCCATCCTCGTAGGACAATCGCTTAACCTCTCGATGCCTGCGGAAGATGACTGAAGGCGCGTTCGCGCCTTTGCAATTGCGCGCCCGGCGCATCGTTCTTATCGCTGCGGTGCTCTCTGCCGTAGGGCTGCTTTTCAGTATTTCCGCGCCTACCACGTTCAATTTGATGTGGTTCGTCATCCTCGTTGTGTGCCTCGGCTTGAGCTTCGCGCGCCTGCGCCGGAGCGATTCAAATGCCGAAGGCTTGCAACACGCCGCCACGCCGCCGTACACACTGCCTACCGCGCTACAAGACAATGCCAACGCCTTCCTGTCGGCGGCAGGACACGATTTGCGCCAGCCACTACAGGCGATTTCGCTCTACGCGGCAACGCTGGCGACACATGCCTTGCCCGAAGCATCGAAGCAACTTGTCGGCGGTCTGGAACTCGCAGCGGAAACGCTTTCCGCGCAGTTCGAAGAAGTCATGGCGATCGCCAAGCTGGAAGCCGGCCGTATACCGCTCGATCCCAAGCCGGTGGCACTCGGGGCGATTCTTGCCAGCACGGTCGCTGTCCATCTCGATGAGGCTCACGACAAGAGCTTGCATCTGCGTCACGTTGGCTCGCGCTTGCGCGTGTGGGCGGACGAAGCGCTGCTGGCGCGCGCCGTGGACCGGCTCGTCGCGCATGCCGTGTTCATTACCGAGCGCGGTGGTGTGCTGGTTGGCTGTCGCCAGCGTGGCGATGAGGTGTGGCTGGAAGTGCGCGATACCAGCGGGGGTATCGCGCCGGAATTGGCGGGCGAAGTGTTCAAGCCGTTTTCCGGCTATGGTCAGCGCCTGATAGATCGGGGACTGGGCCTGGTACTCGCCGAACGCATCGTCAATCAACTGGGTGGGACGCTGTCGCTCCGGCCGGTCGCCGGACGCGGCAACGTCTGCACCATCCGCTTGCCGCGATTGACCGGCAACGGAGGACCCCACTGAAACCGTCTCCCTAGGGAACCGGCGTCGGTTGTGCTGCGGGCTTCGATTCAACGGCCTTAGGATCGATGCGCCGCATTTCCTCATTGCTGAGCACTTCGAAGAGATTGACCACTTTCTGCACACCGCTGGTGGTGCGTGCGACGTCCACTGCGATCTTCGCTTCCGCTTCGGTGACCATGCCCATCAGATACACCACACCGACTTCGGTGACGACCTTGACGTTATGCCCGGAGATGCCCTGCGTTTCCGGATTGAGCAGGCGCGCCTTGACCTTGGATGTGGTGAGCGTGTCGCCGGCGTGATTGCCGACCGACGACGGCCAATTCACCGTGATTTCGTTGAACACCTTGCGCACGTTCTGCGTTTCCGTGGCGATCTTCTCTGCCTGGGTGCGGCTGCCCTCATCCTTCGTCTGGCCCGTCAGCAACACCCAACGGTTCACCGAGGTTGTCGAAATGCTGGCTCTGTCGCCGAGCTGATCGTTGATCTGGCGCGCAATACGCACTTCGATCTCGCTGTCTTCGACCTGGGTGCCATAACTGCGGCGATCCAGCGTCGCGGATACGCCAGTGCCCACGCCAGTGGCGATGAGCGGCACACAGGCTTGCAGGCAGGCCGTACTGGCACAGGCAATCATCAGCGTTCTCAGTTGTCGATTCATCAGTTGTCTTCTCCCATCAACAGGCAGTCGATGCCATCGCACAAGCAGTGGATGGCGAGGATGTGTACTTCTTGGATACGCGCGCTGCGCTCATGCGGCACGCAGATGTGGATGTCGCCCTCGCGCATAAGTTCCGCTACATAGCCGCCGTTGCGCCCTGTCATGGCGACGATGCGCATGTCTCGCTCCTGCGCCGCTTCGATTGCATCCCGAATATTATCGGAACGCCCACTACTCGAAATGGCTAGCAGCACATCGCCGGGCTGGGCCAGCGTGTGTATCTGTTTGGCATATATCTGGCGGAACGCATAAATGTTCGCCAGCGCTGTGATCACCGGGCTATCGGCGCACAGCGAAATGGCAGCCAACTGCGGACGCTCGCGCTCGAAGCGGCCCATCATCTTGGCCGTGAAGTGGTGCGCGTCGGCGGCGGAGCTACCATTGCCGCAGGCCAGAATCTTGCCGCTGCCGAGCAGGCAATTGACCATCAGCTGTGCCGCGTCGGCGATCGGGCCCGCCAGTATTTCGGCGGCCGACAGCTTGGTGCGCGCGCTTTCCTCGAATTGGCCCGCGATGCGGCTAAGCAAGTCCACCCGGTTACTCCCGATTAAAGAGGAGCGATGTTAGCACGCAGCCGGTATTGCCTTCGGATACTGTCAGGCAGTCAAGCCGCGCGCTTCATCCAGGCCGAGCATAATGTTCATGCACTGGATGGCCGCACCGGACGCGCCCTTGCCGAGGTTGTCGAAGCGCGATGCCAGTAATATCTGTTCGTCATTGCCGAAGACAAAGATCTCCGCGCGATTGGTATCGTTGCACGCAGTCGCAGGCAGGAAGCCGTTTTCCAGAACCGTGTCCGTATCCGTCGGCATGACCTTCACGAAGGTCTCGCCCTCGTAATAGCCAGCAAAGAAAGTCTGCAACTCGCCGGGCGTCATGCGCCGCGCGAGGGCGGAGGCGGGCAGCGGCACGGCCACGACCAGTCCCTGAGCGAAATTGCCCACGATCGGCGTGAACAGCGGCGCATGCCTGAGGCCCGATAGTGCGCGCATTTCCGGCAGATGTTTGTGTGCAAGACCAAGCGCATAAAAGCGCGGGCTCTGCATACTTTCGGGGAGTGTTGCGCCCTGAGCCCCCGGCGTTTCGTAACTGGCAATCATCTCCTTGCCGCCGCCGCTGTAGCCGGTAATCGAATAAGTCGTGGCGGCGTAATGGGGCGAGACGATGCCGGCGGCGATCAGCGGATGCATCAGCATAATGAAGCCGCTGGCATGACATCCGGGTATCGCCACTTTCTGCGCATTACGGATGCGCTCGCGCTGACCTGCGTCCAGTTCGGGCAGGCCGTAGACCCACTCGGGGTTGGTACGATGCGCTGTGCTGGCATCAAGAAAACGCGTGTGCTTGTTGCCGGCAGCGAGCAGTGCGACCGACTCTTTCGATGCGGCATCGGGCAGGCACAGGAACACCACGTCGGCGGCGTTGATGTACTCCGCCTTGATATGAGCATCTTTGCGCTGTGCTTCGGGAATCGTGAGGATTTCGATCTCTTCACGACCGGCGAGCCGCTCGTCGATTTTCAAACCGGTCGTGCCGTGACGGCCGTCGATGAATATTTTGTAAGTCATGATGCGTTCCAAAGCAGCCAGCGTTCTTGAGTAAAGGCTAAAACAATATTGTGGAGCCTGATCGTTCGATCTACAACGTCGAATGTAAGGAAAGGGCGAGGTGCCCGGTCTTATGCAGTGACAGGCTCGCATGCGACCTGCAACAAAGCTGCAGTTGTTTTCGTACTACATTAGCAATTCAACCTCACAGGAGTATTTCAAATGGACAAGCAAGCTCTCATTCGCGCCGCCCTGGTTTCCGTCGTGGCACTCGGTGCAGTCGCCCAAACGGCCGTGGCTGCGGACGCGCCAAAGGACAAATGCTTCGGCATTGCCAAGGCCGGCGCCAATGACTGCGCCTCGGCAAACGGCGCGCATTCGTGTGCCGGTCAGGCAACGAAGGATGGCGAACCGACCGACTGGAAGTATGTCGTCAAGGGGACGTGTGCAAAGATGGGCGGGAAAACGGCGACCTGAGTGTCTCCCGGATGTCGACTTGACGGGGCACTGTGGTGCCCCTCGCTTTGCCTATTTTGATCGTGCATTTTCGGAGTCCGCGTGACGACTTTCGTACCCATTCCTGATGGTGTCGGCATTGGCCTGCGCGCGCCGCACTACGAGCAGGCTCTCGAAAGCCTGCCACCGCTGGGCTTCCTTGAAGTGCATTCGGAGAATTTCTTCCATGCGGGTGGTGCCGCGATGCACATACTGATGCGGGCGCGTGAGAATTACCCGCTGAGTCTGCACGGTGTCGGCCTGTCGCTGGCCTCGGCTGACGAACTGGCACAAGCGCATCTCGCCAAGCTGGCGACGCTGGTCGAGCGCACCGAGCCGGCATTGGTTTCCGAGCACCTCTGTTGGGGAGCCGTTGATGGCGCGCACCTCAACGATCTGTTGCCGTTTCCGTATAGCCGCGAAGCTTTGTCGTTGGTATGCGAACGTGTGCAACAGGTGCAGGATCGACTCGGTCGCCGCATTCTCGTCGAAAACCTGTCGTCATATGTGCGCTTTCGCGATGCCGACATGAGTGAGTGCGAATTCCTCGCCGAACTGGTGCAACGTAGTGGTTGCGGCGTGTTGCTCGATGTGAACAATCTTTACGTCAACGCGCAGAATTTTGGTTTCGATGCACATCCGGAAATGCTCGATTTTATGCGACGCCTCCCGGCGAGCGCCATCGGCGAAATTCATCTCGCCGGTCATAGCCAGGGCGAGCTCTGCCTCGTCGATACCCATGGCACGCAGGTCTGCGAAGCGGTATGGGCGTTGTATCGCGACGCCATTGCCGCATGCGGCGCGGTGCCGACCCTGATCGAATGGGATACGGATCTGCCCGCACTCGCAGTACTGCTCGACGAAGCTGCCCATGCGCACAAGATAATGCAAAATGCATGTTCGCGAGAGGCTCTGCATGTCTGAGTCGTTCCGACTGCGCCAAGCGCAGCGCGGCTTCGCTGCCGCTGTGCGCAGCAGCGCCGCGCAACAAGACGCATTGCTCCTGCTGGCCGGCGATGCAGCGCGTAACCAGCAATTGCTGGCGGTATATCGCGGCAATTCGGTAGCCAATGCCGGTAAAGCTTTGCGTCTGGCTTATCCCGTTGTCGAGAGAATTGTCGGTGAAGAATTTTTCGGAGGATTGTGCCGCGCCTTCTGGCAGGAATGTCCTTCTCGCAGTGGTGACCTGAACGAATACGGTGAAGGTTTCGGCGATTTCCTCGCCAACTTTCCGCATGTGGCCGAGCTGCCTTATCTCGCAGACGTGGCACGCGTGGAGTGGCTCGTCAGCCGCGCAGCGCACGCGGCCGATCATGTCGCGGCGACGCCGGCACAGCTTGCGAATATGCCGTTGGAATCTGTCGGTGTGCTGCGTCTCGATCTTCAACCCGGCCTGGCGCTGTTCGCGTCGACATGGCCTGTCGCGACCATATGGCAACAGCATCAGACGGACTACGCCGACGAAATCGACATCGATCTGAACAAGGACGAATGCCTGGCGGTGCACCGTGTGGGTTTGCGCGTTGACGTTACTGTGCTGAGCACTGCAGAACTGGCACTGTGGCGCCAAGCGCAGGCGGGCCAAACACTCGCGGCAATGCTCGAAACCGCTTTTGCCGTCGACGAGTCATTCGATGTACAGAGTGCCTTGCAAGCGGGCTTCGCGCACGAATTCATTACTGCACTGCATGCCTGATTACCGGCTGTGAATCCAAAACCAAGAAAGAAAAACATGCCTTTGCTACTTCGCAACATCATGCTGCGCGCCGACAGGCCAATTGCCTGGCTCGAACAGCTGCAGCCGATCATGCTGCTCGCCATTCGCCTCTACATCGGCTGGATTTTCATCCGTTCCGGCCTAACCAAGATCGATGATTGGGGGACGACGCTGGCGCTGTTCCACGACGAATACCAAGTGCCTCTTCTGCCGCCCGCATTGGCGGCTGTCATGGGCGCTGCTGGCGAATTGCTGCTGGCGCCCTTGCTGGTGCTTGGCTTTGCAAGCCGGTTTGCGGCGCTGGGCCTGTTCATCGTCAACGCGATGGCGGTACTGTCATATCCGGCGCTGTTTCAATTCGACTGTCCCGCCGCGATCCAGTCGCATTTTTGCTGGGGAACGCTGATCCTCGTGGTGGCGTTGTTTGGTCCGGGAGCGATCTCAGCCGATGCTCATTTCAGGAAAATGCTTCGCGCATAGTCGGTAGGTTGGCGCTGAGCATAGCGAAGCCCAACATTTGCCGCAGAACACCTGCCAACTGTGTGAAGCGTTGGGCATCGCTTCGCTCAGCGCCAACCTACCTGATTTGCATAAAGCAAAAGGCCGCAAGGAGAGTGCTCCTTGCGGCCTTTGGTCTTTCTGCTACGTCGTTGGATCAGCGTGCTTGCCAGCCGCCGTCAACGTTGATGATGGTGCCGTTCAGGTAGTCCGATGCGGCGGAAGCCAGGAATACGGCGGTGCCGCCCAGGTCTTCCGGCTGACCCCAACGGCCGGTCGGGATGCGTTCCAGAATGGCTTTGTTGCGCGCTTCGTCGGCACGGATCGGTGCGGTGTTCGCCGTGGCGATGTATCCCGGTGCAATGCCGTTGCAGTTGATGCCCTTGGAGGCCAGCTCGTTGGCGATCAGCTTGGTGATGCCGGCCAGACCGTGCTTGGAGGCTGTATAGCCCGGCACCAGGATGCCGCCTTGGTAAGACAGCATCGAGCAGATGTTGATGATCTTGCCCGGCGCCTTGCGACCCAGCACGTGCTTGATGAAGGCTTGCGACAGGAACACCGGCGCGCGTAGATTGATGTTCATGACGAGGTCGAAGTCGGCTTCGGTATGCTCGACGAACGGAGCGCGACGGATGGCGCCGGCAACGTTGGCCAGGATGTCGAGCTTGCCGGCGGCGGCAACGGCCGCGTCGATGGTACGTTGTGGGGCACCCGCCTCGGTCAGGTTGCCCTGGATGTAGTGATACTTGGCGCCAGCGGCTTCGAGGCCGGCGATGGTTTCCGGCACCATGGCGCCGAAGTCGGCGACAACGATTTCAGCGCCGGCTTCAGCCATCTTGATGGCGATGGCGGCGCCGATACCCTGTGCGGCGCCGGTAATGAGGGCGACTTTGCCAGACAGATCGAAAGGATTGCTCATTGCGTTCACTCTCCTGTGAATTAGGAATCGACTAAAAAATCCGCGCAGGGGGTCGGCGGCAGTATTTTGGTGGCCGATGTTGTCCGGCCATCGGGAAAGGCCGCAAGTTTAGCCGATACTCGCAGACGCGGCACGCCTGCTGCCGCACTTGTCTGACTCGGGCTTGTCCGTATTGCTGTTGCTTTGACGCACAGCAAGCCGCGGTGCGGTTGTGCAGGCGGGTGCGTGGCGTCGCCACATGAAACGTTGTGGCTAGTACAATTGGCCGCGAGCCATCTTCCTTTTGGAACGTGACTGTCGCGCAGACCAATCGTACACATTCGGTACAAATTCGGTACGAACTTGGTACGAACTCGGCATGAATTCATTCACCGGAGAAATTGTCCCATGAGCATCTACCGCCGGACGTATTACGCCACCGCCCCCGATTCGATGATCGGTGCCTCCAACCAGCAACTGCGTGACCGTTATCTCTTCACCGAGTTGTTCGGTGCCGATGAAGTGCGCCTGGATTACTCGCACGTCGAACGCATGGTCGTCGGTGGGGCCGCGCCTGTCTCGAAGAAAGTCTCCCTGCCGGTACAGACCGAACCCGCATCGGCGGTCGGCAAGCCTTTTCTGGAGCGCCGCGAACTGGGTGCGATCAACGTTGGTGGCGGCAAGGGCGCCATTACCGTAGATGGCCAGCGCTTCGAGATGAATCCGAAGGATGGCATCTACATCGCAATGGGCAGCGCCGTCGTCGAATTCGAATCGGCCGATGCCGCCAACCCTGCCAAGTTCTACCTGGTCTCCTGCGCGGCGCATGCGCGTTACGAAACCAAGCACATCTCCATCGACAAGGCCGTGCCGCTGGAGCGTGGCGCAGCGGAAACGTCGAACGAGCGCACCATCTATCAATACGTCGTGCCGACCACGGCGCAGTCCTGCCAGTTGTTGCTGGGCCTGACGATTTTGAAGACAGGTTCGGTGTGGAACACCTGCCCACCGCATCTGCACGATCGTCGTTCCGAAGTGTATTTCTACTTCGACCTCAAGGACGACCAACGCGTCATGCACTTCATGGGAGACCCTGAAGACATGCGTCATCTGGTCATTGCGAAAGATGAAGCTGTCATGTCGCCACCGTGGTCGATTCACATGGGCTCGGGCACCAGCAACTATGCCTTCATCTGGGCAATGGCTGGTGAGAACGTCGACTACACCGACATGAAGGTGCTGGACATCTGCCAACTGAAGTAATCACTTTCGCTGCAGGTCGAACAACGCCGGGCCTGCAAGCGCCCGGCGTTCTTGTTTGGGACTATTGGATCGTCATTCCCGCGAAAGCGGGAATCCACTTCTACGTGAGAACTGTGCCGGTAAGTGGATTCCCGCTTTCGCGGGAATGACGTTGTCCTTGCGATTTCACTCGATTGGCAACTCGGCAAACACCTCGATCAATATCCGCTCGCGTGGGTTGGGGTGTTCGCGTAGCTGCGCGATGCGTGCCGACAAGCGCGCGCCGCGATCCAGTGCGGTGGCAATCGGCGCGCTCTGATCGCGCGGTATGTAACCCAGCACATGCCCCTGCCAATCGATACGCACGGCGAGCGGGTCATATTTGTTGTCCGCTTCACGCACGAGCGCCAGCGCGTCACCTTCGTGCAACAGCGACCACACATCGCCGCCCTGGTGATAGCCGACGCCCGCAAGCGTCACGGTCTGCACACGAACGCGCGTCGCCGCACCGGCCGCTGCGCATACTAGTGCGGCAAGAATCAATACGCCGAAAAAGCGGCTTGCAGCCATTCGATACGTTCCGGGTTGAGTTCGTCGAGCAGGATGGCATCGAAGCGACAATTGCGATTGGCATAAGCGCGGCCTGCGCCGGCAAGCCAGATACGCGTGGCCAGGATGATGCGGCGCTGTTTGGTCTGCGTGATACTGGCCGCCGCGCCGCCAAAGTGCGCATGCTGACGCAAACGCACTTCGACAAAGAGTATTGAATTGGCATATTCGGCGATCAGATCGATCTCGCCGCCCTTGTAACGCACATTGCGGGCGAGGATGCGCGCACCGTGCTGTTCGAGATGCCGCGCCGCCAGCGCTTCGGCCTGCGCACCGGGGGAAGCGCCAGACACGGCTTGCCCGCCGCGCGCGCGCAGCAGACAATGCCACACTCTCTGCAACCGGTTTGCCAGTGTCCCCATGCTTTCCCAGTCCGAAGAAAAACCGCTTCACCCGAGTGGCGTACTCCACTCCTCACCGGCATTGTATGTGGTTGCCACGCCGCTCGGAAATCGGCAGGACATGAGCCTGCGCGCCCTGGCCGTACTGCGCGAGGTCGATCTCGTAGCGGCGGAGGACACGCGTCACAGCCAAAGGCTTTTTGACAGCCACGGTCTCGCGCCGCGCACCTTTGCATTGCATGAGCATAACGAGCAGGAAGGCGCGACGCGCATCATCGAACGCTTGGCGCAGGGGCAGCATATTGCGCTGGTCACCGACGCGGGCACGCCGGCGATTTCCGATCCCGGTGCGCGTCTCGTTGCGCGTGTGCAGGAAGCGGGATTCGCCGTGATTCCCGTTCCCGGCCCATGTGCCGCCATCGCCGCCTTGTCCGCTTCTGGCCTGGCCGCCGCGCGCTTTCACTTCGTCGGTTTTCTACCGCCCAAGTCGGCGGCACGGCGCGCAAGCCTTGAAGCAATACGCGTTCTGGATGCGGCCCTGGTGTTCTACGAAGCGCCGCATCGTGTGCTCGAATGCGTCGAGGATATGGTTACGGTGCTCGAACCCGAGCGCGAGATCGTCGTGTGCCGCGAACTCACCAAGATGTTCGAGCAGATCGTGCGCATGCCGATCTCCGCGATACTCGAATGGTTCAAGGCCGACGGCAATCGCCAGCGCGGCGAATTCGTCCTGCTCGTCGGTCCGCCGCCGGCCAGCGAAGGCATTCCGCCGGAAGCGCAACGCGTGCTCAAACTATTGCTGGAGGAAATGCCCTTGAAGACCGCCGCCAAGCTGACAGCGGAAATTACCGGGGCGCACAAGAACGCCCTCTACGAACTGGCACTGACATTGAAGGAGTAAACTTCGACTTCGACAGCAGCTCGTTCGAGCAGCAACTTCCGGAAGAAACATGCAACAAATCACCCTCACCCGTCCTGACGATTGGCATATTCACCTGCGCGATGGCGCCTCTCTTGCGACTACGGTAAGCGATGCTGCCCGACAGTTCGCGCGTGCCATCGTCATGCCCAATTTGCGGCCACCCGTTACGACTGTCGAACAGGCTGCCGCCTATCGTCGGCGGATACTTGAAGCCGTGCCGGCGGATATAAAGTTTGAACCGCTGATGACGTTGTACCTGACTGACAACACGCCGCCCGAGGAGATAGATCAGGCGAAGGCGAGCGGGTTCGTACATGCCGTCAAGCTTTATCCGGCGGGCGCGACGACCAATTCGGATGCCGGTGTGACG
Source organism: Rhodocyclales bacterium (assembly GCA_028292505.1). Lineage (GTDB taxonomy): Bacteria > Pseudomonadota > Gammaproteobacteria > Burkholderiales > Rhodocyclaceae > Viridibacterium. The sequence continues at coordinate 42,359 of JAQGMF010000040.1, forward strand.
TCGCTGGAAAAGGTTTCTGCAACGCTGGAGCGCATGCAGAAATTGGGACTACCCTTGTTGGTACATGGTGAGGTGACAAATGCTGATGTGGATATCTTTGATCGCGAGCGTGTCTTTATTGATCGCGTATTTTTACCGCTCCAAAAAACGTTCCCTGGCCTACGCACGGTCTTCGAGCACATCACCACTGCAGAAGCGGCGCAGTTCGTAAGCACGGCAGGCGATAACGTGGCGGCGACCATCACCGCCCATCACCTGCTGATGAACCGCAACGCGCTTTTTGTCGGCGGCGTCCGGCCGCATCACTACTGCCTGCCCGTGCTCAAGCGCGAAAAACACCGTCTGGCGCTTGTTGCGGCGGCAACCTCTGGCAATCCGCGCTTCTTTCTCGGCACCGATTCCGCACCGCACGCCAGGAGCACAAAGGAAGCGGCATGCGGTTGCGCTGGCTGTTATACCGCCAATGCCGCTATCGAACTCTACGCCGAGGCCTTCGACGCAGCCGGCGCGCTCGACCGGCTCGAAGCCTTTGCCAGCCACCACGGCCCCGACTGGTATGGCCTGCCGCGCAATATGCAACGGATTACTCTGACCAGGGAAGACTGGACCGTAGCTTCCGCGCTGGACTACTTGCCGGGCGATCCGCTGGTGCCGCTACGCGCCGGCGAGACGATCTCCTGGCGGCTTAAGGGTGTCGAAACGCGATGAGATATCTTGCCTGGCTCTCACTATTGCTGGTCCCATTCCTTGCCGGCTGCGAAAACAGCGGTGCTTCTTTCATGGTTGGCGGCGACAAGAATCACTCCATCAGCCTGCTGCGCGAGCAGCGCTGGTTCTGGAGCGGCGAGGTCGAACAGGTGCTTGTGCCGGCACGTTTTCCGGATTGTCAGCGGCGTGTGCATATTGATCCGGACAGCAAGAATTTCACAGAGATGAAGCTCTACCAGAACGACACACGCCTGTTTGTTGCGCAACAGGGGACGCAATGGTGGGCCGTCGGCACCGAAGCTTGCGAGGTACAGAAATTCAAGACGCCGCCCGCCGATCCCGGCGATCTGGTCGGCAGTTTCCAGCGCAAGGATGGCACGCTGATGTTCGTGCCGGCCAAGTAGCGTCATCTGCACCATTAGGCTGCCGCCTCTCCCGCCCTTATAATCGCGCCGGGAAGTTCGCCAGGCAGTCGCGGTGTGTCTTCGGATGCATCGAGGAAAGTCCGGGCCCCGTAGAGCAGGATGCCGGCTAACGGCCGGGCGCTATAAGTCGCAAGACCCAAGGCGACGGAAAGTGGAACAGAAAATACACCGCCGATGGCTTGTAAGAGCACAGGTAAGGTTGAAATGGCGAGGTAAGAGCTCACCGCGGACGTGGCAACACGGACGGCACGCTAAACCCCATCCGGGGCAAGGCCAAATAGGGGTGTAATGACGTGGCTCGCGTCGCACCCGGGTAGGCTGCTAGAGCCTCGCAGCAATGCGAGGACCAGAGGAATGACTGCCCCGTAGCCGCAAGGCTGCGCGACAGAACCCGGCTTATCGGCGGACTTCCCAATCTCCGCCAAATCTCATTTCGAACATGTTTTCAGTGCTCGCGGCATAGGGTCCGAGACTTGCGTCTGTCGGTAATGTTCTGTCTGACAGAACAATGTTGCAGTGCTTTCTCCAAACCCCTGTTTTAAAGGGCAATCCGCCTTCTTCTCCGCTTGACCGGCTTTTTCTTTCCATCTAAAGTGGTGAGAAGTGGTAGAAAATGGGTAAAAGTGGATGAAAGGGGCTTCTCTGTGGGAGAGGTGTTCATCCCGGGCAACGAAAGGGAGTGCATGTTTCAGGGCGCTGCAGCGCTGAGTCTTGATGCGAAGGGCCGCCTCGGCGTCCCGGCACGGCATCGTGACGCGCTGACGGTGGCCTGTGGCGGGCGTCTGGTGGTGACCGCGCACCCACATCAGTGCCTGCTGATCTATCCCGAACCCGCTTGGCAACCCATTCGCGCGCAAGTGTTGGCCGCCCCCAGTCTTGATCAGCGTTCGGCAGCAATAAAACGTCTGCTGGTGGGCAATGCGCGCGACGAGGAAATGGATTCGGCGGGCCGCGTGTTGATCGCGCCTGAGTTGCGCGAGTGGGCGGGATTGGAAAAGCAGATCTGGTTGGTGGGACTGGGAACCCATTTTGAGTTGTGGTCTGACGCAGGCTGGAAGAAACAGCAGGAAGCAATGCTGGCCTTGTCCTCTTCGTCCGATCTACCACCAGGGCTGGAGACGCTGACGTTGTGAGTGCCGAGGCACTGAAGCACGTCACGGTGTTGTTGCAGGAAGCTGTGGAAGCACTGGCAATCAAGCCCGACGGGACGTACGTGGATGCGACCTTCGGACGCGGCGGACACAGCCGGGCGATTCTCGCCGCGCTGGGGCCGACGGGGCGCCTGATTGCGTTCGATCGCGATCCGGCAGCGGTGGTGGCAAGCAAGGTCGCAGTTGAGTTTCGCGGCGATAGCCGATTCACGCTAGTGCACGAACCGTTTTCGGCACTGGACACGGAGTTGAGCGCCTTGGGTGTGGGCAAGGTCGATGGGGTTTTGATGGATATCGGTGTGTCGTCGCCACAACTGGACGATCCCGAGCGAGGAATGAGTTTCCGTTTCGATGCGCCGCTGGACATGCGCATGGACACGACGAGGGGCGAGTCCGTCTCGCAATGGCTGGCACGGGCAACCGTCGCCGAAATCACAACAGTGGTGAGGGATTACGGTGAAGAACGGTTTGCTTATGCGATTGCAAAGGCGATTGACGCTGCTCGGACGGGGGGCGCTATTGCTACCACAGGACAACTTGCCGCGCTCGTGGAGAAGGCCGTCCGCACACGCGAGCTGGGTCAGCACCCGGCGACGCGCACGTTCCAGGCTCTACGGATTTTCATCAACCGGGAGCTCGAGGAACTTTCGCTGACTTTGCCGCAGGCAGTTTCGCGGCTCGATGAGGGAGGACGTCTGGTGGTGATCGCCTTCCATTCGCTGGAAGACCGCATCGT
>JAQGMF010000056.1 GCA_028292505.1 Rhodocyclales bacterium
ACAGACGGAAACTGCAGCTCTACGGCGCTGCAAAATCGACCCGCTTCGGGGTCATGCTGGGGACGATGCTACTAGTCACTTGCCGCAACGCGTATTGATGCGTCGCACAAGGCTGCGCATGATTCCACACAAAGCCTTTATTTACAAGCACTTTTGCCTGTGGACAACACTTTCTTACAGTTCGCGGCACTGGCGGGCAAGCCTTGCTCCAAAGCGAAAAAGACCCATTTCTCAGCGTCACGGGCACGGCCAGCACAATGCCGGCCATTTCGCTCAGGCCACGAGGGCTTGCACTGTCACCGCTTCGAACTTGCCGTCGCGATAGTCCTGCAGCGTCTGCTGGATTTCTTGCGCCGTATTCATCACGAACGGACCGTACTGTGCAATCGGCTCGTTGAGCGGCTGGCCCGCGATCAAGATGACACGTGTAGGCACAACGGCTTCGATGACGATGCCATCGCCCCCGTCGTTTGCCAGAATCGCCATGTGCCGATCCGCCACTGCCTTGCCATTGACTGCAGGACTGGCCGCCGTTGCGCTTCCCGCCCCCACGATCGCCTCGCCACGATAGGTGTAGAGGAATGCATTGTGTGCAGCCGGCAGCTTTTGGCTGAAACGCGTACCTGCGGGCAGATGCACGTCCAGGTACAGTGGTTCGGTATCCGGTCGCGCCACCGCGCCCTTGATGCCGTGGCTTTCCCCTGCGATCACACGCACTGTCACGCCATCTGCTGTCGAAAATTCCGGAATATGCTCAGCAGGTATGTCGCGGTAGAACGGCGCAATCATTTTGTTCTTCGCTGGCAGGTTCAACCACAGCTGGAAGCCCTCCATCAAGCCATCTTCCTGCTCCGGCAGTTCCGAATGAATCAGGCCGCTGCCCGCCGTCATCCACTGTGCACCGCCTGGGCCCAGCAAGCCCTGATTGCCCGTGTTGTCGTGATGACGCATGCGGCCAGCCAGCATGTAGGTAACCGTCTCGAAACCACGATGCGGATGATCGGGAAAACCGCCCATGTAGTCTTCCGGGTTTTCGTTGCGAAATGCATCCAGCATCAGAAACGGGTCGAGGCGGCGCTGCAGATTCTGCGACAGCACGCGTGTCAGCTTGACGCCAGCGCCATCCGACGTCGCCTGTCCTTGCACCAAGCGTTCGACGGCACGCGAGCGTGTCACGTTAGTTTGAGATGCGTTCATGCTGTTCTCCTTTCCATTCCTTGTTTCTGAAACAAACCCTATCCGTCCTCCACGCTGATGGCGCAGAGCACGGCTGTCGATCACGCAGCAATCGCCTTGATGTCACGACGCGCATCGGCCAACGCGCGTTGCGCCGCTTCTTCACCCATCGCCAAGCCTTCTGCGTAGATGAACTCTATATCCGCCATGCCGAGAAAGCCCAGCACGGTGCGCAGATAGGGCACTTGCGAGTCGGCCGGCGTGTCGCGATACAGGCCACCACGAGCCAGCACGGCGTAGACCTTCTTGCCGGTCAACAAGCCCTGCGGCCCTTTCTCGGTGTAGGTGAATGTCACCCGTGCGCGCGAGATTGCGTCGATCCATGCTTTGAGCTGTACCGGCACACCAAAGTTGTACATCGGTACGCCAATCACCACAACGTCTGCCGCCTGAATCTCGGCAATCGCCGCATCGTCAATCGCGACGCGCGCGGCCTGCTCCGGCGTACGTTGCTCTGCGGGTGTAAAGAGCGCGCCGAGCGCCTCTTCGTCGAGTACGGGGATCGGCTGACGCGCCAGGTCACGCACGACGAGGTTGGCATCGGGGTGCGCATCGAGCAGATGCACGACGACTTCGCCAGAAAGATGGGTGGATTGCGAACCCTCGCTACGTGCGCTGGCATTGATTTGCAGAATGTTCATGATCGTTCTCCTGTTTGAAGGAAGCGGTGCCGTGTTGCTGCAACCACCATGAACAAACTGTAGGCGCGCCAGATACAAGACAGAAGCCATCAAACTGGATTACATTGTTCCATCAACGCAACAATGGAGCGTGCCATGGAACTGGATGCCAACGACCTCATGCTCTTCGCTCACGTAGCCGAAGCGGGCAGTTTTTCGCGTGCCGCCGAACAGATCGGCCTGCCCAAATCCACCGTGTCGCGGCGCATTGCTGCCCTCGAAACACGCCTTGGCGAGCGCCTGCTGGCGCGCAGCACGCGCAAACTCGCGCTCACTGAATTCGGCCAGGGGATTTTTGAACACGCACGTCGCCTGCAGGAAGAGGCCGAAGCCGCGCTGGCCTTTGCCCAGCATCGCCAAGCCACCCCACGCGGCCGTTTGCGCGTGTCGATGCCACCGGGCTTTTCCGACAAGCTGATCCTGAGCACCTTCTTCCTGCAATTCTGCTCTGACTATCCAGAAGTGCGGCTGGAGCTCGATCTTTCACCGCGACGCGTGGATCTGCTGTCCGAGCAGTTCGATCTCGCCATCCGTATTGCGCCGAGCCTGCCCGATGACGCCACGCTCATCGCGCGGCGCCTTGCTTACATGCCCAACGCGCTATATGCCAGCCCTGCATATCTCAACCGCCACGGGCGGCCCAAAGAGCCGGATGAATTGCTTAAGCACACAGGCCTGCACCTGCTCGGCAGCAACGGCGAAGCGGCCCCCTGGCAGCTACAGCGCGATGGGACGACCTGGGAAGGGCTGCCCAAGGGGCCGTTAGCCTCCAATGCAGTCGAGCTGATCATGCAGCTGACCTCTCACGGACTTGGCATTTCTTTGTTCACGGAGCGTTTCGCGCAACCTGCTGTGGAGGCGGGCTATCTCGAACGCGTTCTGCTGGATTGGTCTGGTCCGCCCGTCACCGTGTGGGCCGTCATGCCCGGTCGGAAACTGATGCCAACGCGCACCCGCGTCTTTCTCGACGCGCTCATCGCAGCCCTGCTCGCCTGCTCCGAAGCGGAACGCGACAACACGCAGCGGCTGCTGGCGGGATCCTCAGATCCGTTGCCTCGCAACTTGGCCACCATGCGTCCGCTCGCCAGCAGCTGATAAAGTACGGCGATTTTGTATGCCGAATATGCGGTGGGTAGAACCTGCAACGGCCGCAATGTTCAACGTGGATCAAGAGCCGTCGTTTCGGACCGTTACAAACGCTGCAGGTGAAAACGCCTAAACTTGCATCGCAAGCCACACTACGACGAAAATGATCCGCCGTTCTCGGTGCTTCAAGCGCCGGCGTCGCGATGGCCGCGACGACAAGAAAACAAATCGGCACTGACCGGCATGGCGGAGTGAAGCGGAGGATATTCACGCGTCGAATTGAATCCAAATAACCAGGAGCTCAAACATGAATCTCGCAGTAACCCTCAGCACGCAATCTTGGCGCGGCTTGGTCAGACTGGCCGCCCTTTCGGCCTTATGCCTTGGCATCCAGGCGTGTGCTTTAAACGCCGGTAAGGACAGCGCCGAGCCTTCAGCCGCAGCGCTGACACCCGTCACTTCTGCCAAAGCGATCGAAACCGCCACGGTGCGAGACCCCAACGCCTCGTTCATCGACGTCAAGGCGCGTCACGCTTTCCTTGAGAGCGGCAAGAAAGACGCGAAGCTACTTGCTGCCTTGCCCAAAGAGTTCGACTGCACCACCGCCAAAACGACAGACCCCGAACCTGGCCCCATGGTCATTCCTCCCCGCTATGCAGTGGGCAACCACGGCGACCTGCATCCTGACTACGAGCGGATCGTAGGCTCGTACCGCGATTTCGAAGACCAGACAGCCACACTCGCAGGCTTGTATGTATACACGTACAAGCCCGTTTATGCCAAATGCCTGCTCGATCTTATTGTCAAATGGGCCGACGCCGGCGCGTTACTCAACTACGACGTAACCAAGCGGGGACAAGTCTGGTTCCAGACCGAATGGTCCATCGGAACAGCAGCGCAAGCCTATTCTCTTGTCATGACAGAGCCAACGCTGGATGCGGCCAAGAAAGCGCGTGCGCTGGACTGGTTCAGCCGTGTGTCCAAGAAACAGATCAGCACGCCCGGAGAAGCGAACGGCACCTGCTGTAACAACCACTCGTACTGGCGCGGTTTGCAGGCGACCATGATCGGCGTCATCACCAAGGACGACGAGTTGTTCCGTTGGGGACTGGGTCGTTATGTCCAAGGCATCAACGAAATATCGGAAGATGGCAGCCTGCCGCTGGAAATGGCTCGCCACGAACAGGCCATGCACTATCAGAACTACGCGCTCGAGCCATTGACGATGATTGCCGAAATTGCATCGCGCCAAGGCATCGATCTTTATGCTTACCAAAGCAATGGTCGAGACTTTCATACGGCAGTTCGCTTCACAGCTGCCTTGGTGAAAGATGAGTCGATCATCGCCAAATATGCATCCGAAAAACAAGACAAGCGCGCCTTCGCATTAGGCCGTGGCGACATGGGCTGGGGCGAGTTCTATCAAGCGCGTTTCAAGAAAGATCCGCTGGGACTCCTTGACCAGCCCATCTTCTATCCGCGCAACGGCGGAGCCATAACCCTGCTTGTCTATACACCGAAGTAAAAATCGAGCCGTGTGAAGCAATGAAAAAGCCCGGTGAGAACCGGGCTTTTTTGTGGCGAACAGCTGCCGTCTCAAATAATCGTAGGGCGGAGTGCTAACTCCGCCGTCACTACATCACTACCTGCATACGGCGGAGTTGGCACTCCGCCCTACTTCTTCGCAGCTACTCCTTCGCCAACGCAAGCTCCGCAATATCCTGCCCGAGAAAATCCGCCAACACCTCGACGACCACACCATGATCTTCACGATGCGGCAAGCCCGAGACGACGATCGCCCCGACGCAGCCGCTACCGCTCAAACGCACCGGGAACGCTCCGCCGGACAAAGCGCAATCCGCAGCCGTCAAGCCGAATCGATCCACCAGCGTGTGGCCATTCTTCTGCATCTGCAGGGCGAAGGCGTAAGAGCTCTTGTGAAAGCGTATTACGACATTGCGCTTGCGGCGGATCCAGTCAATGTTATCCGGCGTGGTGCCCGGCATCGCGTAGAAGAACAGGGGGTGCCCCGCCAACGCAATATCGATCGCCACTTTCGCGCCCCTCTTCTCGACCAACGTCTTCAGGCGCATGCCGATGTCGAGCGCGGTCACTGAATTGAAACTCTCGAATTGCAAACGCTCTTCCTGCAGCGCGAGGCGCAGCAGATCATCATCCAATGCCATATAGATATCTCCGTTTCTGGAAAACGTATTGAAGCGTTCTAGTCGTAGGATGCGCTGTTGAGTAGATTCCGACCAGACGCCAGTGTACCGCTCACAAAGCACATATCTGCACCGCGCTGCACTGAATCAAAGTGTAAAGCTAAAATCGTCAATCAAGGCACCCGGCGTGCGCGAGCCGCCGAGCGCGCGCCGATAGTATGTATCGACGGCCGGATCAATCTCGGCGTGGGTCGTCAGCGCCATCAGCTTGCTACCCAAGGCGCTGTACAGGCTCTCGTCCCAACGCAGATCCCTGATCGGTCCGACGATCTCGCCGCCCTCGACCCAGAAGCAGGCGTAGCGCGTCATGCCCGTCACCCGTGCCGATACCGGGTCGCTCCAGTTCAGATAATGCAGATTGGATAGATACAGGCCGGTGCCCAATGCTTGCAGCACATCCGCTTCCGCGAGCGCGCCGGTCTTCACATCCATGGCGCGCGGCCCTTCACCTTCTGACGCGCCATTCGCCCCCAGATCGTATTCCTTTGCGGTACGCGAACTCACCAGTAGCGTCTTGAGCGCGCCCTCTTCGATCAATGGCAGGCGCGTTGCCGACATCTCGCCGAGGTCATTGAAACGTGGCGTGAGACCCAGTGCGAAATTCTCGTCGATGCTCAATAGCGGCGACAGACGCGTCTCGTTCTCGGCCAGCTTCTTGAAGGGGCTGCGGCCCTGCTTCCAGGCTGCGGCCGATAGCGCGCCCCAACCGAGCATGCCCAGCAGATCGGCAAACGCACGTGGCGCGAGGTAAGTGCGATATGCGCCGGGCTTCACGTCCTGCTGCGGCTTGGCGAGCAAGGCAAGGAGTGTTTGAGTACGCCCCAGATTGCTCTTCCACTCGGCGGAACTCCAGCGCGCGCCGGCATAGCAACCTTTGGCCGCTTGCGGCCCGTTGTAGATCGAGTAATCCAGGAAGAACGTCTCCGTCGCAAACCAGTGACGCTGACCCTTTGAATTGCAGTTGCCTCGGATCACAATGCCGCCCGCATACAGTCCAGCCAGATCGCAACCCGCGGCAGGTGACACGACCGCGCCGACAACGTCCTCGGCCGCCAGCAGCGTCCCTCTGAACTCCTCGCTGCTCGTCCCGTTGTTTTCAATCGACACCTGATTGGGATCCAACGGCAGCACGGCAACTTCATCGCGGCACTGCGCGAGCAGGTGCATGAGTGCTGGCCGATCCGCCTCGGCATTTCCGCCCAGCGAACGGCTTTTCTCTACCGTGCGACCCTTGCTCTGCAGGCGCACTGAAATGCCGATCTGCTCGACATCGGTGTTCTGCCGCACACGATTGCTGTTGAAGCGCACGAACAACGACTCTTCGGCCGCCACGTTGATCGTCAGCTCTTCGTCCACGTTCAACTGCGACAGTAGATATGACGAAAGCGTATTGAAGTGCTCACGCACGCGATCGATGAAATCCTCTCTCCGAATCGCAGCGCTCATGACAACCCCCCGAACACTTCCACATCGCGGAACAGGCAGGGCGGCGAAGCGTGGCCGACGCGAATGATCTGGCTCGGCTCGCCCTTGCCGCAGAAGGCCGTGCCATGCGTCTCTGCCGCGCGACCGACCCCGTCCAGCCGGTTCCAGAAGTCCACCGTCACACCGCGATAGTTCGGATTGCGCACCACCTTGCCCAGCACACCGTTCTCGATCAACTGCCCATACTCGCAGCCGAACTGGAATTTATTGCGGTAGTCATCAATCGACCACGAGCGATTGGTACGCATCAACACACCGTGCTCCACCTGACCGATCAGCTCATCGAGCGAAGACGTACCCGGCTCGAGGTTGATATTTGCCATGCGGTCGATCGGTGCGCGATTCCACGACGCTGAGCGAAAATTCGCGACACCCGGCAAGCCCGAACGCACCTGCGATTCCAGCGAGCCAAGCCCGCGCTTGAGCACACCATATTCAATCAGCATTTCACGCGTCGCGCGATTGCCACCATCGTCGAAATCGTAGCTCGCCAGCTCGTGCGCGCGGCCGGGGTCGAACGACACATTCATCAGCGGCGAGCCATACTGCAGGTGGCCAAAATCCTCCTGCTTCACGAAGCTCCAGCCTGCGTAATTACGCTCATCGCCAAGGATGCGATCCAGCTCCAGCGGATGACCGATCGACTCGTGAATCTGCAACATCATCTGATCGGGCATCAACACCAGATCCATGCGGCCCGACGGACAGTTGTCTGCACGCAACAAATCCAGCGCCTCGCGGGCTATGCGTTCGGCATTCTCCTGAAAGATTGCGCGATCAAACGCCTCGCCGCCGAATTGCCCGGTGTACGACCAGCTACGCGTCTGCGATTCGAGCCCTTCGGCCGCCGTCGCCGCAAGCGTGATGTCGAGCATGTTGAAGCTCTGCCGCGTCTCCGAACCGTTCGACGAGAAGTAGTCGATCTGCGTCTGCACCAGCATCGCACGCGCGCTGCGATTGACCAGCAAATCCGACAAGCGCATCGCCTGCGAAGCAGCCATCAGGCAATCCGTAATCTCCGCCACGCTCAATGCATCGAGATCGCGATCACGCGCACTGCAATAGGTGCCCGTCGCGCGCGGCCGCTGGTCTGGCGTGAAAGCGTGCACCTTGTGTGCGCTCGTCGCGCGGGTAGTCGCAATAGCGCGATCAAAAGCACGTTGCAAACCAGACAGACTCAAGTCGGCCGTCGCCGCATAGCCGAAATGCCCGCCGACGAGCACCTCGCACATTGCCCCCTCCTCCAGCGAACTCTCATTGCTCTCGGGCCTGTCGTTGCGCACCATGCGATGCGTGGTGGTTTCGCTGGAATAGCGGATGGCGGCCCAATCGGTGAATTGGAGGGCGCGCTGGAGTGCCTGTTCGTGGGGGATAGAAATACTCAGCATTTGAAGGATATTTTGTACTGATCAATCGTCGATTTAAGCACGGATCACATAACGGCGCGACCCTTGATGGCGCAGCGGGTTGGCTGGCGGACACAGCCGATCGTTTAACGCGATTGGCATATACAGCCACCCTAGGTTGACGCGTTTCGAATGTCACGCTCGATGGAGCACGTAAAGCTCAGCCATTGAAGTACATCGCCTTCTCCCGATTGTTCCATGCACGGAAAACTCATTCCCGGCGCAAGGGATTCTCAGGAATCGCTGCGTGCGTACACTGGAGGCATGGGTGAGGTATGGAAAAGCGATCTTTCGACCCCATCTGCCTAAAATGAACACATTGCACATCACATCGCAGGAGAACGAAATGATTGAACGCAGACCTTTTGCCGAACTTGGCGGTGCTGACCACGGCTGGTTGAAGGCCAAGCACCACTTCTCGTTCGCCGAATACTACGATCCCGCACACATGAGTCATGGCGCGCTGCGCGTCTGGAATGACGATGAGATCGCACCGGGCACGGGCTTTCCGCCGCACGGTCATGCCAACATGGAGATCATCACCTATGTGCGTGAAGGCGCGATATCCCATCAGGATAATCAAGGCAATAGCGGCCGCACCGAAGCGGGTGACGTGCAGGTGATGAGCGCCGGAAGCGGCATCCGTCACGCGGAATACAACCGCGAGGCGACACCGACCAAGATCTTCCAGATATGGATCATGCCTAACGAGCAAGGCGGCGCGCCGACCTGGGGTGCGAAACCTTTCCCCAAAGCGGAGCGTTCCGGCAAGTTCGCAGTGTTGGCCAGCGGCTTCTCCAGCGATGAAGATGCGCTACCGATTCGCGTCGATGCGCGGGTGCTGGGCGTCACGCTGACGGCTGGGCAGACCGTCGAATACGCACTGGGTGCGAAACGTCAAGCCTATCTCGTGCCAGCGGTCGGAGAGATTGAAGCGAACGGTGTACGCGTCGGTGCGCGTGACGGTGCCGCAGTCAGCGACACCGAGCTGCTGAAGATCACGGCGCTAGAAAATGCTGAAGTCATATTGGTTGACGTTGCTTGATGTCGCAAACGTAGCCGGATGTAACGAGCATTGGGTCGTGGGAGCTTGCCAGGACGGAGCGGGTCAGCGAGCTGGACGCAGTGCTCAATACGCGGAAGTTGCAAATCCGGCTTGAACAAAGTCCAGCAGCTTGCTTGGCAAGCAGAATGTAGCGCATTAGAATCTGCACTTCGTTGGGGGGGTAGCTCAGCTGGGAGAGCGTCGCGTTCGCAATGCGAAGGTCGGGAGTTCGATCCTCCTCCTCTCCACCAACTAGAAGTCCAAAGATGCGCAAGGAGCGTGTCCGGAATGATGACGCTGCCGCTTTGGCAAGCTTATGCTTCCAGAATACATTGGCAAAGATGTCCTTCCAATGAAGCCGGATCAGTTCCTGATCCGGCTTTTTTGTCTACGCAGAGTGCAGTCTCGAGCAAGCGAATGAGAGAGCGGCTCATGACTGATGGGCATCATCGTTCCGACGTAGTGTGGGAAGCAGGCATTCCCGCGAAGCGCACCATCAGCGAAATGAAAACCGTCCCAGGCGGTTTTTGTTTGGCAATCGTTTATTTGTTCCTTGTTTACGCCCGCGATGCGCAGCCATCCACAGCTCTTGCTTCGGACACCCCAGGCTGACCCAAACAGTTCCAGTACCCGAAGCATTGATATGTGCCACGGTCTTTGCATCTTCCTCTTCCGTTAGCGCACGGAAAGGCGGTGACCATGCGCCCGCGACTCTCAGTCCAGGAAAACTGGTCGCAATCTTCTGCTGCAGAACATCCAATGTCTTTGGCATATCCGCTTTGCCAGCAAGCCGCCTTCTATGAGCTTGCTACGACAAAACTCATTCGGTGCAGCGTAGCTCGTCTACTTTGTCGCGGTACGTATTCAGACTGCGATGAAGCGTTACGCCCCAGTCGGAAAATCTTGATCCGCAGCGACCGACACTTCCACGATTGACCGCAATAGCCGTTCTGCGTTGGCACGAAACCGTTTTCTGTCCAAAGGGCAGTACTCCATTTTCCTTGTGTATTGGTGAATTAATACACTAGTATTCGTCCATGCCAGCACGCTTTCACCTTGACCCGCATCAAGCCGATCCGATCTATCGCCAACTGATGGCGCAGATTCGCCGCCTCATCGCGGCCGGTCAACTTGCTGCCGGAGATGAATTGCCGTCCGTTCGCGCGCTGGCCGCTGCGCACGCTGTGAATCCGATGACGATTTCCAAGGCCTTCAGCCTGCTGGAGGCCGAAGGTGTCCTGCAGCGCAATCGAGGCGCCGCGATGTCCGTGGCCGCACTTGCCTCGCCAGCAACGCCAAGCCGGCTGGCGTTGCTGGAACCAGTGCTGGAACGCGTCGCGGCCGAAGCCACGCAGCTGGGCCTGTCGGCAGACGAAGTACTCGCAGCACTGAAGGAAAAACTCCAACAACAAAACGGGAAGGCACGCTGAAAATGCCAAATGCAATGATCGAAGTAGATAACCTGAATCGCTCCGTCGACGGCAAAGCCATACTGCGCGGCGTCTCGCTGACGCTGGAGACGGGTTGCACGCTGGGCCTGATCGGGCGCACCGGCGCCGGCAAGACGACGCTGTTGCGCTGCATGCTCGGGCTCGGCTTTGCCGACAGCGGGACGGCGTTGATATTGGGTGATGTGGCCACCCAGC
>JAQGMF010000013.1 GCA_028292505.1 Rhodocyclales bacterium
CGGCAAGTGCGTCGACGTCAAGGATCTGAGTACCAGCCCCGGCGCCGCAATCCAGCAATGGGCATGCGGCGGGGGTGCCAATCAGCGCTGGCTTCTGAACACGAGTACCGCCAGTTCCAGCAGTGCCAGTTCGACGGCAAACTCGTCCACGTCGAGTTCCAGTACGTCGAGTATTTCCACGCCGCCGAACTTCGGCGCCAACGTCCTGATCTTCGATCCCGGCATGTCCGCGTCGACCATCCAGACTCAGCTCAACAATGTCTTCAGCCAGCAGCAAACGAACCAGTTCGGCGTCAACCGTTATGCGCTGCTATTCAAGCCGGGTACTTACAACGTCGACGTGAATGTAGGCTTCTACACCCAGGTGGCCGGTCTGGGTCTGCTGCCCGACAACGTCACCATCAACGGCGCGGTGCATGCGGAAGCAGACTGGTTCGGTGGCAATGCGACGCAGAACTTCTGGCGCGCGGCCGAGAACCTCGCCGTGGTGCCCGCGGGCGGCACGAATCGCTGGGCGGTATCGCAGGCTTCGCCTTTCCGCCGCATCCACGTGCGCGGCAACATGGTGCTCGATGACAGTGGCTGGTCCAGCGGCGGTTTCATCGCCGACACCAAGGTCGACGGCCAGATCAATTCGGGCAGTCAGCAACAATGGTTCACGCGCAACTCGCAATTGGGTAGCTGGGCCGGCTCGAACTGGAACATGGTCTTCGTCGGTGTTAGCGGTGCACCCTCCGGCGCCACCTGGCCGAGCCCGCCCAACACGGTCGTCGGCCAGGCACCCGTCGTGCGCGAGAAGCCATTCCTGATGATCGATGCCGCTGGCAATTACAGCGTCTTCGTACCGTCGCTGCGCACCAATGCCAGCGGCATTACCTGGGGCACGGGCACGGCAGCGGGTCAGTCGATTGCCATCGGCCAGTTCTACATTGCGCATCAGGGCGATACGGCAGCGACTATCAATGCCGCCTTGAGTCAGGGCAAGCATCTGCTCTTCACACCGGGGGTCTATCACCTCAACGACACCTTGCGCATCGCCAACGCCAATACGGTAGTGCTCGGCCTCGGGCTGGCCACCTTGGTGCCGGACAATGGCGTGACGGCAATGAGCGTTGCCGATGTCGATGGCGTGAAGATCGCCGGTCTGCTCTTCGACGCGGGCACGACCAATTCGCCGGTGCTGCTCGATGTGGGCCCGACGGGTGCTTCGGCCGATCATTCGGGTAATCCGACTTCCTTGCACGATCTGTTCTTCCGCGTCGGCGGTGCCGGTGCCGGTAAGGCGGCAATCAGCCTGCGCATCAACAGCAACAACGTGATCGGCGATCACTTCTGGATCTGGCGCGCTGATCACGGCAACGGCGTCGGCTGGTCGACCAATACGGCGGCCAACGGCCTTACCGTCAATGGCGCCAACGTGACCCTCTACGGACTCTTCGTCGAGCACTATCAGCAGTACCAGACGGTGTGGAACGGCAACGGCGGGCGCGTCTATTTCTACCAGAGCGAGATGCCGTACGACGTGCCCGCGCAGAGCAACTGGACGAGCAGCGGCGCGAATGGATTCGCGTCCTACAAGATCGGCAATTCGGTGACCAGCCACGAGGCCTGGGGGCTGGGCATCTATTGCTACTTCAGCACCAATAGCGGCGTGAAAGCGGCGAATGCCATCGAGACACCGAGCAATGCCAACGTCAAATTTCATAATATGACATCGGTATCTCTCGGCGGCGTCGGCGAGATCACGCACATCGTCAACGGCAAGGGCAGTGCGGCCAACTCGGCCAGTAATGTGGCGAGATTGAGCGCTTACCCCTGATCGGCCTTCGCGGGCCTCCCGGCGCGTGACGGGAGGCCGCTTGTCCGGCGGTAAGTGCGGCGCAAAACTTGCTGAGAGCCTCGGCGAAAAAACGGCGAAACATCGTATTGTCATTGATGCGGTGCAGAAAAACGCACGCACAGCCGTTGTTTCGGGGTTAGCTGCCGAGCGGAATGACACAGAAAGCGTAAAACACGCTATAAATCGCCCATCGCCGTTTTCCGTTGCTATGCTTTTGAACGGAGCTTGTTGTCGATGGCCGAAGTCGGCCCCCGCGACAGTGCGAGTCAAATCACCGCTTGGCCGCAGTTCATGCCGGGCGTGAATTGACAAACGCCGGGCAAACCCCCGGGCGAGCCGTTGTAAACCCGAAAAATCACTCAAGGAGCACGCATTGAACCAATCCGAACTTATCGCCAAAGTGGCCGAAGTGGCCGACCTCTCCAAGAGCGACGTCGAGCAACTGCTCAAGACCGTGGGCAGCGTCGTGCAAGATGAGCTGAAGGCTGGCGGCGAAGTGACGCTGCCGGGTCTTGGCAAGTTGTCCGTCAAACATAAGGCTGCCCGCAAGGGTCGTAATCCTGCCACGGGTATGGAAATCGATATCGCCGCCAAGAACGTGCCAGATTTCTCTGCCGCCAAAGCGCTGAAAGATGCTGTCGCGGGCTGATTGACTGCCGCCCGGCTTCGTTTGTGGAGCCAGGGTTCAATCCGTGAAGTGTTTGTGACAATAAAGGCCCTTCGGGGCCTTTATTGTTTTCCAGTACATGACAAATCCATATTCATGGGAGTGCACGCGTCTTTGACAAACCCGCGCTGACAACGGACTGACAAATAGTCGACGTGCAGCGGGCACTTTCTGCGTCGGCTCTTGCCATAGTCGGGACGCGGGCCCGGTCCATGCTGATCGAACGTGTTGTCCCACGCTTGCACTATCGAAACCGGTAGCCGCCAGCCGAGGCAGCGTTCCGCGTAGTGACGGAGAAGGGCGAATCATGAAGACGGTTAAATTGCCTTCGGGCGAAAACGTGCCGGCACTGGGCATGGGCACCTGGAATATGGGTAATCTTGGCACGCAGCGCGCGGAAGAAATTGCAACGCTGCAGCTTGGCGTGTCGCTCGGGCTGCGCCTTATCGACACGGCCGAGATGTACGGAGAAGGTGACGCCGAGATATTGGTCGGCGAAGCCATCGCCGGGCGTCGCGATGATGTCTTTCTGGTCACCAAGGTTTATCCGCACAATGCCACGCGACGCGGCATGATCGCCGCCTGCGAGCGCAGCCTGCGGCGCCTGCGCACGGATCGCATCGATCTATATCTGTTGCATTGGCGCGGCAGTGTGCCGCTGACGGAAACGCTGGACGCCTTCACGCGTCTGCAGGAGGACGGCAAGATCCGCTATTTCGGCGTCAGCAATTTCGACGTAAACGATATGGAAGAACTGTCGGCTTTTCCGCAAGGCGCTGAGGCCGCCACCAACCAAGTGCTCTACAACCTGATGCGCCGTGGCATCGAATGGAATTTGTTGCCATGGTGTCGGCGGCGCGGGATTCCCTTGATGGCCTATTCGCCGATCGAACAGGCGCGCCTCGTCAGCAACCCCAAGCTGGCAGACTTTGCGCGACGTTACGAGATGACGCCAGCGCAGGTCGCGTTAGGGTGGCTACTTGCCCACGACGATGTCATTGCCATACCAAAGACAAGCCACCGCAAACGCCTGCAGGAGAATATGCTGGCACTTGAGCATCCCTTGACGGCGGAACAGATGGCCGAATTGGATACGCTGTTTCCGCCACCCAAGGTGGCCCGCCCGCTGGAGATGCTTTGAACGGCCACCGGAACTTTAAAGGGATTGCCATGAACTCATTACGCGCCTGTGCTTTTTCTCTGTTTTGTATCCTCGCTCCCGGTTTGGCGAGCGCCCAGGCCAATGCGCCTGCACCGGCGCAACGCATTCGAGGGCAGATCATTGCCTTCGACGGTACCGATTTGCAGATGCGCTCCGACAACGGTCAGGCGCTCAAGGTGACACTGAGCAACGATTACCGCGTGGGTGCCGTGTCGCGCGGCGAACTGTCGAAAGTCGCCCCCGGGTCGTACATAGGCGTCGCGGCGATGCCTCAGCCGGACGGCACACTCAATGCCATCGACATACGTGTGTTTCCGGAGTCGATGCGTGGCACCGGTGAAGGCCATCGCCCCATGGCAAGTGCCGGACCGGGCGGTACCATGACCAATGCCACTGTCGCCGAGGTCGCTACACCCGGCGCCGCGACCATGACGAATGCTACCGTCAGCCAGATGACCAGCAACGATCAGGCGCGCCGCATTACCGTCAAATACACCAGCGGCGAAAAAGTGGTCCTCGTGCGGCCCGACACGCCGGTGCTGATGATCGAGCCGGGCGATAAGGCCATGCTCGTCGCCGGCGCGCGCATCGCGGTGAATGTGAGTACGCAGGCCGATGGCTCCCTGCGCGGCGATCGCATCACGGTCGGCCTGAATGGCGCCGTACCGCCATTGTGATGCATTTAGCATAGAGTAAAAGATCTGCGCGATGCGCAGAGTCGCTCGGCCTGCGGCAGAGGGGTTGGAGTGGGGGCTACTTTCTCTTAACTGAACAGCATTGCCGCCCGCTGCGGCAATACTGGCAATACCGTTCAGTCAAGAAATGAGTTCGTCGTCCCGGCGAAGGCCGGGACCCAGTAGTCAGCAGCGGTGAAGCCGGATTCCACCTTCGCCGGAATGTCGTCCGAACAAACTACTTCATCTTCGCCAGCGTGCAGCGACGGGTGGGGGTGCCTGCTTGCCGAAGAAGAGTTTGACCGAAGGGTCGAGATCCTCCATTGCTCGCCGACGCGATCAGGGCTTTTTTGAATGGGTAGAAAATGCTATCCGCTTTCGCCGCGTTGATGGCCATGGCCAGGAGCAGCGGAATTACCAGCTTATGCACTTGCATTTATTTCTCCCAAGCGTCTTCTTGATTGTCATGCCGTGTTTGCTGCGCAATATTGCCCTATCGATAGGGTCTTTGTATTTTTTGCGGCAATACCTCACATGTGCGCACGCGCGGGCTTGACGGCCAGCGCACTTTGTTGAACGATGCAAACTCGTTAACTGCGAAAGGAGGTGATCCGTGGCGTATTTTTCATCTGTTGAGCTGTCGGGTGAATGTCTTGGCGTGAGTACCGTTCCGGAATGCTTCCCGTTGTGACCTGATCCGACAACGCAGCTGAATCACTGATGAATTGCAGAAGGGCCCGCCTGAACAGCGGGCCTTTTTGTTGCTACTGGCTTGGTGCTGCAGCAATGTCACAAAGAGGCGATACTGGCGGTGATACCGTCAGCAGCAATTCCAATCCCCCATCGGGAGAAGCGGGTGCTCGATATGCATCAGACGAAAATTTTCGATGCGCGCGAATTATTGTCGCGTCGTTACGATCTGGTGCGAGCACTCAGCGAAACACTGGCTGCGCCGCTGTCGGCAGAGGACCAATGCGTGCAGTCGATGCCCGACGCCAGCCCGACGAAGTGGCACCTGGCGCATACCAGCTGGTTCTTCGAGACAGTCGTGCTCAAGGCATATATTCCGGGCTATCGCGTCTTTGACGAGCACTTCCATTTTCTTTTCAATTCCTACTACGAGTCGCTGGGCGCGCGCCACCCGCGTGCCGAACGCGGTCTGCTGACGCGGCCAGCCTTGCAGGCCATCATGGATTACCGCGCGCATGTCGACGCGGCCATGCGCGCATTCATCGGCTCGGCCGACGCTGCTGCGTGGTCGACAGCGGAGCCGCTGCTGGTGCTCGGCCTCAATCACGAGCAGCAGCATCAGGAGCTCTTGCTGACCGACATCAAGCATCTGCTATCACGCAATCCCTTGTCACCGGCATATGTCAAAGGCATCAACAACCGAACGCAGGAAGTGCTGACGCTGTCGTGGGTGGACTGCGCCGGCGGGCGGGTCGAGGTGGGTCACGCGGGAACGGGCTTTGCGTTCGACAACGAGACGCCGCGTCATGAAGTCCTGTTGCGCCCCTATCGGCTGGCCAACCGCTGTGTCAGCTGCGGCGAATACCAGGCCTTCATCGATGACGGCGGTTACGATCGACCCGAGTTGTGGTTGTCCGACGGGTGGGCGATGCGCACGCTGCAGGACTGGAATGCGCCTTTGTACTGGCAGCGTGACGAGAACGGTAGCGCATGGCAGATCTTCACCTTGCACGGACTGCGCGAACTCGATGCTACCGAACCCGTCTGTCATTTGAGCTTTTACGAAGCCGCGGCTTACGCACAATGGGCGGACGCGCGGCTGCCGACCGAATTCGAGTGGGAGGCGGCGAGTAGCGAAATACCGTTCGACGGGCGCTTCCTCGATCCGGCGAATTTGCAGCCGCACGCGGTTGCCAGGTCCGAAGCGGTCTCGGAGCCGCCGAAGCTGTTGCAGATGTATGGCGATGTGTGGGAATGGACGCGCTCTTCTTACGATCCCTACCCCGGTTTCAAGCCGCTGGCTGGCGCAGTGGGTGAGTACAACGGCAAGTTCATGGTCGGTCAGATCGTATTGCGCGGCGGCAGTTGCGCCACGCCTGAAGGTCATATGCGATCCAGTTATCGCAACTTTTTTCCACCGGCGGCACGCTGGCAATTTTCGGGCTTGCGCCTGGCACAGGACATTTGAGGAGCGCTGAGAATCATGAATACAGTGTCGTTGTTCCAGACTTTGCCCGGCAACGAGTCCGACGAGTTTGCCTGCGCGCTGACGGCGGGACTGCGGGCAAAACCTTACCAGGTCTCGCCGAAATTCTTCTACGACGCGGCTGGCTCTGCGTTGTTCGATCAGATCTGCGAACTGCCGGAGTATTACCCGACACGCACTGAAATCGGCATCCTCGCCGAACATGCCAATGACATGGCGACATGTATCGGCCCCAACGCGGAGATTGTCGAGTTCGGCGCCGGTTCGAGTCGCAAGATACGCTTGTTGCTCGACGCCTTGCACAGGCCGCAGCGCTTCGTACCCGTCGACATTTCCGGCGAGCATCTGCACGCTTCCGCAGGCGCTTTGCGCGAAGCCTATCCGTCGCTGGAAATTCGTCCCGTGGTCGCCGACTTCACGCGCCCGGTTGCGTTGCCACCGCGCATGCCGGGGCACGGTGCGCGCGTCGGGTTTTTCCCTGGCTCAAGCATCGGCAATTTCGACCCGCAGGAAGCACGCCGTTTTTTGCGGCAGATTGCCAATCAGCTGCGCGGCGGCGGTTTGTTGATTGGTACCGACCTGGTCAAGGACCCGGCGATTCTGCATGCGGCCTACAACGATGCTGCAGGCGTGACGGCGGCGTTCAACCGTAATCTGCTGTTGCGTGCCAATCGCGAACTCGACGCTGATTTCGTGGTCGACAATTTCGCGCACTACGCCTTTTACAACGCAGCGCTGCAGCGTATCGAAATGCACCTCATCAGCCTGCATAGCCAAAACGTACACATTGGCGACGAGAGGTTTCATTTCGCCGAGGGTGACTCGATTCACACCGAGAATTCATACAAGTTCACCCTCGAGGGTTTCCACGCGCTGGCCATGGAAGCGGGCTTTCGCCCGGCTGCGACCTGGTGCGACGCGCGACGCTGGTTCTGCCTGCATTGGCTCGAAGCGCCGGCATGAAACTGACTGGAGGGCAAGCACTATGAAAGCCACCTGGAACGGCGCCACCATCGCCGAAAGTAACGACACCGTCATGGTCGAAGGCAATCCCTACTTTCCGGAATCGGCACTCAATCACGCCCTGGTCAAGTCCAGCGACAGACACACCTTCTGCCCGTGGAAAGGCACGGCGAGCTATTACACGCTGGTAGTGAATGGCACGGAAAATGTGGATGCCTGCTGGTATTACCCGGAGCCCAAAGAGGCCGCCGCGCAGATCAAGGGACGCGTGGCTTTCTGGAAAGGTGTGCTGGTTGCGTAGTGTCCGTTGCAGGCTTAGCGCAAGGACTCGTTCAGCACCTTCGCAAGCCGCACCCCGGCGCGCTTGATCTGCAGCGCAACCGTATCTTTCACCTTGTTGTAATAACGCGGCCCAACCGTTTCCGGTTTGCTCGTCTTCGCACCGCATGCAGGGGGTGAGGGCAGGTCGGCATACGCCACGTCCTTGGCGAGTTGATGCGACTCCTTGAGCCAGTCATTGACATCGCCAGTGCCCCAGGCTTTTATGTCTTTGTCATCGATCTGCAGCGCCAATGTGCCGGCTGGATTGGTGTCCGTTCCAATGAGTTTGACGAGCAGGTCGGTATCCCACGCATGGTGGAGATTCATTGACTTCGAGGCGCCGCCGAAAAAGCTGACAGGGATTTCGTTGCCGCCGCGGTCATCGTTATCCGTGGCATGCAGCGGCTGGTGCGCGTCGCCGATGAAATGAGCGACAAACTTCAGTGCTTCGAGCCTATCCTTGACCGGTGCCGACTTGTCGGCAAGTACGCCGATCAATCGCTGCGTTTGCGTTGACAAGCATTGCCCATCCTTGCAATAGACAGTCTTGTCCGGCGCACCGCACAGCGGGATGTCGTCGAAATGCCAAGCGAAAGTGTGTGCGTAGGTCTGGCCGAAACCGCGCAGGCAATCCGGCCACGTGGCCGCATCGGCCAGTGTTTTGACAGGACACCCTGCAACGCCATAAAGGCTCTCGGCACGCAGCAGGGTTTGTACCTTTCTCTGCGCCACCGGCGTAAGGTAGTGCTCAGCGATCTCGGCGACGAGACGATGGCCTTCGCTGCCCCAAGCGAAGGCGCTCGGACTGGTAAAGGCGCAGACAAACAGCCAGACGATCAGGGCAGACAGTTTTCGCATCACGCACCTCCAGCGCGTCACAGCATTGTGCATGCAGCACATTACAGTCGGACAAATACCCTAAAGCAAACTTGCCGCGATGTTGATGGTCAGCGCGAGCACCGTGGTATTGAAGAAAAATGACAGCACGCAATGCACCGTACCGACGCGGCGCATCCTTTGCGAGGCGAAGCTCACATCCGCCGTTTGACCGGAAGTGCCGATGACGATGGAGAAGTACACAAAGTCGCCGTAGTCGGGCTCGGGTGTCCCCGGAAAGATCAGGCAGCCATCAGGACCGGCCCGTCGCGAGGCGTAATAGTCATGTGCGTAATGCAGCGCAAACATGATGTGCGTGAACGCCCACGAACCGATGATCGTGAATGCCACCAGCGCAATGTGCGTCGATCGCGCCACGCCAGTCATGTCCTTGACCACCACCAGCTCAGCGCCGATGGCCACGAGGCTGCCGATGGCCGTGAGCACGACGAGGATCAGCAGCAAGAATTTGCCTTCGTCCTGTGTCCTGGCGCGCCAGCGCATCTTGTTGGGATCGGATCGCCACATCATCACGCCGACCAGCAACAAGTAAAGCCACATACATATGTTCCAGCCAAGCAGGATGCGCGTGATCAGCTGGCCCACCATGCTGTGCGGTATGCAGCATGCGCCGACGACACCGACCACGACGGAAATGGCGAGCCTCTGGTGGGCGCGAATCTGGCGTGCGACGAAACCGTGGCCGATCTTCTTCATGGCATTAGCGCTCTTCTGTGATGATTTTGTCCGTGCGATAAGCGCGGGGGGCAAACGTCGATACGTACCGCCTATTCTCGCATCAGACGGCGTCTGCGCGATGCACGCAAATGGTGTGGCTGCACCGATCGGCGCACCACAAGCAGCAGCGCTGCTGCGATTTCAACAGTCTGCAACGCCACGAGCGCGGCGCGGATTTTGGTGCTCAGCCAAGCCTGGCGCGGGCTTTCTTGATCTAGCGTAAATTTGGCACAGGCCTTGCATGTTGTGACTTGTCATAACAAGTTGGTCGAAGGTGCCCGATGTCGCAGACGCCACTCAAGAACACTGAGAAGAACACTGAGCAAAAAGCCGAGCCGCAGTCCGCATTGCAAGGCGTCATCCGCCTGTCGCCACAGCCGATGTACGCGCAAATCAAAACGGAACTGCGCGGTCGCATTCTCGATGGTCGCTACAAGCCGCATGAGCGTCTGCCTTCCGAGAGCGAGCTGATCGCACTGTTCGGTGTGAGCCGCATCACCGTGCGCCAGGCGCTGGGCGACCTGCAGCGCGAAGGCCTGCTGTTCAAGATTCATGGCAAGGGTACCTACGTTTCCAAGCCCAAGACTTTCCAGGAACTTGGCCAACTCGAAGGCTTCGCCGAGGCCATGGGCAAGCGCGGTTTCGAGACCTTCAACCGCGTCATCGCGCAACGCGAAGTCGAGGCCGACCTCGCCGTCGCAACGCACCTGCAATTGCCTGCCAATACGCCCGTTACCGAGATACGTCGCGTGCGTTTTCTCAATCGTGAACCGATCTCGGTCGACGTCAGTTACTTCGAGCGCGCCATCGGCACGCGCCTGTGCCAGGGCGATCTCGCGCATCGCGACATCTTCGCCCTGCTCGAAAATGAATTTGGCATATCGTTGGGCAAGGCCGAGTTGCAGATCGAGGCGATGCTCGCCGACGAGACCCTCGCCGGCCTGCTGCAAATCGAAGAAGGCGCGCCGATCCTGCGCATGGAGCGGCTGACTTTCAGCGCCGACGGCAAGCCCATCGACTTCGAATACCTCTACTACCGCGGCGACGCCTTCCAGTACCGGATGCGTGTGGACAGAAACCCTGTCGGCACCCACGCCTCCACTGATCAAGCAGGAGATGCTGAATGAATACGATAGAACATGAAGTCGATGTGCTCGTGGTCGGTGGCGGCACTGCCGGGCCGATGGCTGCCGTCAAGGCCAAGGAACGTAACCCACAGCTCAAGGTGATGCTGCTGGAGAAGGCTAACGTCAAGCGCAGCGGCGCCATTTCGATGGGCATGGACGGCCTCAACAACGCCGTCGTGCCCGGTCACGCCACACCCGAGCAATATGTCAAAGAGATCACCACCGCCAACGACGGCGTGGTCAATCAGGCGACGGTGTATGCCTATGCCAAGAACAGCTATCGCACCATCGAAGAGCTCGACCGTTGGGGCGTGAAGTTCGAGAAGGACGAGACCGGCGACTACGCCATGCGCAAGGTCCATCACATCGGCACCTACGTGCTGCCGATGCCCGAAGGTCACCACATGAAAAAGGTGCTCTATCGTCAGCTCAAGCAGAAGCGTGTCGAGGTCACCAACCGCGTCATCGCCACGCGCGTGCTGCTCGACGAGAACGGCGCAGCGGCCGGCGTGATGGGTTTCGATTGCCGCAGCGGTGATTTCGTTGTCATACGCGCCAAGGCCGTGATCCTGTGCTGCGGCGCTGCCGGCCGCCTCGGCCTGCCGACTTCCGGCTACCTGTTCGGCACCTACGAAAACCCTACCAATGCGGGCGACGGTTACGCCATGGCGTATCACGCCGGTGCAGAGCTGGCCAACCTCGAGTGCTACCAGATCAACCCGCTGATCAAGGACTACAACGGCCCCTCGTGCGCCTACGTCACCGGTCCCTTCGGTGGCTACACAGCCAACAATAAAGGCGAGCGCTTCATCGAGTGCGACTACTGGTCGGGCCAGATGATGATGGAGTTCTACAACGAGTTGCAGAGTGGCAATGGTCCCGTCTTCCTCAAAATGAACCATCTTGCCGAGGAAACCATCGCAACCATAGAGCATATTTTGCATACAAACGAGCGCCCGAGTCGTGGCCGCTTCCACGAAGGGCGCGGCACCGACTATCGCGAGAAGATGGTCGAGATGCACATCTCCGAGATCGGTTTCTGCAGCGGCCACAGCGCCTCCGGCGTGTGGATCAACGAGCGCGGCGAGACCTCGGTGAAGGGGCTCTATTCAGCCGGCGACATGGCCGCCGTGCCGCACAACTATATGCTGGGAGCATTCACCTACGGCTGGTTCTGCGGCGAGAACGCGGCGGACTACATTGCCGAGACCTATCCCGATAGCGCCAAACCGGTGATCGACCAGGCGCAGATCGACGCTGAATTTGCCCGTGTTGGCGCACCGCTATTGCGTACTGACGGCCTGCCGCCGTCGCAGGTCGAATACAAATTGCGCCGCCTGGTGAACGACTACCTGCAACCACCGAAGGTCACTCGCAAGATGGAGATTGGCCTCGACCGCA
This sequence comes from Rhodocyclales bacterium, assembly GCA_028292505.1. Lineage (GTDB taxonomy): Bacteria > Pseudomonadota > Gammaproteobacteria > Burkholderiales > Rhodocyclaceae > Viridibacterium. Next base: position 11,946 of record JAQGMF010000013.1, read on the forward strand.
TCGCCCAGGTGCGCGCCGACATGGAGCAGATGTGCGCCAGCAATCCGCACGAGCTGATGCGCTGCATGGAGGTGTACCACATCGCCGATTGCGCCGAGATGGCCGCGCGCGCCTCGCTGTTCCGTAAGGAAAGCCGCTGGGGCCTGTACCACTATCGCGTCGATTACCCGCAACGCAACGACGCGGAATGGTTCGTGCATTGCCATCTGCGCAAGAGCGCGGAAGGCGAAATGGAACACATCAAGCGCCCCATCGAGCCCTATGTCGTCGAGCTCGATGATCACGAGAAGACTGCCTACGACCGTTTGCGTGTCGTGCGCCAGCCGGTCGCCGCCTAAGTAGCCGTAAGCAGCTGCATCACGAAAGGAAATAGACATGCCATTAGCCGCCAACATGACCAGCGTACCCGTCGTCATCGACGAAGAGAAATGCATTGCGCATAAGGGTTGCACCGTCTGCGTCGACGTCTGCCCGCTCGACGTGCTCGCCATCGACATGCTCAAGGGCAAGGCCTTCATGAAGTACGACGAATGCTGGTATTGCATGCCCTGCGAGACCGACTGCCCGACGGATGCGGTGACGGTGAGCATTCCATATCTGCTGAGATAAAACACATTCGTCATTCCCGCGAAAGCGGGAATCCACTTCTACGTGATGTTGGTGCCACAGAGTGGATTCCCGCTTTCGCGGGAATGACGGAGCTGAGACGAAATAAGCGAAACGAGCGAGACAAGAATATGAGCAATCCATTCAGTGAATCAGGCGGCTTGCGAGCCCGCCTCGCCGACCCCGATGCCGAAGTGCGTCGCGTGGCGGTGCTCGACCTGCCCTACGGCGACGAAGAGGACTACATCGCGCTGCTGACTGTCGCGCTGGCCGACAAGAGCGCAGCTGTGCGTGCCGAAGCGGCACATGCGCTCGAAGGCGTCGAAGAGCAAGAAGTCGTCGCCGCACTCGTGCCCATGCTTAAGGATTCCGACGAGGCCGTGCGTCAGGCCGTTGCTGACACACTTGCCGAACTCAAGGAGCCGCGCTGGGGCGCATTGCTACTCGGCATGGCAGAAGACAGCGAACCTGGCGTGCAGGCTGCAGCCCTGCGCGCTTTGCGTGCCCTCAAGGTCGACGCCGCGTTCGAACCGGCGATGCACGCAACGGCTTCAGCCGATGCCGCCGTGCGCCGCGAAGCCGTGGGTGTGCTCGCCTACCTGCGCAAACCCGCCGCCTTGCCGACGCTCACGCGCATCGCCACGCAAGATACGGAAGCAGACGTGCGCAAGGTCGCCGTCGGCGCGCTGGGCTATGCCGACGTGGACGAAGTGATCCCCGCGCTCGAAGCCGCCCTCAAGGACAGCGCCTGGCTGGTGCGCGAGGAGGCGGCACATACCCTCGGCAAGAACAAGCGCATCAGCGCGGCCGGTAAGCTCACCGAGGCTATGCAGGATGAATACTGGCAAGTGCGCGTGGCCAGCGCACGAGCGCTTGGCAAGATGCGTGCAGTGCAGGCACTGACCGTACTGATCGATGCGCTCGGTCACACAGTCAGCAATCTACGCAAGGAAGCGGCGATTGCGTTGGGCGAACTGGGCGACGCGCGTGCGCTGCCAGCGCTGGAAGTCGCCGCAAACGACGCCGACCCGGATGTACGCAAACTGTCGCGCATCGCGCTGGGGCGGATTGCGACGGCACAGGGCGCCTGATGAAAAGACAACGTCATTCCCGCTTTCGCGGGAATGACGGAATGAAAGATTTGGAAGCAATGAAGTGAGCTATCAACGTCGGTAGCGCAAATGTTTCAAGGGAGAAACAGCATGAGAGTGTCGATCAGAAAATTGCGAACATATGTCTTTGCCTGCACAGCGCTGGCGTTTCTTCTGCCAGACATTCAAGCGCTGGCGGCCCCGCAAGAAGTCGTCGTCGGTATCGGCACGCAAAGCACGACGACCAATACCGTCACCGGCGGCATCGTCATCGAGAAGCTCGGGCTGCTAGACAAGTACATGCCCAAGACTGGCAAATATGCCAACATCAAGTTCACCATCGACTGGCAGAACTTCACCTCCGGCCCGCCCGTCACCAACGGCATGATCGCTAACAAGCTGCAGATCGGCATGATGGGTGACTACCCCCTGCTGGTGAATGGCGCGACCTTCCAGGCCGGCACGGAAACCAAGAGTCGTCTGATCGCCGTCATCGCCTACAACCTCTATGGCGCAGGCAACGGCATCGTAGTGAACAAGGATTCGCCCTACTACCAACTCTCCGACCTGAAGGGCAAGAAGATCTCTGTGCCCTTCGGTTCAGCCGCTCACGGCATGGTCCTCAAGGCGATGGAAGACCATGGCTGGAAGGAAGACTTCTGGGATCTTTCTTCGCAGACGCCCGAGGTTGGCACCACCAATCTGCAGGAGAAGAAGATCGACGCACACGCCGACTTCGTACCCTTCGCCGAGCTGCTGCCATTCCGAGGTTTTGCCCGCAAGATCTATGACGGTGTCGAGACCAAGCTGCCGACCTTCCACGGCATCGTCGTGCGCGACGATTTCGCCAAGCAATATCCCGAGTTCGTCGTCGCCTATCTGAGAGCGCTCATGGACGCCAACGACTGGGTGCGCAAGAACCCGAAGGAAGCGGCGGAGAAGATTGCAGAGTGGACGCATATCGACAAGGAAGTAGTCTACATGTTCCTCGGCCCGGCAGGCATTCACACCCTCGACCCGACGATCAAGGCGAAATGGATCGAAACCATCAAGTATGACACTGGCGTACTGCAACGCATGGGCCGTGTGAAGACCTTCGACGTCGACGCCTGGGCAGACGAAACTTATATTCGCGAGGCCTTCAAGGAGCGCGGCGACGATTATGACAAACAGAAGGCCAGCTTTGCCAGCACTGAAGTCACCGGCAAAGACCCGTTCTGCAAGAAGCCCATCGGCAAATCGATCGAAGCCGGCGAGATCTGGTTGAAGACCGGCGAACTGACCGCCTACAGCTCCGCAGTGTGCACCTTCGGCGCAATCAAGGCCTTGCAGGCGCAGGGCAAGCAGATCGGCGTGGCATTTTTGTTTGATCAGAATCTGAACATCAAGCTGTTTGCCAACCACGCCTTCTTTGCCTTTAGCGACAAAGACCCGAAGAACCTGTCGATCGACCCCTTCCTCTTGAAGAAGGATGCTGAAGCCTATGCGGCGAAAAGTGGCGGCAAGGTGCTGGACTATGAGCAGGTGCTGGCGCTGGTGAAGTAGTGTAAGGGCTCGCAAATGTTCAACGCGTTCCCCTCTCCCGGCCTACGGCCACCCTCTCCCTAATGGAGAGGGGACGGCAGACACCGCACATTGCTGTTCCCTCCCCCTCGGGGGAGGGTGGCCGTAGGCCGGGAGAGGGGAACGGCATCGAAGCAGTTGCAAGCTAGCAAACGAAGCGCGACACAAATAGCAGTAACGGAGCAATAGATATGCTGACGGCACACAAACTGGAAAGCTTCGACGCAGACAAAGCGCTCGAAGAAACGCATCTTGAGGCGCAGATCATCCCGATCGCCGAGCCAGCGGCAGCACCTCCCTTGGCGCAGCCACTCGCGCGTCCGCCAGCTGTCGTGAAGCGCCGTGCGCGCGGCATTGCCCCCCGCACGCTTCTAACCTGGCTGCTCTCCGCGCTGTCACTGACCATTCTAATAACCGCATGGCATTTCGCGGTGAAGTACAAGCTCGATTTCTACATTCGCTTCAATAACATCCCCTCACCCGAAGCCGTCTTCGACGACGCGACCAGTCTGTTCGGTAATGCGCGCTTTCAGCGCCACGTCGGTCTAAGCCTGCGGCGCATTCTTGCTGGCTTCAGCGTTGCCGCCGTGCTCGCGATTCCGATCGGCCTGTTGCTCGGGCGTAATCGCGTGGCGCGCGAACTGATATTTCCGGCACTGGAAATCCTGCGGCCGATTCCCGCCATCGCATGGGTGCCCATGTCCATCATGCTGTGGCCTTCCAACGAGGTCAGCATTGTCTTCATCACCTTTCTCGGTTCCTTTTTCCCGATCCTGCTCAACACCATCCAGGGCGTGCAGTCGCTCGACAAGGTGCTGGTGCGCGCGGCGCGCAGCCTCGGCGCAAGCCGCGTCGCGCTGTTCTGGCATGTCGTGTTGCCGGGCTCGCTGCCGCACGTCTTCACCGGCCTCACCATCGGCATGGGCGTCGCGTGGGTGTCGCTCATCGCAGCGGAGATGATTTCCGGCCAGTTCGGTATCGGCTATTTCACCTGGGAAGCCTATTCCCTCGTGCGCTATTCCGAGATCGTGCTCGGCATGATCGTCATCGGTGTACTCGGTCTTGTCTGCTCGGGCGTCATCCGCCTTGTTGGCGGCTGGCTCATGCCTTGGGCGGCGCGCCAGAATCAGGAGCTAAGCTGATGGAACTCGCTACACCCCATGCGCCGGCCGACGCCAGCGCGCAAGCCTCGCGCGGCTGGATACGCGTAGAAAACCTCAGCGTGCGCTTTACCAGCCGCCATGAAGAAGTGCTGGCGGTCGATGACGCTAGCATCGAGGTCAAGCCCGGCGAATTCGTCACCATCATCGGCCCGTCGGGCTGCGGCAAATCCACCCTGCTCAATGTCGTCGCCGGCTTCATCAAAGGCAATGACGGATGCGTAACCGTAGACGGCGTGCCGGTCGACGGTCCGAGTATCCAGCGTGGCGTCGTATTCCAGCAGTACTCCTTGTTCCCGTGGCTCAGCGTGCGCCAGAACGTCGAGTTCGGTCTCAAGATGAAAGGCATGCGGCGCTTCGCGCGCGAATCCTCGGCGCGCACGCTGCTGGGTCTCGCCGGCCTTCTCGCTTTCGAAAATCATTATCCCGATCAGCTCTCCGGCGGCATGAAGCAGCGCGTCGGCATCGTGCGCGCGCTCGCCACGTCGCCGCAGGTGCTGCTGATGGACGAACCCTTCGGCGCACTCGACGCGCAGACGCGCGTGGTGATGCAGGAAATTCTCACCAATATGTGGCAACGCTTCCGCCTCTCGGTGCTGTTCATCACGCACGACATCGACGAAGCCATTTTTCTTTCCGATCGCATCTACGTCATGACCGCGCGGCCGGGGCGTATCAAGGCCGAGATCAAAGTCGACCTGCCACGCCCGCGCACGGCGGAAATGACCTCAAGTCCGGCCTTCGCCACCCTCGTGCAGCAACTGCGGCAACTCATCCGCGAAGAAAGTCTGGCCGCCATGGGCACAGAGTTGCACGACGGCGCCCTCGGTGGTTTCGCCACTGAAGTCGGCCCCGGCGGCGTATGCAATATCGTTAATGGCTGATGCCAGGAAAGGACCCCTATGCAAATCCTCAGCATCCAGACCGATGATACCCGCGCCATCATGTCCCTGCAGTTCGACAACGGCACCCAGAGCGAGCTCAGCTACAGCCGCTTGCGCGCCGCTTGCCGCTGCGCCGAATGCACAGCGCTGCAGCGTGCCGGCGGCGTCATCGTCAGTTCAGGAGTGACCCTGCAAACGATACAGGCCGTCGGCAGCGGCGCACTCAACCTGCATTTCTCCGATGGCCATGCACGTGGCATTTACCCATTGCCGTATCTGATCGAGTTAAGCAACGCAGCGATCGCGGTGTAGGGCGGAACTCCGCAGGAGGTTCCGCCAGCCGCCAAAGGCGGCCTCCTTCTTGCATATATCACCATGTCTTCGCAATGATGATTGCTCGATAAGCGGCCGATGCGGCGGAACCGCTTCGCGTTCCGCCCTACGCCCCCCCCAAAATTAGTTGCATAACTAACCATATATTGCTAGATTGAAGCCATGTTCGATCAATGCCTCTACTTCAACACCACTTCATTATCGCGTTTGCTTGAACGCGAATGGACGACTGCGTTCAAGCCCTTCGAGCTGTCACCGCCGCAGGCCTTCCTGCTGCGCACGGTATTGAATCAGCCAGGCCTCTTGCAGCGCGAGTTGGCAGACATGATGACCATCGCGCGGCCGACGGCGACGCGGCTGCTCGACGGCTTGCAGGAGAAGCGCTTCATCGAGCGGCGCAGCTCGGCCAATGACGGACGCGAGTGGGAAATCTACCCGACGAAGCAGGCGCGAGCCATTGAGGGCGGCCTCAATGACGCCAGTGGCGCCGTGACGAAGCGTCTCAAGAAGCAGCTCGGCACCGAGGCCTTCAGCAACGTAGTAGGACAACTGCGCGACATTCGCAACTCGCTGGGCTGAGACGAAGCAGCACTGCCGTCAGCCCATTTTCAACACCATATAGTTGCATTACTAACTATACATGAACTCATGAACGGAGAACGATATGCCCATCCTCAACGTAAAACTCGGCACGCAGAAATCACGCGAAACCACCCAACGCGTCGCCACATTGCTCATCGAACTGACCAGCCGCATCTTGCACAAGGACCCAAAGGTCACGGCCATCGCTATCGACTATGTCGACCCGGAAGACTGGATCATCGCCGGCAAGTCACTCGCCGAGCACAAACTCGCGAGCTTCTACTTCGACATCAAGATCACTGACGAGACCAACACCAAGGACGAGAAGGCAAAGTACATCCGCGAAGCCTTCGACGGTTTCCGTAAGATCCTCGGCGAGCTGCACGAAGAGAGCTACATCTACGTGCAGGACGTACGCGCGGCAGCCTATGGCTACGGCGGCCGCACGCAGGAGTCGCGCTACCAGCACCCAACGTAGAGCTCGACGTAGGGCGGCGTACAACTCCGCCGCACACGATAGGGGAGCCCACACGGCGGAGTTCTCACTCCGCCCTACGCAACTGTCCAGACAGATAATTGCATGCGGCCGTCATCCGATATAAAGAAGGTTTTCGCCCTTTGCTAAGAGGGACGCGCCCACAAATAAAGTGAGGCCTTTTGGCCAGAACGATGAAACACCTGACCTCAGACGCGCCACTCTACGCAGCACGCTTCGGCAAACGCCAGTTCGGCCGCACGAAGTGGCAGGTATAGCCGTTTGGAATGCGCTGCAGATAGTCCTGGTGATCCGGCTCGGCTTGCCAGAAAGGGCCGGCCGGCGCCACCTCGGTGACGACCTTGCCGGGCCACAGGCCTGACGCATCCACGTCGGCGATCGTGTCCTGCGCGACGCGCTTCTGCTCTTCGCTCGTGTAATAGATGCCCGAGCGATAACTCATGCCAGAGTCATTGCCCTGGCGATTGGGCGTGCTCGGGTCGTGGATCTGGAAGAAGAATTCGAGCAATTGCCGATAGCTGATCCGCGACGGATCGAAAACGATCTCCATGCCTTCGGCATGCGTGCCATGGTTGCGATACGTCGCGCTCGGCACATCGCCACCCGTGTAGCCCACGCGCGTCGATATGACACCCGGTTGATGACGAATCAGCTCCTGCATGCCCCAGAAACAACCGCCTGCCAGCACTGCACGTTCGGTCTTTGCTTCGCTCATCGCACGTCCTCCACCTGGTCGAGATAATCACCATAGCCCTGCGCCACCATCTCCTCGCGAGGCACGAAGCGCAGCGAGGCCGAATTGATGCAATAGCGCAGCCCGCCCCGATCCGCCGGCCCGTCTTCGAACACATGCCCAAGGTGACTATCGCCATTCGCCGAGCGCACTTCGGTGCGGATCATGCCGTGCGTCACATCGCGCAACTCGGCGACGTTGGTCGGCTCGATGGGCTTGGCAAAGCTCGGCCAGCCGCAGCCAGACTCATACTTGTCGCTGGAAGCAAACAGCGGCTCGCCGGACACGATGTCCACGTAAATGCCGGGCGCCTTGTTGTGTAGGTGTTCGCCAGTGCCGGCATATTCGGTGCCGCTCTTCTGCGTGACGCGGAACTGCTCGGGTGTGAGGCGGGCAATGGCTTCGGGGGTCTTGCGATAGTCGGGCATTCGAGGCTCCTGCGTTGGTGCGGGAAAGAGTAAGAAGATGCAAGCGTAGATGAGGTGGCATCCGTATCCGCAAGTTTCAAGCCGTCTCTGAAAGCGTAGACCGGTTTAGATTGGCAAACCTGACATCGTGACGACTAAGCCCGCCGCGCGGCGTGGCGGTGCGCTATAACAAATCATCGCATCACACTTTCCGCATCGCGCGCTTTGACCGTGATGCGGTCGGTCGCCGCGTGCACTTCGCCTCGGCCATGACGCTCACCGGGCAGAGCGATGGAGCCGACTTCACGACGGGCGCCTCCTACCTGCAGATTGCCGAAGGGATCATCCGCCACGGTGCGGAGCCGAACGGCGATCTGCGTCAGCTTTGGCTGCGCATCGTCTTCAATATGCTGGTGTCAAATTGCGACGATCATCTGCGCAATCATGGTTTCCTGCTCACGGCCGATGGCTGGCGATTGTCGCCCCCCTTCGACGTCAATCCCGATCCGCGCGGCACGGGGCTCAAGCTGCTGGTCGATGGACATGACAACGAACTCGACCTTGGTCTTGCCAGGAGCGTCGCGCCCCTGTTCCGCGTTTCCGCAAAGGACGCCAGCGAACAGATTGCCTTCATGGCCGAGGTGGTAAGTCAGTGGCGCGATGTAGCCAGTGCCCTGTCCATCTCGCGCGCGGAGTGCGAGCGTATGGCAAGCGCCTTTTCGCTTGCCGACGAGGCGGGATAAAAGCCTTCATGCAAGCCTTCATGCTGGAATAATTGACAGGACATTGTCATTTTAGAAAAAACAGAAATCAGACTACTCCGCGTCGGTGCCAGCTCCAGATAAATCTTCAACGCCTTGGGTGTGCAGGTTGGGGATGGTGAGTTTCTGGTGTAGTGCTTTGTAAGTCATGCAACCTCCACATACCGTCATCCCGGCGAAGGCCGGGATCCAGACTCGGAGGCACCGTACTGGATTCCGGCTTTCGCCGGAATGACGATGGAATCACGTGGTATCGAAATTTCGCAAGCACACCACTAGAGCCCATTCTTGCTCATGCCTGACCGACCCGATGCCGACTGCCGCCCACCGGCAGCCACGCTTACCGAGCCCGCCTGCGCAACGCATGATCATCGTGTTACGGCAATGTGGACCTTGCGGGCGCGGTGCTCACTGGTGGCGTCCTGGCTGAGATGGTCTGCTTCACATTCACCACCGACATGCCCGGCGCGTTGGTGATCGTCCACGGCTCGCCCTGGCCTGCGTAGTCGACAAACGTGATGTCGCGCAGCTCGCCGTTACGCAGGCCGTCGATTCTGATGGGCGGCGCGTTCACCAATATCAGATCGTTGAAGACGACGCGTTCGTGCAAGGTGTTGGTCTTTCGGTCGCCTCGTATGACAATGGCGTTATAAGCCGGCGGTCTTCTGGCTGAAGCGATGTCGGTGAATTCCACCGAGTTGTGTTGTACAAGGATGTCCTCGAACTTCGCCGATATTTTTGCCGGCCTGTAGTCAATCACGGCGTTGCTGTCGGCATAGTCCAGCGTAATGATGAAGGCTTCGCGCCGCGTATCGCGATGAGCGTTGTCGCGATAGACGATGCGTCGGCCACCACCGCCGTTGATGCTGTTGCTCTTGGCGCGCAGGCCGCTCCAGGTCTGGTTGATGACATTGTCCTCGGCCAGAACGTCTTCGATCCATGCGCCAGTGTGGCTGCCAATCACGACGGCGCCGTGGCCGTGGCGAAAATAGTTGTTGAAGATCCATGCGAACTGTTGCGGCGGACGCCCGATTGCGTCTTCGCCTGCGCCGGCCGCGAAGTTGACGCAGTCGTCACCGGTGTCGAAGACGCTGTTCATGACGGAGACATTGCGGCTGTTGCCGAACTCGATACCGTCGCCGTTGTTGGCGTCGAAGGTCTCGACGCGAATGCCATTGACGACGACATTCTCGGAATTCTGCACCACGGCGCCGTGAAAGGCGGGGTTGCGCAGCGTAATGCCTGAGATGTAGAGCCGATGCACGCCGTGCAAAGTCATCAGGCTGGCGCGTCGCTGGCCATAGGCGACTTGCGCAGACAGCCCTTCGTCCAGCGCCTGTTTCACTTGCGCTGCGGCGAGGATGCCGTCGCCGAGCACGCTCTTGTTGTTGGCGGCGATGTACTGCGGCAGCGCGCGGCCTATTTCATCTGTCGCCTCCTTTCCGGCCTGTCGTTTCCAGCCGTTGCCATCGATCACACCCTTGCCGACGATGCGGATGTCGCCGAAGTCGTCGGCGGCTTTGCCGGTCGGCGCGATGGCGTTGATCAGTGAGGCGGGGCGCCTGCTGGTGAGCGGGTAGTCTTCGGCATGCTCCGAGCCCAACAGCGTCGCGCCTTCGACCAATTCCAATGTCATGTGACTTTTGAGAAATATCGCGCCGCTCTTGAATGTGCCCTTTGGAATGCGAACGATGCCGCCGTCGGGGCATTGCTCGATGGTTTTCTGGATGGCGGCGGTGTTGAGTGTGAGGCCATCTGCACGTGCGCCCTGCGCAACGATGTCGCACAGCTTCGGCAGATTTGCCATGCGTGCGGTAACCACCGCGCTGTCCGGCGAGCGCGAGCCATCGACCAAGACTGCGCGAACCCGGTATTGATGTGTGCTGGCAGGTGCAAGGCCCTCAACGAAGAAACTGTGCTGCGCGACCTTGACGTGAATGTTCTTAACGTCATCGGCATAGAACTGGTCGATGTAGCGCTGTGCCGGCGAGTACTTGCGTGCATTGCTTTGCGCGTTGTCCAGCAGTTCGCCATCCATGAACACTTCGTAGCCGGCTATGCGCGCACGCGTATCGGGCTTGCGCCAGGTCAGTAGCAGGCTATCGTGGTCGATGGATTGTGGGATGACCTGTAGTTCAATCGCCGGATCCGACGCTTGCGCAAGCGCGTCCGTGGGCAAAGCGAAGGACGCAACGGCCAGCCATGCCGGCAGCAATCGGCGCTTGAGCGTGATATGCATTGTCTGTTCCTTGTCGGGTTGAATGTGCGCGGAGGGTTTGTATCATTGCTGATCGAGCCTCGGCCAGGGGCGCGTTTTTTTGCGATGATCGCACAACGTGGCGCGGCCGAAGGCAGACGCAAACCTCACGGCATTTATATGATCTTGCCACGCTGGCCTCGTCCGCCCGACGAAGCTGAAGCCTGAGGGCCGTGCCGATGTTTTCGCATGACCGTTGCAAGCGACGATGACTTATCCTTGCGCCTCTTTCTACCCATACTGAAGCCGATTCAAAATGAACGCCCCGCTCCTGCCTTTTATCGAAGAGACGCGCTTCGGCAACTGGTTCATCAACTCGTACATCTGGAAGAAGCATGTCATTGCGCGTGCGCTCTCGCTACTGCGGCCGTTGATGCCTGCCAACGTGGAGCGTTATCCGCGCATCCTCGATGTGGGTTGCGGCTTCGGTCATTCCTTTGCCCAACTCTCCGAACACTTCAAGTCCGAGCTGATCGTTGCCACCGACGCCGAACCCGACCTGCTCTCGCGTGCAGGGCGCGCAGCGGCGGACTGCACATGCAAGGTCGAACTGCATCACGCGTATGCGGAAAGCATGCCGTTTGCGGATGCGTCCTTCGACCTCATCTTCTGTCACCAGACCTTTCATCACATCGTCGATCAGCAAGCAGCGATGGCTGAATTCTTCCGTGTGCTCAAGCCCGGTGGCGTGTTGCTCTTTGCAGAGTCGACCAAACGCTACATTCATTCCTGGGTGATTCGCTTTTTCTTTCGCCACCCCATGGAAGTGCAGAAAACAGCAGAGGAGTACGTCGCGATGATTCGCGCTGCAGGCTTCGAGCTGTCGCCCGAACGTATCAATCTGCCGTATCTGTGGTGGAGCCGCGAGGATCTTGGCTTGATGGAAACACTCGGATTCCCTGTACCACAACAGCGTGAAGAAACGCTGGTAAATGCTGTATGCATGAAGCCGCAATAGTGCCTGCTGTGCTGTCATGCGGTGACAGAGGCGGTGCAAATGCGCTGATCGAACTGGCAAGGCGCGAGGTTTCGCGTTGCGCCACACGCATTTGTCGGGGAAAGTTGTTCCATCTCTTCTGCAGAGTGGCGCACAAGCGTCACACACTCCGCTAGAATCATCCATGCTCGACCTTATGTGTTGATCAGCGCATCGTCTCTGAAGTGTGGGGACGGTTCCCTTTTCTCTTACTTTTTGGATACCACGGATACCTATGGCAACGGCAAAGAAAGCAGTAAAAGCACCTGTGGCAAAAAAGGCCACCAAGCCCGCTACCGCAGCGAAAAAAGCGCCTGCGAAAGCGCCCGCCGCTACGGCAGCAGTCAAACCCATCAAGGAAGGCTTCACCAAAGCGAGTCTGGCGACTTACCTCGCCACGCAAGCTGGCGTCGAGCCGAAGGCCGTCAAGGCGATTCTGGCCGCACTCGAGACGACCATCCTGGGTTCGGTCCACAAGAAGGGCGCTGGCGAATTCACGCTGCCCGGTTTGCTGAAGATTGGCGTGCAGCAAATCGCCGCCAAGAAGAAGCGTTTCGGCAAGGACCCGTTCACGGGTGAAGAACGCTGGTTCGATCCGAAGCCCGCTTCGGTGCGCATCAAGGCACGTGCACTGAAAAAGCTCAAGGACGCAGCACTGTAAGCGCTTCACCATTGTTCCCGCGGGACTGCAAATGCGCTCGCGGGAACGATAAAGGCGGCCGGCCTTTTACGAAGGGCCGAGCCTGCTGAGTCAGAAAATTGTCACTGGATCTGTGGCCTTCCACGGTGCTCGCTTGTCCATGACTGAAGCGAACAGTTCCGTGCTGAGCAATTTCTCCAGCCACGCGCGCAAAGCCGGATAAGGCAAGTCCGTGAACCACTCCGCATCGACCTGTGCAAACTGCCGCACGAACGGCAGGAGGGCCATGTCGGCCAGCACCGGTTTCTCGCCGAACAGATAGGGTGTTGTCTGCAGGCGTCGCGCCAGCGGCGCTATATGCATTTCGACTGCAGCGTCACGCCACTCGGCGGCTGCTTTTTCGCTGCCGCGACCTGCATCGCGATTCGCGTATTTATAGCGATCCAGCAATACCTTGAACGGCCCATCGTTGAGGGCGATCAGATCGTCACCGGCGGCGCCGTGCGGTGAGAGCCAGCCCTGTGGATCAGCCTGTACCAAGGCCCAGCGCATGATATCAATGCTCTCTTCGAGCACCTCGCCGTTGCTCAATTGCAGTACAGGCACCGTGCCCTTCGGCGATGCCACCAGCAATTCGGCCGGCTTGCTGCGCAGCGCCACTTCGCGTAACGCCACTTTGATGCCGGCGTATTGCAAAGCGAGACGAGCGCGGATTGCGTAGGGGCAGCGGCAAAATGAATAGAGAACAGGCAGCGGCATGTGGCGATACACAGGATAGAGCGACCAAGCACGTGCATGATGGCACGTGGCAACGCGAGCTGGCGGGCCAATTCATCAACGGACTCGTCACTGTCGTGCGCCACGGTCGCCAATTTCCGGCTTCCCTATGCGACGGATTGTTCCGCGGTAGAGTGGCAACCCTGCTCGCGATTGCGAGAAGCGTTTCAATCTGGCTTCACTTGTCGCGACCCTTCACATGCTTGAAATCGTTCCCATGCAATCCCGACGAGTCGTCGTCATCGGCGGCGGCCCCGCCGGTTTGATGGCTGCCGAAGCGTTGGCGCTGGGCGGCGTATGCGTTGAGCTGTTCGACGCCATGCCTTCCATGGGACGCAAATTTCTCATGGCGGGCAAGGGCGGCATGAATATCACGCACTCAGAATCTATCGAACCGTTTCTCGCGCGCTACGCTGGACGCCAAACGCAGCTTGCACCGCTGATCGAGGCCTTCGGGCCGAGCGCCTTGCGCAATTGGATTCATGCACTTGGCATCACGACTTTCGTCGGTTCATCGGGCCGCGTTTTTCCGACCGATATGAAGGCGGCGCCATTGCTACGCGCCTGGCTGCATCGCCTGCGTGACGCAGGTGTGATGTTCCATGTACGGCATCGTTGGCGGGGAGACATTCAACCGATGCAAGCAGGGCGCTATCGCTTGCACTTTGCGACACCCGACGGCGAACGCCACGTCGATGCCGATGCCGTTGTCCTTGCCCTCGGCGGTGCGAGCTGGGCGCGGTTAGGTTCGGACGGTGCCTGGGTGCCGTGGCTGCGCGATCAAGGTGTGGACGTGGCGCCACTACAATCGGCCAACTGCGGTTTCGACGCGAACTGGAGTGCGCATCTGCGCGAGCGCTTTGCGGGCGAAGCGGTGAAGGCAGTGACCGCCAGTTGCGTTGATGCCAACGGCATTCTTAAGATGCGCCAGGGCGAATTTGTCGTTACGGAAAACGGGGTCGAGGGTGGTCTGATCTACGCTTTGTCGGCACTGCTGCGCGAACAGATCAATACGCAAGGTAGCGCGACCTTGTTGCTCGATCTCGCTCCGGGCAAGGACCTGGCGCGTGTCACGGCAGAGGTTGCGCACCCGCGCGGTTCGCGCTCGATGTCGAGCCATTTGCAGAGCCGTGCCGGTATCAAGGGCGTCAAGATGGCATTGCTGCGCGAGTGTCTGCCGGCAGAAGATTTTGCCGACGCACACAAGCTTGCTGCGGCAATCAAGACTTTGCCGGTCAGGTTGAGGGCGCCGCGTCCCATCGATGAAGCGATCAGCAGCGCTGGTGGCGTGCGTTTCGAAAGCCTCGATGAAAACCTGATGATTCGTAAGCTGCCCGGTGTCTTTTGTGCCGGCGAGATGCTGGACTGGGAAGCGCCCACGGGAGGCTATCTGCTGACGGCCTGTTTTGCCAGCGGACGCGCCGCGGGACTGGGCGCATTGGCGCATCTGGCGGCGCGCTAGCACCGATCCGTCTACAAGCTCACGAAGAAGAGCGCCGACAACAATGCCATAAGCATAACCAGAATACGGGCAACGCGACCACCGCTTGCCCAATACAGCGCAGCGGGCACCAGGATGGGCAGCACGTAACGGAAGTCGTTACTGCAGGAAAACGGCAACTGAATGCGCAAAGCGAGCAGACTGGCCAGCCAGAATATCGACAACAACAGCCACGGTCGCTGGCGGTAAAGATCGCGCCCCATGCCTCGTTTCATATCATGTGCGAAGCGATCGAGCGCCACCCAGCACAAGGCCAGCAGCACGATGCCCCACAGGATGGCGAGCGTGCGATGGAGTGCGCCATCGAATGAGAATTCACCACTCAGCGATGAGCGCAGCAGGTAATTCCAGAAATTGGCACGGCCGCTTGCATCGTTGCCGGGGTCCATCCATGGCACGGTGAGAAATGTGGGAATATCGAGAGGCAGGAAGCTCTTGATATCGACCGGTACGCGCAACCCGGAACTCAGACCGCCGACATTGGCAATGAGCCAATTGGAAATGTCGCCTCGCAGGTAGTAGTAGATGCGCACGGCGAAGCTCAGGG
Source organism: Rhodocyclales bacterium (assembly GCA_028292505.1). Classification (GTDB taxonomy): domain Bacteria; phylum Pseudomonadota; class Gammaproteobacteria; order Burkholderiales; family Rhodocyclaceae; genus Viridibacterium. The sequence continues at coordinate 27,260 of JAQGMF010000013.1, forward strand.
CCAGTCCGCAGCCGGCCACGCCGGAAAAGATGGCAAGGTCGACAAATGCGCGGCGTCTCTTGTAAGCCTTGTGGCGGAACAATGTCGACAGCAATGTGCTCAATACCAATATACCGCCTGCGCCGAGTAGCACCGTAGCGTTGCTCTTGCACAGCAAGGACAACGCCGTGACGGTGGCAAATGCCCACAGATCGGTACGTCGGCGCGCCCGCCACCAACGGATCATGAACCAGGTGGCAATTGCGACACTTGCATAGAGTGCCGCATCGTTGCCGATGCGCAGTCCGTGGATGATGCCAGAAGGCCAGAAGGCGACAGCAATCGTGGCGACAATCAGCGCACCATGACGATTGCGTAAGACCAGGCGTAGCGTGCCGGCCGAGGCAGCGAGGAAGACCAGCCACAGCGCCAGCGAAAGCGCTTGCATCGATTCTGCAGCCGGCAGCGACAGCCACTGCGCCCAGCGGTACACCACCGCACCCAGCATGTAGTACGCGGGGGGGTGATAGAAGGTCCAGCCTTGCATCGGATTCGGTAGCGCCAGGTGCGTGGCGACGTAGACGATGTAGTCGAAATGGCCATCGCCATTGCTCACATCATGTGTGCGAACATTCCATGGCGTGGCCGACCAATAGCAGCATAGAACGACAAGTGCCAGACAGAGCACTGCTGTCTGCGTTCCGCGCAAACGAAACAGCCGAGCTAGGCCAAACAGCAGCGGTAGAAAGCCGATACCGATGAGACTCCAGCGCCATGCACCGAGCATTGGACGCATATCGAGGCCGCCATCGCCGCCATGGTTGTCCACGAAAAATACGATCTCGTTGTGCCCCTTGGCGAGATACGGGCTCAGATCGATTACGAAGCCATTGGTGTAGTCCTGCAGACCACCGGGACGTACGCCGTCGAGGGGTATGCTATTGCCATTGATGACGATCTTGCGCAGATCGTCGTCGGGTTTGATCAGCCAGGAGCGCGGCGTCAGCCAGCTTACGTCGAGACCGACCGATAGCTGGTTGTCGTCGCCGATGCTGTGGAAAACCCAAGGCAGTGCGGGTTTGCTGCTCGGGTCGTGCGCGACCAGAGCCTGCACGGAGAAGCGTGGCCAACTCAGCCATAAGGCTGCGCTGATCGCCAGCACGCTGAACAGCAAGGCTCGCAGGAAGCGACATATGTCAGATGAAAACGACATATCCGAACGACTGGCCGGGCACCTCAGCTTCATGCTCAGCTCTTCTTCGTCTCGTGATATTCCTGTTCGGTATTGACCGACCACAGGGTCGAGCGCGGCACGCTCGGGTCGACCATGCAGCGCACCGCTTCCATGGCGGTGAGCATCGAGTGGTCCTGATTGTTGTAGCGATGTTGCCCGTTGCGACCAATGCAGAACAGGTTCTCGATGGAATCCAGGTAGGCCTTCACGGTGTCGAACTCGTCATAGGTGCCGAAGTAGGCAGGATAGGCTTTTTCGATGCGGATGCGGCAGGTGTCGAGGATGTCGGCACGCTCGACGATATCGATCTTCACCAACTCGTCGACGGCAAAGGCGATGAAGTCCGCATCGCTCATCTTCCATATGTCATCTTTTTCGTCACACATGTATTCCAGCCCAACCCAGGCGGTGTTCTCCGGGTCCTTGACCATGTACGGCGACCAGTTGTTGAAGATCTGCAAACGGCACAGCTTCACGTCGCGTTCCTGGATGTAGATCCAGGTGTCCGGCACGATATTGCCGACGGTGCGGATGTTCGTGGTGTTGCGAATCTTGAGCTTGTTGGCAAGCACGCCGACCGTCATGAAGTCGCGATACGGCAGATCGCGCGCTATGCGTTTGACATCATCCGACACAGCATCGCCGCGCACCGCGGCAATAAGGTCCTTGATGGCCATCGTCGAGAAACAGAAATCGCATTCAATCCGCGTTTGTACGCCATCGCATTCGGCCGTCACGGCCACGATACGCGCATCTTCGATGTGAATGCCGACAACTTTATGACGCATGCGTATGTCGCCGCCCATGGCGCGCACGTCATTGGCGACAAACTCCCACAGCTGGCCGGGACCGAGCTTGGGATAGAAAAATTGTTCGATCAGTGAGGTCTCGGTTTTCTTCTGGCGCAAGTCCGTGTCCTTGCCGCCCGGCAGCAATTTCTTGAGCGCGGAGAATACCGCCTTGGACAGCGACAGGCCCTTGATGCGCTGCGCGCCCCAGGCTGCCGAGATGCGGCGTGGATGCGCGCCCCACACTTTCTCCGTGTAATCCTCGAAGAACATGCGGTAGAGCGGCACGCCGAAGCGATTGACGAGAAAGTCTTCCAGCGAGGACTCGTCCTTGCGCTTCCTGATCTGCGATGCGACGTAGCCAAGACCGGCCCAGGCCGTGCGGAAGATGCCGAGATTGGTGATCGTTTCCAGCTTCAGCGAGATCGGATAGTCGAAGAACTTGCGCAGGTAGAAGATGCGCGAGATGCGCTCGCGGATCAGCATCACGCGGTCGACCTGTTGCGGGTCCGGGCCGCCGGCCGACCAGGGTTTCTTGCTGCCAAGGAGGATGTCGTCGCGCGAAGGCGCACCCTGCAGCGGCATACGCGCGGCCCACCAGTCCATCACCACGTCGCTCTTCGAGAAGAAACGATGGCCGCCGATATCTATGCGATTGCCATTGTGCTCGATGGTGCACGAAATGCCGCCGATGCGATCCGTCGCCTCCAGAACGATGGGCTGGATGCCAGTCTTCTGCGTCAGCATTTCGAAAGCAGCGGTCAGGCCGGCGGGACCTGCGCCGATGATGAGTGCGATCTTGCTCATGGTGTGGGCTGCCGGATGGTCAGTGGTCTAGTGGAAAAATACGAAGATGCGGCGCAGCGAGAAATTCCACACCAACACGATGGCGGCGAGCACGATCTTGCTCGGCGAGGGATGGAAATGCATGAGCCCGACAGACAGCCACATGCCCAGTTCGGTGAGCGCCAGGCCGCCGAGGCCGATCAGTGAAAACACGATGACATCACGCACACTACGCGCCCGCGTGCCGGGCCATACCCAGGCCACGCACAGGCTGTAATTGGTGAGGAGTCCGAAGACGAAGCCGAGAGCCGTACCCAGCATGTAATGCAGGCCCAGCCACAGGCAAAGATTGAGCGTGCCCCAGTCGACGACAAAGGCGATGCCGCCGACGGCGACGTACTTGATGAAAGCCTGCAGCAGCGCCGCGCGGGCATCAACGCGCAACGACGATGCTTCGGCCAGGGGAAGTGAGCCGGTTTCCATACGTGTCTCCTCCGGCCGTTCCACCCTCTGTATGTCCGGGGGTCTTTGTTCAATCAGACCAGGATGGGAGAGTGTGATACGACGCAGATTGGTGCGATCGTGGCGATTCCATCGCCGCCCGTGCCTTCCTTGAAGGACGTGTCGGCGACAGTCGCTCTGTTGCGCAGCATACCGTACTACCGTTTTGTCGCATCTCGCAATGCGGCAAAACGGCAGGGCCCCGAATCGATAGCGTCAGCTGCTGTGCCGATTTCTCCGGAACGCCTCGCCTTCGAGCACATCGATGTGAAAGCGCGGACGACCCTTGGTCTCGTTGTAGATCTTGGCCACGTACTCGCCGATGACGCCGAGGCTGAGCAACTGCACACCGCCAAGAAAGTACATTGGAATAACCGTGGAGGCCCAGCCGGGCAGCGCCTCATTGGTAAACAAGCGCGTGATCATGGCCCAGCTAGCCAGCGCCAGACTGACCAGTGAAATGACCGTGCCGATGCCGGTGATGAGACGTAGCGGATAGGTCGAGAACGAGGTGACGCCCTGCCAGGCCAAGGCCAGCATCTTGCCGAGCGGGTATTTCGATTCGCCGGCGAAGCGCTCGGCACGGTCGTACTCGACCGTCGAGGTACGATAGCCCAGCAAGGGCATCAGCCCCCGCAGGAAAAGGTTGACCTCTTTGTACTCGCGCAGCGCTTCCAGCGTGCGGCGGCTCATCAAGCGGTAATCGGCGTGGTTGAAGATGATCTGCACGCCCATGGCGGCGAGCAGTTTGTAATAGCCCTCGGCGGTGAAGCGCTTGAAGAAGGTATCGGCGGTGCGTTTGCGGCGCACGCCATAAATGATGTCGTCACCACCACGCAGTGCCTTCACCATCGCGGGTATGACATCCAGATCATCCTGCAGATCGGCATCGACACTGATCAGGGCGTCGCCGGGGGCGACTAGCAAGCCGGCCATCAGCGCATTCTGATGACCGCGGTTGCAGCTGAGCTTGATGCCGCAGATGTTGGGATTTTTTGTCGACAGTTCTTCAATCAATGCCCAGGTGCGATCGCGGCTGCCATCGTCGATATAGAACACCGAACTGTCGGCAGCAACGAGCCCTTCGCCATGCATTTGTGCGAGCAGCTCGAGCAGGCGGCGCGAGGTTTCGGCGAGCACTTCTTCCTCGTTGTAGCAGGGCACGACCAAGCCGATGGTCGGCGGCGTGCCCGAGGTATTCAGGCGGGCTTTTTGCGGAAGGTCCAGATTGCGTTGATCGTGTAATTCCATATCAGCACCACGCCGGTGGTCATGAGTTGAGAGAGGATGATCGACACGCCGAGACGCGTCAGCCCGTAAAGTACCACTACGTTGATCAGGCAGCCTGCGCCAAGCGTCACGAGAAAGCGCGGGATGCCTTGTCGATGACTGCTGCCGCTGCGAAAGGTGAAGCGCGCATTGGCCCAGTAATTGAACACGGCGCTGATGACAAAGCCGATGCCGGAAGCGAGAACCGCGTCCATTGTCAGAAAGTGAATCAGCGCGGCCATGATCAGGTACTGCAATGCGGTGGCTGTACCGCCGACAAGCAGGAAGCGCAACAAGCTGTTGATATTGATATTGCTCATGCGGCGTTGTGGCAAATCACGGGTCAGACGCTACGTTGCGGCACCTGTACCCGTGGCATTCTCACGATGCAGTGGTTGCTTTTTTGGCCTTGCTTGCAGCGGGTTTTTTCGCTGCAGCCGATTTGGTGGGAGCCGCCTTTTTTGCTGCTGGCTTGGCGGCGGGCGTCGATGTGTCGACATCCGCTGCGGCCGCAACAGCTTTTGGTTTGGTCGCGGTCTTCGTTCCCGCGGCCTTGGCTTTGGGCTCGCGCTTCTCGAATTCGAAGCTGACCTTGCCGTCCGCGCCGCGCACCAGGAAGGCCGAGAACTTGCGCCGCGTGCGCGCCGAGATGAAGCCGGTTAGCAGATCCGTTCTGCCGGTCGACAGCAATTTTTCCATCTGCTCGCGCTCGACGGGTTGCTGCAGGATCACCTTGCCGGAACGGAAGTCGCAGCTCTTGCCCGCGCCGAGCGATTTCTCGCAGACGTAGGCCATGCCATGTTCATACACGCCATTGCCGCACTTGGGGCATGGGCCGAGCGTTGTTTGCGCCGAAAAATCTGGAGGCTCGCCGGTTTCGTCTTCGCGCGGCTGACCGAAATCGAACTCCGGCATCTTGTCGTCGTTGAGCTTGATCTCGGCATTGAAGCCGCGCCCCATCTTGTTGCGGAAGCCCATCAGCGGCCCGACCTTACCGGTCGACAACAGGGTTTCGATCTCGCCGATCTCGAATTGGCGGCTGGCGACGATCTTCCACAATGAATATTCGCAGGACTGGCACTGGAATTTCTTGTAGTTTTCCTTGATGACGCCACCACATTTCGGACATGGCGTTTTCAACGTGACGAAATCGCCCGGCACCGTGTCGGATTCGTACTTCTTGGCGCGCTCGACGATCTCGCGCGTCATCTGCTCGATGTGGCCCATGAAATCGGCACGCGACAGCAAGCCTTTCTCCATTTGTGCCAGCTTGTATTCCCACTCGCCGGTCAGCTCGGGCGATGACAATTCGGTAACGCCCAGGCCGCGCAACAGCGTGATCAGCGAGAAGGCCTTGGCCGTTGGAATCAGCTCGCGGCCTTCGCGCAGTACATACGTTTCCGCGATCAGGTTTTCGATAATCTGCGCACGCGTGGCTGGCGTGCCCAGACCGCGCCCCGCCATGGCGGCACGTAGCTCCTCATCATCGACGAGCTTGCCTGCACCTTCCATTGCCGAGAGTAGTGTCGCTTCGTTGTAGCGCGCGGGCGGCTTGGTGACATTGGCTTTGACCAGTACCTCGTCGGTCTGCACCGTCTCGCTGGGTTTCACCGGTACCAGTGAACCCGTGGCCTCTTCTCCGTCGACCGCGCCTTCCTTGCCATAGACCGTCAACCAGCCCGGATTGACCAGCACCTTGCCTTCGGTCTTGAAGGCCTCGCTTTCGACACGCGTGATGCGCGTCGTGATCATGTATTCCGCGGCCGGATAGAAGACCGCGAGGAAGCGCTTGGTGACGAGGTCGTAGATCTTCTGTTCGGCTTCCGAGAGATTCTTCGGCTCGGTGCCGGTCGGGATGATGGCGAAGTGATCCGAAATCTTGGCATTGTTGAAGATGCGCTTGTTCGGCTGCACCCAGCCGTTCTTGATGATCTCCGTCGCGAAAGCGTTGTACTCGCTCGGCAAGGCACCGAGGATCGCCGGTACGCTGGTGACATAATCTTCCGGCAGCGCGCGCGCATCGGTACGCGGGTAGGTCAACACCTTGTGCTTTTCGTACAGCGCCTGGGCAATCTGCAAGGTGGTGCGTGCCGAAAAACCGAAGCGGCCGTTGCCTTCGCGTTGCAGCGAAGTCAGATCGAACAGCAAGGGCGAAAGCTGATTGGAAGGCTTGGCTTCTTCTTCGACGACGCCGGGCTTGCCTTCGCATTTGGCACGCAGTGCCTCGGCCTGTTTTACGTCCCACAGGCGGCTGGCGGTAGCGTGTTCGTCGCCTTCGGGCTTCTTGAATTTCTCGTCGAACCAGCGACCCAGATAAGCGCCTGCAGACGCGCCGAAATGTCCTTCCACTTCCCAGTAGTCGCGCGATTTGAAGGCACGGATGCGTTCTTCGCGCTCGACCATGATGGCCAGCGTCGGCGTCTGCACGCGGCCGACCGTGGTCAGGTGGAAGCCCCCCGTCTTGGAATTGAAAGCAGTCATGGCACGTGTGCCATTGATACCGATCAGCCAGTCGCTTTCTGCGCGGCAGGTCGCTGCTTCACGCAGGCCCGACATTTCGGCCGAGGTGCGCAGGGCTTGGAAACCATTGCGGATCGACTGCGGCGTCATGCTCTGCAGCCACAGGCGACGTGAAGGCTTGGCCGTGCCGGAGTGATCGGCGATATAAGTGAAGATCAACTCGCCTTCGCGGCCCGCGTCACAGGCGTTGATGAGGCCGATCACGTCCTTGCGCTTGATCAGGCGTGTCAGCAGGCGTAGCCGCTCCGCCGTCTTCTCGACCGGATTGAGCTTGAAATGCGGCGGAATGACGGGTAAATGAGCAAAAGACCATTTGCCGCGCTTGACCTCAAACTCTTCGGGGATGGCCAGTTCCAGCAGGTGACCGATGGCGGAGGACAGGACGTACTCCTCGCTCTCGAAGTAGTCACCGTCACGAGTGAAGCCGCCGAGGGCGCGCGCAATGTCCTGCGCTACAGAAGGTTTTTCGGCAATGATCAGCTGTTTGCTCATGCTGTCGTAATAGGTCCAGGCGAAGTGCGGATTGTCGTGGGCGAGCGTTCCGCGAGGTGTCGTTGCGCAAGGCGCATGCCTCTCGGAAAGGCGCTCCACAATTGAGTTCGCCGGGCGAGCCCGGCGAACAATGTGATAGATGATAGGCGGCGTCCGAAGGGTCGCGCAAGTCGCCAGTGGACAAAAGCCTCACTATGGCAAGCTCCGTACACGCTTCCGACGGCAATGATTCGATCAATATCCGATCAAGATCGCTTTAGTGAATGGACAGTACTTCCGTCCATTCGCCGTCCTCTTCGTCCGTTTCTTCGGTCAGAAGTTCGTCGAGGATCAGTGTGTCCATGCTGGCTTGCTGCTGCCACAGCACCATCAGCACGATCACTTTGAACTTCGATAGCGAGACTTCCGGCTCCGGTAGCGCCATGGCGCGCTCGATGATCATCTCGCGCTGACGGGCATCCAGCGTCCGATTCGCTTCGAGAAAGGCCAGGAAGCCACGGCATTCGACGTCGACGCGCGCTTGTTCCTCTTCGCTGAAGATACGGATCGAGCGGCTGTCCGCGTCGAAGCTTGCAGTGGGTTCGCTGACGATGCAGCGCAGGCCCGACAGCCATTCGATGGCTTCGGAGATTTCGCCGTCCTCGAATCCTGCAGCAGAAAGCTTGCGGGCAAGCTGCTCCGGCTCGGCGGGACAGGCTTCGGCGTAGCCGTAGGTTTCAAATAGATAGACAAGTATGTCGATCATATGCGCGTTCCCCTCGGCATTGCACCCTTCTCACTGGCCAGAACGGTGCTTATTGGAGTCTTTGCAACCTTCCACCCGGCAGGCGTTCCACGCGCCCTTCGAGTTCCAGTACTGTCAGCATGGCGAAGAGTGAATCCGCCGTCAAGCCAGCACGTGCGGATAGTGTGTCGGGGTCGACAGGGTCGAAGCCGATAAACGACAGCAGCCGTGCACTTTCATCCTGCATTGGGAGCTCATCGGCTGGCGTTTTCGGTTGTGGTGAGGAAGCGTCCCAACTCAGCTCCACCAGCACGTCCTGGGCGCTCTCTACCAGCTTGGCGCCCTGTTTGATGAGCTGATGGCAACCCTTGGCAAGCGGCGAATGGATTGAGCCCGGGATGGCGAACACCTCGCGCCCCTGCTCCAGTGCCATGCGCGCCGTGATGAGCGAGCCGCTGCCCAACGCCGCTTCGACCACCAGCACGCCGCGCGACAGGCCCGAGATGAGCCGATTGCGGCGCGGGAAATTATAGGCAGCGGCAGGCGTTCCCAGCGCAAACTCACTGATGATTACGCCGTCCTCAACAATCTTGTGCGCCAGATCGGCGTTGCTGGCCGGATAGACGCGATCTGCGCCAGTGCCAATCACGGCAATGGTGCTGCCTGGGCCGTTGAGGGCGCCGCGGTGTGCCGCCGCATCGATGCCCAGTGCCAGGCCGCTGACAACCGTCAAACCGGCTTGCGACAGTGCACGGGCAAAGGCCTCGGCATTGGCATTGCCTTGTGCCGTGGCGTTGCGCGAACCGACCAGTGCAATGGCGGGACGATTGAGGAGTTGGGGTTTACCTTTGACGTAGAGCAGGCAAGGCGGGTCGGCGGTTTGCAGCAGGCTTTGCGGGAATGCCGCATCCGACAGCGTCAGGATGCTATTGCCGGGCTCCGCGACCCAGGCGAGCGCGGCATTGATGCCGGCTTCGTAATCGTGATCGAGAAGTTTGTCGGCGAGCTTGCTGCCAATGACCTCGGCGATCGCCGCGCGCTTGGCGGCGAAGATACGCTCTGGCGGGCCAAATGCCGCCAACAGCACACGCTGCCGTTCAGGGCCAATTCCGGGAACGCTGCTCAGGCGCAGCCAGGATCGAAGCTCCTCCTGGCCCGGGCTGTCGCCACTCACCGCGAATACTCAGGGCGCGGTCGCACTATCTCCGACATGGACCGGCAGCGCGCTGTCGAGCACCAGAGCATATGACAAATGATTGAACACACGGAACACCATGACCATGCCAAAACGCTCACTGGGCAATGGGATCAACTCGGCCTTGGCATCGCCATCCACGCCGCGATAGGTGGCATTGCCACGGTAGCGGTTCAGAGCCACGACTTGTCCCGGCTCCACGCCCTTGTCGCGACCGACGTTGAGCGTGATGATGCTGTAACGGCCGCCATCATCGAGACCGCCATAGATGCTGGCGACGCGTGCATCCAGACTGCGCGGCGCTTCTCTTGGTACCGGCGAGAAGGCCGTTTCCTTGGCCGTAGGCAGCAGGCGATCCCCAGTGGAAATTTCGTGCTTGGCCTTGGTCACCTGCAGTGCCGCTGCCTTGCCGTCGCCTTCCGGAATCGTCACGCGGGCATTGCCGACCATGATGGCCTCGTAGCCGAGAATCGTTTTTCCGTCGACCGGATCCTTGATCGGTTTGCCGGGGCGGTAGATGCTCCAGGCATCTTGCCCGGTGGCCAGACCACGCGCAAAGATTGTCTCGTTGGCGCCGACGGCCACACGATTCTCCGGCAGCGCTATCACCGTGCCGGCATCGCCAGGATTGGCCGTATCCGTAACGAGCGGTTCGATCAGCAGGGACTGGATGTATTGCAAGGGAATGGTGGAAATTGCACCGCCGGCTGGGCTTTCATACACACGTGGCGAGAGCCGCTCGTAGGTGCTAGTGGAACCTGGCGCAGTGAGCGACAGCGTCGGGCCGTTAGGGCCGTTGCGGTCGAGATAAATTACCTGACCGGGATAGATCCAGTGTGGGTTCTTGATCTGCTCCGTGTTGAGCTTCCAAACTTCAGGCCAGCGCCAGGGCGACTTGAGGAACTTGCCGGAAATGCCCCACAAAGTGTCGCCCTTGACCACCGTGTAACTGTCGGGCGCATTCTCGGCAAGTTCGATCTTGCCTTTGGCCACCGATGCGCCCTGTGTCTGCGCCAGTGCCGGCAGCGCGATGCCGGTCGTCAAGGCCGCGAGCGTCAGGAAAAGCGCGGAAGAGAAGCGTTTCATAGCCAACCCCGTTGATGATCGATACACATGGTTAGACAAGCTTGCAAGATGCATTTCGTATGAAGCGAAGGAGCGTCGCCACGGCGATGCGACCCCGAAAATTTTTTGCAAAGTGACTTGAGATAACGGCCGCAAACCCAAAAAATATATAATCAGTAGCGACGGAAGTACCCAAGATTATCTCAAGTAACACTTTAGATTCTGCACGTAGCCGCCTCATCCTTCAAGGTTTTCGGGATTTTTCGGACAAATGGCCCTGCTGAACATACTGCATTACCCGGACCCGAGACTCCACAAGAAAGCCGTTCCGGTCAAGCTTGTGGACGATCGTATCCGACGATTGGTCGCCGATATGGCCGAGACCATGTACGCGGCGCCGGGCATCGGGCTGGCTGCCAACCAGGTTGACGTGCAGGAACGGGTCGTCGTGATCGATGCTTCCGAAGACAAATCTGGGCTGCGTGCCTTCATCAATCCGGAGATTCTGGAGCGCCAAGGCGAACAGGTATGCGAGGAAGGCTGCCTGTCGGTGCCGGGCATCTATGAGAAGGTCGCGCGCTCGGCCTGGGTGCGTGTGCGTGCCCTCAACGAGAAAGGCGAAAAAATGGAGCTGGAAGCGGAAGGCCTGTTGGCTGTATGCATACAGCATGAGATCGACCACCTCGACGGCAAGGTTTTCGTTGAAAAACTGTCCTTGCTCAAGCAGAACCGCATCAAGAACAAGCTGACAAAGCGCGCACGTATCACGGCGTGATGTCTGTGTTCAGAAACTGAACATGGATGTACTCTTTCCTCTTTCCCCTCTCTCGCCCTTGACGGGGCACCCTCTCTCGGTGGGAGAGGGGACAGCATCAAACTGTGCCTACTGATCCCATGAAAATCGCTTTCGCCGGAACACCGGAATTTGCTGTCGTGGCGTTGCGCGCCATCATCGGCGCGGGTTTCGACGTGTCGCTTGTCCTCACGCAACCGGACCGTCCTGCCGGACGCGGCATGAGTGTGCATGCCAGTCCGGTCAAGCAGCTCGCGCTTGACAATGGCATAACGTTCGATCAACCGGAAAAGCTACGCATGCCGGAGCAACAACTGCGGCTCCGGGGATGCGCCCCCGATGTGCTGGTGGTGGCCGCCTATGGACTCATCCTGCCGCAGGCGGTCCTCGACATTCCGCGCCTGGGATGTTTGAACATACATGCCTCACTGCTGCCGCGCTGGCGTGGTGCGGCGCCGATTCACCGCGCCATCGAAGCCGGCGACAGCGAGACGGGTATCACCATCATGCAGATGGACGCAGGTCTCGATACGGGCGCCATGCTGTCCATGCGCGCGCTGCCCATTCTGGCGAGTGACACCATGGCCAGCCTGCACGACAAGCTCGCTGCGCTAGGGGGAGAAATGATCGTCGACGCATTGCACGCGCTGGACGAAGGCTCGCTGCGTGCGACGCCACAGCCGGCCGAGGGAGTGACTTATGCCATCAAGATTGCCAAAAGCGAAAGCGTCCTCGACTTCCGCCAACCCGCGGCAGCGTTGGCGCGGCGATTGCGGGCATTCGATCCGTTTCCCGGCGGCGTGGCGATGCTCGATGGTGTCGCGATCAAGTTGTGGGCGGGCGATGCTGTGAGCATTTTTGGCGTACCTGGCGAGGTCCTCGAAGTCGGCGATGCCGGCGTCATGGTTGCCTGTGGTGAAGGCGCTCTACGCTTGACCGAATTGCAGAAGCCTGGCGGCAAGCGCTTGCCTGCGCGCGAGTTTCTGCGCGGCTTCGTGATTCGGTCGGGCATGCATTTCGAGTTGCCGGCTGCGTAGGGTGTCAGTGAGCGGAGCGAACTGCACCTTGCGGAGGTGGTGCAGTTCGCTCCGCTCGCTGACACCTACCCCTAGTTCAACAAACGTGTCGGTTCCATCGGGGCGCCACAGCACTTCTTGAATTTCTTGCCGCTGCCGCAGGGACAGATGTCATTGCGGCCCGGTTGGGCGTCGGCGCGATGCGGTGTGCGCGGTGCCGTCATCACGCGTAGCCAGCGGCGCCAGAAAGCATAAAGGTACTGCAGGCCGGCCGCAGTGACACTGATGAGTTCATCGCGCTCCACTGCGGTGAGTGGATGGCCAGGCGATTTTTCGCCGGTATCGAAAGCGCCGATGATGCTGATTAGCGTCACGCACTCTTCGTCCTCTTCGAGCGCGTCCCAGTGCGCATCCTGCAGCCAATTCAGCCCCGCCCGAAAGCCACGTGCCCAGCCTTCGGCGAGTGGATGGCCGCTGCTGCCAGGGTCGTCCAGCACGGGAAAGTACATCGCATCCGGACCTTCCCGGGCGCTGACGCCGGACCAATCTTCGCGAAAACCTTGTGCGACGTGGTTCCAGTGACGCATCAATAATTGAACACAGCGTTGTGCTTGCGCCTCGCTGGACCATTGCGGGGTTTCGTCGCCGAATACCACCGGCAGCCATTGACTCGGCGGCACGGTCTCGGGGCCGGTCACGAGGGCGCAGATCAGCCCATCGAGTTCCTCCAGGGAATGCGAATCCGCGTGTTGCGAGAGCAGCGCATCCAGCTCATCGAGTTCATCGTCATGCAGCGCACCGTGCGCAAGATGAGGCGTCATTGCAGTTCCGTTCTTTCTTCGATCATTGCTTGCGCCGCGGCGCTACTCCGCCCATATCGCCATATGACGGCGGATGCCGCAAGTATCGCATCGTCGGCGCCAAACTGGGCGGGTACTGTGTCACGAGGCGCCGACGCTGTACTCTTGACCAAACTGCGGGTGTTCTGCGCGCTTTCGTGGAATCATCTTCAGTTGGCAGCGACGCCGGAGGGTACTCATGAGCAAACGCATGCAATCTCCACTGGAAGAATTCGCCAATAGCAGCAGCCATTGGCTGGGATTCGCTGCTGCGTTGGGCGCTGCGCCGGTACTCATTGTCGTGGCGGCGCGCGAGGGCGACGCCGCCAATATCGTGGGCGTCAGCATTTTCGCCGCCTCGATGGTCCTGTTGTACCTGTGTTCGGCGCTTTACCACGCGCTGCCGCAGGGCGCGCCCAAACACTTCTTCCACAAGCTCGATCACGCAGCGATCTACATCCTGATTGCGGGCACCTATACGCCCTTTACGCTGGGCGTATTGAGCGGTGCATGGGGCTGGACTTTGTTCGGCCTGATCTGGGCGATGGCTGCTATGGGCTTACTGCTCAAGGCTTTCGATGGACTTTCCAACCGCTACGTTTCGGTCGGGCTTTACCTGCTGATGGGATGGCTCATCGTCGTGGCCGCCGTGCCGCTGATCAGCAAAGTGCCCACGCAGGGGCTGTTGTGGTTGCTGGCAGGCGGCCTGGCGTACACCGGCGGCGTGGTTTTTTACGTGTTGAGCTCACGCTTGCGCTTCGGCCATTTTATCTGGCATCTATTTGTCATGGCCGGAACCGTTTGTCATTTCTTCGCGGTGCTGTGGTATTCCGCATGAACGACTCAGGCTTTGGACAAAAGCTTGAGGGCCGTGCGAATACCTTCGGAGACACTGATGTCCGGCGCCATGCCCTTGAGCGCCAACGCTGCTTCCTTGTCGTTGTAGCCGAGCGCCAGCAGCGCATGCACGATGTCGCTTTGCGCGTTCGCTCCAGCGGCAGCCATGCTGCCCGCCACGCCGGGCAAGGCCTTGGCGAGCTTGTCGCGCAGTTCCAGTAGCAGGCGTTCGGCCGTCTTCTTGCCGATACCTGGAATCTTCGTCAGGCGCCCCGACTCCTGCAACGCGACGGCCTGCGCCAGTTCCGTGACGGACAGTCCCGAAAGCACGGCCAGCGCCGTGCGCGCGCCGACGCCGCTGACCTTGAGCAACTGGCGGAAAGCCATGCGCTCGTCGAGCGTGGCAAAACCGAAGAGGATATGCGCGTCTTCGCGTACCGTCAGATGCGTATGCAAGCTGACCTTCTCGCCGTTGCCGGGCAGGTTGTAGAACGTACTCATCGGTACTTCAACGTCATAACCCACGCCATTCACATCGAGCAGGATTTGCGGCGGATTCTTTTCCAGCAGCGTGCCGGTGAGTCTTCCAATCATGGGGTGCTTTCGTTGTGCGGGTTGGACAGTGTAGGTACGCGCTAATCTAATACTTTGTAAATCATGGAACCCCCAATATCGTCATCCCGGCGAAGGCCGGGATCCAGACTCGGAGGCACCGTACTGGATTCCGGCTTTCGCCGGAATGAAGGGGCTTTTAGATGGCCTCCATGAATTATTCAGAAGCACACCACTAGCCGATGGCCACGAGCACATCCTTGAGCGAGTCGACCGCCGCCACACCGAGCATGCGGATGCCCGCGTCGGGGCGCAGCAGGTCGGGCACCATGACGACCTGCATATTGGCTGACACCGCCGCGCGCACGCCGGCGTTCGAGTCCTCCAGCGCCAGGCAGCGCGACGCCTCGACGCCGAGCCGATTGGCGGCAAGCTCGTAGATCTCCGGATGCGGCTTGCCGCGCAACACTTCGTCACCGCAAGCGAGGGCCTTGAAATGTTGCATCAGGTGCGCACGTCGTAGCTTGGCCTCGGCGCGCGTGCGGCGCGTCGACGTGGCGACCGCGCACGGGATGCGCAGCGCATCGAGCCGCATCAGCAATTCGCGCGCAAAGGGCTTGGCCGGGATGTCGCCAGCGACGATGGCCGCCTCGTAGAGCTCGCCGAAGCATTCATGCAAGGCGGCCACCGGATAGTCCGCACCAAAGGCCTTCAGCAATATGTCATTCGAATCACGCGAGTTGAGCCCGACCATCTGCAGGCCGACTTCGTGATCCCATTGCAGGTCCAGCATGCGCGCCGCTTGCGCCATCAGCGCAAGCGACTGGCGCTCGCTGTCGAGCAGCAAGCCGTCCATGTCGAAGATGACCGCTTCCGGTCGGGTAAGTTGAAGTGGCATGTCGATTCAATCGCTTTCTGCGGCAGGCGCGATGATGAACTGCGGGGCGATGCCCAGCGCTGCGAGGCGCGTTTCGAGCCGGGCGCGCACCTCCGGCCATTCTGCATCGATGATGCTGAACTGCACCGAGTCGCGGACGCGCCCGTCGGGCATGATGCGCTCGTTGCGCGCGATACCTTCTTCCCTGGCGCCGAGCTTGAGTATCGCCGCACGCGAGCGCGCATTCAGCGCATCGGTCTGCAATTGTACGCGAATGCATTTAGCATATTCAAAAGCATGGCGTAGCATCAGGTACTTCGCCTCCGCATTGACGAAACTGCCTTGCCACGAACGCGCGATCCACGTGCTGCCGATTTCGCGCTTGCGATTGGCTGTGTCGATCTGCCAGAAGCGCGTTGCGCCGACGATGCGGCCGCTATCGGCCAGGGTCGTGACGAAGGGAATGGCCGTGCCCGCGCGCCGGCCGGCGAGGGCCGTGTCGATGTAGGCATGTACCGTGTCCGCGCGCGGAATGCGGCTCATGCCCAGCGACCACAGCTCGCCATCGGCGGCCGCAGCGACCAGCGCATCCGCATGCGCCAATTGCATGGGATGCAGCACGACTTTCTGACCGATCAGCGAAAACAGTTCCACGTTGGCCCGCTCACGACAACACACTCATAACAACACAATATCGAACTGCTCCTGCGTGTAACTCGATTCGGCATGTAGCGAAATCGCGCGGCCGATGAATTCCTGCAGCATGGCGATGGCTTGCGATTCCTCGTCGAGGAAAAGATCCACCACACTGGGCGAGGCGAGAATACGGAATTCGCGCGCCGAGAACTGGCGTGCCTCGCGCACCAATTCGCGCAACACTTCATATGCCACTGTCCTGACCGTCTTGACTTCGCCGCGACCGCCACAGGTCGGGCAGGGTTCGCAGAGAATATGCGCAAGCGATTCGCGCGTGCGCTTGCGCGTCATCTCCACCAAGCCCAGCGACGTGAAGCTGCCGACGGAGACCTTGGTGTGATCGCGCTCCAGCGCCTTGTGCAGTTCGCTCAACACCGCCATGCGATGCTCGTCGCTCTCCATGTCAATGAAGTCGAGCAGAATGATGCCACCCAGATTGCGCAAGCGCAGTTGCCGCGCAATGGCTTGCGCCGCTTCCAGATTGGTCTTGAAGATGGTGTCATCGAAAGTGCGCGCGCCGACGAAGCCGCCGGTGTTGACGTCGATGGTGGTGAGTGCCTCGGTCTGGTCGATGATCAGATAGCCGCCACTCTTGAGGTCCACGCGTCGCGCCAATGCCTTCTGGATTTCCTCCTCGACGTTATGCAGATCGAATAGCGGCCGCTCGCCCTGATAGTGGTCCAGCAGATGCGCCACGCGTGGCATGTACTCGGTGCTGAAGGACGAAAGCTTCTGGAAGTTTTCGCGCGAGTCGATCACCACGCGCGTGGTGTCGGCATTCACGAAATCCCGCAACACGCGCTGCGACAAAGTGAGGTCGTGATACAGCGCCGACGGTGGCTCGGCGGCAGACTTGCGTTGCTGAATCTCGGCCCACAGTTTGCGCAGATAGGCGATGTCGGCGGTGAGCTCCTCGTCGCTGGCTTGCTCGGCCTGCGTGCGCACGATGAAGCCGCCCTTCTCTTCCTCAGGGATCAGGCGCTGCAGGCGCGCGCGCAAGGCATCGCGGTCGACGTCGCTCTCGATGCGCTGCGAGATGCCGATGTGCCTGTCCTGCGGCAGATAGACAAGCAGGCGGCCGGCCAGCGAAAGCTGCGTGGAAAGCCGCGCGCCCTTCGTGCCGATCGGGTCCTTGAGCACTTGCACGGTAATGCTTTGCCCTTCGTGCAATATGCGCTCGATGGGTTTCTGCGTTTCGCCGTGTTGTCGATCCAGCCAGATGTCGGCGACATGCAGGAAAGCAGTGCGCTCCAGGCCGATTTCCAGAAATGCCGATTGCATGCCGGGCAGCACGCGTACGACGCGGCCCTGATAGATATTGCCGACAATGCCGCGCGAATGTTCGCGTTCGATGTGCAGTTCCTGCACCTGGCCATTGAACATCTGTGCGACCCGCGTTTCCTGCGGGGTGAAGTTGATGAGGTATTCCTCGCTCATGACGGGTTTCCAGGATGGTTTGAATAGTGTCGTTGCCGGATTCTACCGGGATGGCCGCCCAAGCGAGTCCGGACATCCCCGCAGTGGCCGCTAGCGAGGTGCGGACGGTATGGCTGCGGCAGGTATCATCGCAGCCTCAAGCGGGGGAGCGGCGTGGCGCTAAATGATGGAGTCGGCGATGAAATCGGCGATGCAAATGGATTCGACGTGGTGGTCGTCGGTGCGGGCGCTGCCGGCATGATGGCCGCCGCTGTCGCGGGTCAACGCGGCCGCAGGGTCGTGCTCATCGATCATGCCGAAAAACTCGCCGAGAAGATCCGCATCTCGGGTGGCGGGCGCTGCAACTTCACCAATCTGCAGACGGGGCCAGCGAATTTTCTCTCCGAGAATCCGCACTTCTGTCGCTCGGCCCTGTCGCGCTACACGCCGCAGGACTTCCTCAAGCTTGTCGAAAAACATGGCATCGCCTGGCACGAGAAGCATAAAGGACAGCTGTTCTGCGACGACAGTGCGCAGCGCATCATCGACATGCTGGTGGCCGAATGCGATACCGGTGGCGTGAGTTGGCGACAGCCTTGCAAGGTATCGGACTTGCGTCGCGACGGCGCACGCTGGCAGCTGAAAACGACGGCCGGAACATTGCAAGCGGAGTCCGTCGTCATCGCTACCGGCGGACTATCGATCCCCAAGATCGGCGCCAGCGATTTCGGTCATCGCATCGCCAGGCAATTCGATATTCCCGTCGTGACGCCGCGTCCGGCGCTGGTCCCGCTGACCTTCGATGCGACAGCCTGGGCGCCCTTCGCCGAACTCGCCGGCGCTTCGCTGGAGGTTGAAGTTAGCTGTGCCGACGGGCACTTCCGCGAGGACCTACTCTTCACCCATCGCGGTCTGTCCGGCCCGGCCATCCTGCAGATATCGTCATTCTGGCAACCAGGTGAAACGCTGAGCATCAACCTCGTACCCGATCAACGTCTCGATGAAGTTCTGATCGCTGCCAAGCATGGCAACCGTCAGCACGTCGCCACCATGTTGTCGCAATGGCTGCCGCGCCGTCTGGCTGAAGCCTGGGCTGAACGCCATGGCCTGAGTGGCAAGCCGTTGGCCGATTGCGCCGACAAGGCGCTACGCGAACTGGCCCGCGCGACGCATTCCTGGCAACTCAAGCCGGCAGGGTCGGAGGGCTATCGCAAAGCCGAAGTCACACGCGGCGGCGTGGGCACGCGTGCGCTCGATCAGAAAACAATGATGGCGAAGAACCAGTCGGGTCTTTACTTCATCGGCGAAGCGATGGACGTGACCGGCTGGTTGGGCGGCTACAATTTTCAGTGGGCGTGGGCCAGTGGCTACGCAGCCGGCATGGCCGTTTAGTGCAATGCCCCAATCAGAAAAAATGCGGAGACCGTAATGAGCTTCCTGCTTGCCCTCGACCAAGGTACGACCAGCTCGCGCGCCATCGTCTTCGATGCGCAATGCCGCGTCGTCGCCAGCGCGCAGCGCGAGCTGCCGCAAATCTACCCACAGCCCGGCTGGGTGGAGCACGATCCGCTGGAGATCTGGAACGGACAACTCGCGACGGCACGTGAAGCGCTCGCCAAAGCCGGCTTGGCCGCAACAGCAATCGCTGCCATCGGCATCACCAACCAGCGCGAGACGACGCTGCTGTGGGAGCGCAGCACAGGCAAGCCTTTATGCAATGCGATCGTGTGGCAGGACAGGCGCACGGCGCCCTTGTGCACGCAGCTCAAGGAAGCCGGCCACGAGGTGCTGTTTCGCCAACGTACCGGCCTGCTGCTCGATCCGTATTTCTCCGCGACCAAGCTGCGCTGGCTGCTCGATACCGTGCCGGACGCCCAGCGGCGCGCCGAGGCGGGCGAACTGGCGTTCGGCACGGTCGATAGCTGGCTCGTCTGGCAGCTCACCGGTGGGCGCATGCACATGACCGATGTTACTAACGCATCGCGCACGCTGCTCTATAACATTCACACCAGCGAATGGGATGACGAATTGCTCGCAGTGTTGCGCATCCCACGCGCCGTGCTGCCGCAAGTATGCCATTCGGGTTTTGTCATCGGCGAGACAGACGCGGCCATGTTCGGCGCGCCGATCAGGATCGCCGGTCTGGCAGGTGACCAGCAGGCGGCGCTGTTCGGCCAGGCTTGCACCAGCCCTGGCATGGCGAAGAATACCTATGGCACAGGGTGCTTTGCGCTATTGCATACCGGCGGCATCGCGCCGCTGTCTGCCAACGGTTTGGTCACGACGCGCGCGGCGCAATTGAGCGGCGCGGCACCTGCTTATGCGCTGGAAGGCAGCGTCTTTGTCGCCGGCGCCGTGGTGCAATGGTTGCGCGACGGACTCGGCCTGATTCGCAATGCGGCCGAAATCGAAGCACTGGCTTCCTCTGTGCAAGATGCTGGTGGCATAATCTTCATTCCGGCATTCGCCGGTCTCGGCGCACCCTACTGGAATCCCGAAGCGCGCGCCGCCATCGTCGGCCTCACGCGTGGCAGCACGGCCGCGCATATCGCCCGCGCTGCCCTGGAAGCGATTGCTTTCCAATCGGCCGAACTCATCGAAGCGATGCATGCCGACGGGGCGCCAGCACTGGGCGAGCTACGTGTCGATGGCGGCGCTTCGGCCAACAATTTGCTCATGCAAATGCAGGCCGATCTGCTCGGCGTGCCGGTTGTGCGGCCGGTGGTGCAAGAGACGACAGCCCTCGGGGCGGCCTGTCTGGCGGGACTGGCGACTGGCGTATGGCGCGATGTCGGCGAACTGGCCGCGTTGTGGCAACGCGAGCGAACGTTCACACCGGCCATGGGCCGCGACGAGGCGGCGCAGCGCATGCATGACTGGCGTGCGGCTGTGCGACGCGTGCTTTGATACGCATGACTTACTGAACTGCAGGGCCCGTTGTCTCGAACCGTGGCGTGCCGTGTCAGAGCGTTCGCAACCAGACTTTGAAGCCGTCGAGAAACTCGGCGCGGCTGAGTCCGAAGCTCTTCTCGAAGGCGACGGGCTCTTCCTGATCGCGCTGGCCGGCAAGACGGAAATACGCAACCCACGCTGCAAAAAACCGTTCGCCCATGCGCGATTGTAGATACATCGACATCAAACCTGCCATTTGGTAAGGGCCTCTTCGCGCCGCCAGCATTTTTGTCCATTCGGCCGTTTTTGTCGTGAAAAGTTCTTCGGGCGCGACCTGCGGACCGCCCTGCTTATACCAAGCGGCGCAGCGTGATTTCCAGGCTTCCGGCGAGAACTGCGAAGCACCTTCCACCTGCAGGTCCTTGGCGGCATCAAATGCCAGAAGATCCGCCGTGCCTTCCTTGATCCATTCGGGAACAGGAAAGCCCCGGTAGCGTTTCGATAGTTGCCCTTGCAGCTCGTGCGCCAGTTCGTGCAACGGTGTCTTGATCGCCCGCTCGCGCAACTGTTGCGTAGCTTCGGGCCCGCCGAATTTCGGCGACAGAAGGACGACGGCGATGAGCCCGCGGCTGTTTGACATGCCGCCGGTAATCTCAGCATGGATCGCGGCCTCGCTGGCAAATATCTTCATGTCATCGCGCAATATGCGTTCATAATCCGGGCGATTCGACACTAGGCTGATGCGCGCCGATTCGTCCAGCCCTACGCCCATCCTCTCTTCCATCAGCTTATTGAATTGCTCGGTCGCGCGTTGCACGAGTGGGTACCAGTGATCTCGAACTTCGAGAGTCCAGGCATCTTTGCTGTCGCTCATCATCACGACCTCCACTGCTGCCGAACCGGCTTCGGTAGGGCGATACACGACGTGGTCGTCGATAGCATAGAGCTGGCAACTCACCGGATCGCCGGCGCGGCATGTCGCCAGCGCATTCTTCATGGCATCGTCATTGTCGAGCACGTAGCTCCAGGCGCCTCGCGAAGAAAAGGCGAATGCTTTCGGGGCACGTCCGCGCAGATATTGCTGATAGCCTTTCCGCGCAAGTTCGTCCTGCAACGGCAAGCGGGAGAGGTCGCTGATCTTTGCATAGTCGGAGGCAGGAGGCACAGGCTGCGCGTGCTCTCTGAGCTGGGCACGGATGGTGTCGAGCTTCACATCGACGCTGCGCATGAAGTCCTCCTCGCTCATGCCGAAGGACGATCGAAAGGCCTGTTCCGGCTGAAGGTCGGCGCTTGCCATCGCGCGGAAATAGCTTGCCCACGCGGGGAAGAAACGATCCCCAAGCAAGTCGTTCAAATGCGCCGTCATCAGCTCGGCCACGTTCTGGAAGCCGGGGCGTTTCTCCATTCCCGTCGTCACATGCAGCAATTCTGCGGGCGTTACGATGTTCTGCATATTGCGCACGGCAAACGTGCCTTGTGCAAACCACGCCTTGGCAACATTCTCGTCACCAACGCGAGCCAGCACGCGATCGGCCATGAGATTTGCCGAGCCTTCGCGCAACCATTGCGCCGCGCGTTCTGCCTTGCCTGCGGCCAGCTCCTGCTGCAACACCAGCGAATAATCATGCACGGGCAGGCGAACCGATCGATCGTACAAGTTTTGAGGGTTGTTAGTGCTTTCAAGAATTATGACGATTGTATCTATCGAAATTTCTTGAAGCCGCCGACCCTGTTCACGATTCGAGGCTATGATGACATGCGGGTGGGTCTGGAGTTTTTGACCGAACTGTGTGACAGAGAACTCGTCGAAATAGGCCAAGGCCTGATGCGTCCGCGGTATCCAGGTTTCCGTAACGCGCCGTGCCCAAGCGTCATCTCCGACACTCGAAGAAATGGGGCTGGTGGTACAGCCGCTGCCAAGTAGCAGACCAGCAGCCAGTAGCAGACAAACTAAACCGCGACGGAAGATCATATCGGCGCAACCCTGCGGACTTGCCAAAAAAAGCCCGCGAGACTTTCATCTCACGGGCTTGCCTGTATACCGACGGATCACTTCGCCTGTGCGATGAAGTAATCCACCACGGCCTTGACCTCCGCATCGGACAGCGACGGATTGCCGCCCTTGGCCGGCATGGCGTTCTTGCCATTCAGAGCACTGTGGTAGAGCGCGTCCTTGCCTTGCGCCACGCGTGGACCCCAGGCTGCCTTATCGCCAACCTTCGGCGCACCCGCCGCGCCCGTGGCGTGACAGGCCGAACAGACGGTGTCGAAAACGTGTTTGACGTCGACTTTGCCGGCCGGTACCGCAGCGCCGGCGGCAGGTGCTGAGCCGGCCAGCGCGACTTGCGCGACGGGGGCGATCAGCGTCGCGGTTTCTTCCTTGGAAACTTCTTCCTTCTGATGACAGGCAGCCAGCATGCTCGTCGCGATGACAAGTGCTGCGGGCAGGGCCAGACGCGCAATCCGGTTCATGGGGCTCTTTCTGTGACGATGCGAATAAAGGCCGGATTATAGCCGCGCTTGGCCGGCGCATGGACGCAGCAACTGCCAAAGGCTATCATCGGCGCCTGTGCGTCCGTAGCTCAATGGATAGAGTACTGCCCTCCGAAGGCAGGGGTTGCTGGTTCGATCCCAGCCGGGCGCACCACGTTGCACCGGCATTCGACGGCGCAAGTTCCGAGGCGAGAATCCCATGCGTCTGCCTTCGCCCTACCGTCCTGAAGCCGACATCGTCACGCAACGTCTCGCCTTATTGGACGGCGCACTCGACTGGGGCGCCGTGGCGCGTCGTGCGCGGCCGTGGGTTCAAGCCGTGCGCGATCATCCGCCGCCTTTCTGGGCGATGGAAAGTCTTCTTCACGAATACCCGATTTCCAGCGCCGAAGGTCTAGCGCTGATGCGTCTGGCTGAAGCGCTGCTGCGTGTGCCGGATGCCGAGACGGCCATCGCGTTGACGGCCGACCAACTTGGCCGCGCTGACTTTGACACTGCCGGCGATTCGGCGCTGGCGCGTCTGTCCTCGGCCGCGATTTCCTTGTCGAAGAAACTCCTGTGGGAAGCGGACGCGTCCGCCGGCATGCTGACGCGCCTCGGTGCGCGCGGCATCGTCGCCGCCAGCCTGCGTGCGGTGCAACTGCTCGGCCATCAGTTCGTGTTCGCGGAAGATATCGCGCACGCCGTCAGAGCGGCCGGTTCGGCGCGTGGCTCACGGCGCAGTTTGTTTTTCTCTTACGACATGCTCGGTGAGGGCGCACGCACCGAAGCCGACGCACTGCACTACCTCGATGATTATGCCAACGCCATCAAGACACTGGCGGCCGAACAGGATGGTGGCGATTGCCAACAGCGCGACGGCATTTCCATCAAGCTCAGCGCGCTGCACCCGCGTTACGACTATTCGCAACATGATCGTGTCATGGAGGAACTCGTGCCACGCGTCTGGGCACTGTGCGAGCTGGCCGCGCAGGCCGACATCAATCTCACCATCGATGCCGAAGAGGTCGAGCGTCTGGAACTCTCGCTCGACGTGTTCGCGGCACTGGCAGCGCTTGTCGCGCAGCACCATCCCGCCTGGCGCGGCTTCGGCCTGGCGCTGCAGGCCTACCAGACGCGCGCGCTGGAACTGGTTGACCACGTCATCGCATTGGCGCGCAAATATCGGCTGCGTTTTATGTGTCGCCTCGTCAAGGGCGCCTACTGGGATGCGGAGATCAAGCGCGTGCAGGAACTCGGCCTGCCGCACTATCCGGTGTTCACTCACAAACAGCACACTGACATTTCCTGGCTGGCCTGTGCCAAACGCATGCTTGACGCACCCGATGCGATCTATCCGCAGTTCGCCACGCATAATGCCAGCAGCATTGCGGCGGTCGAGCAAATGGCCGCGCATGCCGGCTCGGCCTTCGAGTTGCAGCGACTGCACGGCATGGGCGAAGGCGTCTATCGCGAAGTGCTTAAGGACCCGTCGCTTGCCTGTCGCGTCTACGCGCCCGTCGGTCAGCATCGCGACCTGCTCGCCTATCTCGTGCGTCGCCTGCTGGAAAATGGCGCCAATACTTCCTTCGTGCATCAGCTGGCCGACGAGTCCGTCGGCCTCGATTTGTTGTTGCGCTCGCCCTTGCAGCAGATCAAGCAGGATGCCTTGCCTCTTCCACGAGCGTTGTACGGCACGGCGCGCCAGAATTCCATTGGCATGGATCTGTCAGTGAGCGGCATGCAGGAAAACCTGCTGGCAGCTTACGCGGTCACTACGGTACCCGACGTCGCCGAAAGCGACTCGGCGGCGATCGTCGCGGCCCTGCAATGCAGCCTCGATGCTTTCCGTAGCTGGCATGCGAGCGCGGTTGGTGAGCGCGCCGCCACCCTGCGTCGTGCTGCGAGCGCGTTCGAAGCACGCATGGACGTGTTCGCGGCCTTGCTGGTGAAGGAAGCGCACAAGACCTGGGGCGATGCCGTCGCCGAAGTGCGCGAGACCGTGGACTTCCTGCGCTACTACGCCAACGAAGCGGAGTGCGTCATGGCGCCTGCCACCCTGCCTGGTCCCACCGGCGAGCGCAACGTCCTGCGCCTGCGCCCGCGTGGTGTATGGCTGTGCATCAGCCCGTGGAATTTTCCGCTGGCAATTTTCACCGGCCAGATCGCCGCTGCGCTCGTCACCGGCAACACCGTGCTCGCCAAGCCAGCCGAACAGACGCCAGCAGTGGCGCAGGCGGCCGTCGCGTTATTGCATGATGCTGGCATACCGCAGAACGCTTTGCAATTGTTGCATGGCCCCGGCGAAACCATCGGTGCGCAATTGGTAGCGCTGCCGCAGATCGCGGGCGTTGCGTTCACGGGTTCCTTCGCCGTCGCCAAGGCGATCCAGCGCGCGCTCGCCGCCAAGGATGGCCCCATTGTGCCGCTGATTGCCGAGACCGGCGGCATCAACGCCATGCTGGTCGATTCCAGCGCGTTGCCGGAACAGGTGGCGGATGCGGTGCTGCAAAGCGCCTTCCGTTCCGCCGGCCAGCGCTGCTCGGCTTTGCGCCTGCTGTGCGTGCATGCGGAGATTGCCGATCGCGTCATCGCGCTGATCTGTGGCGCGGCGCATGAACTGCGTGTGGGCGAGCCGGCTGATTTCGCCACCGATGTCGGGCCGCTCATCGACGACGAAGCATATGCCAATGTCACGGCCGACATCGAGCGACTGCAAAGGGAGACGAAAACCTTACAGGCACCTACAACGCCACGGGTGAGCGTACCCAATCTCATCACGCCGCATGTCTTCGAGATTGCCGATATGAGCGAACTCGATCACGAAATCTTTGGCCCGGTTCTGCACGTACTGCGCTGGTCGGGCGATCCGCTGGCGGTGATCGACCGCATCAATGTACTGGGATACGGTCTCACGCTCGGCCTCCAGACGCGCATCGACAGCCGCGCCGAGGCGCTTGCGGCGCGCGCGCAGATCGGTAATGTGTATGTCAATCGCAATGTCATCGGCGCCGTCGTCGGTGTGCAGCCTTTCGGCGGCGAAGGCTTCTCCGGCACCGGCCCGAAAGCGGGTGGGCCGCACTACCTGCCGCGCTTTTGTAGCGAGCAGACAGTGACGGTCAATACGAGTGCGGCGGGTGGAAATGCGAGTTTGCTGGCGGGTGAGCCCACTGAATGACAAAGGCATCATGCATATGATGCCAGCCGTTCCCTCCCCGTGCGGGGAGGGTAGCCCGCCAGGGCCGGGAGAGGCGAACGCGTGGCACTTGAGAAGAGCATTGATGCATGAGCGCTTCCCCCGCTCCCGGCCGGCCACCCTCTCCCCGGGGAGAGGGGACTGCCGGGTGGGTCAGGCATTGATAGCGATTAGGGCGGAGTGAAACTCCGCCGGATGATGACGAAACATACGGCGCAGTTGCCACTGCGCCCTACTCCTACTCTGCAACGCTATTAGATTCTCGCCCTCGCGGGAATGACGGAGCCGAAGCCAGCGCCTATACGGGTAAGGCGTTATGCCTTGTTTGCGCGCTGACGCCTATGCTTGAGTGAGCAGTTTGAAAAGGATGCGCCGTGCAAAATCTCTCCTACGTAACACCGCAAGCCGATAGCCCGTGGGGCACATTTTTGTCGCAGGTCGACAGCGTCGTGCCGCATCTCGGGCGGCTTTCGCGCTGGGTGGAAACGCTCAAGCATCCCAAGCGCTGTCTCATTGTCGACATTCCCATCGAACTCGACGATGGCAGCGTCGCCCATTTCGAGGGCTATCGCGTACAACACAATCTGTCGCGTGGTCCCGGCAAGGGCGGCGTGCGTTACCACCCACAGGTCAATCTCGAAGAAGTGATGGCGCTGTCGGCGTGGATGACAGTGAAGAATGCTGCTGTCAACCTGCCCTATGGCGGCGCCAAGGGCGGCATCCGCGTCGATCCGAAGCAGCTTTCGCTCAAGGAACTGGAGCGTCTGACGCGGCGCTACACCAGCGAGATCGGGCTCATCATCGGACCGGACAAGGACATCCCGGCACCCGATGTAAATACCAACGCGCAAATCATGGCGTGGATGATGGACACCTATTCCATGAATACCGGCTCAACGGCAACTGGCGTCGTCACCGGCAAACCGATTCCCCTCGGCGGTTCGCTCGGGCGCGTCAATGCCACCGGGCGCGGGGTTTACGTGGTGGGCAGTTCGGTGGCGAACAAGCTGCAAGTGCCATTGCAGGGCGCGCGCATTGCGGTGCAGGGTTTCGGCAACGTTGGCTCCGTCGCAGCCTGCATGTTCGTCGACAAAGGTTCGAAGCTCGTCAGCGCACAGGATCACAGCGGCACCCTCCTCAATGACAACGGCATTGACGCGGTGGCGCTTGCAGCGCACGTCAAGGCGACGGGCGCCGTCGTCGGGTTTGCCGGCGCGGATGCCATTGCCGACGAAGATTTCTGGCTCGTCCCCAGCGACATCCTGATTCCCGCCGCGCTCGAAGGGCAGATCACCAGCGAACGCGCCCGTGGTTTAAAGACAAAGATTGTGCTTGAAGGCGCCAACGGCCCGACCACCAACGCGGCCGATCTACTGCTGCATGATCGCGGCATCATGGTCGTCCCCGACGTGATCGCCAATGCCGGCGGCGTGATCGTGTCCTACTTCGAATGGGTGCAGGACTTCAGTTCATTCTTCTGGACAGAGGAAGAGATCTATCAGCGCCTGGACAAGATCTTGCTCGGTGCGCTCGAACATATATGGCAAACGCATATCGATCTTGCCATTCCGCTGCGTACGGCGGCGTTCGTCGTTGCATGCACACGCGTGCTCAATGCGCGTGAGGAACGTGGTTTGTACCCATAGCTTGTCGGTCGAACATGCGGTCCTGCGGGCTGCGCATCAAAGTGCTCTTGCCGAACAGGCTCTCCACCAGGTCGACGGCCAGCTCGGCCGTCTGATTGCGCACGTCCAGGGCCGGGTTGAGTTCGACGAGATCGAGCGACGCGAGCCGGCCGGTGTCGGCGATCATTTCCATGCATAGCTGCGCTTCGCGATAGGTCGGCCCGCCGCGCACGGGCGTGCCTGCGCCGGGGGCGATGGCCGAATCGAGAAAGTCCACGTCGAGGCTGACATGCAGGTGCGTGTTGTCGTCCAGACCTGCGAGTACGCGTTGCATCACATCGCGCATGCCCAACTCGTCGATGCTGCGCATATCGAAGACGTCTATGCCGACTTCATGCACCAGGCGCTTCTCGCCGGGATCGACGCTGCGGATGCCGATCTCGAAAAGCTCGTCCGGATGCACGGCGGGAATATCGCCGCTGAGCCCGGTCAGCTCCGGCGGCCCGTAGCCGCACAGACATGACACAGGCATGCCGTGGATATTGCCGCTCGGCGTGATGCTGGCCGTATTGAAATCGGCATGGGCATCCAGCCACAACACGCGCAGCTTGCGCCCGGTGGCGCGGCAATGGCGCGACACGGCCGAGATCGAGCCGATGGCAAGACTGTGATCGCCACCGAGCATGACGGGAATACGTTCGGCTTGCAGTTCAGCTAGGACAGCGTCATGCACGACGTGCTCCCACGATCTGACTTCATCGAGATGGCGGAATCCCTGTTCGGCCGCACGTTGCGGATTGGCGGGGCCGACGAGATTGCCGCAGTCGCGGATGTCGACACCGAAGTGTTCCAGCGCCTCGGCGAGACCGGCCACGCGCAAGGCCTCTGGCCCCATGCTGCAGCCGCGCACGCCTGCGCCGATGTCGGTCGGCGCGCCGATGAGACTCACGCGCGCCGGCGGCGCGGACGATCTGGGTGGCAATTGATAAGGAGCATTCATGCGGCACGCACTCCCTTGAGTTGAGCCGTTGTCGTCGCGGGGTCGAGCAAGGCAAAGAGATTCTTCGGATCGGCAAGGGCAGGAATTAAATCCAACGGCTGCCCAACGCCGAGTTCCTCCGCGGCGTTACGCATGAAGCGCAACGCCGCGTAGTCTTCCAGTGCAAAGCCGACAGAGTCGAAGACGGTTATTTCTTCAGCATAGCGACGGCCCGCAGCGGAACCATTCAGCACCTGCCAGAGCTCCGTCACCGGAAATGACAAAGGCATTTGCTGGATTTCACCTTCGCCGCGCGTCTGGGGTTCGTATTCGACGAACACGCTGGCTGCGCGCAGAATGTCGGCATGCAACTCGGTCTTGCCGGGGCAATCGCCACCGACCGCGTTGATGTGCACGCCAGCAGCAATCATCTCGGGCGTCAGGATGGTGGCGCGGGTCTTGTCGGCCGTGATGGTGGTGACGATGTCCGCGCCCCTGACGGCCTCTGTTGCGCTGTTGCAAGCAGCAATTTCCATACCCTGGCCGCGCAAATTGCGCATCAACTTGGCCGTCGCTGCGGTATCGATGTCGAACAGACGCAGCGATTCGATGCCCAGCAAATGATGGAAGGCGAGGGCCTGAAATTCGCTCTGTGCGCCGTTGCCGATCAGGGCCATCGAGCGACTTGCGGGGCGCGCAAGCGCGCGCGCTGCCAATGCCGACGTCGCTGCGGTGCGGAGCGCAGTAGTCAGCGTCAACTCGCTCACCAGGCGCGGCACGCCTGTGGCTACGTCAGCCAGCACGCCAAAGGCCATCACCGTCGGCAGGCCGAAACGATAGTTGCCGGGATGACCGTTGACGTATTTGAACGAATAACTGTGTGCGTCGGCCACCGGCATGAGCTCGATGACGCCCTGCGCGGAATGACTCGCCGTGCGTGCCGATTTTTCAAAATCGGGCCAGCGCAGGAAATCGTCACGGATGTAATCGGCCATGCCGGCCAGACAGGCGCCCAAACCCTTGCAGGCAAGGATGTGTGTGATGTCGGACGCGCTCAGAAAGAGCGTGTCGAGCGAGGAACTGCGTGAAGTTTTGCGTGCGGATTGCATGTTCTCACCTGAATCGAGAGAGCCTCAATTCAGTGTGGTTCATTGACAAGTCAATTCAAATCGTCAATAACTTATAAGAACGACCAGAAATTTGACGTTCTGACAGGGTTTGTTGGCGTTTTGATCAAAATCTCACGGAGCCGCCATCATGGACGCGACGGACCACAAGCTGCTCTCCCTGCTGCGCACCGACGCGCGCCTGAGCGTTGCTGCGCTTGCGCAAAAGCTCGGCGTATCGCGTGGCACGGTGAGCAATCGCATCGCCAAACTCGAAGATGCGGGCGTCATAGTGGGCTACACGATCAGGCTGCGCCCCGATTCGCAGCCCGACGAAATCAAGGCCTGGATGAGTATCGCGGTGCAGGGCAACGAGGCGCGCCGCGTCATCGCCAGCCTGCTCGGCGAAGCCGGTGTCGCCACGCTGCACGATACCAACGGGCGCTGGGATCTGCTGGCCGAGTTACGTGCGCCCAATCTGGCCGAACTGGCCAAGGTGCTCGAGCGCATCCGCCTCATCAAGGGCATCAGCAATACGGAGACGAGCATTCACCTGGAGACCTATCGGCTGTCTTAAATACTGTCTCTGGCATCAAGCATCTTTTGGCGTGCTTTGCAAATCACGGAACCGCTAGTCATCCGCAAGCACCACACTAGCTTTCGTCATCCCGGCGAAGGCCGGGATCCAGTACCACACGCGCAAACTGGATTCCGGCCTTCGCCGGAATGACGGAGCTTTTGGCGTGGTTCCGTCAATTCCGAAGCACTAATGTGTCTTCCCACCGAGTGCCTTGCTGACTTGTGCTGGCGTTTCGAACTCGTCGTCTGGCAGATTCTCCAGGGCCTCGCGGATATCCACGTCAGCCCCAGCTTTCTCCGCCTTGCGGAGGATGTCGTTCTTGCTTGCCGGGTAAGTCACGCCCTTCAGATACTTTTGTACATCGACAGCAGTTGCTCGGGCCATGGTGTGCTCCTTTGGTTGCCTCGGAAGAAAACTGTTGACCGCAATGCCCGTGCCGCATGCGTGACCGACCGACACGAAAATGATAAATGAATTATTGGAGTGGTGCGTCCTCGCCGTGGCAATGGTGTGCGGGCGCGTTTGCGGAAGTCATATCCTTTCTTCCGGCATTTGCCGCGAGAGAAGCTTGCCCACAATTTCATCTTCCATGTAGCGCTTACACGTCGGCACTTTCATTGCACGAGTTCTAAAAAAAGCTCGCCGTGCGCAGCACGGCTCTGCGCGAGCCGCCCAACCAGCCACCTGTGCGCTCCATTCTGTT
The DNA here is from genome assembly GCA_028292505.1 of Rhodocyclales bacterium. GTDB lineage: Bacteria > Pseudomonadota > Gammaproteobacteria > Burkholderiales > Rhodocyclaceae > Viridibacterium. Next base: position 58,392 of record JAQGMF010000013.1, read on the forward strand.
ACGGATTCTTACAGCGTATCGCCGGCAGATTCCAGCGCATAGGTTTTCTCGTACAGTGCCTGACAGTCTACGCAACGCGTCGCCGTCGGCTGCACCAGCAGGCGCTCGAACGGGATGTCCTTACCGCATTTGTCGCACAATCCGTACGTGCCCTGCTGCATGTGTTCGCGCGTGGCAGCGATGGCGCGCAACGCGTCGACATCGCGTTCCACTTCGGCATGATTGATATCCTGCACCAGAGCGGCCGTGGCTTGATCGACGGTGTCGGGCACTTCGCCCGCAAGTTGTTCGTACTCTTCGCGATTGCCTACTTCGCGACGCAAGTCCTCGTTCAGAAAATGCTCGCGCTCGTCCAATATGCCGCGCAGTTGTTCAAGCTGCGAATCCGTCAATGCCGCCATGAATTATTCTCCAATGATGATGTCATGCAGTGGAAGGCGAGGCGTGCCATGACACGCCTCGAAGCAAGTACGGCTCACGCTTTCTTGCGACCGACCGTCTTGAGCAATTGCGCTTCCGTTTTCTCGGCCTCCTCATCCAGGCTTATGCGCAGTTCGGACATCTCCTCGCTCAGCGCATCGAAATCGATCTCCTTGGACTTGCTCACTTCCGGAAACAGCTCGTGCTCCTCTTCCTGCACGTGGTGCATGATGTATTCGCATAACACCTTGAATGTGGCGTCGCGCTTCTCGTTGTCCAGATCACCGGCTTGCAGCTTGGCGATCAGATCCTTGGCGGACTGATGTTCCACTTCCGCTTCATCGATCAGATCGCTGTCCTTGATGCGTTCCTTCACCGTTGGATAGAAGATTTGTTCTTCGAGTTGCGCGTGGGCCAGCAGCGCCGCGCAGACGTGGGCGATGATGGCTTCCTTCTGATCTTCAGCGCCGTCGCTCAGTTTTTCAAATTGCTTGTAGAGTTTCTCGACTTCACGATGGTCGGCAATCAGCATCTTGATAGCTTCGGGCTGATGAGCCGTAGTGCTGCGGGCATTGGTCATGATGAATCTCCTGGGTTGAGGTACAGAAGTCATCAGCAATCGGAGTACCCGGCCATTGCGCCGCCCACCATGTATGCCAAAAACATATGAGACTGCCCTTGCTGCGGCGCGCGCTGGGTGGCGGGAACGCAGCCTGCTGAGCAAATCGCAAACGCCCAGGAGAAAGCATGAAATACGATCTGCAACCCGAAGTACTGGAGAAAGCGGAAAGCGTGATGCGCGCGCATGGCGTCGAAGATTTTGGCGCTTTTGTTCGTCTCTCGGTGGACGGCCTGCTTATTGACGGCGAACTGTCCTTGCCGGAACTGCGCTGCCTGCTCGACATGGCCGAGCAGGTCTTGGCACCGAACAGGCCTAGTTCTCTTCCAGGTCACGGCTCGGCGTAATCACCGGCTTGACATTCGTTTCCGTCAGCTCAGGCGAGCAATATTCGATAAAGGCATAGGCAAAGCCACGCAGGTAGTGGCCGCGACGCACGGCGATGCGCGTAGTGTTCTGCTCAAAGAGGTGGGCGGAATCGAGCAGGCGCAAGCCTTTGTCGCGATCCGGAATGAACGCCACTGAAGCGACAATGCCGACGCCGAGTTCCAATTCGACGTAGGTCTTGATGACATCGGCATCCAGCGCCGACATTACGATGTCGGTGGCGAGCCCTGCGCGGGCGAAGGTCTGGTCGATACGTGCACGGCCGGTATAGCCCTCGTGATAGGTGATGAGCGGATATTCGGCGATGGCGTCCAGCGTCAGTGGATCGATTTTTGTGAGCGGATGCCCTTCGGGCACGATGACGCTGTGATGCCAGCTGTGAAACGGAAAGGTGGCGATGTCCGGCAGGTTCTCCAGCGCTTCGGTGGCGATGCCAATGTCAGCGTCGCCCGCTTGCAGCATCGAGACGATTTCACCTGGGCTGGCCTGGTGCAATTCAAGATGCACTTTCGGATACGCCTGTTTGAAGCGCGTGACCACTTGCGGCAGCACATAGCGCGCTTGCGTGTGCGTCGTCGCGACGATGAGCTTGCCCTCGTCGCGATGCGAGAACTGCTCGGCGAGGCGCTTGATATTGCGTGCATCGAGCAACATGCGCTCGACGATGCCAACCAGCTCCTTGCCCGGATCGGTGAGACCCAGCAAGCGCTTGCCGCGCCGCACGAAAAGCTCGATACCAAGTTCGTCTTCAAGATCCTTGATGTGCTTGCTGACGCCGGACTGCGAGGTGAACAGCGCATTGGCGACCTCGGTCAGGTTGAAATTCTGGCGAACGGTTTCGCGGATGATGCGCAGTTGCTGGAAGTTCATAGTGCTGCTCCTTCTGTTGCTGCGGGCGACTGCTCGAAGACTTTCAGTTGCGATGGAACGAGGCGTACGCGGCTGCCTTCTGCGAGCGAGAGTTCGCGCACGCGCACGCGACTGGTTTCGACCTCGACATACGCGGGTGCGCCGCTATCGGCATCGCCAGCAAGTTCGATACGCGAAGTCGCGCCGAAGTTGAGAATGCGTATCACGGTTGCAGCAATGCCTTCGACGTTCGGCGCATCGAGCACGATATCGAGCTCGTGCGGGCGTGCGAAGGCGATCACCTGTGCACCGTTGGATAGTCGTTCGTCATGACGGTGGGCGTGGCCCGCAAGCGTGACGTGTTCGCCATCGACGCGACCGTGGAACAGATTGACCGCGCCGAGGAAACCATAGACAAAGGGCGTCGCGGGCGCGTCATAAACTTCATCCGGCGTGCCGATCTGTTCGACATGTCCCTTGTTCATCAACACAACGCGGTCGGCCACTTCCAGTGCCTCCTCCTGATCGTGCGTGACGAAAATGCTGGTGATATGCAACTCGTCATGCAATCTGCGTAACCAGCGGCGCAACTCCTTGCGCACTTGTGCATCGAGCGCGCCGAAAGGCTCGTCGAGCAGTAGCACGCGCGGCTCCACCGCCAGCGCGCGCGCCAATGCGATGCGCTGCCGCTGGCCGCCAGAGAGTTGCGAAGGGAAACGGTCGGCCAGCCAGTCGAGTTGTACCAGCGCCAATAGATCATGCACCTTCTTGCGGATTACCGCTTCGTTGGGGCGCTGGCTGCGGGGCTTGACGCGCAAGCCGAAGGCGACGTTGTCGAACACCGTCATGTGACGGAACAGCGCGTAGTGCTGGAAAACGAAGCCGACCTGACGCTCACGCACATGCGTGGACGACGCATCTTCGCCTTCGAGCAGCACTGTGCCGCTGTCAGCCAATTCGAGCCCGGCGATGATGCGCAACAGCGTCGTCTTGCCGCAGCCCGACGGCCCGAGCAGAGCAACCAGCTCACCACCTGGGAAGTCCAGCGTGACGTTATCGAGGGCGACGAAATCGCCGAAGCGCTTGTTGATGTTCTTGACAGATATGCTCATATCATTTATCTCCTGATGCTGCACCACGAGTGCTCAGCACCGCAGGCAGGTCTTGTACTGACCCATGTGAGGTTTGTCGGGTCATGTTCCATTCGACCCAGGTCTTGATGACCAACGTGACCAGCGCCAGCATCGCCAGCAGCGAAGCCACGGCAAACGCCGCTGACAGCTTGTACTCGTTGTAGAGAATCTCGATGTGCAGCGGCATGGTGTTGGTGTAGCCACGGATATGACCAGACACCACCGACACTGCACCGAACTCGCCCATGGCGCGCGCATTGCACAACACCACGCCGTAGATCAGACCCCACTTGATGTTCGGTAGCGTCACATGCCAGAACGTCTGCCAGCCATTGGCACCTAGCACAATGGCGGCTTCTTCCTCTTCCTTGCCCTGCGCCTGCATCAGCGGAATCAACTCGCGTGCCACGAAGGGAAACGTCACAAAGATGGTCGCCAGCACGATTCCCGGAATGGCAAATATTATCTTTATGTCATGTGCCTGCAGCCATGGCCCGAACCACCCCTGCGCGCCGAACATCAGCACGTAGATCAGCCCCGACACCACCGGCGACACCGAAAAAGGTAGATCGATCAGCGTGGTCAGCACTTGCTTGCCACGGAAATCGAACTTGGCGATAGACCATGACGCTGCCACGCCGAACACGAGATTGAGCGGCACGGCGATGGCGGCTGCGATAAGGGTCAGTTGTATCGCCGATAAAGCATCGTCGTCGATCAGCGCCGCGAAATAAGCAGCCCAGCCTTTGCGCAAGCCTTCCGAAAACACCACCGTCAAAGGTAGCAGCAGGAACAAAGCGAAGAACGCCAATGAAATGCCGACGATGATCCACTTGATCCACGGCGTCTCACGGGTGGCTGGATTGTCCTCGTAATGTCGAGGTGCAGCATGGACATATAGAGCGGCTGCGCCAGCCATCAGACGTTCCTCCCTGCATCTTGCCCAATTCGGCGCGTACTCCAGGCCTGCAGTGCATTGACCACGAAGAGCAGCGTGAAAGATGCCACGAGCATGACGACGGCAATTGCCGTGGCACCGGCGTAGTCATATTGTTCGAGGTGGGTGATGATCATCAGCGGCGTGATTTCGGATACCAGTGGAATATTGCCGGCAATGAAAATCACCGAGCCGTATTCGCCGACAGCGCGCGCAAAAGCCAGCGCGAAGCCGGTGAGCAGCGCGGGCAAGACCAACGGGAAAATCACCGTGCGAAACGTCACCCAGCGCTGCGCGCCGAGGCTTGCTGCAGCTTCTTCCAGCTCGGTTTCCAGATCTTCGAGAATCGGCTGCACCGTGCGCACCACGAATGGCAGGCCGATGAACACCAGTGCCACCAGCACGCCAAGCGGGGTGTAGGCCACCTTGATGCCAAGTGGTGAAAGCAGCTGCCCCATCCAGCCCTTGGGCGAATACACCGTCGACAATGCAATGCCGGCCACCGCAGTGGGCAGCGCGAAAGGCAGATCGACCAGTGCGTCGACGATTCTCTTGCCGAAGAAGCGGTAACGCACCAGCGACCAAGCCAGCAGAAAACCGAATACGGTATTGATGACCGCCGCGAGCAGCGCCGCACCAAAGCTCAGGCGATACGAAGCAAGCACGCGGGGCGAGGTCGTCACTTCCCAGAAGCGCTCAAGGGTCAGCGTCGTGGTCTTCAGGAAGATCGCTGCCAGCGGGATCAACACGATGAGCGAGAGATAGCCCAGCGTGTACCCGAGCGTCAGATTGAAGCCCGGCAACACACGCAATTTGCGCGTCGCACTCATGTCGGGCCTCCAGGGAATACGCACATTTCGAGAAATCCTTATACGAAAGATGCGAGTCTAAAGGGCGCCCCTTAGGAAAATAACCAATAAAAGCTACGCTGCTTATTCAAAAAAGTGCAATAGGCGTCTCGCCTCTAGTTGGCAATGTCGAATCTCGGATAAGCATCGGAAAACAAATGCGTTGGTATGGCGCCAGGAGTTTTCTAGGATGTGACGCTTGCAAGGAGAGGAATATGCCGACAACACGACGTCTGACCACACGTGAGTTGAACGCCTTGCGCGTGGCGCTCGACAAACGTCATATCTCGGTCGAGGACGTGGCCATGCTGGACTATGCCAGCGTCACGCGTGTCCCCGGTCTCGGGCGCAAGAGCATCGCTAACATCCGCGCATGGCTGGCGGATCAGGGCCGTAGCCTGTGCAATGACATAGACGCCAATGCCAATGCGGCACCCAGTGATGGCGACATGCGCAGCGTTCAGCGCGCCATCGCTTATCTGCATGAGCGCGGCTATACGGTGTTGCCCCCAAGCGCCTGATGGGGGCGGATTCGCGCCGCCCAGGTTTTCTCTCGTTCAGGGCGCGCCGAACATCGATGCGCGTAGCGCTTGCGCCGCGTGACGCACGGCGATCTGTCGCTCCTCCCGCATGGCATTCAGTCGCTTTTGCACCGTTGCCAGGATTGCAGGTGCCACGAGTTCGGGGCGGCCCGCGTCGAACGGCGGCGCCGGTGCATACTCCAAGCCCAAGGTTACCGCCTGCGCATGGGCGTCGCCGGCAACCTCGGCCATCACGGTGAGCGCCATGTCGATTCCGGCGGTGACGCCGCCGCCCGTAAACACGTTGCCATCGCGTACCACGCGTGCCGTATCGGCTATGACACCGTCAAATTCACTCAACAAATCGCGCCAGGCCCAGTGGCAGGTCGCGCGTTTGCCGCGCAGCAGCCCGGCGGCGGCCAGCAAGAGCGAACCGGAGCAAACCGATGTGACGAAGCGGGCGCGCGATGCGAGGCGTTGCAGTTGTGCAAGGAAATCGGCGTCTTGCAGCATTGGCGTAACGCCGTAGCCGCCGGGCACACACAGCAGCGCGCAGTCTTCGACCGCCGATAGACGTTGGGTATCGAAACCGAGCCCGCCATCGGCCACGATCTGCCCGCCCTCGCGCGAAGCCAGCACGCATCGGGCGCCGGGCAGCTTCGACAACACTTCATATGGGCCGGTGAAGTCGAGCTGCGTGACGTCCGGGTACAGGGCGAAGACAACTGGAAATGGGGCGACAGGAAATGCAGTAGTCATATGATGGTCCTCCGACAGGCATGGGAGTCCCAAGCATGCAACGCGGCGCCAATGGCTGCAATGACACATATCCCACTTTTTATGCCATTCTTGCGCCATGCCCCACCGCATCGTTTTCCTCATCTATCCAGATTTTCAGCTCCTCGATATCGCCGGGCCGCTGACGGCATTCGAAATCGCAGAGCGCATGCGGCCAAAGAGTTATGCATGGCGCATCGTGGCCGCAAGTGCCGGTGCAGTGAAGGCTTCGTCTGGCGTTGCGTGGGCGGCGCAAGCGCTGCCCAGGGTCGATGCTTTCGACACGCTTGTCGTTTCTGGCGGCGATGGCGTAAACGCCGCCTTTGCAGACACGAAGATTTTGAACTGGGTACGCCGTGCCGCGCGCGGCACGGCTCGTATCACCAGCGTGTGCAGTGGCAGCATGTTGCTGGCTGCTGCTGGTGTGCTGGATGGCAAGACAGCGACCACACATTGGTATCGTACGCGCGAATTTCAGCAGCGCTTCCCGCAAGTAAAGCTCGATGCGGATCGCATATTTGTCAACGATGGTCGCTTCTGGACATCGGCTGGCATTTGCGCGGGCATCGATCTGGCCTTGGCGCTGATTGCCAACGACCTGGGCGATGCCGTCGCACGCCGGGTCGCGAAACAGCTCGTCGTGTATTACCGCAGACCAGGCGGCCAATCGCAATTTTCGGCCTTGCTCGACATGGCGCCTGCACAAGGCCGCTTTGCGCAACTATTCGATCATGTGCGCGCCAATCTCGTCGAGCGTCACAGCGTGGCCGACCTTGCCGAACGCATGTGCATGAGTCCGCGTCATTTTGCGCGCACATTCTTGGCTGAAATCGGCACGACGCCTGCGCATGCGGTCGAGCGGCTGCGTGTCGAGACGGCGCGTGCCGCGCTGGAAAGCGGTGCAAGTTCGATCCAGCGCGTCGCGCAGTCGTGCGGTTTCGGTAATGCCGAACGCATGCGGCGCAGTTTCATGCGCCTGCTTGGCGCGCCGCCGTCGGCGTTGAAGCTGCACCTCTGATGATTGGCGTCGGCTTTGTAAATTGGTGAATAGGGATAGGTCGTGATGTCGTTCCAGCCATTGCACACCGGCGCTTCGCCGACTACAGATATTTCTCTAAAAAAGTCTGGATGGAATCTGCAAACAATTGCACGTGCTTGTCCTTGCTGAGCCCCATGTGCCCTTCACCGGGCAAGAACAACGTGGAGGTGGCTACATTGTTTTGGCGAAGCTTTGCCAGCGCTATCTGCGCTTGATGTATTGAAACCAGCTCATCGTTCTGCCCATGGATGAGCAGGGTGGGCGCAGTCGCTGCAGAGATGAAATAGAGGGGCGATGCGACGTTGATGTCAGCGTCGACGGCGAGCGCGCGAATAGCCTCTCTTGAAGATTTAGGAAAGTCATCGCTTGCAGACAGGTCCCACGGACCCGCCCATGCTACGACGCAGCGCAATCGACTTATGGACTCCCGATGGGTCGATTGCGTCGGTCGTGCCCAAATATGCAACCAATTGAGCGCCCGCAGATCCGCCCATTCCTCCCAGGCGCTGCGGATCTATGCCGAGCATTGCGGCGTTGTGTCTGGCCCTCCACACCGCACTCACCACATCGCTGCGTATGTCGGACCAAGTCGCACCTGAGGGCGTCAGGCGATAGTCCACAGAAATGGCAGTGATTCCCTGACGAGCCAACCATTTCGCCACGTCGGAAAAGTCTTTGCGTGAGCCTGCGGCCCAGCCGCCGCCGTGGATGAGCAACATCGATCTATGCGGCGCGGTTCCAGTTTGCGCGCGGTAGACGTCGATGACTTGTGCGGGCAGCTTTCCATATGGGTATGTTTCGGCGACCGCGTCTTCGGCATGAGCCCAGATGTGAAACGCTGCGGCGCAAGCGATGAGACTGCCGGCCACGGCGAAAGACAAGCGCCACATTTTTCGCATGATGACCTCTCAGCAAATTTTGGGTTGTCGGAAACTGTCCATTTGATAAAAACGTTAGGTAGTAGTTTTTTTTGAGCAGCACCACATGGCTTTAAGTTCATAAAAACGGCATCCGTCAGCCGGCTGAGTCCCTAAATAGACCACTGCAGGCATGCCTATTTGACAAGCAGGCAATGGTCCACATGGCTGCAATCAACCGCCAACGGGTTTCTTATTCATGCCATCGCGAATCATATTGCCAAGCAAGACATCGACCAGCGTGCCGCCGCTCGATCCACCGCCCGCCACGATGTCTGGCACGAGCTTGACGCCCGATTTCGCCAGCGCTTCGGCCACCTGCACCATGGCGTAGTTGCCCGATTCCATCGAGGCAATCTTGAGCTTGATGACTTCGGCCTCGGCGCCGCCCACGGCCTTGGTTTTCGATGCTTCTGCGTCGCCGACGGTGCGTAGGACGGTGGCATCTGCCTCGGCATTGATCTTCTTTGCCGAAGCCTGACCTTCGGCGGATTTGACCGTGGCTTTGGCGTTGAAATCGGCGATTGTCACTTGTCGTTCGGCATCGACCACACGCGCTTGCGTGGCGGCCAGCGCGGTAGCTTGTTCCAGTTCCTGCTTGACGACTTGCGCCTGGCGCTGCGTGTCGTAGGTAACGCGCTCCTGCTCGGCGATCTTGCGGTCGGTGAGGGTCTTCATGAGCTCGTCCGGCGGCACGATGTCGCCGATCAGCGTGTCGACCGCGCCGACGTTGTATTCCTTCAGTGCCGTGCCGATTGCCTGACGTGCTTCTTCCTGTCGCACTGTGCGGTTCTTCAGGAAGTCGATGATGTCCGAGCCCTGCGCAGCGTTGCGGAAGTAGTTGCCGATGGTTGGCTCCAGCACCTGTGTGACCAGTGCCGACATGCCACCAAAACGCGCGATCACTTTCGGCGCGTCGTTGCGCGGAATGTGAATGATCTGCGCGACATCCAGATTGAATTTGAAGCCGTCGGCCGAGCGCACGGTGATGGTCGACAAATTGGCATCGAGCTTGTGCGCTTCGGTCTTGCCGGTCGCCCAGTTGAGCACGACGTTGGCTGTCGGCACGGTGCTGACCTTGTGTGTGTAGGGATTGATCGGGTACTTGCCGGGGTCGAGCGGGTCCACCCACACGCCCTTCTCGCCCCTGCTCACAAGATTGCCATGACGGAAAGCTTCGCCCGTTACGTCATGACCTTCGCGCCCGACGTAGGCGATGACGACACCGACATTGGCGATCGGCACTTCGACCATGTCCACGATCTCGATGGTCGCGAAGCGTGGGTTGATGAAGTAGCGCCCGGCGAGTAGCACCTGTTCCTGTAGCCCCTTGTTGCCGCCGTTATCGCAGAACTGCTGCGGGTTCTGGAACATATTGTGACCCGCCACTTCGGCACCGGCGATCTCGCCCGTTACCAATGGCGCGCCCTCACGTGTGGTGACGATGCCGATCTTGTTGTCGGGAATATCGACAACCTCGGCCATCTGCACGTCGAACATCATCGGGTTGATGCGGTAGGTGCCTGGAGGGATCACTTCCATCTGCGGGCCACGTTCGCCACCACCGATGAAGAAAGCATTGGCATCCTGATAGGCGTCGCAATTGACTTGGCGTGCAATCACGCGGCCGCTCGACAGCGGCTTGCCGTCGCGCGCTTCGACGATGCCGATCTTGCCCGGAGGAATCGTGATCGCGTCGGTCAGCGTAACCGTGAAGAGCAGGGAATTGACGCGGTACGTGCCCTGCGGAATTACCGACATCTGTGGGCCACGCATGCCACCGTTTTTCAGGAAAGCGCGAGCATCCTGGAACGTATCGCAGGCGACTTGACGCGCAATGATGTGGCCACTCGGCAGTGCTTGCCCATCGCAGGCCTCGACAACGCCGACCTTGCCCGGCGGCACCTTGAAGAACTTCACCAGCTCGACCGTGTATTGCCATGGCCATAATCCAATATGCATACCGGGTGGCAGTGTGTCGGCTTGATAGCCGGCCTCGCCTTCAAGTGCGACGATGCTGCCGGCGGGCAGGCTTTTCGAAGCGCCGAAGAGCACGAATTTCTTGGTGACTACGCCGAGGCTGTCGTCCGGCACGAAGATCACGCCGAAAAGCCACAACACCAGTTTGTAACTCGTCAGCACGAACAGCACAGCCGCGACCGCGGCCACGATGGTCCAGTGTTCAAGTAAATTGTCCACGTTTGTTCCCCCGATATGTGAAAGTCCCCAAGCATCAGAGACGATACGAGCCCTGCGCGTTGGGCGCACAGCATACTACGCGTATGGAATTCCGATGACGTAGGCGGTCATAGGGCACAGGTTTTCGATGACCAAGGCACCTCATTGCATTGGCATATTTGCCCAGCCTTGGGCTGGCTGCGGCACCTGCGCATTGAAGGCAGCGACCCCCAAAAGCTGACCATAGCGATGCCACAGCAAAAAAAGCGACCCCGCGTAACGGCTGCTTTGGTCGATAATGTCGCGGAATCGAATTACAAGCCTTACGCCAACCCAACCGGGATTTACATCACATGTACCAAAAACTCATGACCGCCGCGTGTGGCGTAGATTGGCTTCTCGCTCTCCTGTTCACGCAGGCAGGCATGTTCCTGATAGGGAAATCGCATGCCGACGCAGTCCGTGGCGGCACGACGCCGGAGTTTGTGCGCGGCATGTCCACGGGCGCGCTCGCCTTGCTCGCCCTGGTCCTGGCGGTGTCCTTGATACTGCATGGATTCTGGTGCTGGCGGCGTTTCAAAACGCTCGGCGCACAACATACGCCCAAGCCTCTCGAAATTGCCTTGATGTTGGGCGCGCCGCTAGGGGCTCTGACCATCGGCGTGGTGCTGGGGTTTCTGCACCACTGACGCAGCGCCCTAGGCTTGCGCCGTGGGCTGGTCGGGGGTTTTCGCAGCAGGCGCGAGGCTCACATCTCCCGACGGAATCCCGTTCGCGGCCCAGCGATCGAGCGCGCCCATGATGGCTTGCGCTTCATCGAAGCCCCTTTTTGAATGGGAATCACATGCTTAAGTTGCAGAGCCTCAATTTTTGTCATTCCCGCGAAAGCGGGAATCCACTCGGTGGCACAGGCCTCACATAGAAGTGGATTCCCGCTTTCGCGGGAATGACGCGTCTTTGGCAGAAATCGATTTTCCAAACGTGTTTTGCCTGATTCGCTGCTGCACGATCGGGGTGGGCTCACCGAGCCCACGCTGCCAACCCTCGTCAGCGCGGCTGCGGTGTCATGCGTAGATAGGGCTTCACCGCCGTGTAGCCAGCCGGGAAGCGGCGCTTGATTTCCTCCGGGTCCTGCAGCGACGGGACGATGACGACGTCATCACCCTGCTTCCAGTTGCCTGGCGTCGCGACGGAGTGCTTGTCGGTGAGTTGCAGCGAGTCGATGACGCGCAGAATCTCGTCGAAGTTGCGGCCGGTGCTCGCAGGGTAAGTGATGATCAGGCGCACCTTTTTCTTGGGATCGATGACGAATAGCGAGCGCACCGTGAGCGTGGCGTTCGCTTCGGGGTGGATCATGTCGTAGAGCTGCGAGACCTTGCGGTCGGCGTCGGCGATGATGGGGAAGTTGACTTGCGTGTCCTGCGTTTCGTTGATGTCGCCGATCCACTTGCGATGCGACTCTACCGGGTCGACCGACAGCGCTATGACTTTGACATTGCGTTTGGCGAACTCGTTCTTGAGCTTGGCGGTGAGGCCCAGCTCGGTCGTGCACACCGGCGTGAAGTCGGCAGGGTGCGAGAAGAGCACGCCCCAACTGTCGCCGAGCCATTCGTGAAACTGGATGGGCCCTGCGGACGAGTCCTGTTGAAAGTCCGGTGCGATATCACCAAGATGCAGACTCATATCGATTCTCCTTTCAGTTCATTCCATACCGCGAGTTCGCGGCGTATCTGGTCTTTGCGTGCGCGCCCGCGTCGTGCGTGGTTGAGCGCGCGTTCGTTGCCACCGCCCAACTGGCCGAGCGGCAGATCGGCTTGCGTGCGGCGCAATTGCTCGAAGATCAGCAGACCTTCGGGCCACGGGCCGAAGCCAGCATCGGCGTTGATGTGGCCGGCCGCACCGATGTTGATGAAGCGGCTGCCCCAGTTGTCGGCCAACCATGCAGCACGCATCAGTCGTACCCATGGATCGTTGGTGCTCGACACGACTACACTGGGAAAGCCCAGATGCTCGGTCGGCACGATGGCGCTGACGCCGAACTTTTCCGGATCGGCAGGCGCCACGAACATGGCGCCAGCGACGCGCTCGCGATAGTCCCAGGCGGCATGCGCAGCGGCCAGGCAACCGAAACTGTGTGCCACGATCCACACGTGGCCCTTGGCACGGTCGATCTGCTGCCGCACGGTACCCGCCCAGCGCGGCAGGTCGGGCGTATTCCAGTCGCCCTGCTCGACACGCACGCATTCGGCCAACTGCGCCTCGAACCAGCTCTGCCAGTGTGCGGGCCCACTGTCTTGCAGGCCGGGGACGATCAGGATTGTGCTCATTGGAGGGCTTTGTGCGGAAAGCGGAAAGTTAAGAATAGTTGAAAAAAAGGAGCGCGCGGCCGTCCGCCTACTGTGAGCACGCCCTAGATCGTCGCTATCGAAACCTCGGTCGACTTCACCAGCGCCACAACATCGGTGCCGACGCGCAAACCCAGATCGTCGACCGAACGTGTGGTGATGACCGAGGTGACAATGCCGGAGGCTGTCTGTACGTCGATTTCGCTGACGACATCGCCGCGAACGATTTCTTTGATGGTGCCGCGGAACTGGTTGCGGACGTTGATGGCTTGAATGCTCATTGCATAATTCCTTTCAGTGGATAAAAACTAAGTGATCAACTAGACGGCCCAGCGAACCTGGTCAACCGTGCGATGTAGCGAGACGTCACCCGTATGCTCTTTGTCGGGATTCGTATCGTTGGGTGGCTGTTGCAGCACGCGGCGTAGCACGCGCTCTTCCAGTGCGGCGAAGGCGGCATGACCGCGGTGACGTGGGCGCGGCAGATCGACGCGCAGGTCCAGCGTGATCCGGCCCTCGTCGATCAGCACGACGCGATCGGCGAGCGCGATGGCCTCGCTGACATCGTGCGTCACAAGGAGCGCGGTGAAACCGTGTTCGCGCCACAGCGATTCGATCAGCGCGTGCATCTCGATACGCGTCAGTGCGTCGAGCGCACCGAGCGGTTCGTCGAGCAGCAGCAGGCGCGGTTTGTGCACCAGCGCGCGGGCCAGGGCGACGCGCTGGCGCTGGCCGCCCGAGAGGCGCGCCGGCCATTCGTGACGACGCTCGCGCAAGCCGACCTGACCGAGCACGTGTTCGGCATTGATGTGTTCGTGCGGCGGCAGGCCGAGTGCGACGTTATCGACGACGCGTTTCCACGGTAGCAGGCGCGAGTCCTGGAACATGATGCGTGTGTCATGACGTGAGTCTTGCGCGTGACCGTCGTAGTGCAGCTCTCCATCCTGACCCGCCTCCAGGCCGGCGACAAGGCGCAGCAAGGTGCTCTTGCCGCAGCCGCTGCGACCGACGATGGCGACAAATTCGCCCGGAGCGATATCGAGATCGATGCCTTTGAGCACTTCGCGCTCGCCATAGTGTTTATGCACATTGCGTACCGATAAAGCGATGCCAAAAGTATTGGCAACTGCGGTACTGGCAACTGCGGCGCGGCTGGCGACTGCACTGTTTTCTTCGAAATTGTTCTGCATGGCGGGTTCGTGAATCAGGCGTTGGCGTAGTTGGGATTCCAGCGCAGCCAGAAGCGTTCCAGCCCGCGCGCGATGATGTCTGCGAGCTTGCCGAGCAGTGCATAGAGCAGGATGCCGACGAGTACGACATCAGTGCGCAGGAACTCGCGTGCATTCATAGTCATGTAGCCGATGCCTTCAGTGGCCGAGATAGTTTCCGAGACGATCAGCAGCACCCACATGAAACCGAGCGCGAAACGCAGGCCGACAAGAATGGAGGGCAAGGCGCCGGGGAATATGACATCGCGATACAGACGCCAGCCGCTCACGCCGTAGCTTTTCGCCATCTCGATGAGTGCCGGATCGACGGAGCGGATGCCGTGATAGGTGTTCATGTACAGCGGGAAAAACACGCCGACCGCCACGATGAAGATCTTCGCCGCCTCGTCGATGCCGAACCACAGGATGACCAGTGGAATCAGCGCCAATGGCGGCACATTGCGGATCATTTGCAGCGTTGTGTCGAGCAAGGTTTCAGCGCGGCGGAACGTGCCCGTGAGTAACCCCAGCGTCAAACCCAGCCCGCCACCGATGGCGAGCCCAATGAACGCACGTCGCGTGCTCACCAGCACGTGGTGAAGCAGCTCGCCGGACTTGAGCAATTCCCACGCGGACTCGAAGACCTTGAGCGGTTCGGGCAGCACGCGGCTCGACAGCCAGCCGACATGCGCCGCGAATTGCCAGGCACTGATCAAGAGCACAGGCAGCAGCCACGGCAGCGTACGGTCAAACAAAGTTTTCTTCTGGGGAGTGCTCATGTTCTGTATCCGGGAATGACGGTTAACTGGCCGATGCCTTCGGCACGTAGTGATTCCCCACAACTTCACCAAAAGGTCCCGTCAGCTTCTGCCCAGGCAGCTTGTCGCTTGCGCCATGCTCAAGCGGCAGCAACGGGAACACGAGCTCGGCAAAGCGATAGGCTTCTTCCAGATGCGGATAGCCGGAGAGGATGAAAGTGTCAGCGCCGACATCGGCGTACTCCTGCAACCTGGCCGCGATTTGTTGTGGGTTGCCGACCAGCGCCGTGCCAGCACCGCCACGCACGAGGCCGACACCGGCCCACAGGTTGAGGCTGATTTCGAGATCGGCACGCGAGCGTCGAATTTGGCCATTGAGACCACCCCCATGCAGCGCCGCCATGCGACGCTGACCTTCCGAATCCATCTTCGCGAATACCGATTGCGCGCGGGTGATGGTCTCGTCGTCGAGACGGCTGATCAACTCGTCCGCAGCGGCCCAGGCTTGCGCCTCCGTCTCGCGCACAATCACATGCAGGCGCACGCCAGCCGTGATGCTGCGGCCACGCTTGGCGGCACGCGCTTTCACGTCGGCGACTTTCTTCGCCACCTCGGCAGGAGGCTCGCCCCATGTCAAATAGGTATCGGCATGTTCCGCGGCCAAGTCATGCGCCGCGTCGGAGGAGCCACCGAACCATATCGGCGGATATGGCCGCTGGATCGGCGGGTAAAGCAGCTTGGCGCCTTTTACCGACAGATGCTTGCCCTCGTAATCGTAGCTGGGTTCCGTCTCGGCGCTATTGTGGCTACGCGTGATGATTTCGCGCCAGATGCGGATAAATTCCTCCGACGCCTCATAGCGTTCAGCATGCGAACTGAATACGCCGTCACCGGCCAGCTCATTCGGATCTCCCCCAGTGACCAGGTTGACCAACAGGCGGCCACCGGAGAGTCGGTCGAAAGTCGCTGCCGTGCGCGCGCCGAGGCTTGGCTGCATGAGGCCTGGTCGCAGCGCGACAAGAAAGCGTAGGTTCTTCGTCGCGCCGATGAGGCTGGACGTGACCACCCACGGGTCTTCGCAGGAGCGGCCGGTCGGCGTCAGGACGCCGTAGTAGCCCAAGTTGTCGGCGGCTTGCGCAATCTGACGCAGGTAGTCGTAACTGACTTCGCGCGCACCGTCGCTGGTGCCGAGATAGCGGCTGTCGCCGTGGGTGGGAAGGAACCAGAGGACTTTCACTTTTGTGGACCTTTCAGCGTATCCGTACGCTCAGCGTTTGGCGCCGAGCGTCGCGTCTTTCACATGGATGGGTGCAGGAATCAGCTTCAGCTCGGCGAAGGTGTCGGCGATCTTCTGCTGCGCGTCGAGCACCTTGTCGTCGAGCGGATGCACGCCTTGCGGGTAGCGGCTCAAGCTCTGCTCCAGTACGTCGGTCGGTAAGCCCTGGATCGGCGAGAGCTGTGCAGCGGCTTCCTTGATGTTTTTAGTTACCCATGCGCCCTCTGTGCTGACTTCATCGAACAGTACTTTGGTCACGTCGGCGCGCTTGGTAGCGAACTCGCGCTCGGCGAGGAAGAACTGGTGGTTATTGGCAATGCCAACGGCATTTGTCAGCACGCGCGCGCTGGCCTGTTTTTCGGCTGCGGATGTGAAGGGGTCCCAGATGACCCAGGCGTCGATTGCGCCGCGCTCGAAAGCGGCACGCGCATCGGCGGGTGTGAGGTAGTTGACCGTGACATCGGAATATTTAAGACCACCCTTTTCAAGCGCCTTGACGAGCAGGTAATGCACGTTCGAGCCCTTGTTCAGCGCGATCTTCTTGCCGCGCAGATCGGCAATCGTCTTGATCGGCGAATCCTTCGGCACGAGGATCGCTTCGGCATTTGGTGCTGGCAACTCATAGCCGACATAGACGAAATTGGCGCCGGCGGCCTGGGCCACAATGGGCGGCGTTTCGCCGACGTAACCGAAGTCGATGGAACCGACGTTCAGGCCTTCGAGCAGTTGCGGGCCTGCTGCAAATTCGACCCATTTCACTTCAACGCCCAGCGGCGCCAGCTTTTTCTCAAGTGTGCCATTGCCCTTGAGCAACACTAGCGTGGCGGCGGATTTCTGATAGCCGATGCGCAGCAGCTTGGGGTTGTATTCGGCGAGTGCGGGCAGGGAGGTGAGGGCCAGCAGCGCGGCGGTGGCACCGATGAGCTGACGACGTGTCCAGGAAATAGAAGGCACGGTGGAAGGCATGGTCAATTTTCCTTATGGCGTGAAATGAGGTGAGTGGAGATCGGAAATCGAAGGGCAGCTCAAGCCGCCTTGGCGTGCTTCGCGTAGCTGAGCGTTGCGCCTTGTGGCAGATGCGCGCGCAGATCGCCGAGGCGCTGACCCAGGCGCTCAAGTAGCCCCGGCGCCAGCAGTAGGGTGCCGTCGGCTAGCGTCTCGATGTCTTTGTCGATTGCGAATATGCCGGGCAAAACGTGGTGCGCACCAAGCGAGCCGAGAACCGGGCGCAACGCGTAGTCAATGACAAGTGCATGCGCGAGACTGCCGCCGGACGCAATCGGCAGGATCGGCTTGCCGCTGAACGCGTCCTGCGGCAACAAATCGAGGAATACCTTCAGCAAGCCGCTGTAGGCCGCCTTGTAAACCGGCGTAGCAATGATGATGGCATCCGCCTGCTCTACTGCGGCGACGGCTTCGGCAATCAGGGGATCACGCGTGTTGGCGTGCAGCAGCGCTTCGGCGGGCAAGCCGCGCAAGTCGAGATGCCGACTGATGATGCCGCCTGCGGTGAGCGTGTCGCGGGCACGACCCAGCAGACGCGCCGAGCGCGAATGCGTCGAGGGACTGGAAGCAATGGTGAGGACCGACATGTTTTCCCTTTCGCTGAACTCAGCACGCAACAGGGCGTGTGTTCAATGAACGGAACTGTACGGATCGCGGCTGCCGCGCCTAACCAATTAGTTCTGTATTGCTTATCGCATCCGGCGTGAAAAGCATATGGCTTGTCTTGCGCACGCTTGCTGCGGCGAAGCCTTGGTCTGATGAAGATCGGGCTCGCGGGTGGCGAGCAGTTCCTCTGAAATATGGGCACAAGTTTTTTCGCCAAGCTTCTCGAAGGGAAATCCAGAACCCTTTCTTGCCTCTATGCGTAGTAGTAATAACCCTACTTCCTGTCTTGGGAAATTGCGCCCAACGTGCTAAAGCCGTAAAAAATATGGCTCTAAAAACTAGACATGGAGAGACAGAGATGAAATGGACAGAAAAAAGTGGCAGATTTGCTAAAATCGCCAAATACGCGTTGGCCGTTGCGACGCTTAGTGCTTCGCTGACGGCTTCAGCCGTCACCGTCGCGCCTTATTTTTTCGGCTGGAGCTTCGGTGATACGCACTACAAGGTGACCGGCCTGATGGACGCCCACAACAAGGCGGGCGTCAATGCAATGACGTTGGCATTTGGCATCAGCAATGGCGGTTGCACGCTTGGCGGTGGACTTGATTCGACCTTGAACATTCCCGCGTTCGCGACGGACATCAAGCAGTTCATCGCCATCGGCGGCAAAGTCATCCTCTCCTTCGGTGGCGCTTCGGGTACCTATCTGGAAGCGGCTTGCTCGTCCTCGGCGATGACCTCTCTCATCGCCAACCTGCTCGACACGCACAAGACCTACGCGCTCGACTTCGACGTGGAAGGCAGCCAGCTCGGCAACACGGCTCTCAACTCAACACGCAATGCCGCAATCGTCGCGCTGCAAAATCGTTATCCCGCACTGACGGTTTCGTTCACCCTGCCTGTCATGCCAACCGGCCTGGACAGCTCCGGCATCTCCCTGCTCAAGTCGGCCGTTGCGGCCGGCGTCAAGATCAGGACCGTCAACCTGATGACAATGGACTACGGCGACGGCTCTGAGAAGACACACACGATGGGCGACCTCGCCATCTCGGCGATGACTGCTACGCAAGCTCAGCTCAAGACGATCTATCCCTCGTCATCGGACGCAGCCTTGTGGAACATGATCGGCAACACGCCGATGATCGGTGTGAATGACGTATCCACCGAGATCTACACGACGGCAGATGCCAAGTCGAATGCCGCTTTTGGCGTGCTGAAAAATATTAACCTTATGTCATACTGGGCAATACAGCGCGACCAGGTCGGCACCGGCAGCGTCAATGACTTCAGCAAGAAGAACACGGTCGACTTCGAGTACTTCAAAGACTTTTCGCAACAAAGCGGTGGCTCGTCGAGCAGTTCCTCGTCGTCGAGTAGCCAGTCTTCCAGTTCAAGTTCCTCGAGTACGGGTGGTAGCGGTACGACGATCACGAGCAGCAACGGTTTCGTGAACAGTCCGATCGCAACACAGACAGGCAGCTTCACGGCGACCTTCGATGCGACGCCGTCGATCTCGCCGGCCAATGACACGCTGGGCTTCAGCAACGGTGCGCAGAGTGCCTACACCGGCGTTGCCGCGACGGTACGCTTCAATACCACCGGCACCATCGACGCGCGTAACGGTGGCGCTTATGCTGCTGTCACAAACGTAACATTCGCCGCAGGCAGCAAATATCACTTCCGCATGGTGATCAACGTTGCAGCCAAGACCTACTCGGCCTACGTGACACCGCCCGGAGGTAGCGAGCAGACCATCGCCAGCAACTACGCTTTCCGCACCGAGCAGGCTGGCATCAGCAGCGTCAACAACTTCAACGTTGATGTGAGCGCCACGCCAGGGGGGTCGTTGACCTACACGGCACCGATCATCGGTACTGGCGCCTCGTCGAGCGCAAGCTCTTCGTCATCGTCATCGTCGTCCAGTTCGAGCAGCTCATCAAGCTCCTCGAGCGGCGCCGGCACGACGGTCACGAGCAGTAACGGCTTCGTGAACAGCCCGATCGCAACACAGACGGGCAGCTTCACGGCGACCTTCGACGCCACGCCATCGATCTCGCCGGCCAACGACACGCTGTCCTTCAGCAGCGGCGCGCAGAGTGCCTACACGGGTCTGGCGGCAACGGTGCGCTTCAATACCACCGGCACGATCGATACGCGCAACGGCGGTGCTTATGCCGCTGTCACAAACGTCGCATTCACCGCAGGCAGCACATATCACTTCCGCATGGTGATCAATGTTGCGGCCAAGACCTACTCGGCTTACGTGACAGCGCCCGGCGGCACTGAGCAGACCATTGCCAGCAACTACGCCTTCCGCACCGAGCAGGCGGGTATCAGCAGCATCAACAACTTCAACGTGGATGTGAATGCCACGCCTGGGGGCTCGTTGCGCTACACCACTCCGGTAATTCAGTAGGTCGTCGGGTAGCCGGTCTCCGTGAGGAGATCGGCAATGTGATGCAAGCTGCAGGGCGGGGGAAACCCCGCCTTTTTTTATGGCCGACGCGGGCTTCTGTCGTCAGTGGTTTCGCGAATCAAGCCAAGGCGCTTGAGATGCGTGCGCAAGACATTGCGCGTGATGCCCAGCTCCTTGGCCGTATGCGCCTGGTTGTTGCGGCTGTATTCGAAGGCCGTTGTGAATACGATCCTCTCGATATGTTCGTGCAGGTCGGGCAGGCCCGCATCGAGCAGACGCAATATCTGGAAGCGCAGGGCCGACAGGCTGGCCTCGTTCGATGTTTCGGTATTCGCAGGAGCAACCGGCGTGCCGGTCTGGCGCTGCAGGTTAGCCAGACGCAGATCATTTGCTTGTATGACATTGTCCTGACATACGATCAAGGCGAAGTGCACGACGTTCTCGAGTTCACGGATATTGCCCGGCCATTCATAGTGGTACAGCTGACGCTCGGCTTCGGTGCTCAGGCGCGGTGTCGCGATATGCAGCTTGTGGCGGTAGAACTCGATGAAGTATTCCACCAGGGGCAGGATGTCGCCGCGACGCTCGCGCAAAGGCGGCAGCTGCACCGGGGCGACGTTCAGGCGATAGAAGAGATCGCGACGGAAGTGGCCGGCGGTTACCGCTCTTTCGAGGTCGACGTTGGTGCCGGCCACCAGTCTGATATCGATGGCAATCGGTTTGCGTGAGCCGAGGCGCACGACCTGGCGCTCCTGCAGTACGCGCAGCAGTTTGACCTGCATCGACAGCGGCAGGTCGCCGACCTCGTCGAGGAAGAGCGTGCCGCCATTGGCGGCTTCGAACCAGCCCGCGCGTGTCTGCTGTGCGCCGGTGAAAGCGCCGGCCTCGTGACCGAATAGTTCGGCTTCGACGAGGTTCTCGTTGAAGGCGCCGCAATTGACGGCAAGGAAGGGACCGCGCCGACCGCTCTCGCTATGCACATGTCGTGCAATGAGTTCCTTGCCGGTGCCGGTTTCACCGATGATGAGCACGTTGGCTTCGCTGGAGGCGATCAAGCCGACGTGCTGGTATAGCGCCACGGATTTAGGGTCGTTAAATACGAGCGCCTTGGCACGAATGGACAGTGCCTGGTCGCTCGCGCCCGGCAGCGTCAGCACGCGCGCATGTGGCGCGGGGCTTGGTGCTGGTCCGTTCTCGGCGGGCGGTCTCGATTGAAGGTTCTGGATCACGTTGCGCCTCTCACGCGTCAGCGACTGGAAAATAAAAGAGGGCTGCGATGCAGCCCTCTCGATCGACCGGCTGGGCGCTTACTTGCCCGGGGTATAGATCTGGTCGAACTGACCACCATCGGCGAAGTGCACCTTCTGCGCGTTCTGCCAGTTACCGAAGAAGTCTTCGAGCTTGAAGAGCTTCACCGGGGCAAACTGTTTGGCATATTTTGTAGCGATCTTGGCATCGGTCGGACGGTAATAGTTCTTGCCAGCGATGTCCTGACCTTCAGGTGTGTAGAGGTATTGCAGATAGGCCTCGGCAACCTTGCGCGTGCCCTTCCTGTCCACCACCTTGTCGATTACTGCAACGGGCGGTTCGGCGAGGATGGACAGCGACGGTGTGACGATCTCGAACTGCCCTGGCAACTCCTTGAGCGACAGGTAGGCTTCGTTTTCCCAGGCAATCAGCACATCGCCAATACCCTTTTCGGTGAAGGTGGTTGTCGAACCGCGCGCACCGGAGTCCAGCACCTTGACGTTGGCATAAACGGATTTGACGAAGGCCTTCGCGGACTCATCCGTCGCGCCTTTCTGCTTGAGTGCGTAGCCCCAAGCCGCGAGGTAGTTCCAGCGCGCGCCGCCGGACGTCTTCGGGTTTGGCGTGATCACTTCGACACCCGGACGTGCCAGATCGGCCCAGTCCTTGATCTTCTTGGGATTGCCTTTGCGCACCAGGAACACGATGGTCGATGTGTAGGGTGAGGCGTTATGCGCGAGGCGTTTCTGCCAGTCCTGGGCGAGGAGGCCCTTGTCGGCAATGGCCTCGATGTCATAGCCGAGCGCCAGCGTTACGACATCGGCATCCAGGCCGTCGATTACCGCACGTGCCTGTGCCCCCGAGCCGCCATGCGATTGCTTGATCTTCACGACTTCGCCGGTCTTGGTCTGCCAGTACTTGGCGAATGCCTGGTTGAAATTGTCGTACAGCTCCCGCGTCGGGTCGTAGGAAACATTCAGCAGTGTGGTGTCTGCCCAGGCTGCGCCGGCGGCAGCGATGGCCAATACAGCCAGACTCAGGCCGAGTACGACGCGACGGGTCGGTTTGAAAGCATCAATGAAGTTCATGTTTATGCGCCCCTGTGGGTGTTGTTGTGTGATGGACGCACTTTATGGACGGTCCGCTTTCAACGGAACCAAGAAAAAATGGATTGCTTATGCCGACTCGCGTAATGAGCTTATTGGTTGCGCATGTGGTCTGCCAAGCCAACGATGGCTTCCCAGAACTTGTCGCGCCATTCGCCGGGCGGCAAGGTTTCATCGAAGGCCTGACGCATGCAATGCAGCCATTGATCGCGCTCGACTTCGCCGATTGAAAACGGCATGTGGCGCGCACGCATGCGCGGATGGCCATGCTTCTCGATATAGGTCTGCGGTCCGCCGAGCCAGAAGGACAGGTATTCGAACAGCTTCTGACGGCTGCCATCGAGCGATTGCGGATGCAAGGAGCGAATGCCAATGGCATCCAGGTCCATGATGTCGTAGAAGCGATCAACCAAAGCACGGATGGCGGGCTCGCCGCCCAGAGCCTGATAAGCAGTTTGTGATTCCATGAAACCTTTGAGTGCGTTGGAAGGAAATGCCAGGGGGGTCAGCGCTGGCGCGCCAGTCATTACGCCATTTTATCGTTGCCGAACAAGCACGGGCACGCGATAGCAGCGATCGTAGTCATAGGTGCATCGCGCGGCATGAAAGCTGCGTCCTCCGCCTCTGTTGCACTCACGCCCATGCAAACTTGCGCCTCGATGTACTTCGTGTTTTAATGATTAGATATCTAATGATTAGAGGGCTCTTAAATGCGGCTTGATGAACGCTTTTCCAGCGCACTGCACAGCACCGCGCGTGCTTGGCGTCAGGCCGTCGACCGGCGGCTCAAGGACCTGGGTCTCAGCCAGGCGAGCTGGATGACCATCGCCATGGCTGCCAAGGCTGCGACGCCCTTGTCGCAGATCGAGCTGGCGCAGAGCCTCGGCGTGGAAGGGTCGACGATGGTGGCGATGATCGACCGCCTGGTGAAAGCCGGTCTGCTCGTGCGCCAGGCTTCCGAGACGGATCGGCGCGTCAAGTTTGTCGTTCTGACCGATCAGGGCAACGCGCTGTATGGCCGCGTCAAGGCTGAGGCCGAGGCCTTTCGCAAGGAGCTGATGGTCGGTGTCGATCCCGACAAACTGCTCATCGCCACCGAACTGCTCGAACAGCTCGAATGTGTCGCGAGCTCACATACGTCAGCTCACACATGAACGCACAGGTGACAAGCAGCGCGGCCGATGGTGGCATCAACCGTCGCATGATCACCCTCTCGATCATGCTGGCGACCATCATCCAGGCGCTCGACGGCACCATCGCCAACGTCGCCCTGCCGCACATGCAGGGCAGCCTGTCGGCCTCGCAGGATCAGATCACTTGGGTGCTCACCTCCTTCATCGTCGCGGCGGCCATCGCCACGCCGCTGACCGGCTGGCTGACAGATCGCTTCGGCCTGAAAAATGTTTTCCTCGTGTCGGTCGCCGGTTTCACGATTGCCTCCGTGCTGTGCGGGCTGTCGGGTTCGCTGGCACAGATCGTCGCGGCGCGGCTATTGCAGGGCGTCTTCGGTGCGGCACTGGTACCCCTGTCTCAAGCCACGCTGCTCGACATCAATCCACGCGAGAAGCACGGCTCGGCCATGGCCGTGTGGGGCATGGGCGTGATGATCGGGCCGATTCTCGGCCCCACGCTCGGCGGCTGGCTCACGGACAGCTACAACTGGCGCTGGGTGTTTTTCATCAACGTGCCGGTCGGTGCCATGGCGTTCTATGGCATCTGGAAGTACATCCGCAAGGTGCCCGCCGCGCGCAATGTGCGCTTCGATATGTTCGGCTTCGCCACGCTTAGTCTGGCCATCGGTGCGTTGCAGATGCTGCTCGACCGTGGCGAGCAGAACGACTGGTTCGCGTCGAAAGAAACCTGGGCCGAGGCCATTCTCCTGGCGATGAGTTTGTCATATTTCATCGCACATACCATTCTCATGCCGGCGGGCAAATCCTTCTTCGATTACCGGCTATTGAAGAACCGTAACTACGTCACCGGTCTGCTGTTCATCTTCATCGTCGGCCTCGTGCTATTCGCCACGCGCGCGCTCACGCCGACCATGCTGCAAGGCCTGATGGGATATCCCGCTGCCATATCGGGCCTCGTCACCGCGCCGAGCGGCTTCGGCACGATGGTGGCGATGCTCGTCGTCGGCCGCCTGGTGGGCAAGGTGGACCTGCGCCTGCTACTGGCCACAGGCTTTGCCGTCACCGCGTTTTCGCTGTGGCAGATGAGCCAATACACGCTGGTGCTCAGTCAAAGCAATATCGTGTGGCCGGGCATGATCCAGGGTGTCGGCCTGGGCCTGGTTTTCGTGCCGCTCAGCGCCGCGACCTTCGCCACCTTGTCGCCGGCCATGCGCGCCGAGGGCACGGCCATCTACAGCCTGATCCGTAACATCGGCAGCAGCATCGGCATCTCGCTGGTGCAGACACTGCTGGCGCGCAACACACAGATCGCGCACGCCTCGCTGGTGACGCAGATCACCAACAACAATGCGGCGCTGAGCGACACCGCCGTGTCGACTCTCTACAACTTTGCAAATGCCAGCGGCATTACGGCGCTCAACAACGAAATCACGCGACAGGCATCGATGATCGCCTATGTCGACGACTTCTGGCTGATGCTGCTGCTAACCCTGCTGGTCATCCCCTTGCTGCTGCTCATCAAGCCGCCGCAGAAAAACAGCCCGGTCGCCGTTGAAATGGTGGCGGAGTAAGCATGATGAAAAAAACCATACGACTGTCTCTCGCCATTATTGCCATTGGCATATCCGCTTGCGCGCAGATTCCACCCGACCGCGACGTCTTGCCGCAGCAGGATCTGGTGCGTGTGCAACTCGCCGCCAACATCAAGCTGGCGCGCGACGGCTGGCCGGCAGCGCAATGGTGGACCCGCTTCGGCGACGCGCAACTCGACCAGCTGATCGACCGTGCCCTGAAGCAAGGGCCGTCGCTGCAAGTGGCCGCTGCGCGCGTGGCGTCGGCCCGCGCCGCGCTGGCGGTGGACCGCGCCGAAGGTGGCAACAGCGTCGACTTCAAGGCCGCCACGAATCGCCAGCGCTATTCCGCCAATGGCCTGTTCCCGCCACCCATCGGCGGCAGTTACTACACCGAGTCGACGCTGCAAATGATCGTCAGTCACGACTTCGACTGGTGGGGCAAACGCCGCGCGTCGATCGCAGCTTCGCTCGGCGAACTCAATGCCAGCCAGGCGGAATATGCACAAGCGGAGCAGACCCTGGCGGCCGCCATCGCGCAGGGCTACTTTAGCCTGCAAGGCGATTGGGCGCGCCTCGCCAATCTGCAACAGATGCGCGATGCGCAAGGCGCGCTGCTGGCTGACCAGAGCAAACGCGTCGCGCATGGTCTGGCCTCCAGCGACGAAGAACGCAACGCCGACGCGGCGCTCAGTGCGCTCAACAAACAATACGCGGCACTCGATGGGCAGATCGGGCGCGAGCGCGAAGCGTTGCGCGCACTGCTCGGTGCGGACAACACCGCACTCGCCGATTTGATGCCACGTGCATTGCCAACGGTGGACGCGGCCTTGCCCGCCAGTCTGGGCATCGAATTGCTCGCGCGTCGGCCTGACCTGCAGGCGGCCCGCGCGCATGTCGAAGCCTCGCTGAGCCGCATCGAGGTGGCGCAGGCGGCGTTCTATCCCGACATCAATCTCACCGGCTTCTTTGGCAGCGACGCGCTGTCTTTCGACAAGCTGTTGAACGCTTCGAGCCGCACGTTGTTCATCGGGCCGACACTGACCCTGCCGCTATTCAACAGCACGCGTCTGCAAGCGGGCCTCGGCGTGGCGCGCAGCCAGCGCAACGAACTGATCGCTGACTACAACCAGTCCGTCTTCGAGGCCGTGCGCGAAGTCGCGCAGGCCGGCATCAGTCTGCAGGGCCTGCAGCAGGAAATGCAGGCGCAAGGGGCGGCCACGCAGACTGCAACAGCGACGCTGCGCAGCACCCAGGCACGCTTCCGCCAAGGGCTCGCCGACAACAGCGGCGTGCTCGGCGCGCAGATGACTGTATTCCAACAGCATGGCCAGGATCTGCAACTGCAGGCGCAAGCCCTGCTCGCAGATGTCGCCTTGACCAAGGCGTTAGGCGGCGGCTACCGCGCCGAGCCTGCCAGCACCCTCACCACCGCACAGCAATCGAAGTAACCGGATCACTCATCATGACAACACCGCAAGAAACCACGCCCGACAACGACAGACCCACCAATGGAAAACGCAGACTGGTCTTGCTGGGCATCACCCTGCTGTTCATCCTCGCGATCATCCTCTACGCCATCTACTACAGCCTCGTCCTGTCGCAGGAAGAGCAGACCGACAACGCCTACGTGGGCGGCAATCTGGTCAACCTGACTTCGCAGGTCACCGGCAATGTGCAGGAGATTCGTGCCGATGAAACGCAGATGGTCACGGCCGGCGCAGAGATCATCAAGCTCGATCCGGTCGATGCAGAGGTCGCATTGCGTCAGGCCGAAGCGAAGCTGGGCAATACCGT
This sequence comes from Rhodocyclales bacterium, assembly GCA_028292505.1. GTDB lineage: Bacteria > Pseudomonadota > Gammaproteobacteria > Burkholderiales > Rhodocyclaceae > Viridibacterium. Next base: position 85,486 of record JAQGMF010000013.1, read on the forward strand.
GCGCCAGTTGCGCGAGCGTTATGCCAGTGCCTCGCAATATGACGCTGTAATCGAACAGCGACGTCTTGCCTTGCAGACCGCCGAAGACGATCTGGCGCGGCGCGCACCGTTAGCTGCCGATCACACCTTGTCGACAGAAAGCGTCGCGCATGCGCGTCAGGCTGTCGAAGACGCCAAGGCCGCGCTGGAGGTCAGCGTCAAACAGGCCGAGACGGCGCGCGCCAGCGTCAGCGGCGTGAGCCTCGCGCAGCACCCGAGCGTGCTCGCCGCCAAGGCCGACTTCATCCAGGCCTGGCTCACCATGCGTCGCAATGCCATTCTCGCGCCAGTCTCGGGCTACGTCGCCAAGCGCAGCGTGCAGGTCGGCGCGCGCGTCACGCCGGGCACGCCACTGCTGTCCATCGTGCCACTCGACCAGTTGTGGGTGGACGCCAACTTCAAGGAATCGGAGTTGCAGAATATCCGCGCTGGTCAGCCGGTACGCATCGAGGCCGACCTGTACGGCGGCAAGGTCGAGTTCCACGGCAAGGTCGTTGGCATGTCCGCAGGCACCGGCAGTGCCTTCTCGCTGCTGCCCGCGCAGAACGCTACCGGCAACTGGATCAAGGTCGTGCAGCGTGTGCCGGTGCGCATCTCGCTCGACCCGCGCGAATTGACGCAGCATCCCTTGCGCATCGGCTTGTCGACTCTCGTGGCCGTCGACACCCACGATCGCGCCGGCGCCATGCTCGGCTCACCCATGCCGTCCACACCGGTCTATGCTACGCAGGCGCTGAACCAGCCGATCCACGACGCGGAAAGCATCGCAGATGGCATCATCGCGAAAAATCTTGCCAAGTCGGTAAGTTGAGTCGAGCATAAAGCGGCGCGGTCCCCCGTTTCGTCATTCCGGTGAAAGCCGGGATCCCGAAGCGTTTGCAAAGACTGGACTGCGGTACGGCGAAGCCACGAATTTATTTAAATGTCATTGAAGGTATTCGCTGACGCATGAACACCGATCGCCTCGCCGCCGAAACGTTGTTCCACGCAAGCAATGCCCAGCTTGCCGACGGCGACCTCGCCGCTGCAGAGAAAAGCCTACGACAGGCCATCGCACTACAACCCGAGTTCGCGGAAGCGCATGCCAATCTGGGGTGGGTGCTCGAGCAAAGCGGCGATTCGAGCGCTGCCGAACAGGCCTACCGCCAAGGCATCGAACTCGCGCCGCATCAGCCCCAGATGCACCTCAATCTCGGCGCGCTGCTGGCCGATCAGCGACGTAGCGAAGAGGCCGAGACCCACTACCGGTGCGCGTTGGCACTCGACCCCACCAGCCCCGCGGCCGGGTCCAACCTCGGCGCCCTGCTCGCCTGTCTGCGGCGCGACGACGAAGCCGAGCAATGCTACCGCACGGCCCTGACGCACGACCCGGAGCATCGCACTACGCACTTCAACCTGAGTTACCTGTTGCTGCGCGCCGGGCGCTTTGAGGAAGGCTGGCAGCATTTCGAGAAGCGCGACTGGTATGCGCAACTCGAAACGCACTTCGATTGTCCGCGCTGGCAGGGCGAATCGCTGGCAGGCAAGTCCGTACTGATCGGCATCGAAGCGGGCCACGGCGACATGATCCAGTTCTGTCGTTACGCGCGTCTGCTCAAGGCGCGCGGCGCGCGACACATCTCACTCCTTTGTCATCCCGCGTTGAGCCGTCTGCTGGCCGGTGCGCCGGGCGTTGATGCCATCCTGCCTCTCGATCAGCCCTTGCCTGCGAGCGGCTGGGATGTGTGGACGCCGCTGCTGAGTATTCCCTATCATTGCCAGACACGCATCGACTCCATACCCGCTGCCATCCCCTACCTGCACGCCGATGAAACGCAAATTGCATATTGGTCGCAACGGTTGGCCGCGCTGGCAACCGGCACAACATTGCGCGTGGGGCTGGCGTGGAAAGGCAATCCGCGTTTCGAGAACGACGCGCAGCGCTCGCTGCCCTCGCTCGCAACATTGCAGCCGCTCGGAGATGTAGTTGGCGTAACGTTTTTCAGCTTGCAAAAAGGCGCTGGCGAACACGAGGCCGCATCGCCGCCGCACGGATTGGCGATACACGATCTGGCGCCATTCATTCACGACTTTGCCGATACCGCTGCCATCGTCATGAATCTCGACCTGGTGATCTGCGTCGACACCGCGCTCGCCCATCTCGTCGGGGCGCTGGGCAAAGCATGCTGGGTATTGTTGCCCGACTACAAGACGGACTGGCGCTGGCTGAATGCGCGAAGCGATTCGCCATGGTACCCCCATGTCATAAGTCTGTTCCGGCAGTCGGCAGCAGGCAATTGGGACCAGGTGGTGATAGCGTTACGCGGGGCACTGGCGAACCATGCTCAAGAGAACTACGGATGCGCTGCATGCATTTGACACGTGCATATAAAATTTATTTACCCGACGCACAACGGTGCGTCGCAAATACACTGGAGAGACGTAATGGTGGAATGGCTATCGGTGGCGCCGTCGGCGCTGACTTCTTTCATGGCTTCGATGGTGGAATTCGTCGAAGCCCTGACCATTGTGCTCGCGGTAGGCATCGTGCGCGGCTGGCGCTCCGCCTTGTTGGGCACAGGGGCTGCCGCAATTCTGCTCACGGCGCTGGTGCTCGTGCTGGGGCGCTCGCTGGCGAACGTGTCCTTGCCCGCACTGCAACTCGTCGTCGGCGTCCTGCTCCTGATGTTTGGTTTGCGCTGGTTGCGCAAGGCGATATTGCGCGCTGCCGGCGTACTGCCCCTACATGACGAGAGCAAGACATTTGCCGAGGAGACGGCGGCGCTGCGTCGGCAAGACACGACGCACCACGCGGCGATCGATCCCATCGCCTTCCTCACCGCTTTCAAGGCTGTCATGCTCGAAGGCATCGAAGTGGTTTTCATCGTCATTGCGCTGGGTTCGGGCGGGCGACTGCTGGTGCCGGCAGCGATCGGCGCGGGCGTTGCGCTGGCCGTCGTCGTCCTGCTCGGTCTGATGCTCCACCGGCCGCTGGCAACAGTGCCCGAGAATACGCTCAAGTTCGGTGTCGGCGTTATGCTTTCGGCATTTGGTAGCTTCTGGGTCGGCGAAGGCGTCGGTATCGAATGGGTGCTCGGGGACTGGACGATTCTGCTGTTGATAGCGACCTTCCTTTTCGCCGCCCTGGGTCTGGTACGCGCCTGTCGTGGCGTGAAACGACCTGTCTACGTCGCCGGCCATGGTACGAGCAAGAACCCGCCGAGCGTTTTGGCAGGCGTGTTCGCCGAATTGTTCGGCCTGTTTGTCGACGATGGCTGGCTGGCGGCAGGCATCCTGGGCTGGGTGCTTGCAGCGTGGTTCCTTCGACATCAGTACGCACCGGCAGCGAATGCCGCCAGCTTTGTCTTCGCTATCGGGCTCCTGATCGTTTTGGGAATGAGCGCCATACGAAAGGCTCGCGGCTGAACCGGCAACGTTCGGCCAAGAGCATTGGCGCATCGACCGCCGCCATTCTTTTTCCGGGGAGTCATTTGTCATGAGCGAGAGCACGCAACTCCACAAGGATGCGCTTGGCGTCGGCGAGTCGATCGTCATGGGCGTTGCGGGTACCGCACCCGCTTTCAGCATCGCGGCGACCACCGCGGCGCTGATGGCGGCAGTGGGCAACCTCGCGCCCGCCAGCCTGCTGTACTGCGGCCTCATCATGTTCGGCGTTGCTTTCGCGTACATGCACCTGAACCGCATCAATCCCAATGCTGGCGCTTCGTATGCCTGGGTTGCCGCAGCGTTTCACCCGGCACTCGGCTTCTTCGCCGGCTGGGCGCTGCTCGTGGCTTCGGCCGTATTCATGGTTTCGGGCACGATACCGGCGGCCACCGCGACCTTGAGCCTGATACGGCCAGACCTGGCCAACGACCCGCATTGGGTCACCGCGGTCGCAGCGCTGTGGCTGCTGGCGGTCAGCGCGGTCATCATCAAAGGCATCAAACCGACCAGCTACACGCAAGTGGCGATGAGCGTCGTCGAACTGCTGATCCTGCTATTGATCATAGTTGCCGCTGTCATACGCTACGGTGCAGCGCCGGCACATGTACCCACGCTCGCGTGGCTGTCCGCCACGCAATTCACGCCGCAGCTGTTCGCCACCGGCGCGCTGACGGCGCTGTTCTTTTTCTGGGGTTGGGACGTGACCGTCAATCTCAACGAAGAAACCCGCGACGCCGCGCACGCACCCGGCCGTGGCGCCATGTGGGCGATGGTCATCGTGTTGCTGCTGTTCATGGCTTTTGCCAGCGTGACGCTGCTGGTGTTGAGCGACAAGGAGATCGAGCAATCCAGCACCAATATCGTGCTGGCTGTTGCCGACAAGCTCTTCCCGAAACCGTGGAGCTACATGGCCGTGATCGCGGTCATGCTGAGCACGATCGGAACCCTGGAGACGTCCATCCTGCAATTTACGCGCACCATGTACGCCAAGGCTCGTGACGGCGCGCTGCATCGCCGCTACGCCGTGCTACACCCGGTATGGCGCACACCGTGGGCCGCTACGCTGGTCATCGCTGCGCTCGGATTGGTGCTGCTGTTCCTGTCCTCATATTTTCCGAGCGTCAACCAGATCATCAAGGCCTCGGTCAACGCTATCGGCTTCCAGGTTGCCTTCTATTACGGCCTCGCCGGCTTTGCATGCGCCTGGCATTTCCGCAAACAAGCCTTCCGATCAGTGCACGATCTTGTGTTCCTGGTGCTGTGGCCGGCAGCGAGCGCCACATTCCTGTTCTTCGTCGCGGCCTACAGTATTCCGACCTTCGATCTCACCACCAATGTCGTCGGCATAGGCGGCATTGTTATTGGGATCGTGCCTTGGTGGTTGAATCGGCGACGGGCCACAGCCATACAATCAATGCCATTAAGTTAAGCGGCGTCACTGGGAAATATCGTCATCCCGGCGAAGGCCGGGATCCAGCTCCACGCGTGCTTACTGGGTCCCGGCCTGCGCCGGGACGACGAAACAATTATGCATATAGCCTAACTTAACGGCATTGACCATACAATGACCGCTGGATTGCGAGGAAGACGCAATTGTCGGATTCGGTTCTTGTGGGACCGCACACGACCGACAGCAACTACTTTTACTGCACAACGGCTCGAACTACCGGGCTAGCAACGGGCAAGTCGGCCGCCTTCCAGCTTTCCAGCCCTCCTCGATACCAGCCAACCTGGCTATAGCCAATTCTCTTTGCACGCATAGCCGCATTGGCTGAGGACCAATCGCGTTTCTTGGAGTAGAAAATAATGGCTTGATTCTTGTCTGGGCTAAGTAGCTTCAATAGCCCGGCAAATCGCGCTTCGTAGGCCGAGTCTTTGACGGTATCCGCGAAAGCAAATCCGCCGTAAAGCAAACTGAGTGCGGTTGGAATGACATCATCCAGATTTATGACATCGATTAACACGGGAGCCTGTGCGCGCTTGAGCGCAACAGCCAGCTCTCGCGTAGAAAATTTCTTGATTTCGTCGAGGTCTTGGGGAGGGGTGTCACCGAGGTCTTCAGTGCGCAGACCATGGGCGCGAGTCAGTCCGCCGCCATATTGTTCATCGCCATAATATTGTTCTGACGGAGCAATCAGCTTCGCTAACGCTTCGCCGTGACTGGCCACCGCTGATGCGTACAGATTGCGCACGTCAAATCCATTGACGATTTGAGTTTCGCACAGGCGTGGCAACGCGTTCTTGACATGATTGCAAGCATAGATGGCTCCCAAAAACGCATTGGTTTCTGATTCACGATTGCCCACTATGCCGAAGCCGGCTGCCCCAATTGGAACAGCAAGCGCCTTGTTTTCGTTGCTATTGGCATAGCCCGCAATCAGCCGCCGACATCTATCGGCAGAGCACTGCGTGGCGTCGAGGTCCTTAAAATATTCATCTGCGTCTGCAATGGACTGATTGAGTTCCCTGCCTGCAATATTTGGCGCTGTCCTGAACCCAGCAGGAAGATCGACCGTAGCGAAATCATTGGTGGTCACAATGCCGAGCGTAAGCGCGTCTTGATCTGGAATGTCCGTGCAGTCTTTGCGCAAGATCTTTGATGACGCGCAGTGATACGCCAGGCGTCGTGGCAACCTCTTGGCATCGAACACCTTGAGCAGCGCACCAGCGTCATCCATTTTGTACAGAGCCATGTCCATGACTTTGGCATTGAAGTGTTCCGCCATACTCTGCTTCATGAAATAGATAATTTCCGCCCCTTTCTCGGGCACCAAAGCCATTGAATAAATGTCGTGCGCGCCATGGATACCAATATATGTTTGCGCGGGCCTGAAGGCATCCGAAAAAGAGCGCTCTTTGCCGCCCATGAACATGATGGAGCAGGCAGAAATGCAATATCCAGCAATGACTGTGTTAACCCCTTTTTCCTTGATCAGCTTACCTACTTGCATGCCCGCCCATAGATCCCCTCCTGTGGAATTGACAAAAACGACTCTCTCGATTGCGGGCGATGCGAGGGCTTCTTTGAATTTCGGATAATCATCGACCACAGGCCCCGTTGCGTAGACGGTATTACCGTGCACCTCGATCGTCATTGCCTGTACGGGACCCGCCGTTAGGAATGCGAGTATCGCCACTATTGATAGTAATTTGGTCTTATTTTCCATTCGGCACGACGTAAAAAACGAACACTATGGATGCCATTTAAATATATGACGAGAGTCGGATGAGATATTGTAGGGCGAGTTTGTTGCTTCAGCGCCTCACAGGCGAAAACTTGTCTTGCCAACCGAGTAGTCGCTCCAGCCGCGCAATTAAAAAGCCCGGCACATGGCCGGGCTTTGACTCAGGTGGCGAGGGCCGACTCCTGATGGTTGCTGCGACACCGCTGCCCGCACTCACGCCATAGCCTTGGTAGATCGTGTTTGACGTGAAGGTATTGTTGTTGCCCTAGGTAAGGTCCGTGCTGGAACCAGATATAACGCCGCTCATTTGCACCGTCAGGCGCGCGACTGTCTGGCGCAGGATTTCGGGCTCGACGGGTTTGGTGAGATAGGCTGCGAAGCCCACTTGCGCGGCGCGATCACGGTCCGCCTGCTGCCCGTAGCCGGTCAGGGCGATCAGTCGGGCGCCACTCCAGCGCGGATGGGCGCGCATCTCCGCGGCGAGCTGATAGCCGTCCATGCCGGGCAGGCCGATGTCGAGGATGGCGATGTCGGGGCTGAAATCGTTCAAGATATTCAGCGCCGCGATCGGGTCGTGCACGGCACGTACTTCATAGCCTGCCGCAGCTAGCGCCATGGCTGTCGTGTCGGCCGCATCGACATTGTCGTCAACCACCAGCAGACGGCCACTTGCTGGCGTCATCTCGCGGACAGGGGCCACGGCGGGCACGGCATGCCTTCTCTCCACCATGGGCAAGGTCACGGCGAAGCAGCTGCCCTGTCCGATGCCGGCACTTTGCGCGGTTACTGCGCCGCCATGCATCTCCACCAGACTCTTGACGATGGATAGCCCCAACCCCAATCCGCCGGTATGACGTTCGAGTGGCTGCGGCCCTTGCGAGAAAAGCTCGAACACATGCGGCAGTAGTTCGGGCGAGATGCCGATGCCAGCGTCCTGCACGCGAATTTCCACGCCGCTGCCCACGCGTTGCACGGCAATACCGATGCGCCCATGCGGTGTGAACTTCAGCGCGTTGGTCAGCAGATTGGTCACCACCTGCACGAGTCGCACATCTTCGCCCTCGACCCACACGGGCTCCGTCGATAGCGACACCGCCACCGGCATGTCGCGCTTCTCGATCAGTGGTGCGGTGGCTTCCAGTGCTTGCTCCACGACGCGGTTGATGTCGACCGCTTCCTTGTGCAGCTCGATGCGCCCGGCCGCGATGCGCGACACGTCCAGCAGATCATCCACCAGTCGCGTCATATGCGTGACTTGACGCTTGATGATTTGGCGAAAAGGTTCGATCTGCGCATTGCCACGCATGCGTATCAACTCCAGCGCCGTGGAGATGGGAGCCAGAGGATTGCGCAATTCGTGGCCTAGCATGGCGAGGAATTCATCCTTCGCTTTCGAGGCCTGCTCAGCGTGTTGGCGTGCATCGCGTTCCGCAGCCTGCAGCGCGTCGCGCTCGGCCTCGGCATGGGCGCGCTCGCTTGCTGCGGCATTCATCGCTGCGCCGAGCGCGTCCAGTTCTTGAATCTCCGATGACAAGGGCGCGAACGCTTTGCCGCGACCCAGTGCATCGGCTGCGTCGAGCAATTGATCGATGGGCTTGCTGATGCGTCGCGCCGCGAGGAAAGCCAGGAAGGCGCACAGCGCGAAGGAGGCGGCAATGCCCGTGCCATAAAACATCAGGGACTGATAGGCCGACGCGAATACTTCGCTGCGTGGTATACCGGTGACGACCGTCCAACCCGAATCGCTCAGGCGGCTGAACCCCGAGTACGACGCATCGCCTTCTAGCGTGTAAGACTCGCCCGAACCCTCCGACGCAGAGGTGTCGAGTATTTTGCGCAGCGAGGGACTGCCTTGCGTGCCGATGTATTTGTCATGCTGACGCGAGCGTGCGACGCGCAGGCCGTGCTGGTCGAATACCGACACTACCCACGAGGCCGGCACCTTCTGCCGGGATATGACATTGGCAATAGCGTCCGGCACGACGGCAGCGCTCACCACATAGCGCAACCGGGCATCACGGAATACCGGAACGCGTATGGCGAAGGAATACTTGCTCTGGGGGCCGAGCAAAATCCCGCCGACAGCCGGCGCCCGCGTCGTCATTACTTGCTGCAGGCTGTCGGGCCCCAGTACTTTCAGCGATGGTTTGTTTTCCGTCGAACTGGCCTTGAAGATGATATGACCCTGCTCATCGGAGAGAATGACGGCGAGCCAATGCGGGTGGTGAATCAGGGTGCGCTGCGCGAGCGGCCCGAATGCCACAATATCGCCCTGATCCAGCTGCGAGGCCATGACCAGACCGTCCAGCGAGGCCATCGTATTGTGCAGCTCCGCATCGACGGCTGTCGCCAGTGCGCGGGAGAGGTCAAGCGCTGTTCGCTGCGCCTCGTGCTGGCGGTCGAGCATCAGGCTATAAACGGCGAATGTCGCCAGCACGGCCAGCGGCACTACGCCCGCTGCAGCCAGCAGGAATAGTCGATACCCCAAAGACCGCCGTGCCCGTGCGTCATGCATACGAGGGATGCTCCTGAAGCGCCGAATCGGCAAAGATAGCATGGGCGTTTGAGGCCCACATATGCGCCCGGCGGGTCGATCTGCTGGATGGATGTAAACGCATTACCGGTGGAAGGGCATCACTGCGAGCGCGTGCAACTCAAACCGGCGCGCCTGATGGAATCACTTCAAAGGCATCGCTACAGATCGCCCTGTGGCGAAGCAGAATCATCGAAATTCTCATCGAGTTCGAATGCGCCTTCATGGAAGGCGGCGATGATCGCCAGAGCCTCACCCTCGAAATATTCGGGCACCCGCACGCGCGCGCCGCCGACCGCCATGGCAAGCAGCGAATTCACCTGCACGAAATTCATGTCACTCGCCTCTGCGGGCACACGGGCCGCCCGAAGACATGAACAGAGCAGGTGTGCTTCGGTCGCCGTCAAGTCACGCGCCACGATGACCATGTCGCCGTAGTACTTGTCGGCCATCATCGTCCGGGTTTGCATTTCGAGGTATTCGCGGTTTGAGCTCATCGCCTGACTTTCCTGTAGACTGGACGGTTCGTCCGTACTAGAACAAGGTTATGCGAAACAGGCCGGTCATCCGGCAGTGCCGTGTCGCGATCCATCTCATCAGGTTATAGCTATGAAAACGCGAGAAGTCGTCATCTTCAGTGGTAAAAAATTCACGGTACCGCAAGGCATCCAGCGCATCGATTCCAGATCGACGCACGGCTGGCAGGTCCGCTGCCTGGGCACCAAGCTGTTCTCGGATCATACTCAGGATGGCAGCGGCGCGCACCAAGCACTCGAAGACGCGAAGAAAGAACTGGTGCGTCGCATGATCAGGCTATCTGCCCAACCTGTCTTGCGCAAAGCGCCGCGCGCGAATAAGAAGAACGATCTGCCGGTCGGCATCTCGGGCCCCATCATTCGCAGCCGTCCAGGCTGGAAAGCGCGTCAGGCCTACTTTTCCGTGGTGCTGCCGCGTGCCGGATATGCACCCGGCTGCGCAACGGTGTACATCGCCAATGAGAACACCTACACCATCGAAAAATATCGCGAAGCGCTGGAGAAAGCCATGGCACTGCGCGAGCAGGCGGAGCAAGCCTATGAGATTGCTATGCTGAAGGCGCGCCGCAAGACAATACGCGACATGAAGGCGGCAGTTCGGTAAGGGAATTACATAAGTAACTTGTTGAGCCCCAACGTCGTCATTCCCCCGAAAGCGGGAATCCACTCGGTGACACAGGCCTCACGTAGAAGTGGATTCCCGCTTTCGCGGGAATGACACGTCGTGGGAAGAATGCAGCAAATCCTCTTGCTTGCGGGCCAGCTCGGGCGTGGGCAGCGCTTTGCGATCGACCTTGCCATTAGGCGTCAGTGGCAAATATGCGAGTGCCATGAAGGTGCTGGGCAGCATGTACTCCGGCAGGGACCGGCGCAGATGGGCGCGCAACGCGCTGACGAGATCTTGCCCGGCACTGTGCTCATGCGGTACGACGTAAGCCAGCAAACGTTTGTCGCCGAGACGATCTTCGCGTGCGAGCACGAGCGCTTCGCGCACTGCTGGATGCCTCATCAGCGCCACTTCGATCTCGCCGAGCTCGATGCGGAAGCCGCGAATCTTTACCTGGTTATCGATGCGTCCGAGATAGTCGATGTCGCCGCCGGGAAGGTAGCGCACCAGATCGCCGGTGCGATACATGCGTGTGCCGGGAGGGCCAAAAGGATCAGGAATGAAACGTTCCGCGGTCAGCTCGGGCCGATTCAGATAGCCGCGTGCCAAGCCGTCACCGGCGATATATAGCTCACCGACCACGCCAATGGGGCAGACGTTCATATATGCATCCAGAATATATAGCCGGGTATTAGCGATCGGACGGCCGATGCTGACTGGCGATGTGCCACCCTTGTCCGTAAGCGCGTAGCTGGCGTAGGTTGTGTATTCCGAAGGGCCGTAAAGATTGAAGATATGCCGAATGGTTTTACACTGGTACAGCTTCTGCACCAGATCGTTTTGGAGTACCTCGCCGGCCAGATTGATGACGCCGACCGACGCAGGAATGGCATCGAGGTTCAGCAGTTCCTTGATCGCGGACGGAACCGTGTTGATCAGCGTGGCGGATTGCCCCTGTGTGCTGAAGGGCAACATCAGCGCATTGCCCACGACGATGACCGTACCGCCCTGGCTGAGTGGAACAAAAATTTCGAAGATGGAGAGATCGAAACAGATCGAAGTGGACGCGAGCGTTCTGCGGAGCGTGTGGCGATCGAAAACCGTTTGCGCCCATTGGATGAAGTTCACCGCATTGCTGCTTTGAATGCCGACACCCTTGGGCTTGCCGGTAGAGCCGGAAGTGTAGATGACGTAGGCGAGGTTGTCGGGCTGCGTGAGGCAGGTCGGGTTGTGCGTGGATTCATGCGCGAGTGAGGACCAGTCTTCGTCGAGGCGAAAAGTGGCAACGCCATGTTCAGCTTGCGCATCGGTCAGGGACGCTTGCGTGAGCAACACTGCCGGCTTCGCGTCGGCAAGCATGAAAGCGAGTCGCTCCGTGGGATAGCAGGGATCGAGCGGCACATAGGCACCTCCGGCCTTGAGAATAGCGAGGAGCGCGACAATCATTTCCAGCGAGCGTTCGATGCACAGCGCCACCAGAACATCGGGGCCGACGCCCATCGTGCGCAGATGATGCGCGAGCTGATTGGCGCGCGCGTTGAGTTGTGCGTAGCTGAGTGAAGCGTCCTCGAAGACGACAGCCACGGCCTCGGGGCAGACCTCGACTTGCGTTTCGAAGAGCTGCTGGATGGTTTGATTCTGGCGATAAGAAGCCGCCGTGGCATTCCAGTCCACAAGCAATTGATCGCGCTCGCTTGCGGTGAGGAGCGGCAGATCGGCAAGTCGTGCAGTGGGTTCGACTACGACAGCGTCGAGCAGCACGCCGAAATGCGCCGCCATGCGCGCGATGGTGGTCGCATCGAATAGCCGGGCATTGTATCCAATTTGAATAAACAGACCGGAGCTGCGCTCACGCACGCGCCAGCTCATATCGAACTTCGCGGCGCCTGCTGCGTCGCGTGTTGAAGTGCCCGAATGCGTTTGCGAATTTACATCTGGCGCATCTTGCAGCGTCAGCATGACCTGGAAGAGCTGCGAGTGGCTCAGGCTATGCAGCGGGTTGAGCGTCTCTACCAATTGCTCGAAAGGCACTTCCCGATGAGCATAGGCGGCAAGCACTATGTGCTTGAGTTGCGCGAGTAAGGCAACGAAGGCGTCGCGGTAGTCAAGACGCGCGCGTAGCACCAGCGTATTGAAGGGCTGCCCGGTTCTGGCGTGATCGCGGCTGGTAACGAGCGTCCCGATATTGATATCGGTTTGCCCGGAATGACGCGCGAGTAATACATTCAAGGCTGCCGCCAGTATCATGAACAGCGTCACGTCCTGCTGCTGCGCCAGCGTATCGAGCGCGGCGCTTGTCTCTGGCGAGACACCAAAATCGAAAGTAGCGCATTGAAATGCCTGCACGGCAGCGCGTGGTCGATCGGTGGGCAGATTGAGCAGGGGCGACGCGTCGGCCAACTGGGCTCGCCAGTAGGCGAGTTGCGCCGAATCGATCTGCGCTGCAAAGTCGATATGCGATTCAACTATACACAGCGACTCGTCCAGCGATTCGATCCGGTGGGCGACAAGCGGAGCGTGATGGGGCCCGTTAGGTGGCTTCACGCATCTTCTCAATCAAGCTCAAGGGCCGCATGTCCGTCCAGACCTGCTTGATGTACGTCAGACATTCCGTCTTCATTCCATTTTTTCCGACAGACTTCCAGCCTGCCGGTATCGCGCTATCCGAGGGCCAGATCGAATACTGTCCCTCATCGTTGATGACGACCCAGTACGATTCCTTGTCGTCCACAGTCTCTTGGATTTTCATGGGATGTTTTCCAATTGAAACGTCATAAATGGCTGCAGTCATAGGCAAACGGGCGGGGCATTAACACGAATGAATGCCCTGCCAATTGTTCGCTACAGATACTATTTCACAGAGCCCACAACGCGGACTGTTCGTTTGCGACATTACTCAATATGCGTAGTCGCTCGTCTACCCAAAAGGCGCGCCAAGCCTGGCGCGCAATTACGTGCCGGGCTTCGTGAGCAGATGCGTATCAACTGCCTGAGATGGCGGTCTTGGCCTTTGCAAGCAAGGGCGCAACCAGGTCCATCGGCAGCGGGAACACGATCGTGGTGTTCTTGTCGGCGCCGATGACCGTAAGGGTTTCGAGGTAGCGCAGGAGGATGGCCTGCGGTTCTTGCGCCAGTACCTGCGCGGCCTGGAAGAGCTTCTCCGAAGCCTGCAACTCCCCTTCGGCGTGGATGACCTTGGCGCGCCGCTCGCGTTCCGCTTCGGCTTGTCGTGCGATTGCCCTGATCATGGATTCGGTCAGGTCCACCTGCTTGATTTCGACATTGGATACCTTGATGCCCCAGGAGTCGGTCTGCGCGTCCAGGGCCTGCTGAATGTCGAGATTGAGCTTCTCGCGCTCGGCTAACATGTCATCGAGCTGATGCTTGCCGAGCACCGAGCGCAGCATCGTCTGAGCCAGCTGGCTGGTGGCATTGAGGTAGTCCACGACCTGAATGATGGCTTTCTCCGGATCTATGACGCGCAGATAAACGACAGCGCTGACTTTCACCGAAACGTTGTCGCGCGAAATCACATCCTGCGTTGGAACTTCCAGCACCATGGTGCGCAGGTCGACGCGCACGGACTTCTGCAGCGCCGGAATGATGAGGACCAGGCCCGGACCCTTCACCTTCCAGAAGCGCCCCAGCATGAAAACCACACCTCGCTCGTATTCGCGAAAAATGCGAATCGCCGAGCTGAAAAACCATACGAAAAACATGACGACAATGATAGGAAACGTCCAGTTGAAATCGACAAGCATTTTCATCTCCATTGTGTTGATGATGAGCGGGCCTTATTTGCCAGCCATCTCCGAGTGTAGGCGCGGGACGAGAAATCGCTGGAAATTATCGCGGCCGCAATATTGCAGACGTGCCATCGGCTAAATGCATGTCATTTGCATATTACCGCCGAACCGGCATTCAGGACGGCAGCGTGGCCTTATCGGCGAGGCGCCAGTGTCTGCTCAGATACAGGCCCAGCCGATCCAGGTAGAGATAGATCACCGGCGTGGTGAACAGTGTCAGCGCCTGCGATACGAGCAGGCCGCCGACCAGTGCCACGCCGACCGGCGCGCGCAGCTCCGAGCCGGCCCCTGTACCCAATGCCAATGGCAAGGCGCCGAGAATGGCGGCGGCGGTGGTCATCATGATCGGCCGGAAACGCAGCTTGCAGGCGTGATGAATGGCCTCGCGCGGGTCGGTGTCTACGCTACGTTCCAGTTCAAGGGCTACGTCCACCATCATGATGGCGTTCTTCTTGACGATGCCGATGAGCAGGATGATGCCAATCATCGAAATCACGCTCAGCTCATAATGCAGCAGCCATAGCGCCAGCAAGGCGCCGAGCCCGGCCGAGGGCAGAGTGCTGAGGATGGTAAGCGGATGGATATAGCTTTCGTACAAGATACCGAGCACGACATAGACTGCCAGGATGGCCGCAAGGATCAGCCACGGCTGGCTGCCCGTGGAGGCCTTGAAGGCCTTGGCATTGCCCTGGAAGCTGCCATGCAGGGTGGCGGGCAGCGTCATTTCGCGAATGGCCTGATCGACTGCATTGACGGCGTCGCCCAACGCCGCCCCCGGCGCCAGATTAAATGACAATGTCACAGCCGGAAATTGCCCCTGGTGATTGATCTGTGTCGGCACCTGGGTGTCTTCCAAGTGTGCAAAGCTGGCCAATGGCACCAGTTGGCCGGTGCCCGACGCTACGCGGATCTGCTGCAGCGCCGTGGCATCGAGTTTGTGGGCGGGGTCCAGTTCCAGCACCACGTGATATTGGTCGATCTGCGTGAAAATCGTTGCCACTTCGCGCTGACCGAGCGCGTCGTACAAGGTGTCGTCGATGGCCTGCGGTGTGATGCCGAATTGCGCGGCATGGTCGCGATCGATCACCACCGTGGTGCGCGGCGCGGCGTTTTCCATATCGCTGGTCACGTCGCTGAGTTGCGGCAATTTCTTAAGCCGCTGGATGAGCTTCGGCGTCCAGTCGTACAGCTCGCGCAGCTCGGTGTCTTCCAGCGTATATTGAAATTGGGTAGCGCTGCTGCGGCCGCCTATCTGCAGTTCCTGGCGCGTGCGCAGGTGCAGTTCGATGCCCGGCAGCTCGCCCACCTTTTTCTTCAGGCGTGCCATGACCTCGCCGGCATCGCTGCGGCGCTGGGCAAACGGTTTGAGGTTGATCACCAATCGGCCCTGATTGAGCGGCGAGGGATTGATCCAGCTATACACCTTGTCCACGTCCGCGTCGGCCATCACTAGCCTCACCAACTCCATCTGACGCAGCGCCATGGCGGGCGCCGAGATGTCGGTCGGCGCCTCGCTCGACCCCATGATCTGGCCGGTGTCCTGCTGCGGGAAGAAGCCCTTGGGAATGAACCAGAATAGCGTCAGCGTCACCAGCAGCACGACGACGGTGGTTGCCAGCGTGATGGCGGGGTGACGTAGCACGCGGATCAGTGCGCGATCGTATGCGGCAGCGAAACTCAGAAAAGTGTCTTCTGCCGCGCGTGCCAGCTTGCCCGGTTGGTGGCGCTGATCGAGATGCAGCAGCACGCGGCACAGCATCGGCGTAACGGTGAGCGACACGACTGCGGAGACCAGCAGCGCCACGCTGACCGTGATGGAAAATTCGCGGAACAGCCGTCCGACCACGCCGCTCATGAACAGCAGCGGGACCAGCGCTGCAATTAATGACAGCGTCATTGATACGACGGTGAACGACACTTGTTGAGCACCATTAAGCGCAGCTTCAAAAGGCTTCTCGCCGGCTTCGACGTGGCGAATGATGTTCTCGATCACCACAATGGCATCGTCCACCACGAAGCCGACGGCGATGGTGATGGCCATCAGAGAGAGATTGTCGATGGTGTAGCCGGCCAGGTTGAGAATGCCGAAAGTGCCGGCGATGGATAGCGGTATGGCCAACGCCGGGATCAGCGTGGCCCAGAACCCACGCAGGAACAGGAAGACGACGAACACCACCAGCGCCACCGTCAGCATCAGCGTGCGCTGCACATCGGTCAGGCTGGCGCGGATGGTCTGCGTGCGGTCGTTGACCACCTCCGCTTTCACCGAGGCCGGCAGCGAGCGTTCCAGCTCGGGCAACATGCGGCGGATTTCGTCCACCGTCTCCACCACGTTGCCGCCGGGCTGTTTGTGGATGTCGACGATGATGGCGCGCTTGTCCTGAATCCACGCCGCCTGCTTCACGTCCTGCGGGCCATCGATGGCGTGACCGATGTCGCGTACACGGACCGGCGCACCATTGCGCCACGCGAGGATGAGATTGTCATAATCGGCGGACTTCGACAGCTGATCGGTGGCATCCACCGACACCGAACGCTTCGGTCCATCCAGCGTACCTTTTGGAGCATTGGCGGTGGCCGAACCGAGCGCAGCGCGCACCTGTTCCAGGCTCAGGCCCAGCGTGTTGAGTTTGCCGGGATCGACCTGCACGCGGATCGCCGGTTTCTGCTCCCCATGCAAATCGACTAAACCCACCCCCTTGATGCGCGACAACTGCTGCGCGATGTAGGTATCGGCATAGACATCCACCTGCGGCAAAGGCAATACATCGGACGTTACTGCAATCGACATGATCTGGAAGTCGGCCGGGTTGGCTTTTTCCCATGACGGCGGGTTGGGTAGCGTGCGCGGCAACAGGCTGCTGGCGCTGTTGATCGCCGCCTGCACATCCTGCGCGGCGGCGTCGATGCTGCGGCTCAGATCGAATTGCACGGTGATGGAGGTGCTGCCCTGGGCGCTGCTCGACGTCATGTCGGTGACGCCGGGGATCAGCGCCAGCTGCCGCTCCAGCGGCGTCGCCACCGACGTGGCCATCACCTCCGAACTGGCACCGGGCAGGTCGGCCGAAACATTGATGGTCGGCAACTCCACTTGCGGCAGCGCCGCGAGCGGCATCAACAGGTAGCCCGCCACGCCGAACAACAGCAACATCAGCATCAGCAGCGATGTGGCAATCGGCCGGCGAATGAACGGAGCGGAAATATTCATGGGTTCATGGCTGCTGGCCAGAGGCCGCAGCCGTGATGCTGACCTTGGTCTTGTTGCGCAGCTGTGCCTGGCCGGTCGTGACGACGCGCTCGCCCGCTGCCAGACCGCTCATGACGACGCGATAGCCGTCCGTATCAGCACCCACTTTGAGCTGGCGGATGGAGACGCTGGAATCGGCGTTAATGACGAATGCATAGGGACCGTCAACGCCGCTCTCCACCGCCTGGCTGGGTACCACCAGCGCCTTGGGCAGCTTGTCCAGCTGTACCGTGACCTGGGCAAACTGGCCGGGCGTCAACATGCCATCGGCATTGGTGAAGACGCCTTTGGCGGTGATCGCCCCGCTGGTGACATCGACGGCGTTGTCGACGAAGGCCAGCTTGCCGAGCAGCGGCTTGTCGATGCCGGCAATGCTTGCGCTGACCGGAACTTCGCCCTTGTTCATGGCTTGTCTCAGCGGCGCCAATTGTGCTTCCGGCAATGAAAAACTCACGTAGATGGGCTCGATCTGATTGATCACCAGCAAGGTCGTGTCGTTGGCTTTGGCCGCGCCGCCCACCGGCAGCAGCAGGGCACCGGCGACGCCGTCCATCGGCGCAATGACGCGTGCATAGCCCAGCTGCAGGCGGGCATTGTCGAGGCTGGCGCGGTCCGCCTTGACGCTTGCTTCGGCGGCATGCATGTCACCTTCGGATTGGCTCACGCCACCCTTCGAGATGAAGCCCTGGCCTAACAGCGCCAGGTTGCGTTCATAGTCGCCCTTGAGTTTGACTAGCTGCGCCTCGTCGCGCGCCAGGACACCCTCTGCCTGACGCTGTTGGGCTTGCAGCACGGCCGGGTCCAGGCGCAGCAGCAATTGGCCTTTGCGCACCGGCTTGCCTTCGGCGTAGGCCACTTCGGCCACCTGTCCATCGAGCCGCGATTTCACGGCGACCGATGCCTTGGCCTCGGCCCTGCCCACGGCGGTGATGGTCAGCGGCAAATCGCGCTGCGCTACTTGCGCGACCGTCACGTTCACCGACACGACGGGGGCCACGTCGATTTTTTTCGGCCGGTGGCCGCGCACGACTTGCAGAACTACCACGCTGACGACAATTGCAGCGGCCGCCAGCAGTTTGTTTCGAGTCATCTCTTGGAGCCCATTTCCGTTGCAGTCGCAGCAGCGCGCATTTGCATGCGCGTGGCGGTATTTGTCATCGCGCAGGTACCGAGCAGCATACCGCGCCTCCAAAGCGGCCGGCGATCACTTGCTCAAGACCGTGCGATCAAGGCGCCGGCACGCCGGTCCGCCACGCTTTCCAGTTCGTGGTGATTTCCTGCACCAGGGGATTGCCCGCCAGATAAAGATTTTGCAGGGCAATCGAGAAACCGCCCTGTGCGGCGTAATCGAGCAGGTTGGCGGCGCTCGTCTGGCCGGCGTAAGGGCGGTCAAAGTCGGAGCCGGTACGCAACACTGCGACGCGACTCACGTCCACCAGTTTCGCGCTGGCACCGCGCTTGAGCGCTTCATACGTCGCATTGTCCTCTTGCTGCGTCGTGCAATACACCCCCTTGCCGTCGGTGAGGATCTTCGTCCATTCGCTCGCGCGTTGCCCAAGCAAGGTGCCTGAGAACCAGGTGTCACCCGCCAGGGTGTCGCATTGCAATACGCCCGGTGCGAGATTCGCCGGCGCATAACCGAACTTCGCCCGCGCAATTTGCGCCTCGGTGCTGTCGCTCAATACCGCGTTGCGCGACAAGGCATAGGCCTTCTGCAACAGCGATTCGTTGAGCTGAAAGACTTCGGTGTGATAGTCCAGCGGCGGTTTGTCGTCAGGCTTCTTGGTGTTAATGCCGAGATAGCCAGTATGCCATGTGGATGGAATGTCACGCGCATCGATCTCCCACTGGATGCCGAAGTCGACGAGATAACGTGCCCACGCTGCCGCTCCCAAGGTGCCTTGCTCGGGATTGATGCCGGCGATGCCCGCCACCATGAAATAGCTGTGTGAAAGATCGAATTGCTGCGAGAAGACCAGTGCCATCGTCGAGGCCGCCGCATTGCTGTGTCCCATGCCAGTGGTGAGCACGCACACGCTCTGGCGATTGCAATGCACGACTGGGTAATCGGGCGACAAACCCGGCACCCTGATCTCCCGCCACGGGCCGAGGCGGTCGAGCCAGAGCTGGCCTTCCGGACCGAACATGGTGACGATCACAACCTTTGGCGTGTAGCGCCCTTTTGCGGGGGCTCGTCGGTCGGCCGCGTTCGCCTGATGCGCGAAGAAAAATGCCGTTGTCGTAACCAGCGTCAATGTGGCAAGAAATTTCAACATGAGGCCTCCATGAAGTATCCAGTACCCGCCTGTCCTGGCGCGACGCCCGAAGCCCCGCTCAACACATCTGGCTATTGATCCTATCCTTTGGAGGCGCCGCGCAAAAATCCCGCATGCATTTCCAGCGTCAAGGCTTCGATACGCTTGCTCAATTCCGCCGTCAGCTCGGTCAGCGTGGTGTTTTGCTGTAGCAACGCGACCAACTGCGTTGTCTGCTGAGCCGCGAGAATCTGGCGTTGCTCATTGATCGATGCCAACGCTTCCCGATGCAGCGCGTCCGCTTCTGCGTGGGCCTTGTCGCGGTCTGCCTGGCGTGTCTGCGCAAGCAGGATGAGTGGCGCCGCGTAAGCGGCCTGCAGGCTGAAGGCAAGGTTCAACAAGATGAACGGGTAGAGATCGAACTTCACCAAGCCGGTGGCGTTGGCGCCTATCCATGCCGCGACAAGAATCGTCTGCGCGATCAGAAAGAATGGCGTGCCGAAAAAACGTGCGAAAGCTTCTGCCTTCAATGCGAACCAGTCATCACCGAAGACAGATGACAAATGAATATGCGGACAATGAAACCGGAAGTGATGTCTAGCGGGATTGCTTGAAGCGATGGCGGCTGGATCGGAGGCGGCTGCACATTCGTTTGAGACCATATCGGGTTCCTCTTGAAGTGGACGTTGAAAGTGCGTTGCATGTTCTCTACGCAGGGATGATACGTTCTCCACACAAACGTCGCCCAGGCACCTGTCGTGTAAGCAGATTGTCAGGATGCTGCGACATATCTGCTTACAATGCACTGTCAAACCTCCGGCCCTTATATCCGTTAATTGCTCATCCGGTGCGTTACCGGCCCATGTAAAACAAAGACCAACAAAGCCAAAAGGAGATATGCCATGTTTTCACGTACTGCCAAACACGCCACCCTGGTGACCGCGCTTGTTGCCCTCTTTGCGGGCTCGGCCCTAGCCGCCGAGGGCCCGGTCGCCGAAACCCACCCCCGCCGCGCCGAGGTGAATCACCGTCTCGCGAACCAGGATCGCCGCATCCATCAAGAGGTCAAGGAGGGCGAAATGTCCAAGCGCAAGGCGGCCAGACTGCACCGGGAAGACCGCCAGATCCGACACGAAGAGCACGCCATGGCAAGCCAGAATGGCGGCCACATCACCAAGCAGGAACAAAGAACGCTGAACCAGCAGGAGAATCACGTCAGCGGCCAAATCGGCAAGTAATGTCATACGCATGAACATCGGCATGAGACGACAAAGTTCATGCCGACGGTTTCTTGCCTGGGGCGAACTTGAGATCGTCCGAACAAGTCCAAAGCGTATTGCACGCGATTGCGGTATCAAAATGTGGACCCAGCGACTATGCAGACAACGAGAAGCTTTTGGCGACACCGTGACGTTCTGACGCGCCCGGTTATGGGTGCGTGCCTCGCCACGCTGCTGATGAGTTGCGCCCAGAATGGCGCGAAACCCGACACGGGCGCCGGTGGTGCGCTTGCGAACGCGCATGTCGACATCGTCAAGCTGGTCAACCGCATAAGCTGGGGCGTCAATACCAGTACGGTCCAATATGCCAACGTGCTAGGACCGGAACGTTACATCGAACAGCAGTTGCATCCCGATAGCGGCGCCACGCTGCCACCCGACATCCAGCGGCAGATTGATGCCATGACCGTGGCTCAGCGGCCAATGGATCAACTGGTGGTGGACATGGAGCAGCGCCGCAAGGCAGCCGATGCAACGACCAATGACGACGACAAGAAGGTAGCGCAACAAGCCTACCAGCAGGAGATGAATCGGCTAGGACGCGAGGCTACAACGCGTTCTTTGTTGCTGGACCTGTATTCGCCGAACCAGTTGCAGGAACAGATGACCTGGTTCTGGACCAATCACTTCAACGTTCACCTGTACAAGAACAACTTGCGCGCCAGCGTAGGCGACTACGAGCAGCAAGTCATTCGCCCGCACGCACTGGGCCACTTCCGCGACCTGTTGCACGCCACCGTATGGCACCCGGCGATGCTGACCTACCTCGACAACGAGCAGAACGGCGCTGGCCGCATCAACGAGAACTACGCCCGTGAATTGATGGAGCTTCACACGCTGGGCGTGAACGGCGGCTACAGCCAGCACGACGTGCAGGAGCTCGCGCGCGTGCTGACGGGTATGGGCGTGAACTACACCGCGAATACACCCAACGTGCGCCGTGAATTGCAATCTCAATACGTCCGGCAAGGCGCTTTCGAATTCAACCCGAATCGTCACGACTATGGCGACAAGGTATTTCTGAACGCACCGATCAAGGGCCGCGGCATGGCGGAAGTCGATGAAGTACTGGATCGCCTGAGCAGGCATCCTGCTACAGCGCGCTTCATCAGCCAAAAGCTGGCGACCTACTTTCTCGGCAGTGCGCCATCGACGGCCTTGTTGAATGATATGTCAAAGACATTTCTGCGCACAGATGGCGATATCGCCGAAGTGCTGCACACACTCTTCGAGTCGCCGGAGTTCGTCCAGTCGCTCGACAAGAGTTTCAAGGACCCGATTCATTACGTCGTGTCGGCGGTGCGCCTCGCCTACGACGACAAACCGATTCTGAATGCCGGGCCGATGATCAACTGGCTCGGGCGCATGGGTGAGCCTTTGTACGGGCATCAGACGCCAGACGGCTACCTACTTATTGATTCGGCATGGTCGGGCCCCAGTCAAATGGCGACACGTTTTGAAATCGCCAAGGCGATCGGCACCGGCAACGCCGGCCTGTTTAGAAGTGAATCCCGCGGCGAAGGCGCGCAACCGACGGAGCGGCCTGCCTTTCCGCAACTGTCCAACGCCTTGTACTTCCAGTCGCTGCAAAAAGGCTTGAGCGCCTCGACCCGGCAAGTACTGGATCAGGCCACAACACCGCAGGAGTGGAATACGCTCTTCCTCTCGTCGCCGGAAATGATGCGCAGATAATTCGGGAGACGCCATGATGAATCGCCGCACCTTACTTAAATCGCTTGCTGCCCTGCCCTTGGCTGGACAATTCGGGCAATTGCTGGCTGCATCGTCGAACGCATCGACGAATTCACCGAAGTTTCTCTTGGTATTCTTGCGGGGCGCGTATGACGCCGCTAATCTGCTGGTGCCGGTGACGAGCGATTTCTATTACCAGGCGCGCCCCAACATCGCCATTCCAAAACCCAGCGCCGACCTGCGTTCCGCGCTGGCGCTGGATGCCGACTGGGGACTACACCCTGCATTGCGCGAATCGATCTACCCGCTGTACCAGAATGGTCAGGCGGCTTTCATCCCCTTTGCCGGCACGGAAGACACGTCGCGCAGTCACTTCGAGACGCAGGACAGCATCGAACTGGGACAGCCACTCGATGCCAGTCGCAACTTCCGTTCGGGCTTCCTCAATCGCCTGGCGGCAGTCTTGAATGGCGGCTCGCCGATAGCTTTTACCGATCAAGTGCCCCTTGTCCTGCAGGGCCGTGTGGAAGTTCCGAATATTGCCCTGCGTGCCGTCGCCAAGCCCAGCGTCGATGCCCGCCAAAGTGCACTCATCGCACAGATGTACAAGGGCACGCCGCTCGCAGCGCAAGTCGGCGAGGGCTTCAGCGTGCGCGACGAAGTAACGCTCGCCATGGCCAGCGAAATGGAATCCTCCGGCCGCAATGCCATCACCGCCAAAGGCTTCGAGCTGGAGGCGCGGCGCATCGCGCGTCTGATGCAAGACAAGCACAACATCGGCTTCGTCGATGTCGGCGGCTGGGACACCCATGTGGGACAAGGGGGTTCCACCGGCTATCTCGCAGGTAGACTGGACGAACTCGGACGCGGCTTGAGTGGCTTCGCCGACGAGATGGGAGCGCAATGGAAAAATACCGTTGTCATGGTCGTTAGCGAGTTCGGCAGAACCTTCCGCGAAAACGGCAACCGCGGTACCGACCACGGTCATGGCACAGTGTATTGGGTGCTCGGCGGCTCCATCAAAGGTGGCAGGATTTCAGGTGCGCAACAGCCGGTGACCCAGGCAGCGCTTTTTCAAAATCGCGACTACGTTGTTCTCAACGAATATCGCTCCGTACTCGCCGGTTTGTTCGGCAGAATGTACGGATTGCGTGGCGATCAGCTGGAGCAAGTATTCACACAGGTCAAAGCCGTGGATGTCGGGTTGGTGTGAAGGCGGGTTCGTGCGCTTTTCATTGCGCAATTTATGTAAATTACATAGTTTTTTGAAGCCCAAAGGTTGAAGGGAAGCCATTGTTTTTACGCGAAGGCGCTGCGAATTTCTGCCCATCGGCGTGGGAACGTGGAGTGATGCTGGCCGGACGCGCCCTCGACGATATGCAAAGGTCATATCGATGCAAATGCTTGCGCCAACTGCTGTCTGGCGGCAGCGACGACGTGCGCGACATCGAAGCCGAAATGCGTCTCGACGACTTTGCCGGGCGCTGACATGCCGAACGTGCGCATCGCGATGATGGTGCCGCGTCGGCCCACATAGCGATCCCAGCCGAGGGCCGCTGCTGCTTCGACGGAGACGCGCGCCGTCACCGCATCCGGCAGCACGCTCTGGCGATATTCCTCGCTCTGACGCTCGAACAGATCCCATGACGGCATGCTGACGACGCGTGCCGCGATGCCTTCATTCTTCAGCTGCTCATACGCTGCAACGCATAGCGCGACTTCGCTGCCGCTCGCCATCAGGATCACGTCCGGCTTTCCATCGGTTGCATTGGCGAGCACGTATGCCCCGCGCGCGACGCCGCTGGCGCTTGCGTACTTGTTGCGATCAAATGTTGGCAGGGCCTGCCGCGACAACACGAGGCTTGCCGGGCAGGTCTTCAGTTGCATCACAACGCGCCAGGCTTCGACAACCTCGTTGGCATCGGCCGGGCGCAACAGCACCATGTTCGGCATGGCACGGAACGATGCGAGCTGTTCGATCGGCTGATGTGTCGGGCCGTCTTCGCCCATGCTGATGGAATCATGCGTCCACACAAAGACGACGGGGATACCCATCATCGCACTGAGTCGTATCGCCCCCTTGCAGTAGTCGGTGAAGACGAAAAAGCTGGCGGCGAAAGGCCGCAACTTGGACACCGCCATGCCGCTGGCAATGGCGCACATGGCATGCTCGCGCACGCCGAAATGGAAGTTGCGTCCGGCGCCGCCGATCGCCGGTTCGGCGGGGCTTGCCACGCTGGATTCGAATTGCCCTGCGGCGTCGAAATTAAGCTTTGTCTTTGTCGAAGGCGCCAGGTCAGCTGCACCGCCGAGCAGCCACGGTATCTTCGCGGCAAGCGCGTTGAGCACCTTGCCGGACGAGTCCCGCGTCGCCATGCCTTTGGCATCTGCGGGAAAGGTGGGCAAGGCATCTTCCCAGCTTGCCGGCAGATCGAGAGACTGCATCTGTTCGAGCTGTGCGGCGAGATCGGGATACTGCGCTTTGTAAGCGGCAAATTTGTCCTGCCACGCTGCATGCGCACGCGTGCCGCGCTGACCAAAATTTGCACTGAAATGTGCCGGTACGGCCTCGGGTACGACGAAGCTCGCATCTGGATCGAAGCCGAAAAATTCCTTGGCGAGCCGTGCTTCGTCGCTGCCAAGCGGTTCGCCGTGCGCTTCCTTGGTGTCCTGCTTATGCGGAGAGCCGTAGCCGATGTGGCTGCGCACGATAATCAGTGTCGGCCGGTCGAGTGTGTAGACAAAAGCCCGCAGACGGCCATCGAGCGCGTTGATGTCATTGGCATCGTCGACATGAACGACATGCCAGCCGTAGGCCTCGAAGCGCGCGCCAACATCTTCCGTGAAGGTGATGTTCGTCGAGCCTTCGATGCTTATCTGGTTGGCATCATAGATCCAGCACAGATTGGCGAGCTTGAAATGACCGGCGATGGACGCCGCCTCATTGCTGATGCCTTCCATCATGTCGCCGTCGCCGCACAATGCGTACGTCTTGTAGTCGAACAGCTCGAAGCCGGGGCGGTTATAGGTCGCGGCGAGCCAGCGTTCGGCGATGGCCATGCCGACGCTATTGGCCACGCCCTGGCCGAGCGGGCCGGTCGTGGTTTCGACGCCGGCCGCCCAGCCGTATTCGGGGTGACCGGTGCACCGGCTGTCTGCCTGGCGAAAGCTCTGCAGGTCCGCCATCGTTACGGCGAGATCATTCGGGTCCCTGCCGTGAATGCCGTTTGACTTCACACCACACAGATGCAACAAACCATACAGTAGTGCCGAGGCATGGCCGGCCGACAGCACGAAGCGGTCGCGGTTCGGCCATTGGGGATCGGTCGGGTCGTAGCGCAGGAAGCGCTGCCACAGACAATACGCCGTCGGCGCTGCGCCCATCGGCGCGCCGGGGTGACCGGACTTCGCCTTCTCGACCTGGTCGATGGCCAGCGTGCGCAAAGTATTGATGCACAGCTGGTCGAGCGTCTCGTCGTGATTTTGATTCATGACAATGTCCTTGTAGCGATGTGATCGGGAAGTATCCAGCAAGAACCTCGTCATTCCCGCGAAAGCGGGAATCCACTTCTACGTGAGGTCTGTGCCGCGTAGTGGATTCCCGCTTTCGCGGGAATGACGAATTTGGAGCCCGGAGACTCAAGTATGAAATCGCCGTACGAAGCTCGTAAATATAACCTTGTCATTTTGTGCGGCGGTAGCGCCGGATCAGCGCATTGGTCGAACTGTCGTGCGCAAGCGTCGGCTCGGTTGTGCTTTCCAGCTCGGGCGCGGTGCGCTCGGCCAGCAGCTTGCCGAGCTGCACGCCCCACTGGTCGAACGAATCGATGTTCCAGATCACGCCTTGCGTGAACACGCTGTGCTCATACAAGGCGATCAGCGCGCCGAGCGTGTGTGGTGTGAGGCGGTCGACCAGTAGCGTATTGCTCGGGCGGTTACCTTCGAAGACACGATGCGGCACCAGCGGCTCGGCGACACCTTCGGCGCGGACTTCGTCGGCCGTCTTGCTGAACGCCAGCGCTTCGCTCTGCGCGAACAGATTGGCCATCAGCAAATCGTGCTGACGGCCGAGTGGATTCAGGCCCTGGCAAAAACCGATGAAGTCGCACGCAACGAGCGGCGTGCCCTGGTGGATGAGCTGGTAGAAAGAGTGCTGACCATTGGTGCCCGGCTCGCCCCAGACGACGGGGCAGGTGGCGTAATCCACGTGTTCGCCCGATAGTGTGACGTGCTTGCCGTTGCTCTCCATCATCAACTGCTGCAGGTAGGCGGGGAAGCGCTTCAGGTATTGCTCGTAGGGCAGCACTGCGAGCGTCGTCGCGCCGAGAAAATTAGTGTTCCAGATCGCCAGAAGCCCCAACAACAATGGCATATTCCGTTCGAAGGGCGCGCTACGGAAATGTTCGTCCATGACGTGAAAGCCGGCCAGCATCTCGCGGAATTGCTCCGCGCCCAGCGCGATCATCGTCGACAGGCCGATGGCCGAGCCCATCGAATAGCGGCCGCCGACCCAGTCCCAGAAACCGAACATGTTCGATGGATCGATGCCGAATTCCGCGACACCTTCGGCGTTGGTCGACACCGCCACGAAGTGCCGCGCGACAGCTTTGTCATCGCCGAGCTGGCCGATGCTCCAGGCACGCGCTGCATGCGCGTTGGTCAGCGTTTCGAGCGTCGTGAAAGTCTTCGAGCAGACGATGAAAAGTGTCTCGGCGGCATCCAGGTCGCGCGTCGCCTCGACGAGATCGGTCGGGTCGACATTCGAGACGAAGCGCAATGTCAGGTCGCGCTGGCTGTAATGGCGCAGCGCTTCATAGGCCATGACCGGGCCGAGGTCCGAACCGCCGATGCCGATGTTGACGATGTTGCGGATGCGCTTGCCGGTGTGACCCAGCCAGTGACCACTGCGCACCTGCTCGGCAAACGCCGCCATCCGGTCGAGTACCGTATGCACTTCGGCTACGACGTCAATGCCTTCGACGAATATTCGTGCCTCCATCGACGTGCGCAAGGCAATGTGCAATGCCGGGCGCGCCTCCGTCGTGTTGATGACATCGCCGCGGAACATCGCATCGATGCGCTCACGCATCCCGCATTCGCCCGCTAGCGCGAGCAGCAGGCTGATCGTTTCGGCGTCGATGCGGTTCTTCGAATAATCGAGGTAGAGGCCAGCCGCTTCCAGCGCGAAGCGTTCGCCGCGTTGTGCATCGGCGGCGAACAGCTCGCGCAGATGCGTCTGGCCAATGCGGGCGTGATGCGCTTCGAGCGCGCGCCATGACGTGCGCATGGATAGTGGCGCAGCAGTTGGATCGTCTGGCAGCGGCATCATGTCACTGCGCTTTCTTCTGCGAAGTCTTTTCCTCGAGGCTTGCAATCAAGGCGCGCCACGATTTGTTGAACGATTCGCCGCCATCGCGTTGCAGTCTTGCGGCGAGCGCCGTGTCGTCGATGGATGCGTGCCGGAACGCTTCGATCACCTCTTCCGACTGGCCGCCGTTGAAGGGCAGGCTTTCGCCAACCCGCCCGTGATCGGCAAAGGCCAGCAGCGTTTTCTCGGGCATGGTGTTGACCGTGTTCGGCGCCACGAGCGCTTCGACGTAAAGCGTGTCGCGTGTATCGGGGTCCTTGGTGCCGGTGCTTGCCCAAAGCAAGCGCTGCGGATGCGCGCCGGCGGCTTCGAGCTTGCGCCAGCTCGCCGAAAGCAGCAGCTCGCGATAGGCGTCATAGGCGCGCATGGCGACGGCAATGCCGAGGCGATTGTGAAGTGGTGGCGGCGTCTCTTTTGCCACGGCTACGTCCCAGCGGCTGACGAACAGCGAGGCCACGGATTCCACTTTCGGATCAAGTCCGGCGGCGACGCGACGCTCTATGCCGCGGACATAAGCCTGCGCCGCGGCCAGATATTGCTCGCGCGAAAACAGCAGGGTGACGTTGACCGGCACACCGGCGAAGATCGACTCCTCGATTGCCTTGATACCCGCCTGCGTGCCGGGAATCTTGATGAACAGGTTCGGCCGCGCGGCGCGCGCATGCAGGTCGGCCGCCATCTTGATGGTACTGGCGGCGTCGTTGGCCAGCAGCGGTGAGACTTCGAGCGACACCCAGCCGTCGACGCCGCCGGTGGCATCGAATATTGGGCGAAACAGATCGGCCGCCTGCGTCAGGTCCTGCAGCGCCAGTTCGAAGAAAAGATTCTCGCCGGCCAGGCCGCGAGCAGACAGCTTCTGTATTGCATCGTCATAAGCTGAGCCGCTGCCGATGGCCTGCTCGAAGATGGTCGGGTTCGAGGTCAGGCCGGTCACCGACAGCTCGTCGATGTAGCGCGCCAGCGTGCCGCTGTTGAGCAGGTCGCGTGTGATGTTGTCGAGCCAGATGGATTGGCCGGCCTCGTGCAATTTTTTCGTATTGGCGTTCATGATTCTTCCTTTCAGTTTGAGGTCGCAGGGCGCGTGCCATCGGGGTGCGACAGCCATACGTGCATATCGAGATCGATCAAATCACCGATACCTTCCAGCGCTATGTCGGCCGGTGGGTAAGCGATGCTGGCCGGGTCATGGGCGTAATGCCCCTGGCGCACGAAGATGGTTGTCAATTTTTCGCCAAGACTTTCTTTCATTGCCGTGAGGATGCGCAGCTTGTCGTCCACCATCACGTAGTGGCGTGCCGGGTAGTGCTGCTGCACGGCTTCGAGCATCAACTCCTTGTGGATGTAGATCAGCACATTTCCGTCCACCGCCTGCCACAGGCCGGAGCGTTGCACCTTGCGTGGCTGGAATACCACGTCGCCGTCTGACAGGATGACGGTCGTGCCGAAGCGCTGCAGGTGCTTGAGCGCGGATAGCGATTTGGCATAAAGGCGATCGGCGAAGGGGTAATCGATGAGGAAGGTCGACATCTGCAACAGGCGTGCGTCGTTCATCGGGTCGACCAGTTCGCGCACGCGGTAGCGTTGTAACGCGCCGAGATAGTCGGCATAGCCCAACTCGCTGCGCAGCTCCTCGAAAATCGTCCAGTAACGCTCGGCGCTGAGGCTGCCGAATTCCTGCAGCAGGTGGTTGCGCAGGTCGCCGACGACGCAGTCGTTGTCGAGCAGGGTGTTGTCGACGTCCATGAGAAATACCGTGTCGTGCGCTGCGCTCATGACTTCAGCCTTCCTCCGCCGGCTTGTGCCAGCCGCCATCGTCTGCGATCAGCGCGTCGCCAGCCTGCGGCCCCCAACTGCCTGGCTGATATATGCTGACGGGATGATGGTTTTCGAGCACCGGATCAACGACCGCCCAGGCGGCTTCGACGGCATCTTCGCGCGCAAACAAGGCACCAGCGCCACACATGGCGTCAGCGAGCAGGCGCTGATACGGCGTGTCTTCGTTGGTCTGTTCCTCGACCAATTGCAACTCGCGCTGCTCACCAATGAAATCCTTGCCGGGATGTTTGACGCGTGCCGCCAGTGCGATCGACGAGTGCGGTGAAAGTTGAAATCGCAGGTAGTTGGCGTGACCGTCGACAGGCGCCGAATCTGCAAACAGGCGTTGCGGTGGCGGCTTGAATTGCACCAGCACTTCGCTTGTCGTGGCCGGCAGCATCTTGCCCGAGCGCAGGTACCAGGGCACGCCTTCCCAGCGCCACGAATCGATGTGCAGGCGCAATGCGCAGTAGGTCTCGACGTCGGAGTCCCTGGCGACGTTTGCTTCGTCGCGGTAACCCGCGTACTGGCCGCGCACGAGGTCGTCGGCCTGCAGCGCGCGCATGGCCTCGAAGACGCTCGCCTTCTCGCTATGCACGGCGCCGAAGCTGCGGCTCGACGGCGGCTCCATGGCAAGCAGCGCGACGATCTGGAACAGGTGGTTCTCCACGACATCGCGCAGGCAGCCGGCGCTTTCGTAAAACGAACCGCGGCCTTCCACGCCGAACTTTTCCGCCAGCGTGATCTGCACGCTCGCGACGTAGTTGCGATTCCAGATTGGTTCGAGAAACGCGTTGGCAAAGCGAAAGTAGAGGATGTTCATGATCGCTTCCTTGCCGAGGAAGTGATCGATGCGGAAGATCGAATCTTCGGGAAAAACTTCGCGCGCGACGCGGTTAAGCTCGCGCGCAGAGGCGAGGTCTCGCCCGAACGGTTTCTCGACAATGACGCGCGCATTTTTCGCGAGACGCGCTGCGCCGAGGCCCCTGATGACTGTGGCAAACAGCGAAGGCGGAATGGCAAGGTAGTGTGCCGGGCGCTGTGCATCGCCCAGCGCTTGCCCGATGGCGGTGAAGGTAGCGGGATCGTTGTAATTGCCGCTTACATAGCGCAAGAGTGACAGCATTCGGTCGAGCGCGCCTTGATCGCTGACCTTGCCGTCGTGTTCGATACTTTTCCTCGCGCGAGCGCGCAACTGTTCGACGCTCCATGTCGACGAGGCGACGCCGATCACCGGCACTGTGAGCGTCCCGTCTTTGCACATGGCATAAAGCGCCGGGAAGATCTTCTTGTAGGCCAGATCACCGCTGACGCCGAATAGCACCAGCGCGTCCGATGCGATCTCTGCAGCGTTGCCGCCGTTGCTCATGTCGATTTTTTACCGCTGGGATTGTCCGCAGCTTTTTCGACGTGGCCGCCGAATTCATGGCGCATCGCCGACAGCACGCGATTGGAGAAATCTCCTTCGCCGCGCGAACTGAAGCGTGCGTAAAGCGCTGCACTCAGCACGGGTACTGGCACGGCTTCGTCGATGGCTGCCTGGATCGTCCAGCGCCCTTCGCCGGAATCCGAAACCTGCCCGTGAAAACCGGCGAGCTCGGGGTCGGCGACCAGTGCCGTGGCCGTCAGGTCGAGCAGCCACGAACCGATGACACTGCCACGTCGCCAGACTTCGGCGATATCGGGCAGGTTCATGTCGTACTGGTACAACTCGGGCTGGCGCAGGGGCGTGGTCTCTGCATCGGCGGCGCGCGTGAGTCGCCCGACGTTGGCGTTGCGCAGAATATTGAAGCCTTCTGCGTAAGCGGCCATGACGCCGTACTCGATGCCGTTGTGGACCATTTTGACGAAGTGGCCCGCGCCATGCGGCCCGCAATGCAGATAGCCCTGCTCGGCGCTGCTGCCAGGCGTGCGCCCCGGCGTCGGTGCGGCGTTGCCCGCTCCCGGAGCGAGCGTAGCGAATAGCGGCTCCAGGCGCTGAACGATTGCATCTTCGCCGCCGATCATCAGACAGTAACCGCGATCAAGCCCGGCTACGCCGCCGCTGGTTCCCACGTCGACATGATGAATGCCCGCTGCGCCCAGTTCGTTGGCGCGGCGGATGTCGTCGTGGTAATAGGAATTGCCGCCGTCGATGATGATGTCATTTTTGTCGAGTAGTGGCACCAGCGCCGTAATCATGTCGTCAACGATCGCCGCAGGCAGCATCAGCCAGATCGCGCGTGGCGGTGCCAGCGCGGTGACGAACTGTTGCAACGAATCGCCGCCGACGGCGCCTTTCGCGGCCAGCCGAGCCACCGCCACGGCGTCCCTGTCATGGACAACACAGGAATGGCCGCCAAGCATCAGGCGGTCCGTCATGCTCGCGCCCATGCGCCCAAGTCCGATCATGCCAATCTGCATCGCGATCCTCCGCCTCTCAGGTTCATGGGGTGTGACAGTGCAGGAACGTAAAGACAATCCAACGGACCGCCCCGCAGCGCACTAGGTTCCTTCAGGGACCAAGCCCACCTTCATGTACGGTGCGCGCGGCCTCGCTGGCATGTCTGTCTGCCAACGCACAGACGATCGATCATTGGCTCGAGCAGTAAAAGATAGGCTGGAAACACACTCAAACCAAGGCTTTCGCCAATTTTATTGGCAACGTCGTACCTCATTAGCGGGACCCTTACGTGGGCAAGCCTGCCGGCCGCTGTATCTCAACGACGGCACTGCGCGAAATCGATGCGGCCTTCAATTGCCCGTAACCGGACCTCACCACAACGCCGATCACCACGAGTACGTGCTGGAGAACCGGGGAAACCGCATCATGAAAACCGAAGCCCTGACAGCCGATCTGCTCCACAAGATGGATGCCTATTGGCGCGCTGCCAACTATCTCTCCGTCGGGCAGATTTATCTCTACGACAATCCGCTGCTCAGACGGCCGCTGACGCTGGCGGATGTGAAGCACATGCTGCTTGGTCACTGGGGCACGACGCCGGGACAGAATTTCATCTACGTGCATCTGAACCGGGTGATCAAGAAATATGACCTCGACATGATCTATATTTCGGGGCCGGGCCACGGTGGTCCCGCCGCCGTCGCCAACACCTATCTCGAAGGCACGTATAGCGAGGTCTATCCCGACATCAGCCAGGACGAGGCGGGTCTGCGGAAGCTCTTTCTTCAATTCTCATTTCCCGGTGGCATCCCCAGCCACGTATCACCGGAATGTCCCGGCTCGATTCACGAGGGCGGCGAGTTGGGCTATTCGCTCAGCCACGCTTTCGGCGCCGTCTTCGACAATTCCGAACTCGTCGTCGCTTGCGTCATCGGCGACGGTGAAGCGGAGACCGGGCCGCTGGCGACGGCATGGCATTCCAACAAGTTTCTCGACCCGGCCAGCGACGGCGCGGTCTTACCCATTCTGCATTTGAATGGTTACAAAATCGCCAACCCGACTGTCCTTGCGCGCATTACGCACGAGGAACTCGACCAGCTCCTGCGTGGCTATGGCTGGACACCGTACTTCGTCGACGGCCACGAGCCTGCCTTGATGCACGAAGCGCTGGCCGCGACGCTTGACACGGCCGTGGAGCAGATCAAGCAGATTCAACACAATGCAAGGGCCAGCGGCGACCTGACGCGGCCGCGCTGGCCGATGATCGTGCTGCGCTCACCAAAGGGCTGGACCGGGCCGAAAATCATCGACGGCAAGCCGGTCGAAGGAACGTTCCGCGCCCACCAGGTGCCGATCTCCGACCCGGCGGCCCGCGCCGAAAACCTCAAGCTTATGCTCTGGCACTTTATGCCGCGCTATGTCAGGAAGCCGGACTAGCCCCCATCGTCGAACCCGAAGTGCTCATGGATGGCGCACATACGCTCGAGCGCTGCCGCGTGGTTACCGAAGAAGTCCTGCATCGGGTCTTCGATCAGTTCCACGTGCAGGGCGTGGGACTCGAAGCGATGATCCTCAAACCGAATATGGTACTGCCGGGCTTGCGCTGCGCCACACAAGAAACACCTGATGAAGTAGCCGACGCTACCGTGCGTTGCCTTCCTGTCGGGAGGGCAGAGCGCCGAACTAGCTTCGGCACGTCTGAACGCGATGCTTGTCCGGTTCAAATCGCAGTTGCCATGGGCGCTGACGTTTTCGTTTTCACGCGCGATCCAGCAATCGGCCCTCGATATCTGGCGCGGCGACGACGCACAACGCGTCCCGGCGCAAGGGGCCTTGTTGCATCGCGCGCGCTGCAATCAGGCAGCCTTGTACGGCGAGTATGATGAAAGCATGGAACGAAGCTAGTTACCGCCAATCATTACTCGTCCCCAGCAAGTCACGATCGAGATCAACCCGCCACAACGGTGTTGCGCAAGCCTCCGCTGCGGACACCGCAAGTCATACAGGCATCGAGCGCGAACGCAGATCAAGTAGTTCTGGAAAATTATGATGATCAGAATTATGGCTATCTGCGGCTTGTAGTTTCCGCAGATCAATTGTGTATTGAACACCATTCGGCGAGCGATGGTCCAACTGCAAAGACGCCGGATGATCAGGTAACCGTTGATCTCAGGAGCCAAAAGCGTGAGCACTATCGCGCCTAAAATTTAGGATGGACACAACTGACCAACGAAGTGCGACTGCAAGAGAAGCGCGCCAAAGTCTGAACACACATGCAGTTCTGAACTAGTCTGCATTTGGCGTTCTAACATTGGACATTCCTCAGAAGTCAGCCGCTCAGCCATGTAGTCATCCGAGCGAAACCAAAGGAACAGATTATAAATGCAACTCAAACACGTACCCCCAATATCTACCAAGTACTGGTGCGCGCTTATTTGCGCCAGCATATTCGGAGCAAATACGGGTGATTTTTTTGCTGGCGTACTAAAACTTGGGCATCTTGCTGGACTACCAATTCTTGCTGCGCTTTTCGCGATCACAGTACTCATCGAAAAGCGTGACCACGCCAAAAATTTTGCTTACTTCTGGATCGTAATCGTTATTGTGCGAACCGCGGCCACCAATCTCGGTGACGTTTCCCACGACCTCAAGCTGCAAGCACCTAAGGTCATCGCAGGTCTGGCGGTTGTACTTTTGACGACCATTGTCGCCTGGAGAACCGTCTATACGAATAGGATAAAGGCGGGACAAGATTCGTCTCCCGGCATCGTCGTTACAAATCCTGTTTACTGGTTTTCAATGCTCATGGCGGGAACGCTTGGCACTGTAATTGGCGACTATTTTTCGTTCGGTCTCGGGTTTCGTCCATTCAAGGCAACGATTCTGCTCGGCGGCCTCTTGGCCTTGACCTTCGTTTTGTGCAAAGCCGGGCTCAAGCGGGAGCGCACTAATATTTTCGGATATTGGCTAGCAGTGGTCTTGATTAGATCCGCAGGAACGTCAGCCGGCGACCTTCTTGCTCACAGCCCATTGCGATTGCCATTGAGTACGTTGATTTCTGGATTGTTCTTTGTGGGACTGCTGTGGCTCTGGAAGGACCGTGAAAACACCAATAGTTAGAAATGGATATGATCGAAAAGAATAAAGTCTGTCACAGAAACTTATTTTAACCATATGCATTTAAATGATTTTTGTGACAATGAAACTGATCTTTATGTCTGTCATACGCTTCTAGTCTAAGGACAACAGCATAGAGTCAGCAATATTGAGCGGACGCTCCAATGGCATCGATCCTATCTGGCACGCCCTAACTTACTGAACGCCGGCAGCACAGGTAGCGCATCCATCGGACTACATACTTTTGAGCCCGCCAACGTTAGCACGCGGTGTGTTGATCATCGTCGTCTTTACATCTGCATGACCGAGAAATTGCTGGAAGATACGATTGTCATAGCCTGACCGCAGCAGCGAGGTAGCAAATGAATGCCGCAAAGTGTGCAGCCGTTGCCGGTTTTGCGATGCCCGCGCGTTGCACTGCGCGCTTGAAAGCGCGCTAATGCCTGGCCGTACTTCTCAAGCGGGCGATCCCTTCCGACCAAAAAACCGGACAATAGCGGCTAAATCGTTTTGAGCGCTATTTTGGAATTCCATGGAAATTAAGGTCAACTTCCTCGACAAGCTTCGTCTTGAAGCCAAGTTCGATGACTTCACGGTGGTGTCCGATCAACCTATTCGCTACAAGGGCGACGGTTCGGCGCCGGGTCCGTTCGATTACTTTCTGGCTTCATCAGCTTTGTGTGCGGCTTACTTTGTGAAGTTGTACTGCAACACCCGCAATATCCCTACCGAAAACATCCGCCTGTCGCAGAACAATATTGTTGATCCGGAAAATCGCTACAAGCAGATTTTCAAGATTCAGGTCGAGTTGCCGGCGGACATGTCTGCCAAGGACCGCCAAGGTATTCTGCGTTCCATCGATCGTTGTACGGTGAAAAAGGCGGTGCAGGCCGGACCTGATTTTGTGATCGAGGAGGTGGAAAATCTGGATGCCGATGCGCAGGCCTTGCTGATGCCGAATTCGGATCCAGAAGCGAGGACCTGTATCGCCGGCAAGGATCTGCCGCTGGAGCAAACCATCGCCAATATGTCGGGCGTTCTGGCGAGCCTGGGCATGAAGATCGAAATCGCTTCGTGGCGCAATATTGTTCCCAATGTATGGTCATTGCATATCCGCGATGCGCACTCGCCGATGTGTTTTACCAATGGCAAGGGCGCGACCAAAGAAAGCGCGTTGGCGTCGGCCTTGGGCGAATTTATCGAGCGTGCGAATTGCAACCACTTCTACAACGACCAGTTCTGGGGCGAAGACATCTCCAACGCAGTGTTTGTGCACTACCCGAACGAGCGCTGGTTCAAGCCTGGTCGTAAAGACGCGCTACCGGCGGAAATGCTGGATGAATACTGCCTGCGTATTTACAACGCCGATGGTGAGTTACGCGGCTCGCATCTGTACGACACCAACTCCGGCAATGTGCAGCGCGGCATCTGTTCGCTGCCGTATGTTCGTCAGTCGGACGGCAAGGTGGTGTATTTCCCGTCGAACCTGATCGACAACCTGTTCCTCAGCAATGGCATGAGTGCCGGGAATACGCTGGCCGAAGCGCAGGTGCAATGCCTGTCGGAAATCTTCGAGCGGGCGGTAAAACGCGAGATTCTCGAAGGTGAAATAGCGCTGCCTGATGTGCCGCAGGAAGTCCTGGCGAAATATCCCGGCATCCTGGCCGGCATTCGGGGATTGGAAGAGCAAGGCTTTCCGGTGCTGGTGAAGGATGCGTCGCTGGGCGGGAAGTACCCGGTAATGTGCGTCACCCTGACGAACCCGCGTACTGGCGGCGTATTTGCATCGTTCGGGGCGCACCCAAGCTTTGAGGTGGCGCTGGAACGCAGTCTTACGGAATTGCTGCAGGGTCGCAGTTTTGAAGGCCTGAACGATTTACCCCGGCCCACCTTTGAAAGTAACGCGGTGACTGAGCCGAATAATTTTGTTGAGCACTTCATTGATTCCAGCGGCATAGTGTCGTGGCGCTTTTTCAGCGCCAAAGCCGATTTCGATTTTGTCGAGTGGGATTTTTCTGGCCAGGGTCAGAACACCAATGCCGAGGAAGCCGCGGTGTTGTTCGGCATTCTCGAAGACTTGGGCAAAGAAGTGTACATGGCGGTGTATGACGACTTAGGTGCAATGGCCTGCCGCATTCTGGTCCCGGGTTATTCGGAAGTTTATCCGGTAGAGGATTTGATCTGGGATAACACCAACAAAGCACTGTTGTTCCGCGCTGATATCTTGAACTTGCATCGCCTGGACGATGCCGGCCTCGACGCGCTGCTTGAACGTTTAGAAAATAGTGAGCTGGATGATTACACCGATATCATCACATTGATCGGCATCGAGTTTGACGAGAATACTGCCTGGGGTCAGTTAACAATTCAGGAATTGAAGCTGCTGATTAATCTCGCCTTGAAGCAATTTGATGCGGCGCAAGAGCTGGTGGGAGCCTTCCTTCAATATAACGAAAACACGGTCGAGCGCGGATTGTTTTATCAGGCCTTGAATGTGGTGCTGGCGGTGCTGCTGGACGACGGCTTGGAGCTAGAGCATTACGCGGTTAATTTCCGCCGGATGTTTGGCGACGCGCAGATGAACGCGGTAATGGGGTCAGTGGACGGCAGTGTGCGCTTCTTCGGCTTAACACCGACCAGTATGAAACTGGAGGGGCTCGACAGGCACCGGCGCCTGATCGACAGCTACAAAAAACTGCATTCCGCGCGGGCCAATGTGGCGGCTTTATCCGTTTAAGGTTGCGAGTCATGGCAGGATCAACCACCAGAGTTACCGGGTTGCTCCGAGAAGCCGCTCACTGGAGCGTGAGATCGCGAGTCAGCAGAGGATACGAAACGCAGGATCAGCGCCGCTTTGTTGCGAGTGACTTACCGGTTCGCGAGCTCGATCAGCGCTGCGGTCAACACGCGCGCACCGGCCGCTAAATCTGCTGGCGCGGCGTTCTCCGCTTCGTTATGCGAAATGCCTTTTTCGCACGGCACGAAAATCATCGCAGTGGGGCAGACGCGCGCCATGTACATCGCGTCATGGCTTGCGCCCGAAGCGAGGCGCATGTGCGGCAGTTCGAGTTTTGTGGCGGCGTTTTCGATGGCGCCGGCAACTTGTGCATCGAACGCGCACGGATTGTCGTGCAGCGTCGGCGTCACTTTGACTTCGCAGAACTGCGCCGCCTTGCGGGCGAGCGCCTCGACGGCGTCGCCGAGTCGCGTCACGGTTTTCAAATCCGGATGGCGGATATCGACCGAAAACAGCACGTGGCTCGCAACCGAGTTCGGCGAGTTCGGCGTCACGAGCATGCGGCCGACCGTGAAACGCGTGACGTCCTGCGCATCGCGAGTGAGTTCCGTGAGTGCGTTGATAATTGCGATGGCATCGCGCACGGCGTCCTTGCGGAGTGCTAACGGCGTCGTGCCTGCGTGATCGGTTTTGCCGAACACTTCGATATTGAACCAGCGTAAACCCTGGATGCCGGTGACGACGCCGATCGTCTTTTTCGCATTTTCGAGCAGCGGACCCTGTTCGATATGCGCTTCGATGTAGCCGGCCGCCGG
Source organism: Rhodocyclales bacterium (assembly GCA_028292505.1). Classification (GTDB taxonomy): domain Bacteria; phylum Pseudomonadota; class Gammaproteobacteria; order Burkholderiales; family Rhodocyclaceae; genus Viridibacterium. The sequence goes on from JAQGMF010000013.1 coordinate 124,327, forward strand.
CGATTTGAATTCGCGCGGCTTGACCTGCGGCGTCGCGGCGAGCGTTTCTGCAAGCGCATCCTTGAGCCTGATGCCTTCGTTGTCGGTTACTTCGAGCACGTCATTCAGAGGTCGCGCGCCGGTGAACACGATCGAACCCATTGTGCAGGGCGCGAAGCGGCCGCCTTCTTCATTGGTCCACGCGACGACTTCGACCGGCCGGCGCGTGGTAACACCCGCTTCGTCCATCGCCTCGAGCGCTTCGAAGCCGGCGAGCACGCCGTAAATGCCGTCGAAGCGGCCGCCGCGCGGCTGGGTATCCATATGACTGCCGGTCATTACCGGTTCGGCATTTGGATCGGTGCCGGCGCGGCGCAGGAAGAGATTGCCGATGCCGTCGGCGCTAATGGCGTAGTTGCGCTTCGCCGCCCATGACAGCAGCAGCTTGCGCGCGACGATGTCTTCCTTCGACAGCGCGGCGCGATTTACGCCGTTGCCGGGAATCGCGCCGATCTGCGCCATCTCCGAATGGCGCTGCCACAGGCGTTGTTCGTTGACGCGGTTAGCCGCATCGCGGGCGTCTTCTCTCATCGGCTTGGCCTCATGCTCCAGGTTGCACGTTCAGTGCGGCGTGCGCGATTTCGCGCAATTTCGCTTTCTGTACTTTATTTCCATTAGCGCTCGGCGTGAAAGGAAATGCGTCAATCGGCAGTATCGCATCCGGCACCTTGTATTTGGCGATGCGCTGCGCGCAGTGAGCGATGATGGCCGGCGCGTCGAGCGCTGCGCCGTTGCGCGCAATGACGAATGCAACCGGCCGCGTGCCGCGCGGGCCGTCGATGCCGACGACCTGGCTCGCGGCGACGGCGGGGTGCGCGTCGAGCACCGCCTCGATTTCGAGCGGATTGACGAGGAAGCCGGCAAGCCGCAAGACATCGCCCATGCGCGAGTGATACACGAACGTGTTGTCCGCCGTCGTGTAGCCCAGATCGCCGCTCTTCAGGAAGCCGTCCGTCGTGAATGCGCCGGCCGTCGCTTCGGCGTTGGCGAAGTATTCGGCCATCATGCTCGGCACCTTGAACTCGAGCTCGCCGCTCGTGTTGTGCGGCAACAATGCACCGCTCGCCGGGTCGCGTGCACGCACGCGCGCATCGGCTGCGACCAGCGTACCGCCGCCGAGCTCGCGCGTCTCGGGCGGCTCATCGATGCCACGTAGGCACAGCATGCCTTGCACTTCGCTCATGCCATAGACGCCAACCAGGCGCAGACCGCGTTTTTCGGCGGGCGCCGCCTGGCCAGTGCGTGCACCGATCACCATGCGCACGCTCGGATACGGGATGGGCTCACTGCTTACAGCAAGAAGTTGGGCGACGATGTCGCCGACCGCGGCAAAGTGCGTAATGCGATGTTCGTTGAGCGCATGCGCGGCAGCCTGCGCTTCGAACGTCGGCAGCATGACGAGCGGCCGCCCGGCGGCGAGAGTCGCCGTCGCATTGCACAGGCCGAACACGCCGCACAACGGCACGGTCAGCAACGTTTTTGCGTCTGCAGCGTCGAAGCCGAACCCGCGCGTCATGTCGATCGCGTGGCGCGTAATCGATGCCTGGTTATGCAGCACAAACTTCGGTGCGCGCGTAGTGCCTGAGGTCGTGAAGATCACGCAGCCCGCATCGGGCCGCGCGTGCGATTCGTGCAACTCGGGCTTCGCGGCAAGCGAGCGATAGCGCACGACGGGCCGCCCGAGCAGTGGTTCGGCTTCGAACGCGTCGCCGCTTTCGTCATACGCGACGAGCGTTTCCAGATTTGCCAGCGCATCAACGGGGACGTTGCGCAGAATGCCGGCGAAATCGATGTGCCTGAAATCAGGCCAGAACACGAGGACTTTCGCACCCGAGCGGCCGACGATATCCGCCACTTCGGTGCTCTTGAAGCGCGTGTTGACCGTCACGACGACTGCGCCCAATTGCGCGCAAGCAAAAAAGCACGCGAGCCACGCCGGCACGTTCGGTAGCCACAGCGCGACACGATCGCCTGGCTTTACGCCGAGGCTCGCCAGTCCCTGCGCGACGCGGCGGCTTTCGGCGGCGAGCGCGCGATAGGTGATTAGCTGATTCGCGTAGACCAGCGCGGTTTCGGCGCCATGCGCTTTTTCGCACTTCGCGAGAAACTCAGTCAGTGACGCGGACATGGCGGGCGGGCGAGCCGGTCACTCGCCGCGAATGCCGGCCTGCTTGATGACCTTCGCCCATTTTTCGCGTTCGTTCTTCATGTGGGCGGTAACCGCCTGCGGTGTGCCGCCCGCCGCTTCGGCGCCGTCGTTCGTGAAACGCTGGATGATGTCCGGATACTGCAGCGATTTATTCACTTCGCGGTTGAGCTTGTCGATGATCGGTTTCGGCGTGCCGGCCGGCGCCAGCATCGCGTACCACTGGTTGACGACGAAGCCCGGCACGCCGGATTCAATCACGGTCGGCAGATCAGGCAGCGCTTTCGCGCGCCGCTCGCCGGTTACCGCCAGCGCGCGCAGGCGCCCTGCCTGCAGGAGCGGCATCGCCGAAATGCTGCTCGCGAAAATGAGCTGAATCTGGCCGCCGAGCAGATCAGGATAAGCCGCGCCGATACCGCGATAGGGCACGTGCGTCATCGGCGCGCCGGTCATTGATTTGAAGAGTTCGGTCATGAGGTGAATCAGACTGCCGTTGCCCGACGAGGCGAAATTGAGCTTGCTCGGATTCGCTTTCGCATAGGCGATCAATTCGGCGACCGATTTCACCGGCACGTTCGGATTGACGACGATCACGTACGGCTGCGTCGTGACCTGCACGACCGGTGCGAAATCGCGCGCCATGTCGTACTTCGCCTTGTACATGAGCGGGTAGATCAAGCTCGTTGCGCTCATCATGAGCAGCGTGTAGCCGTCGGGCGTTGAATGCGACACGGTCTCGACGCCGATCACGCCGCCGCCGCCGCTGCGGTTGTCGACGACGACCGACTGGCCCATGCTTTCAGTCAGTTTCTGCGCGACGCCGCGCGCAATCGTGTCCATGCCGCCGGCGGGGGCAAGCGGCACGATCAGGCGAATCGGCCGCGACGGATAATCCTGCGCGCCGGCGCCACACGCGCACAGCAAGGCAACCGCCGCTATGAATGTCCTCGACATGGCGAACCGGGCCCTTTATGCCTTCGTGAGCAAACGCGCGATTTCCGACGCGTCCTTGAGCGTTTCGAGTTTGAGCATCGCGTCGCGCAGTTTCTCGACCTGCGCTTTGGCCAGCGCTTTGGCCGCGAGCTTCTCGAACTTCTCGCACACTTCGGCTTCGGACGCGAAATTGTTTTCGTTGCCGCGTCCCGCTTCGACCGTGCGCTCCATGCGCGTGCCGTCGTTCAGAAACACTTCGACGCGCACCATGTGGCGGAACTTGGAACCTTTGGCGGTAATCGCATCGTCGTGCTTTACCGAAACCTTTTCAGCATGCTTCATACGCAGCGGGTCGGCGACTTTGTCTTCGGTGAACTGATTGACGAAACAATCGCCGTCGAGTAACCAGGTCGCAACGCAATAGGGCAGGTTCAGTTGCGCGGAGGTAAGGCCCTGCGGCACATACTTCCAACCGACGTGGTCCATCGTGACCTGCGAACCGTGCACGACGATGCTTTTGACGTCGTCCGCGCCGAACGGGCGCTCCTGCTGCATGAGGCGAATGGCGTCGAGTGTCGTGTGGTTGCTGCCGACGCACGAATAAAACTTCAACGCCACCCCCATCGTCTGCCAGACTGTGCCGAAGTCCTTGGTGAGTTCTTCCAGCTTGAAGCGGTCGGTCGAGCGCGAAAACGTCGTGCAGAAGCCGCCGTATTCGCTTTCGAGCACGTTGACGATGCCGGTGAACCCGGCATCCGCGAACAGCGCGCCGTAAAGCCCGCTTTGCGATGAGCGTCCTGCATGCATGCGCTTGACCATCGCGCCGTACTGCGCCGCCATCAGGCCTGCCGCCTGCGTGCCGGCGATACCGAGCGCGTGCACCGTTTTGTCGACGTCGAGTTTCAGTCCGCGTGCAGCACCTGCCGCCGCCGAGAACACGCCGAGCGTCGCACCCGAGTGCCAGCCTTGCGCAATGTGCTCGGGGCCCATGCAAATACCGACGCGCGGTCCGATTTCGTAGCCAGCAACCGCCGCCGCCAGGAATTCCTTGCCGTTCATGCCGGGCCGCATTTCCGTAATCGAGATCAGCGCCGGCAGCACAACGGCGCCGACATGCAGCACGCCCTGACGATGCACGTCGTCGAGTTCGAAGCCCTGCACCTGCGTGCCGTTGATGAGCGCGGCATGCGGCGCGGAAATCTTCTGCGTCGTGCCCCAGACGGAGCACGCTTTGGTCGTGTCGAGTTCGCCCAGTCGTTTCTGCAGAATGCGCGTCCACTCCAGGTCGGCGCCGTACAGCGCGCAGCCGAGCGAATCGAGCATCAGCAGCTTGATCCGGGTGAGCACGTTCGCGGGAATGTCTTCGAAGCGAAGCTTCGATACGAACTCGGCGATGCCGCGGGTGTAACGGTTGTCATTGCTGGATTCATGTGCGGACATCAGTCAGTGCTCCTGCGAAAGAAGTTTGAAAAGAGGGGATGGATTTTAATGTGTTTAAGACAGGCTGCGTTCATTTGCCTTTGAATTGCGGCTTGCGCTTTTCCTTGAACGCGCGCCCGGCTTCTTTGCGGTCTTCGGTATCGAGCAGCAGCGCGCGCACGTCGGTTTCATACTTCATGCCGTTCGCGAAATCGGCGGCGGTGCCCTTGCGCATCGCTTCCTTCGCGAACATGACGGCGAGCGGCGCGTGTCCCGCGATGTGCTCGGCAAGCGTCTGGGTCTGCGCCGCCAATTGAGCGCGCGTCGTGAGCCGCGTGATGAGGCCGATTCGCAGCGCTTCCGCGGCATCGATGCGTTCGGCGGACAGCAGCATGTCGAGTGCGCGGCCCATGCCGATCATGCGCGACAGGCGTTGCGTGCCGCCGGCGCCGGGCAGCGTGCCGCGGCTTACTTCAGGCAATGCAAAGGTTGCGTCGTCGGACGCGATGCGGATGTCGCATGCGAGCGCCATTTCGAGTCCGCCGCCGAGGCAGTGTCCGTGTATCGATGCGATCGATGGTTTTTTCAGCTCGTCGAATGCTTCGATCCAGTGGCCCTGCAGGCGCGACTGGTGGAATTCGGCGGGTGTGGGCGGTTCGGCAAAACCTTTGATGTCGGCGCCTGCGCAGAACGCGCGCTCGCCGGCGCCTTTGATCACGATGACGCGCACGGCCGGATCGGCATCGGCCGCGCGCAGTGCGGCGGGCAATTGCGAGCGCACTTCGTCGTTGATCGAATTCATGGCCTGCGGGCGGTTGAGTGTAATCACCGCAATCGCGTTATTGCACTCGAGGATTACTGCCGCGTCAGCCTGCTGCGCCATGACACTTAATGTCGGGTGTGTCCGTGGAATTTTGCGGACGTCTCAATCGCTGCGGCGAGATCCGACCTGAGCGCGCGGTTAAGCATCGCTTTATCGGCGGCAAAGGCCTGCGCGTCGAATGCACCGAGTGCCGCCGCAATTTTTTGCGCCGCGGCGTTGAGTCCCGCTGCCGGCACCACTTCGCGGGCGATCCCGCGCGTGAGCGCTTCGGCGGCGGGCATCCAGCGTCCGCTGAGGATAAGGTCGGTCGCCAATCCACTGCCATAGCGGTCCTTGACGATCGCGACGCCAGGCAATGCCGGCAGCCCTTTATTGATTTCCGGCAACGAGAAGCGCGCGGTATCCGCCGCGACGACCGCATCGCATAACAGCGGAATCATCATGCCGGCACCGCATGCAGAGCCGTTGACCGCCGCGACGATGGGCTTCCTGAAGTCAGCCAGCGCGAGCAGCGCAGCGGCGAACTCGGCACGCCGTTGTGCGAGATAAGCGTCCGCATTCTCGGCAGGGCGTGAAAGATCTGCGCCGGCGGAAAAATTCCGTTCGCCGCTGCCCGTCACGACCACGGCGCGAACCTCCGCGCGCGACGCTGCATCCTTCAACGCTTTATTGAATTCAACCAGCAGCGGCAGCGACAACGCATTGGCTTTTTGCGGCCGGTTGAACGTGAGCCAGAGCACGCCATCGTGAACGCTGACGATGAGTTCTGCTTGCTCGGTGGTCATGGGTTCACTTTTTAATGAATACAGCGTTCGGAAGATCTCGAACCGCAAAGGACGCGAAGGACGCCAAGGTAAAACCAAGATTTACAGACGTCATTTGCTTTTGATTTCCTTCGCGTCCTTCGCGTCCTTAGCGGTGAAGCTTTAAAACTAACCTTGCTTCGCCGCCAGCGCCGCGCCTTTGCCCGCGAGCCGCCCGAACACCGCACCGGAAACGAGCCCGGTGCCGCTCGGATAGTTGAAGTAGAAGAGCCCGCCGACCATCTCGCCCGCGCAATAGAGGCCGGGGATCGGCTTGAAGTGCACATTGACGACCTGGCCGGTTTCCTTGTCGATGCGCAGGCCGCCGAACGTGAACGTGATGCCGCACGTCGTCGAATACGCATCGTACGGCGGCGTGTCGAGAGCCTGCGCCCAGTTCGATTTTTTCGGCTCGATGCCTTCGGTGCCTTTGCCGTCCTTGACCACGTGATTGAACGGCACGTCTTTCTTCACCGCCGCGTTGTACTCGCGCACCGTTTTCAAGAATCCGTCCGGGTTCACGCCTTCGAGCTTGGTTGCGAGCTCTTCGAGCGTATTGGCGCTGACCTTGGTCATGAACTTGATGCGGTATTCCGAGCGCAGAAGCTTGCTGACCTTGGAATCGAATACCTGCCACGCGAACTGCGCCGGTTGCTGAAGCACCGCGCCGCCGTATTTTGCATAGGTAAACGAATGAAAATCGGCGCCTTCGTCGACGAAGCGCTTGCCGTCAGCATTGATGAGCAGACCAAAGATATAACTGTGTTTCTGGAACTGGTCGCCGACGGTCACATCGCCGAATTCCGGCGCATTGCGGTCCCAGCCAGTGGCGTGGCAACCCGACCAGTTGCCGTAGGGCGCCGCACCGATGTCCAGCGCCATTTTCAAACCATCGCCCTGGTTGAAGCGCGAGCCGCGTACTTTGCACAGTTCCCAGCCCGGGCCGAGATAGCGCGTGCGCATTTCGGGATTGGCTTCGAAGCCGCCGCATGCGAGCACGACCGACTTCGCGCGGAGTTCGACCGGCTGGCCTTTCTGCTGCGCGCGTACGCCGGAGACGGTTTCGCCGTCGAATATCAACGATGAAACGCGCGTGTCGTATTGAATGTCGATGCCGTTCTTTTTCGCCGCCTTGTCGAGGTAATCGACGAGGCCGGCGCCGCCGCCGTTGACTTCGATCGGCATGTTGCCGAAGTAAACGCGCTTGCCGTCGACCATGCCTGATTGACGGCCATGGTTCAGGATGAATTTCGCGCCCTTGGTGCGCAGCCATGCCATGGTGTCGAGACTTTGCGTCACCAGGATTTCCGAGAGGTCGGGATCGGTGCGGAAACTCGTGAGCCGGAACAACACGTCGAAAAATTCGTCGGTGGTGTTGGTGCCGAAGTTGCTGTTGGCCGCTTCTTCGTCGGTGATGTCGGTGACGCGCCTGAGATCTTCGAGCGACTCGTAGGCGAAGCGCATGACGCCGCCCGCAAAGCGGCTGTTGCCGCCGTGTTCGTCTTCGCTTGCCGCCTCGAGGATTAAAACTTTGGCGCCGTTTTCCTGCGCCGAGAGAGCCGCGCTCAGGGCAGCGTTGCCTTTGCCTACAACGATGACATCGTATTCCACGTTACTCGAAGCCTCCAGGTTGAACCCTTCACAGGAAGGATAATCACAAAGCGGTCAGGGCAGGACGGGCAGACTCGCGGCCGCGGGAGCGGGCGTGTCCGGTGCTTGCACAGGCTGCCTGTTCTGATGGTGTCGTGCGCTCGCGAGCGATGCGCGGACAGTCGCAATTTTATCGCAGAACGCCGTCTGCGTGGGGCGCCGGTTGAGTTCGTGCACGAGTTGCCGCACAATCGCGCGCTTCATTTTGTCAATCGCACAGCGCGCCGCGGGCGTGCCGCTTAACCGGTGAACCCCTTGAAATCTCTCATCCCCGCACTCGTCGCCGCCGCCATGCTTATCGCGTTCGGGCCGGCATCCGCCCAGACTTATCCGTCGAAGTCCATCCGCATCGTCGTGCCCGCGGTGCCGGGCGGCGGGACCGACATCCTGGCGCGGCTGTTGAGTCCGCGGCTCACAGAAATTTTCGGCCAGACGATCATCGTCGACAATCGCGGCGGTGCGTTCACCAACATCGGCACTGAAATCGTCGCGCGTTCGGCGCCCGATGGCTACACGCTGCTCATCGCGACGACGCCGCACGCCATCAATCCCGCACTTTTTCCGAAGCTGCCGTTCGATCCGATCAACGATTTCACGATGATGAGCCAGCTCGCGTTGACACAGACGGTGCTCGTCGTGCATCCGTCGCTGCCGGCGACCAACGTCAAAGAGTTCATCGCGCTGGCGAAAGCGCGGCCCGGACAATTGACCGCGGGCACCGCCGGCGGCAATTCGGCATACCTCGCCGTCGAGATGTTGAAGTCCATGGCGAAGATCGACGTGCTCAACATCGCTTATAAAGGCGCGGGCCAGGCGTTGAACGATACGGTCGCCGGGCAGGTGCAGTTCCAGGTCAACACGCTGCTCGCGGCGTTGCCGTTCATACAGGCGGGCCGTTTGCGCGCGATCGGCGTGTGCGGTGCCAAACGCGCGACCGCGCTGCCGGAAGTCGCAACGGTCGCCGAAACAATCAAGGGTTTCGAATCGAGCGGCTGGTATGCATTGATGGGTGCGGCGGGTACGCCGCGGGACGTCGTGCTGCGCATACACGACGGATTCAGCAAGGCGTTGCGCACGCCGGAAATCACCCGTCGCCTCGCCGAGATGGGCGTCGATGTCGTCGCCGGCACGCCCGACGAACTTACCAGGTTGATGCCGCGTGAAATCGCGAAGTGGGGCGCCGTCGTCAAATCGTCGGGCGCGAAGGCAGAATAAGCCGCTTAGAAGTTGCGATAGGTGTCGCTCGCGAGCAGGCGCTGGATTTCCGCCTTGAGTTCCGCGATGTCGTCGGCGCGCAGCCGCTCGAGATTGCCCATTTTTTCCTTGAAGGCCTGCGCAGTTGGCGGAAACGCGAGCGGCTGACCGTAAGCCTGGATTTCGGCGCCGCGCGCGCGTCCATACAAATGCAGGTGCAACTCGTGCCGCCAGTTGCCGTTGTCCTGGTAATTGATGCGGCCGATGTCGATGCCCTGCCGCGTGAGCACGTTTTTCATCGCCCGTCCGGCAATCATCGACAGCTTCATGAATTCAATCGCGAGTTCCTGCGACAACTGCGTGCGATCTTCTACCGTGACCTTCGGATTGATGATGAGATGACCGCCGTCGCGGCGCGAGACATGCGGCTGCTCGGGCGCGATGATCAAAAAATTCGGCGTTTCGAATACCAGCGGCATGATGCGGCATCTCCTGTGTGCCGCCGGAATATTACGCCAATACCGCACGGCGGAGAATGCCAGGTTGAGTTTCGCCGGGCCTTGCTCCACAATCGTCCGACACCAAATAAGCTTTACTCAGGAGGATGAAAATGAGATTCACGCCACGCGTCATTTGCGTATTCAGCGTCTTCATCGCAATGGGCTTTGCCGCAACCGTGTCGGCGCAAACTTATCCGTCCAAACCCGTGCGCATGATCGTCGGCTTTCCCGCCGGCGGCCCGGTCGACATCGTCGCGCGCATGATGTCGCCGAAGCTTGGCGAAGTGCTCGGTCAGCAGGTGATCGTCGACAATCGCGGCGGCGCCAATGGTCTCATCGGCGCGGACGCAGTCGCCAAATCGGCGCCCGATGGTTATACGATGATTCTGATCAGCACCGGCACGGCGACGATCAGCCCGCACATTTATCCCAAGATGCCGTATGACCCCGCCCGCGATCTTGCCTGCGTGACGCTGGTCAGCAGCACGGGAGAATTGCTCGTCGTCCATCCGTCAGTGCCGGCGAAGAACGTCAAGGAACTGATCGCAATAGCGAAAGCGAAGCCCGGCCAGATTACGATTGCGTCCACCGGCAGCGGCGGTTTGCCGCACCTTGCGCTGGAACTGTTCAAGATGGAGGCGAAGGTCAACATGCTGCACGTGCCGTTCAACGGCGCCGCGCCCGCGGTCTCCAACGCCCTTGGCGGTCAGGTGCTCGGCGTGATCGCCGATTTGCCGGTACTGCAGCCGCACATCGAAAGCGGCAGGCTGCGCGCGCTTGCACTCGCCGCGCCGAAACGCTCGCCGCTGTTCCCGAATGTGCCGACGATGATCGAGCAGGGCCTGCCCAAAGTCGAAGCACTTAATTGGTACGGGATTCAGGTAGCCGCTAAAACGCCGCCGGAAATTATCGCAAAACTCAACGAAGCGTTTGGCAAAACGTTGAACGATGCCGACATGCGCCAGAAGCTTGTCGGCCGCGGCGCCGACCCGATGCCGGGCACGCCCGCGGAATTTGCGGCTTTCGTGAAGGCGGAATACGAAAAATGGGGCCCGATCGCCAAGGCGTCGGGCGCGAAGGTCGACTGACCGCGCACCGGTTTCAGTTGCGCGCCGGCACGGCGGTAAACTGAAAGCAGTTGCGAAATTTTTTCGCGTTGTACATGGAAACGTCCGCGAGCTTGATCAGGCTTTCCGCGTCCACGGCATCCGTCGGGTAAATCGCGATCCCGATGCTGGTGCCGATACGGACGACGTGCTGACGGTTCTCGAGGCTGAACGAGGTGGCGAGCGCTGCGATAATTTTTTCGGCAACCGCCGCCACTGCCTGGCGGCTCGTCGTGTCGCGCAGAATCACCGTGAACTCATCGCCGCCGACGCGCGCCACGGTGTCCGAATCGCGCACCTGGCCGCGAATTCTGTCGGCAACGCTTTTCAAGAGCTCGTCGCCCGCGTTGTGGCCGAGCGAGTCGTTGACGGGCTTAAAGTGATCGAGGTCCAGGTAAAGAAGCGCGAATTGCGATGAATCCCGTTTGCTCGCGACGATCGCCTGCGCCAGCCGGTCGTTGAACAGCAGGCGGTTGGGCAGGCCCGTCAGGCTGTCGTGATGCGCGACGTGCTGGATGCGCTCTTCGATCTGTTTGCGTTCGGTCAAATCGCGCAGCGTGGCGGCGCTGCCGATGATCACGCCATTCGCATCCTTGATCGGCGACACGCCGATCGAAACGGCGATGCGGCGGCCGTCCTTGGTCATGCGTTCCGCGTCATAACTGACCGTATTGCCTGACAGAACCTGCTGCTGGTTGCCCGAGACGGTAACTTGCTCTTCGGGCGGAAAGATTTCCTTGAGACGGTTGCCAACCGCCTCCTGCGCAGTCCATCCGAGCAGGCGCTCGGCCGCCGAATTCCAGATGACGATTATGCTGTCGCGGTCGCGGCCGATCACGCAGTCATGAGAATTTTCGACGATCGACGCCAGCCGCGTGCGCGTGTCTTCGGCGTACTTGCGCTGCGCGAGGTCGTGCACGAGTTCGCGGTTGGCGTGCTTCAGCCGGATTATCAGCATGGCGATGATGTACGCGAGCAGCAGCAAGCCGCCGGTGATGCCGCCGCCGATGCGATAAAGCGTGGGTTTTTCGGATTCGACTTGCGCGAGCACGGATTCGCGCGACGAGCCGACCACTACCTTCAACGGATAGTCGCTGACCGAATCAAAAGCGATCACTTCGCTCACACCATCTATGGTGGCGGCGCTCTGGACTCCCGCGTGTTTCGCCATGACCGCTTTGATGACGGGCGTGCCGCTCAAGTCGGCGCCATAAGACACGAGCTGGCCTTTGCGGCGCGAAATCACGATGCCGTCGTCGCGCAGCAGGGTGACCACGCCGTGCTCGCCGAGGGAGACCGTGCTGAAGTAGCGCGCGAAGTATTCCGGATCCACCAGCAGTACGACGACGCCGGCAAACGCGCCCCCGGGCGTATTCAGGCGCCGGCTCAGCGGGATCGACCAGCGGCCGGTTGCACGCACGAGCAGCGGCTTACCGATGTAAAGCTTGTGCGTATCGCCGGTCAGATGCGCGCGAAAGTGCTCGCGATCGCCGCGATATTCGCGCGAGAAGATCCGCGATGACGCCGCGATATAACCATCGGTGCCGAACATGCTGATTTGCAGCAGATAGGGCATCGAGTTAGCGAGATGGCGCCGCGTCGCGCCGAAGTCGACGCCGCGCGCGCCTTTGCGTTCGAGGTCGGCCGCGAGCAGCGACGACTGGTAGTCGAGAACCTTGACGATGTCCAGCACGTGTTCGCCGAAAGTCCGCGCAAGATTGACGTTGGCCGTGACCGCGGCGGCGATTGCTTCGGACTCTCTGCGCTCGATGTGGGCGAACAGCGCGAACCAGACCGCGATGATCGCGGGCAAAGCGGCTAACAGCGCCAGCGCTGCGATCAGAGCGTCGGCGGATATCCTGCGTTTACCGGTCGAATGCGCGCGCAATTTATGTCCTCCAGCGCCCGCTTATCTGGCTGCTGCGGGCTTTCTACAGACGACAGTATAGTCACTGTGTCGCTACTGTGCGCAGGCCTTTGCCTGGCGCACACAAGTGGAGGCGGCGCGGCGTGCGCCTTCGTCGATTCAGGTTGCCAGCGGCAGGCGGACTTCGAACACGACGCCGGACCCGTCGGCGCGGTTCGCGGCAACCGCGGTGCCGCCATGATATTCGGCGATCTGGCGAACGATATAGAGGCCCAGTCCGAGGTGCGGCTCGCGGGTGGCGCCTTCGCCGCGCACGGACACCATCGATTCGAACAGCCGTTCCTGCATGGCGGCCGGCAGGCGCGGCCCTTGATTGCTCACGCGCATGATCGCGCTACCGTCCGCGCGTTCGAGGCTGACTTCGACCGGATCGGCGGTGGCGAAATCGACTGCATTGGCGGCGAGCTTGTCGAGCATCTGCGCGAAAAGGTCGGGTGCGCCGATAAGCGGCACTGGCGCGTCGGGCGAGTTCAGCACAAACCGCCGCCGCGGATAGGCGCCGGCATAGCCTTCGACGCAGCCCTGAAGCACCTGCTTCGCATCGAACGTCTCGCGGTCGCCGCTGCGCAAAGTCTGCTCGAGACGCGTCGCCTCGCTCATGCGCGTCAGTATGGTTTCGAGCCGGTTCAGGCCGTCCTCCGCGCGCGTGAGATAAACGCCGGTGTGAGGCACGCCGGTGTCGCGCGTCGCGTCCTGCAGCTTCAAATTGTCGAGCGACGAGCGCACCACGGCGATCGGCGTGCGCAATTCGTGCGTCAGGCGGCCGGCAAGATTTTCGAGGTAGGCGTTGTATTGCGCGAGCCGATCGAGCACGGTGGAGAATCCGCGCGAGAGATCGCCGATTTCGTCGCGAGCGTGCTCACCGGCGACCAGTCCGCGTACGCGGCCTTGCGAGTCGATCGCATTGTCGGCTTCGTCGCGTAGTTTGCGCAGCCGGCTCGACAGGCTTGATGCGAAGAAAAACAACGTAAGCGCACCGATCGCAAACGAAATCAGCGTGACCGCCGCCAGTTGCACGAGCGCGCGGTTGCTGAACGAAACAATCGCCTGCGTCGTTTCATCGACAATGACGGCGCCGACGACTGCGTCACCGACCCAGATCGGGTTCAGCGCGGTGATGATCGCGGTGCGGCCGTCGGGCGACGCGCGCGAGCGCCATGACGCCGTGCCGTCGAGCGCGCGTTCGACTTCGCGGCCGCCGAACACGACGTCGTTCGGTATGACTTCCTCGTTCGCTTGCAAAGGGCTCGTCTGCACGCGATCGAAGATGAAGCGCAATGCCGCGCGCACGACGGGTTCGAGCGGACCAAACGCCACTTCATCTTTGGACGCAACCGGCGCAGCGTCGAGACTGCCCGCGGTTGCGACCAGCCGCAGCCGGCTGTCGACGATCCAGATGCGCGAGCCCGCACGCGCAAGACCGGTCACGAGCGACTGGATTTCTTCCGAACGCGGCCGCGGTGCAATCGTGCTGTCAGGAACTGGCGCGCGCAATTCGAGCAGCAGCGGCCGGTCCTGCAGCGTGGTGGCGATAGCGCGCGCACTGGCGACGACCGCCTGCACCTGGTTTTCGCGCAGCAGCCGCTCCATCGTTTTCACGTAGGTGTAGCCGACCCACGGAATCGCGAGCAGAACCAGCGCTACGATCGCGAGCTTGGCGCGGATCGAGAGCGCAAACGTCTGCAGGAAACCGGGTCTACTCGCTGTCATCAGGCGGCGGGCACTGCGTGCGGATCAATCGGCTGCTTTCCAGCGATAACCGAGCCCGTAGACGGTATCGACGCAGTCGAAAGCCGGATCGACCGCGCTGAATTTCCGGCGCAGGCGCTTGATGTGTGAAGTGATCGTGCTGTCGTCGACGACAATGTGCGCATCGCTCATCAGTTGATCGCGGTTGCGAACGTGGCCGGGGAATTTGGCGAGCGCGTGCACGAGCCAGAATTCGGTCAGCGTGAGATCGATCGCCGTTTTACGCCAGCTCACCGCGAATCGATTCAGGTCGAGCGTGAGCGGCCCGCGCTCGATCACGCTTTCAGCCGGCGCTGCCGCGCCCGACAGTTCGGCGCGCCGGAACAACGCGCTCACGCGTGCGAGCAGATGCGGCAGGCTCACGCTTTTGGTTACATAGTCGTCCGCACCCATGCGCAGGCCGGACACGAGATCGAAATCGCTGTCGCGCGCCGTCAGGAAAATCACCGGCAGCGTCGAAGACAAGGCGCGCAGTTCCTGGCACAACTTAAAGCCGCCGTCGACTTCATCGGCCAGGCCGATATCGAGCAGCGCGAGGTCCGGCAGTCTTGAACGCAACGCGGCGAGCGCGGTCGGCCGGTCGGCATAGGCGGCGACTTCGTAGCCATGCTTGCCGAGGGCATCGGCATAGTTCGCCCGAATGGCGGCATCGTCTTCAACAATCGCAATGCGTCGGCGCATCTCTGTTTCCAGCAGTCCAGGGTCAGGGCAGGCCGACTATACCGGATGACGAACCGCCTGCAAGCCGGCCCGGGCGCATTGCCATAGTTTCGCCACAATTGATCGTCACATTGCCAGCATCCGCTCGCCCGGGCGCCCGTTTGCGCAGCTTTAATGCACTCGTCCCGCCAGGTTTTTGGCGGTCACCACCGGGAGACACAGATGGAAATGCAAAACCAGGCAGCGGCGAACACCACGAGCGGTATCGCCGGCGAATTGTTCTCGCTCGCGCTTCATGCCGTTTGCGCGGGCACTGCGGCAGCGATCGTTTCAGGATCGCTGGTCGTCGCACTGGCCGTGATCTCAGCGTGAAAAAACGGCCGGACGCTGCGGGCCGGTGGCTGGGGCAATGCGCGGATTTATCGCGACGCGGCCGGAGTTTTGCCGGTCCCCAGTTTCTGGCCCGGAGCGCCTGGCCAATCAGAAGTCATCGAATCATTAAGAGCATCGGAGAAAAATCATGAGGTATCGTTTCAAAGCCCTGGTCGAATCGATTCGCGAGCGTTTCTCGCGTCCACGCTATACGGGCATCGCGGCAGATGCAGCGCGCACAGGCTCCGCTCGCGTATTTTCGGGCCTGGCGGATTCGCGCGGCGCGCTGATCGGGCTTGCAGTTTTCGGCGGCATCGCTTTGTTCGTTTACTCGCATCCGCCGCTCGAAAACGTCGGCCGCGGCGAAATCGGTGTGCGGCTGAATCGACTCACCGGCGATATCAGCGAATTCCGCGACGGCAGCGTGCTGGTCGTGCCGGGCGTCCACGAAATCCGGGTGTTCACACTGCGCGATCAAACTTATCAGCCGGAGCAGATCCGGCGCGCGGAAGGCCCGGCGCCGCTGCAGTCGGTCGAAGGCCTTTCGCTCGGCGTCGACCTGTCGGTGCGCTATGCGCTCGATGCGACCAAATTGCGCGTGACGTCGAAAAATCTGCCCGACAACATCAGCGGCGAAATTGTGGAGCCGGCCGTGCAGGGCGTCATTTATAAAGTCTTCGCGCGCTACACGGTGCGCGAAATCTTTTCGACCAAGCGTGTCGAAATTCAGCAGGCGATCGAGAAGGAGCTGACCGACAAGCTCGCGGCCGATGGAATCGTGCTGCGCACCGTGCAGCTCGGCAAAGTCGATCTGCCCCCGGATTACCGGCGCGGCATGAACGGCCTGCTCGCCGAAGAACTCGCGACCGAGAAAATGCGCTACACGCTCGAACTCAAAGACAAGCGCGTGAAAGAAATTGCGCTCGATGGCGAAGCCGAAAAGGTCCGCCGCGAAAAAGCGGCCGAGGCTTCGGCGCGCGAACAGGTCATCGCCGCCAAGGGGCAGGAGGAAGCGATGAAGCACGTCCTGCCGTTCAAGCAGCGCCAGATCGAACAGCGTCAGCTCGAAGCGGAAGCCGACAAGCAATCGCGGATTCGCATTGCGGAGGGCAGCGCGCAGGCGCGTCGCGTCGAGGCGGGCGGTGAGGCCGATGCACGGCAGAAACTGGCCGATGCAGAAGCGTATCGCACCGAGCGCGTCGGCAAGGCCAACGCTGAGCAGATGGCGCGTGAAGGCGCACTGATTACGCAGCACCCGCTGCTGATTCAGAAAGCGCTCGCCGACAAGCTTTCCGACAAAGTGCAGGTCATTATCGCGTCGCCTCCGGGTGACGGCGGGTTCATTGGCTCGAATTTGATCGGCTCGCCGAAACGCATGGCGTCGAAAGAGGATAAATAGTCATGCGTAAACTTCTCGCGATCACATTGTTAACGCTGTTGGCGGTCAGCGCACACGCCGCGTCGCTTGGCACCGCGATCGTCATCCAGGACCGCGCCGCATTGCGCGCATCGCCGCGCGATTCGGCGAAGCAGCAGGCGCAATTGTGGCAGGGTGAAACCCTCGAAATCCGCGGCGAGCGCCTCGACTATCTGCAGGTTTACGATTACCAGCGCGAGCGCGGCGGCTTCGTGCGCGCGAGCCAGGTGCGGCGGCTCAATCTTCTGGCCGAGGATGCGGCCGACTTGCTGGCTGTCGTGCGTTTCGTTCGCGACACGCCGGGCAGCGAAGCGCTGGGCATCGGACTCATCGCCGCGTTCATCCAGGCGGCGCCCGCCGAAGTCATCAATGGCGACATGGGCGTCGAAGCACTCGACGCGCTCGGCACGCTTGCCGACCGGCTTGCACAGCGCGCGAGCGGCGGCGCCGTCGCCAACAAGAGTGCCGAAGCCGCGTTGGCGGCGCATCTCGATGTCGCGGCACGCTACGGCATCAAGTTCGTCAACTATGAACGCGACGAACGCATGCGCATCTGCTACGACGGCGATGCGTTTCGCCGCGTGCTTTCGATGCGCTCGACCGGCGAGCAGCGCGCCCGCGCCGTGCTCGCATTGACGCGCGACGATTGCATCGATCCCAGGCTGCGCATCACCGAGCGCAATCAGCTCGACGAATCGCGCGCTGAAGTGCTCGACCGCGTCGACGCCGCGACGCTGCCCGGGTATCTCAAAAACCGGGTACTGATGCGGCGTGCCGGCATCTGGAGTGCGCTCGCTTACCAGCGTGCACGGCAAGGCATTCCTTCTGCCGACACCGGGGCACGCGCGCTGACGGCATTGGCGGGGGTCAACAAATCCGAACTGACCGACGATGACCTCACCGCCTTTAGCGATGCGGCGATGCGCGCGAGCGCGTCGCGATGGGCCGCCGTGCCCGAAACGATGACGGTCAAGACGCGGTTCCCCGCGATCGTTACCTTGCCGAGTCAGGCGGGCCAGACCTGCATCGCGCTCGTCGATGCGAAGCACGACGGCAGCAATCCGCTTGTGAAGCGCTGCACTTACGGCGTTGTCTGGACGAATTCATCGACCTTGAATCGCGAAGGCAATGCGCTCGCGCTCGCCGTGCAGCAGACCGACACATGGCGCGAGCTGTGGATATTCCGGAAAAGCAGCGATGGGTGGACGATTGGCGTTTTGCCGCCGGCGACGACGAGCCCCGAGCTCGGTTATGCGGAATTCGCCGGCTGGGTTCCCGGCGGCACGGAAATGCTCGTTGCGCGCGAAGCACGCGGTGAAGGCAAGTACAAGCGCAACTTCGAGCTCGTCCGGCTCGATTCGCTCTCGACCGCGCGGCAGGCAAGCGACCCGTCGATGCTCGGTGCCTTCCAGCGCTGGCAGGATCCAGTGTGGAAGCGCGAGACGCTGAGTCTGCGCTGATAAATTTTCAAATCAAACAATAAATAAAGGGAGCGGCGATGATCAAGCGACTGTTAGCGATTGGATTCATATTTCTGTGTACCAGCGCTGCCTGGGCGATTTTGTCGGGTGTCATTACCGCCCGCACGACTCAGGCAGATACGAATCTGCGCCAAAAAATAGAAAACATCTGGGGCGCGCCGCAAATTCAAAACGCACCGACTGTGGTCGCGTATGAACGGCGCCAGCCGAAAAACGAAAGCGCCGATAGCAGCAAAACGCCTCCGTTGGAGGCAGTGTCGTTAAGCGCCAGCGACGTTCGTGTAAATCTCGAGCTTCATCATCGCCAGAAAGGCCTGCTCTGGTATTCGACGTACAGCGTCGGGTTCGATGCTTCTTACGAGATCGTCAATGCGGCATCCGCCGCACGTGAATTTGAAGTGAACCTGCCGTTTCCCTCCAGGCAGGCGGCATTCGATGATCTTCGTTTCGAGGTGTCCGGCAAGTCCTGGTCGAAAGCGCCTAACCTTGGCGCGGAGCAGATTTCCGGCCGCGTTGTCCTGGAAGCGGGCGAGCGCGCAAAAGTAAAAGTCGGGTATCGGAGTCAGGGTCTTGATAGCTGGACGTATCAGTTCGGCAACGGAGTTTCGCAGGTCGAAAACTTCCGGCTCGTCATGGACACCAACTTTCGCGCAATCGATTTTCCGGACGCCGCGATGTCGCCCCTGAAGAAAGAGCGCACCGACACCGGTTGGCAGCTCACGTGGGAATCACGCCGGCTGGTATCGGGCGTCAACATAACCATGGTGATGCCGGAAAAGCTGCAGCCCGGTCCGCTCGCCGGCGACATCGCAAGGTTCGCGCCGCTTTCGATGTTTTTTTTCATCGTTGTGCTGCTGACGATTGGCGTCGTTAAAGGTATCGATCTCCATCCGATGCATTTTTTCTTTCTTGCCGCCGCGTTCTTCGCTTTCCATCTGCTGTTTTCATATCTCGTCGATCTCATCGCGATCCACATTGCGTTTGCTGTTTCGGCCGTCACGTCGCTGGCGTTGGTGATCAGCTATCTGCGCATTGTGTTTGGAAGTCGCTTTGCATTTTTGGCCGCCGGCAGCGCTCAACTTGTCTATCTGGTGCTGTTTTCCTATGCCTTTTTCTTTAAGGGACTTACGGGAATTGCGATTACGGTGGGAGCGGTCGCGACCTTGTTCGTGTTGATGCAGGCGACGGCCAGAATCGATTGGAGCAAAGTGTTTCTTCCGCAGGCCGCTCGATGATCATCGGGCATCTGCCTGCGGGCTATTTGATTTCGAGCTTCACATATATGCGAACGGCGGCCGACGCCGTATCGCGCCGGCTCTTTATTGTCTTTGGAATGGCGGGTGCGATTGCGCCGGATGTCGATCTGCTTTACTTCTACCTTATCGACGACCGGCAGCATCACCACCATACGTATGCCACGCATCTTCCGATTGTATGGGCGGCGCTGTTCGTTGCATGCGCGTGGTGGCTGCATGCGGCCCGGTTCAAGCAGCTGCCCGCGCTCGCGCTGGTATTCTGCATAAACGGATTCGTTCACTTGATGCTCGACACGATTGTGGGCGACATCTGGTGGCTGGCGCCGTTTGTCGATAAGCCGTATTCGCTATTTACCGTCGAGCCGGCCTATCATCCATGGCTGCTGAGTTTTATTCTGCATTGGTCCTTCTTGCTGGAGCTGGCTGTGCTTGGAGCGGCTCTCTGGCTGTGGCGAAGCAGGGCGCCGGCAACCATCAGGCTGTTTCACTAACCGACGCCTGATATCGGGGGGGGGTACGCGCGTCGTCCGCGTGTATGCGAGAATTCGCTTTCACCCAGAATAATTCCCGGATTGAGAGCGATTCATGATTGAAGTCAACGAGCGCGTCGACGTCGCCGCGCCGCCAGAAGTTGTGTGGGCGCTGCTCTCGAATCCACACGCGGTGGTCAACTGCGTCGAGGGCGCGAAGCTCGGCGCCCAGAACGAAGACGGCACCTTCGATGCCAGCATGGTCGTGAAATTCGGTCCGGCCAAAGTTACGTTCAACACGCGCATCGGGCTCGAGCTCGATGCCGCGACCAGGACCGGCAATGTGTCGGCACGCGGCAAAGACAACCAGGGCGGCACGCGGGTTCGCGCGACGATGAAGTTCAGTGTTGTCGCGCAGGAGGGATCGACCGGCTCGTCTATCCCGATCACGGCCGAGGTGGAAGTCGGTGGCAAGCTCGCGCTCGTGGTCGAAAGCGGGGCATCGATGGTCGTGAAGCGCATGACGAAAGATTTTTCGGAGAAGCTTGCAGAAACGCTGGCGAATGCGCCGGTGCAAAACTAATTAACGGATAACGGAGGAGTTGCACATGAAGGTGTATCAAAGGCTGGCACAGGCGTTCAAGGCGGAAGGCTGCACCGATACATTCGGCATGATGGGCGACGGCAATATGTATTGGGTCACCGAGCTGCACAAGATCGGCGTCAAGGTACATGAGGTGCGTCACGAAGGCGCGGGCCTCGGCATGGCCGACGGTTATGCGCGCGTTACACATCAGCCAGGGGTCGCGACTGCGACCTGCGGACCCGGCGTGACCCAATTAGCGACCGGCTTCGTCACGGCGGCGCGCGCGCATTCACCGATCGTCGCGTTCTGCGGCGAATCGCCGACGACCGATGAGGAATATACGCAGCGCCTCGACCAGGCCAAATTCGCCGATGCGTGCGAAGCGGGTTTCGTGCGCTTGGTTTCGCCCGATACCGCGGACGACGCGGTGCGCAAAGCGTTTTATCGCGCCAAGCTCGAGAGCCGCCCGATCATGCTGAGTTGTCCGATGGATATCCAGCAGAAAAATTTCGAGGACGACGACGAAGAATACAAGCCGTCATCCGCCATGTTTTCGCCGGGCGCCGTGCATCCGGATGAAAAAGCGCTCGAGCGCGCCGCTGATATCGTTGCGTCAAGCAAGAAGCCGGTGATCATCGTCGGCCGCGGCGCGCAGTGGGCCGGCGCAGGCGAAGCAGTGCTGAAGCTTGCCGACCGCATCGGCGCGCTGATCGCGACGTCATTGATGGTCAGGACGTGGCTCAACGAAAGCGAATGGCACGCGGGCATCTCCGGCACTTACGGTTCGCGGCCCTCGATGAAGCTGTTTGAAGAAGCGGATTGCGTGATCGGCGTCGGTGCGAGCCTGAACCGCTATACGACCGAGCACGGCTACCTGTATCCCGAAGCACGCTACGTGCATATCGATTCGGAGCCGCATCTTTTGATTGCCGGCGGCAAAAGCGCCGATTGCTACGTTCAGTCCGACGCGCGAGTCGGCGTCGAAGAACTCGAGAAGCTGCTCGCCAAGCGTAATCACAAGTCGATCGGCTATCGCACGCCTGACGTCAAGCAAAAGCTCGTCAACCACAGCGCTGACCGCACCGAGTTCGAAATGGATCCGGGCACGCTCGATCCGCGCGAAGCTTGCCTCGCGCTCGACAAGGCGTTGCCGGCAGAGATCGGTGTTCTTTCCGGCAGCGGCATGACCGCCGGTTTTGTCAGCATGCTGATGACGCGCCGGCGCGTGCTGTCGGGGTCGGGCCATTTCTTCGGCTGCATCGGCCAGATGCTGCCGGCCGCAATGGGCGCGGTGGTCGCCACGAAGAAGCCGCTCGTGCTGTGCGACGGCGACGCGAGCGTGATCATGCATCTCGCCGAATTTGAAACGATGGTGCGCTATGACATGCCGCTGCTCGTTGTCGTGATGAACAACGAAGCGCTCGGCGCCGAGTATTACAAGCTCGACGCGCACAAAATGGACGTCACCACATCGATGATAACCACGCCCGATCTCGGCAAGGTCGGCGTCGCGATGGGCGGACGCGGCGCGATGGTCACTACGGTCGAGCAGTTCACGAAGGCCGTGCAGGAGTGGCTCAAGAAACCGGGACCGATGATGATCGACATGCGCATTTCACGCAGCGTGCCGAGCGTGCCCTACCGGCGCATTCATTACGGGCGCGACGAGTAAGCGCAGAAGAAACGGCAAACAAAATCTCGAACCGCAAAGGACGCGAAGGAAAGTAAGGGAAAGCGCGAAAACTAAGTCTGGAACCGCAAAGGACGCGAAGGACGCGAAGGAAATACAAAATCAAAGAAGTAAATAGCATGCCTTAAGGGTTCCTTTGCGTCCTTCGCGGTTAAAGATTTTGCTCTAAATGGGAAGCGTGCAAATGCAAATCGAGGAAACCGGGCGGGTCGTCGTCGATTCGGCGATGAAAGTGCACAGCGCGCTCGGTCCTGGTTTGCTGGAAAGCGCATATCGAGCCTGCTTAGCGCACGAATTGACATTGCGGGGACTGGCAGTCAGTCAGGAAAAACCATTGCCGATTCTCTATGAAGGCGTAGAGATCAGCGTCGGATATCGAATCGATCTGCTGGTTGAAGAGAACGTGGTTGTCGAATTAAAGGCAGTCGAGAGACTAATGCCTATTCACATGGCACAACTATTAAGCTATCTGAAGTTGAGTGGTTGCAAATTGGGTTTCATAATCAATTTCAACGTGCCGCATCTCAAAGATGGCATCAAACGCGTCGTCAATGGGTTGTAACGGCGAAACCCAAAGCTCGAACCGCAAAGGACGCGAAGGACGCAAAGGAAGGCAGAGATTCAACATACGTCAGGAACGAGACTTCAATTCGGTCTGAACACTGTATCCGCGGCGGACTATTCGAAAAGACAAGGAGTGCTTCGCTTCATTTGTTTTTGCTTTCCTTCGCGTCCTTTGCGTCCTTTGCGGTTAAAGATTTATGGCTACATTCGAGAGGAAACAACATGCGCACTTTAGTCGGATTCCTTGCATGGCTCGTCATCAGCGCCCCTTCGTTTGCACTCGGCATCGAGGATCTCAGCAATCGCGACGCAGCATCGGGATTGAAAGACGCCCTGACGCAAGGCGCGGCGTCCGCAGTCAGCAAGCTGGGCGTCGAGAACGGGTTTCTCGGCAATGACAAGGTGAAGATTCCGCTACCGGACGCGATTAAACGCGTTGAAAGCGGATTGCGCTTCATCGGCATGCAGAAACAGGCGGATGAACTCGTGGTCGGCATGAACCGCGCCGCCGAACAGGCGGTGCCCGAAGCGAAAGCGTTGCTCGTGGGCGCCGTCAAAAACATGAGCGTTGCCGACGCGAAGGGAATTCTCACCGGCGGCGATACTGCGGCGACGGAATATTTCCGCAAGACGACGAGCTCGCAGCTGACGCAGAAGTTTCTGCCGATCGTCACCAAGGCAACGAGCAAAGTCGGCCTGGCAGAAAAGTACAACGAACTCGCCGGCCAGGGAGCTCAACTGGGGCTCATCGATGCGAAGCAGGCGAAGATCGAGAGCTACGTGACGCAGAAGACGCTCGACGGTCTCTTTACCATGATCGC
>JAQGMF010000019.1 GCA_028292505.1 Rhodocyclales bacterium
TGGTCTTGGCGGAGAGGGTGGGATTCGAACCCACGGTAGGCTTGCACCTACGCCTGATTTCGAGTCAGGTACATTCGACCACTCTGCCACCTCTCCGCGAAGGCGCGAATTATAGCCATCTCGCGCCTTGCTGGCTAGTTTCTCGACGTTAGCCGTTCAAGGCCGCCCATATAAGGCCGCAGGACTTGCGGAATGACGACCGAACCATCGGCCTGCTGATAGTTTTCCAGCACCGCTACCAGCGTGCGGCCCACGGCGAGTCCCGAACCATTGAGCGTATGCACGAGTTCGTTCTTGCCCTGTTCATTTTTGAAACGCGCCTGCATGCGGCGCGCCTGGAAGGCTTCGCAGTTCGATACAGAAGATATCTCGCGATAAGCGTTTTGCGCTGGCAACCAGACTTCGAGGTCGTAGGTCTTGGTGGCGCCGAAGCCCATGTCGCCCGTGCATAGGGCCATCACGCGGTACGGCAGATCGAGCTTCTGCAGTATGACTTCGGCATGTCCGACCATCTCGTCGAGTACGGCGTAGGAGGTTTCCGGATGGACGATCTGCACCATCTCGACCTTGTCGAACTGGTGTTGACGAATCATGCCGCGCGTGTCGCGACCATAGCTGCCGGCCTCCGAACGGAAACATGGTGTATGCGCAGTGAGTTTGAGCGGCAATTGATCCGCAGCTAATACTTCGCCACGCACGGTGTTGGTCAAAGTGACTTCGGAAGTCGGGATCAGGTACAGCATCTCGCCCTCGCCTTCCTGGCCGCCCTTCTTCGCGGCGAAGAGATCGGCCTCGAACTTGGGTAGCTGACCGGTGCCAAGCAGGCTGTCGGCATTCACAATGTAAGGCGTATAGCATTCCGTGTAGCCGTGTTCACCGGTCTGCACGTCAAGCATGAACTGCGCAATGGCGCGATGCAGACGTGCCATCTGGCCACGCATGAAGGTGAATCGCGAGCCCGAGAGTTTGGTGCCGGTTTCAAAGTCGAGACCTAGCGAAGCACCGACATCGACGTGGTCCTTCACTTCAAAATCGAAATTCTTCGGCGAACCAACACGGCGCACTTCCACGTTGCCCGCTTCATCGTCGCCAACGGGGACGGATGCATGCGGCAGATTCGGTAGACGTTGCAGAAAATCGGTCATCTTTTCCTGCAGTGCGGCAAGGCGCTCTTCCGCCGACTTGAGCTCGTCACCGAGGCCCGCGACTTCGGCCATCACTGCCGACGCATCTTCACCTTTACCCTTGAGCATGCCAATCTGCTTGGACAGGCTATTGCGCTTTGCCTGCAGATCTTGCGTGCGCGTCTGTAGCACTTTGCGTTCGTCTTCGAGCGTCTGGAACGCGGCGGTGTCGAGCACGAACTTGCGCGTTGCCAAGGTTTGCGCAACGGTTTCGAGTTGGGTGCGTAATAGTTGAATATCGAGCATGGGATTGCCGGTGAGAGTCTTGATGTTGTGGCGCAGGAATATTTGCGCGAAGCATGGATTGTCTCAAAAATTGTCGATCGTCGGCGCTTTGCTTGTCATGACGCACGGTGTTCGACTTTAGTGTCTTCCCCGTCCTATCGTGCGAGCCCACACCGATTGAAAACCCTAACTTGCGTTTGGCCCGGCGCGGTATAGGCTGAACTAAGAATCAATGAAGGTGCGACAGCACCAGGAGAATGCGATGCTTTCATTACGCGATTGCCTGGATTATTGCGATCTCACTGATGAAGAAGTGGAGTTGTTCGCTCAACACGAACGACTACCTTGCGAAGTTGCTGCGACGATCGCCTGCGGGCTCGTACAGACCGAAGATGGTGTAGTCCAGTTCGATCATTGCCTGGCGGACATGCTTGAAGACGCGCTACGCGTCGGCGAGGACGCCAATACTGAACACGTGTTTCACGTGTATGCGCAGTTCCGTGCTGCGCACCCGCTCGCTCATTGATCTTTGCGACCTCTTGCGTCGCGATCAAGCCCTCTCAGGTACGCGAGCTTTTCGGCGATCTTCGCCTCTAACCCGCGGTCAGTTGGCTCATACCAGCTGATCGCGGGCATCCCCTCGGGCAGGTAGTCCTCGCCAGCCGCATAGGCATTCGGTTCATTGTGTGCGTAACGATATTCCTTGCCGTAACCCAGTTCCTTCATCAGCTTCGTCGGTGCATTGCGCAGATGAATCGGCACCGGTCGACTGCCATCGCTTTTCACGAAACGCGTGGCCTCGTTGTAGGCCATATAAGCCGCATTCGATTTCGCGGCACATGCCATATAGATAACAGCCTGCGCCAGCGTCAACTCGCCCTCTGGTGAGCCGAGACGCTCGAAGGTTTCGCAGGCGTCCAGCGCGATGCGCAATGCGCGTGGATCCGCCAGACCAATGTCTTCGCTTGCCATGCGCACGATGCGTCTGCCGAGATAAAGCGGATCGGCGCCTCCGTCGAGCATGCGGATGAACCAGTACAGCGCCGCATCGGGATTCGAGCCACGCACCGATTTATGCAAAGCAGATATCTGGTCGTAGAACGCTTCACCACCTTTGTCGAAGCGGCGTAGATTTTGCGACAGCGTGCTCTCGGCAAACTCGCCGGTGATCTCCGTGATCTTCGCGGCCCCTGCCGCCGTGCGCAAGGTTTCGAGCACATTGAGGAAGCGTCGCGCGTCGCCATCGGCCCAGCCGATCAAGCGATCTTTGGCCTCGTCGGAAAAACTCAGCTCGGGCATAGCATCACGCTTGGCACGCTCGAAGAGTTGGGTCATTTCTTCGGGTTTGAGGCTGTCGAGCACATATACCGAAGCACGCGACAGCAAAGCCGAATTCACTTCGAAGGAAGGATTTTCCGTCGTTGCACCGATGAAGGTCACGAGACCGGATTCGACGTAAGGCAGAAACGCGTCCTGCTGCGACTTGTTAAAGCGATGCACCTCATCGACGAACAGAATGGTGTGACGGCCATTACGCGCACGAACGGCTTCCGCTTGCGTCATCGCTTCACGGATGTCCTTGACGCCGGAGAAGACGGCCGACAGCGCCACGAATTCCGCGTCGAAATGCGTCGCCATGAGACGCGCCAGAGTCGTCTTGCCGACGCCTGGCGGCCCCCAGAGAATCATCGAATGCGGCTTGCGCGATTCGATGGCGAGTCGCAAGGGTTTGCCAGGACCAAGCAGATGCGTCTGCCCGACCACATCCGCCAAAGTTTTCGGACGCAACAATTCGGCAAGGGGTACGTTGCCCGTGGGAGCCTGATCGGAGAAGAGATCGCTCATCCGCTCACGCGCTAGGGCGTTGCGCCCTCACCTACGACATCGGCACCCTTGGGCGGCACGAAATGAAAGGTGTCTGCGGTCACCGCCACATTGCGCTCGAAGCCGATGAATTGCAGGACCGTGGTCTGACCAAAGTTGTCGCGTACTTCCATGGCCTGCGGCAAGCCACCCTTGAAGCCGATACGCACGCGCTCGAAACCCGCCTCGTTGTTCTTGGGTGTCGCGTCGAGCCAGGCCAGCCCGCCGTTCTCGCCGCCATCTTTGAGGTCGAAATTCTTTTCCAGTGCGTTATCGCCAGCAAGCAGCGCAGCCGGGCTCGAGCCTAACGCCAGACTCATCGGCTTGATCACGACCTGGTTCAGTTCTTTGTCATATGACCAAAGCTTGCTGCCATCACCAACGATGAGCTGGCTGTAGGGCTTTTCGTAATTCCAACGGAATTTTCCTGGACGCTGGAACACCATACTGCCACTGGCTTTTTGGCCTTCCTTACCGCTCTTGTTGATGACCTGCTGCGTAAAGTTCGCCTTGGCCGTCTTGCTGCCTTCGAGAAACTGGTGGAGCTGTTCGACACCGTTGGCAGCATGCACGGTGGGTGACAAAAGCATTGCCGAAACAATTGCAAGACTGCGCATTGAATTTCCGATCGGGTTACAAATCTTGAATATCTTTATCACGTCATTCCCGCGAAAGCGGGAATCCACCTCACTGCGAAATGTCACTTCGTTGCGTAGAAGTGGATTCCCGCTTTCGCGGGAATGACGTGATTGATTGAGCTTTTTCAGTCTTCGCGCGGCGGCGGTGCGATGACTTCGCGGTTGCCGTTGGCGCTCATGGCAGATACGACACCGGATTTTTCCATTTGTTCGATGAGCCGCGCAGCACGGTTGTAGCCGATGCGCAAATGACGCTGCACCAAAGAGATGGAGGGCCGGCGCGTTTTCACGACAATCTCGACGGCCTGATCGTAAAGCGCGTCGGATTCGCCATTGGGCTCGCCACCGCCTTCTGCAGTGAACATGTCGCCACCGGTCGCGCCTTCCTCATTGCCACCGCTGAGAATGCCTTCGACATAATCAGGCTGGCCTGTCGTCTTGAGAAATTCAACGACCTTGTGCACTTCCTTGTCATCGACGAAAGCACCGTGCACCCGCGTCGGATAACCCGTGCCCGGCGCAAGGTAGAGCATGTCGCCCATGCCAAGCAGGGATTCGGCACCCATCTGATCGAGGATGGTGCGCGAGTCGATCTTGCTCGACACCTGAAATGACATGCGGGTAGGAATATTGGCCTTGATGAGGCCCGTGATGACGTCGACGGAGGGGCGCTGCGTGGCCAGCACAAGGTGAATACCGGCGGCGCGCGCCTTCTGTGCGAGCCGCGCGATGAGCTCCTCGATCTTCTTGCCGACCACCATCATCAGATCGGCCAACTCGTCGATGACGATCACGATCATTGGCATATTGGCGATCGGCTCTGGATTTTCCGGCGTCAGCGTAAACGGATTGGTCAGCGGTTTGCCGGCCTTTTGCGCATCGGCTACCTGTTTGTTGAAACCTGCCAGATTGCGCACGCCCATCGCCGACATCAGCTTATAGCGCCGCTCCATCTCGCCGACACACCAGTTCAGCGCATGCGCGGCGTGGCGCATGTCCGTCACCACTGGCGCCAGCAGGTGCGGAATGCCTTCGTACACCGACAATTCCAGCATCTTCGGATCGATGAGGATCAGCCTCACCTTGTCCGCCTCGGCCTTGTAGAGCAATGACAATATCATGGCATTGATGCCCACCGATTTGCCAGAACCGGTTGTACCGGCAACAAGCAAGTGCGGCATCTTGGCCAGGTCGGCCACCAGCGGATTGCCACCGATGTCCTTGCCGAGCACGATGGTCAGCGGCGAGTTCATGTCGTGGTAGACCTTGGAGCCGAGAATCTCCGATATGCGCACGGTCTGGCGCTTCGGGTTCGGGATTTCCAGGCCCATGCAGGTCTTGCCGGGAATCGTCTCGACGACGCGGATGCTGATGACCGACAAGGCACGCGCCAGGTCCTTCACCAGATTCATGATCTGGCTGCCCTTCACGCCCGTCGCCGGTTCGATCTCGAAACGCGTGATGACCGGGCCGGGATAAGCCGCCAGCACTTTCACCTCGACGCCGAAGTCGGCAAGCTTGCGCTCGATCAGGCGCGAGGTGTATTCCAGCGACTCCACGGAAGGCGGCTCGACATCATTGGCGGCAGCGTCGAGCAGCGAGAGCGGTGGCAAGCCGCCGCTGGCTTCGCCGAACAGAGATTGCTGCGATTCTTTGGCGACGCGCTCGGACTTGGCGATCTCCATCTTCACCGGCTCGATGTGGATACTTACCGGCGGCGTGTCCTCGCGTTTCTTGCGCTCGCGCTTGACCTTTTCCTCACGCTTGCCTGCAAGCTCCTGACCCAGGCGCCGATCCTGGCGTGCCTGATATTGCGCGTGGCACCACAGTACCGATGCTTCCAGCGCATGGCCGAGCTTCTCCACGGCAACTACCCATGAGAAACCACCGAAGATGGACAGCCCGACTGCCCACAAAGTCAGCAGGAACAGCGTGCCGCCCGTGAAGCCCAGATAACGCATCGACAGTTCGCCGATCTCCAACCCGATCACACCACCCGGCGCGCCCGGCAATAGTGCCGTGCTCGTGTAGAAACGCAGCGCTTCGATGCCGCTGCTTGCCAGCAGCACGATCAGGAAGCCGGCCATGACGATGAAGAAGGAGCGGCGATCCCCCGCTAGTTCGTCACGCAGACGACGGCCGCCGAAGAACAGTCCCCAGAACAGGAACACCACCAACCACCAGGCTGAGCTGCCGAGAAATGATAAAAGCATATCTGCCAGCCAGGCGCCGAAACGGCCTCCCGGATTGGCGATGCGCGTCGGCGCGACAGCGTGCGACCAGCCCGGATCGCCCTTGTCGTAGCCGAACAGGATCATGGCGACATAGGCGCCAACGGCCGCGAGAATCAGCCAGCGCGCCTCGCGCACAAGCAGACCGATCTTCTCGGGCAAGGGCTCGGACGCCTGACGGGACACGAAACGGAAGAGCATGGATGAGCGCGGCAACGACCGGGCGAAAGGAATGCCGGATTATAGCCCGATGGCGCGTCGGGCACTTGCAGGCTTGGTTACCGCAAAAATACGGGTCAAACCGCGTGAATTTGCTCGTAAAGAATGACGCCGGAGTCGGTTTCGTCGATGAGCCCGCGCGTTTGCAGGTCTTTCATGACGCGGGACACCATCTCGCGCGAAGCACCGATCATCTTGGCGATATCCTGTTTGGATATTTTCTTGCGCACGATGGTCTGGCCGTCCGTCGTCTCGGCCATGTCCAGCAACAGGCGGGCGACGCGACCATAAACATCCATCAGTGCCAAGCTTTCGATCTTGCGATCGGCTTCGCGCAAGCGTTGCGCCAGGCTGCCCATGATGCGCAGACACAGCTCGAAATTTTCCTGCAGCAGGTGGCGGAAATCGGCCTGTGCAATCACGACCAGATCGACCGGCGAAACTGCGGTAACCGTTGCTGAGCGCGGCTCTTCATCCACCACGCCCATCTCGCCGAAAATATCGCCCTGGCCGAGCATGGTGAGGATCACTTCGCGGCCGTCCTCGTCGCTGACGATGACTTTCAGATTGCCATTGAGTACGAAGTAGACGTTGTCCGTGGTGTCACCGGCCAGTACCACAGCGGTGCCACGTGACACGCGGCGCAACATGGCACAGCGTGCGACTGTCTCAAGACGCTCCGGCGCGATGCCCTGAAACATGGGCAAGGTTCTTAGAGCAGTGACAGATACATGATTCGCGTTCAACATGCCGGATCTCCGTGATTCAATACGCTGACTAGATCTTGCAATTGCTTGAGCCGCCAGATCGTTGAGCAAAATCGCACCACGTTAACCTGAAGTTCGTGACTTTATTCCTTGACGAAGCAAGGCATTTATTGCGCGATCGACGAGAGTATAGATGAACGGGTACATGCTGCGGAATCTTTAGCCTCTTTGGTTCGACGCGCGGCAATGCCGCGCCCGCGCGCCTTCTTCGCGAATCATTGCCGCGAACTATCGTGACGATAAGCAAGGTCGAAACACGTCTCCGTTATAATTGCTGCAAATCCCGGCTAGCCCGGAACAGTAAAAACGAGAACGCAAACGAGGCAAGCAAAAATGAGCACTGCAACCCATCATCCCCTCATCATTCTCGGCTCCGGCCCGGCGGGTTATTCGGCCGCCGTGTATGCCGCACGCGCCAATCTCAAACCGGTGCTCATCACAGGACTGGCTCAGGGCGGCCAGCTCATGACGACGACGGAAGTCGACAACTGGCCGGCCGATGCCGATGGCGTGCATGGCCCCGACCTGATGGCGCGCTTCGAGAAGCACGCCACGCGCTTCAATACCGTGCAGATATTCGACCATATCCACACAGCCAAGCTCACCGGGCGTCCTTTCACTTTGATCGGCGATAGCGGTACTTACACCTGCGATGCACTCATCATCGCCACGGGCGCCACGGCCAAATACCTTGGCCTGCCGTCAGAAGAAAAATTTGCCGGGCGCGGCGTATCGGCTTGTGCCACCTGCGATGGTTTCTTCTACAAGGGCCAGGAAGTCGCCGTAGTGGGCGGCGGCAATACCGCTGTGGAAGAAGCGCTTTATCTCGCGAATATCGCCACCAAGGTCACACTCGTTCATCGCCGCGACAAGTTCAAGGCTGAAGCCATCATGGTCGACAAGCTGATGGAACGCGTGCAAGAAGGCCGCATCGTGCTGGAACTGGATTCGACGCTCGAAGAGGTACTTGGCGACAATAGTGGCGCCACCGGCATACGTGTCCGCAACGTCAAGAATGGCGCGGCTAAGGACATCGCGCTGAAAGGCGTCTTCATCGCCATCGGTCACGCGCCGAATACGGAAATCTTCAAGGGCCAGCTCGACATGGACACGACCGGCTACCTGATCACGGAATGCGGTCGCAACGGCAATGCCACGCAGACCAGTATCACTGGCGTGTTTGCCGCGGGCGATGTGCAGGATCACGTCTATCGTCAAGCGGTGACCAGTGCCGGTACGGGTTGCATGGCCGCGCTGGATGCTGAGCGATACCTCGACAGTCTCAAGTAAATAGATCAGGGGACGGGCGGCAGCTCGTCCTGAAAAGGACATGCGCCGCAGCAAGCTGCCGCCTCTGGCGGAACTCCGCAAGCAACTCAAAACTGAGCCTGCCCCTGCCCTCACGAAGGCCAGTACGCCGGATGACTTGTCGCTATTCCAGGCTGCCGTGCAGGATGTAAGCGCCCTGCCCGCTTCTGATCGCGTCGTGCTGCAGCGGCCATTGCCGCTGCCAATTCCGCGCCACAAGGATCCGCTGCTTGCGGTAGTAGAAGAGGCTGTCAGCGCGGCACATGACAATTGGGTACCCGTTCAGTGGCTCAAAACCGATTTCCCCCCGACCACGCTACCCGAAGAACAATTGCTAGCGACGGTACTCAAAGATGTCGTACCGCTGCGCACGGACAAGGTCTTCATCGAAGCGCCAAAGCCCCACCCGGTCCCCATCCAGCATCATCGCGATGAACAGGCTGCGCTGACAGAATCCATCTACGCTCCGACGCCACTCGAACTGGTGCTCGAAGGCGGCGACGAGCTGTATTACCTCAAGACGGGCATCCCGCGCAGTACCTTGCGCGATCTGCGGCGTGGCCGCTGGGTGGTGCAGGAGCAACTCGATCTGCATGGCGCCAATCGCGACGAAGCGCGCGACTTGCTGGCTGGCGCGTTTGCGGACTGGCGCAAGCGCGGCATCCGCTGCGTGCGAGTGATTCATGGCAAAGGGCTCGGCTCACCCGGTCGTGAGCCGGTACTGAAGAAACTGGTTGCGGGCTGGCTGATGAATTATGACGATGTGCTGGGCTACTGTCAGGCCCGTGTGCACGATGGCGGCGCTGGCGCGCTGCTGGTGCTGATGCGGGCTGGCAAGCGTTAGCCAAAGCCGTCATTCCCGCGAACGCGGGAATCCACTTCTACGCGATGCGCGTCCGTGCCATAAAATGGATTCCCGCTTTCGCGGGAATGACGATGTAATTCTGGAAGAAATTAAAGAAACAATGAAAAAAGCCGCCAGTATCTGGCGGCTTTTTTCATGTGCGTGCGAACTCAGACTGCTTCTTCGCCTGTCTCGCCGGTGCGAATACGGATGACCTGCTCGACCGTCGACACGAAAATCTTACCGTCGCCGATCTTGCCGGTGCGTGCCGATTTGATGATGGCTTCGATAGCCGAATCGACGATGCTTTCCGGCACGATCACTTCGACCTTGATCTTGGGCAGGAAGTCGACCACGTATTCGGCGCCGCGGTACAACTCGGTATGGCCTTTCTGGCGGCCAAAGCCTTTTACTTCCGTCACAGTCAGGCCGGTGATACCAACCTCGGACAAAGCTTCACGCACTTCGTCGAGCTTGAAAGGCTTGATGACGGCTTCGATCTTTTTCACGGAATTGCCTCCGATATGTTTCGTAGTTTGTTTCGTAATTTTTGCAAGTATAGCGGAGCCACTAAAACACGTGCATCCGTGCCACGTCAATACTCGTCCGCAAAGCGATTGGTGATCGGGTAGCGCCAATCCTTGCCAAACCCTCGCCGCGAAACACGAATACCTACTGGCGATTGGCGTCGCTTGTACTCATTGCGTTTGAGCATGGCCACCACGCGGCGCACATCGGTTTCGGCATAGCCCATTTCGATGATCTCGCGCGGGCTGGTATTGCGTTCCATGTAAGCCTCAATGATGGCATCGAGCACTTCGTAGGGCGGCAGAGAGTCCTGGTCGGTCTGGTCGGGCTTGAGTTCAGCCGAGGGCGGGCGCGTGATGATGTTCTCGGGAATCACCGGCGATAGCGTATTGCGATAGTGACACAGACGATAGACGAAGGTCTTGAGGATGTCCTTGATCACGGCAAACCCTCCCGCCATGTCACCGTACAGCGTGGCGTATCCCACGGCCATTTCGCTCTTGTTGCCAGTGGTGAGCACGATGCCGCCGAGCTTGTTGGAAAGCGCCATGAGGTTCATCCCGCGAATACGTGCCTGCAGATTTTCTTCCGTCGTATCGGCCGGCCTGCCATCGAACAGCGGCGTCAGCATTTGCTCGAAGATGCGCATGGCCGGCTCGATCTGCAACTCGTCATAGCGCACGCCGAGTGCGCAGACGAGTGCGCGCGAATCGTCCAGGCTCATCTGCGCCGTGTAGGGTGATGGCATCATGACGGCGCGGACACGTTCGGCACCGAGTGCGTCAACGGCGATGCACAGCGTCAGCGCCGAATCGACGCCGCCCGACAAACCGATGATGGCCGAAGGAAAGCCGTTCTTGCCCAGATAGTCGCGCACACCAAGCTTCAAGGCTGCATAGACTTCGGCCTCGATGCTCGGTGCTTCGGTAAAAACTTCGGAGCGGATTTTGCCATTGGCATATTCGAGGATATCCAGTCGCTCTTCGAAAGACGGCGCCTGATAAGCGAGTTCGCCATTCGCGTTCAGAGCGAACGAAGCGCCGTCGAACACCAATTCGTCCTGGCCACCGACGAGATTGCAGTACACCACCGCCATGCCGCCATCGGCAATACGTTCGCGCAGCACTTCGTAGCGCTGCTGCTGCTTGTTCATGTGATACGGCGACGCATTGAGCACCAGCAGCAGCTCGGCGCCTGCTGCCGCCGCCGCTTCCGCCGGACCACTTTCCCACACATCTGCGCAGATATTGACGCCAACTTTCACGCCCTTCACGTCGAAGACGCAGGCGTCCTCGCCGGGCTTGAAATAGCGGACCTCGTCGAACACTTCGTAATTGGGGAGACGCAGCTTGTGATAGGTGTGCAGCACCTTGCCGTCGCGCAGAAGCGAAGCTGCGTTGTGGCAGCCGCTCTCGACAAGTTCGGGGTGGCCAAGCAGTACATCGATGCCCTGCGTGTCTTGCGCCAGCACGGCGAGCTCACGCGCGCAGGCACGATAAAAATCCTCGCGCGTCAGCAGATCTTCAGGCGGATAGCCGCACAGCGCCAGCTCGGGCGCAAGCAGGATATCGGCACCTGCTGCACGCGCAGCCAGCGCCGCTTCGCGCACCAGACGTGCGTTGCCGGGGATATCGCCGACCACGCAGTTGATCTGCGCGACGGCGATCCTGAGTGTGCCTGCGACACCGGAGATCGAAGCCAAGGTAGAAGATTGGGGAAGTGAAGTTACGATCGTCATATTGCACCGAGTGCCACTGAATGCCATTGAGGCCTTGCCACGAGGCTAGTCGAAACTATACCTTGTCCGCACGCCCCGCTGCCTCGCCGATACCTATGTTCCGATTGATTCACGACATCCATCAGATTTCCGCCAAAGCCTGGGACGCACTACACGACGGCCAACCCTTCGTTCGACATGCCTTCCTGGCTGCCCTCGAAGCGTCTGGTAGCGTCGGACCGGGCACCGGCTGGACGCCTGCCCACGCAACACTGTGGGAAGGCGATACGCTGCGCGCCGCCGCCCCGCTCTATCTCAAGTCGCACTCCTGGGGCGAATACGTCTTCGATTGGGCCTGGGCCGAAGCCTATGCACGTCATGGCGCAGCCTACTATCCGAAATGGCTGTGTGCCGTGCCGTTCACACCGGTACCCGGTCCGCGTCTGCTGGCGCGAGATGAAGCAACGCGCAACGCCTTGCTGCAAGCCATGCTGGCGCATGTTGTGGCGAGCGGCCATGGCTCGTTCCATCTGCTGTTTCCGGATGCGGACTTGCCCGTTGCTGAGGATTTGATGCCGCGTCACGGCGTGCAGTTCCACTGGCACAACAAGGGCTACCCGCATTTCGAAGCCTTTCTCGCCAGCATGTCGCATGACAAACGCAAGAAGATTCGCCAGGAGCGGCGCAAAGTCGCCGAATCCGGCACGACGCTGGAGACCCTTGAAGGCAATGACATCAGCATGGAGCACTGGGAATTCTTCTATCGCTGCCATGCAATGACCTATGCCCAGCACGGCGGCTCGCCGTATCTCAACCTGGATTTCTTCCAGCGACTTGGCGCCACCCTGCCAGAGCACTGCGTGTTACTGGTGGCACGACGCGAAGGACGCGCCATTGCCTCAAGCCTGCTGATACGCGATGCCAAGGCGCTGTACGGCCGCTACTGGGGCGCGCTGGAGCATGTCTCCTGCCTGCACTTCGAGGCCTGCTATTACCATCCTATCGAATACGCCATCGCGCAAGGCCTGCAGCGTTTCGAGGGCGGCGCGCAGGGCGAGCACAAACTGGCACGGGGTCTGGACCCCACGCCGACGCAATCCTTTCACTGGATCGCCGACGAGAACTTTCGCGCGGCCATTGCGCGCTTCCTGCAGCGCGAATCGCTTGGCATGGCGCAGTACATCGACGAGTTGGGCGAACATTCGGCATACAGGGACCGCTCACAGCAAGCATGAGCTCGTTTTTTCTTCATAAAACCCCATCGACTTGACGATTGCCACGACTGCAATATGCCTGAAGTATAGTTTCTGCCTGCTACAAAAAGCCCCGAGGGAAAGTCCGGAGCACGCAAACACACATTTTGATGGTAGCGTGCCGCACCGGGAGCGGCGTTGACCTCAATCACCCTCTCACACGAACATTCACAGGAGGAGTTTCACGATGTCGGAAGTGCTCTGGTTTGCGTTAGGCAGCGCTCTGCTCGCCGTTCTTTACGGGATTCTCACCACGAGATGGGTTCTCGCGCAGCCCGCAGGCAACGCACGCATGCAGGAAATCGCGCAAGCCATCCAGATCGGCGCGGCGGCCTACCTGAACCGCCAATACACGACCATTGCCATGGTCGGCGTGGCGCTCTTCGTGGTCATTGGCTTCACGCTGGGCTGGCCGACCGCTGTCGGTTTCGCCGTAGGGGCTGTCCTCTCCGGCGCGGCCGGCTACATCGGCATGAATGTTTCGGTGCGCGCTAATGTGCGTACTGCCGAAGCAGCGCGCACCGGTTTGCAAGCAGCATTCAATGTCGCCTTCCGCGGTGGCGCCATCACCGGCATGCTCGTCGCGGGTCTGGCGCTGCTGGGCGTCGCAGGTTATTACGGCGTGCTGCAAAGTTACGCGGATGCATCGGTTTCACTCTCGACAGTGCTCAAACCCCTCATCGGCCTGGCTTTCGGCGCCTCGCTCATCTCGATCTTCGCGCGGCTCGGCGGCGGCATCTTCACCAAGGGCGCGGACGTCGGTGCCGACCTCGTCGGCAAGGTGGAAGCCGGCATTCCGGAAGACGACCCGCGTAATCCCGCTGTCATAGCCGATAACGTCGGCGACAACGTCGGCGATTGCGCCGGCATGGCCGCCGACCTGTTCGAAACCTATGCCGTCACGCTGATCGCCACCATGATTCTCGGCGCATTGACACTCGGGAATGCGCCGCTCGTAGGCGTGTCATACCCCCTGGCACTCGGCGCGACGGCCATCGTCGCATCCATCATCGGCTGCTTGTTCGTCAAGGTGACGCCGGGCAGCAAGATCATGAATGCGCTGTATCGCGGCCTCTTCGTCGCCGGCCTGATTGCACTGGTTGCCTTCTATTTCGTCACGCGGCAACTCGTTCCCGATGATTTGCTCAATATGACATTGGGAATCGACGGCGGTACGCAGATGCGTCTGTTCGGCGCGACCATAGTCGGCCTCGTCCTCACCGGCCTGATGGTGTGGATCACCGAGTACTACACCGGCACCGAATACGCACCTGTCCGGCATGTGGCCGCTGCCTCGCAGACGGGGCATGGCACCAACATCATCGCCGGGCTCGGCGTGTCGATGAAGGCCACCGCCGCGCCGGTCGTCGCCGTGTGCGCTGCCATCTGGGTCGCACACTGGCTGGCGGGTTTGTACGGCATTGCCATTGCCGCCACGTCGATGCTGTCCATGAGCGGCATCATCGTCGCGCTCGATGCCTACGGCCCGATCACCGACAATGCCGGTGGCATCGCCGAGATGTCGGACCTACCCGCCTCGGTACGCGCCATCACCGATCCGCTGGACGCCGTCGGCAATACCACCAAGGCCGTTACCAAGGGCTACGCCATCGGTTCCGCCGGCCTCGCCGCCCTGGTGCTGTTTGCCGACTACACGCATGCGCTGGAATCCTCTGGCAAGCATCTGACGTTCGATCTGTCCAACCACATGGTCATCATCGGCCTGTTCATCGGCGGTCTGGTGCCCTACCTGTTCGGCGCCCTGGCGATGGAAGCGGTCGGCCGCGCGGCCGGATCGGTGGTCGTCGAAGTGCGTCGCCAGTTCAAGGAAATCGTCGGCATCATGGATGGCAGCGCCAAGCCCGATTACTCGCGCGCCGTCGACATGCTGACCAAATCGGCGATCAAGGAAATGATGATTCCGTCATTACTGCCAGTGCTGCTGCCGATCATCGTCGGACTCGTGCTCGGACCGCAGGCGCTGGGCGGCATGCTGATGGGCACCATCGTCACCGGCCTGTTCGTCGCCATCTCGATGACGACTGGCGGCGGTGCCTGGGACAATGCCAAAAAGTACATCGAGGACGGCAACTTCGGCGGCAAGGGTTCGGAGTGCCACAAGGCCTCGGTGACCGGCGATACGGTCGGCGATCCCTACAAGGACACCGCCGGCCCGGCGGTCAATCCGCTGATCAAGATCATCAACCTGGTGGCCTTGTTGATCGTGCCGCTATTGAGCTAGTCGTGTTCCCTGTATGAAGAAAGCCCGAAGGCTGCGAAGCCTTCGGGCTTTTTCGTTTGGGTCACCACGGTCGATGATTTGCACCCAACTTCAATTTCGTCATTCCCGCGAAAGCGGGAATCCACCTCGCAGCACAAGTTCATTTATCGCGTAGAAGTGGATTCCCGCTTTCGCGGGAATGACGAATTCATACATCGATCCTGCGTCGTACATCCTCGGCCGTCGAGTAGTAATCCAGCTTGCGTATGTTGAACAACGAGCGCCAATAGCCCCGCACCACGAGATAAGGATACTGCCCACGTGTCGCCGCGAACACCTGCGGCAGATAGCGATGAGACAGATACGGATATTGGTGGTGCACCTCGTGGTAATTCACGTGGCTCCACAACCATTCCAGCGTTGGCGAGGTCAGCACGATCCAGCCGCTCACCTCGCGTTGCCGCCGCTCCGGTTCGGCCTGGCCTTCTTGCGCGACATCGAAGACATCCTGGCGCTCCTTGCTGTCGCGACCGACCGGTGGAATGCCGTAATGATCCGACAGCGCGCGAAAAGCGAATACCGGCGGGAACAGCAATATCGTCGGCACGATGGTATGCCACACAGATAATCCGAGTACAGGCAGCAGACCGAAATAAATCGAGAACACCACGCCAAGACAAACAACATCCTTCAGCATGCGTATGGCATGGCGCCTGTCGTGCAGGCGACGCAGGTTTTCCAGCAGCAGGAGGTACTGCGCATTCAAGGCCAGCACCGAACCCACCGTCGCCGCGTAGAGGAAGGAGTGATGATGCATCGCATTCTCCGGATCGAGACCGGGCTGGTGCGCGTAGCTGTGATGCGTCAGGTGAAACTGGCGGTTGGCATTGAAAGGGATGAGCGCGAAGGCCGACAGCAGGCCGCCGCAGAACTCGTTCCAGAAAGGCGATCTGAACAGCACGCGATGCACGGCGTCGTGCGCAAGGATGCCCATGCCGGTCAGCAGGACTACGTTGAACACAGCCAGCACGACGATCAGCGGCCACTTCAGCAGCGCGACGATTGCCCGCCCGTTGTCGAGCGCCGAAGCCAAATACTCGGCCGCATAAAACGATGCAAACAGCATCGCGAGCAACAACACTGCCTTGCACAGATTCTCCACCTGCGGCAGCACCTGTGCCTTCGGGCTCGGGATTTCGAACGATGCGTCTGGAGTGATCATCGTCGCCTGCCAATCACACGCCCAGGCGCGCCAGGACGCGCTCGCGCCCCATCACTTCGAGCACCGCGTCGATCGATGGCGTCTGCGCCACACCCAGCAGCTTGACGCGCAGCGGAATGGCCACCTGCGGCATCTTCAGGCCAAGCTCTGTGCAGGTCTCCTTGATGGCGGCACTCAAAGCCGCCTTGTCCCAATTTGCTTGCTGCAGCCGCGTTGTCAGTGCGATCAGCGCGCCGCGTGCTACCTCGTTCAGATGCTGCGCTGCCAGCTCTTCACCGATGACGGGCTCGACGTAGTACGGCGCAACGCTGTCGGCCAGTTCGACCAGCGTCGATACGCGTTCGCGATAGAGCGTGACAACCGCTGCAAGCTCGGGACCATTTGCGATGTCGATGCCGCGCGCGACAAGGCGGCGCTGCACATCCGCTGCCAGCACCTCGGGCGCCGTCTGCTTGATGTAATGCGCGTTGAGCCACTTGAGCTTTTCGGTGTTGAACTGCGCGGCAGACGGCGTGATGTGGTCCAGGTCGAACCACTCGACAAACTGCTCACGCGAGAAAACCTCTTCATCGCCATGACTCCAGCCGAGGCGTGCGAGGTAGTTGATGACGGCTTCCTTGAGATAACCGTCCTCGTCGTACTGCATGACGCTCACCGCGCCATGACGTTTGGATAGCTTGGTGCCGTCGTCACCGAGAATCATCGACAGGTGCGCGTACTGCGGCACTCCGGCGCCGAGCGCCTGGAGGATATTGATCTGGCGCGGCGTGTTGTTGACGTGATCGTCGCCACGGATCACCTGCGTGATGCCCATGTCCCAATCGTCGACTACCACGCAAAAATTGTAGGTCGGCGTGCCGTCGGCGCGTGCTATGACAAGGTCATCCATTTCGGCATTGGCGATCTCGATGCGGCCCTTGACCAGATCGTCCCAGGCCACCACGCCATCGACCGGATTGCGGAAACGCACGACGGCTTGTACGCCGGCAGGAATGGCCGGCAGCGTCTTGCCCGCTTCGGGCCGCCAGCGACCGTCGTAGCGCGGTTTCTCGTCGCGCGCACGCTGTGCCTCGCGCAGCGCTTCGAGCTCTTGCGGCGTGGTGAAGCAGCGATAAGCCGTGCCCGCTTCGAGCATCTGCGCGATGACCTGCTTGTAGCGCTCCATGCGCTGCATCTGGTAAAACGGACCCTCGTCCCAATTCAACTCGAGCCACTGCATGCCATCGAGAATGGCCTGCACCGCTTCGGGCGTGGAGCGCGCCACGTCGGTGTCCTCGATGCGCAGGATGAATTGCCCGCCATGACGCCGCGCGTAAGCCCAGGAGAACAATGCGGTGCGCGCGCCGCCGATGTGAAGGAAACCAGTGGGGCTGGGCGCGAAACGTGTACGAACGGGCTTGCTCATGAATGCGTGGTCTGCAAAGGGTCGGAAGCCCGCATTTTACGGCATTAGCCCTTTGACGAACGCGCCTTGCCTCTCTATAATCCGGCCTCTCTCAAAGACAGCACATTGCAAGGTATGCGGTGTGATGCCCGACGGGATGTTATAGGCGGTTAGCTCAGTTGGTAGAGCACGTCCTTCACACGGACGGGGTCGTTGGTTCGAGTCCAATACCGCCTACCAGATTCAACAAAAAGCCCGACGCGTGCGTCGGGCTTTTTGCATCTGCATTCGTCTATCACGCAGGCCAATGCCTTCGCCTCAAGCGAATGTCATACGGCGACCGCCAGCTTCTGATACAAATCCAGATAAGTCTTGGCTGCCACATCCCAGGAAAACTCCTGCGCCATGGCACGCAACATCATCTGCTTCCAGCGTACCGGATTTTGATACAGCTTGATGGCGCGCTCCAGGGCCGCTTCCAGCGCTATCGCGGTCGCTGCCTCGAACACGAAACCCGTCGCTCGATCTTCCAGCAAAGCTGCTTCGCTGGCGTCGACCACCGTGTCGGCGAGACCACCGACACGTCGCACGAGGGGCAAGGTGCCGTAGCGCAGTGCGTAGAGCTGGGTCAGGCCGCAGGGTTCGAAACGCGACGGCACCAGCAATGCGTCGGCGCCCGCGATGACGCGATGCGCCAGTGCTTCGTCATAAGCGATACGCACGGCGATCTGGCGTGGAAACTGTAGTGCCGCGGCTTCGAAAGCCTCTTCCAGTGCGGGTTCACCGTTGCCTTGCAGGACAAGTTGCCCGCCACGTTTCAGGATTGCGGGCAATGCCGTCAGCACGAGGTCGAGACCTTTCTGCGAAGTCAATCGGCTGACCACGCCAAACAGCGGCGCATCGGCACGGACATCGAGGCCCATTTCCTTTTGCAAGGCCTGCTTGCACAGCGCCTTGCCATCGAGTTCATCTGAGCTGTAGCCGCCTGCAAGCCCGGGATCTTTTTCCGGATTCCATATCTTGCTATCGACTCCATTCAATATGCCCGACACATCGCCGCCGCGACCACGGATCACGCCTTCCAACCCGCAGCCGAATTCCGGCGTGGCAATTTCGGCGGCATAGGTCGGACTGACTGTGGTGATGCGATCGGAGAATTTGAGCCCGGCCTTCATGAATGACAATTGACTATGAAACTCGAGCGCCTGTGGCGCCATGAATCGGGTCGGCAGACCGAGCAGATGGAAATCGGCTTGCGGAAATATTCCCTGAAACGCAAGGTTGTGCACGGTGAACACGGAAGACGCCATTGTTGGCGGATGCGCCGCCATATAAGCGCACGCCAATGAGGCATGCCAATCATGGGCATGCACGATCTCGGGCGTCCAGACTGGATCCAGCTCGCCTGCGGCCAGATGCGCTGCCACCCAGCCAAGCAAGGCAAAGCGCTGC
Organism: Rhodocyclales bacterium; assembly: GCA_028292505.1. Lineage (GTDB taxonomy): Bacteria > Pseudomonadota > Gammaproteobacteria > Burkholderiales > Rhodocyclaceae > Viridibacterium. The sequence continues at coordinate 19,057 of JAQGMF010000019.1, forward strand.
AGATTGTCGGCCCATTCGGTGCCGTCGCTCGCCTGGTAGGGGCTACCGCCACGACGATAAAGGTAAGGCGCGTCGATCACATAAACCGGCACATGACTGTAGGGCAGCTCGGCCTGCCGCAACGAGACCCGTGCCGCACCGAACGCAGCGCCGATATCGCACACTTTCTTGGAAGACAGCACCGCGTCGGCAATGGCTGGCAGGCCGGGCAGTAACAGGCGGACATCGGCGCCCTGCTTGATCAGCGCCTGCGGCAGTGCACCCACGACATCGGCCAGCCCACCCGTTTTCACCAGCGGAAAAACTTCCGCCGCAACGTGCAGAATTCTCATGACTGTAATGCTAAAAGCATATCGCGGGTAACCAGTGTGATGCCGCTCTCTGTCCGGTAGAAACGTTTGGCATCGAGTTCGGCATCTTCGCCGATGACCATGCCGTCGGGGATGACGCAATCGCGGTCAATCACCGTGCGTGTCAGCCGCGCACCGCGCCCGACCTGCACACTGGGCAACAGCACGGACCAGTTGACGACCGAATGCGAATGTACGCGCACGGTATTGAAGAGCAGCGAGCGCACGACTTCGCCCGAGACGATGCAACCGCCCGAGACCAGCGACTCGATGGCCATGCCGCGCCGGCCCGGTTCGTTGTGCACGAATTTCGCCGGCGGCAGTTGCGCCTGGTAACTCCAGATCGGCCAGCGCGTGTCATACATATTGAGTTGCGGCTCGGTAGCGGTGAGGTCGATATTGGCATCCCAGTAAGCGTCGATGGTACCCACGTCACGCCAGTAGGGTTGTTCGCCAGAGCGGTTGCGTATGCAACTGAGTGCGAACGGGTGAGCCGCAGCCATGCCATTCTTCACTGCGCGCGGAATGATGTCCTTGCCGAAGTCGTGACTGGAATTCGGGTCGGCCAGGTCGCGTTCGAGTTCCTTGTACAGAAAGCGTGCGTTGAACACGTAGATGCCCATGCTGGCCAGCGACATGTCCGGGTTGTCGGGCATGGGTGGCGGATTGGCGGGCTTCTCGACGAAGTCCACTATGTTGCTGTTCTCATCGACCGCCATCACCCCGAAGTCGGATGCCTGCGCGCGTGGCACGGCGATGCAGCCCACGGTGCACTCGCGACCCTTCGCGACGTGATCGGCAATCATCAACGCGTAATTCATCTTGTAAATGTGGTCGCCGGCGAGCACCAGAATGTAGTCAGCGCGATAGCTGGCGAGGATGTCCTGGTTCTGGTACACGGCGTCGGCCGTGCCGCGATACCAGCTCTCGTCTTCTGTGCGCTGTTGCGCCGGCAGCAGATCGATGAACTCGTTCATCTCCGGTTTCAGGAAAGCCCAGCCACGCTGCAGGTGCCGCAGCAGGCTATGCGACTTGTATTGAGTGATGACGCCGATGCGGCGGATGCCCGAGTTGAGACAGTTGGACAGCGCGAAGTCGACGATGCGGAATTTTCCGCCAAAATAAACGGCGGGCTTGGCGCGGCGATCCGTCAAATTCTTGAGGCGACTGCCGCGGCCACCGGCAAGTACTAGCGCAACCGTGCGTTTCGGAAGATCCAGGCTCTGGGCCAGATCGTTAGGGGTGGCCATGATTTTTTCCTTGTCGAGTTGCTGTTGTGGTGCAGGCCAGCTTCAGCACTTAGTGTGCCACTTTGTGGGTAAAACGGGCGCACTGCGACAGTGCCGCGATACTTCCTCGCTCCGTTTTGGTGATTCCCTCATCAAGGCCCACAAATTGCATGGACCGAAGTCTATTGTTGCGCGCATGTCGGAGCAATACTGGATTCAGATCAAACTGCAATTACGCAATGGTGCGGAACATGATCCAATACCTTGCGAAGAAGTTACACGTGCAATCATGACAAACAAACTTCAGAGACATCGAAAAAGGAAACCCAGGTGAGCCTCAATCCTCCAGCCGTGAATCCCAGCCTGCGTACCGCCATTGACGAACAACTGCTCAACACCGTAGGCGTTTCTGCACAAAACGCCACCCAGACGGACCTCATGAAAGCCGTCGCACAAGTCGCCCGCGCGCAACTTTCGCAACGCTGGGTGCAGACCCAGTCGAACGATTGCGAGAGCCGCGCGCGACGCGTGTATTACCTGTCGATGGAGTTTCTGATCGGGCGCACCATGTCGAACGCGCTGGCCGCGCTGGGCATCACCGAAGCAGCCGCGCAAGGCGTCACCGAGCATGCTCACACACTCGAAGAAATCACCGCACGCGAGCCCGATGCGGCGCTCGGCAACGGCGGCCTGGGGCGGCTCGCCGCATGCTTCCTCGACTCGATGGCGACGCTGGGTCTGCCGTCTTTCGGCTATGGCATCCGTTATGAATATGGCATGTTCGCGCAAGACATCGTGCGCGGCGCGCAGATCGAATATCCCGATCCCTGGCTGGCCGACGGCACACCCTGGGAATTTCCCCGTGCCGACATCAGTTTCCCGGTGCGTTTCGGCGGCTGGGTCGAACATCTGGGCGACCATGCCGTGTGGCGTCATGCTGGCGAGGTAGTCGCCAAGGCTTATGACATGGTGATACCCGGCCATGCCACCGAAAAGGTCAGCACACTGCGCCTGTGGAAGGCGGTCGCGCCAGCCCACCTCGATCTCCATGCCTTCAATACTGGCGACTATGGCCGCGCCGCGCAGGTCAAGAACGAGTTCGAGAATATCTCCTGGGTGTTGTACCCAAACGACAGCACCCCCGCTGGACGCGAATTGCGGCTGCGCCAAGAGTACTTTTTCGTCGCCGCTTCGGTGCAAGACATCATCCAGCGCCACATTTTGGAGCATGGCACGCTGGCCAATCTGGCCGACAAGGTCGCCATGCACCTCAACGACACGCACCCTGCCATCGCCGTCGCCGAGCTCATGCGCGTGCTCTGCGACGAACACAGCGTGGCCTGGGCGCCGGCCTGGGAAATCTGCAAGAAGACTTTTTCGTACACCAACCACACGCTCATGCCAGAGGCGCTGGAAACCTGGCCGGTAGCGCTAATACAGCACGTGCTGCCGCGTCACCTGGAGATCATCTTCCGCATCAATGCCGAGTTCCTCGAAGCGGCAGCGAAGTTCAGGCCCGGCGATGGCGGCTTCCTGTCGCGACTCTCGCTCATCGACGAGGGCGGCGAGCGGCGCGTGCGCATGGCCAACCTGTCCATTGTTGGCAGCCACAAAGTGAATGGTGTCTCGGCGCTGCACTCGGATCTGCTGGTACAAACCATCTTCGCCGACTTCGCCGCGCTATGGCCCGACCGCTTTACCAATATGACCAATGGCGTGACGCCGCGTCGCTGGCTGGCGCAAGCCAATCCGGGGCTCGCGGCGCTGCTCGACAAGACCATCGCGCCGACCTGGCGTACCCATCTTGGCGAACTCAAAAAGATCGAAGCACAGCTCGACAATGCGGTTTTCCGCGATGAATTCATGGCCGTCAAGCGCGCCAACAAGGCGCGCCTTGCCGCCTACATCGAACATAGCACGGGTATCAAGGTCAGCCCCGACAGCCTGTTCGACGTACAGGTCAAACGCATCCACGAATACAAGCGGCAACTGCTCAATGTGCTGCACGTCATCACGCGCTATCAGGACATCATCGCCGATCCACAGGCCGACTGGGTGCCACGCGTGACCCTCTTCGCCGGCAAGGCTGCATCGAGTTACGTGTCGGCGAAATCCATCATCCGCCTGATCCACGATGTCGGCAGCGTCATCAACAACGACCCGCGCGTGGGCGATAAGCTCAAGCTGGTATTCATTCCGAATTACGGCGTCTCGGTGGCGGAACTCATCATGCCCGGCGCCGACCTGTCGGAGCAGATCTCGACGGCCGGCACCGAGGCATCCGGCACGGGCAATATGAAATTGGCATTGAATGGCGCGCTGACCATCGGCACCGACGACGGCGCCAACATCGAAATCCGCCAGAACGTCGGCAACGAGAACATCTTCATCTTCGGTCTGCGCACACCGGAAGTACAGGCGTTGAAGCGCGGTGGCTATCAGCCGATGCGCCACTACGAAAGCAACCAGAGTCTCAAGGCGGTGCTGGACGCCATCACCAGCGGCCAGTTCTCGCCCGACGAGCCGGCGCGCTATCGCGGTCTGGTCGACTCGCTGCTGTGGGGTGGCGATCACTACATGCTGCTGGCCGATTACGAAGCCTATGTCACCACCCAGATGCGCGTCGACGATCTCTACCGGCAGCCACAGGAATGGGCCAAGCGCGCCATCATCAACGTTGCCAACATGGGCGCCTTCTCGTCGGACCACACCATTTCGCAATATGCCGAGGAAATATGGGGGATTCCTGTCGCGCCGTGAACTCGTCATTCCCGCGAAAGCGGGAATCCACTTATTTTGCACAATGACTGATCTTGCGATGAAGTGGATTCCCGCTTTCGCGGGAATGACGGATTTTGAATGATGTGCCTTGAACCAACTGCGTTGCCCGGAGATTCCCAATAGGGAACTGCTCGTCCCATCGCCGGTCAAGCAATAACAAAATAACCAAAATCCACACCGACCCGCCCTTACTATGAGCAAGCTGAATGACTTGAACGCCGCATCTGGGTTACCTTGCGGCATGCTTTCACAAAACGATCTGGACCTCATACTCGCGGCGCGCCACAACGATCCCTTTGCCGTACTCGGCATGCACGCCGCCGCAGATGGCGTGCTGTGGGTGCGGGCCTTCCTGCCCGGTGCGACCGCCGTCGAAATCATCAACGCCGCGACCGGCCGACAGCGCGGCACACTGAGTCTGCGCCATGCGGATGGTGTGTTCGAAGGGCCGCTCAAAGCCGCCGAGCGCTTCCCTTACCGATTGCGCGTGACCTGGCAGGACGGGCAGCGGGCGATCATCGACGATCCCTACCGCTTTCCGCCCATCCTCGGCCAGGTCGATGTCTGGCTGCTCAGCGAAGGTTCGCACCTACGGCCCTACGAAATACTTGGCGCGCGCCAACGCGAACTTGACGGTGTGGTCGGCACCAGCTTCGCGGTGTGGGCGCCGAATGCGTCGCGTGTTGCCGTACTCGGCGACTTCAATTTCTGGGACAACCGTCGTCATGCCATGCGTCTGCGCCGCGAGTGCGGCGTGTGGGAAATCTTTCTGCCGGCTGTGCTTGAAGGTGCGCGCTACAAATTCGAAATCCGCGCCGCCGACGGTCACGTCCTGCCGCTCAAAGCCGACCCCTATGCACTACAGGCGGAGCTACGACCGTCGACCGCCAGCGTGGTCAGTCACCTGCCCACGGCGGTGCCGCCGTCTGCCGAGCGACAACGCGCCAACGGCCTCGATCAGCCGATCAGCATTTACGAAGTACACCTCGCTTCGTGGCGGCGCAAGAACGGCCATGAATGGCTGAACTGGGACGAGCTTGCCGACACGCTGCCGGCGTATGCAAACGACATGGGCTTCACGCACATCGAGCTGATGCCCATCAGCGAACACCCGTTCGACGGTTCGTGGGGCTACCAGAGCATCGGCCTGTATGCGCCGACGGCACGCTTCGGCGATGCGGCCGGCTTCCTGCGCTTCGTCGAGCGCTGCCATGCGCTGGGCATAGGGCTGTTGCTCGACTGGGTACCGGCGCACTTCCCGAGCGACGCGCACGGTCTGGCCAAATTCGACGGCACGCATCTCTACGAACATGCCGATCCGCGCGAAGGCTTTCACCAGGACTGGAACACGCTGATCTACAACTTCGGCCGCACCGAGGTGCGCAATTTCCTCGTCGCCAATGCGCTGTACTGGCTGGAACGCTACAACGTCGACGGCCTGCGCGTGGATGCCGTCGCCTCGATGCTCTATCGCGACTACAGCCGCAAGGCCGGCGAGTGGATACCCAATGCGCATGGCGGCCGCGAGAACCTCGAAGCCATCGGCTTCATCAAGCGCATGAACGAAGTCATTGGCGGCGAGCGCGCGCAAGCCATCATGTTTGCCGAAGAGTCGACCTCTTACAGCGGCGTCTCGCGCCCGACCTATGCCGGCGGTCTGGGCTTCCATTACAAGTGGAACATGGGCTGGATGCACGACACGCTGCAATACATGGAACGCGACCCGATCCACCGCAAGCACCATCAGAACGAAATGACATTTGGATTAGTGTATGCCTTCACCGAAAACTTCGTGCTGCCGCTCTCGCACGATGAAGTGGTGCATGGCAAGGGCTCGCTGCTGGCCAAGATGCCCGGCGATCGCTGGCAGAAATTCGCCAACTTGCGCGCCTACTACGGCTTCATGTTCGGCCACCCCGGCAAGAAACTGCTGTTCATGGGTTGCGAATTTGCACAGGAAGAAGAGTGGAACCATCAGCAGAGCCTCGACTGGCATTTGCTAGGCGACGATCACCACCAGGGCATGCAGCGCCTGGTGCGCGATCTCAATCACCTGTATCGCTCGCTGCCGGCCTTCTACGAACGCGACTTTGAGCCGGGCGGCTTCGAGTGGATCGAGCACGGCGATGCGGACAACTCCGTGCTGAGCTTCATCCGCCACGACAAGAGCGGGCAGTCGATGGTCGTCATCGTCTGCAACTTCACGCCGACGCCGCGCCACGATTACCGCATCGGCGTACCACGTGCCGGCACTTATGCCGAACGCCTCAATACCGATTCGGCCTATTACTCGGGCAGCAACGTCGGCACACCCTATGGCTGCACCGGCAGTCAGGATGTGGCCTGGCACGGCAAGCCGCACTCGCTGCTGCTGACCCTGCCACCGCTTGCCACTGTCATATTTGAGTGGCGTGCATGACGGCGCTGGTTATCGACGACGATAGCGAAAACAACAGCCCGGTGCTGCAGCCGGGCCAGCCCTGGCCGATGGGCGCCAGTTGGGATGGCAAGGGCGTCAACTTCGCCGTATTTTCTGCGCATGCCGAAGCCATCGAAGTATGCCTCTTCGACGATCAGGGCCAGGAGCGACTGCGCCTGCCGCTGTCGGCCCGCACCCGCGATGTCTGGCACGGCTACCTGCCCGACGCCGCACCCGGACTCGTGTACGGCCTGCGCGCATACGGGCCGTGGCGCGTCGAAGAAGGTCAGCGCTTCAATCCGCACAAGCTTCTGCTCGACCCTTATGCACGTGACATCGTCGGACAGTTCGCCTGGCGCGAAGAACATTTCGGCGGCGACCGCAAGCGCCCGCAGATCATCGACACACGCGACAACGCCGCCTCGGCGCTGAAAGCGCGCGTGGTCGACGACAGTTTCGACTGGGGACGAGATCAGCCACCGCGGGTGCCGCTGGCCGACAGCGTAATCTACGAGTTGCACGTCAAAGGTTTCTCGCAACTCAACACGCGCATCCCCGAAGCACTGCGCGGCACTTTCGCTGGGCTGGCGCACCCGGCCTCCATCGCCCATCTGACACGTCTGGGCGTGACGGCGGTGAGCTTGCTGCCGGTGCACTTCCACATCGACGAAGAGCGCCTGGTGGAGATGGGCCTCACCAATTACTGGGGCTACAACACGCTGGGGTTTTTCAGCGTCGATCCGCGTCTGGCCTCGGCAGGCAGCGGTCTGACACCGCGCGACGAATTTCGCAGCATGGTCAAGACGCTGCATGCATTCGGCATCGAGGTACTGCTCGATGTGGTGTACAACCATACCGGCGAATCCGACGAAGCGGGCCCGACGCTGAGCTTTCGCGGGCTCGACAACGCCAGCTACTATCGTCTGCGCGCCGACTCGCGTTCGCACTACGAAAATGACACCGGCACCGGCAATACGGTGAACGTGTCCCAGCCCTACGTGCTGCAACTGGTCCTCGACAGCCTGCGCTACTGGGTCGAGGAGATGCATGTCGACGGCTTCCGCTTCGATCTTGCACCTGTCATGGGGCGCGGCGACAACGGCTTCGATCGCAACGGCCCGTTCTTCACCGCCATCGCGCAAGACCCGGTCCTGTCGCGCGTCAAGATGATCGCCGAACCCTGGGACATTGGCCCCGGCGGCTACCAGGTGGGCAACTTCCCCCGCGGCTGGCTGGAGTGGAACGATCACTTCCGCGACGCCGCGCGCAGCTTCTGGCTCAAGGCCGAGAGCACGCGCGCCGACTTCGCGCTGCGCCTGTGCGGCTCGTCGGACCTGTTCCATGCACGTCGCCGCGAACCGGTCGAATCGGTGAACTACGTCGTCTCGCACGATGGCTTCACGCTGCGCGACGTAGTCAGCTACAACGAGCGTCATAACCAAGCCAATGGCGAGAACAATCGCGATGGCCACGGCAACAATATGAGCAATAACTGTGGCGTCGAGGGCCCCAGCAACGATCCCGCCGTCATAGCCTTGCGCGGCAAGTTTCAGCGTGCCCTGCTCGCCACCACCCTGCTCGCCCAGGGCACGCCGATGCTCGCCGCCGGCGATGAACTCGGACACACGCAGGACGGCAACAACAACCCGTACTGTCAGGACAACGCGATCACCTGGATCGACTGGTCGAGGGCCGACGACGATCTCATCGACTTCTGCGCCTGGCTGTTGTCCTTGCGCCGCCAGGCACTGCCCTTCGACAATCATTGGTATAGCGGGCTCACCGATCCGCTTGGCCTGCACGATCTATCCTGGCTGCAAGCCGACGGCAGCGCGCTGCAGGGCAATGCCTGGCGCGACCCGAACACGCGCGCCTTCGGCTGCCTCATCGGCCAGCCGGGTCGCGCCAGGGCGCCGTTGCTCCTGCTGGTAAATGGCGATGGCATAGACCGACCTTTCATGCTGCCCGCCGGCGTGTGGGAAGCGTTCCTCGACACCCACGATCCGCTCGGCGTCGCCACCTTCCACGGTCAGGGCGAAGTGCCGTATCCGTTGATGGCGCACAGCGTGGTGCTGCTTGCCGCGGCCGGGCATGTGATCAAGGCTTGAACTCTGACTTCAAAATTCATGACAGTCGCCAATGCAGCGTTTTGCAAATCACAGAATCCCTACGTCGCGTCATCCCGGCGAAGGCCGGGATCCAGTATCAGCGTGCAAACTGGATTCCGGCCTTCGCCCACTACTGTCCTAATAAATGTGGCGAGGAAGTTACATGGAGCAGAAAAGCTTTCACCTCGTCATTCCCGCGAAAGCGGGAATCCACTTTGTGGCACGGACGAGCATCGCATAGAAGTGGATTCCCGCTTTCGCGGGAATGACGGAGCGTTTAGCGCGAGGTAGGGACCTGTTTGTGATCGACCTGAAATATCGAATAGCATCGTCTCTTGCGGAGATAACAATTGAATAAAGGCGAAGGAAGATTGCCCCGCGCCAGTGGCGTGCTGCTACACCCCACCTCCCTGCCCGGCCCGCATGGCTCCGGCGATTTCGGCCCTGCGGCCTACCACTTCGTGGACTGGCTCGTCACCGCCGGCCAACGTCTGTGGCAGATACTGCCCCTCGGCGGCATCGGCCCCGGCAACTCGCCGTACATGAGCAGTTCGGCCTTTGCCGGCAATGTGCTGCTGATCGATCTGGCCGAGCTGCAGCAGCAGGGCTGGCTCGACGAGAGCGATCTGGCACCGGTCGATGGCTTCATGGATCACCACCTCAATTTTGCCGCCGTCGTTCCCTTCCGCATGGGATGCCTGGCGCGCGCCGCAGCGCGTTTTGCCGAAGCGAGCGATGCAGCGAACAATGAAGCCTTCGCCGTTTTCTGCGAGCAAAACGCCAACTGGCTGGAGGACTATGCACTTTTCATGTCGCTGGCCGATGCGCATGCCTGGCAGGATTGGTGCAGTTGGGGCGAACCGCTCGCTCGACGCAAACCGGCAGCATTACGCAACGCCCGCAAAAAACATGCCGAACGCATAGTCTTCTGGAAGTTCTGCCAATGGTGTTTCTTCCGCCAATGGCGCAATCTCAAGCACTATGCAAACCAGCGCGGCGTGGAGATCGTCGGCGACGCGCCGATCTTCATCGCCTACCAGAGCGCCGAAGTGTGGGCGCGGCAAGACCTTTTCGAACTCGATGCCACGGGCCGTCCCACGGTGGTAGCCGGCGTGCCGCCCGACCTGTTCAGTGCGACCGGGCAGCACTGGGGCAACCCGCTGTATCGCTGGAAAGCCCATGCCGACGAAAATTATGCATGGTGGGTAGAGCGCATCCGCCGCACCTTCGAGCTGGTGGACATTGTGCGCATCGACCATTTCCGCGGCTTCGCCGCCTACTGGGAGATTCTCGCCAGCGAGACTACCGCGATCAACGGCCGCTGGATGCCCGGCCCCGGCAAGTCACTCTTCGACGCCATCACCGACGCACTCGGCCCGGTAAAAGTCATCGCTGAAGATCTCGGCATCATCACTGCCGACGTCGAGGCTCTGCGCCGCGATTGCGCCTTTCCCGGCATGCGCATCTACCAGTTCGCGTTCGGTTCGGGGAACGACAATATCTACCTGTCGCACAATCACGATCACGATGCGGTCGTGTATACCGGCACGCATGACAATGACACGACGCTGGGCTGGTGGTCGCAAGCCAACGATGGCGAACGGCATCACGTGCTGGAGTATCTCGCCAGCGACGGTGGCGAAATTCACTGGGACCTCATCCGCGCCGCCTGCGCCAGCGTGGCAGACACGGCGATTCATCCGCTGCAGGATGTACTCGGTCTCGGCTCCGAAGCGCGCATGAATTTCCCCGGCAAGGCGCAAGGTTACTGGGAGTGGCGCTTCAGCTGGTCGCAGGTGCATGACTGGCATGCAAAGCGACTCAGCGCCTTATGCAACCTGTTTCAGCGTTGATGTATCGACTGCAGGTGTAGGTTGGTGCTGAGCGAAGCGAAGCCCAACGCCCATGACCGATGTTGGGCTTCGCTTCGCTCAGCCCAACCTACCCATATACCCTCAACCCGCTCATCATGCCGGATCAATATCGACCGCCGATCCCGCACTCCTTGTAACGACGCCCGCTTTTTTGTCCGCGACAGTGCTGCAAACGAACAACACGATCACATCCAGCATGCAGTAGAACGCCCCGGCCGCCAGCGGCGGATTGGTCGTCGGTAGCCCCAGCACGGGCACCACACCCTGCCACGCCCAATTGCCGATGACAGTCGCATAGATCTCCATCGCCAGCGCGATGACAAACATCCACGCATAGAAACGCCGCGCCGGGCCGAAGTACCAGCATGCTGCGAACAGCAGCCACAACGGCACGCTCAACAGATCGCGGCCCGTGACTGCCAGCAACAGCATGGCCAGGCACGACACGGCCGCGCAGGCATCCAGCAGACGCGGCGGTATCCGCCCCACGGTACGCAGCCCGAACCAGAACAGCAGCACATGACCCGGTGGCACGAACAGCGGGATGTTATGCAGACGGTATGTGTACAAACCCCACACCAGCGACAGGAAAACTTCGCCGAGGGTGGCGATCGCCATGCATAGCAACAAGGCCCTGCGCAGCGCAGGAGATTCGCTCTTGAGCAGAACGAGATAAGCGGCCCAGGCCAGTACACTCACGAGGGGCTGACCCCAAGGCCCGGCATGCTGGTCGACGAGCAGACCGAGGCCGATGATCAGCGGGATGGCGATCAGCAGTGCTTTCTGCAGCTTCGTCGGCGCACTCAGAACTTGCAAGACGAGCATCCATTTGGCATATCAGAGATCCGCCTCGACGAGGTTCCCCTTCGCTTCCATCCAGGCGCGCCGACCCGAGGCTTCGCCCTTGCCCATCAGCAGATCGAACAGGGCCGTGGTGCTGGCACCCGCATCGTCTTCGATCGTTACCGGCAATACCCGCCGCGTGGCGCGGTCCATAGCGGTTTCGCGCAACTGGTCGGCGCGCATTTCGCCCAGGCCCTTGAAGCGGCCGAGTTCGAGTTGCTCAGGGCGATAGCCTTCCTTGAGCAGGCGGTCGCGGAAGGCGGTGAGTTCCTGATCGTCGAGCGCGTAGAAACGCCGCGCCGGGCGCTTCTTGCCCTGTGCCGGTACGTCGATGCGGTACAGCGGCGGCAGCGCGATGAAGACATGGCCACTAGCGACGAGACGCGGAAAATGACGAAGGAATAATGTCAGCAGCAGCGTCTGGATATGCGAGCCGTCCACGTCGGCATCGGCCATGATGATCAGCTTGCCATAGCGCAGATTGGCGAGCACCGAATCGGGCGCGTCAGCCGTATGCGGATCGACACCCAGCGCAACGGAAATATCGTGAATTTCAGCGTTTGCAAATAGGCGGTTCGGGTCCACTTCCCACGAGTTCAGCACCTTGCCACGCAGCGGCAGGATGGCCTGTGTTTCGCGGTCGCGCGCCAGTTTGGCCGAGCCACCGGCCGAATCGCCCTCGACAAGATAAAGCTCGTTCTCTGCAATGCTCTCGCTCTCGCAATCGGACAATTTGCCGGGCAGCACCGCTACGCCGCTGCTCTTGCGCTTCTCGACCTTCTGCGCATCCTTGAGACGCGATTGCGCCTGCTTGATGGCAATGTCCGCAATCGCCTTGCCGTGTTCGACATTCTGGTTGAGCCAGGCTTCAAAGGGATGCATGAGCATTGAGGAAACCAGTTTCACTGCTTCGCGCGAGTTGAGTTTTTCCTTCACCTGCCCCTGGAATTGCGGATCGAGAATGCGTGCCGAGAGCACGTAGCTCATCTTGCCGCAGACGTCGTCCTGCTGAATCTTCACGCCCTTCGGCAACAGGCTGTGGTGCTCGATGAAACTCTTCACCGCCTCGAACACGCCGGCACGCAAGCCGGACTCATGCGTGCCACCGGCCACCGTCGGTATGAGATTGACATAACTCTCGCCGATCTGGTTGCCATCGAACCAGCCGAAGCACCATGCGGCACCCTCGCCCGGCGCAAAGTCTTCGTCCTGACCCGCGTAGGATTCGCTGGTATAGAGTGGCACCAGCGTCTCGGCACCAGCCGACATCTCGCGCAGATAACCGGCCAGGCCATCGACGTAGCGCCATTCCTGACGCGCCATGCTGCCGTCGGCCTGCTCGATGTCGAGCACCACTTTCACACCCGGCAGCAGCACGGCCTTGGAACGCAGCAGGCGTTCCAGCTCGGCCAGCGGCACCTTGGGCGAATCGAAATACTTGCCGTCCGGCCACACGCGCACACGCGTACCAGTCTGCTTGGCGCACGGCCCGGCATCGACTAGTTCGCTGATCTCGCGGCCACCCTTGAGGAACTCGATCTGATGGATGCGGCCTTCGCGCCGCACCTCGACTTCGACGCGCGTCGACAAAGCCGTCGTCACCGCCACACCGACACCATGCAGGCCGCCGGAAAAAGCGTAGGCCGAATTGCCGCTCTTCTTGTCGAACTTGCCGCCTGCATGCAACACCGTGTAGGCCAGCACCACGACGGGGACTTTTTCCACCGGATGCAGGCCGACGGGAATGCCGCGTCCGTCGTCCGTGACGGACACTGAGCCGTCGCGGAACAGGGCCACGTGAATATGCTTGGCAAAGCCGGCCAAGGCCTCGTCGGCGGCGTTGTCGATGACTTCCTGCACCATGTGGGTGGGCGAATCGGTGCGGGTATACATACCGGGGCGCTCGCGCACCGGCTCCAGGCCTTTGAGGACGCGGAAGGAGGATTCGTCGTACTGTTTTTGAGTCATTGCTGAAGTGATGTGAAGTGAAGCAGAAAACCAGCGCGCATTGTTCCACAGATCGAGACGGCGTTTGCGCTATTGAAGCCCTGACACAGGCCGGACGCATTCAAGTTTGCGGGGGGCGGCACGTATACAAGGTATGGAACGAATGGTCGGCTCCCTCAAACATCCGGTTGCCCCTGAACAGTTACAGTTGGGCAAGCCCCTGGCGTGGAATGTCTTCGACAATGCCGGCCAGCTGCTGCTGTGCAAGGGTTACGTCATCTCGCGCGAATCGCAGATGCAGGTGCTGATGGCGCGCGGCCTGTATATCGACGAATCGCAAGTGAAAACCCAGCCGCCGCGCAGTAATGCATCATCGGCTTACGACCCTTTCCGGCTGTGGGAATACGTCCTCGACGAACTCGGCGTGCTGCTGCGCACGCTACGCATCGAGCCCGAATTTCTCATGCAAATGGGCAGTCTGGCGCACCTCGTGCAGACTCTTGCCGAACGTAGCCCCGATACCGCGCTGGCCGCGATGATCCTGACTGAACAACGCCGCTACCCCATCATTCACAGCTTGCACACGGCGATCCTGTGCGAACTCATCGCACGCCGTCTCGGTTGGGACGCGCACCGCCGCACCAGCCTGTGTTGCGCGGCCATGAGCATGAACCTGGCCATGCTCGATCTGCAACAACAGCTCTGCTCGCAACGCATGGCGCCCACAGCGGATCAACGTCGCGATATCCAGCGGCATCCCGATCTGGGCGCCGATCTGTTGCGAAGCGCCGGCGTCACGGACGAGATCTGGCTGGCTGCTGTGCGCGATCATCACGAGCGCATCGGTGGCGGCGGCTATCCATTTGGAATAGGCAATCCCGGCGAAGAAGCCTATCTGATCCAGACTTGCGATATTTTTTCTGCGAAAGTGAGTCCGCGCGCCGCGCGCGCACCGGGCACCGCGCAGGAGGCCGCACGCGCCCTGTTCATGCAGGCGCAGGGCGGCACGCCCAATCCTTATGCCGCGACGCTCATTAAGGAAGTCGGCATTTTCCCGCCCGGCACCTGCGTGAATCTGGCCAACGGCGAAACGGGCGTCGTGCTACGACGTGGGCCCAGCGCCAATACGCCGCTAGTGATGAGCCTCATCAATCAGCACGGCTTGTCGTATAGCACACCGCTAAGACGCGACACGTCGTTGAAGACCTACGAAGTGACTTCCGTCGTGCCACGCGACAAGATGCGCGTGCGCTTCAACCCGGAAATGCTTTGGCGCAATTGAGGGAAAGTCGTAGGTTGGTGCTGAATGAAATGAAGCCCAACGATTCAACTTTCATTCGGACCGTACACGACAATCCATTTGTCATTCTGTAAAATGTTGGGCTTCCTTGGTCAGCCCAACCTACACTTTGTCATTCCGACGAAAGCGGGAATCCAGCGGCTTAGCGACGTTGGGTAACGACACTGGATTCCCGCCTTCACGGCCAATGACTTTGGCATGCTAATGCCAATTCGCCGCAATCACCGGATTGAGCGCGGTCTGGTAACTCGCCGGCAAGGTTGTCTGACCGGCACTGGGCGGCGCAAACGCGGCCATGGCACTGACCAGGTTGGCCACCTGACTGTCCAGCAAGGTCATGCCATCGCCGCTCTTGAACTGCTCGACGTGGTAC
>JAQGMF010000026.1 GCA_028292505.1 Rhodocyclales bacterium
CTGCGTCGACCTGCCGCTACGGATTTGATCCGGCGACACCAGTCGAGGAGGACGAAGCAGATTTTGAGAAAAACCAGACAGTGGCGAGGGGACTGGAATCTATGCCACTGACTTGCAGTGTGCCTGAATCTGGCGACAAGGCAAGCGAAAGTTTGATGAATCACAATTTGCCACAAACTGACGGCTAGCCCTGAAATGCTTGGAAAACCGCCCTGGCTTGCAGATTGGCCTCTTTCCGGGCGGGGCTGGCAGGGATGAGCCTCAGCCTTTGTCGGTGCCCGGTTCCCCACGGAGCGACACTTCAAAGCAGGCGCCGCTGCCTTCGCGCGACAGGCAAACGGCTTCGCCGCCATGCAGACGCGCGATGCGGCGTACCAGCGCCAGGCCGTAGCCCGTTCCCTCGCCGTGTTCAGCACTGCCAGCAAGGCGATAGAACGGGTCGAATACTTTTTCGCGCTCCGCTGCCGGGACGCCTGGGCCGCGATCGAGCACGCGCAGTACGGCACCGTCCTGCGTGCGCTGCACTTCGACCTCGATGGTGTCGGCCGTTGTATCGCCCGACTTTTCGCGCAGCCCATAGCGACGCGCATTGTCGAGCAGGTTGCGCACGAGGTGGCGCAGCAGGCGCGCGTCCGCGCGGAGGGTGACGGCTTCGCCGCCAACACTGGCGCCGACACGGCTGGCTTCTTCGGCGGCCAGTCCCAGCAAATCGACGCTCGCCATTTGCAAACGCGGGCTGTCCTCGGCCAGCCGGCTGGCGAGCAGCAGGTCGCCAATCAGGGCATCGAGTTCGGCAATGTCGCGGGCGATCTGTGCATGCAAATCGGGTCGAGATGCGTTTTGCATATCGCCCATCAGGTCGGTTGCCATGCGGATGCGTGCCAGCGGTGAGCGCAGTTCGTGCGAAGCGGCGGCGAGCATGGCACGCTGGCTATTGACGAGGGCTTCGACGCGCTCGGCGGCCTGATTGAAGCGGCGCGCGAGTTCGGCAACTTCATCGCAACCGTCGATGGCCATGCGTGCTGACAGATGCCCTTCGCCCCAGGCGTCGGCCTGCTGTTGCAGGCGTTCGAGCCGCCGCGTCAGCCGACGCGCGACGGGCCAGGTGCCAAAGGCAACGAGTAATGCGACGGCGGCGATCCAGCCCAGCACAATGTGTCTGGCTTGCGAGCCCCAGCGCAACAACAAGCGCCGGCCATCGTTCAGTATTATGACGTTGTCAAATTTGTGAGGCTTGCCCTGTTCCAGTTCGTTCAAGCTGAGCGGCATATCGCCGCCACTGCTGGCAATGCGCCGACCTTCTTGTCCATACAGCGCGACGCTGCCATGCACGGTCGCTGAAATGTCTGCCAGCGTCGCCGTCTGTTCGGCCGCGCTGGCGCTGGCTGGCAGGATGCGCATGAGCAGGGGCACGACGTGCTCATCGAGGCGCGCTTCGCTGGGGCCGTGCAAGCTCCAGAAAAGACTGGCTGCAATCAGGCAGACGAAGGCCACCACCGCCATGAAGCCGAAGTAGATCTGCCGATACAGGTGGTGGCGCACGAAATGGCCACGCGCACGACGGCGCGCGCAATGCCCGACAATGTCCTTGTCATCACATTTGAGATATCTCCGTCTCATCGTCCTCTCATCGCCCCTCTTCGTCCTGGCGCTGGGCGAACACATAACCCGCGCCGCGCACGGTAACAATGCGTCGCGGATTGCGTGGGTCGTCCTCGATGGCGGCGCGAATTCGCGAGATATGCACGTCGATGGAGCGATCGAAGGCTTCCAGCGTATCGCCGCGCGCCAGCTCCAGCAGGGCCTCGCGCGACAGCACGCGGCCGGGGTGCGTGGCCAGCGCCCACAGCAGTGCGAACTGGTGCGCCGTGAGGACCAGGGGTCGGCCATCGAGACGCGCTTCTAGCGCGGCCTGATCGACTTCCAGTCGTCCGAAGCGAAATGCTTGCGTCATACCACTGTCCTTGACCTGTGCGCGGCGCAGCAAGGCACGCAGACGGGCAAGCAGCTCGCGCGAGCTGAAAGGTTTGGGCAGGTAGTCGTCGGCACCGAGTTCGAGGCCGACGATGCGATCCACTTCTTCGCCGCGTGCCGTGAGCATCAGGATAGGCAGGTTGCCGCGTTCGCGCACGTGTCGGCACAGCTCGAAGCCATCGCCATCGGGCAACATTGCATCGAGGATCAGTGCGTCGAAAGCTTCGTCACGCAGGCGGCGCTCTCCCTCGGCGATGGAGTGTGCGAGCGTGACCGGCAAACCGCGCGCACCGAGGTACTCGGCCACCATCGCCGCCAGCGTTACATCATCGTCGATCATCAACAGCCGTTCAGCCACGCGTACTCATCTCCACGGCGCACTCTTCTGAAACTGGCCGCACCTCACGCCGCGAACGCGCAAGGCGTCCGCCGGCGATGTCGTGCATGATGCTGCCGTCATTGAAGACCAACAAGGTTGCATCCTCACCATGCCCTTCGCAGGCCGGGCAGAGCGCCACCAGTCGGCCCAAACCCGTCGGCAGCTCGGCCGCTGCCGTCAACAGGTTTTCGCGGCCGCATGCGGGACAGCATAGCAGCACCGTTTGCGGCACGGGCATGTAGGCGGACATGTGGGCGGCCATGGCGGGCCTCAGGCGCCGAGTGCGGGTTGCCAGTGCGACAGCAGCACGCGGCGTTGCTTGGGCGATAGCAGATCCGCCATTTCAACCATCTCTTGCGTGAGGCGCCGCGATACGGCATCGGCGCGCTGCAGGGCTTCGCTGCGCAGTTGCTCGATACGCGCCGGGTCCACGGTGTCGGCGCTGAGCGCGCTGTAGAGAGAAGCGCGCGTGGCGCGATGTGCCTGAACCAGTGCTTGCAGATCGTCAGCCGCAGCCTGGGCGATCGTGGCCGCTTTCGCGCGTTGGGTGCTGGTTGCTTCGACGCGATCCATCATGCGGCCAGTTATCCGTTCGGCATGTTCGCGCATGCGTGCCGGAGTTGTTTCTTGCTGACTGAACGCCCGGCTCAAGCTGTGACAGCCGTACCCATCGTGCCCATAGACGTGCCACGCGAAAATGGCCCCGATGATGACGGCCAGGACAAGCAGCCTTGCCCACCATGGTCGCCTGCCGCAGCAACGATGACAGCCGCCACGGCGACAATACCTGCCACCTTTTTCATCGTCTTTGCCATCGCCTTGTTCTGGCCCCTGATCAGTTGTCGCCATGTTGTACTCCTCGAATGCCGGGATTGGCATGAGGAGCATGCTGATGGACGCGCCTTGCGCAACTGTCTCCGCAATGTAAAGAAGTATGAATCGCGGATGCCACTTGCTGTTGACTACGTTTGCATCATGATGGTGGCATTGTGCCCTGCGGCCAGAGTATCCAGATGCGCCCTTGCTGGCGCATGCGGCCCGCCATTGAGCCCGCTTCCGCGCCGAAGCCCCAGTAGAAATCGGCACGCACGCGGCCGCGGATGGCGCCGCCCGTATCTTGCGCCAGCATCAGGCGTTGCATGGGTTTGCCATCGGGCATGTTGAAGGCGAGGAAAACGGGCGCACCCAGCGGTATGCTGCGGGCATCGACGGCAATCGAGCGGCCAGCGGTGAGCGGCAGGCCTTGTGCGCCTTTCGGACCGTCGCTGGCGACACCTTCTTCGCGGAAGAAAACATAGCTCGGGTTGGCGGCGAGTAATTCGAGTATGCGTTGTGGATTGGCGCGCGCCCAGGCCTGGATGCCTTGCATACTGGCCTTGTCCACACTCAGTTCGCCCTTGTCGACCAGCCAGCGGCCGATGGATTTGTACGGATAGCCATTCTGGTCGGCATAGGCGATACGCACGCGACTACCGTCCGGGAATTGCGCCTGCCCCGACCCCTGTACTTGCAGAAAGAGATATTCGATGCTGTCCTCGACCCACATCAGCGCTTTGGCCGGTAGCTGTTGCGGATCGTTCATGGCGGCCAGTTGGCCATTGGTCCAGTAGGGCACGAGCTTGCGGCCTTCGAGCCGGCCGCGCAGACGCATATTCTTGAGCTCGGGGTAGATGTCGCTCAGGTCCACCGTGATGAGATCGTCGGGCACGCCGAGTACCGGCGTGGCATAGCGTGCTGTAGGTGTGCGGCTGGCTCGGATCAGTGGTTCGTAGTAACCGGTGATGAGGCCTTGCTCGCTGCCGTCGGCGTTGATCAGTTGCCATGGCGCGAGACGTGTCTGCAGGAATTCGCGGATCTTCGCATCGTCGGCCTGCGCGCCGAGTTCGCGCGCCGCGTCGCAAGTGCCGCTCCATGCTTTCAGCATATCGCCGCGCAAGGCCTTGCAGGAAGCCAACAATGTTGGCCATGCCTGCGCGAGTTTGTCCTGCTGCCAGCCGGGCAGTACGGTCCAGTCAGCGCTGCGCCAGGGCGGTGCGGCGGGCACAGGCGGCTTGGGTTGCTCGGGCGTCGGGCAAACGGCCACAGGCGGCGGTGTCACGACAGGGGTGCAACCTGGCACTTCCGCGACAGGAGCGGATTGCTGTGCGAGTGGCGTTGGCACATTTGATTCGCGAACGGGCGTTGGCGCGGTCGACACGCACGCGGACAACAGTGCGAGTGAAGACACCAGCGCGATCATGC
This sequence comes from Rhodocyclales bacterium, assembly GCA_028292505.1. Taxonomy (GTDB): domain Bacteria; phylum Pseudomonadota; class Gammaproteobacteria; order Burkholderiales; family Rhodocyclaceae; genus Viridibacterium. The sequence goes on from JAQGMF010000026.1 coordinate 4,595, forward strand.
GCAGGGCTGGCCTATACTCGTGGCCTATGAATCGTTTGAATGTTGGAGCAGATATGGACGAAGGCTTGTGGGTCATTTTGTTGGAAGCGGGTTTGGCTTTGAGCCTGTTGTTGCTGATTGTGTGGGCAACCTGGCCGAAAGGAAAGTCTGAGTCCAGAGATGCGCAAGTTACAGGCCCGACCGCGAAAGAGAAAGCACAGGAAGTCGCGCGGGAGAGAGTGAAGTGAGTCCCGCCGACCTCGAGCGCCTCGTCGCACGCGCCGAGCATCTCATGGCGCGCTTCGAGGCCATCCTGCCGCCGGCGCCGCCCTTGCCCGACTGGACGGCGCTGGCGCAGCGCTGGCGTACCTATCAAGGGCGCGGCTGGCTGGAGCCGCTGCACAATTTGCAGGCAATTCACCTTTCCGATCTGCAGGATATCGACGATCAGAAGCAGCGCGTCGACGCCAATACGCGCCAGTTCGTGCGCGGCCATCGCGCCAACAATGTGCTGCTGACCGGCGCGCGCGGCACGGGCAAAAGCTCCATCGTGCGCGCCGTGCTCACCGAATATGCGAGCGAGGGTCTGCGTGTGATCGAAGTCGACAAGACCGATCTGATCGATCTGCCGCACATTGTCGATCTGCTGCGCGCGCGGCCCGAGCGCTTCATCCTGTTTTGCGACGATCTTAGTTTCGAAGACGGCGAGCCGGGCTACAAGGCGCTCAAGAGCGTGCTCGACGGCAGCTTTGCATCGGTGCCTGACAATGTCTTGATTTATGCCACCAGCAATCGTCGTCATCTGATGCCCGAATACTTCGCCGACAATCTGCAGACGACGCATGGCGATGGCGAGCTGCATCCCGGCGAGGCGGTGGAAGAGAAGGTCTCGCTATCGGATCGTTTCGGTCTGTGGGTATCGTTTTACAGCTTTAACCAGGAGGCATATCTGCAGATTGTGCGTCATTGGCTGGGCGTGTTCGGCGTCGACCTCAAAGACTGGGATGACGTGATTTGTCGCGAAGCGCTGCAATGGTCGATGATGCGCGCCTCGCGCAGCGGCCGCGTGGCCTGGCAGTTTGCGCGAGATTATTCTGGAAGAAACGCTACGGCGTAACCGTCAGCGCCGTATCGCCAGCCGCGCCGATAACGCAATGGCATCGGCAGCCAACATGTCGTCCGGGAAGCGGTGGGCCAATGCGCTGAGGAGGGTCTGTGCTGCGGCATTGCGGCCGAGTCCGCCGAGCGCCTGCGCGGACAGAATAAATGCCAAAGGAATATCCGGATGAGCCGGGTGGCGCACATCGAAGTGCTTGAGCAGGCGTAGCACGATGGCATGTCTGCGGGCATCGATGGCGCAATGTGCCAATGCCAATGCTTCCTCGACCGGCGGGTAGTAGCTGACGTCCTGTCGCGCGCATTCTTCGGCGATATTGAGCGCCAGATCCGGGCGATCGGCTTTGCGCAGTGCGCTGATGAAGTCGGCGGCATGCAGCAGCATGGCGCGGGTTTGCGTGTCGTCGGCCCGCAAGCGGTTATGGAGGGCCAGGCGGCCAGCGATATTGTTGGGTTCGCGCACGACCAGGTCGCGCAGCACGCGGTGGGCCGGCCCGACCTGTTCCAGGGCTTGCGCGAGTTCGGAGGTCAGGCCGCTTTGCGTGTGACGCGGACCGGACGGCGGGCGTGGCCGCTCTACGATATCGATCACCATCTCCGTCATGGCGCTGTGCAGCTCGGCTTCCAGCGCACGCACTGCCTGCTCCTTGCTGCGCGCCAGATTGCTCAGCGCCTGCCACAGCCCAAAGATAAGGGCCGCCTGCGCACATTGTGCCAGCACACTACGCGTCACCATGTCTATGCCAATTGCATTGGCTATGCCGCCGGCATTGCCGGGCAGCCCACCCTGCGTCAGCACCTGCGCCAGCACCGCCATGCCGATCATCCATTGTCCATGAATGCCAAACACCGGCACGCTACGTGCTCGGTGCGTAAGAAGAATCAGGCCGGCTGCGATCACGCCGACGATCAGCAGATGTACCCAGCCTGCGCCCGCGAACAGATTGGCGCTGAAAAGGGTGAGGCTGTCCTGCATCAGCGCTGTGAGGCCCAGCCAGAGCAGGATCACGATACGTCCTCACTGTATTCGCTGGACGGACGGCTCTCTAGCGCCACCATGCAGAACAAGCCGAACAGGGCGAGACGCGGGACGGCGATGACCCAGTCGTCCTGCAAGATAGGCGGCACGATGAGTGCTGCGACGAGCGCACCGCACGCGGCGAAGGCGCACAGCAGCCACGTCGGGCCCGTATAGCGGCGACGGAACTGTGTGAGCCAGGTCAGCAGTGTTGCCAGCAGCAGCGACAGTGCGATGGCCGCAGCCGCGGATTGTTCGCCGGACAGCGACAGCCGCGCCAGCCACTCGGTCTGAGCGGGCGCCATGCAAAACATGCCTGCCATGCCGATGACAAAGTAGACGGGTTTAAGTAATTTCATGTCTATCGGTCGTTGATGCTGCTGGATCGTGTCCGCAAGATATGCTGAAGGTCTGCCGCCGCGCTTGTTCGAGATCATTATCGCGCGCGGCCAACTCGGATGCTCAGCTCATTGCTGAACTCATTGCACAACTCATTGCACAAGTATAACGGGCTGCCCCGGCTTGGTTCGAACCAGCGGCGCGAGTATTCTCCCTCTGGTCACACATTGCCAAGCTTGTATCGCTTTCTTGCATAAGACATATGGTCAAACAAGTCGCAGTCGCAGCAGCCATCATCACCCGCGCCGACGGTAGTTTTCTGCTCGGCCAGCGCGCCGCCGACACGGTTTATGCCGGCTACTGGGAGTTTCCCGGCGGCAAGGTCGAAGCCGGCGAAACGCCGCGCGATGCGCTGGTGCGCGAGTTGTCGGAGGAGTTGGGCATCGTCGTCGAAGAAGCCTGGCCCTGGCTCATGCGCGAACACCGCTACGAGCATGCTCACGTGCGCCTGTATTTTTTCGAGGTGCCTTATTTGCCAAATGAGTGGCGCAGCGAACCGCAACCGCACGTGCATGCGGCGATGGCCTGGCAATACGCCGACCGGCTCGAAGTCGCGCCGATGCTGCCCGCCAACGACCCGATCCTCAAGGCATTGCGCCTGCCGCGCACAATGGCCCTGACGCATGCCGACGAAATCGGCGTCGAAGCGCAACTCGCGGCGCTCGATCGCGCGCTTGCGCAGGGCCTGCGCTGCGTGCAGGTACGCGAATCGGCTCTGCCTGCTGCACAGCGCGAACGCTTCGCAAGCGAAGTGCTGCAACGCTGCAAGACACATGGCGCACTGGCCTTGCTCAACGGGGAGCCGGCGCAGGCGCAATCGCTTGGCATGGATGGCGTTCACTTGTCTGCCGCGCGATTGTCGAGCTTGAGCGAACGGCCGGCACTGGACTGGGTGGGCGCCTCATGCCACACGCGCACGGAACTCGAACATGCCGCCGCGCTTGGCCTGGACTATGCCGTGCTCGGCGCGGTCAAGCCGACGGCGAGCCATCCCGGCCAGGCCGCCATCGGCTGGCAGACTTTCCACGATATGACACGTGAATTGTCGCTTCCGGTGCTGGCGATCGGTGGTCTTGCCACAGTCGACATGACCGAAGCGAGGCGCGCCGGCGCGCACGGCATTGCCTGCATACGGGCCGCCTGGCAATGACACAGACGCTGGTCGAGATTGAGGACTATCTCAAGTATCTCGCCACGCAACGGCGCGCCAGCGAGCACACCGTGGTCAACTATCGACGCGACCTGTCACGCCTGCAGGTGTTCGCCGCGACGCGCGCGCTGACTTCCTTGAATGCCCATGACATAAGACGTTTTACATCGAAGCTGCATGCCGGCGGTTTGCAGGCGCGCTCGATAGCCCGCACCCTGTCGGCATGGCGTGGCCTGTATCGCTGGCTGGTGCGCCAGGGCAGGGCACAGAGCAATCCGGCACTGACCGTGCGGCCGCCGCGTGCAGCCAAGAAGCTGCCCCAGGTACTGTCGCCTGATCAGGCGGCGACCTTGCTCAATGCCACGCCGGACGATCCACTCGGATTACGCGATCACGCCATGTTCGAGTTGTTCTACTCATCGGGCTTGCGCATCGCGGAGCTGGCCGGGCTCAATATGACAGGCGATTTCATCGTCGCCGATGGCGAAGTGACGGTGTTCGGCAAGCGTGCCAAGACGCGGCGCGTGCCGGTCGGCGCCAAGGCACTGGACGCGCTGGCGGCGTGGCTGCCGATGCGTGCGCAGATTGCCGCCGTCGACGAGCAGGCGCTATTCGTCAGCCAGCGCGGCACGCGCCTGTCGATGGGCATGATCCGCAAGCGGCTGGAGCGCTGGGCTCAATTGCAAGGCATGCCAGTGCACGTCTATCCCCACATGCTGCGCCACAGTTTTGCCAGTCATGTGCTGCAATCGTCGGGCGACTTGCGTGCCGTGCAAGAGTTGCTCGGCCATGCCAGTATCAGCACCACGCAGATATACACGCACCTCGATTTCCAGCATTTGGCGAAGGTGTATGACACGGCGCACCCGCGCGCCAAAAAATCTTAGGGCGATTCATGCTCTTCCATTTGTCATGCGTCATTCCGGCGAAGGCCGGAATGACGGTGTTCAAGCTCTGAGCGAACGATCATGAACAGCCTCTTAGGCTGGCTGACCGCTCAAATGAAGAGGGCGGCGCTCATCGGTGAGGGCCGCCCTTTCCACAACACCTGCGAAAATTTCGTTGGCTTAGGCTGTCGCGCGATTTCGCATTCTGTGCAGGCCGAAGACACCGGCAACGCCCAGCGCGAGGAGGGCCAGCGAGTTAGGTTCGGGCGCGTCGGTCGCTGCGAAGCTGCGTGCCTGCAGGAACAGACCTGAATCGAAATCGCTGTCGCCCATATCCTGGATCAGGAACTCGATCGTGTTCACGCCCGTGCCGACATTTGCGTGAGCGCTCAGCACCTTGGTCAGGCCGTCGTACTGGGTGTTGATTAAGCCGTCGTTATTGCTGCGGAAGTAGGCGGCATTGGTGGCGGAGTTGATGTTGTTGATCGACACGTCGAAGGATCCCGAATCGCTCGTCGGCAGCAGCGCGATGTTGGTGCCATTCAACAGCACCTGAAAAGTGTCGTTGAACTCGCCGACATACTCATCGTACTCTTCGGAAGCGAACAGGTAGTTGAAGAACAGATTGCCGCTCGAACTGGTGAAGTCGAATTTCAAACTGGAGAAGGTGCCGGCGCCCGAGCAGCCGCTCTGGTCGTTGCTGCCCGCAGCGCAACTCAGGACGCCATTGGTCAGCAGCACACCCGACTGCAGGCCCAGATTGCCGCCCGCCGAAAAGGTGCCGACACCACCGGTGGTGTCCGTATTCAAAGTGGGGGCACCGACTACGGTAATGCCCGAGCCAACGAAGGCCGCCACGAGCGAAGCCGCATCGCTGTTGGAGCTGACCACCATGCCCTGGGCCGCACCGGCCACAAGCAGACCGGTCGACATGAGTACCATTCTGTAAAAATGTTTCATCGCATTCTCCTGTGTCGATAATTATTTTATTGATTTGGTATTTCTGCCGGCTTTATTCCAGGCGGACGACGACGGCGCTTGCGACCGGCAGGCTGACCGTTACGCGACCGGTATTGAATATCGACAGACGCGCGGCCGTACCGGCCCAGTTGCCATCGGTGCCGATGCCGGCGCCGCCAAGAGTGATGCCGGTGAGGGAGGATATGTCGTTGGCTGGAGCGCGCAAGGTCCAGGCCTTGGCGCGCTTGTAGACGCTGCCGGGATCGAGCGAGACCGAAACATCGCGGCCTGTCGCATCGTGGCTCTTGTTGATTAACGTGATGGACATGCTGCCGTCATCGCCGATGGCGGCGTAGGCGGTGATGTTGACGTTGTCCGGGTTCGTCACGGTCAGCGGCACGAGGTTACCGTGGCCGCCCAGGTCGAAGACCTTCAGTGCGTAGGCCAGCGGTTTGGCGATATAGGTATCGCTGACGGTGCGCGGCTGAACGGCGTCGTAGAAACCGCCCGTGTGGAAATTCATGCCAACGGCACCGTGCGCAGCCCACCAGTACATGTAGTCCAGGCCCCATAGTGCAACGGCATAGGTATCGCTGACGCCGGCGGCGCCGCCGATGGAATAGCTATTTGTTTCTTCCATGCGGTACGGCAGACCGGCCGCCTGAACGGCTGGGACGAACTTGTTGTAGAACGTCAGATAGCTGTTGGGAAAAGTTGCGGCGAGAATCTTGTTGCGCTCGGCAGCCTGGTCGGTCACGGTGCCCGAGTTGCCGGCGGGATACCAGTGTTGCGTGACGTAGCGGATCTTGCCTGTCGACTTGAAGTCGTTGGCGAACAGCGCCGGCCATGTCGTCACACGGCCGCTGGTGGCGGACGGACCGACGAACAGTACGCCGCCGGCGTGTGGCTGGGCCAGTACATCGACCATGTAGGACGCCGCCAGCGCGTGATACTGGTTGTAATCCGTGAAGCTGCCATTGTCCGGCTCGTTGCCGAGTTCCAGCGCCTGCAGGTTGGCGCTGTAGTCGCGCGTCAGAGTTTCGGCAATGCCGACCTGGTAGGCTTGGTCCGTCGTGGTTTCGCCCGCTGCGGTCGGCTTCATGCGCAGGTTGAAAATGACATTCAGATTATCGGCCTGGGCGAATTCGAAAACGGCGGCGCGATCCGCGTCGGTCGACGCGGTGGTGAGACGCTCCGACGAGTTGCCACCGATGCGCAGGTTCTTGACGCCCAGCGTGCGGAACATGTTCAGCAGCGGCGTGTTGGCGGCGCTGAACAAGTGCTTGCCGCTGGCATTTGCCACCAAGGTGCCGCCTTCATAGCTCAGACCGATAAAATCGGTACCGATAGGCTGCTTCTTGCCAGTTGCATCGACCACAATGCCGACCGCCGATGGGCTGGTCTGCGCGAGTGCAACGACCTGTGTCAGGCACAGCGCGAGGGTCGAGAGGGACAGGGCGAGAAGCCGCCCGGCAGGGTTTCTGGTATGCATGTTTTTCTCCAATGGAAGTCGCGCGCTGATAGCTTTTCTCGGTGGAAAGCCTTGCGCACGAGCTTTGAACGCATCAACGAATAGGAGCGACGAATCGGAGTGTCGGCAGTGTCACCGACGTACTGAGCAGGAACCGTCATTCCTCGAACCAAAAATCAGCGCAAATAATATCTTCGTTCGGAGAGATTTCGCGAAAGCGAAAAGATTTTCGGAAATTATATTTTTACGTCATTGCGCCGATTTCGGAATGTTTCTTGCGCAATGCTTACGGAGCCTCAGGAGCCCGAGGAAATGTGATTCTGCAGCCAGCCAAGCCATTGCGCGTGCAATTGCGGATTGGCCGCGAGCACGACAGTGCTCTTATGCAGCGGTTCGGCATGGACCGGCTTGCCGTCGAGCAGGCTGCTGCTGCCACCCGCCTCGGCAAGAATCAGGCGGCCGGCGGCATAGTCCCACAAGGCCTGGCCGCCGTGGATGTAGACGTCGAGGCGACCGGCGGCGACGAAACACCATTCCAGCGCGCTGGAGCCAAAGTTGCGCTGCGAATAGAAGGGTTTGTGCGTGACCAGTGCGGCGGCGAGATGTACGGGCAGACGCTTGAAGTCGATGCCAGCCACCGCGCCGGCAAGCTGCTTGGCCGCCTTGCGCAGTGGCAGACGCGTACCGTTGAGCCATGCCCCCTGACCAAGGCCAGCATAGAAAGCTTCGTCGGTGATGGGGTTGTACACCACGCCGAACTGCGTCTCGCCGCCGACCATCCACGCCACCGAGACAGCGAACAGCGGTATGCCATTGGCAAAGTTGGTGGTGCCGTCGATGGGGTCGATACACCACAGGCCCTCGGTCCCATTGCGCCAGCGTTCGCGATGCTGGGCCGGGCTCATTTCTTCGCCTATGACGGGCGCTTCGTAGATTTCCGATAGCCGCGCGATGAGTGCTTTCTGCACGGCAAGATCTACTTCGGTGAATGCGCTACCGTCGCTCTTGTGCTGGCGCACGGCCTTCATGTAACGCGGCAGGATGGTGTCGCGCGCCACATCGCGGACCAGTGATTCCAGGGCACGGGCCTGCGCCAATTGTGGCGCTTTCATTGTTGCGGGTGCTGCCATGCCGCTTTGAAACCGCTATGCCATTTGATCGAACAGCCGATGCTGGCAACCTGCTCCGACGGACCATGGCCCGTCTGCGCAACCTGCAACATAGCTTCGAACAGCTCACGCCGCGCGTCTTCGGGCGCAGTCTCCCTGCGCGAAGCATCGAGCCGGCCGCGATACTGCAATTGCAGGTCGGCGTTGAAACCGAAAAAATCCGGCGTGCATAGCGTGCCGTATTCGTGCGCCACCTGTTGCGTCTCATCTATGACATATGGGAATGAAAAATTCAGTGTGTCGGCCCAGTGCAACATGTGTTCCGGCCCGTCTTCGGGAAAGTCCTCTACCGCGTTCGGCATGATGGCGATGCTGCCGATACCATGCTCCGCCAATTCGCGACAGTCGCGCACGATGCGCTGAATGACGGCGCGCACGTAGGGGCAGTGATTGCAGATGAACATGACCAGCAGGCCCTGCGAACCACGTGCGGATTCGGGCGTATGAAAGATGGATCGGCGCAGGTCGGCGAGCGCAAAATCGGGCGCGGGACGGCCAAAATCACATACAGGCGTGCTCAGACTTGCCATTGGCTTGCACCCGCTTTGCACAGCACTTTCGCATTCACTTGGTACTCATTTCGCACACTCACGCAAAAACCGGCGAAAATAGCCTGTTTTTGCCCTGCTCTTGCCTTATTTCGCCAACACGTCGCGGCACGGAGAATCAACCGACATTTCCGGTGCAACACGACAGGCCTTCAAAGATCATAGCTCATGCTTCCACGCTTTTTCTGCCCCATGTCCTTGAGTGTGGGGACCGAGATACTTCTACCGCGCGAGTTGGCGCATCACGCTGGCCAGGTATTGCGCTTGCATGAAGGCGATGAACTGGTGCTGTTCAACGGAGAAGGCGGCGAATTCCGTGGCAGCTTGCACGGGGCAGGCCGTGAGCTTCGTGTAAGTTTGAAGGATTACGATGCAGTCGAACGCGTGGCGCCGCTCGATATCTGCCTGGTGCAGGCGCTGGCAGTAGCCGACAAGATGGACTGGATCGTGCAGAAAGCCGCCGAGCTGGGCGTGCGTTGCGTGCAGCCCGTCGCCGCTGAGCGCAGCGTATTGAAACTCGTCGGTGATCGCGAGGCCAAACGGCTGGCGCACTGGCGTCAGGTTGCGGTATCGGCCGCCGAGCAATGCGGTTGTAATCGGCCGTTGCGGGTCGGCGAATTGCAAAGCCTGGCGGATTGGTTGGGCGGGCAGGCGCAGAACATGCAGCGCTGGATCCTGCATCCGGAAAAAGGAGAGCGATTGTCCAGCATGTCACGCCCCACCGGTCCAATCGCGTTGCTGGTCGGGCCCGAAGGCGGTTGGAGCGACGCGGAATTGAAAGTGGCAGCGCATGCAGGCTGCCAGCCGGTATCGATGGGGCCGCGCGTATTGCGCACGGAAACGGCGGGGCTGGCGGCCGTGGCGGCGATGCTGGCTCTGTGGGGCGATTTCTGAAATTGCAATTTGGGGAAGGGACTTGTTTTGAACAAGCGTGCTGCAAGCGGGGCGAAAGACAAGGATGAGGTAGTGGCCGGCAAAAAGCCCGTCGAGATCCTTCACGAGGGCACACCGGCCGGGCCGCGCGTATTCCGCGAGAGCGTGGCCGCTGCCACGCAGATGGCTAATGACGATGCCATACGCTTCGTCGATTGGGTACGCGGCGCGGCGCCGTATTTTCATGCTTTCCGCGGCAAGACTTTCGTGCTGGCATTCGGTGGCGAAGTGGCACAGGGCGAGTTGCTGCAAGACCTCTGCCATGACGTGAACCTGTTGGCTGCGCTGGGCGTGCGCCTGGTGCTGGTGCACGGTTCGCGTCCGCATATCGAGCAGGAACTGGCGCGGCGTGGCCTGGAGTCGCGCTATCACCATGGCCTGCGCATCACCGATGTGCGGGCGCTCGAAGCGGTCAAGGCCGGCATGGGCATCACACGCATCGAGCTCGAAGCCTGCTTGTCGCAAGGCTTGCCGAACACGCCGATGGCTGGCGCGTGGATGCGCGTCACGGGCGGCAACTTCATCACCGCGCGGCCGATCGGCGTGGTCGATGGCATCGACCATCTATTCACCGGCTCGGTGCGCAAGGTCATCGTCGAAGAAATCGTTGCCGATCTGGACCAGCAGAACGTCGTGCTGATCACGCCGCTCGGTGTGTCGCCCGCCGGCGAAATATTCAACCTTGCCATGGAGGAAGTGGCCGAGGCAGTGGCCGTTGCGCTGAAAGCCGAGAAGCTTATCTACCTGTGCGATGCGCCGGGCCTGCTCGACGACGAGGGCCGCCTCATCGAGGCCATCACCGCCGATGAGGCCGAACACATGTTCAACGAGGGCAAGGGGCTCACTGAAGACCTGCACCTGTTCCTGCCGCGGGCAGTGCGCGCGGTGCGTCAGGGCGTAGCGCGTGCCCACCTGATCGATCGCGATAAGGACGGCGGACTGCTGCTCGAATTCTTCACGCGTCAGGGTGTCGGCACGATGGTCACGCGCGATCCGCTGTACCGCTTGCGCGAAGCCGACAACGATGACGTCGCTTCGCTGGTGTCGCTGATCGCGCCGCTGGAAGCCGACGGCACGCTGGTGCGGCGCCCACGCGAATTGCTGGAGCAGGAGATCGAACGCTTCACGCTCGCCGAAAATGACGGTGTCGTAGTCGGTTGCGCCGCGCTGTACCCCTTTCCCGAAGACGGCATGGCGGAGATGGCCTGCCTGGCGGTGACGATCGAGTATCGCCGTGCGGGTCTCGGCGAACGATTATTGCTGCAAATTGAACAGCGCGCACGCGCGCAGGGGCTGCAACGCCTGTTCGTGCTGACGACGCGTACCGAACACTGGTTCCGCGAACGCGGCTTTGCCGAAGTCGGCCCCGAAGCACTGCCGGGACGCAAGCGCGACCTGTACAACTATCAGCGCCGCTCCAAGGTTCTGATGAAATCCCTGTGACCGAAATCGACCGATGCGGAGCAGCGTATGAAGACAAATAGTCAAACGGCATAGCGATACGAAATGCCGATCCAGTCTCCGCTCGACAAACCCAGCACCCCCGCAGTGGCTTTTTCGCCACTGCATTGGCGCTGGGCGCGCCGTGCGTATGCGCTGTTGTCGGCCGTGTCGGTGATGGGGGTCACATGGTTTGCCAGCCAGGGCAGTATTTTTCACGTTGCGTTCCTGACGCTGTCGCTGGGTGCCCTGGTGTGGCTGCTGCAGACTCTCGCCGCTCGCATGGCGCGCGGCACGTCGATGCGCCGGGCCGATGAGTTGCGCGAACGCATCGAAGCGGCGGTGAAATCGCAGACCGTGCCCGAATTGCCGCACGCCGGCTGGGCCTCGCTCGACGGCCTCGGTGATGCCATCGGCAACTGGGGTCGGAGCATGGAGAGGCGCACCGATCAGTTGCGCGAAGAGGTGCGCTGGTACCGCCAGTTGGCCGAAGATTCCGTTGGCATAGAGGCCTATTTTTCGCGTGGCGGCCGCCTGCTGTGGCTGAATCCGGCGTCCGAGCGCGTAACCGGCTATTCGCTGAACGAGTGCTTCGAGGCGGCCAATCTTATCGACCTGTGGGTGTATGTAAAAGATCGGCCGCTGATGAAAGAACTGGCGCGACGTGGCCTGTCGGGCGAAGCGCGCGAGGACCACGAATTGCGCGTGCATCATCGCGACGGCACCTTGCGCTGGTTCTCGTGCCGCTGGAGCGTCAATCGCGATGCCGAGGGTCATACCGTCGGCGTGCGGTTTTCGGCGCAGGATATCCAGCGGCGCAAGGACGTCGAACTCAAGCTGCTCGAAACCGTCGCCGCGTTGCGTCGCGCGCAGGCGCTCAAGGAGCACTATCTCAAGCGCAGCAACGACGAGAAAATGCGTTTGTCATCGCTCCTCGACACGGTCGAGCAAGGTATCCTCTTCGTCGACCGCGACCGACGCATCGTCTACATCAATCAGCCGGCCGTCGAGCTGTGGCAATTGGCGTCGCGCGAGGCTATCGTCGGCACGCGCGACTCCTTGCTCATCGAGCGCACGCAGGGCATGCGGGCCAACGACGACGAATACCAGAGGCATATCGAGGAAGTCGTACTGTCGCGCCAGAACAGCGAGCCCTTCGATGTGCTGCTCAATGACGGACGCATCATTCGCGAGGTCTCGGCGGTGGTGCCCGCGGCCGATGGCTCCAAGCCGATCGGGCGCGTGTGGGTGTTCGAGGATGTCACCGAAGCGCGCTATGCCGAGCAACGCCTCACCGAGCTGGCCGAACGCGACCCGCTCACCGGCCTCTACAATCGCCGCCGTTTCCTAGAGGAAATCGAAAGGCATCTTGCCGACGGCGAACGCCGTAGCGAACAGGTCGGCCTGCTCAGTTTCGACCTCGATGGCTTCAAGCCGGTCAATGATACCTTCGGTCATCAGGCGGGCGATGAAGTACTCATTCGGCTGGCGGCGGAAATCGGCAGCATCGTACGGCGCAACGAAATGTTCTTCCGCCTTGGCGGCGACGAATTCGCTATTCTCGTGGCGCACACCTCGACCGAGCGCATGGAGCAACTGGCACGCCGTGTGCTGGAAAAAGCCAGTGGTCTGATCTTCAATTTCGACGGCACACTGGCCAGCATTACGGTGAGCGTCGGCGTGGCCATCGCACCGAATCACGCCAGGAGTGTGGACGCCTTGATCGCCGCGGCGGACCGGGCGATGTATCAGGCCAAGCTACAGGGCAAGAACCGCTGCGAGGTGGCTACGCCGCCCGAACAAGCGACCGAATGAATGTTAGATGCTGTTGGCATTATTGAGTCCGACCATGCGTGAATCCGATCCGATCCCAAAGAAACCCCGTGCAGTGAGTTGCCCGACCTGCGCAAAACCCGTGGCGTGGGAACCTGCCAGTAGCTGGCGCCCTTTTTGTTCCGAGCGTTGCAAACTGATCGATATTGGCGCCTGGGCGTCGGAAGCCTATCGTGTTCCGGGGCCGGAGCTCGATCCGGGTGAGGACGGAGACGACGTACCTCCGTTGTGATGTGTAGATTGGGGTGAGCGCAGCGATGCCCGACATCTGCCGGAAAACGTCTGAATCACCGCGTCAACCCATGTGCTGAAGGGTCGTAGGGCGCAGTGACAACTGCGCCGCATGATGACGCAAACATACGGCGCAGTATCCACTGCGCTCTACGTAAGGCATATGCTTCCATGCCCTGCAAATCGCGTCAGCCCACGTGCCGCAACACCGCCGCACTCACCAGATCGCCTATGCGTTCGACATAGAGCGTGCCCATCTCCGGGAAGAAGCGCTGCGCGTCCTCGCTGCCGAGGGCCAGCATGCCGAAGACTTGAGCGTCGCGGCGCAGCGGGATCAGCGCCCAGGAGCGCAACAGGCCGGCGGCGTCGCCGAACCAGTCGAGCACTTCCGTTTGTTGCGGGGCACCGCATAGCGGACGGTGCAGGTCGGCGGCGAAGAACAGCAGGCTCTCGCTGACTTCGATGAACTCCGGCAGAGGGCGTTTGAGGATGCTGTTCCAGATGCGCAACTGCACATGCGGGACGGCGAAGTCTTCCACGAGATGCGTGTAGATCGCCTGGCTGACCGACTCGAAACTCTCGGCGGTGAGTAGCGCCAGTGTGAGGCGATGCACCTTCTCCGAGATTGAGTCGTTCTCTTCGCCGAAGACCACCAGTTCGGAGAGCTTGCCCTGCACCTGCAGCAGTTTTTCGCGCAGCGTCGACACTTGTCGCTCGGTAAGCGAAATGGCTTGACCGCCCGTGTGATGCGGCACGGTGAGTTGCGCGAGCAGGTCCGGGTTTTCTTCGAAGAAGGCGGGATTGTCTTGCAGGAAGCGGATGACGTCTTGTGCGTGCATGCTGGATTTCCGAGGCTAAAAACAGGTTAGGCGGGCAGTTCGATTTCGCTTTCGAAAACGGAAACGGCCGGGCCGGTCATGAAGACGGGCGAGCCAACGCCACGCCAGGCAATCGACAACTCGCCGCCACGCGTCTGCACGCGCACCGGCGATTCGAGCAGGCCACGCGCGATGCCCGCCGCCACCGCAGCGCAGGCGCCGGTGCCGCAGGCAAGCGTTTCGCCGGCGCCGCGTTCGAAGACGCGCAGACGGATATGGTGGGCATCGACGATCTGCATGAAACCGGCATTGACGCGCGCCGGAAAGCGCGGGTGATGTTCGATCAGCGGGCCCTGCGTTTCAACCGGCGCGCTATCGACGTCGACAACGACTTGCACGGCATGCGGGTTGCCCATCGACACGGCCGTAATGGCAATGTCATTGCCGGCGACATTTAGCGACTGAACCAATGCGTCGGAATCGCTGATGAATGGAATGCGCACCGCTTCGAAGATCGGCACATCCATATCCACGGTGACTTCGCCATTGTTCTCAAGGCGCGGCGTGATGATGCCCGACTTGGTCTCGACGCGAATCTCGCGTTTGTCTGTGAGGTGCTGGTCCAGCGCGAAGCGCACGAAGCAGCGCGCGCCATTGCCGCACTGCTCAACCTCCCCGCCATCGGCGTTGAAGATGCGATAGCCGAAGTCGACGCCTGCCTGCGTCGGGCGTTCGACAATGAGTATCTGGTCGCAGCCGACACCGAAATGACGGTCGGCGAGGAAGGCCGCCTGCTCGCGCGTGAGCGCGACGGACTGACGCACCGCGTCGATGACGACGAAGTCGTTGCCGAGGCCCTGCATTTTGGTGAACTTGATTCTCATCCGCGCATTATCGCAGCCGCGCTGCGCCGCGACTACCCTGCTGGTGCCAAGGCTTGTGCAAACCCTTGCCAATCAGCTCTACGGCAACGATTCCAGCAGCCGGCGGATGGGTGCGGGCAGGCCCAGCGTGTCGAGCGCATCGAGGGCGGCCCAGTTCAACGTCGGCTCATTGAGCGATGCAGGCATCTGCGCCAGCACAACAAGCCAGGGCTGGATCGTCAGGCTGAAGTGCGTGAAGCTGTGGCGCACGGGCGGCAGCGCGCTCGGTGTTGTCGTGACGGACAAGCCGAAGCGGCGTTGCAAGAGTGCGCTGGCGTCTTCGTCGGGCGCCAGCTCCGGCAGGCTGAAAAGCCCGCCCCAGATGCCGCTCGCCGGACGTTGTTCGAGCAGAACGCGATTGCCTGCACGCAGCACCAGCATGGCGTTTGCGCGTTGCGGCACGGCCTTGCGCGGCTTGGCGGTCGGTAGCTCGGCTTGTCGTCCTTCGGCGCGCGCCACGCAGGTAGTGTGCACCGGGCAATGCAGGCACAGTGGCCGACTGCGCGTGCATAGCGTTGCGCCGAGATCCATGATGGCTTGCGGATAAACGTCAATGTCATTTTCCGGCACCAGCGATTCGGCCAGCGTCCACATATCCTGCTCGATGGCGCGTTCTCCTGGAAAACCCTCGATGCCGAAGTGGCGCGCCAACACGCGCTTGACGTTGCCGTCGAGAATGGCGACGCGCTCGCCATAGCAGAACGAAGCGATCGCTGCGGCGGTGGAGCGGCCGATGCCGGGCAGCTTGACGAGTTCGGCGGCGCTGCACGGAAATACACCGTCATATTCGCTGATGACCCGCTGCGCCGCGCGATGCAGGTTGCGGGCACGCGCGTAATAGCCGAGCCCGCTCCACAGGGCGAGCACATCATCCAGTGGCGCGTCTGCCAACGCGGCAACACCGGGGAAGCGCTGCAGGAAGCGCTGGTAGTAGGGGATGACGGTGTCGACCTGCGTCTGCTGCAGCATGATCTCGGAGAGCCAGACATGGTAGGGCTCTCGATTCTGTTGCCAGGGAAGATCATTGCGGCCGTGCGTGGACTGCCATGCGATAAGGGTGCGCGCAAATTCGCTCATGGCGCGAGTGTAGCGGGAGTCCGCATTTGCGGCTCGCCCGACTTATATCTTTGCTTCGTGCCAGCGTGCAATCGCCCCGTGCAAGGCGTCGAGCGAAACGGGCTTGGTAATGTAGTCGTTCATGCCGGTTTCCAGCGCGCGATGGCGCTCTTCGGCCATGGCATCTGCGCTGACGCCAACGATGTAACAGTTCGAGCCACTCGTGCGCAACGCACTGGTGGTTTCGAGTCCGTCCATGACGGGCATCGACGTGTCCATGAAAATCATATCGAAGGCTTGTTCCTGGCACAGCGCAAGGGCATCGCGACCATTGACGGCGCTGAGGATGTTCTTCGCGCCGAGCTTGCGCAGCAGGTTAGTCAGCACCAGCAGGTTGACGGCATTGTCTTCGACGATCAGCACAACAGAGTCCGCATTGAGTGCGCTGGTATGGGAATGGCTGAACGGTGCGGCGATGGCGGTGGTTTCGAGTCCGAAGTTTGCCGTGAACCAGAACTCGGAGCCCTTGCCCACTTCGCTATTGACACCGATTTCACCGCCCATCATGAGGCACAGCATGCGGCAGATGGACAGGCCCAGACCGGTGCCGCCGAAGCGCCGCGTGGTGGACATGTCCGCCTGTTCGAAGGGCGTGAAGATGTGTTCGAGCTTGTCCTGCTGAATGCCAATGCCGGTGTCGCGCACGCTGAATAGCAAGGTAGTGTGATAGCGATCCACTTTCGTGGCGCACACGTTCAGGCCGATTTCGCCGGTGGCGGTGAACTTGAATGCGTTGCCGACCAAATTGAGCAGGATTTGCCGCAGTCTCACCGGGTCGCCCTGCAAGCAGGACAGCACCTCTGGCGAGACGCTGATCGAGAAACGCGGCCCGTTCTCGCGCCGCTGGGCGGCAAAGAGTTTGCGCAGATCTTCGAGCAGCGCGGGCAGATCAAAGCCGGTGTTTTCCAGTTGCAGCTTGCGCGCTTCGATCTTCGAGTAATCGAGGATGTCGTTGATGATCTGCATCAGCGCCTCACCACTGCTGCGCATGGTGTCGACGTATTCGCGTTGCTCGTCGGGCAGCTCGCTCATCTGTAGCAGTTGTGCCATGCCGATGATGCCATTCATCGGGGTGCGGATTTCGTGCGACATCATGGCGAGGAATTCGCCCTTGGCGCGACTCGCCGCGTCGGCCGCATCGCGCGCGTGGATCAATGCCTGCTCGGCACGATGGCGTTCGGTCACATCGGTGATGGAGATGACGCGGCCAATTATCTGTTCGGCATGTCGCGCCGGGCGCGACTTGCATTCGAATACGCGTTCGTCATTTAAATGGAGTGTGTCGAAACTCTCGCTCTCTTCCTGCGGCGAAAGCATCGCCAGTCTCAGGCGATCTGGTGCGGGCTGCTTGAGCTGGGCGGTGATGTCGGCGAACAGGCGTTTGTCGTCATGGCGTAGCAGCAGCTCGGCGGGCAACTTCCACAATTCGGCGAAGCGGCGATTCATATTCGCGATATTGCCGTTGCGGTCGAGCACGAGGATGCCATCGGCGGTGGCTTCGAGCGTGGCGCGCAACTGCGAGGCCATGTGCGCAAGTTCTTCCTCGACATGCTTCTCGGCGGCGATATTTGCGGCGCGCACCACCAACCAGCCCGTCTCGCTGCGGCTGCGCAGGATGCTCTTGCGCGCGGTCAGGGTGCTGCCATCGGCGCGCTGGTACATGCCTTCCGTATCGTTGACTTCGGCATTGCCACCGTTGCGCACTTCTTCCCAGAAAAACACATCGGCCAGGGCGCATTCGATGTCGGTGATGGGGCGTCCGACGAGGTCATTGCGTGCGTAGCCGAGTTCCTCGAAGGCGGCTGCATTGGCGGCGATGATCTGTAGTGAGGCGGCGTCGACGAGCAGCAGTATTTCCTTCGAGAAGCGCAGCAGTTCCGCGAGCAGCCAGGTGTCCCGTTCGGCGCCGCTGCTTTCGCTGTCGCGCGCGGCAATCATTGGCGCTTTGCTCCGTTGGTGGAATCTGCATCAAAGTAATACGTCACCCGTTTGCGCGGGCTCAGGTAGTCGTACACGGCAGCAGGCAGCTGGATCGGCCGGATGGCCTTGACGATATTGAGATCGGGTTCCTGTTCCAGGTCTATGGATATGGCTTCGTCCTTGGGCACGGCCGGATCGTAGAGCAGCACCCAGGGACGCAGCGGCTTGGCCGGGTTGACCGATTGCACCAGCGCGATGGCGTCATTGGAAAGCTTGACGATACTGCCGGGCGGATAGACGCCGAGACTGCGAATCATCAGCTGCAGCGCGCGTGGCTCGAACTTGGCGCGGCGCTGCGCAAACATCATCGACAGTGCTTCGTGCGGCGTCAGCGCGCGCGTGAGATCGCCTGGATTGCAAAGATTATCGTAGTGGTTGACCATCGATACGATGCGCGCCAGAGGATGGATGGCAGTGTCCCTAAGCCCTTTGGGATAGCCGGTGCCATCGGCCAACTCGTGATGCTGGGCGATGATGACCTGCACGGTTTCGGGCAAGCCGACTTTCTGCGCCAAGCGCACGCCATATTCCGTGTGCAGTTTGCGCAATTCGCGTTCGGCGTGGTTCAGTTCTTCGGGATTTTTCTTCAGTACCTTGTCCGGCACATCCATTAGGCCAATGTCATGAAACAGCGCACCAAGGCCAAGCAGACGTGTGTCCTCCGCTGCCAGGCCGAGGTCGCCGGCCAGCATCATCGCCAGCACCGCAATGTTCAGCCCGTGGTAGTAGACCTCTTCGCCGCCGGCTTTCTCTCCCATGACGTGCAGTGTGATTTCGGGCTCTTCGAGGAAGGCCTGCACCATCTGATCAACCAGGGCGCCGACCTCCTGGATGCATTCGCGTGGATTCGACAGCAGGCTGCGATTGACGTTACGCATGATGCCGCTAGCCTTGATGAAGGACTTCTCGATCTGCGCCTGCTTCTCCTTGCGCTCCTGCAACTGGCGGGCGCGTTCTTGACGCGCCAGATCGAGCGGACTCGGCGACTGCGGGACGTTCGCTTGCGTATTCGGTTCTGGCACCGGCTGCGGCGCTTCCACGCTCGTCGCCGCAGTGTTTGGCGGCGGTGCGTCGCTACGTGTCGGATCGATGCGGAACTGCACCACGCCGAGTCCGCGCAAAGTCGAAATCTGTTCCGGCGAACGGATCTTGAAGCTATTGAAACTGAATGGATGACTGAACCAGGGCAGATCGATATGCACGTACAACCCCACGCACAACTGCTCGGGCGTGACGAAGACTTCCATAGCTTCGGCAGTTCGGGGCTTGTTCATCGAGGGAGAATAGATAACGCGTTCGGCAAAGTCCGGGACAACCCACGTGTTCAGCATGTTCGATCGGGCCAGTTTGCGTATTCGCCCGGCACACTCTGCAAAATAACGGCATGCAAAGAGACATATTTAGCTTTAAGGCAGGTAGTAACACAATGTCCCCGGAGCCACTGGAACATGCAAGGTCGCCTTGCGCGAGGCGCGGTCGGCCGCTACAATGGCGAGCTTCATTTGGCCTGGTAGCTCAGTTGGTAGAGCAGCGGATTGAAAATCCGCGTGTCGGTGGTTCGATTCCGCCCCAGGCCACCAGGAATTCCATGGGTTCAGGTATTGGCCCGTGACCACGGGCCAATAAAGTGGCCCGTTTTCATTTCGGGTCGTTCCTGATTTGTGGCCGTCCCTGAGCATCGGCTGCGGCGGGACGCGGCGAGCATGTCCAAACGCAGCCAATCTTGTTATAACCGCAACGGACAACCTATCTCTGGCGGATGCCTGCTGCAATGCAGCCCATGCAACTTGTCGCCCTCGGCCTGAATCATCACACCGCGCCCATCGCCATTCGCGAGCGCGTGGCGTTCCAGCCTGAGCGATTGATTGCGGCGCTGGGAGAGTTGGTGAGTCTGCCTGCCGTGCAGGAAGCCGCCATCGTGTCGACCTGCAATCGCACCGAGCTCTACTGCGCGACGCAAGACCCGCAGCAGGCGGCAGACTGGCTCGCGGCCTACCATCGCCTGTCGCTGCCGGACATTTCCCCCTACCTCTACAGTCACCCCGACAACGACGCCGTGCGCCACGTATTTCGCGTCGCCAGCGGGCTGGACTCGATGGTGCTGGGCGAGCCGCAGATTCTCGGTCAGCTCAAGGAAGCGGTGCGCCTGGCCGAAACGGCAGGCAGCCTGGGTAGTACCCTGCATCGCTTGTTCCAGAAAAGCTTTTCCGTTGCCAAGGAAGTGCGCTCAACGACCGCAATCGGCGAGAGCGTGGTATCGATGGCCGCTGCAGCTGTGAGGCTGTCCGAACGTATCTTTGGCGACATGCGTCAGACGCGTGTGCTGTTCGTCGGTGCCGGCGAAATGGTGGCTTTGGCCGCCGCCCATTTTGCCGGTTCCTCACCGCAGCGCATCAGTATCGCCAATCGCACGCTGGCGCGTGCCGAACAGCTTGCCGAGCGTGTGCGCGGCGATGCGATGAGCTTGTCGAGCGTCGGCGAGCGCCTTGCCGATTATGACGTTGTCGTTTCGTGCACCGGCAGTCCGTTGCCCATCATCGGCCACGGCATGGCCGAGCGCGCGCTGAAGGCGCGGCGGCAGCGGCCAATGGTGATGGTCGACCTGGCAGTGCCGCGCGACATCGAAAGCGAAGTGGCGCGCCTGTCGAACGTGTTTCTCTACACTGTCGACGATCTGGTACAGATCGTTTCCGAAGGCAAGGCTTTACGTCAAGCCGCCGTGCAGGATGCTGAAGTCATTATCGATCTGGGCGTCCTGAACTTCGCGCAGTGGGTCGACGGACGCGAGGCGGTGCCCACCATTCGTGCCTTGCGCGGCCACGCCGAGTTGCTGCGACAGGAAGAGTTGGCGCGTGCCCAGCGTGCCCTGTCGCGCGGCGAAGCGCCAGAGCAGGTGATGGAACAACTGTCGCGTGGCCTGACGAACAAGTTGTTGCATGGACCATCGCAATTTCTCAATCGTGCCGACGTCGAGACGGCTGCGGGCGCCTCCGCGACGGTCAGGCAGGTATTCAATCTCGATTCGCCGCCGGATTCCACTCGCGGCGAAGATGACAACGGCAAACAATGAAACAAAGCATTCGCAACAAACTCGAACAACTCGCCGAACGCCTGCAGGAACTCGATGCCTTGCTGGCGACCGAGACGGCGACGGCTAATATGGACCAGTATCGCAAGCTGTCGCGCGAGCACGCCGACATCGGCCAGGTCGTCGGTTTGTGGAAGGATTTCCTGCAGGCCGAGGCCGATGAGCGTACCGCGCAGGAGATGCTCGGCGAACCCGAGATGAAGGAACTGGGCTTGAGCGAGCAGACCGATGCGCGCGCAGCACAGGCGCGCATCGAAGCCGAATTGCAAGTTGCTTTGCTGCCCAAGGATGCGAACGACGAGCGCAACCTGTTTCTCGAAATCCGTGCGGGCACCGGCGGCGACGAAGCGGCGCTGTTCGCCGGCGATTTGCTGCGTATGTACACGCGCTACGCCGAGCGCCAGGGCTGGCGAGTCGAGATCGTGTCGGCGAGCGAGTCCGACCTCGGCGGTTACAAGGAAGTCATCGCGCGCGTCGTCGGGTTCGGCGCGTATTCGAAACTCAAGTTCGAGTCTGGCGGCCATCGCGTGCAGCGCGTGCCGGTGACCGAGACGCAGGGCCGCATCCACACTTCGGCGTGCACCGTTGCGGTGATGCCCGAGGCCGATGAAGTGGCGGAGGTCAACATCAATCCGGCGGACTTGCGCATCGACACTTTCCGCGCCAGCGGTGCGGGCGGCCAGCACATCAACAAGACCGACTCGGCGGTACGCATTACGCATATCCCGTCCGGCATCGTAGTCGAGTGCCAGGACGATCGCTCGCAGCACCGCAACAAGGCGCAGGCCATGAGCGTGCTAGCGGCGCGCATCAAGGACGCACAGACACGTGAAGCGCAGCAGAAGGAAGCGGCGACGCGCAAGAGCCTGGTCGGCAGCGGCGATCGTTCCGAGCGCATCCGTACCTACAACTTTCCGCAGGGCCGCATCACCGATCACCGCATCAACGTCACGCTCTACAAGCTGGATTTTGCGATGGATGGCGATATCGGCGAACTGATTGACGCGCTGATTACTGAGCACCAGACCGAGTTGCTGGCGGCACTGACTGGCGAGACATGATGAAGCTGCCGGCCACGCTCGGTGAGGCTTTGCAGATGGCGCGTGGCCGCATCGACAGCGTGGACGCCAAGATCTTGCTGCGTGAAGCGAGCGGTTGTAGCGCCGCGACGCTGGTCGGTTTTCCGGAACGTGCGCTGCTTCCTGATGCTGCGCGCATTTATGCCGAATGGTTGCAGCGCAGAGAGGCGGGCGAACCGATTGCACACCTGGTCGGTCATCGCGAGTTCTATGGGCGCGTGTTTCGCGTCACGCGCGATACGCTGATTCCGCGCCCCGACACTGAGTTGCTTGTCGACGCGGCGCTCGCGCTTCTGTCACGCGAACCCCTCTCCCAGCCTCCGGCCACCCTCCCCC
>JAQGMF010000043.1 GCA_028292505.1 Rhodocyclales bacterium
TCGTACATCTCGGCGTTGTCGTACATGATGCCGTGCGTGCTGTACTCGGGGAAGATCGCCAGGTCCATGCCCGGCAGGCCGACCTTCATGCCTTCGAGCATGTGTGCAATGGCGCGTGCGTTATTGAGTACGTCGGCACTGGTGTGCAGGCGAGGCATCTTGTAATTCACCACCGCGACGCCGACTGTGTCTTTGCTGCTGGAAATATCGCCGTGAATCATGATGGGTACCTCGCTTACAAATAATACTTAAACGTCATTCCCGTGAAAACGGGAATCCACTCCAGAGCACAAGCTCACCTGTCACGTGTAAGTGGATTCCCGCTTGCGCGGGAATGACGGGCCGTTAAATGACGTCCGGCGACAAGGGCATTGGCACATCTGTTGTCACCGACTTCACCGGCCCTGCCGCAGACGGGTTGATGTCGAAGTCGAATATCTGCGTCGGCAACCACAGAGTCGCGCATGCATTCGGAATATCTACCACGCCGCTGATATGCCCCTGCACGGGCGCCGTACCGAGAATCGAGTAGGCCTGCGCCGGCGTGTAGCCGAACTTGGTCATGTAGTTGATGGCATTCAGGCAGGCCTGGCGATAGGCGATGTGCACGTCGAGGTAGTACTGCTTGCCGGCTTCATCGACCGAGATGCCTTCGAAGATGAGGTAGTCGTTGTAGTTCGGCGTGATCGGGCTGGGTTTGAAGATCGGGTTCTTGATGCCGTACTTCGCCATGCCGCCTTTGATCAATGACACCTTCATGTGTACCCAGCCGGCCATCTCGATGGCGCCGCAGAAAGTGATTTCACCATCGCCCTGCGAGAAGTGCAGGTCACCGACGGACAGGCCCGCACCCTTCACGTAAACCGGGAAGAAAATCTTCGAGCCGCGCGACAGGTCCTTGATGTCGCAGTTGCCGCCGTGCTCGCGCGGCGGTACGGTGCGCGCACCTTCCGCTGCAATCTTTGTCTTCACGTCGCCCGTTGCCTTGCCGGCGTGCGCGGTCTTGGCGCAGGGCGGTGCTGCGAGTGGCGGTACCCGATCCGGGTCGGTGGCGATGAAATCCATCTCGCGCGTGTTCCAGGTCTCCAGCAGCTTCGGATCGGGCAGGCAGCCGATCAGGCCGGGGTGGATCAGGCCGGGAAACTTCACGCCCGGCACGTGGCGCGAGTGCGTGTACAGGCCGCTGATATCCCAGATGGATTTTTGCGCCTGCGGGAAATGATCGGTGAGAAAACCGCCGCCATTGTTCTTCGAGAAGAAGCCGTTGAAGCCCCACAGGCTGTCTTCCTTGGCACCGATGTCGAGCAGGTCGACCACCAGCAAATCGCCCGGCTCGGCGCCTTCGACGCCGACCGGGCCCGACAGGAAGTGCACGATGGTCAGATCGATGTCGCGTACGTCGTCGGCCGACTCGTCGTTCTTGATGAACCCCCCGGTCCAGTCATAAGTTTCGAGCTTGAAATCGTCACCGGGCTTTACCCAGCATGCCATCGGTATATCCGGATGCCAGCGGTTATGAATCTGTTCGTTTTCGTACGGGGACTGCTTGAGATCGACTTTGATGAGTGTTTCAGGCATCGCACACCTCCTTGATTTTAGTGGGCCGAGTTGCTGCGCGCCTCGCGTCCCCTGCTGCGAAAAAACAATCACAAACAAAACAACAAAAAAGACTCCCGGCTGCTAGTAGAGGGCTTTCCATGCGCAATGGCCCGTCATGCCTTTTTTCCCCTGCGCGCGGAGAAGTCGAACAGCCCTCATCCTCACTACACCGAGAGAAACTGCTTGATCCTGGCCACATCCGTATTGGCCCGCGAGCTCTCATGCACGAGGCGCCCGCCTTCGATCACAAATAGCCGATCCGCCACATCCATCGCGAAACTCAACACCTGCTCGGAGACGACGATGGTGATCTCGCGCAACTTGCGAATCTCGTTAAGCGCTTTGGCGATGTCCTTGATGATGGAAGGCTGGATGCCCTCGGTAGGCTCATCGAGCAGAAGCACTTTGGGGTTGGTTGCCAGCGCGCGCGCGATGGCGAGTTGTTGTTGCTGGCCGCCGGAGAGATTGCCGCCTTTGCGCCGACGCATGTCCCACAGCACGGGGAAGAGTGCGTAGATTTCCTCGGGCACTTTCTTGACCGGCGCGTTTTCCAGGCCGGTCTGGATGTTTTCTTCGACGCTCAGCGTCGAGAAAATCATGCGGCCTTGCGGCACGTAGGCGATGCCCTTGCTGACGCGGCGATAGCTCTCGTCTTTCGAGATATTGCTGCCCGCCACTTCGATGCTGCCGCTCTTGACTGGCAGCACGCCCATCAGCGATTTGAACAGCGTGGTCTTGCCCATGCCGTTGCGTCCCATGATGGCGACAGTCTCGTTCTTGTTGGCATTGAATGAGATGCCGTGCAGCGCTTCGCTCTGGCCATAACTCACGTGGAGATCGGTGACGTTCAGCATGTTGTTCTCCCTAAATTCCGTCATTCCCGCGAAAGCGGGAATCCACAAACCTGCAAGTGCGCACCTCAAATGGAAGTGGATTCCCGCTTTCGCGGGAATGACAATTAAATATGTTCAATGACCCAAATAAACATCGATGACTTTCGGATCGTTCTGCACCTTGTCCATCGAGCCTTCCGCCAGAATCTTCCCCTGGTGCATCACCGTGACCTTGTCGGCGATCTGCGCGACGAAGGCCATGTCGTGTTCGATGACGATCATCGAGCGGTTCTTGCAGATGCGTTTGAGCAGATCGGCGGTGACTTCGCGTTCGCGTGCGCTCATGCCGGCGATGGGTTCGTCGAGCATCAGCAGTTCGGGGTCCTGCATCAGCAGCATGCCGATCTCCAGCCACTGCTTCTGGCCGTGCGAGAGCAGGCCCGCTTCCATGTCGAGCGAACCTTCGAGGCCGATTTCCGTTGCCACGCTCTGCACCCGTTCCTTCACGTCGTCGCTGCACTTGAAAGCCAGCGCGCCGAACACACCGCGACCGCGCGGGAAGGAGACTTCGAGATTCTTGAAGACGCTGAGATTCTCGTAGATCGAGGGCGTCTGGAATTTGCGACCGATGCCCGAGCGCACGATCTTGTGCTCGGCCAGCTTCGTCATCTCGTGGTTCTTGAACTTGATGCTGCCACTGCTGGCGCGTGTCTTGCCGCAGATCAGATCGAGCAATGTCGTCTTGCCCGCGCCGTTGGGCCCGATGATCACGCGCAACTCGCCCTGATTGACGTAGAGGTTGAGCGCGTCGATAGCCTTGAAACCGTCGAACGAAACGGTCAGATCTTCCACGGCGAGTACGAAATCGGTGTTGCTCATGATGGCTCCTGTCGTGTCTCTGTTCTGTTCAGGCCGACTGGCCTTGAATGCCCGAGACCTGCATGCCCGCGCCGGACGGCACGCGCGGACTGCCGGATGCGCTACGTGCCAGGGGCGGCGAGCCGATCTCTTGCATCGTCATGACATCTGCATCTGGCTGCACAATTTGCGACGGTGGCGCGTCCGGATTTTTCGGCTTGCGTAACGCGGCTCTGCCGCGCGCCAGCCAGCCCTTGATGTGGCTCTCCCACAGACCGGCCAGACCATCGGGGAAGGCCATCACCACGCCGATGAACAGCGCCGCCATGAGGAACAGCCACAGGTCCGGGAAGCTCTCGGAGAAGTAGGTCTTGCCGAAGTTGACCAGCAACGTGCCATACACCGCGCCCACCAGCGACATGCGTCCACCGACCGCAGCGAAGATGACCATCTCGATACTCGGCACGATGCCGACAAAGCTGGCCGACATGAAGCCGACCTGCAAGGTGAATAGCGCGCCGCCGATGGCCGACAGGAATGCCGCGAGGCAGAAGGCGAATACCTTGAACATGGCAACGTCATAACCGGAAAACCTCACCCGATCTTCCTTGTCGCGCATGGCCAGCAGCAGCGTGCCGAGCTTGCTCTTCTGTATCCACTGGCAGCCGTAAATGCTGGCGAGCAACAGCGCCACGGTGACGAAGTAGAGGATGTATTTGGCGCTGTTGGTGCGCGTATCCCAGCCGAGCATGGTCTTCAGATCGGTGATGCCATTCACACCGCCGGTGTAGCCCTGCTGGCCGATGATGAGCACGGTCAGGATCAGCGCCACGGCTTGCGTGATGATGGCGAAATACACGCCGCCGACACGCCGCTTGAACATGGCGAAGCTGATGATGAAAGCGAGCAGGGTCGGCACGACGAGCACCGCCAGCAGTGCGAAGGGAAGATGGCGGAACGGTTCCCACCAGATGGGCAGGGCGGTGATCTGGTTCCAGTCCATGAAGTCGGGAATGCCTGGCGTCGACTGGATCTTGGTGCTGATCGGATCGGAGGCTTCGAGCTTCAGGAACATGGCCATGGCATATCCACCAAGACCGAAGAACACGCCCTGACCGAGGCTGAGCACGCCGCCGTAACCCCACGCCATGACCAGGCCGATGGCCACGAAACCATAAGTGAGGTACTTGCCGACGAGGTTGAGCCGGAAGCTGTCCATCGCCAGCGGGAAGACCACCGCCAGGAGAATCGCGAGGATGATGAAGCCGTTGAGGCCGCGTTGGTCGATCCAGGTTTTGAGTGAACTGAGGAGCTTGCTGATCATCTGGGTACCTCGTTTCGTTGCGTGCGTTTCTTTGTTATGTGCTTGCTATCGGACGCGTAGGTTGGGCTGAGCAAAGCGAAGCCCAACGTTCAACAACCCCCGTCATTCCCGCGAAAGCGGGAATCCACCTCTCAGCACAAACTTGCATCGAGGGTAGGAGTGGATTCCCGCTTTCGCGGGAATGACGGTTTGTTTGATGCGGGCTCATCTACATACTCCTAGCGGCGGATCTTCGAAGCGAACAGCCCCTGCGGCCGCATCATCAGAATCAGCACGATGGTCAGCAGCGTGATCACGCGCGCCATCGAGCCGGTCATGAAGAATTCGCTGATCGATTGCATCTGCGCGATGCCGAAGGCCGAAGCCATTGTGCCGAGCAGGCTCGCCGCGCCGCCGAAAGTCACCACCAGGAAGGCATCGACGATGTACAGCGAGCCGCTGGTTGGGCCGGTCGAACCTATCGTGGTGAAGGCCGCGCCAGCGATGCCGGCGATGCCGCAGCCGATGGCGAAGGTCAGCCGGTCGGTTTTCTTCGTGTTGATGCCAATGGCATTCGCCATGGTGCGATTGGCGACTGTGGCGCGAACGCGCAGCCCCCAGCGCGATTTGTACAGCGCCAGCAGCACGCCGCCGGTGACGACCAATGTCAGCGCCATGACGAACATGCCGTTGATGGGAATATCGAGGCCCTCATGCGGCGACCAGGAACCCATCAACCAGTCTGGCAACGTCGGGCTGACTTCCTTGGGGCCGATGAAAGAGCGGAAGATCTGCTGCATGCCCAGCGAAATACCCCAGGTGGCCAGCAAGGTATCCAGCGGACGCTTGTAAAGATGACGAATGAGTGACCACTCGATGAACCAGCCGACAGCAAAGGCGATGAAGAAGGCGGCAATGATCGCGAAGATGAAGTAGGACTGCACGAGCTTGGGGAAGTGGTTTTCCGTGATCGTGGAGAACAGGTAGATGGTGTAGGCGCCGATGGTCATGAACTCGCCATGCGCCATGTTGATCACGCCCATCTGGCCGAAGATGATGGCCAGGCCGAGCCCCATGAGGAGCAGCACGGCAAACAGGCTGAGGCCCGCGAAGCCCTGCATCATGCCGATGTTAAGCATTTCGGAAACTGACATGGCATGCACCTCCGGTTTTGATGTGACTACTACGAACGCGCTTGTGTTGCTTATGCCGTCATTCCCGCGAAAGCGGGAATCCACTTTCGCCCACTAAACTCGCTTTTCGCCACGAAGTGGATTCCCGCTTCCGCGGGAATGACGTTCGACTACTGATAGCCCTTCGGAAATGGATTCGGCTCAATGAGTTCCGGCGATTCCGCAACTACCTTGAACTGTCCATCCGCCTGCGCCTGACCGATGCGCGTGCGGCTCCACAGGTGATGGTTTTCGTGAATCTTGACGTAAGCTTCCGGCGCGCCCTTGAACTCGATTCCCGGCGATGCTGCGGCGATCTTGTCGACGTCGAAGCTACCGGCCTTCTCGACAGCGGCTTTCCACAGCCACGGCCCAAGATATGCTGCCTGGGTAACGTCGCCGATCACCGATTTCGGTCCGTACTTGGCCTTGAAGGCCTCGACGAATTTCTTGTTGTTGGGGTTGTCGAGCGACTGGAAGTACTTCATCGAGGCATAGAAGCCCTGCATGTTTTCGCCGCCGATACCGAGCACTTCGTCTTCGGTCACCGAGATGGTCAGCAGGAACTGCTTGGCGGATGTCACACCGGCCGCCTTGAGCTGCTTGTAGAACGACACGTTGGAGCCGCCGACCACTGCAATGAATATGCAATCCGGTTTGGCGACCTTGATCTTGTTGATCAGCGAATTGAAGTTGGTGGTGCCGAGCGGGTAGTACTCTTCGCCGACGACCTTGCTGCCCGAAGGCAGGTGACCTTCGATGTGCTTGCGCGCAATCTTCATCGAGGTACGTGGCCAGATGTAGTCGGAGCCGACGAGGAAGAAAGTCTTCGATTTCTTCTCCTTCACCGCCCAATCGAGGCCCCACAGAATCTGTTGCGTGGCTTCCTGGCCGGTGTAGATCACGTTCTTGGATTGCTCCAGGCCTTCGTAGAAGGTCGGGTAGTACAGCATGCCGTTTTCTTTTTCGAAGATCGGTAGCACGGCCTTGCGTGAAGCGGAAGTCCAGCAGCCGAATACGGCGGCGACCTTGTCGTTGATCAGCAGCTTCTTCGATTTCTCGGCGAAAGTCGGCCAGTCGGATGCACCGTCTTCCTTGATGACTTTGATCTTGCGACCGAGCACACCGCCCATCGCATTGATCTGGTCGATGGCGAGTTGTTCGGCCTGGATCGAGCCTGTTTCGGAGATCGCCATCGTGCCGGTGGCCGAGTGCAATTGACCCACCGTGACTTCGGTATCGGTTACGGCGAGCTTGGTGGTGTTGACCTGTGCGGTCGGCAAATTGGCGCCGAAGCTCAGGCCTGGCAAGCCGAGCACGGGCAGGGCGGCGAGGCCTTGCATGATGCGGCGCCGATTGATGGAAATTGGATCGTTTGAGTCGTCGTGGCTCATTGCTCTCTCCCTGTTGAGTGCCAACGCATCACCTG
The DNA here is from genome assembly GCA_028292505.1 of Rhodocyclales bacterium. Lineage (GTDB taxonomy): Bacteria > Pseudomonadota > Gammaproteobacteria > Burkholderiales > Rhodocyclaceae > Viridibacterium. The sequence continues at coordinate 7,195 of JAQGMF010000043.1, forward strand.
TTGCGTTGTTGGAATGCATCTTCCAGCGCACCCATGCAGCGAGAAATACGTTGTTTGACGTACTGCGCGATACGCATGCGGCGAACATGATTTGCTTCACGCGCCAACGTACGATGGCGCGTGCTCATGCAAAGAAAATACGACGCACAGGCACAACCCTTGCCTGATGCAAACGGACATATGAAACGGGGAGCTGTACGCAAGTGGACCAGGCCGTCGCAAGACCGCAGCCCGTGCAGCGGATCATCAAGATACGGCGTGACTACAACCGCTGGGTCTCGGACGAGACGCTGGAGGATTACGCGCTACGCTTCACGCCGCGCAGCTTCCGCAAGTGGAGCGCCTTCCGTGTGGCAAATACCGCTTTTGGTGCGGTCTCCTTCCTCGCGCTGGAAGCTATTGGTGCATCGATCACGCTGAGCTATGGCTTCACCAACGCGATGTGGGCTATCGCTGTGGTGAGCCTGGTCATCTTCCTGACGAGTCTGCCGATCGCTTACCACGCGGCACGACGCGGGCTCGACATGGATCTGCTGGCGCGTGGCGCGGGCTTCGGCTATCTCGGTTCGACGATTACCTCGCTGATCTATGCCAGCTTCACCTTTATCTTCTTCGCGCTTGAAGCGGCCATCATGGCGCAGGCCTTCGAGCTGTGGTTCGGCATGCCGCGCTCGCTCGGTTACCTGCTCAGTGCGCTATTGGTGATTCCGCTGGTCACGCACGGCGTCACCCTGATCAGCCGTCTGCAGTTGTGGACGCAGCCGTTGTGGATCGTCCTGCTGGCCTTGCCCTTCGTCGCCGTGGCGCTGAAGGACCCGCATGCCTACACGGCGTTCGCGACGCTGCATGGGCGCAACACGGGCGTCGATGGATTCTCATGGTCGGCTTTCGGTGCCGCGGCGACGGTGGCCGCTTCGCTGATCGCGCAGATCGGCGAGCAGGTCGACTTCCTGCGCTTCATGCCGGAGCCGACACCGCAGACGCGTTGGCGCTGGTGGGGCGCGGTGATCGTCGCCGGGCCGGGCTGGATCGTGCTCGGCGCAGCGAAGATGATAGGCGGTGCCTTTCTCGCTTTCCTTGCGCTTCAGCATGAGTTGCCGCTGCAACGTGCGCTCGAGCCTATGCAAATGTACTTGATCGGTTTTCAGCAGGTGGTCGGCGTCGGCATCGGCGCGATTTTTCTCTCCGGTCTGTTCGTGATCGTCTCGCAGATCAAGATAAATATCACCAATGCATATGCCGGTTCGCTGGCCTGGTCGAATTTCTTCGCGCGTCTCACGCATAGTCACCCCGGCCGCGTGGTGTGGCTGGTGTTCAATGTGCTGATCGCCATCCTGCTGATGGTGATGGGTGTGTTCGAGGCACTCGACCAGGTGCTGGGTCTGTATGCGCATCTGGCGGTGGCATGGGTGGGTTCGGTGGTGGCCGATCTGGTGATCTGCAAACCGCTGGGGCTGTCGCCGAAAAATATCGAGTTCCGCCGCGCCTATCTGTTCGACATCAATCCGACCGGTTTCGGTGCCATGCTGTTGGCATCGGCGCTGTCGGTCGCGACCTATGCCGGCGCTTTTGGCCAGACCTTGCGGCCCGCCTCGGCGGCGGTGGCCTTGCTGGTCGCCCTGGCCGCCGCGCCGCTGATCGCCGTGGCGACGCGCAGCCGCTATGCCATTGCGCGCACGCCGGTGGTATTCGGCGAGCGCCATCGTGTGATGCGTTGTGCAATCTGTCGCAACAAGTTCGAGTCAGACGACATGGCGAGCTGCCCGGCCTATGGCGGCCCGATTTGTTCGCTGTGCTGCACGCTGGATGCGCGCTGCGGCGATCGCTGCAAACCGGGCTCGCGCATTCACGAGCAACTTACCGAGGTGGTGCGCTGGTTCGTGCCCGCGCACGTGTCGCCGGACATGATCCGCCGTGTCGGGCAGTACAGCATCGTGTTGATCGGTTCGTCATGTGTCTTTGGCGCCATGCTGTGGCTGCTGCATGCGCAGGAGCGCTTGCGCATGCATGCCGAGCCGCTGCCGGTGGCGGGCGATCTGGATGTGCTGTTCTGGAAGGTATTCGCCGGTGTCTTCCTGCTGATCGCCGTGGTGACCTGGTGGCTGGTGCTGGCCAACGAAAGCCGTCACGTCGCGCAGGAGGAATCGGACCGGCAGAACCAGCTTCTGCAGCGTGAAATCGATGCGCACCGCCAGACCGACGCGGCCCTGCAGCGCGCCAAGGAAGTGGCCGAGAACGCCAATCTTGCCAAGAGCCGTTTCGTCACCGGCATGAGCCACGAGATGCGCTCGCCACTCAACAGCATCCTCGGTTATTCGCAGGTGCTGTTGCGACAGAAAATGCTGGACGGGCAGAGCGATGCGGTCGGCACGATCCATCGCAGCGGCGAACATCTGGCCAGCCTCGTCGACGGTTTGTTGGAGTTGTCGCGCATCGAAGCGGGCAAGCTGCGCCTGGAGCAGGAGGCGGTCGATCTGCGCGAGTTCCTCGACCAGATCGTCAAGATGCTGCGACCGATGGCCGAAGCCAAGGGCCTGGGGTTTCACTACGAACTGGATGGCAAGCTGCCGGCGCGTGTGCACGCCGATCCGAAACGCTTGCGGCAGATTCTCATCAATTTGCTCGGCAACGCGGTGAAATTCACCGAGCAGGGCAGCGTCAATTTGCGTGTGCGTTATCGCCGCGAGATCGCGCACATCGAAATCGCCGATACGGGCGTCGGCATCGCGCAGGCCGATCACGAACGCATCTTCCAGCCCTTCGAGCGCGGCGCCGGGCCGTCCAATATCGAAGGCACCGGCCTGGGCCTCACCATCACGCGCTTGCTGGTCGACCTCATGGGCGGCGACATCCAGTTGCAAAGCCGCGAAGGCGAGGGCAGCCGCTTCTCGGTGCGCGTCTATCTGCCCGCATTGAGCGCGGCCGAAGGGGGCGTGGCGCACAGCCCGATCCGTGGTTATGCGGGAAGCATAAGACGACTGCTGGTCGTCGATGACGAAGCGGCGCATCGCGGCGTGCTGCGCGGCATGCTGGAACCGCTGGGTTTCGCCACCAGCGATGCGGCCAGCGGCGCGGAATGCCTGCTGCTCATCGAGTCGACGCCGCCGAGTGAATGGCCGCACTTGATCCTGCTCGACATCAATCTGCGCGACACCACCGGCTGGCTCGTGTGTCGACAATTGCGTGACAAGGGTTTTACCGCGCCCATCGTCATGGTCTCGGCCAATGCGCACGAGAACACGGAGCAGGAGCGTTCGCATAAGAGCACGGGCAGCAACGGCTTCGTCGTCAAGCCGGTGACTGAAGCGGATCTGCTGCATACCGTGCGCGAAGTGCTGGGTCTGCAATGGATTCGCGAGGGCGAGCACGGCGTGCCGGTGACGCCGCCGCCGCACGATGTGCTGCGCGAATTGCTGGCGCTGTCGGCCGGTGGCTATCCGCGCGCGCTGCGTGCGCGTTTCTCCGAGTTGCAGGAAGAGGCGCCGCAATGCACCGCCTGGATCGCGCGCCTGCTGCCGCTCATCGAACACGATATGCGCGAGTTCAACGCACGCCTGACACAGGCACTCAACGACGCGCCGAATGACAACCTGGTGAACAGCCATGTCGATGCATGACGATTGCTGCGACGTGCTGCTGGTGGACGACAGTGCCGACACCATTGCGCTGCTGACGCAGGAGCTGGAAGGCGCCGGCCTCAAGGTGCACGCCGCGCGCAGTGGCCCCGCAGCGCTGCGTCATCTCGATCTGCACGCGCCCGGCGCCATCCTGCTCGATGTGCAGATGCCCGGCATGGATGGCTTCGAAACATGCAGCCAGATCCGCGCCCGCTTCGACGATATGCCGGTGGTATTCATGACCGGGCTCGGCGAGACCGAGCACATCGTGCGGGGCTTCGAGGTCGGCGGCAACGACTACGTCACCAAGCCGGTGGCGCCGCTGGAAGTCATCGCTCGTCTGCAGGCCCATACGCGCACCGCGCGCCTGGTGCGCGCCACGCGCGAAGCGGTCAATGCCGCTGACATAGCCATGCTGGCAACGGACGGCGTGCGACTGTTGTGGTCCAACACTGCTGCGCGTCAGTTGCTGCACGAGCTGCAAAGCGATCTGTCGTTGATTGAAGGGGAAGCCGTCGCCGAACCGCTGCAGAGCATGCTGCTGTTGCGACACAACCAGGACGAATGCCTGATCCCGCTGGTCAGGGGCAAGTTACGCGCGCGCCGTGTGACCGAGACCGATCAGGCGATCGGCATCATCGCGCTGAGCCGCAGCGATGCGAGTCCCGGCGTCGTCGGCTGGAACCCGCCGCAACTTACGGCGCGCGAGAGCGAAGTGCTGCTGTGGGTGTCGCGCGGCAAGACCAATCGCGATATCGCCGATATCCTGGGCATGAGTCCGCGCACGGTGAACAAACATCTAGAGCACATTTTCGAGAAGCTCGGCGTCGAAACGCGCACCGCTGCCGCTGCAGCCGCGCGCAATCTGCAACGCGCATGAAAGCCAGATCATTTACTTTGACGCAGATCAAAAGTGCCGCCGCACCTATCTCCGACGAGCCTCGTGAGGCGGCACGAATGCAACAACTTTTGGTTTTCATCAATTTTCTTGCCGCTCATTTCAAGGCTGTGCGAAAATCCGCGCTGATCAAAATCGCGCCCGCCAATGCGGTGTGCGGCTCTCGAAATCGACCCAGGCATGTTCATCCCGCAAATTGTGGCACGCTGTTACGGTGTTCCGGCGTTGCTACCGGGCTTGCGACAAAGGTGTCCAATAATATGAAAAAAATGGCAGTACGCACGGCAGCTCTCATCGGGGGTGTGCCGGCTATGGCTCCGGCGTTTGCGCTGGACGGTCAGTACAATTTCCAGCACCCCGTCACGCGTCTGGCCGAAGATATCTTCGGTCTGCATATGCTGATGTTCTGGATTTGCGTGATCATTTTCATCGCCGTTTTCGGCGTGATGTTTTATTCCATCTTCGCCCACCGCAAATCCAAAGGTGCGGTCGCCGCGACTTTCCACGAAAGCACCACGGTAGAAATCCTGTGGACCATCGTGCCGGTCATCATTCTGGTCGGCATGGCTTGGCCGGCCACCAAGACCGTGCTGGATATGAAGGACACCTCCAATCCCGACATCACCATCAAGGCCACCGGCTACCAGTGGAAGTGGGGCTACGACTACATGCAGGGCGAGGGGCAGGGCATCAGTTTCCTGTCCACACTGTCGACCCCGCGCGCGCAGATCGATCAGGGCGAGTACAAGGGCGACAACTACCTGCTCGAAGTCGATAACGAACTGGTCGTGCCGACCGGCAAGAAAGTGCGTGTGCTGCTGACTGCGCAGGACGTCATCCATTCATGGTGGGTGCCGGCTTTTGCCGTGAAGCAGGATGCTATTCCCGGCTTCATTCGCGACGCATGGTTTCGCGCCGAGAAGGAAGGCGTGTATCGCGGGAACTGCGCCGAGCTGTGCGGCAAGGATCACGGCTTCATGCCGATCCAGGTGCGCGTCGTCTCGCCGCAGGCATATACCGAATGGGTCGCCGCGAAAAATGCCGAGAAGGCTGCTCTGGCTGCGCCGCAATCTGCGCCGGTCGCTGCGCCCGAAGCCAAGCCCGTTGCATCGGCCAACTGATCCGCCATCAGTTTCCAAAATTCACATCACACAGAATTCCCACAGGAGCGGACATGAGTGCAGTTAGCCCTGACGTCGTTGGCGGACACGATCACAGCCACGACCACGATCACCACGGCGCCCCGACAGGCCTGAAGCGCTGGCTGACGGCGACCAATCACAAGGACATCGGGACGCTGTACCTGTTCTTCAGCTTCATCATGTTCCTCACCGGCGGCACGCTGGCGCTGACGATTCGCGCCGAGCTATTCCAGCCCGGTCTGCAGATCGTGCGTCCCGAGTTTTTCAATCAGCTCACGACGATGCATGGCCTGATCATGGTGTTCGGCGCGATCATGCCGGCCTTCGTCGGTTTTGCGAACTGGATGATCCCGTTGATGATCGGTGCGCCGGACATGGCTTTCGCGCGCATGAACAACTGGTCGTTCTGGTTGCTGCCGCCCGCCGCGCTGCTGCTTGTCGGCTCGTTCTTCGTACCCGGTGGCGCCAACGCCGCGGGCTGGACGATGTACGCGCCGCTGTCGCTGCAAATGGGTATGGGCATGGACATGTCGATATTCGCAGTGCATATCATGGGCGCCTCGTCGATCATGGGCGCCATCAATATCGTCGTCACCATTCTGAATATGCGCGCGCCCGGCATGACGCTGATGAAGATGCCAATGTTCGCCTGGACCTGGCTCATCACTGCTTACCTGCTGATCGCCGTGATGCCGGTGCTGGCCGGTGCCGTGACCATGTTGCTGACGGATCGGCACTTCGGCACGACCTTCTTCAATGCTGCCGGCGGCGGTGACCCGGTGTTGTACCAGCACGTCTTCTGGTTCTTCGGCCACCCCGAGGTTTACATCATGATCTTGCCGGCCTTCGGCATCGTCTCGCAGATCGTGCCTGCCTTCGCTCGCAAGCCGCTGTTCGGCTACGCCTCAATGGTTTATGCCACCGCATCCATCGCCATCCTGTCCTTCGTCGTGTGGGCGCATCACATGTTCACCACCGGCATGCCGGCGGTGACGCAGATCACCTTCATGTACATGACGATGCTGATCGCGGTGCCGACGGGTGTGAAGGTGTTCAACTGGATTGCGACCATGTGGCGCGGCTCGATGACCTTCGAGACACCGATGCTGTTCGCGGTCGGCTTCATCTTCGTGTTCACCATGGGCGGCTTCACCGGCTTGATGCTGGCCATTGCACCGGCCGACATCCAGTACCAGGACACGTATTTTGTTGTCGCGCACTTCCACTATGTGCTCGTCGCGGGTTCGCTGTTCGCGCTGTTTGCCGGCACGTATTTCTGGATTCCGAAGTGGACCGGCCACATGTATGACGAGAAGCTCGGCAAGCGTCACTTCTGGATGTCGATGATCTCGTTCAACGTGACCTTCTTCCCGATGCACTTCCTCGGGCTGGCCGGCATGCCGCGCCGCGTGCCCGACTACAACCCGTTCTTCACCGACTTCAACCAGATCGCCACCGTTGGTGCGTTCGGTTTCGGTCTGTCGCAGGTGTTCTTCCTCTACATCGTGCTCAAGTGCATCAAGGGCGGCCCGAAGGCTGCGGACAAGCCTTGGGACGGTGCTGAAGGACTCGAATGGACCCTGCCATCGCCGCCGCCCTTCCACACCTTCGAAGTACCGCCGCAATTCGAGGCACCCGCTGGGCACGGCCATTGAGCGAAATCATGATGGAAGACAAGAGACGCCAGAACCTGCGCACGCTGTTGATACTCGCGTCTGTCGCGTTGGCTTTTTTCGTCGGTTTCATCGTCAAGACCTGGATGTTCGGTCGATGAGCGGTGTATGACATACGCATCAGCGGAGATCAAGGGTGAAAACCGGCATTTGCGGATGAAGTTGGTGATTGCAGCGTGTGTGATGTTCGGGTTCGGCTTCGCCATGATCCCGTTCTACAAGACGATCTGCAACGTGGCGGGCCTGAACAACCTGCTGCGTGCCGACAAGAATGCGAGTAACACCCAGGTTGATGTTTCGCGGAATGTGATGGTGCAGTTCGATGCCAACACGCAGAAGCTGGCCTGGGGTTTCAAGCCTTTGCAGTCACATGTTGATATACATCCGGGCCAGATGGTGCGGGTGGATTACGAAGTCGAGAACACGCTGGACCGGCCTGTCACGGGGCAGGCGATCCCGAGCTACACGCCGCTGGCCGCCGAAGCTCACGTGAACAAGCTGGAGTGTTTCTGTTTCAGGCAACAGACGCTGGCCGCGCATGAAAAGCGCGTAATGCCGGTGGTATTTACGGTAGATAGCAAACTGCCGAAGGAAGTGAATGTTTTCACCTTGTCCTACACCTTCTTCGAGGTGGCGGGAACGCAGAAATGAGGTGAGCATGGCGCAGCCAGGCAGTGATGACAGTGGCAGCAATGGTGGCAAAAGCAGTGCAGGTTTTCTGGCAACAGTGAGTGCGGTGCTTGGCGCCTTCATCGGCATCCGCAAGCGCAGCGCTTACGAGCGCGACGCGGCGCAGTTCAAGGCCAAGCACCTGATCGTTGCCGGCGTGATTGGCGGCATCGTGTTCGTGGTGAGCATTGCCATGCTGGCGCGTTTTGCAGTGGCGCACTTGAAGCCTTGAAGGGCATTGGCCGTTCGACGGTAATGGATTTTGTATCCCGATAGTATTCAGCAAACCTTGGAGAAGGCCAGCATGAGCCAGACCTTAGAAAAATATTTTGTTCCAGCACCCTCCTACTATCCGTTGATCGGCGCGCTCGCATTGCTGCTGATGGGCTCGGGCGCATCGATGTGGGTCAATCATATCGAAGCCGGCCCATGGCTGGTCGCGAGCGGTTTCGCCGTGCTGATCTATATGCTGTTTGGTTGGTTTGGTACGGTGGCGCGCGAGTCCGAAGGCGGCAAGTATGGCAAGCAGGTCGACAAGTCTTTCCGCTGGAGCATGGGCTGGTTCATCTTTTCCGAAGTGATGTTCTTCGCCGCTTTCTTTGGCACACTGTTCTACGTGCGCCACATCGCCGTGCCGGACCTGGGCAGCGACATCGGCCATTACTTCTGGCCCGCGTTCCAGGCCGCGTGGCCCTCTGCAGGTCCGCTCGGTCATCTTGAACTGACGATGACGCCGACGGCGGGCAAGATCGCGCTTGGCCTGGCGCTGATGGTGGCCGCCGGTGCCGCGGTGACTTACGCGCACAAGCCCCTCGAACATGGCAATCGCAGTCAGTTGCAACTGGTGCTGGTGTTCACCGTGGTGCTGGTCGGGCTGTTCCTCGGCGCTATGACAATCAATTGGCTGCCAGCCATCAATACGGCGCTGCTGCTTGCGTCTGCCGCCACATTGACGTGGGCGCACTGGTCGATCCGCAATGGCAATCGCGGGCAGTTCAACTTGTTTCTAGCGGTAACCATCATCCTCGGCGTGGTCTTCCTGGGCTGCCAAGCCACTGAGTACACGCATGCTTATCACGAGGGCCTGAAGCTCTCCACCGGCATCTACGGTTCGACCTTCTTCATGATGACGGGATTTCATGGTCTGCATGTGACCATCGGCGCCATCATGCTGACTGTCATGTTGTTCCGCTCGCTGGCGGGCCACTTCAGCGCCGACCGTCACTTCGCTTTCGAAGCGGCAGCCTGGTACTGGCACTTCGTGGATTACGTCTGGCTGCTGCTGTTCCTGGTGGTGTACGTCCTCTAGGATTCGGGTCAGCTCAATAAGTGGCCCGACACCCAGCCCATACGGTAGATCAGTAGCACCAGGAAGAAAAGCAGCAGTGACAAACCGATGCGCCAGGTGAGGGCGCGGACGGTGCGGTCGCTGTTGCTTTTGTCTTTGACGAGATAGTAAAGGCCCGAAGCCAGGCTGACCGGAATGGCCAGCAAGAGAGCAATGACGATCCAGCGCATGCGGGTGCCTCGCTAAAAAATCCAGGCTGCAATGTTAGCTTGTCCGGCTGTGCCCTCCGCAAAAGTTTTCCAGGTAAGTTTTCCAAATAAGTTTCCCAAGTAAGCAATGTTCTCTTCCCGTCGCCGGATCCTGTTGATTGTTCCCTACGTTGCCGGCCTGCTGATGTGCGTGCTGTGTATGCGTTTGGGATTTTGGCAACTGCAGCGCGCAGCCTACAAGGAAAGCATTCAGACGCATCTGGACGCGGTCGGCGCGCCGCTCGCCGCGAAGTCTCTGGATGCGCTCGAACAATGGCAGCGCGTTCGTCTGAGTGGGACGTGGCTGGCGAAGCAGACGGTGTTTCTCGACAACCGCGTGCGCGACGGCCAGAACGGCTATCACGTGCTGACGCCTTTGCAATTGGCTGATGGTGGTGGTGTTGTGATCGTCAATCGCGGCTGGATCGCCGCTGGTTTGCATCGCGAGGTATTGCCTGCGGTCGTGACGATTGCAGCGCCGGTGCAAGTCAGTGGCTTGCTGCTGCGGCCGGACCTGAAGGGCTTCCGGCTGGACGATGGCAAGGAGACGGGGCCTGTGTGGCAGCGTGCCGATCCGGAGCACTTCGCATCGCGCCTGGGTGTGCCGGTCGCACCCCTCATCCTGTTCCAGGAAAATGACAGTCAGGACGGATTGCAGCGCGACTGGCCGCGGCCGGATCTGGGCGTGAGTATGCACAAAGCATACGCGCTACAGTGGTTCGTGTTCGCCGCGACGGCTCTGGGTCTGTGCGGATTTTTCGGATGGCGCCGCTTGCGCCAGAGAAGGACACCATGAATGATGCAATGAATGACGCAAGAACGCCCATCGGCAAGGCGCCCGCTACGGTAGAACAGATCGCGCAAGGGCGCCGCACCATGCTCCTGTTGTTCGGCGTGTGCGTTCTACCCGTTCTGGCGGCGTACTTTGCGTTCTATGTCTGGCATCCATCCGCCCAGGCCAGCCACGGCACGGTGATTTCGCCCGCGCAAGCATTGCCGATGAGCACGCTGCAAACGATTGACGGCACGTCGCTGAGCGCGGCCATGCGCGGCAAATGGGTGCTGGCCGTGCGCGCGCCCAGCGCCTGCGACAAAGATTGTCGCCAGCAGCTGTATTACACACGGCAGATTCGTACCATCCAGGCCGCCGACATGGATCGCGTGGCGCGCCTGTGGGTATTCGATGACACGGGTAAGCCCGATGTCGGTTTGCTGGCCGAGCATCCAGACTTGCTGGTGGTGAGCGATGCCAAGCTGGCCAACGCGCTCGGCGCAACCGGGCATATTGTCTTGATTGATCCGCGCGGCAACCTCATGATGCGTTTTGCGGAAAATCCCGATCCCAAAGGTATCGTTCAGGATCTGCAGAAGCTCCTCAAGTATTCTCGCTGATCCGCGACCCATAAAATCCGACTGACATGATCCGCAAACTCGCTCTCATTTCCCTGCTGCTGGCCTTCTTCGTAGTGGTGCTGGGCGCCTACGTTCGCCTCAACGATGCCGGCCTGGGTTGCCCCGACTGGCCGGGCTGCTATGGTCAGCTCTCGCCACACCATGCCGAGGCTGAGATACAGGCGGCGCACGCGGCCAATGTGTCCGGTCCAGTGTCTATGCATAAGGCATGGAAGGAAATGATCCATCGCTATTTTGCCTCGACCTTGGGGGTACTGAGTTTCATCATGGCGGTGCTGGCCTGGCGTCGCTGGCGCGCGCAAGGCGTTTCGCCGGGTCGCCTGTTCGCACTGCTGGGGCTCATTTGTCTGCAAGGCGCTTTCGGCGCGTGGACGGTCACGCTCAAGTTGATGCCGGCCGTGGTCAGCACACATCTTTTGCTGGGCCTCACGACACTGGGCATGTTGACCTGGATCGTGCTGCGCGAATCCGGCACCGCGCGCCACGCCGCCGGCACACGTCTCGCTCTGGCGGCGCGCGTGGCACTCGTCCTGCTGATTGCGCAGATTGCGTTGGGCGGCTGGGTGTCCACCAACTACGCGGCCCTGGCCTGTCCGGATTTTCCGACCTGCCAGAATGGTTGGCTGCCGAACATGGATTTCGCCAACGCCTTCCAGATTTTGCGCGAACTCGGGCGCACGGCCACGGGTCAATTGCTGTCGGGCGCTGCCTTGACGGCGATCCACTGGAGCCATCGCCTCGGTGCCGTGCTGGTCGGTGGCTATCTGCTGGTCTTCGGTTTTCGCCTGATGCGACATGAAGCCCTGCGTGGTTTGGCCATGCTGCTGATGCTGGCGGTCGTCGCGCAAATTGCATTGGGTATTTCCAATGTCATATTCGCGCTGCCACTGGCGATCGCTGTTGCACACAATGCTGTTGCCGCCTTGTTGGTGGTGATTACCGTAGCGATCAACTTCCGGCTGCGAGCCGTGACAGCGGGTGCGCACATGGAAAGGATATGGAATGAACGGCTCGCCACTTGAAGGCCGCCTCGTGATGGCACCCCTGCAGAAAATTCAGGCCTATCTCGCGCTGACCAAGCTGCGCGTCAACACACTGATCGTTTTCTGCGCCGTCATCGGCATGTTCCTCGCCGTGCCGATCGGCCTGCCGCCGCCGTTGCTGATGTTCTTCGCCACGCTGGGTATCGCCGCCGTCGCGGGCGCGGCTGCAGCGATCAACTGTCTCATCGAGCAACGCATCGACGGCGTCATGGCGCGCACGCGTGCTCGCCCGCTGCCACGCGGCCAGTTGTCGACACAGGAAACCCTGGTGTTCTCCGCCATTCTCGGCGGTGCCGGACTATCGCTGCTGTATCACGCCGTCAACCCGCTGACCATGTGGCTGACGCTGGCGACCTTCGTCGGTTACGCAGTCATCTACACTGTCTTGCTCAAGCCCAATACGCCGCAGAACATTGTCATAGGCGGCGCTTCGGGTGCGATGCCGCCGGTATTGGGCTGGGCAGCGATGACGGGTGAAGTTTCATCCGACGCCTGCCTGCTGTTCCTCATCATCTTCACGTGGACACCGCCGCACTTCTGGGCGCTCGCGCTGTATCGCACCAAGGAGTACGCGGCGGCCGGACTGCCGATGCTGCCAGTGACACACGGCTCGAAATTCACGCGTCTGCACGTACTGCTCTACACCTTCATCCTCACGGGTGTGACCTTGCTGCCATTCGCCACGCATATGGCGGGCTGGGTGTACCTGATTAGCGCCCTGCTGCTCAATGCGGTGTTCATTGCCTATGCCATTGGACTGCTGCGCAAGTACAGCGACGATCTGGCACGTCGTACCTTCCGTTTCTCCATCCTTTATCTATCGCTGATCTTCGCGGCACTGCTCGTCGATCATTACCTGCGATGAATTTTCTCCGCACCCTCCTGGCAGCATTGGCCTTGGCTGGACTGCTGGCGGCCTGCGCCGACAAGGCGGCGCAATTTCATGCAACTGACATAACGGGCGCCGACTATGGACCAGCCCTCAAGATGCCGGATGCCAGTGGCAAGACGCGCACGATGGCGGATTTTTCCGGCAAGGTCGTCGCAGTCTTCTTCGGCTATACGCAATGTCCCGACGCCTGCCCGACGAGTCTTGCCTTGCTGTCGGATGTTACCCGGCGGCTCGGCGCGGACGGCAAGCGCCTGCAGGTGGTTTTCGTGACGGTCGATCCCGAGCGCGACACGCCCCAACAGCTCGGTCAATACACGGCGGCTTTCAACCCGACCTTCCTCGCGCTGCGGGGCTCGGCCGAGCAAACCAGCGCAGTTGCCAAGGCGTTCAACGTGTTCTACGAAAAGCGTGGCGACATCGCTGGCGGGCATTACACAATGGATCATACCGCTGGCATATACCTGCTTGACCCCAAGGGACGTACGCGGCTTTTCGTGCGCTATGGCGAGACGCCGGAGAATCTGCTGGCAGATACCAAGGTGCTGTTGGCGGGGAAGTGACCGCGAAGATGATATGCGCAATAAAAAGCCGACCCGCAGGTCGGCTTTTTATTGCGCGGTTGCGTTCAAGCCATTGTCAGTGCGCCGCGCATCTTCTGCATTGCCTTGGCCTCGATCTGACGGATACGCTCGGCGGACACGCCATACTCGGCAGCGAGTTCGTGCAGCGTGGCGGGACTGTCTTCTTCCTCGACCAGCCAGCGGCGTTGCACGATGGCACGGCTGCGCTCGTCCAGGCTGTTCAGCGCGTTCTTGAGGCCGCTGTCCTGCAGACGTTCCAGCTGCGCCGTTTCGAGCACTTCCGCAGGTTCGGCCGCCGGGTCGACCAGCCAGCTGATCGGCGAGAAATGGCGTTCGTCATCGTCGTCGTTCGAGCCTTCGAGCGCGACGTCGCCACCGGCGAAGCGCGATTCCATTTCGAACACCTCCTCGGTCTTCACGCCAAGACGCGTGGCGATGTCGGAGGCTTCCGTGGGCGTCAGGCTGTGCGCGGCCTCGCCGTTCTGACTGCGCAGACTGCGCAGATTGAAGAACAGCTTGCGCTGCGACTTGGTCGTGGCGATCTTCACCAGGCGCCAGTTCTTGAGGATGTACTCGTGAATCTCGGCCTTGATCCAGTGGATGGCGAAGGACACGAGACGCACGCCACGGTCCGGGTCGAAGCGCTTCACGGCTTTCATCAAGCCGACATTACCTTCCTGGATCAGGTCGGCGTGCGGCAGGCCATAACCGAGGTAGTTGCGGGCGATGGACACAACCAGGCGCAGATGCGACAGCACCAGCTGGCGCGCAGCTTCGAGGTCGTTGTCCTTGCTCAGACGACGCGCCAAGGCCTGCTCCTGCTCTTCGGTGAGCATCGGGAAGCGATTGGCAGCCTGAATATATTGGTCAATGCTGCCGAGGGCGCTTGGCGTTGGGAAAATCAATGCGGAAGACGTCATGCGTAGCTCCTTACAACGGAATTCTGTTGGGACGATTTTAGCACTCTCGGCAAGAGAGTGCTAAGTGTCGGGAAAGTTCCGGGCTGTCCGGCACCGGCAGTGGCCGTTATTGGCGCCAACTTAGCGTAAACAGGGGCTCCCGACAGTTCGCTCACAGACAATTGGCAAAGGGCCGAAGGACTTTCAGTCGATCACCAGTCCGTCGTGAAGGTGGCGTCGCACGGAAATTCCCGCGCCCAACCAGCCGAGCAGGGCGGCGAAGGCGCATAGCACTGCACCCTGCCATGGCGCCGGCCCGCCAATGTTCAGCGCGATGCTGTAGCGCTGGGCGAGCGCTTCGATCTGCGGCGCGATCACCTGCAGCAGGGCTGCGACCAGAATCCAGGCCAAGACGCCGCCGAGCAGGCCTTGCAGCAGGCCGAAGTAAAGGAAGGGGCGGCGCACGTAATTGCGCGTCGCACCGAGGAGCAGCTTGACGGAAATCTCCTGGCGCTGCGTGAGGAGTTGCAGGCGAATTGTGTTGAAGGTGACGATCAGCAGCGCGGCACCGAGCAGACTTGCGAGGAGCAACGTGATGCTGCGCGCCAGTACGACAATGGCATGCAAGCGCTCCACCCATTCCGAATCGAGCTGGGTTTCGGCGACCTCGGGAAATGTAGCGATCTGTTTGCGTAGCGCTTCGAAACTGGCCGGAGTATCGTTGCGCGGTTCAATGACAAAAGCATCTGGTAGCGGGTTGTCGACGAGCGCGCCGGTCACATCGGCGAACCCGCCGCGTGCGGCGAGCTGTTTCAAAGCCACGTCGCGCGGCACGAAGCGCAGGGCAGCGATTGCCGGGTCGATGCGCAGGCTCGTTTCGATTGCCTTGACTCTGTCCGGCGGTACTTCGTTCTTGAGGAAGACGCTGATCTCGGGTTTTCCGGATATGCCATTGGCAAGCCCCGCGACATTGTCGACCAACACATAGCCGAGCGCCGGCAGCGTCAGCGCGATGGCAATCACCAGTGCCGACAGCAGGGTCGCTACAGGTTTGCGGCCGAGGCGGCGCAAGGCTTGCCGCAGTGCGATGAGGTGGGCGCTCATGACAGCAGCTTTCCGTGCGCCAGCTCGACGCGGCGTGCGCCGTAAGGCGAATACAGCGTATCGTCGTGGGTGGCGAGAATCAGCGTTACGCCTGCGGCATGGAAGCTGCGGAACAGCGCGGCGATTTCGCGCGCATAGGCCGGATCGAGATGCGCCGTCGGTTCGTCGGCGATCAGGATGGAGGGGCGATTGACGATGGCGCGGGCGATCGCCACACGCTGCTGCTCGCCGCCAGAAAGTGTTATTGGCATGGCATTTTCGAATTCGGCCAAGCCAACGCGTTCGAGTGCCACGCGCACGCGCTTGGCCGCATCGCTTGGCGGCTGGCTGGAGATCGTCAGCGGCAGCATGACATTGTCAAATACGGTGCGGTCCATCAGCAGGCGATGTTCCTGCATGACCAGGCCGAGACTGCGACGCAGATAGGGTACTTGCGAGCGGCGCATGCGACCGACATCCAGACCATTGACCAGCACGCGTCCGGCGGTCGGGGCTTCCAGCGCGGCGATGAGTTTGAGCAGGGTGCTCTTGCCCGCGCCCGAATGTCCGGCCAACACGAGCAACTCGCCGTGGCGGATTTCCAGGCTCAGGTTGGTCAGCGCCTCGTTGCCGCCGGGATAGTGCTTGCTGACGTGGTCGAACTCGATCATTGCGCGTCCCGTATCGTCTTGTCCACGAACAAGGCATCGACGAATTCCGCCGCGTCGAAAGGTTGCAGATCTTCGATGCCTTCGCCGACGCCGATGAAACGCAGCGGTTTCGGAATGGTGCGCGCAATCGCCGCGACAACGCCACCTTTGGCAGTGCCGTCGAGCTTGGTGAGCACCAGTCCGGTTACGCCGATGGCCTTGTCGAAAGCCTTGAGCTGGGCGATGGCGTTCTGGCCGATATTCGCGTCGAGCACCAGCAAGACCTCGTGCGGGCCACTCGGCTCGGCTTTCTGGATGACGCGGCGCACCTTGGCGATTTCGTCCATCAGGTTCAATTGCGTTGGCAGACGTCCGGCGGTGTCGATCAGCACCACGTCGATGCCGCGCGCACGTGCGGCGCTGATCGCGTCGAAGGCGACCGCAGCCGGATCGCCGCCGTCCTGTGAAATGACGACGACATTGTTGCGCAAGCCCCATTCTTCAAGCTGCTCACGCGCCGCAGCGCGAAACGTATCGCCGGCTGCCAGCAGCACGCTTTTGCCCTGCGCTTGAAAATAGTGAGCAAGCTTGCCGATAGAGGTGGTTTTTCCCGCGCCGTTGACACCCGCCAGCATTATGATGAATGGTTTGTGGCCGTTGACGCTCAAAGGCGCTTGAAGAGGTAGCAGCAGATCGCGCAGCGCCTCGGCGAGCACCGCCTGCAATTGCTCGCCGGTTTCCAGCTTGTCCTGCTTCCAGCGGCGGCGCAGTTCGGTGAGCAGGGCAGTCGTGGCTTCGACACCGCAATCGGCCATCAAGAGTGTCGTCTCCAGTTCTTCGAGCAGGTCTTCGTCGATCTTGCGCAGCGAAAACAGACTGCCCAGGGCGCCGAGCTGGTCGCGTGTGCGCGATAGACCGCTCTTGAGACGATCCAGCCAGCCGGCCTTACTCTCCGTGGCGGGGCTGGCGGCAGCAGATTTGTCGTCGGCAGATTTCTTGAAAAAACTGAACATGGTGGTCCGGAGGCCGGCTTGATTTATGATGCTGCGCCCGCCACAAGTCGGTAGCGTTGCAATCGAGAGTGGACAAAAGAGAGTCTGACGAAAGTTTAACAGATGCCTATCACTGGTCCGGTTTGCAAAGCCCGCATACGCATCGGGGGACTGGCATGAGTCGGGTGCGTATCGTTGGCGGCACTTACCGCTCGCGTCTGATCGACGTGCCGGATGCCATCGGCCTGCGTCCGACGCCCGACCGGGTGCGCGAAACCGTGTTCAACTGGCTCGGCCAGGACTTGACTGGTTTGCGCTGCCTCGATCTGTTTGCGGGCAGCGGCGCGCTGGGTTTCGAGGCGGCTTCGCGTGGTGCCAGCGAGGTGGTCATGGTCGAATTCGCGCCCAAGGTGTTCGCGCATCTGCAGAAGTCCCTTGCCGCACTCGGGGCAAACAATGCAAAGTTGCACCGGGCGGATGCGCTAAGATTTGTACAGGACAGCGCGCTGCCGTTCGATCTGCTCCTGCTCGATCCGCCGTATCGGCAGGGCTGGCTAGAGAAACTGGTGCCGCATCTGCCCGGTCTGCTGGCCCCCGGCGCGCGCGTTTATGTCGAGGCCGAGGCGCCGCTGGAACGGCTTGCGGATTTGCATACGATCAAGTCGGGCAGGGCCGGACAGGTTCATTATCACCTGATGGAACGGGAGTGAACAGCAGTGAGAACGCGCATGATTGGATTGCGATGAGTCACAACCTGGCGGTCTATCCCGGCACATTCGACCCGCTGACGCGCGGACACGAGGACTTGGTGCGGCGTGCTGCGCATATGTTCGACAGCGTGATCGTCGGCGTGGCGCAAAGTGCGGGCAAGCGCCCCCTGTTTTCGCTGGAGGAGCGCGTCGAGCTGGCTACGGAAGTGCTGGCGCCGTTTGGCAACGTTACGGTGACGGGCTTTTCCGGTTTGTTGATGGATTTCATCCGTGGTCACGGTGCGCGCGTCATCGTGCGTGGTTTGCGTGCCGTATCCGATTTCGAATACGAGTTCCAGATGGCTGGCATGAACCGGCGTCTGTATCCCGATGTCGAAACCCTATTCCTGACGCCCGGCGAAGAGTTCATGTTCGTGTCAGCCACCATGGTGCGCGAGATCGGTTTGCTGGGCGGCGATGTCAGCACTTTTGTGCAGCCGGTGGTAGCCGAACGCATTGCGCGCAAGGTTCAGCTCGGAAGCTGAAATTATTTATTGAGGTTTAAGCATGGCCCTGATAATTACGGACGAATGCATCAATTGCGACGTCTGCGAGCCAGAATGTCCGAACGAAGCAATTTTTCAGGGCATCGAGATTTACGAGATCGACCCGAACAAGTGCACCGAATGCGTCGGTCATTATGACGAACCGCAGTGCCAGCAGGTCTGCCCTGTCGATTGCATTCCGCTCAATCCGGAAGTGGTGGAGAGCAAGGATCAGTTGATGGAGAAGTATTACAAGCTGACTGCGGTGAAGACTGCGACAGGTTAAGCGCGCGCAAAGCAGAAGGGCGCCTAGTGGCGCCCTTCGTTTTTTATACCGTCCGTTTACGTGTCAGGCCGCCATGACCTCATCGGCATGGCTTGTCAGTGATGCGCCGAGTGCCGACTCGATGGCCTTGCTCATCAAAGCGACTTCTTCCACTTGCCGCTTGAGCGCGGCATCGGCCTGGCGTAGTTCGTCGATGCGATCTTCCAGTGTGCCCGTCGCTTCGTGCACGCGCTTGACGCTTTCCAGCCGACGTTTGAGTTGCAACTGGTATTCACGCACCTGCGTTTCCAGCGGCGCCATCACGGCGCGCAGCCATTGTTCGATGTCGCGATTGGCGACTTCGAAAGTGCGGCGTGCTTCGATGGCGATGGTGTCGAAGAAGCGCTGCGTGACCGTGCCTTTCCATTGCGTGATCATCGCGCTCATGGTGTTGAGCTGGTCGTCGAAAGCCTTTTCCAGACGCGCGATTTCCTTCTCGTAGCGCATGGTCGAAAAGCCCGAAGGCGGTGCAAGTTTGAGACCGTGTTCTACCGAGAAGCGCTTGTACATGGCGTCGAGCATCGCGGTGATTTCATTGATCTCGTCGGACGACTTGCGCAGATTGCCGCGCAGGCTGCCGAAGAACTGCAGCATGGCTTCGCGCAGACCCTTCGAGAAATTCGCATCGACCATGCGCGCGCGCGTGCGGCGCGTCTCGGTACGAACCGTGTCGACGCCGATGTGCGAGAACAGTTTGTTGGACAGGCTGGCGAACACGCTGCGCACAGCGTGGTACTTCTGAAGCCCGTTTTCGAACTCTTCCTTCTCGGCGCGCACTTTGCGCATCATGTACTCAATGACGCCCTGATTCTTGCCGCGCAGGTCCGACATTTCCTTGAGCTGTTCCTGCAGACTGCGTTCGCGCGCGTCGAGCAGTTCGCTCATGCGGCGAATGATTTCGCCGGTTTCGAGCAGCGCGTTTTCGCGCGCGATGTGCTGGCGTGTTGGCAGCAACTCGGTGCTCATCGCGTTTTCGAGCACCTCGATGCGCGAGCGCTGCAGCAGCGCATGGTCCTGGTTGACCTTGGCATAAAGTGCCTTCTGCGCCGACACCGGGTAGATCTGATCACTGGTGATGCCAAGCGTTTCCGCGACGGTCGACACCTGCTTGTCGATCTCGGCGTTGATCTGCTCTTCGCTGCGCATGCCATCCCACAGGCCGTCGATCTTGTTGAGCACGACCATACGGCCGTTCTTCTGCGTGCGGCCGATATTCACATGCTTTTGCCATACCTGAAGATCGCTCTGGGTGACACCCGTATCGGCGGCGAGCAGAAACAGCACGGCATGTGCGTTCGGAATCAGGGAAAGCGTCAGTTCCGGTTCGGAGCCGATAGCGTTGAGTCCGGGTGTGTCGACAATGACCAGGCCTTGTTCCAGCAGTGGATGCGGGAATTGGATGATGGCATGACGCCAGCATGCTACCTCGACCAGGCCGTTAGCATCCGGCCGTGCGCCTTCCGTTCCCGTTTCATCAACCGGGAAGCCCAGGCGCTCGGCTTCTTCACGGGAGACCAGCTTGGTTTCGGCAACGCGCATGAAAGCCTGTTGCAGGCTTTCGGCACTGCGTACATCGAAAGGCTCCAGCGTCCACTCATGTGGCACGCGGCGCAGTTCGGCAACGCTTTCCTGACGACCGCGCGTTTCGATAGGCAATAGCCTGATGCCGGGCGTCTGGCCGGCCTCCCACTGCAGCTCGGTCGGGCACATGGTGGTGCGGCCGGCGCTGGAAGGCAGTACGCGACTGCCATACTGGGCGAAGAAAATGGCGTTGATGAGTTCGGACTTGCCGCGCGAGAACTCGGCGACAAAGGCGACGACGAGCTTGTCTTCCTTGAGGCGGTCCAGCAAATGCTGCAGGCGCATATCGGCCTGGGCATCGGAAAGATCGTTATTGACCAGCCAGGAGCGCAGGTGCTGCACGGCAGCGCTGACGTCGTTGCGCCAGCGCGAGTATTCGGAAAACTGTTCGATCAGGGCCATTTACGGGGTCCCCCGGGGTTTATCTGAGCGCCATCTTCGCGCGCGAAAGCGATGCGGCGTGCCGCGTTATGAATGATCATTGTTTTATTCGCCATTCGATCGCTAGCATAGCTGGAATTGGGTCTGCCGCAATACCCTGTGGGGCCGTTCCGCGCTCTGGCTGGCCGCTGGTCGCGCCGCGAGGCGATATTCCGTGCACAAAGTCACGCGTCATCTCGCCGCCACATGATTTTTTACGCTTGTCAGGCGCGCTGGCAACGCACGCAGAAGAATGTGCTGCGCTGCCCCATGACTTCTTTGCGGATAAGCGTCGTGCATATCCGGCAGGGCTCGCCCTCGCGTGCATAAACGAAATAATTCTGCTGGAAATAGCCGGAATTGCCATTCACGGCAACGAAGTCACGCAGCGTGCTGCCGCCCGCAGCGAGTGCATCTTGCAGGGTGCTTTTCACGCATTCCGCCAAACGTGCGCAGCGTCGCGCGGAGAGCTTGCCGGCCGGGGCGCTCGGATGGATGCCGGCGCGAAACAAACTCTCGGACGCATAGATGTTGCCGACACCCACGACGCGCTGCGCATTCATCAGCCATAGCTTGATCGGCGTGGGACTCTTGCGCGTCGCGGCGAACAGCCATGCGCCGTTGAATTGTTCCTCCAACGGTTCGATGCCGAGATGGGCGAGCAGCGCGTGCTCCTGCGCCGGATGCGGCACCCACAGCACAGCACCGAAGCGGCGTGGATCGTGCAGGCGCAACATGCGTTGGTCGAACAGTATGTCGATGTGATCATGTTTTTGCGCCGGCGTGTCGCTCGGCAATACGCGCAAGCTGCCCGACATGCCCAGATGGATCAGCACGCTGCCGGTGGCGACTTCGAGCAGCAGATACTTGGCGCGTCGCCGTACCGCCTCGATGCGTTGGTTGCGCAAGTGCGTTGCGAGATCGTCCGGCACGAGGTAGCGCAGGCGTGGCTGACGCACGACGAGCCCGCTGACTGTTCGCCCAACGATATGCTCGGCAATGCCGCGGCGGGTGATTTCTACTTCGGGCAGTTCGGGCATGCGTGCCTATCTCGTACTTGTATTGTCGTTCGTCGCCCGCCGGCGGGCGGTGCGGGGCGGGCAGTCTTGCTGGTACCATCCTGCTGGACGGCAATTGTGAGTCATTCCATTCTGAAATCAATCCTGAAGATGGAATCTGTCGGGCGATTTGGTGTCATTCACATACTGCAACACCGGAGCAACCATGCTTTTCCGCATTCCTCGTTTTTCTGCCGTGCGTACTCACTCACCGGCCGCAGTCTTACGCCTTGGCCTGGGAGCGTTGGCCGTTGTGGCGGCGCTGTGCGGGACAGGCGTCGATGCCCAGGAGCTGGCTCCCCTGGGTACGCCGCTGGCAGCGCCCAAGCCCGTCACCGAGTTGACCGCTGACATTCTGTACAAGACGGTCCTTGCAGAGATTGCTGCTGCGCGCGGCCAACTCGATCTGGCCGCTTATCTCTACGTCGACGTGGCGCAGCGCACGCAGAACGCGCAACTCGCTGAACGTGCCACTGAACTGAGCTTGTCCAGCGGCCAGATGGAGCTGACTGGCAAGGCTGTGAGGCTGTGGGTCGCGCTCGAACCGAAGTCGCCGAATGTCTTGCAGCCGCTTGCTATGGCGATGACTGGCGAGATGACAAATCTGAACGAAGTCGAACCGGCACTGCGCCGCACGCTGGCGTCCGAAACGACCTCGACGGAGATCTTTCTCCTGCAACTGCCGGGTCTGTTGGCACGCTACCCCGACAAGGGCGGCGCCCAGGCCATGGTTGAACGCCTGACGCAGCCATACCTGCGTTTGGCCGAAGCGCATTTCGTGCGTGCTGTCATGGCGCTGTCGGCCGGCGATCAGGCCAAGGCCGAGCGTGAAAGCCAGATCGCACTCGATATGCGTCCTGACTGGGAATCGGCCGCGCGCATTCGGGCGCAATCGGCTTCCAAGGGCGAGCAGACGAAGGCCATGGAAGAGCTTGCCAAGTTCGGTCAGCATCATCCGCAGGCAATCGGTGCGCGCGAAGACTATGCACGCTGGCTAGCATCGCAGGGACGCAAGGCGGAAGCGGACGCAGTCTATGACAGTCTGAAAACGGATTTTCCCGACAATGACGATGTAATTTTCAGCGCCGTTGTGATGATGGTGCAGAACGGCGAAAGCGACAAAGCCGAACCCCTGCTGCGCCGTCTCATCGACCATGGCTATCGCGATATCGATCAGCTGCGCTTGCAATTGGCATTGATCCTGGAAGGCACTTCGCGGCCTGACGAAGCCATCACCGTCTACAGCGCCGTGCAGCCGGGTGCACAGTACGTCATGGCAAGGGCGCGCGCTGCACAGTTGCTCATCGGCGAGGGCAAGCCCGAGCAGGCGCGGGCGCTGCTGGCCGAGGCCACTGCCAAGAGCCCGGACAGCGCTGCCGAGCTGACCCTGGCGCAAGCAAGCCTGCTGCACCAGAACAAACAGACCGCCGACGCGCTGGCCCTGCTCGAAAAATACCTGGTTGCCAGACCTGATGAGAGCGAAGTGCTGTATCAGGCGGCGATGCTCGCGGACGAGCTCAAGCGCTATGACAAAATGGAGCAATGGCTGCGTCACCTGATGGCCGTGCGGCCGGACCAGTCATCGGCCTTCAATGCGCTGGGCTACTCCTTTGCCGATCGCAATGTCCGCCTGGATGAAGCGGATCAGTTGCTGACCCAGGCGATCAAGCTCTCGCCCGAAGAACCCGCCATTGTCGACAGCATGGGCTGGTTGCGTTTCCGCCAGAACAAGTTCGATGCCGCCGTCGAATTGCTGCGCAAGGCCTACAAGCTGGCGGCCGATCCCGAGATAGCCGCGCACTTGGGCGAAGCCCTATGGAAGCAGGGGCACGCCGATGAAGCGCAGGAAGTGTTGCTACAGGCGCGCAAAACAAGTCCCGACAACGCCACATTGCTTGAAGTGACGAAGCGGCTCTTCAAATGAATTTCGCAACCCCGCTGTTCGATCGTGCGCGCAAGGCCGGGGCACTCCTTGCCGTGTTGGTATTGACGGCCTGCGCTTCCGCGCCGCCCGCCGAAATTCCGCAACGGCCGGTGCGCGAAAGCATTTTGCAATTCGAATTGTCGGGGCGCGCTGTCATCCGTCAGGGCGCACGCGCCGACTCTATGCGATTGACATGGACGCACTCGCCTGCTGAAGACGCGATCGGGTTTTCCTCGGCGCTCGGCATGGTCGTCGCCGAGCTGCAGCGCGATGCCGGCGGCGCACGCTGGATTACCGCCGACGGCGAACGCTACGAGGCACGCAGCGCCGATCAACTGATGGCGCGCATCACCGATCAGCCTGTGCCGATAGACGCGTTGGCCCGCTGGGTGCTCGGCCGCGTCGGCCGTGGTGCACCTGCGACGCGTGACGCTATGGGCCGATTGATCGAGGGTGTCGACGAAGGCTGGACGGTGCGCGTGTTGGCGTATGAATCGGAGCGCCCCGAAGCGCTGCCGTCGAGTATCGAAGTCGAGCACGGGCCGCTGCGCATACGCCTGGCGATTGAAGAATGGGGCCTCTGAGCCTCGACGAGGCAGGTTTCATCACCTGTCCGGCACCGGCGAAGATCAATCTCTTCCTGCATGTCACAGGCCGTCGCGCTGACGGCTATCACACTTTGCAGACGGCATTCCGCATGCTCGACTATGCCGATGTCCTGAAATTTCGTGTGCGTGCCGATGGCGAAATTCGCCGCCTCAACGATGTGCCTGGCGTCGCGCCGGAGCAGGATCTGGTGGTGCGCGCTGCACGCCTGTTGCAGGAACGCACAGGCTGCGCGCTCGGCGCGGATATTCGCGTCGACAAGCACCTGCCCATGGGCGGCGGGCTCGGCGGCGGTAGTTCGGACGCGGCAACCACGCTGCTGGCGCTCAACAGATTGTGGCAACTCGATGTGCCGCGCCCGAAATTACAAACATGGGCGCTGACACTCGGCGCCGATGTGCCGTTCTTCGTGTTCGGCCGCACGGCGCTCGCTGCCGGTGTCGGCGAAAGCTTTGCGCCGCTTGACTTGCCGCCCGCCTGGTACGTCGTCATCGAGCCTGCCGTCGCAGTGCCGACACCACAGATTTTTAGCGACGAGGGTTTGACGCGTGACAGCGAAGCCGTCATAATCTCGGCCTCTCCAGTTGGCGAGGGTTTGCAGGAAGGCGTGCTGCCAAGCACACAAGTGCGTGCCGAAGAGACTTTGCAGATCATCGCAAAGCAAACGCACAATGACTTGCAGCCGGTTGCCTGTCGCCTTTACCCGGAAGTGCAGCAAGCCCTGGATGCGCTCGTGGCTTTCAGTGGCGCGCATGATGGTGGGCCGAGGATGAGCGGCTCGGGTGCTTGCGTGTTTCTGCCTTGTGCAGATCGGGTGCGAGCCGAAGAGATGGTGAAAGAATTGAAAAACCAGTGGCGGGTATGGTGCGCCGCTGCGATGGATGTGCATCCGCTGCATGAGTGGGCCAGGAACTGAGCGCTCAGGCAGGAATATAAAAACGGATAACGAGTTTCTTGGGGAGTCGCCAAGCTGGTTAAGGCACCGGATTTTGATTCCGGCATTCGAAGGTTCGAATCCTTCTTCCCCAGCCAGACGATCGGGCAGGCCGTGCAGCAAACGGCCTGCCCTTATGCTTTAGAGTGTATGGCAATTCATTTGTCATGAGGTTCAAATGGCTTACGGCAGCTTGATGGTATTTACCGGCAACGCCAACCCGAAGTTGGCGTCCGATGTGGTCAAGCGGCTGGGGACGTCCATCGGCGCTGCCACCGTGGGGCGCTTCTCCGACGGCGAGGTCAACGTCGAGATTCTCGAAAATGTCCGCGGCAAGGATGTCTTCGTGCTGCAGCCGACCTGTCAGCCGACAAATGACAACCTCATGGAACTGATGATCATGGTCGATGCCCTCAAGCGTGCATCGGCCGCGCGCATCACCGCCGCCATTCCGTATCTCGGCTATGCCCGCCAGGATCGCCGCCCGCGCTCGGCGCGCGTGCCGATTACGGCCAAGGTCGTGGCAAATATGTTGCAGGCCGTGGGCGTGCAGCGTTTGTTGACGGTGGATCTGCATGCCGACCAGATCCAGGGATTCTTCGATATTCCGGTCGACAATATTTACGCCACGCCTTTGCTGATCGATCACCTGCGCAAAAGCGAGCATGGCGATGATCTGCTTGTTGTGTCGCCTGACATCGGTGGTGTGGTGCGCGCGCGCGCTGTTGCGAAACAACTGGAAACGGATCTGGCGATCATCGACAAGCGTCGGCCGAAAGCCAACGTGGCGGAAGTGATGAACATCATCGGTGATGTACAGGGGCGTACCTGCGTGATTGTCGATGACATCGTCGACACGGCAGGAACCCTGTGCAAGGCTGCGCAGGCGCTCAAGGAGCAGGGCGCCAAGCGCGTCGTGGCTTATATCACGCACGCCGTACTGTCGGGCGCGGCGGTGGGCCGCATCACGGATTCGGATCTCGATCAGTTGGTGGTGACCGACACCATTCCCTTGCGCGATGAAGCCAAGGCGGCGGGCAAGATCAAGCAGGTGTCGATCGGTTCGCTGATGGCCGACACCATGTTGCGCATCAGCAATGAAGAGTCGGTCTCGTCTCTGTTCAGCGAAGAGTAGTGCGCGAGCAAAGAGCAGTCTGACCAAGGTTTCGGGATGATGCGTGTGGCATTATCCTTTTTGTGTGGGGGCATCTGGTCGCGGGTGTCGCCGTTTATTGGAGATTAATATGCAATTTACATTCGCCGCTACAAAGCGCGTGGAACAAGGTACGGGTGCGAGCCGCCGCCTTCGTCGCGCTGGCGTTATTCCGGGAATCATCTACGGTGGCAACAAGGAAGTGATCAATGTCAGCTTTGATCACAACCAATTGTTCCACTTGCTTCGCAACGAGAAATTTCACTCGTCCGTGGTCTGTGCCGACGTCGAAGGCAACAAGGAAAACGTGATCCTGCGTGCCACGCAATGGCACCCGTTCCGCCAGATCGTTCTGCACCTGGATTTCCAGCGCGTCGACGCTGCACAGAAGCTGCACATCAAGGTGCCGCTGCACTTCTTGAATGCCGAACTGAGCCCCGGCGTGAAGCTCGAAGGCGGTATCGTTTCGCACGTGCTGACCGAACTGGACATCACCTGTCTGCCGAGCCAGTTGCCCGAGTTCATCGAAGTCGACCTCAAGGAGCTGGCCTTGGGCCACTCCTTGCACGTCTCGCAGCTCAAGCTGCCGGCAGGTGTCGAAATCGTGCATCACGGCGAAAGCGATCCGGTCGTTGCGACGGTCCTGCAAGTTCGCGGCGGTGGCGGCGATGATGCAGCCGAAGGCGAGGCCGCTGCACCGGCTGCCTGATGTCGTCCCAATCAGCACCCAAGCTGATTGTCGGCCTCGGTAACCCTGGGGCCGAATACACCGAAACCCGGCATAACGCCGGGTTTTGGTTTTGTGAGCGGCTCGCGCACAATCTGGGCGTCACGCTGAATCACGAATCGCGTTTTCACGGCTTCGCCGGCCGTTCGCGCGATGCCAATGTGTGGCTGCTCATGCCGCAGACATTCATGAATCGCTCCGGACAATCCGTGCTGGCCCTGGCGCATTTCTATCGCATCCTGCCCGATGAAATACTCATTGTGCATGACGAGCTCGACATTCCACCGGGGCAGTTGCGTCTCAAATATGGCGGCGGCTTGGGTGGTCATAACGGACTCAAAGACATTACCTCACGATTAACGACGCAGGACTTCTGGCGCCTGCGCATCGGCATCGGCCACCCTGGCGACAAGAATCAGGTGGCAAACTACGTGCTCAATCGCGCACGCCGCGAAGAGCAGGTCGAGATCGACGAAGCCATCGAGCGCGCCTTGAGCGCGTGGCCGAAAATCATCGCTGCCGACTGGAACGCGGCCAGCCAAATCATTAACGCGCGCCCTGCGGCGCCGAATCCCGGGAAAGCATCATGAGTCTCAAATGCGGCATTGTCGGATTACCCAATGTGGGTAAGTCGACCCTTTTTAATGCGCTGACCAAGGCGGGCATTGCGGCGGAAAATTATCCCTTCTGTACCATCGAGCCCAATGTCGGCATCGTTGAAGTGCCGGACCCGCGCCTCGAAGCGCTGGCGAAAATCGTCAAGCCGCAGAAGGTGCAACCTGCCATTGTCGAATTCGTGGACATCGCGGGTCTCGTGGCGGGCGCGTCGAAGGGCGAAGGTCTGGGCAACCAGTTTCTCGCCAATATCCGCGAGACGGACGCCATCATCAACGTAGTGCGCTGCTTCGATGATGAAAATGTCATACACGTGTCGGGTCGTGTTGATCCGATCGCCGACATCGAAACAATTCTCACCGAACTCGCGCTGGCCGATATGTCGGCCGTTGAAAAAGCCGTGCACCGCGAGCACAAGAAAGCGCGCTCGGGTGACAAGGATGCGCAGAAACTGGCGGCGATACTCGAGCGTTTGTTGCCGCATCTGAATGAAGGCCAACCGGCGCGCACCTTCGTCCTGTCGGATGACGAGAAGCTGCTGCTCAAGCCGCTGTGCCTGATGACCATCAAACCGGCGATGTACGTCGGCAATGTGCTCGAAGACGGGTTCGAGAACAACCCGCACCTCGATCGTCTGCGTGCGCATGCCGCCAAGGAAGGCGCGCCGGTGGTTGCCGTGTGTGCCAAGATCGAAGCCGAACTGGCTGATCTGGATGACGAAGACAAGAAGGCCTTTCTTGCCGATCTTGGCCTCGAAGAGCCGGGGCTCAACCGTCTGATC
The DNA here is from genome assembly GCA_028292505.1 of Rhodocyclales bacterium. Classification (GTDB taxonomy): domain Bacteria; phylum Pseudomonadota; class Gammaproteobacteria; order Burkholderiales; family Rhodocyclaceae; genus Viridibacterium. Next base: position 35,641 of record JAQGMF010000043.1, read on the forward strand.
CGAGCCGGCTACGATCTATTGGGTTTGCAGACCTACTTCACCGCTGGTGTGAAGGAAGTGCGCGCCTGGACGATCCACAAGGGTGACACGGGGCCGCAGGCTGCGGGCGTGATCCACACCGATTTCGAGCGCGGCTACATCCGGGCGCAAACCATTTCCTATGACGATTTCATACAGTGCGGTGGCGAGCAGGGTGCCAAGGAAGCCGGCAAGGTGCGCGCCGAAGGCAAGGAATACGTCGTCAAGGACGGTGACGTCATGAACTTCCTGTTCAATGTCTGAGCGCTGAGGACTGACCTTGGGGGCTCACGTGAGATCAATGGTCGCCGTCGTAATCTGTATATCGCTACTGTCGGTGGCATCTGCAGCCACTTGGCCGAGCGCGAGAGTTGGCATGCAGTCGGTCTGGCAGCAGGCGACGGATCAATCAACGGGCGTTCGTTTCATTCCCATGCAACTGATCGTGCCAAGCCTATGGGACGGCGGCCATCGCATCGACATGCCTGCCGCCAGCGGTACGGACGCAGAAGGCACAGAGTGGTCCGGACCGAGCGTTTGGCGCAATCCCTATTCGGGCGAGAGTGTCATGGCTTATGACCGCCATCGCTCTAATCGTCGTGATGGAACCGTGGACCAGAAAATGGCCATACGTTCTGATGGCGCTGCAATCGGGCGTGCTTACGATTCGCGTTTCGGTGGCCTGATCTGCGATGGAGAAGGTAAATACCCGCTTGGCATGTGGAAGCAAGGCGAGTCGCGCACATTCGACTACACTTGCCGCATAACGCGTGACGGCAAGGTGGTTGAAGTTCAGCGCCGTTCACTCATTGCCATTGAAGAGCTCGATTACGAGTACAACGGCATACCGCACAGTTTGCGTTTCGAGTGGAAATTTTCCGACGCAATCAGTGGCGAGGTGCTCGATCATCGTACTTACATTTTTTCGCCGGGCGTTGGTCTCGCAGCGGAATCCAGGCGCTGACTGCGTATCACCCCAGCTGCGCAGGCTGCGGGCGCGATCCACACAGTGCTCTCCGAAAGGGCTCCTCATTCAGGAGCCCTTTTTTCTTGCGCGGCCTGTGCCTGAATTCGCATTTCAGCCAATTGGATTTTCCGAATATTCCGGAATATCAAGGTATTCCCGAATTTTCCGATTGGGCAAATGACCGGACAATCTCACCGTGGCCTCCATGGCCGCTGCTGACCTGTTTTTCAAAAGGTTCAGCACATCCAAGATAGTTTCAGCTACCGGAGAGAGACAAAAATGAATACGCTACAAAGAAGGCATTCTTGCCTTAAGAAGGTCGTGCTTGCGTCAGTGCTGACGCTCGCATCGGCTTCGCTACTAGCCCAAACCAAGTTGGCCATTCCTGCCGCGAACGTTACGGCAAGCTCTAGCGACGCCGCCAATCTTCCGGGCCTGGCTGTCGACAATAACCTCAGTACTCATTGGACGGGCGGTGCCGCGAGCGGCGTGCAGTGGATTCAATTCAACCTGGGCGCGTGCTACCAAGTCGATTACTCCAAGCTGGCCTGGTTTAGCGGAGATGCGCGCAAATACAACGTCACCTTGAAAGCATCCAAGGACAGCGGCGCGACCTGGACAACAATTTTGACCGGCACCAGCTCGGGTACGACGGCAGGTTTGGCAACCTTCGACTTCCCGGTTACGCAGGCCAATCTCATTCGTCTTGAGAGCACCGGCAATAACGTCAATACCAAGGTCAGCCTCAGCGAAGCCGAGTTTTATTCCCTGGGAGCCTGCGGTGCCACGAGTTCCAGCAGTTCGTCGAGTTCAAGTTCCGTGAGCTCGTCCAGTAGCTCCCGTAGCTCCAGTAGTTCAAGTGCACCGAGCAGTTCGAGCAGCTCTTCGAGCGTAGCGTCGGGCAGTTCGCCAGCGGCCTTCCTGGGCATACAAACCTGGAAACTGGAGTTGCCTATCGGCACTGGCTTCAAGAGCGCGCTCGTGCTTAAGTTGAAGGACGGACTGGGAACCTATAGCTCCGAATATTTCAACGTGAACTCCGTGAATGGTCAGCCAACGGGCGTGAATTTCCGTTCCATTGCCGGCGGCGCCATTGTGGGCGGCACCGCATATGCGCGTTCGGAATTGCGTGAAGAAGACTCGACTGGATCCAGCTCTGCCGCCTGGAGCTGCAAAACAGATGTACGCACGATGCATATCGAGCAGACTCTGAAGCACACGACTTTGCACAAAGCCGAGCTGGGAATGGGTCAAATACATGACGGCTCGAACGACGTTGTCATGATCAAGTACTTTGGCCCGACAGATGCCAACGGTGTTTATTTCGGCACCGTCAATGGCGTTAGCGACACAGGCATCATCTCCGCCCGCTTCAACAACGATACCTCCAACACCGTATTGGATCCTGCCTACAAGATTGGCGATCGCATGACAGTGGATATCAAGACCACGGGCAATGGCTATGTGACGATTTCGTACAAGAACGAAAGAAGCGGATACCAGATCACGCTGGCGCCAAAACTGTTCGAAAACATCAGCGGTTCGTGCTATTTCAAGGCGGGGATGTACAACTTGTCCTGCACCAAGAGCAGCATTTATGCAAGCAATGGTCAGATAGACAACAGCACTTGCGCAAGCAAGCCTTGGACGGCCGACAAGTGGGAAACCGATCCTCATGCATATGCCGAATCGGAAATCCACAAGCTCGTCATCAACCCAGGTCCGCAGTAACGCTGCCGTTTTTCGGCGGATATAAGGGCGCGTGATTGTGAGCGCGCCGAAATCCCGCAGTGCTCATCGTGGCACTGCGGGATTTTTATTTGAAGTGAGCTTGAGGTGCCTGGTCGAGAGGTGAGGTCTCGAATTGCCAGGCCTCGCTCGATGCCTGCAGTCAGTCATTTGGCATTACCGAGAATTCAATGAGCAGCTGACGAGAAGCGCCGGGTGCTGCTTCAAGCAATCGATGACTCCGACTCAATGAGACTCCAGCGGCAATTGCCCCTGGTCATTGAGTTGGGCAAGGCGGTATTGATTGCCGCCAGCCTGTTTGGCTTGATACATCGAAGCGTCCGCTAGCGACAGCAGCTTGTCCGGTGTAGCGGTGTGATCGGGATAGACGGCAATGCCGATGCTGATACCCAGCACGTAGTGATGATCGTCCACTTCGAGCGGTGGTATAAACGTCGCCGTGATCTTGGCGGCAACTTGCTCGGCATCGTCGAGCGTCTCGATCACCGGCAACAAGATGACGAACTCGTCGCCACCGAGACGTGACAGCGTATCTGTCTCGCGGATCAGCGATCTGAGGCGTTCGGCGATGGTGATGAGCACGCGGTCGCCTGCCGAGTGACCATCGGTGTCGTTGATGATTTTGAAATTGTCGAGGTCGAGCAGCATGACCGCAACACGATGCAGGTTGCGTTTGGCCAGCGCGGTGGCCTGATCGAGCCGGTCGAGCATGAGCCGGCGATTGGGCAGGCCCGTCAGTGTGTCGTGGTGCGCTAGGTGGTGATAGCGTTCCTGCCGGCGCACGTTCTCGGTAATGTCCGTACTGATGCCGTGATAGCCGCAAAAATGCCCCGCATCGTCATGCACCGGATGGCCGGTGACTGACAGCCAGCGCAGGTCGCCCTTGGATGTGCGCAACTGGTAAGTGAAATCGCTGAACGGTAGATGCGCTTCAAGCGTGGCCTTATGCGCCACCCAGCGCGCTTCCTCGACACCGAGGATGTCGAGATCCCAGCGATGCCTGCCGATGGTTTGTTCGAGCGGGTTGTAAGGGTCACCGAGGCGTGTGCCGCGCAGATGTGTGAAGCGAAACTCGGTATCCTGCTCCCAATACCAGTCCGACGACAGCGACAACAAACGACGGAAGCGCTGCTCGCTGCTGCGTAGTGCCGCCTCGTTGGCGAGCCGCACGGAGATGTCGGTGGCTACCAGTACGATGCCGGCATCGAGATTGTCGGCGTCGATGGGATTGGCGGACAGCTCGGCAAAGAAAAGCTCGCCATCGCGTTTGCGCAGACGGGCGATGCAGCTGAAGCGCTCGCCTTGCGAAAATGTTAAGTGCATATCCTCAACGTATTGCGGCCAACTGGCGGCTTCCTGTAGCCACTGGCCGACATGTGTGCCGATGATCTTTTCTGGGCTGGTGCCGAGCATCGCGCCGCCTTGCCAATTGCATTTGACGACACGCTCGTTGCGGATCAGCAGGATGCCTTCGGAAGCGGCATGAAATAATGCTTCTTGCTCCTGCGCCAGCATGTCGCGTTGCTGGCGACGCAGGATCACACGGCGCACGGTGCGGTAGAGCATGTGGTGGGCAACGGCGAGCACCAGGGCGGCGATGACAATGCCGGCCGCCGCCAGCGGCAAGGGCGGCGGCGGGGCGAGGATCAGTCGCAAGGTGATGGGCACGATGACGGCAAACAGCAAGACTGGAAATGCCAGGCGCGATGCGGAGAGAGATACGCAGCTGACGATGAGGATGAGAAATTGCAGGATGCCCAGGGCCAGCAGATCGAGATCGCTGGCATCCGGCCACAAAGCCAGCGCGCCCCACAAGCCGCCGGTGAGCAGCATCTTCACGGCGTAGAGACGCTCAGCCGCCGCCGCGGCATGATCATCGCGCGCGCGCAGAACGCGATTCGATAGTGGCTTGCTCAGTAGTGCCGATGTGCAGGTGGCGATGGCCCAGACACAGGCCCATAGGGGCGAACCGAGCCGCACCAGCCAGTAGGCGCCCAAGGGTGTTGCAGCGAACATGCCCACCATGCCGATACGCATGCTTGCCGCGAGCAGCCGCTGGCGTTCGATGTCATGCGGCTGCGAGAATTGTGCGGCGCCAACCATTGGGCAGTCCCAGGGAAGAAATTTGTGTGTGCTGCGTGTGGTGCCGTGTTAACTTCAGCCCATTTTATCGCTGTTATGCGGACGCCACGCAGTCACGTCCGTCAGGACACCTTTTGCAATGATTGCCCCATCGCAATTTTCTCGCCAGACAAGCGCCGCCCGTCGCAACGACTGTTATGTCGGACGCTTTGCGCCTTCACCCACCGGTCCTTTGCACTTCGGTTCGCTGGCGGCGGCCGTCGGTTCTTACCTGGAAGCGCGTGCACAGGGCGGTCAATGGCTGTTGCGCATGGAGGATGTGGATGCGCCGCGTACCGTGGCCGGTGCGGCAGAAGAGATACTGCGCCAGCTCGAAGCTTTCGGTTTTGAATGGGATGGCGCTGTTGTCACCCAAAGTGAGCGGCTGGATAGCTATCGCGCGGCATTGGAAAAATTGCGCGCCGCCGGACTGGTTTTTCCTTGTGCCTGTTCACGCAAGGAAATGGCCGACTCGGGTTTGGCGCGCGATGGCTCGCGTCGCTATCCCGGCACTTGCCGATCAGGCTTGCCGCCTGGACGCGAAGCGCGCGCCTGGCGATTCCATGCGCCTGCCGGAGAATTCATTTGGCATGATGCCGTGCAAGGCGAACAGGCCGAAGACGTGGCGCGCGACGTCGGCGACTTCGTGTTGTTGCGTGCCGATGGACAATTCGCCTACCAGCTTGCTGTCGTGGTCGACGACGCCGCGCAGGGCGTGACGCACGTGGTCAGGGGGGCGGACCTGCTCGATTCGACCGGCCGACAGATCGCGTTGCTGCAGGCGCTCGGCGAGCCCGTGCCCCACTACGCGCATCTGCCGGTGGCGACCAACGCGCAGGGCGAAAAGCTGTCCAAGCAAACCCTGGCAAAGACCTTGGTTCCTGCCGAATCCGTTTCATGCCTTTGGCATGCACTGCATTTTCTCGGACAAGAACCACCGGCGGCTCTGCAGGTCGAGACGCTTGCAGAGATATGGCAATGGGCACACGAAAACTGGGCCATAGCGCGGGTGCCACGCCAGCGTGCGCGGGCAATACTTGATATCCAACCTCGTCATTCCCGCGAAAGCGGGAATCCACTTGGTGGCGCGGATATCACGTAGAAGTGGATTCCCGCTTTCGTGGAAATGACATTGTCGTCAATATCAGGGGTGCGGCGAGCAGCTCTCAACTCACTCACCATGCCGTACCAGCCTGCCAGTCAGCATTCTGACGACGCCGAACGCGGCCCAGCTCAGCAGGCGCAATCGCCATGGCCGTTTCTGCCAGTTGTCTGCTGCCAATTCGATGCCGCCGTCATGCATGGCGGCGAGCAGGCTGGTGCGCAGCTCGTTCGTGAAATTGATATCGCGCACGATGACATTCGCTTCGCGCGCCAGCATGAGGCTGAACGGATCGATGTTGCTGGAGCCGACTGTGGCCCAGTCCTTGTCGATCACCGCTACCTTCGCGTGCAGAAAACTTTTGCGGTACTCGACGATGTGTATGCCGGCCGACAGCAGGTGCGGATAGATTGCCTGACAGGCGTGATGCAGTAGCCAGTATTCGATGCGCCCCTGCAGTAGTAGCGTGACGCTTACGCCGCGCTCGCGTGCATGCAGGAGCGCGCTGCGGAAACGGCGACCGGGCAGGAAGTAGGCGTTGGCGATGATGATTTCGCGACGCGCCCGGCCGATGGCAGCGAGATAAGCGTTCTCGATGTCTTTGCGATGGCGCAAATTATCGCGCATCACGAATGCCGCGCGGATTTTGCCCGCCGGTTCGGCCGCGGCGATCGTCGTCGCCACGTCGGCGGGTGGCCGCGGACGGCGATGGAAGTTGGCCCAGCACAGGATTCGCCACAGCTCTTCCTGTGCGGCCCGTACCTGACGCACCAATGGACCTTCAATGCGAATTGCATAATCGAAGCGTGGTGGTATCTGGTGCGGCGTATTGCTGTCATCGATGATGTTGATGCCGCCGACGAAGGCAATACGCCCGTCCACCACGGTCAGCTTGCGGTGCATGCGACGCAGGCGACGGCGCTGCAGGGCAAACAATCCCAGGTCCTTGCGGAAGACCAATACTTCGGCGCCGGCGTTTGTCAGCGCCGGTTGCAGCTGTGCAATGAAGGCGCGCGAGCCGAAACCATCCGCCACAACGCGCACGTGCACACCGCGCCGGGCGGCTTCGCAGAGTGCGGCACTGACGCGACGACCTGTCGCATCCGGCTCGAAGATATAGGTTTCCAGCTGAATGTCATGCTGCGCTTCGGCAATGGCTTCGAGCAGCGCCGGGAAAAACTCGGTGCCGTTCTGCAACAGGGTGATGTGATTGCCGGGCAGCAATGGACTCACGTTCGCGTCACCTTGCGCTTTTCCTTGAGTACCAGTTCAGTGATCAGCGCCGCGTGGTCTGAAATGCGCGACCACGGCAAGCCCCAGTGCACGGCAGTTGTCGTGACGGTAAAGCCACGCAGATAGATGCGATCCAGCCGCAGCACCGGCAGCTTGCTTGGGTAGCTGCGTGCAGGGCTGCCGGTGTGATCCGTGAATGCTTCGATCAAACCGAGGCGATGCGCCAGATTGTATTGGACGCGATTGCGCCAATCGTTGAAGTCGCCAGCGATGATCAGCGCCGCGTCACGCGGTATATGTTTTTCGACCAGCGCCACCAGACTGGCGATCTGGCTGCGGCGTTGTTGTTCGGTGAGTGACAGGTGAATGCATATGGCATGAACCGGCGTGGGCGCTTCCGGCAACGACAATTCACAGTGCAGCAGCCCACGACATTCCAGGCTATGCAGGGTTACGTCATGATTGGTGGCGTTGATGATGGGCAGGCGCGACAGGATGGCGTTGCCGTGGTGGCCGTGACCGTAGGAGGCGTTGCCACCATAGGCTGCTGTCCAGCGCGAGTGCGCCAGGAATTCGTGTTGCGGTTCGCGTGGCCAGTTTGCCAGGCGGCTGGCATGGCCGAGGTGAAGACCTTGCACTTCCTGCAAGAAGGTGATGTCAGGGTCGAGATGGCGCAAGCGTTCGCGCAACTCGTGAATCACCATGCGGCGATTGAATTGCGAGAAGCCCTTGTGGATGTTGTAGGTGCAAATACGAAGTTTCGTCATGCGAGCTTGAGTGTATGGCCGTGCTGTCCAAAAACAAAGCCCCCGTTCTCTGTGCAGAGAGCGGGGGCTTGAGCCACGGATATTATGCTTAATGCTTACAACGCGTGGTGTGCCAGACTCGGTAACCAGAGCGACAGGGACGGGATGTAGGTGATGAGCATCATGGTCGCGGTCAGCGATCCGTAGAACGGCAGAATGGTACGCATCACCTGGCCCACTGAAATTTCGCCGATGGCACAACCGACAAACTGCGTCGTGCCCACTGGCGGCGTGTTCAGACCGAGCGCACAGTTGAGCAGCATGACGATGCCGAACTGCACCGGGTCCATACCAAACTTGTGGGCGATCGGCATGAAGATCGGCGTACAGATCAGGATCGTCGGCGCCATGTCGAGGAAGGTGCCGAGAACGAACAGGATGATGTTGATCAACAGGAAGATCACCCATGGGCTCGACGAGATGCCCGCCATCCAGTCACCCGCCATCTGCGGTACTTCATTGACGGCCAGCAAATAGCCGAAGACCGCTGAGATGCCGATCAGGGTCAGCACGGTGCCGGTTGTTTTGGCCGCTTTGGCGCAAGCTGCGACGAACTGGTCCCAGGTCAGCGAGCGATAGACCACCGCACTGAGGAACAGCGCCCATAGCACCGCGATCGAGGCCGACTCTGTTGCCGTGCAGATCCCCGTCGTGATGCACACCAGGATGATGATGATGACCGCCAGGCCGGGCAGTGCTGCGGCGAAGGTGCGCATGATAGCGCTCCAGCCTTGCCATTCGCCCTTCGGATAGCCGCGCTTGACGGCCACGAGATAGGCGGCGGTCAGGTTGCAAAGGGTCAGCACAACGGCAGGAATGATCCCCGCGAGAATCATGTCGAATACCGACACTTTGCCGCCCGCGGCAAGCACGAAAATGATGATGTTCAAGCTGGTTGGCGTGAGTACGCCCACCAGCGCGGCATGGGTCGTGACATTGACCGCGTAGTCGGCGTCATAACCTTCCTTCTTCATGATCGGGATCAGCACCGAGCCCATCGCCGACACGTCGGCCACGGCCGAGCCGGAGATACCGCCGAACAGCGTGCAGGCTACGACGTTGCTCATGCCCAGACCGCCACGCACGTGACCGACTGCCGCTTTGGCAAAATGCACGATCTTGTCGGCCATGCCACCGTAGATCATCAGCTCGCCGGCGAAGATGAAGAAGGGAATTGCCAGGAAGGCGAGCTTGTTCATGCCGCTGTCGCCGATCATGGTGTTGAACATGGTCTGCAGGTTCGGCACGATCATGTCGGGGCCGCCGGCGCTGGCGAGGAATGCGGCCACCGAGCTGAGCCCGATGGAGAACACCACGGGAACGCCGAGGATCAGCAGCAATGCAAAGGTGATTGAAAGTACTGTCAGTGCCATGACGGTTCTACCTCGATGCCCTTGACGAGCGCAATGATGTGTTCAATCGAAAAGAGGATCATCAGCGCGCCGCATAGCGCCAGGGGCAGGCGACGCAGGCCGTCCGGTGCCCATTCCAGCGTTGGGATGGTTTCGCCCCAGAAAGCGATGGTGAGGGTGATGCCGAAATACAGCATGATCGCGCCGAAGATGATCAGCAGTATGTGAATGACATATTCGAGTTTCAGTCGCAACCACTCAGGTGCGAGCACCAGGAATGACTCCAGGCCGATGTGCCCGGCATCGCGCACGCTCACTGCTGTGCTTAGCAAGGTGACATAAAGGGTCAAGAGCAGGGCGAGGCGTTCGGCCCACGAAGGCATGTCGTTGAACACGTAGCGGCCAACGACCATGTAGAGCACGCAGAACAGGATGGCGATCAATCCTGCAGCGGCGAATTGCAGGCTCAGCTTCGAGAGCGCCGCACAGATTCGGGTGTACATCGCGAATTCTCCGATGATGCTATAAGCATGGCTGTCGCGATGGAAGGTATCCATCGGGACAGCCACGGGTGTGATTTGTAGCCCGCAGTCTTGATCGCTGCGGGCTACGGGCTTGAAATTACTTCACGTCCTGAATTGCCTTGACCAGTGCCTTGGCCTCATCGGTCGTTACGAATTTGGCATATACCGGGCCCATTGCGTCCTGGAAGGATTTCTTGTCGACATCGCTGACGATGATCGAACCGGCGGCAGTGACCTTGGCCAGCGATTGGTTCTCGCGATCTGCCCAGTACTTGCGATTCTGGATCACGGAGCTCTTGGCTGCTTCCTTGACCAGCGCCTGGTCTGCCTTGGAAAGGGTTGCCCACTTCTTGGCGGAGAACATCACCATTTCAGGCGCCATGGAGTGTTCCGTCTTGGAGTAGTACTTCACCACTTCGAAGTGCTTGGCGCCTTCGTACGAGGGGATGTTGTTCTCGGCGGCGTCGATCAGGCCGGTCTTCAGGCCGGTATAGACTTCGCCCAGCGGCATCGGCGTGGCGTTGGCGCCCATCGCGTTGGCCACCGAGACCCACATGTCGGAAGGCTGTACGCGGATCTTCATGCCTTTGGTATCGGCGATGGAATGAACCGGCTTCTTGGCGTAGATCGAACGTGCGCCGCTGTCATAGTAGGCCAGGCCGATGAAGCCGTCCTTCTCGCAGGACTTGAGGATCTGCTCGCCGGGAGCGCCATCCAATGCCTTGTGCATATGGTCGATCGAACGGAACAGGAAGGGCAGGGCCGGCACGACCGTCATGGGACAGGTGTTGTTCAGCGCCGAACTGTTCACGCGGATAATGTCCAACGCGCCGAGCTTGACTTGCTCGATGGTTTCTTTTTCGGAGCCGAGTGCACCGCCGGAGAATACCTTCAGCGTGATGCGGCCCTTCGTGCGCTGCGACAACAGCTCACCCATGTTGCGCAGCGCGCGGACGGTCGGATAGTCGTCGTCCCAGACATCCGAAACGCGCAACTCGATTTTTGGCGCATCGGCGGCATGCGCAATATTCAGACAACCCAGTACCAACAGGACGGCCGCAGCCACTTTTGAAGCACGCATCATTTGTCTATCTCCTATCAGGTAAAAATACTGTTAGTCAATTTTGACCGCCTTCGACGTATCGGAAGTCGTCTCGGAACCGACAGTTCCATCCTCCGGTTACGTCACCGCAGTGCCCGGCTCAGTGCCCGGCTCAGTGCCCGGCTCAGTGCCCGGCTATCGCCGTGCGAAGATACCACGCAAAGTCCCAAATGTTTTCGGGGTTTAACCCTTACGAGCCCGGCGTTTGGTATGAAGTGTCTGTTTTTTGGTTCAGTCTGCAAACGGCACTTCTGCGATCCCTTGCGCTTGGGGATCGATATGCAAAATGCTGCCGCCCAATGTATCGTGCGCCCATGCCGGCCCATCGCGTTTGAGCGATGTAATGAGCATGCTTTTCATATCGGGGCCACCGAAGGCACACATCGTGGGACACCTGACGGGCAGGCGCAGGATGCGATCCAGCTTGCCCTGTGGCGTAAAACGCATGATGCAGCCATCGTCCATGCCAGCGCTCCAGTAGTAGCCGTCAGTGTCGATAGCAGCGCCGTCCGGGCGTCCGGCATAGGCCGCCATATCGATGAACACACGCCGTTCGCCGAGCACGCCGTCCTCCAGATCGAAATCGATAGCCCAGACCTTGCGTACCGACGCATGCGAGTCGGCAATGTACATCGTACGATTGTCCGGGCTGAAAGCTGTGCCGTTGGGTGTCAGGAAACCATCGAGCAGGCGCTTGCTGAGACCCGCAGGCGTATAGCGGAACAAGCCGCCTACCGGGCGCCTGTCGCTGCAATCCATGAAGGTCGTGACCCACAGACGGCCACGCCGGTCGCAGCGACCGTCGTTGAAACGCATCTGCGGTGCCGGGTGCTCGATGCCTGCGCGCTTGACGACCGTGGCTCCTTCTGACTGGAGAGATGCCGAATAAATACCGCTTTCACATGCCGAAAGCATATTTCCGTTGCGTTGCCTGGCGATGCAGCCGACCTGCTCCGGCAATTGCCACGAGGCATGCGTGCCGTCCGCCAGCGACCAGCGGTGGATGCGGCCGACAGGAATGTCGACCCAGAAATAGGCGCCATCCGCCGGCGACCAGAACGGGCTCTCGGCACACACATTGGAAAATGGCAACGGAATAATTGCTTCGGGGCCTATCGTGATTTCAGTGACCTTGTCCATATGCGAATTCCTTGATGCCCGTTTCTGTTACCCGTTGTTCATTCGGACTGCGGCCCTTCGAACAGCCTGCGCCGTGCATTGCCAAGGTGCAGGCGCATGGCTTCGGCGGCTTCGACCGACGAGCCTTTCTCGATGGCGTTCATGATGTCGCGATGTTCGGCTTGCACGACTTCGCGGCGCAAGCGGCTGCGCTCCAACGACAGGCTGCGCGAAAGCTGCATGGCCACACGCATCTGGTCGCCGACCATTTCCAGGGCTGTGACGAAGAAAATGTTTTGCGAGGCGCGCACGATGGCCAGATGGAATTGCAGATCCTCATCCACGCCCAGCGTGTCCTGCTCCTTGACGATGTCGAGCTGACCCAGCGCGCGCCTGATTTCCTCCAGGTCGCGCGGCGTGCGCAACTCGGCGGCGAGCCCGGCCGCGGCCGATTCCAGCGCAATGCGATAAGCGAAGCAGCGTTGCACATCGGCCAGGCTTTCGATCGGCGCGAAGCGCTTGATGTTGCGGTCCGGTCGACGCAACACGAAACTGCCCGAGCCACGGCGCGAAGCGATCAGGCCATCCACGCGCAAACGCGACAGCGCTTCGCGCACCGTCGGGCGCGACACGCCGAAGCGCTGTGCCAGCTCCGTCTCCGTTGGTAGTCGGCCGTTCTCCGGGAACTCGCCGCTCGACATCGAGTCCATGATGTTTGCATAGACGGTATCGACGCGATTGGCGACGCGACCGGGCATCGCTGCGGTGGGCACTGTCATGCTATCGGACATCGCTCATTTGACATCGCTATCTACCATGTTCACCTCTGGGCCAGCGTTGTCTTACAGCATGCCGAGTTGTAAGGAGGATGTAGGGTAGCGGGCATTCTAGTCCATCGCACGCGCACACTGTGTACGATGTGCCCCACGCCGGGTTCGCCGATTGCATCCTGCGCTGGCCAGTTTTACAAACGCGTGGCAACCGCCACGATCTGCGCGAATATCTGCGCCGACTCTCTGGAGGTCGCTTGAAGAAAAAACCGGAAGAATTGCGCAGTCATCGCTGGTACGGGCCGAACAATCTGCGCGCCTTCGGTCACCGCTCGCGCACAGCGCAGATGGGGTTCGAGCGCAGCGACTATGCTGGCAAGCCGGTCATCGGCATCCTCAATACGTGGAGCGAAATCAATCCCTGCCATACGCATTTCAAGCAGCGCGTGGAGGAGATCAAGCGTGGCGTCTGGCAGGCGGGTGGCTTCCCGATCGAGCTACCTGCCATCTCACTGTCCGAGCCTTTCCAGAAACCTTCGACCATGATGTATCGCAACCTGCTGGCGATGGAGGCGGAGGAATTGCTGCGCTCGCACCCGGTTGACGGTGCCGTGCTCATGGGCGGTTGCGACAAGACCACGCCGGCGTTGGTGATGGGCGCGACCAGCATGGGCCTGCCCTTCATCTTCATGCCTGCCGGGCCGATGCTGCGCGGTAATTGGCGTGGCGAAGTGCTTGGCTCCGGTTCGGATACCTGGAAATACTGGGACGCCTTGCGCGCCGGGCGCATCAGCGAAGCGGACTGGCAGGAAATCGAAGAAGGCATCGCACGCTCGCCCGGTCACTGCATGACCATGGGCACGGCATCGACCATGACCAGCGCGGCCGAAGCGCTCGGTCTGACCTTGCCGGGCGCCGCCTCCATTCCGGCGGCCGACTCCGCGCATGCACGTATGGCCACGCAAACCGGCAAACGCATCGTCGACATGGTGTGGGAAGACCTGCGCCCGTCGCAGCTACTGACGGCCGCTGCCTTCGATAATGCCGTTGTCACAGTGTTGGCATTGGGCGGGTCCACCAATGCGGTGATCCACCTGATCGCCATGGCGCGCCGCGCCGGTGTGGCTTTGACACTGGATCGCTTCGACGAGTTGGCGCGTCGCACGCCGCTGATTGCCGATCTGCGGCCAGCGGGGCGCTTCTTGATGGAAGATTTCTATTATGCCGGTGGCTTGCGCGCGCTGCTGGCGCGCATCGCTCCTCTACTGATGCCGGACTGTCTCACGGTCAACGGGCGATCTCTTGGAGAGAATATCGCAGGGGCAAAATCGGTTAATGATGAGGTCATACGGCCGATCGACAAGCCTTTGCTACCGCATGACGGCATCGCCGTGCTGCGTGGCAATCTGGCGCCAGATGGCGCTGTCATCAAGCCAGGCGCGGCACAGACTAGCCTGTTGCGCCACACCGGGCCGGCAATCGTCTTCGATAGCCGTGCCGACCTCGCTGCGCGCATCGACGACCCAGCGCTGCCGGTAACGGCCGATTCGGTACTCGTTTTGCGTAATGCGGGCCCGTTGGGAGCGCCGGGCATGCCCGAATGGGGCCAGTTGCCCATCCCCAAGAAATTAGTCGCGGAAGGTGTCAGCGACATGGTGCGCATCTCTGATGCACGCATGAGCGGCACCAGCTACGGCGCATGCATTCTGCATGTGGCGCCAGAATCTTTCATTGGCGGGCCTTTGGCACTGGTGCGCGATGGCGACTTGATTGCACTCGATGTGCCGGCACGCAGCCTGAATCTGCTGGTGGACGATGCGGAACTTGCACGCCGTCGCGCCGCATGGCAGCGTCCTGCGCCGCATCACGCGCGCGGTTATGCGAGATTGTTCGAGACGCATGTCACGCAGGCCAACGAAGGCTGCGATTTCGACTTCCTGCAAGGCACCGCGCCAACACCCGAACCGGATATTTACTAAGCTGGCATTTCGCAGAAATGCACGCTTTCCAGCGAATTTATACAAAATTTTGCATATGACATTTGCGCTGTCTGCGCAAAATGGCTATACCGGAACATACATCCTTGATCCCGGTATCCATGGCCATGAGCGAAGCACAGTCCGGCGTAGCGGCAGTTGATCGTGCTTTGTTGATACTTTCCGCCTTCCGCGAAGACGATGTTTCGCTCAGTCTCGCGCTACTGGCGCGGCGCACGGGGCTTTACAAGAGCACCATCCTGCGCCTCTTGCAGTCCTTGCTGCGTGCCGGCTATGTCGTGCGCTTGCCTGAGGGTAGCTATGTCGTGGGGCCCGAGCCGGCCAGACTCGCCAGGATGTTCCAGACCACGGCAGTGCTCAACGGTTTGGGCGCTGAAGGGAAATAGACAGGTTTGCCAAAGCGGCTTTAACTTTCTCGCCGCGTATTCCGCGTGATGGCCTCTGGAACCACGAAATTCAGGGTTTCGGGTTTGCGATAGTCGCGGGTCGGTACCTTGCCGCCTTGCAAGGGTTGCCACTCTTCATTCTGACAGCGGCGCGCGAGTTCTTCGCTGTAATCGTCCGCATTGTCGCGCGGGCGATAGCCTATGCGTTCGGCATCATCGTTGCGCCACCACGATTTGCTGTTGTTCGACACGCCATACACGACGGAGAAGCCCACGCCCGGTGTCAGCGCCGAGCAACGTATCAGCTCGACAAGATCGCCAGGGCTTATCCAGGTGGCAAGAGAGCGCAGCGTATTGGGGCCGGGCAGGCAGGTGCCGATACGCAGGCATACGGATTCGAGCCCGTGACGATCATAGAAGAAACTCGCCAGGAGTTCGCCATAAGCCTTGCTGACGCCATAGAGACTATCGGGCCGCATCGGCTGTTTGGCATCGATGACTTCGTCGGCAGGGTAATAACCCGTGACGTGATTCGAGCTGGCTTGCACGATGCGCTTGATGCCGCAGCTCACGGCATTGTCATAAACGTTGAACTGCCCGATGATATTACTCTGCAAGATCGGCTCGAAAGGCTCTTCGCGCGATATGGCACCGAAATGAATGACCAGGTCGGCGCCCTGCAGCAGTCTTCCCACTGCCGCATGATCGGCTAGATCGCAGCAGATGAATTCCTCGCCGGCGGCCAGCGGCGTTTTCAGCTCATGGATATCGGATAGAACGAGTGTTGTGGCAAATGCGCGTAAAGGTTCGCGCAACACGCCGCCGAGTTTGCCGGCAGCGCCGGTGAAGACGACACGCTTGAAGGGTTTTTCGTTCATGAAGTGATTCGTGCGGCTTGAGTCTGACTAACTGCAAATATGCAAATGGGAAGTCTAGCCGAGTCGGACCAGGTCTTCGTCGGAGAGTTCGCGCCATTCGCCGGCCACGCGACCTTCCAGCGGGCGAAAGCGTTGTTTGTAGTTCATCTTGATGGAATCGCGAATCCAGTAGCCGAGGTACAGGTAGGGCCGGTCCATCATGCGGCATGCCTCGATCTGCCAGAGGATGCTGTAAGTGCCGAAGCTGGCGCGTGACAGATCGGGATCGAAAAAGGTATAGACGCTGGAGAGCCCATCGGTCAGGCAGTCGATGACCGATACCATGCGCAACGCGCCATCCGGATCGCGAAACTCCACCATGCGCGTGTCGACCTGGCTCTGCAACAGGAAATGCGTGTACTGCTCGCGGCTGTCCTGGTCCATACCGCCGCCGGCATGACGCGAGAGTTGATAGCGCTGATAGAGATCGTAATGCTCGTCGCGAAAGCTCATCGCATGTTCGCGCGGCACCAGTTGGAAATGATTTTGCCAAGCGCGGCGCTGGCTGCGGTCGGGCTTGAAAGCGGCCACCGAGATGCGCACCGGCACGCAAGCCTGACAGGCATCGCAATACGGACGATAGGTGAATACGCCGCTACGGCGAAAGCCACTCTGCACGAGTTCGCTGTACAGCGCGGTATCGATCATGTGGCTCGGCGTTGCCACCTGCGATCGCGCAGTGCGATCGGTGAGATAGGAGCAACCATAGGGCGCCGTCGCATAGAACTGCAGGAAGGAGTAGGGGAGATCCTTCAACAGGGACATGATTTCATCAACCTCGTTGTACTGCCACGCATTGTTTTGAAAGCATTCTCTTTCACTATGGTGACGAATGCCAATCGAAGTTCAGATATTCGTTGCGCCATGTGCCGGGCTGCACGTTTTCCTGCGTCCATCTATCCACACCCGCCAGGAATTCCGCCCGCGGCAATTCGCGACCACCCAATGAGTGCAGATGGGGCGTACTCATCTGGCAATCTATCACGGCAAAATTCCGGCGCTCAAGCAACCTGACCAAATGTGCAAAAGCGACTTTGGA
Source organism: Rhodocyclales bacterium (assembly GCA_028292505.1). GTDB lineage: Bacteria > Pseudomonadota > Gammaproteobacteria > Burkholderiales > Rhodocyclaceae > Viridibacterium. The sequence continues at coordinate 52,843 of JAQGMF010000043.1, forward strand.
CGCATCCGTTGCGCGATGGAACATCGACTCTCCATAAAACACGCGACCGATAGCCACGCCGTACAGGCCGCCGACCAATTCGCCATCCAGCCAGGTCTCGATGCTATGTGCCCAGCCCATTTCATGTATACGGCAATAGGCGGCGATAATTTGAGGGCTGATCCAGGTCCCGATTGCCGCGCCGCGCGGGGCAGCGCATTCCGCCATGACACGTGCGAAGGCTGTATCGCAGCGCAGCTCGAAGCGGCCGCTGCGCAGCGTTTTAAGCAGGGAACGCGTCAGTCGCAATTCGTGCGGGATGACGACCATGCGCGGGTCGGGACTCCACCACAGGATCGGCTCGCCCTCCGAGAACCACGGAAAGATGCCTTGGCGATAGGCCGCCAATAGCCAGTCGGGCGACAGCGCGCCGCCGACGGCCAGCAAGCCATTGGGTTCGCGCAGCGCAAGATGCACCGGCGGAAAGTGCGGCGACATGGCGGGATCGAGCCAGGGAATCATATGTTTCGCGGCAGGGATGTGTGATGCAAATTGTTGTTCGCTTTGCACGTGCGGACAATGTCACCTGCCTGCCCCGACTCACGGACCAATGTAGCTTGTGCTGATCGCAAACTTGGCAAAGTACGAAGCCGTATCCTTGCCCGGTCCCCAATTCGAACTGTGGCCGCCGTAAAAGGTCGAGAAGAATACGCCGCGGAACGGGACGGCGCCATAACCGCTGCCGATGCGCTGATCGCGCATGACCTGCACGCTGTCATACCACACCGAGACGCTGCCAGCGGCGCGGTTGACGGCTTGCTCCACGTAGTGCCATTTGCCATCGGCCTGCCAGCGGCCCCAGTAGCTATTGCCGCCGCAGTTGCCGGAGGAGTGACCTGGATCATAATCATAGACTTCGGCATTGCTGCCGTTACGGAACATATAGCGCGTCGACCACGAGGTATTCGCGTTGCCGAGACAGCCGCTCTCCTGGCCTTGGGCGCCACCCCATAAGCCGGGAAGTTTGCCGCCTCGACCGAAATCGAAGGTGTCCGAAGTATCGCCAAGACGCAGGTAGTAGCGCAGGTGAATGATGTTCGCATTGGCGAGATCAGGGCGGCCAACCTTGTTCAGATCCTGGTAGAACTGCCCGCCGTCGGGCAGCGGGCCGCCGCCCGAGCGCGAGGTGGAATGCGCCTTGTAGCTGACCTTGAGCACCATGTGACCGTCCGGCGAGTTGGGATCGGCAAATGCAGACATGCCCTCGTCATTCTGGCCGAAACTGAATACATCGCCCGGAACCGCCACGCCCCAGGCATTGCCCCAAGCCGGCGTGTTGAAGCCGTCGAAATTTCCTGTCCACGCACCGCTCGTGTCAGTGCCCGCCGGTGCGGGCTGCGCCAGTATGCGCGGCGATATGCCGATGGCCGCGAGGGTGGCGAATATTGCGAATGCGGTCGATATTGGATTGCTCGACGTCTGACTTCGATACATGGCGTGACGCTGTTCCTGATTATGCAAATGAGATATTTCGGTTCTATGCAACGGGCGCTCCCGCCTCATCGTCGGGCCCCTCGTCCTGCACTGGTGCCGCAGGCATATGCAGGCTGAACCAATCGCTGGCCGCCTTGGCAGCGGTCTCCAACGTGCCCGGTTCGATCAGGCTGAGACTTGCGTTCGGGATTTCGAGCCAGGACTTGGTCTGGCCCATCAAGGCATAGGCTTGTCGGTTCGGGCTGAGAAGTTCGGGCTCGTTGCCTGGCACCAGCACCAGGGTCGGCACGGTCAAGCGCCGCAGCGGTTCGGCACCGGCGAGGTCGGCACGGCCGCAGCGAATGGTCATGGCGGCGATGCGCTCCGGTTCGCGCGCAACGTGCCGCACACCGGCTGCCGCTACGGTGCCAATGGCCAGCAAGCCGACGGGCAGGCTGGTCAGCTGGGGCTGCTGATCGATCCAGGTGAGGAGTGCCTGCAGGCGCCGCGCCAATAGCGATATGTCATAACGCACATCCGGGTCGCGGGACTCCTCGTAAGGCGTCAGCATGCTCACCAGCAACGTGCCGAAGCCGGCTTCGCGCAGGCGCTTGGCCGCATGATTTTCGCGCGACTCGCTTAGCTGGCTGATGTAGGGCGCTGCCTGGATGATGAGGCCACGCACATCCGGCGCATGCGATAGCAGCGCGTCGAGCCAGACGCGTTCGGCCTGGATGCGAATATCGGCATGGCGAAGGGTGAGTGTCATCAGCTCAAGAGCAATTCAGTGACGGTTCCGTGGATCGGCAGGGCGCGCATCAATCGCCGCAACGCCGGTCCGCAAAGCATAGCCCAACTGGCGCGAACCCCGAGGCGTGGAAACGCAGCGTAAAATCCCGGCATGTCAGCGCTTACTTCCCTGCTTTCCCCACGCTTTATCGCCATTGTTCCCGCCGCAGGCTGCGGCAATCGCATGGGCGCCGAGCGGCCAAAACAGTATATCGAGTTGAACGGCAAGCCGCTCCTGTGGCATGCCCTGCACACTTTGACGCGGGTGACCCGCATCGACACGGTGTGCGTCGTCCTCGCGCCGGACGACACGTGGTGGGCGAAGTTCGATTGGCTCGCGCTGGGCCCTCACCTGCAGCCGATGTTTGTCGGCAGCGACACACGTGCCGCCAGTGTCACCAATGCCTTGGCAGAACTTCAGGCGAGCGAGGATGACTGGCTGCTGGTGCACGATGCGGCGCGTGCCTGTCTGAGCGTGGCGCAAGTCGATGCACTGATCGATACCCTGCGCGATGATCCGGTCGGCGGCCTACTGGCAGTGCCAGTGGCGGACACGCTCAAGCGCGCCGATGGCGAGACTGCGACACTCATCGATGCAACGGTACCGCGCGATGGTCTATGGCAGGCGCAGACGCCACAGATGTTCCGTTACGGCTTGCTGCGCCGCGCCCTGGCGCTGCATCACGACAAAGTCACGGACGAAGCAGGTGCCGTAGAAGCGCTGGGTCTGCGGCCGCGCCTTGTCGCGGCGGACATCACCAATTTCAAGGTGACCTATCCGCAGGACATCGCGCTTGCCGCGCAGATCCTGCGTGCCAGAGCTGGCAACCAAGCGGATGAACATAATGATTGAATCGAGGGGAATAAAACGATGAGCCAGGCGCCTTTTCGCATAGGCCAGGGCTTCGACGTGCATGCGCTCGTGGAAGGCCGCAAGCTGATTCTCGGTGGCGTCGAAATTCCATTCCACAAAGGTTTGCTGGGACATTCGGATGCCGACGCACTGCTGCATGCCATTACCGACGCCATTCTCGGCGCAGCCGGCCTCGGTGACATCGGCCGGCTTTTTCCCGATACCGATCCGGCGTTCGAGGGCGCGGACAGCCGCGTGCTACTGCGCGAGGCAATGCGCCGCGTGCGCGATGCCGGCTGGCAGGTAGTGAACGTCGATGCCAACGTCATTGCACAGGCGCCGAAGATTTCACCCCATGCTGCCGGCATGGTTTCGAATATCGCTGCGGATCTTGGCGTGGATGCGGCATGCGTCAACATCAAGGGCAAGACCTGCGAGCGTCTCGGCTTTGTCGGGCGAGAGGAAGGCATTGCCACGCAGGCGGTGGTCTTGCTGATGCGCTTGTAAATCCAGGTGTTGGCGACATGAAAAAAGGCATCCACGTGGATGCCTTTTTGCATGCCGGTGCGGGCACCTCCTCAAACGCAGAGGCAGCCTCCCAGATGCTGTCGCAGTTCCCTGGCTTCGGCACGGGTGTAGTCCTTGCCCACCCTGCTGCTCACCATCTTGTCCGTCGGGCCGTCCAGCTCCGCATTGAGCATCCCCATGAAAGAGGGCGGAGCGACGATGATGGCTTGCGCGTAGCGACCTCGACTTCGACCCTTGTACAGATCGCTCGCTAATCGATGGGCGAAGCCGCGGGCGGTTTGTCGCGGCAGGTCTGCGCGACGCGATGAGCGACCACTTTGCGGTGGATTCGTTTCCAGCTCCTCGGCCGCACAGGTCTGCACCAGTTCCAGCCCCTTATCAGGGCCATGATTGGCAAACAGGCGGGCATTGCGGGCATTGGCGACGAGAATCCAGGTGGTGCTCATGTAGACCTCCGACAGGGTAACGCGTGGATGATTCGAAGCTGCGGACGCAGCACTCCTCAGCATAGGAAGCGGATTTGGCCTCGGCCACAAGAAAAAAGTCAGCATCGTGACAAGGCCGCCTGTGCGAGTCAGAAACACTAGAAAATCAAAGATATATGTCAAAGCTGAATAAACTCACCTAGCGCGGCCGATTGCTGGCGCGTTTCGTGCTCACTTTCCAGAAGCGTGTAAAAGCACTGGGATCGTCGTAGCGCTATGGGATAATTCCGCCATGGTTTCAGTTCAACACTCAGTAGCAAATACCGACGGCGATGCGTCCTTGCCGGACTTGTTGGCCGAAGGTCTCGGGCCCACCGATCGCGCCCGCTTGGCGCAGGCCATCGATTGGGCGCAAACGGTCTATCACGGCCACACGCTGGGCAGTGGCGAAGGCGTCTGGCAACACGCGCTGGGCATGACCCTGATCGCCGTTTCGCTGCGTCTCGATATCGATGCACGCCTTGCCGCCCTGCTATTCGCGGTGGGCGAGGACGGGCATCACGATGTCGAGCAGATCGAGTCGCGCTTCGGCGCACCGGTGGCCCGCCTTGTCGAAGGACTGTCGCGGCTCAACAGCCTGCGTATGCTGACCAAGCCCGCGCCTAACGCCACGGCCGCCGACCTGCACGCGCAGACCGAGACCTTGCGCAAGATGGTGCTGGCAATGGCCGAGGACCTGCGCGTCATCCTGTTGCGCCTGGCTTCGCGCGTGCAGACCCTGCGCTATTTCACCGAGAACAAGGAGCAGGTGCGGCCGGACATCGCGCGCGAGAGCATCGACCTGTACGCGCCACTCGCCAACCGTCTCGGCGTATGGCAACTCAAGTGGGAGCTTGAGGATCTTTCTTTCCGTTTTCTCGAACCGGAAACCTACAAGCGTGTTGCCAAGATGCTCGATGAGCGCCGCGTGGAGCGCGAAGCCTTCATCGCCGATGCCATCGCGCGCCTGCATGCAGCGATTGCCGAGCATGGCATCAAGGCCGAGATCTACGGCCGGCCGAAACACATCTTCAGCATCTGCAACAAGATGCAGGCGAAGAACATCGACTTCGAACAGGTTTATGACATTCGCGCATTGCGCGTACTGGTCGACGACGTCAAGGATTGCTACGGCGTGCTCAGCCTGGTGCACGAATTGTGGACGCCGATTGCCAACGAATTCGACGACTATATCCGCAAGCCCAAGGGCAACAATTATCAGTCGCTGCACACCGCCGTGCGCGCCGCCGACGGCCGTGCGCTGGAAGTGCAGATCCGCACCTACGACATGCATCGCCACGCCGAACTGGGTGTCGCCGCGCATTGGCGCTACAAGGAAGGCGGCGAGAAGGCCGATGGCGCTTATGACGAAAAGATAGCGCTGCTACGCCAACTCCTGTCGTGGCGCGATGAAGTCACCGACCTCACCTCGTGGGAAGAAAACACGCGCCGCGCTGCACTTGACGACATGATCTACGTTGTCACGCCGCAGGGCCGCGTGCTCGATCTTGCGGCCGGCGCCACACCTATTGATTTCGCATATCGCCTGCACACCGATCTCGGTCATCGTTGCCGAGGCGCCAAGGTCAACGGCGCCATGGTGCCGCTCGACACGCCCTTGAACAACGGCGAAGTGGTCGAAATCATCACCATCAAGCAAGGCGCACCGTCGCGCGACTGGCTCAATCCGCAACTCGGCTATCTCGTTACGTCCAACGCCCGCGCCAAGGTGCGGCGCTGGTTCGTGCAACAAGAGGAAGAAGAAACCACGGCGCAGGGGCGTGCCATTGTCATGCGCGAACTGCAGCGCATCGGGCAGACGCAAGCCAATCTCGATGAACTGGCGGGCAAGCTCAACTTCAAGGACACGCATGTCTTCTTCATGGGTGTCGGGCGTGGTGATGTCAGCACGCGGCAGATCCAGAATGCATTCCAGGTTGACGTGCCCGCGCCACCGCCGCCCGAACTTGTCATCGGCGAGAGCCGTGCGGGGCAATCTGCGGAAGGCGTGCTGGTGGTCGGCGTCGGCAAACTGCTCACGCAACTGGCGCGCTGCTGCAAGCCTGTACCGCCCGACGCGATACAGGGCTTTGTCACGCGTGGCCGTGGCGTCTCGATTCATCGAAGCGACTGCCGCAGCTTCATCAATATTGCGCAACGTCATCCCGAGCGTGTGGTCCCGACCGAGTGGGGCGGCCTCGTGAAGAAAGACGCTGGCATAAGTGGCAATCGCAGCGACGTCTATCCCGTCGACATTGCCATCGACGCCAATGATCGGCAGGGCTTGCTGCGCGATATTTCCGACGTGTTCTCGCGCGACAAATTCAATGTCATCGGCGTCAATACGGTCTCGCGCGGGCCGCGCGCTTATATGCGCTTCACTGTCGAGGTTAGCAATGTCGAGCTGGTGCAGCGTATCCTGCAGCAGGTTGGCGAAGTCGAAGGCGTCGTCTCGGCGCGTCGCTGCTGACTTGGCCGTCACAGCACGCCAGCGGCCATCTGTCGCGGCGCAGTGTTCTGAACGGTGCTTCAATATATTCATGCATTGTCGATAACACACCAAGGCGTTCGTCCGGCGCCCGTCGCTCATTCACGTGGTAAGGCAGCTCGATGACACAAAGTTCTTCTGCCACGAGTACCGATGACCCGCAAAGAAAGCCGCGGCTCGGCTTGTTTGCCTGGATCAACCTGGGCGTGGTTGCGACGGTTCTTCTCATCGTTGTGCCGCTCTTGTTCCTCGTCAATCGTTTCGCATCCGGGTATGCCGAACGCCAGGCCGGCGAGTCGCTGAGCCAGATCGCCTGGCAGATGCGCGATGCGCTCGACCGTGGCATGTCGGAGCGCTATGACGATATCTCCCGGTTGGCGAATGCCAATGTCTTCGCCGATGAAGTCGACCCGGTACGCACGCGGCCTGTCCTCGATCGCTTGAAGCAAAGCGTGACGGACTATGCCTGGATCGGCGTGGCCCTGCCGGATGGTAAGGTCGTCGCTGCCACTGGCGGCCTGCTAGAGGGCACCGATGCCAGCGCAGAGCCGTGGTTCAAGGGTGCGCTGAAAGGCCCTTTCGTGGGGGATGTTCATGACGCTGTGCTGTCGACAAACAAATTGCCCGAGTCGCGCGAACCCCGGCGTTTCGTCGATATCGCCATGCCGTTGCGGAACCGGGATGGCCAGCTCACCGGCGTCGTGGCTACCCATTTGAGCTGGGCCTGGGCGCGCAACGTGCAGTTGTCCCTGATCGACCCACGCCAGCAATCTCTCAATGTCGAGATGTGGATACTCAATCGGGATGGCGACGTGCTGCTGGGCCCGGCGGCGCGTGATGGCGACAAGTTGCAACTTGTCAGCGTTGCTGCCGCCAAAGCAGGCAAGCAGGGCTATTTGTTCGAGAAATGGCCGGACGGCAAGCGCTACGCCACCAGCTATATCCGCACACAAGGACACAAGCGCTATCCTGGCCTCGGCTGGATCGTGCTGGCGCGTGAGCACGACGAGGTCGCTTTCGCCGCATTTCTGGATCTGCAGAAGCGTCTGCTGGCCGTGAGCATTGGCATATTTGGTGTCGTGCTCGTCATGGCGAATTTGTTGGCGTGGCGTATTGCCCGGCCGCTGGCCGGGCTGGCGCGCGCCGCCGACCGTCATGGCACCGGTGGCATGCAGGCACCCATCCTCCTTGCCGACGACTACCGAGAAGCCTTCGTTCTGTCGCGGGCCGTGGCCAACATGGTTGCTGCCGAGCAGCGCCACAGCAGGGAGTTGGAGGACATCAACGCGTCACTGGAAGCGCGCGTCGACGAACGTACGCTCGCCTTGCAGGAAGCCAACGACCATCTCGGCCGCGCGCTTGGCGAGCAGGCCACGGCCGAGAACGCCGCGCTAGCGAGCGAGGCGGTACTCAGCGATATCCTGCGCAATGTCAACGAAGCTTATGTGAGCATCGACGCCGTCGGCCGCATCACGGCCTGGAACCGCGAGGCCGAACGCATATTCGGCTGGACGCGCGATGAAGTGCTGGGCAAGACCCTGGACGAGACCATCATGCCGCGCCGTCAACCCGGGGAGCGGCACCCCGGCATCACGCATTTCCTGGAGACGGCGGAGGGCAGCGCAGCCAACCAGCGCGTCGAGCTGATCGCATTGCGGCGCGACGGTAGCGAATTTCCGGTAGAGGTCACTACATCGGTCGTCAAGCGCGGGAATGACCTTGTCATTAGCGGCCTGATGCACGACATCAGCGAACGCAAGGCGCTGGAACAGCGGCTCGAGCGTCAGGCGCTGGAGGACACCTTGACTGGCCTGCCCAACCGGCGTGCCTTGCTTGAGCGTCTGCCACTGGCTATGGCGCGTGCGGATCGCTGGAGCAAGGCCATCGGTCTGCTGTTCCTCGACCTCGACGGTTTCAAGAACGTCAACGATACCCTCGGCCACGATATGGGAGACGAACTGCTGCGTCAGTTCGCAAGGCGCCTGCAAGGCTGTGTCCGCCAGACCGACACCGTCGCGCGTCTTGCTGGTGACGAATTCACGATACTGTTGGAGTCGCTCACTTCATCGGCAGAGGATGCCCGCAACTTCGCCGACAAGATCATCGCGTCGATGCAGATGCCATTTCAGCTCGGCGATCACAGCATGCAGATGTCCACCAGCATCGGCATCGCCGTTCATATGCCGCTCGATAAGCGTTCGGCAGACGCGCTGCTGACGCGCGCCGATGCCGCCATGTACGTGGCCAAGCGTTCCGGCAAGAACCGCTGGCACCTCAGCGAGGCCATACCAGCGGTGGAATTGTCGAAAGGCTGAGCGCGCTAGACCAGGTAAGTCTTGAGCAACAGGCCGATCAGCGCGCAAGCGCCGATCACGTGTATGACATTGTATTTGAAGCGCAGCAGCGCCACGGCCGCCGCCAGCGCTATCAAGGCCGACACCCAGTCCAGCCGGTGCAGCGCACCGATCACACCACCTCCGCCAAAACCCTTCGGCCACAGCACGTGGTAGCCGAAGAACAATGCCAAATTCATGATCACACCGACCACCGCCGCCGTAATCGCCGTCAGCGGCGCGGTGAATTTCAGATCGTTGTGCGTTGTCTCCACCAGCGGGCCGCCAGCGAGGATGAAAATGAATGAAGGCAGAAAGGTGAACCACGTCACTAGCGAAGCCGCCACGGCGCCGGCCAGGAACATCATGTCCGCACCGAATATGGTTTTGACATAAGCGCCGACAAAGCCAACGAAGGCCACGATCATGATCAACGGGCCCGGCGTCGTCTCGCCCAGCGCCAGCCCGTCAATCATCTGGGTCGGCGTCAGCCAGCCATAGTGGCCGACCGCGCCCTGGTACACATACGGCAGCACCGCATAGGCGCCGCCGAAAGTGAGTAGGGCCGCCTTCGTGAAGAACCAGCCCATCTGCGTCAACGTGTGATTCCAACCATAGGTCAGCGTGAGAAATGCCATGGGTATTGCCCACAGGATCGCACCGGCAACGCCAACGTGCCCCAATCTCGCCCAACTGAAACGCGCGTGCGGCGGTGTCGGCGTCTCGTCATCGATGAGTGCCGGGCCGTAGTCCTTGCCGGCCTTGCCGTGCCCGCCGCCGGTCTTAAACTTTGCGGGCATCACGCGGCCGCCGATGTAACCGATCAAGGCCGCGGCCGCGACGATGGCGGGGAAGGGGACGTTGAGCGCAAAGATCGCTACGAAAGAGGCCGCCGCAATCGCCCACAGAACCTTGTTCTTCAAGGCGCGCGAGCCGATGCGATGCGCCGCCTGCACGACGATGGCCGTCACCGCCGGCTTGATGCCGTAGAACAGGCCCGCCACCAACGGCACTTCGCCGAAGGCAATGTAGGTCCATGACAAAATAATAAGTATCAGCAGCGATGGCAGCACGAACAGTGCGCCCGCAACGATACCGCCCCAGGTGCGATGCATCAGCCAGCCGATATACGTTGCCAGCTGCTGCGCTTCCGGGCCGGGCAGCACCATGCAGTAATTGAGGGCGTGTAGGAAGCGCTTTTCGGAGATCCAGCAACGCCTCTCCACCAACTCCTGATGCATGATGGAAATCTGACCCGCGGGGCCGCCGAAGCTGATGAAACCAAGCTTCAACCAGAACAGGAGGGCTTGGCGGAAACTGACTGAGGAAGGAGGCGAGGCGTTCATGCGCGCAGTGTAAGGCCATTGCAGACGAGAGTCTTCCGCCGCCCGGCACATTGACAAGCAATCCTCACATGGGCTGCCATATTTCGGAATCACGCACCCAGAACTCTTGCGCCAGAACAAGGGGAATTTGTAGTGATTGAGGGAATGTGAGGTATTCGTCACAGACGGCACAAGCGAGATCGACCAAACTGTCACGAGGCAGAATCGGCTCTCGCTATGGTTCAGGTTCTGCTGCCGTATTTCGCACAGTGGTCTGCGTATGGACTCACTGGCAAGGCTTGGATTCGGGTATTGCAAAGCGGGCAGAACCGCATGGTGGAGGGCGCCGTGTACAGGGCGGAAAGAAGAAGCAAGAAGGCCGCGCGGATGCTGGTGTTCATCGTCATCGGCTTGTTTGTCACATTGGCAAGCAGCGCGGTGATTGCGCTAGTCATTTTGGTGTCAACAGGCGCGGAAGCGTGCGAGTTGGGCGCCACCAGTGCTGTCATGCACACGGCATCACCGTTGTCGCCCGGACAATCTTGATAAGCCCGTAACTTACCCGAAAAAAAGGCCTGCAAAATGCAGGCCTTTCAGTGACTCACCCCGCTCCCCGCCGCCGACTTCCTTGACAAACCCATCCTCATTGAGCTGCTGACCGCCTTGTCGCATAGCGAACTACGATCTTTCCATTGGCATATCGCTGGCTTCGAGCAATTGCACAGCGATGGCGACTTCAGTTATTACCACCCCACCGTCGAGCCCTGGCTGGCCATTGACCGTGCGTCCTGCTGATCCTTGATCTGATCTGCCTGTACGGCTTTTCTGCTGCCATCGGCCTTCTCGGTGTATGCCTCCAGCACTTCAATTGTGCTCAGGGTCTGGTTGTAAGTCAGCGGCCATTGCGCACGTTCCTTCACGCCGCGCTCATTGTTGATGCGCACGGTCTCCTCGAAAGTAGCAACATAGCTGCCATCCTTGTTGACCACGTAATCACGCGTGCTGCGTTCGATGACCAGCCCGAGCCCCGATTCATCGACGCCAGCGGCTTGGGTGATGCACGACAGCAGCGCAGAAAGGCAGACCAAGACAACTGCCTGGAAATTTTTCACAAAATGCATTTAGAATAATCCTCGCTGAAATGCAGGCGTTGGAAAACGGTGAGTGTCAAAGCTCGATGCCTATCCACCTGCGACGCTGCATGACTGCAATATCCAGGACGACATAGAGAAAAGAATTGAATACACGATATGACATATGCACTGATGGCAGTCTCTGAAAGCCTCTCGCGTTCACCAATGATAGCGGCATTGCCAGACATCAACTTCCGACCCTAGAGCATCTATGATGTGTGAATGATCGCGCACCAACGGAGCTATTTTGAGAGTCATGCTCCGGATAGCACCATTTCTCTTCTGGCCCACGGGTTGACAGATCAATGGATTCTTTTCATTACAAAACCGCGGGACCTGAGCATGTCCACTACATTTCCCTTATTAAGAAGATGTGCCCGACCAATCGCGACAAAGGGCATTTTATTGTTGTTGACCGCCTCGGTGATCTTGACTGCAAACTGCTCATTTCGAATGTGGTTCAACTCGCGAAACATATTGCTCTCTGTATTGTCGTAATTATCCTGATTTGATAGAACCGTCTCTTTAAGAGTCGTGACCATCGCAGGACAAATCATCTGCTGCAAAACAGCTTTGGCCTCGCTTTCCGTCTTCGGGCGTTTTTTGATACGGAAATCAACGCCAGTATCATCCCCCTTTCTGTCTGCGCCATTTCCTGATGTGTCCCGGTATTTTCGTACTGCATCATCCCGCGCTGTCTGAGGTTCCAGAGCGTGTATGGTGTAGCCAGCACCAGCGACATGCAGTCTTATGTATCCCTCGGTGCCATTACCATGGTGCACTTCACAATATCCATATAGACTAACTAACAAGTCAATATAGGCCCTGTTGTTTGTCGCTATTTGCATTATAGAATCGTCATATCCCAAAGCGCCCCTTTTTTTAGAGTCTTCGGAATATTTAATGATGTCGTTAATGACGTCAAACGCCTTGGTCGGGCGTGGAAATTCGGAATTTATCAGCTCTCTTGTAACGACTTGGTCTTGTATATCATCGCCGGCATCGTTCGTCGATTCGATATGGATGTCTTTGGTAAATGCCAAGCGCTGAATTGCTTCACTGCTGATGGCGGGAATTCCTTTTACGGAACGATGCACGGAGCCGTATAACCAGCCGACAACATTGCCTTGCATCGACTGGATCTCAAATAGCGGCCCCACCCCACTCCTGACAAAATTTTCTGTGGATGCTCCCTCCGGGTTTGCCATTGGTACGTTGCGACAGGCCGTCAATAAAAACACCGCGACACATATGGATTTATAAGCATTGTCATTCAGACAGGCATGGGCAGCCCTGTAGAGCTTTGACGAGAAATTCATATGAAATATTTCCTGAATAATCCGACGTTAGAGGCTGCTCATGAAAACGCCAGGTATCAAAGCTCGATGCCTATCCACCTGCGACGCTGCATGATTGCAATATCCAGGACGACATAGATTAAAAGCGTTGCGTATATGATTAAGTCATATATGCCATATTTCTTTAAAAACAGACTTTCTGCGGTGTGAGTGATTTTTGCAATAGTCGTGAATGCAGTTGTCGCGAGGATAAGTGCGAAATACACCACACAAATAATTTTCACGATCCTGGCGAGAGTGGACTTGTCGGCAACGCCAGATGCGTCATTCCGGAGCAAGCCGCGTATCTGTTGCTGTGTTGCGAACAGATACAGCAGCGCAATCACTGCACCATCTATCGCTCCGTCCTTTCCGGACATCCATCCCAGCGAGTACGCCAGCGCATAGACCGCTGCAAATATGCCTATGTCGCGCAGCATGACGCCCGCGATGCGGCGTAGCAGCGCCGCATAGAGCGCCTGTCGCGATTGGCCCGCCAGCCACTGCCAGCGCAACCAGGTCTGCAGCGATGCGCGTGGCAGGGAATTCAGCGCAACGATGGGCGCAGCCAGAAAGATGGTGAAGGTGTACGCAAGGACAAGCAAACCTTGCCCATGGAAATGGGACGGCCAGTCTTCTGGTAGAAGCGAGATCAGAAGATAGAGTATGGACATAGGTAACGTGATGCGGATGCCAACGTGGCATTGCCATGTCTGCAACCATTGTGGCAAAACCGCTCGCCAGGCTGCGCCTGCACTATCTGGCGCGTGACGCAGAATCGCTCCGATCCGCCAGGCAATCATCAAGCCACCGATTGCAGCAGCCCACGGTAGGTATGGAGAGCCCTGGAGCATGCTCGTGTCGATCACGTAGAACATGAGATACGGCGCCAGGCATAGCCCTGCGGCTATCCACATCGCCGGCGTCAGCGGGTCCAGGTCGCGCCAGCGCCAACCGTTGAAATGCCAACAGCATGTGCTGCACAGACCCAACCAGCTTGCCGCCAGCAATAACGGGGCCGTGGAGCGGCTATGCAACGCGTGTGCGCCCGCAACAAGAAATATGCAGAAGGCGAGTGCACAGTAGGCAACGAGCAGACGCACGTTGAATCGGGGCAAGAGGCCAAGCGACTCATCGCGCGAAAGGAAACCGATATGACCGATAACTACTGGCGTGGTATAGCCCAGACATAGCAAGGAGAATGCCCACAGGATTGGCAACTCCGGGGTGGGTATGTCGAAACAGATGCCGAGCAGACGTGTGGTCTGAATCAGCGCGACGCACATGACGGCGAGAATGGCCCACTCGCCATGCCACCAGCTTAAGCGCGACTCGATGGAAACGGTCATTGTAGGAATTCCTTCATGCGGGGTTGATGGGCATCAAGCGCCGTCGCGTGATTGTCGTGGCGCCTGACTGGGGTGCGCTGCAAGCGCGGGAGGGTCAGGACATTGGGCATGGTTGAGTCCGCGTTTCTATAGTTCGATGCGTGGCCAGACGCGTCGCAACCACAGAGCGAACATGCAGGCCAGTAGGGCCGAAATCCCTGAGGACACGACAAGCATCATGGTCGGATTCAGTTTGCATGCCAGCGCAAGCAATAGGATTGCAAACGGAATTCCAATCAATCTTCCGA
>JAQGMF010000031.1 GCA_028292505.1 Rhodocyclales bacterium
TGAATTCATGGTGCCGACGGTGAGACTCGAACTCACACAGCTTGCGCCACCACCCCCTCAAGATGGCGTGTCTACCAATTTCACCACGTCGGCACGCTCAAAACTGAGCGAATTATACTCGGCGCCAAATTTGCTGCCAAGCAGCAAGAGAGCGTCTACTGCGCCTTTTACAACATGACTACCTGTACTGCGCTTACTTTGGGATGTCGCCCGACTTCGGTGCCGAAGCTGCTGGTGCAGCCGCCGGAGCGGATTGCTCGGTCATCGTATCGAGGACGCTGGTCGCCGCCACCGTACGGTGGCTGGCCAAGTAAGTCAGCGACAGGCTGGTCAGGAAAAACAACGTGGCGAGAATCGAAGTTGTGCGACTGAGGAAGTTCGCAGAACCGGAAGCCCCGAACAGGCTGCCCGACGCACCGCCGCCGAAGGAAGCACCGACATCAGCGCCCTTGCCATGCTGCAGCAGCACGAACACGATGACCGAAAGGCCGACGATGACGTGCACTACGAGTATGAGACTGAACCAGTAACTTCCCATGATTTCCGGGCCAAAAAAAGAAGCGGAATTGTAGCCGCCGCGTCAGACCCGGTCAAGGATTGGCTTCAATCAGCGTTCACGCAACCGCCTGCGAAATCGCGTCGGCGATGCTGCGCGCAAGCCGCTCGACCTTGTCGGCCTCGCTGCCTTCGACCATCACGCGCAGCAAGGGTTCGGTACCGGAGGGTCGCAGCAATACGCGACCGGCATCGCCCAGCTCCTCGACTGCACTGGCATGTGCCGACTGAATGCTGGCGTTGCCGGCCCAATCGAAACCCGCCGCCATGCGCACATTGATCAGTCGCTGCGGATAGAACGTCATGTCGCTGCACACTTGAGCCAGGGTCTGCCCGGTCTGGCGCAAGGAAGCGAGAACCTGCAAGGCAGAGACGATGCCGTCGCCGGTCGTATGCCGATCCAGGCAGATGATGTGACCGGAGTTCTCGCCACCGAGCTTGCAGCCCTTCTCCGCCATCATTTCCAGCACGTAGCGGTCGCCGACTTTGGCGCGATGAAATGGCACATTCAGTCGCTCGATGGCGTGTTCGAAACCGAGATTGCTCATCAGCGTACCGACCACGCCGTCGAGCTGTCCCAATGCATGCTGCGCCTTGGCGATGACGTACAGCAACTTGTCACCGTCATATATCGCACCATTGCTGTCGCACATCATGAGGCGATCCGCGTCGCCGTCCAGGGAGATGCCAAGATCGGCGCCGCTGCTCAGCACCGCAGCGCTGAGATTGGTCGGCACAGTGGCGCCGACGCCGTCGTTGATATTGCGGCCGCTCGGTTCGACGCCCACTGGCACGACATCCGCGCCGAGTTCGTGGAACACCTTGGGTGCGATCTTGTAGGCTGCGCCATTGGCGCAATCCACGGCGATCTTCAGGCCGCGCAGATCGAGGTCATTCGGGAAAGTACTTTTGCAGAATTCGATGTAGCGCCCCGCCGCATCGTCGATACGCCGGGCTCGGCCGAGTTGCGCAGAATCGACGCAGCCCATCGGCTCATCGAGATGGGCTTCGATCTCCGACTCGACCGCATCAGGCAATTTGGTGCCGCCCGCGGAAAAGAATTTTATTCCGTTGTCGTAGTAGGGATTATGCGAGGCGGAGATCACCACACCTGCCTGCAGACGCAGCGCACGCGTCAGATAGGCCACGGCAGGTGTCGGAATCGGCCCGGCCAGCATGACATCGACGCCGGCGGCGTTGAAGCCCGCTTCCAGCGCGGCTTCCAGCATGTAACCCGAGATACGTGTGTCTTTGCCGATCAGCACTGCCGGATGGTCGCCAGCCTTGAGCTTCTCGCGTGCCACCAGCGTCTTGCCAGCGGCATATCCCAATCGCATGACGAATTCCGGCGTGATCGGTGCATCACCCACGCGGCCACGCACGCCATCCGTACCAAAATATTTGCGACCCATTTCAATTCCTGTCTCGAATGTTTTTCATGAATTCTTGTCGAGCACCGCCATCACACGCAGCGCGTCGCGCGTTGCGGCAACGTCATGCACACGCAGTATCGCAGCGCCACGCTGGGCAGCAAGCACTGCCGCAGCCACACTGGCGGCGAGGCGCTGGTCGACCGGCTGGTTCGTGATCTGACCCAGCATGGATTTGCGTGATACACCCACCAGCAAGGGATAGCCTAGCCGACCCAGATCCGGCAACGCAGCGAACAAGGCGGCGTTGTGCGCCAGTGTCTTGCCAAAACCAAAGCCTGGATCGAGCAGAATACGCTCCGGCGCCACACCGGCGGTGCGCAATATGTCGCTGCGCTGCCTGAGAAAATCCGCCACTTCGGTCACGACATCGTCGTAGTGCGGCGCGGACTGCATGGTACGCGGCTCGCCCTGCATATGCATCAGGCAAATCCCCACGTCGGACTCAGCCACAGCCTCGACAGCACCTGGCTGACGCAATGCGTTGATGTCGTTGACGATGGCTGCGCCAGCACGGGCGGCAGCACGCATGACTTCCGGCTTGATCGTGTCGATGGAAAGCGGCACGGACGCCTGCGCCAGCACTTCGACGATGGGCATGACGCGGTCCAGTTCTTCCTGCAGGCTGACTGCCGCCGCACCTGGCCGCGAAGACTCGCCGCCGATGTCGAGAATATCGGCGCCGTCTGCCATGGCCTGCTCGGCCAGATGCAAGGCGTTATCCAACTGCCCGGCCACGCCATCTCCTGAAAAGGAATCTGGCGTGATGTTGATGATGGCCATGATGAGCGGCCGATCCAATGCCAGGCGGAAACGGCCACAGTGAAACGATGCGCTCACGATGTTCGGATACTTTGCTCTATCGAAAAAAGAAATGGCTCCGGCGAGGCGGAGCCATTGTGAAGTGCAGCTTGGCGATCAGGCCGGAGCAGGCGCGTTAGGCGCAGCGCCCGGCGAATTATCCTGGCGCGGCGGCTGCGGCGTGGTGATCGCCTTGGGCGGCCGCGGTGCGCGACCATCCATGATGTCGTTGATCTGGTCTGCATCGATGGTTTCCCACTCCATCAATGCTGCCGTCATAGCTTCGACCTTGTCGCGATTGTCTTCGAGAATTTTCTGCGACAGCGCATATTGTTCATCGATGATGCGACGGATCTCGCCATCGACCTCTTGCATGGTGCTCTCCGACACGCTCTTGTGCGTCGTCACCGAGCGGCCAAGGAAGATCTCGCCTTCGCTTTCGCCGTAGACCATGGGACCCATCTTGGCGGACATGCCGTAACGCGTGACCATGTCGCGCGCCAGTCGCGTGGCACGTTCGAAGTCGCTCGAAGCGCCGGTCGAAATGCGATGCACGAACAGGTCTTCAGCAATGCGTCCGCCGAACAGAATGGAGATCGTCGACAGCATCTGATCCTTGTACAAGCTGATCGCGTCGCGCTCAGGCAATTGCCACGTCAAACCCAGCGCCCGGCCACGCGGCATGATGGTGACCTTGTGCACCGGGTCGGTCCCCGGCAGGACCTTGGCGACCACTGCGTGACCCGACTCGTGGTAAGCCGTCGCGCGGCGCTCGTCCTCGGTGAGGACCATCGAGCGACGTTCCGGACCCATGAAAATCTTGTCCTTGGCCTTCTCGAAATCTTCCATGTCGACCAGGCGCTTATTGCTGCGTGCAGCGAACAGGGCAGCTTCATTCACGAGGTTGGCGAGGTCAGCGCCCGACATGCCGGGCGTGCCACGAGCCAGCACCATTGAGTCAACGTCGGGCGCGATCGGCACCTTGCGCATATGCACACGCAATATTTGTTCGCGACCACGGATATCTGGCAAAGGCACGACGATCTGACGGTCGAAGCGGCCCGGACGCATCAGCGCCGGGTCGAGCACATCGGGACGGTTCGACGCGGCGATAACGATGACACCCGCCGTGCCTTCGAAGCCATCCATTTCGACCAGCAACTGGTTGAGGGTCTGTTCGCGCTCGTCATTGCCGCCACCCATGCCGGCGCCACGCTGGCGACCGACGGCGTCGATTTCATCGATGAAGATGATGCAAGGAGCATGTTTCTTGGCATTCTCGAACATGTCGCGCACGCGCGCTGCACCGACACCGACGAACATTTCGACGAAGTCGGAACCGGAAATACTGAAGAACGGTACCTTGGCCTCGCCCGCAATGGCCTTGGCGAGCAAGGTCTTGCCGGTACCCGGCGAGCCGACCATCAACGCACCCTTCGGGATGCGTCCGCCGAGCTTCTGGAATTTGGAAGGATCGCGCAGGAAGTCGACGAACTCCGAGACTTCTTCCTTGGCCTCGTCGCAACCGGCAACGTCGGCGAAGGTGATCGAATTGGTCGATTCATCCAGCATGCGCGCCTTGCTCTTGCCGAACGAGAATGCGCCGCCGCGGCCGCCGCCCTGCATCTGGCGCATGAAGAAAATCCACACACCGATCAGCAGCAACATCGGGAACCAGTTGAGTAAGGCGCTCAGGAACCACGACTGCTCTTCGCGCGGCTTGACGTCGAATGGCGTGCTCGACTTGATCAGGTCGCCGATGAGGCCCTGGTCGAGGCGCGTACCAGTAGCGTGGATCTTCGATCCATCGGTGACTTCGGCGATGATCTCGGGCGTGTAGCCGCCATCCTGAATGACGACGCTCTTGACCCTGCCGGAATGTACGCTTTCAAGAAATTCGGAGTAGGAAACCTGGCGTGCTCCGGAGGCCGGATTGCCGCTGATCTTGCTGATAACAGTCATCAATACGACACCGATAACCAGCCAGATCGCAAGATTCTTGAAAATATTGTTCAAGGTGTTTCCTCACTGCCCCGCCTTATCGGGGGCCTCAGTACTGCAAAAATACCGCAAAAAAATCGCTGTCCGCAATTCAACCGCCGCCACAGCAGACCCATTCTATGCCCGTTCGTTCCTGCGCATCAATTGTGGCTTGCAATCATTCCGATTGCGGCAAATGCTCCAGACCCAGCAGATAGACCTCCGCGCTACGGTCACGCGATGCCTGAGGCTTGCGGGCATGGACTACACCAAACTGTTTTTGCATGGCTTGGCGGTATTCCACATAGCCGGCACCCTGAAACAATTTGATCAACATGCTGCCGCCAGGGCGCAGGTGATTCGCTGCAAAGTCCAATGCCAACTCGGCCAGATGCATCATACGGCCATCATCGCTCACCGAGACTCCCGATATGTTGGGGGCCATATCGGACAAAACAAGGTCAACGCGGCGCCCGCCAAGTAGTTTCTCGAATTCGGCCAGCACCGCGTCCTCGCGAAAATCGCCTTGCAGGAAAGTGACGCCCGGCAGCGGCTCGATTGGCAAGAGATCGAGTGCCAGTAGCAGGCCTCCAGGCTGGATGCGCCGGGCGGCGATCTGACTCCATGAACCGGGCGCCGCGCCGAGGTCTACGACCACCATGCCGGGCTTGAGCAGCCGGTCTTTCTCGCCTATTTCGATGAGCTTGTAAGCGGCACGTGAACGGAACCCATCGGCCTTGGCTTTCTGCACCCAAGGGTCGTTGATGTGCTCCATCATCCAGCCTTTGCTGGTTTTTGTGCGCTTCATTGTGTTCCTCTGTTACCAAATCGCGCTGTTTTGAACGGGATACAAACTACAATCACGGTTTATCAGGAATTCACTTCAATGTTCGAACTCAAACCCGCGCAGCGTCGCGAACTTCGCGCCCGCGCCCACCACCTCGATCCTGTCGTCAGCATTGCCGGCAACGGCCTGAGCGCAACAGTCCTCAAGGAAATCGAGCTTGCGCTCAAAGCGCATGAACTGATCAAGATCCGCGTCTATGGCGACGACCGCGAAACGCGCATGGGCTATCTGCTGGAAATCTGCTCCAAGCTAGACTGCGCGCCGGTACAGAACATCGGCAAGTTGCTTGTCATATTCAAGCCGGACACGTCGGTGAAAACAGCGCCTGCGGCACCCGCGAAAAAATCGTCGGGCAAGGCTACGCCCGCACGACCCAGCAGACCGACGACCTTCAAGCCACCGCGAGCCGGCCTGCGTGGCACCTCGGAGCGGCATCGCAAGGCACCATTGGGAAGTGATCGCGCCAAGAAAAGCGCTCGCTGACCTTACCGACGGCGGGTTGCTTTGCAGCCCGCCCTAACGCTTGAATAACTGCGTCACCAGCGCCACACCAAGCACGCTCTGTATCACGTACAACACGCCCGACACACCGTGCCAAGCGTAAAAACGATTGCGCAGCACGCTCTCCATGACTTCGCGCGGCAAGGCCGCAGCCTTCAGATGGGCAAGAATCGGCGTGATACCAAAATGGCCGGCGAGCGTCAGCAGCAGCATCACCAGAATCAGCCAGAAGACCGCGGTCTTCATGGCGCTGGCACCTTCGCGCGCAAATAGGTAGATCAGCGCATAAGCCGCTGCCCCGATGCCCACCCAGGCGACGACCGCAAACAGTGCACCTGCCAGATTGCCTGCAAGTATGTGGTCACCCAGCTGGCGGAACAGGATAGGTGCGGCGATGAAACCGATGGCCCAAAGTGCGCCGACCCACAATGTCACCGCAATGACAAACAGATAAGCCGTGATGCGTGTCATGTGCTCAGATGTATTTGACGTCAAGCACTTCGTAGGAGCGCACGCCGCCCGGTGCCTGCACATCCGCGACATCTCCCGCGAACTTGCCGATCAGGGCGCGCGCGATGGGCGAAGAGATCGAGATCTTGCCGTTCTTCAGACTCGCCTCATCGTCGCCGACGATTTGATAAGTCACTTTTTCGCCCGACTCCAGATCTTCGAGCGCCACCGTCGCGCCGAAAACGCAACGACCATCCGCGTCCAATAATTTGGGATCGATGATCTGGGCAACCGAGAGCTTGCTGTCGATTTCTTTGATGCGTCCTTCTACGAAGCCCTGGCGCTCCTTGGCGGCATCGTATTCGGCGTTCTCGGAAAGATCGCCGTGCGAACGCGCCTCGGCAATCGCCTCGATGACGCGTGGACGCTCAACAGTCTTGAGCTGGTGCAGTTCGGCGCGGAGCATTTCTACGCCTTTGACGGTAATTGGAATGCTTGCCATGGTCTTTATCTGTTCAGTTCCGCGTGCAAGCTCTGCAGCGAATATGTTTCAAGGACGGCGAGATGATGCATGCCCATGCAGGCGGCGCGCGCACCTTCGATGGTCGTGTAGACCGTCACCTTCGCCGCAAGTGCACTGGTACGGATCGAGCGTGAATCGACGATTGCCTGACGCTTCTCTTCCACCGTGTTTATGACAAGTGCAATTTCATTGTTTTTGATCATATCCACAATGTGCGGACGCCCTTCCATCACCTTGTTCACGGCTGTGACTTCGATACCGGCCGACTGCAGGTGGCCCGCCGTGCCCTTGGTAGCCACCAGCGTGAAACCCAGGTCGATCAATTCGCGCGCCACTTCGACAGCCTTGGGACGATCCGCCGGTTTGACGCTGATGAACACGCGTCCGCCCGAAGGCAGACGCGTGCCTGCCGCGATCTGGCTCTTGACGAAGGCTTCGGCAAAGCTGCGACCGATGCCCATGACTTCACCCGTCGATTTCATCTCCGGTCCGAGAATGGTATCGACACCGGGGAATTTATTGAAGGGGAATACCGCTTCCTTGACGCAGTAATACGGCGGCACGATCTCGCCCTTCACGCCCTGCTCCGCCAGGGTCTGTCCGGCCATGCAACGCGCCGCGATCTTGGCCAGCGGCAGCGAACAGGCCTTGGAAACGAAGGGCACCGTGCGCGAAGCACGCGGGTTCACTTCGAGCACATAGACGACTGCATTTTCGCCCTTGCCCTGAATCGCGAACTGCACGTTCATCAAGCCGACCACGCTGAGGCCGCGTGCCATCACCGCGGTCTGGCGACGCAGTTCGTCCTGCAGTTCCTTCGACAAGGTGTAAGGCGGCAACGAACAGGCCGAGTCGCCGGAGTGCACGCCCGCTTGTTCGATATGTTCCATGATGCCGCCGATCATCACCTGCTTGCCATCGGACAAGGCATCGACGTCGACCTCGACGGCATCATTGAGGAAGCGATCGAGCAGCACCGGCGAATCGTTGGAGACCTTGACGGCCTCGCGCATATAGCGCTCCAGATCCTTCTGCTCGTGCACGATTTCCATGGCACGACCACCCAGCACATATGACGGACGCACGACCAGCGGATAACCGATTTCTGCGGCAAGACGCACGGCTTCTTCCGGCGCGCGCGCCGTGCGATTCGGCGGCTGCTTCAGACCCCACTCCACCAGCAATTTCTGGAAGCGCTCGCGGTCTTCCGCCGCGTCGATCATGTCTGGGCTGGTGCCGATGATGGGCACGCCGTTGGCTTCGAGTTCGCGCGCCCTTTTCAGCGGCGTCTGGCCACCGAATTGCACGATCACGCCGACGGGTTTTTCGACGGCGACGATTTCGAGAATGTCTTCCAGCGTGACCGGCTCGAAGTACAGACGGTCCGACGTATCGTAGTCGGTCGACACGGTTTCGGGATTACAGTTGACCATGATGGTTTCATAACCATCTTCGCGCAGCGCCAGCGCTGCATGCACGCAGCAGTAGTCGAACTCGATACCCTGACCGATGCGGTTTGGGCCACCGCCCAGCACCATGATCTTCTTGCGATTGGTCGGCGCCGCTTCGCACTCTTCTTCGTATGTCGAATACATATACGCGGTATTCGAGGCAAACTCTGCCGCACAGGTATCGACACGCTTGTAAACCGGCCGCACACCCAGACCGTGACGATGCAGGCGCACCGCCGTTTCGTCGGTGGCCAGCAACTTGGCGAGGCGGCGATCGGAAAAACCACGGCGCTTGAAGTCGCGCAGCTCACCGACTTGCAGGCTCTTCAGCGAACGCCCGACCAGTGTCTTTTCGCGACGCACAAGGTCCTCGATTTGCGCCAGGAACCACGGGTCGATCTTGGTCAGCGCGAACACCTGGTCCAGCGTCATGCCTTCGCGGAAGGCCTGGCCCACATACCAGATGCGATGCGCGCCGGGGTTAGCCATTTCCTGTTCAAGCTCTTCGCGGTCGCACTCGATTTCGCCCAACCCATACGAGCCGACTTCGAGACCGCGCAAGGCTTTCTGGAACGACTCCTGGAAGGTGCGGCCCATCGCCATGACCTCGCCCACCGACTTCATCTGCGTGGTCAGGCGATCATTGGCCAGCGGGAACTTCTCGAATGCAAAACGCGGAATCTTGGTAACGATGTAGTCGATGGAGGGCTCGAATGACGCCGGCGTAACGCCACCGGTGATGTCGTTCCTCAGCTCGTCCAGCGTGAAGCCGACAGCCAGCTTGGCGGCGATCTTGGCAATCGGAAAACCCGTGGCCTTGGACGCCAGCGCCGAAGAGCGTGACACGCGCGGATTCATCTCGATGACAATCAGGCGACCGTCCTTCGGATTCACCGCGAACTGCACGTTGGAGCCACCCGTATCCACACCGATCTCACGCAATACCGCGATCGATGCATTGCGCATGATCTGGTATTCCTTGTCGGTCAGCGTCTGTGCCGGTGCGATGGTGATCGAGTCGCCGGTATGCACGCCCATCGGGTCGAGGTTTTCGATGGAACAGACGATTATGCAATTGTCCTTGCGGTCGCGCACCACCTCCATCTCGAATTCTTTCCAGCCCAGCAGCGACTCTTCGATGAGTAGCTCGCGTGTCGGCGAAAGATCGAGACCGCGCGTACAGATCTCGTTGAATTCCTCGATGTTGTAAGCGATACCGCCGCCGGTGCCGCCCATCGTGAATGACGGACGAATAATTGCCGGAAAGCCAAGCTTGGCCTGCACGGCAAGCGCTTCTTCCAGGCTGTGGGCAATGCCGGAGCGCGCGGATTCGAGGCCGATCTTAGTCATCGCGTCCTTGAACTTCAAGCGGTCTTCAGCCTTGTCGATGGCCTCGGGCGTAGCGCCGATCAGCTCGACCTTGTACTTTTCCAACACGCCATTGCGCCACAGATCGAGCGCGCAGTTCAGCGCAGTCTGGCCGCCCATCGTCGGCAATACGGCATCGGGACGCTCTTTCTCGATGATGCGCTCGACCACCTGCCAAGTGATCGGCTCGATGTAGGTCACGTCGGCCATGTTCGGGTCGGTCATGATCGTGGCCGGATTGCTGTTGACCAGGATGACCTTGTAACCCTCGTCGCGCAGCGCCTTGCAGGCTTGCGCGCCGGAGTAATCGAACTCGCAGGCCTGACCGATGATAATCGGTCCGGCGCCGATGATGAGAATTGACTGAATATCTGTCCGCTTGGCCATATCAATACCTGAATTGCATGAGGCGTTCGGCACGCGGCAAGTCCGCGTCCGTGCGCTTTATTATTTTATGTGTGTGCCATATTTTTACTTACGTGCCATTTCCATCAGACCGATGAATCGGTCGAACAGGTAGGACACGTCGCCAGGCCCCGGACTCGCCTCGGGATGTCCCTGGAAGCACAGCGCCGGGCGATCAGTCCACACCAGCCCCTGCAGGCTACCGTCGAAAAGCGACACGTGGCTGCTACGCACATTGGCAGGCAGCGTCGCGACGTCTACTTCGAAACCGTGATTCTGGCTGGTGATCAACACACGGCCGGAATCGAGATCTTTCACGGGATGATTGCCGCCGTGATGGCCGAACTTCATCTTGCGCGTCTTCGCGCCCGCTGCCAGACCCATGATCTGGTGGCCAAGACAGATACCGAAGGTCGGCAGCTTGCGTTCCAGAAACTGCCGCGACGCTTCGATTGCGTAGTCGCAAGGCTCCGGATCGCCAGGGCCGTTGGAGAGGAAAACACCATCCGGATTCATGGCAAAAACTTCGGCTGCCGAGGTCTGCGCCGGCACGACGGTGAGCTTGCAACCGCGCTGCGCCAGCATGTGCAGGATGTTGCGCTTTACGCCAAAGTCATAAGCGACAACATGGAACCTGGCTTCGGCCTGCTCGACGTAGCCCTTGCCCAGCTTCCACTCACCGCTGCTCCAGGGATAGGACTTCTGCGTGCTCACGACCTTGGCCAGATCCATGCCGGCCAAGCCCGGAAAACCGCGCGCCTCGGCGACGGCCGCTTCGGCATTGAGCTCGGTGAGGCTTGCAGCTGTCATCACGCAACCGGCCTGTGCACCCTTCTCGCGCAAGATGCGCGTCAGCTTGCGGGTGTCGATGCCTGCTATGCCGACGACATTCTGCGATTGCATGTACTCATCGAGACCGCCTTGCGAACGGAAGCTCGAAATGCGGATCGGCAGATCGCGGATGATCAGCCCGGCGGCGTAGACTCGACTCGATTCGGCATCGTCGGCATTGACACCGACATTGCCGACGTGGGGATGCGTCAGCGTCACGATCTGGCGCGCGTAAGACGGGTCGGTCAGGATTTCCTGGTAGCCGGTGATCGAGGTGTTGAACACCACTTCGCCGACCGTCTTGCCCGTCGCGCCGAGGCCCTGTCCGTAAAACACTGTGCCATCGGCAAGAGCGAGCAAGGCATGCAAGGTGTCGAGCACGTTAAAACTCCTGAAATCTGGGGGTGCTAAATTGCGTCGATTCTGCTGATCACTGCCGTCTGCCGCTGTCCGGATGAATCCACGCAGCGCCGTTGCGACTTGCCGATACGACGGTGTCGCGAAGCAGTGACGTAAAAAACGGGACGGTCCCCAACTGGGCCCATCCCGCTTCAATGAATTTTGTGGATTGTAGCTTTTTGCTCGGTTTCGGGCAATGGCGGAGCGTCGTGGCGCAGCCGCGAGGCGTTCATCAGTGTCGTCGGATCGGGCGTCAGCCGCCGCTCTCAGGCCTCAATTGCGTGCGCAGATAAGCCGCCAGACGGTTGAGTTCAACCAATAAAGCAGGCGCAGCCGCAATGGCGGCAGCCGGATCGCCATGACGTCCAGCCATCTCTACCTTCACCGCCGCCGCGGCTCCCTGTACTGCACCGAACACGCCGACCGAAGATTTCACAGAATGCGCGACAGCGCCCAAGGCCTTGCCATCGCCACTCTGGATTGCAGCCTGCAACTTGTTGCAGGTATTGCCCACATCGCTGAGGAACACGCTGATCAGCGCCTGAACAGCCGATTCGTCGCCTTCCAGCAGGCTGCGTGTCTGTTCGAGATCGGCAATCGGCGCGCCGTCATCGCCGAACGCGCCCACGTGACCACTGTCGCCGGCAATATTCCCTTCCGTATCCGTGCGCTCGTAACGGTTGGAGACACGATCGATCGCCGCGAACAGCTCGGCAGGCTGAATCGGCTTGGCAACGTAGTCATCCATGCCCGCATCCAGGCAGCGCTCGCGGTCCCCAGCCATGACGTGTGCCGTCATCGCAATGATGGGAATCGACTCCCAGCGACCGGACATGGCCCAACTGCGCCGCGCTTCACGCGCGCGAATGGCCTTGGTCGCATCCAGCCCGCCAAGCACCGGCATCTGCACATCCATGAGAATGATGTCGAAGCGCTGCTTCTCGAACCACTCGATCGCTTCCTGCCCATCACCGGCCACTGTTACTTTGAAGCCCGCCCGCTCCAACACCTTGGTCGCGACCGTTTGATTGACCGGATTGTCCTCGACCAACAACACGTCGCGACGACGCGCGACATTGCCGGCCTCCGCCAGAGATTCATCTATGCGAAATGCTTCGAGCTCCACTTCCGGCTCGACATTGGCGCTCATCGCCAGACGTATCGCATCGAGCAAATCGCTGGAGGATATGGGCTTGACAACGTGCGCGCGTACGCCGAACTGACGGCAGCGTGCAGCATCGTTGCGTTGGGATTCGGTCGTCAGCATCATGATGATGCGATCGCACGGCGCGCCTTCCATGTGGAAGCGCGACGGCAACTCGAAACCACCAGGGGCTGGCATCTTGGCGTCGACCAGCATCAGATCGAAAGCTTCGCCGGACTTCTGCGCGACGCGCATGGTCATGTTGGCTTCATCGCCATTCGCAGCGTGAGCTACGAAAAATCCCCAGCGGCGCAAGGTATCGCCGATCTCGCGCGCCGCGCTCGGGCTGTCCTCGACGAGTAGCACGCGCAGTCCTTTGAAGCGCCGGTCGACGCGTTCGCTGGCAAGTTCATCGCGCACGACCTCGACCTCCGTCGTGAAGTAAAAAGTACTGCCGCGACCTTGCTGGCTCTCCAGCCACAGGCGGCCGCCCATCAATTCGACCAGCCGTCGGCAGATCGCCAGCCCGAGGCCGGTGCCACCATAACGACGTGTAGTGGAAGTATCGGCTTGCGAGAAAACACCAAACACTTCCTCTTGCTTGTCGGCAGCGATACCAATACCCGTATCGCGTACGGAGATTTCGATACGCGCCTTACGTCCCTCGCGACTGGCCTGCTTTACCGAAACTTCGATCTCGCCCTTCTCGGTGAACTTGATCGCGTTGCCAAGAAGATTCATCAGCACCTGTCGCAAGCGGTTCGGATCGCCGCGCAACACTTGCGGCGTACCGGCCGCGACACCGTAAACCAGTTCCAGCCCCTTCTGGTGGCCGCGCAACGCAAGTGCCTTGAAGGTATCGCCCAGCACGGCAGGTAGCGAGAAATCAATGGTTTCCAGTTCGAGCTTGCCGGCCTCGATCTTGGAGAAATCGAGTACGTCATTGATGATGGACAGCAACGATTCGGCCGAGGACTTGACGGTCTGCAGGTAACCGCGCTGTTCTGGATCCAGCTGCGTATCGAGCGCCAATTCCGTCATGCCAATGATGCCGTTCATTGGCGTACGGATCTCATGACTCATATTGGCGAGAAAATCGCCCTTTGCCCGGCTGGCCGATTCGGCCACTTCCTTGGCGCGCAAAAGCTCGTTCTCGAACATCTTGCGCTCGGAAATATTGCGGTGCACGCCAACCATGCGCAGCGCACGACCGCCGGCGTCGCGCTCGACCACCCGGCCGTAGCTACCCACCCATTGCCACTCGCCATCGGCATGGCGCAAGCGATATTCGACGGCAACACCGGCAGTCCGCCCCGCCAAATGCGCTGACAAAATGCTTTCGACGGCAGGCAGATCGTCGGGATGAACGCGCACGTTCCAGGCGGCAAGCCCCTTGCCACGGTCTGCCTCGGTGAAGCCAAGTGCCGTCTTCCAGTGAGGGCTCAAATAACCCGCATTGGAAAGGATGTCCCAGTCCCACAAACCATCATGCGCGCTGTCCAGCGCCAAGGCGATGCGCTCCTTTTCGCGCAGCTCCAGCTCAAGCAAATCCTTGAGCTGCCAAGCCAGCGCCTCCGGAGAGTCACCTTGATCTGCAAAGAAACCGCTGCGTCCGGCTCGCGCTGCCAATTGCTCAAGCGTTAGACGCAAGCTCGCTGTCGCGGCATTTCTGTCAGGCGTTTCGCTCACGTCTTTTGTCACGCTCTTGGTCATGCCTGTGTTGTTCTCCACGCCCCATGTCACTGACATTGGCTCACGCCCACGCGATGGCATGCACAAAATCCGTCACATAATCTAACGGAAAAAGCCCAAAAGACTGAAGCATCAAGCCATGGAAAGCCTAACCCACCAAATCGGCGCAGGTTTTTTCAAGGCGACGCAAGCCTTCATCGAGCTCGGTATCACTGATGATCAGCGAGGTTGCGATACGCAATACATTCGGTCCAGCCTGCAGCATCAACACACCGTTCGCCGCGCCCTTGGATACGACGTCACCGGCGCGGTTAACCAAGGCCGACGACAACTCGCAACCGAACCACAAGCCGGCGTGGCGCACTTCGCTGAAGCAACCATGACGCTCGCCAATAGCCCGCAGCGCCATCGCGGCACGCGCCGCCTTGACCCGCACGTTGGCCAGCAAGGCAGGCTCATTGATGATGTCGAACGCGGCTTCGGCCACGGCGCAAGCCAGCGGATTGCCACCGAAAGTCGAACCATGGCTGCCGGGTTTGAAGTGATTGCCGACTTCGGCAGTCGTCAGCATGACGCCAATCGGGAAACCACCACCCAGGCCCTTTGCTGTCGTCAAGATATCGGGCACGACCGCGGTGTTCATATAATCGTAGAGCGCACCTGTGCGGCCATTGCCGGACTGGATTTCGTCGAAGATCAGTACAGCGTCATGTACCGTGGTGAGCTCGCGCAAGGTCTGCAGGAATTCTGGTGTCGCTGGCAGGATGCCGCCCTCGCCGATCACCGTCTCGACAATCACCGCGCAGGTCCTCGGCCCGATCACGCGCTTGACCGCCTCGATGTCGTTGAAGTCGACATGCACGATCCCCGGCGGATTCGGCCCCATGCCGGATGAATACTTCGGCTGACCGCCGACCGACACGGTGAAAAACGTGCGGCCATGGAACGAGCCATTGAATGCGACGATCTCTATCTTTTCAGGATGCTTGTCGACGCCACGCTTGCGCGCCAACTTCAGCGCAGCCTCGTTGGCTTCGGCTCCCGAGTTGCAGAAAAACACCTGCTCGGCAAAAGTCGAATCGCATAATTTCTTCGCCAGGCGCAGTGCCGGCTCATTGGTGAAGTAATTCGAGACATGCCACAGCTTGGCAGCCTGATGCTGCAAAGCCTCGATCAGCGCGGGATGGCCGTGCCCGAGCGAAGTGACCGCGACGCCGGCACCGAAATCGATGTAGTCGCGCCCTTGCTGGTCCCACAAGCGCGAGCCTTCACCTCGCACGAGAATCATCTCGAGCGGGTTGAACACAGGCAGCATGTACCGATCGAAATCGGCGCGTTGGACAGCAGGCGTCACGGACATTCCTTTCAACGACGGAGGGAAAGTCTGGATATTACTACCTGAACGCCCGCAGCAAGAAACACAAACCCCGCAAGGCGACTCGCCTTGCGGGGTTTGATTCAAAAATTATCAGCAGTATGGAATTTGGTGGTGATTGCCGTAGCGAGCGCCTCAAGGTCGAATCGCGGAGCGGAGCTGTACTTCAGTACAGCGAGCACCACAGATTCGAGATTGTGGCGCGCAGTAGGCAAGCACCGCCAAATTTAGCCGAAGCGGCCCGTAATGTAGTCTTCCGTTTCCTTGCGCTTCGGCTTCACAAAAATCTTGTCCGTATCGCCAAACTCGACCAGTTCGCCCAGATACATGTAGGCGGTGAAATCCGAAATACGCGCAGCCTGCTGCATATTGTGCGTGACGATGACGATGGTGAATTCTTCTTTCAGCTCGTCGATCAGCTCTTCGATACGCATCGTCGAAATCGGATCGAGCGCCGAGGTCGGCTCGTCCAGCAGGAGCACGTCAGGCTTCACGGCAACACCACGTGCGATACACAGACGCTGTTGCTGTCCACCGGAAAGGCTCATGCCGCTCTTGTGCAGCTTGTCCTTCACCTCGTCCCACAGCGCCGCCTTGCGCAGCGCCCATTCGACGCGCTCGTCCATCTCGGCTTTGGAGAGGCTTTCATGCAGGTTCACACCGAAAGCAATATTGTCGTAGATCGACATCGGAAACGGCGTCGGCTTCTGGAACACCATGCCCACCTTTGCGCGCAACGCGCTCAGGTCAATGTCGGTCTTGAGAATATTGTCACCTTCCAGCAGCAACTCGCCTTCTGCGCGTTGTTCGGGATACAGGTCGAACATGCGATTGATGGTGCGCAGCAGCGTCGATTTGCCGCAGCCGGACGGTCCAATGAAGGCCGTCACGTGACGACGCGCCAGCGACAGGTTGATGTTCTTCAGCGCGTGAAACTTGCCGTAGTAGAAATTGAAATTGCGGAATTCGATCTGCGAAGCAAGCTGGGTCATTATTATTCCAATTCAATAATTCTGTCGTATCTCAATGCCACTCAGTGCTGCTTGTCTGGTTGCAGAAAGACACGCGCCACGATATTCAAGGTCAACACGCCCAAGGTAATCAGCAGCACACCGGCCCACGCCAGTTGCTGCCATTCCGTGAATGGGCTCATAGCAAAGCGGAAGATCGTCACCGGCAGATTTGCCAGGGGCTGATTCAGATTGGTGCTCCAGAATTGATTCGACAATGCGGTGAACAGCAAGGGAGCGGTCTCGCCGGCAATCCGCGCGATGGCCAACAATATGCCGGTGGCAACACCCGACTTGGCTGCGCGCATAGCGATGCTCATGATCACCACGCGCTTCGGCGCGCCCAGTGCAAACGCTGCCTCACGCAAGGAATTGGGTACCAGCATCAACATGTTTTCGGTGGTACGCACCACCACCGGCACGACGATCAGGGCCAGCGCCAGCACGCCAGACCAGCCCGAGAACTGCCCCGTATGCGCTACGACAAGCGCATAGACGAACAGGCCAATCACGATGGAGGGCGCCGACAGCAACAGGTCATTGACATAGCGGGTCACACGCCCCAGCGGTGTTTTGATGCCGTATTCGGCGAGATAGACCCCTACCAGCACGCCAACAGGTGAGCCGATCAAGGTGCCCAGACCCACCATCATCGCGCTGCCGACAATGGCATTCGCCAAGCCGCCATCGCCGGTGCCCGGCGGCGGCGTCATCTTGACGAACAAGTCAGGCGACAAGCCGCCGATACCCAACTTCAATACCGTAAAGAGAATCCAGGCAAGCCAGAATAATCCAAACAGCATAGCGGCCAGGGACAGGGTCAGTGCGACCTTATTGATAACTTTGCGGCGGCTGCGGAGATTCATATTGTGTAACTTTCCGCCTTCACTTCGCGCCTTCGCCACGCGCCAGGCGCGCGAGGAACATTTTGGAAATCACCAGCACGATCAGTGTGATGACAAAGAGAATCAGACCCAGCTCCATCAGCGCGGCGGTATGCAATCCAGGGCCGGCTTCGGCGAACTCATTGGCCAACGCTGAAGTAATGCTGTTGCCCGGCATGAACAGCGAGGAAGAACTGAGCATGTTCGTATTGCCGATCACGAAGGTGACCGCCATCGTCTCGCCGAGCGCGCGGCCAAGCCCCAGCATGATGCCGCCGACAACGCCCGCTTTGGAGTGCGGCAGCACCACGCGCCACACCACTTCCCAGGTCGTGCAGCCCAGACCATAGGCCGACTCCTTGACCATCTGCGGTGTGACCTCGAACACATCGCGCATGACAGACGCGATGAAGGGAATGATCATGATTGCCAGGATGATGCCCGCCGCCAGCAGGCCAATGCCCATCTGGGGGCCGCTGAACAGCTTGCCGAGCAATGGCAGCTGACCCAGGGTCGCAGCCAAAGCAGGTTGTACGTAGTCGCCGAAGTAGGGAGCGAAAACCAGCAAACCCCACATACCGTACACAATGCTTGGAATGGCTGCCAGCAATTCGATGGCGGTACCGAGCGGACGCCGTAGCCAAGCTGGCGACAGTTCGGTCAGAAAAAGGGCGATGCCAAAACTGACCGGCACCGCGATGATCAGCGCAATGATGGAGGTCACGATCGTGCCGTAGATCGGCACGACCGCGCCAAAGCGCTCCATGGGCGGGTTCCATTCCGTCGTCGTCAGGAATGTCCAGCCAAACTTCTGGATGCTGGGCCAAGCGGCGACGGCGAGTCCAACGATGATGCCAGCCAGCGTCAGCAAGACGAGGAAGGCAACCGAGCGCGTCAGCCACGCAAAAGCCACATCTCCAAGATCCGTCTTGCGACGTCTGATGGTGCCTTCAGCTTGCGTATTCACGACAGCACTCTCCATCATCATCGACCCCTCCGAAGCCAGGACGGCTCCGGAGTTCGACGCGCCAGAACCCAGCGAAACAGACATGGGATTCTACTTTACTTGGCAGAGAGAACCGGCTTGCCGGAGGCGTCCTTGATCTGATCCCACGAAGCGCGAACGAGCTTGGTCGTGGCATCGGGCAGCGGCACGTATTCCAGCTCTTCAGCCATCTTGGTGCCGTTCTTGTAGGCCCAATCGAAGAACTTCAGCACTTCAGCGCCTTGTGTCGGCTTGTCTTGCGATTTGTGCATCAGGATGAAAGTGGCGCTGGTAATCGGCCAACTTTCATTGCCCGGTTCGTCAGTCAGGATTTCGTAGAAAGAACTATCCCATTTTGCATAATTTGCAGCGGCCTTGAAGGTCGTATCGTCAGGCAGCGGGAACTGCTTGTCCTTGTTCTGCACCAGCACGTGGGTCAGCTTGTTGGTCTTGGCGTAAGCGTATTCGACGTAACCAATCGCGCCATGCAATTTCTGCACATAAGCGGAGATGCCTTCATTACCCTTGCCACCCAGGCCGACGGGCCATTGGGGCGCGGTACCTTCGCCAACCTTGGTTTTCCATTCTGGCGAAACCTTGGAGAGGTAGTTGGTGAATACGAACGAGGTACCCGAACCATCGGCGCGGCGCACCACGCTCACGTCTTCGTTAGGCAGGCTCAAGGATGGGTTCAGATCCTTGATCGCCTTGTCGTTCCACTTGGTGATTTTGCCCAGGAAAATGTCTGCCAGCACCGGGCCGGTCAGCTTGAGTTCGCCCGCCTTGATACCAGCCAGATTAACCACGGGTACGATGCCGCCAATCACTGCGGGAAACTGGGTAAGGCCGCCCTTGACAAGCAGCTCGGGTGTCAGAGGCATATCCGAGGCGCCAAAATCGACCGTCTTGGCTTCAATCTGCTTGATACCGCCACCAGAACCGATGGACTGATAGTTGATTCTGTTGCCCGTGGCCTTTTGGTAAGCGTCCGCCCATTTGGCATAAATCGGTGCCGGGAAGGAGGCGCCAGCGCCGGTCACTTCAGCGGCGGAGACAGCCAGCGATAGGCTGGCAAGCAGGCTTACGACTACTGCAGAAATAAAGGTCTTGCGCATCGCTTTTCCCCATGGGGTTGTTAAGACGAACGCTAGATTATTTCCGTTGTGTTACAGGGATATTTCAGTGGTCGCTGCGGGGCCGCCGATTGTCCGGGAATGGCCGCCAAAATGTGCGGCAAAACCGGCTACAAAGGCCGTCAGACCGAGATGTTCATGATGTCCTGATACGCCGTGACAAGTTTGTTGCGCACCTGAACCATTTGTTGGAAGGAGATGTTGGCTTTCTGCAGATTGATCATGACGTCCTGCAGATTGACGTTGGAATCGCCCGAGGAAAAATCTTGCGTCATCTGTTGAGCACTTTCCTGCACCTGACTAACCTGCTGCAAGGCGCCCTGCAGGGCTTGCGCGAAGTCGGCGCCACCGGTCGGCTGAGCAGACGAGCTCTTGCCCGAAGCAAGCTCCGTTGCAGCTTTCAACTGCCCGATCATCTGTTCAATGCCACGCGTATCCATGTCGTCCACCCGTTAATGCATAGGGTCAAAAGCAGTTTGCATGCCACCGCTGCCTACAAGTCTGTATAGCCCTCTTCGCGATACTGCTGCAGCTTGTAACGCAAGGTCCGTTCCGAGATACCCAGCTTCTCAACAGCCTTCTTGCGCGAGCCACCAACCGCCTTCAGCGTGTCGAGAATGTGTTGCCGCTCCAGGTCGCGCATGCTCGCAGGCGCTTGGTTCAATGGCTTTCCTAGTCCAGCAGCGGTCGTGCTGGCGCCTTCATAAGACGTGGATTCGGCGCCAGCAAGCATCGACGATACGCCTGTCGAATCAGGCAGGCACATGCGAACATCATCGGCCGTAATGGTGTCGCCGGATGCGACGATGACCGCCCGCTGCACCGTGTTTTCCAGCTCGCGCACATTGCCGGGCCAGCGCCAAGCGGCAAGAATTGCCGCTGCCTCGTCGGCAATTCTTGCCGTTTTGCCGATGCGCTCGCCATGGCGCTCGATGAAATAGGCCGCCAACGGCAGTACATCGGCAGGTCGTTCGCGCAGACTGGGAATGGCCAGCGGAAAGACATTCAGCCGATAGAAAAGGTCTTCGCGGAAGCGTCCCGCCTGCACCTCGCGCATCATGTCACGGTTGGACGTCGAGAGAATGCGGATGTCCAGTGCAATGGGCTTCTTGCCGCCAACCCGTTCGACCTCGCGTTCTTGCAACACGCGCAACATCTTTGCCTGCAAACCCATTGGCATTTCCGAAATTTCGTCAAGCAGGATGGTGCCGCCCTGCGCCTGTTCGAATTTGCCGGCCTGTGAAGTCTGCGCGCCGGTGAAGCTACCTTTTTCGTAACCGAACAGCGTCGCTTCGAGCAGGTTCTCAGGAATTGCCGCGCAATTAATGGCTACGAAAGGCCCGGTACGGCGGCGCGAATGCTGATGAATGTAGCGCGCGAAGACTTCCTTGCCGGTGCCGGATTCACCGGTGAGCATGATGCTGGCATCCGTCTCGGCAACCTTGGCGGCCAGCGCCAGTACATTGCGCGTGCGCGGGTCGGCGGCGATCATGTCCTCCTGGCTGGGCGCAACGGTGGCGTGACGGCGCACGTTGTCGAGCAACACGGCAGGCTCGAAGGGCTTCATGAGAAAGTCGCAGGCACCGCCGCGCATGGCCGCCACTGCCTTGTCGACGTCACCGAACGCGGTCATCAGCAAGACCGGCAATTGCACATGCTTGGCGCGGATATTGGCGAGCAGCGCCAGGCCATCCATCGGGTCCATGCGCAGGTCGGAGATGACCAGGTTGAAGTTGGCGGATTCCAACAAGGTCAGCGCGTCCGGCCCGCTGGCAGCCAGTTTCACGCGATGGCCGGCCGACTCTAGAATCATGCCAATGGCATCGCGCAATGCGGCGTCGTCATCGACCACGAGAATGCTGAGCGTTTCTATCATTGTTGCTCCTGCTCCATGCTTTCGGCGACTGCCTGTGGCAGCACCATACGGAATTCACTGCCTTCGCCCGGCGCCGAACATAAGGAAATATCGCCCCCATGTGCCCGCGCCACGCCACGCGCAATGGCCAGACCCAGGCCGGTGCCGTCAGCCCGCGTGGTGAAAAAAGGCTCGAACAGGCGCGCCTGCAATTCGAGCGGAATACCGCGCCCGTTGTCGCGTACGACGAAGACGATTTGCTGGCCTTCCTGTAGGGCAGACAGCACGACTTCGCCGCCCTGCCCTAATACCTGAATGGCATTCTCCAGCAGATTGATCAGCGCGCCGGCGATCTCCTTGCGGTTGCCGAAAAGCTGCTGGCCGGCAGCGCGACAATCCTGGCGAAAAGCGATCTGCTGACCTTGTGCAACGGGTTCGATGGTCGCGCTGAGTTCCTGCAGCAGATCGCATACACCGAAAACCTCACGCCCCAAGGCCTCGCCGCGCGCGAAGATCAGCATATCCTTGATGAGTTTTTCGAGATGGCGCAAGCGTTCAACGGCGCGGTCGGCAACGCTGACCCGCTCCGCTGCAGGCAACTGGACGTTCGCCAGATGGCCGGTATAAAGCAGGGCTGCGGCAAGCGGCGTGCGCAACTGGTGAGCCAGCGAAGCGACCATTTCACCCATGGCGGCGAGACGCTCATTGCGCGCGGCCGAGACACGCATACGCCAGGCTTCGGTCACGTCGTGCAGCAAGATGATGCGCCCACCGGTCGTCGTTTGCGCTGTGGCGGAAATCGATATGCGAGTCTCTGCAGCCTGGTCAGGAAACAGCGCCAAGGCCCACTCTCCGGGCGTGTCAGTGGCGACAAATGCGCTGGCGGCAAAGCTCTGCCATTCCGTGCCGGTCACGTCACCGAGCATATCCAGCGCGGCGCGATTGGCTTGCTCCACACGGCCCTGCTGATCGAGGACCACGACACCGGCCGGCAGTGCCGCCAACAACAAATCGAGCCGTTCGGTGAGGATCCCCACCTGCCCTTGCAAACCGCTGTAAGCCTGTGTCAGCTCATCCGAGGCGCGTGCAAAGACCTGGAAGGCTTCGGCAAGACTTGCCGCGTCCATGCTGGGAGTCGCCGCCAGAGAGGCGGGCAGAGACGGAACCGGTCGATCGAAATTTTCCGAGCTGGAGGGACTCAAAATTGGCTCAAGCGAGGTTGATGAAATAGGGGATCCCACGGCATTGCACTTTAGTCGCCAGCATGCAAGCCAGCATGTGGAGAAGGCGGCAGAACTTGCCGCTTATTGGCCACTTGCCTGCGCAGAGCCCAGCGCAGAATGCGCCATCAGAAATGGGTTTTTGCGCCCATCCGCAACCGCATAGCGAATACGAAAAAGACGAATAGTCATGGCTGCCGAAGACATTCTCGCCGCACCCGTACCCTCGCCCTTTCAGGCGATGGTGGACAACCTGAACAAGCTTTCGCAGCGCCAAAAGCTGGCAGCTGCCGTCGCGCTCGCCGTGTCGATTGCATTGCTGACGGGCGTCTGGCTGTGGAGCAGCAAACCGCAGTATTCGATCCTGTTCTCCAACGTCGCGGAAAAGGACGGCGGCTCGATCATCACGGCCTTGCAAGCGCAGAATGTGCCATACCGCGTCGACAACGGCGGCTCGACGATTCTCGTTCCTGAAAATCGTGCCAACGAATTGCGTCTGATGCTCGCCTCGCAAGGCCTGCCCAAGGGTGGTCTGGTGGGCTTCGAATTGCTCGAAACGCAAAAGATGGGCGTCTCGCAATTCAACGAGCAAATCAACTATCAACGCGGGCTGGAAGGCGAACTGGCGCGAACCATCCAATCGCTCTCGGCCGTGTCCGGTGCACGCGTGCACCTGGCAATTCCGAAGCAGTCAGCCTTTCTGCGCGATGAGCAAAAACCAACCGCATCGGTCGTCGTCGCGCTGCATCCGGGACGCAAACTGGAGCCTTTGCAAATTGCTGGCATCGTGCACCTCATCGCGGCCAGCGTGCCGGAACTTGACTCAGATCAGGTTAACGTCATCGACCAGAACGGCAATCTGCTCACACGCGCTCGCGATCCTCGTTCCACCGGACTCGACTCTACCCAGCTTGGCTATGTCGAGGAAGTGGAAAGCGGCTACGGCAAGCGCATTGAAACGATCCTCAACCCCGTGCTCGGCGAAGGCAATTTCCGCGCACAAGTCACGGCCGATGTGGATTTCGATTCGACCGAGCAAACCTCCGAAACTTTCAAGCCGAATCCGACCCCCAACACGGCTATTCGCAGCCAGCAAAGCAACGAGAACCTGACCAACCAGCCGCCACCTATCGGCGTCCCCGGTGCCCTGTCGAATCAACCGCCGGTACCCGCCACGGCACCCATCACCACGCCGCCAGTACTGGGTCAGGCCTTGGCGAACCAGTCGGGGATACCCATCAATTCGACGAAGAGTTCGACAACCAACTATGAACTCGACAAGACCGTGCAGCACATCAAACGCTCGCTGGGCTCGGTCAAACGACTGTCGGTCGCGGTGGTCGTCAACAACCGCATGGACAAGAGCCCGAAGGGCGACGTGAAAGCGGTTGCACGCACCGATGACGAAATGAAGAAGATCAACGATCTCGTGCGCGAGGCCGTGGGCTTCAACAAGGATCGCGGCGACACGCTCAATCTCGCCAATACGCCTTTCACCGAAGCGGTCAAGGAAGAAGTTGCCGATGTGCCGATCTGGCAAAACCCGACAACCTTGTCCACGCTCAAGGAAATACTGCGCTGGGCGATCCTGCTCGGGGTGATTTTCTTCGTCGTGCGCGGTGTCATACGTCCCTTGCTTGGCACGATCATGCCTGCACCGGGCCAAGGGCCGGAAAAGACACCTTCGCCGAACAGCGCCGCTGCCATGGCCGCTGCCCTGGAGGCAGAGCAATTGGCCGACGAAGACATACCGCCTGAAGTGCTGCAGGCCGAGCTGGCGAAGATGAGCTACGAGAAGAAAGTGGCGCGCGCCAAGGAAATCGCCGCCAAAGATCCAAGGATGGTCGCGCAGTTGATGAAGGAATGGATTGGAGGCTCGCCAAGTGGCGAAGGACACTAACGAAGGTTTGGAAAACTGCGCGATGCTGCTGCTCACGCTGGGGCCGGACACGGCTTCGGAAGTGCTCAAGCATATGTCGCCGCGCGAAGTGCAGAAGCTCGGCGCAGCCATGGCCAAGCTGCCACCGCAACCGCGCGAGCGCGTCGAGCGTCTGGTCGAAAAACTCCAATTGCATGCGGCTCACGGCTCGCATATCGAGCCAGATGAAGAGTCTATCCGCATCATGCTCACCAAGGCGCTCGGCGACGAGCGTGCAGCGAATCTGATCTCCCGTGTGCTGCAAGGTTCAGATACCGCTGGCATAGAATCGCTCAAGTGGATGGATGCGGCGACGGCGGCCGACCTCATCAAAAACGAACATCCGCAGATCATTGCGACCATCCTGGTGCACCTGGAATACGACCACTCCGGCGAAATCCTCAAGCATTTTTCCGAGCGCCAGCGCAACGATGTGCTGCTGCGCATCGCCACGCTCGACGGTGTGCAACCGACCGCGCTGAAGGAGCTCAACGAGGCGCTCACGCGCGTGCTGTCGGGCTCGACACAAACGCTCAAGAAGACGGCCATGGGCGGCACGCGGCACGCGGCGGAAATTCTCAACTTCGTCGGCAACGCGGCGGAAACGGCGATTCTCGACAACGTCCGAGAATATGACCCCGATCTTGCGCAGCGCATCCTCGACGAGATGTTCGTGTTCGACAATCTCATGGACATTGATGACAGAGGCATACAGGTCATTCTGCGCGAAGTCCAATCCGAACAACTGGTACTGGCACTCAAGGGCGCCAGCCCGGAAATGCGCGAGAAGGTCTTCAAGAACATGTCGACCCGCGCGGCCGAGATGATGCGCGAGGACCTGGAATCGAAGGGCCCGGTACGGCTATCCGAAGTGGAAGGCGCGCAGAAGGAAATTCTCAAAGTGGCGCGGCGGCTCTCGGAAGAAGGACAAATCGTTCTCGGCGGCAAGGGCGGCGACGACGCGTTCGTGTAGTGCGATGTACGACGTGGTGTGGGATGTGGGTGTGCGATTTTGTGTACAACTCGGCATATGACAAAAGCAAAACGGTAAAGTCTCGTGTCATCAGTCATCCAAAATAATCAGGCCTCCGGCGCCTACCAGCGCGCCACCTTCGTCAGTTTCGACGCGCCACGCCCTGTCACGCCCACCCTAACCGAAGGCCCAGCGGACACGACGACTGCAGCACCGGTAGAAGTTGTCGAAGAGCGTCTGGAAGTAGCGCCGGGCGTGTCGCTGCCGACCGCCGAGGAAATCGACAACCTGCATCAGGAAGCCTGGAAAGAAGGCTACGCCGCTGGCTACGAAGAAGGCAGCGCGCGCGGTCGTCTGGAGGCTGCCGAGTTGCACCAGTTGCTGCAATCCATGCACAGCGCCCTCAGCGACCTGGACCAGGAAGTAGCCGAAGAAATCCAGGCGCTGGCGCTCGAGGTTGCGCGTCAGGTCGTGCGCGACGCGCTCAAGTTGCAACCGGACAGCGTACTCGCCGTGATTCGCGAAGCACTGGTGCAGGTGCCGCAGCAAGGCGCAACCGTACGCATCAACCCGCAGGACGCGGCACTGGTACGCCAGTACCTCGGCGAACAATTCAACAGCACCAGCCATCGCTTGCGCGAAGATGAAGAAGTCATGCGCGGCGGTTGCCTGATCGATTCCGAAGGCGGTCAGATCGACGCGCAGATCACCACGCGCTGGCGGCGTGTGGTCGAAAACATTTCGCGTAGCGCTTCGCAGTTCGCTGAAGAATGAAGGGTCTGGTCTAATGGATCACTTCGGACAAAACTGGCGCGCCTTTCTCAAGGACTGCCGCAAGCTTTCGCGCGCGGCGCCCTCCTACCAGCTCTCGGGCCGCCTGACGCGCATCAATGGCCTTGTCATGGAAGCGGCGGGCCTCAAACTGCCGCTCGGCTCGGGCTGTCGCATCCTGGTTCCTGGCG
Source organism: Rhodocyclales bacterium (assembly GCA_028292505.1). GTDB lineage: Bacteria > Pseudomonadota > Gammaproteobacteria > Burkholderiales > Rhodocyclaceae > Viridibacterium. The sequence goes on from JAQGMF010000031.1 coordinate 26,693, forward strand.
GCGGCGGCGTCGAAGCAGAGGTCGTCGGTTTCGCGGGCGAGAAGCTGTTCATGATGCCAACCGACGATGTCTTCGGCCTCGCCCCCGGCGCCCACGTCATTCCAAATGAACCCGTGCAACCGATCGCCACCGCCGCGATACGCGTCGAACCGCGGCGCCGTGCTTCGGACCGCGCCAAGCATCTGCCCGTCGGCGACGGTCTGCTCGGCCGCATTCTCGACGGTGCCGGACGCCCGCTCGACAGCCTCGGGCCACTCACCACGACGCACACCCGCTCGCTGCAGAGCCGCCCGATCAATCCGCTGGCGCGCGCCTCTATCGATCGCAGTCTTGACGTTGGCATACGTGCGATCAACAGCCTGATGACCATTGGTCGCGGTCAACGGCTCGGTCTGTTCGCCGGTTCGGGTGTCGGTAAATCGGTGTTGATCGGTATGATGGCGCGCTACACCGCTGCCGATGTCATTGTCGTCGGGCTGATCGGCGAACGCGGCCGCGAAGTAAAGGAATTCATCGAGCATAATCTTGGTCCGGAAGGGCTGGCGCGGTCTGTCGTCGTCGCCGCACCGGCCGATACCAGTCCGCTGATGCGCCTGCAAGGCGCCGCCTATGCCACCACGGTGGCTGAATACTTCCGCGACCAGGGCAAGCACGTGCTGTTGATCATGGACTCGCTCACGCGCTATGCCATGGCACAACGCGAAATTGCGCTGGCCATCGGCGAACCACCCGTCACACGCGGCTATCCGCCTTCCGTTTTTGCGCGTCTGCCAGCCCTGGTCGAACGCGCTGGCAATGGGCCTGAAGGTGGCGGCTCGATCACTGCTTTCTACACCGTGTTGGCCGAGGGCGACGATCAGCAAGACCCTATCGCCGACGCCGCACGGGCGATTCTCGATGGCCACTTTGTGCTCACACGCGCGCTCGCCGATCAGGGCCACTACCCCGCCATCGACGTCGAACAATCCATCTCGCGCGCCATGCACAGCCTGATACGTCCCGCGCATTTCGAGCTGGTGCGGCGCTTCAAGCAATTGTTTTCGCGTTACCAACGTTCGCGCGACCTGATCGCTGTCGGGGCCTATCAAGCCGGCGCGGACCCGCTACTCGATGAAGCCGTACGTATGTATCCAGCACTCGAAGCATTTCTACAACAAAAAATAGAAGAGCGCGCCGACTTCGAAAGCAGCCTGACCGGATTACATAGCCTGTTCGGTACGACACGTTAGAGGAGCCATCGATGAGCGCCAAACCAATAAAAATTCTGCTCGATCATGCCCACACCAAAGTCGACGAAGCAACGCGGCGCCTGGGCGAGTTGCTGGCCAGCGAACACGCCTGCGAAGTAAAACTGGAAATGCTGATTCAATATCGCGTCGAATATCGCGGACGCTTCATGCAAGCCGCGCGCGAAGGTATCGGCCCGGATGCCTGGCGCAATTATTCCAGTTTCATCGCCAAACTCGATGACGCCATCAATCTGCAGCAAAGCGTCGTCAATCAATCCAAGTTGCAGACGGCGACGGGTCAGCAACAATGGATGCACGAGCGCAACCGCATGAAGGCCTTCGATGCGCTGTCGCAGAGACAGGTCGCGAACGAACAGCGCAAGCACAACAAGCAGGAGCAAACCATCAGCGATGAACACGCGGTGAAACATTTCCGCCCGAAAGAGGAATGAAGGGACGCCACCGGCATATTCTTCCCACCCCTGCTCTCAACCTTTCCTTGAAACTGGCATAGGCCTTGCTGTACCGCTGTCACAATCGCTGAAGACCTTGGCGACAAAGATTGCATCTCAAAGGATAGCCACCATGCCGGACGCTAACGCTCTCTCGTCGATCTCGCCCGTTGCTGCCGCAGCGCCTGCATCGGGCGGCAATGCCAGTAACGCCACGGCTTCGCAGGGTAATGACGGTCAGCCCACGTTCTCGCAGGTATTGCGCGACAAGCAGAGCGCAGCAGCCGACGCGAATGCAAGTGCCAGCGCCAATGCCGATGCGACCAGGAGCGCCAACGCACAAGCGCAGGACAAGACCGCGCAGGCCAATGATGCCGCGGCAAACAAAGCCACCGACGGCAAGGCAAACAGCAAGCAGACAAGCGATGCGGCCGATGCCGAAGCGCCCGCCAAAACGCCTGCCGAAATGGCGCAACTGCTGGCTGCGGCTGGCCTTCTCGCCAATGTTTCCAATACCCAAACACCCACGTCCGACGCAGCGGATGCATCCGCAGTGTCGGCAGCGACCAATGCCGCCGCTGTCGTTGCAAGTACGGCCGCGAGCAACGCCACGCAGGCAGCAACCGATCCCAATGTCATTGCAGCGACATCGCAATCAGACAAAACTGCCGCCGTCAGCACGCAGACGGCGGCAAGCCTTGCCGCCAATGCGGCAAATACGACGGCTTTTGCCGAACAGGCACTCGGCGCCCAGGCGCAATTGCCGAATACCGGCAGCAAGTCTGCCCAGTCCGGCACGTCGGGTGGCGAGCAGCAAGCCGCTGGCAAGCAGCCGCTGCTGGCGGTGAGCAACAACGGCGATACGGACAAGACACGCGCCGAAACGGCAGCGTCGGAAACCAGCTTTGCTGCCGCCCTGGAACGTGCTGGTCAGAATGGCGATGCCGCCCGCGGCGCGGCCGCGACCACCAATGTCACGCAGACGCAGACAAGCCAGACGCCGGCCACAGTGCACGTCGTCAACACGCCAGTCGGTCGTCAGGGCTGGGCCGATGAAGTCGGACAGCGCGTGTTGTGGACCGCAAAGTCCGACAGCAGCCGCGCCGATCTGGTCCTCAATCCGCCGCAGCTCGGACGCATCGAAGTCTCCATCCACATGAACGGCGATCAGGCCAGTGCCAGTTTCATGGTGGCCAATCCGACCGCGCGCGAAGCCTTGCAAGATGCCATGCCGCGCCTGCGCGAAATGATGTCGCAGGCCGGCATCCAGCTTGGCCAGGCCGATGTCGGCGCCGGTCAAAGCGGGCAGAACAGCGCCCAGGGCGAACGTCGCCAGAGCGCCAGCGACAAGGGCAGCGACATGCTCAATGCCGTGGGTGCCATCGGTACTGCAGGCAGCGGCTGGACGCGTCAGGGCATCGGCGTTGTCGATACATTCGCCTGAAAACGGGTCCGACAGATTTCATCAACGACTTGCCGGCCATCAGGTAAAGATAAAAATTAGATTCACGAGTTCTCCTCAACCCTTCATTTGCCACCAGGTTTGTCCGTTATTCAAGGCTTGGCGCAGCGTTTCAAGACGCGACAATACCGCTGACATTGCAAGGTAAAAGACATGGCAACCAAGGAAGCACCGAAGAAGGACGACGTCGAAGAGGTGGTAGCACCACCGAAGAAGAGCAGAAAGCTCTTGATCATCATTGTGAGCGCGGTGGTGGTGACTTTGTCGCTTGGTGCGGCGCTGGGCTACGTGCTCGGCCACAAGAAATCCAGCGCCGGCGACGCTTCGCCGCAAGCGGCTGCAGCTGACGAAAAGCAGCAGGACGACAAGAAAAAGGATGAAGCCAAAAAGCCGCCGGTGTTTATCGCCCTCGATCCTTTCACCGTCAACCTACAACCGGACAACACCACCGGCGAACAATTCCTGCAGGTCGTCGTGTCCCTGCGTGTCGGCGACGAGAAAAAGGGCGAAGACCTCAAGGCTTTCATGCCGCAAATCCGCCATGAAATCCTGAGTCTGGCCGGTTCGAGAAAAGCCTCGGAAATCACCTCGCCAGACGGCCGTGAATTGCTTGCCGACGACATCAAGGATGTGGTCAACGACGTACTGGGCTACGAACCGCCGAAGCGCGCCAGACGCAAGAGGAAAGACGACCTGGACGATGATGCTCCTGTCATGTCCGTGTTTTTCACGCAGTTTATAGTGCAGTAGTGAAGCGGCCGAAATGATGCAGGCAATGACGCAACAGCAACCAGGACAAGCATAGAAATGGGACAGGACTTTCTCTCCCAGGACGAGGTTGACGCGCTACTGCGAGGCGTCACCGGCGACCTCGACGAACCGGATGCCGGCAGTGAAGACACATCCGGCATACGCTCGTACGACCTGGCCACGCAAGAGCGCATCGTGCGCGGGCGCATGCCCACGCTGGAGCTCATCCACGAGCGCTTTGCGCGCTACCTGCGTATCGGTCTGTTCAACTATATGCATCGCAATGCGGAAGTCTCGGTCGGCCCGATTCGCGTGCAGAAATACAGCGAATTCGTGCGCAACCTGGTGGTGCCGACGAACTTGAATCTGGTGCTCGCCAAGCCCTTGCGCGGCACCGGCCTGATGGTGTTCGACCCAGACCTGGTGTTCCTCGTCGTCGACAATATGTTCGGCGGCGACGGGCGCTTCCACACCCGCGTCGAAGGCCGCGATTTCACCGCCACCGAGCAACGCATCATCCAGGGCCTGCTCAAGGTCGTGTTCGCCGAGTATGAGCGCGCCTGGGCGCCGGTATTCACTTTGCAATTCGAGTACATCCGCTCCGAAATGAACTCGCAGTTCGCCAACATCGCCACGCCAAGCGAAATCGTCGTTGCCACCACCTTCACGCTGGAGTTCGGTGGCGCACAAGCCGATATGCATATCTGCTTCCCGTATTCGATGGTCGAGCCCATCCGCGACGTGCTCTACAGCTCGATGCAGTCCGACCACATCACGCAAGACAAACGCTGGATCAGCCTGATGACCAAGCAGGTACAGAGCGTGGATATCAGACTGACCGCGCGACTTGCCACGGCAACGATATCGTTGCGCGACATTGTCAATTTCAAGGTGGGCGACGTCATTCCGCTGGAAATCTCGGAAAACGTTCAGGCCTCAGTGGAAGACGTCGGCGTGCTGGAATGCCAATACGGCATCCAGGGCGGTCACTATGCCTTGAAGGTCGATCGCTTCATTGCACCGGAAGATACCGAGATCAACCTCATCGCCGCAAAACTTGGGAGCACCTCAAATGGCTGATACCGATGGCATAACAGAAGTGGCCGAGGCCGCCGACGACATCACCGATGACGACTGGGCTGCCGCGATGCAGGAACAGGTGGTGGCCGAAGCCGCCGTGGCAGAAACCGCCATGGCGCAACCTGCAAGTTTCCAGAATTTCGATTCTTCGGGAGAAGCCAAGATCACGTCGATGAACGACTTTGATCTGATCCTCGACATTCCGGTTCAGCTCACCGTCGAACTGGGCCGCACCAAGATCTCGATCCGCAACCTGCTGCAACTGGCGCACGGCTCGGTGGTGGAACTCGATGCACTGGCAGGCGAGCCGATGGACGTACTGGTCAATGGCACCCTTATTGCGCAGGGCGAAGTCGTGGTCGTCAATGACAAGTTCGGCATTCGCCTCACCGACATCATCACACCCTCGGAGCGCATGCGGAAATTGCGCACCTGAGACACTGAATTCGTAGGGTGCAGTGAGCGCAGCGAACTGCACCATCGCGCAATCGACGTGGTGCAGTTCGCTGCGCTCACTGGCACCCTACCCCTACCCTACACACAACGCCTCGAACTTCATCGCGGCAAGATTTGCCGTCATTTCTTGCCGCTTCTCCCCCCAAGGTTTTTGCCCGGACAGCTTTAGGCTGTGTACATCGCAGACTCCGCATGTGCACACGCAGTGAAGCCCATCGTCACAGCCCCGTTTTTTCTCGTCGCCGCCTCGGCACAAGCCACTGAGGGCATGCCCTCGATGGCCTCAAGCGTCGTCCAGATGCTGTTCGGACTGGCCATTGTCATTGCCGCGCTGTTCGGTGTGCTGGCCATGCTGCGCAGGCTGCAAGGCGGCCGCACCCACCTGGTGGGTGGGCTCAAGGTCATCGGTGCCACATCGGTGGGCCCGCGCGAGCGCGTGGTGCTTGTTGCGCTAGGCAGCAAGGTGCTGGTACTTGGCGTCACCGCCGGCCGCGTCAATGCCTTGCATACGATGGAAGCTGCCGAACTGCCACTCATGTCCGAGCAAGCGCCTACAAACCCCATGGATTTTGCGTCGCGTCTGCGCCAATTACTGGAGAAGCGCAATGCGAATTGAATTGTTCCGCCGCGAGTCGTCATCTCGCTGGCTCGTTGCAGCAATCGGCGGCGCTCTGTGTCTCTGCGCAGCGCTGCCGCTCGACGCGCTGGCCCAGGGCATTCCGGCCCTGACCACGACGCCGGCTTCCGGCGGTGGGACCACCTACAGCCTGCCGGTGCAGACCTTGCTCATGATGACGGCATTGACCTTCATCCCGGCGGTGGTTTTGATGATGAGCGGCTTCACGCGCATCGTCATCGTCATGTCGATGCTGCGTCATGCCATGGGCGTACAGACTTCGCCGCCGAATCAGATCATCGTCGGTCTGTCGCTGTTTCTCACCTTCTTCGTCATGTCGCCGGTCATCGACAAGGTGTATCAGGACGCCTGGATACCGTTATCAACCAATCAGATTCAGTTCGACGAGGCGGTCAATCGTGCTTCGGTGCCGGTCAAGGCCTTCATGCTCAAGCAGATGCGCGATAGCGATCTGACCATGTTCGCCAAACTGGCGAAAGTACCCAAGGTCGACAAAGCTTCCGATCTACCGATGCGCGTCATCGTCCCGGCCTTCGTCACCAGCGAACTGAAAACCGCCTTCCAGATTTCATTCATCATATTTTTGCCTTTCCTGGTGATCGATATGGTGGTGGCATCCGTGCTGATGTCGATGGGCATGATGATGATGTCGCCCGTCATCGTATCGCTGCCCTTCAAGATCATGCTGTTCGTGCTCGTCGACGGCTGGAACCTCGTCATCGCCTCGCTGATACGCAGCTTCGCATAGACCACACGCCGCTTGCGCGGAACAGATTTCGCAGGAGAAGTCCGGACATGACACCTACCACCATTGTCGCCCTCGGCCGCGAGGCGCTGTACATTGCATTGCTCGTCGCGGCGCCGATGTTTCTCGCGGCGCTGGCCACCGGCCTGATCATCAGCATCCTGCAGGCTGCGACGCAGATCAACGAAGCGACGCTGTCCTTCGTACCGAAGCTGGTCATCATGTTCGCCACCCTGGTCATGGCCGGCCCCTGGATGATCACGCTGCTGACCGACTACATCCGCCGCCTGTTCGAATCCATTCCCGGCATCATCGGTTGATGCAGACCGCTCGACACTGAGTCTCGCTGGCGCGCGATCTCGCCCCGTACCCGATGCTCTCCGTCACATCCGCCCAGCTCGACGCACTGATACTCGCCTATGTCTTTCCGATGGTGCGGGTCATGTCGTTCCTGGCGATCGCCCCCCTGTTCAGCAACGTAGCCCTGCCCAAGCGCGTCAAGCTGATTGCCGCGCTGGCCATCGGTTTCGCCATCGCCTCTTCGCTGCCGACGCAAAGCCTGACCCAGCCTGGCAGCTACATCGGACTGGGCATTCTGGGCCAGCAGATTCTCATCGGCTCGGGCATGGGCTTCAGCATGCGCATCGTGTTCTCCACGCTGGACGTGGCCGGCGAGTTGATCGGTCTGCAGATGGGTCTCTCCTTTGCCACCTTCTTCGATCCGCAAAGCGAGGGGCAAACTTCGGTGATCGCCGAAATTGTCGGCCTTCTCGTCACGTTGATCTTTCTGTCCCTGAACGGCCACTTGATGTTGGTCGAAGTGCTGTCGCGCAGCTTCGAATGGCTGCCGATCTCCGCTGATCCGGTCCATGCGCAAGGCTGGCTGATGCTGGCGCGCAGCGGTGCGATTCTGTTCGCCACCGGCCTCCTGCTTGCCCTGCCGGTGGTCGTCGCCCTGCTGATTACCAACATCGCCCTGGCCGTTCTCACCCGCGCGGCACCCCAGCTCAATCTCTTCGCGGTCGGCTTTCCCATCACCTCTACCGTCGGCATCGCCGTCATCTGGCTCACGCTGCCCACCCTGGCCAATGTGCTGGAACGGATTTTCGACGAAGGCTTCGAGAACATGGCGATGCTCGTGCGCGTCTGGGCCGGGCACTGAACACACTCCCCCACGCCAGTCTTCGTTCCGTTCGAAAGTAGACCCCGGCGCATGCCCGCGGGTTTGTTACAATCCTGCCGATCCGGCCCGCACCTGCGGCCAAACAACTACTTGCCACACGCATCAGCGCCCCGCACGCCCATGTCCAAACCCATCGAGTTCAAGACCGGTACGCTTTCCGCCATGTCGGCGATCATCCGCGAACTCGACAACGTGCGTCTGGCCGACACCATGCACACCATGCTCGGCGGCCTCGGCGAATTCTTTGCTGGTGAAGCCACAGTCATCGACCTGACACAGCTGACCAAGGCGCCCGAACGCGCCGACTGGGCCGGGTTGCTGAGCCTGCTACGGCGTTACGGCCTGCAACCCATCGCCGTTCGCCAGGCGCCAGAACATCTCGTTGAAAGTGCCCGCAAGGCAGGCTTGGCCATTCTCTCCGCCGATGCCGGCCGCATGAGTGCGGAACGGCCCGTTGCAGCACCTACCGCCCCTGCTCCCGTAGCGCCCGCTCCGGAGCCCGCCCAAGCCAGTCTCGACATGCCGGCGCCGCCCACCGGCACCGCCACCATGATCATCGAACGTCCGCTGCGCTCAGGCCAACAGATCTACGCACGCGGCAGTGACGTTGTCATACTCGGAGGTGTCAGCAACGGCGCGGAAATCATCGCCGATGGCAGCATCCACTGCTACGGCCCGTTGCGCGGCCGCGCCCTGGCAGGTGCGCAAGGCCACACCGCGGCGCGCATCATCACCACCTGCTTTGCGCCCGAACTCGTATCCATCGCCGGCGTGTACCGCACCTTCGAGCGCGGCATCGCCGCCAATCTTGCGGGCAAGCCCGCGCACGCCGTATTGCGCGCCAACGCGGCCGGGCAACAGACTTTGAATATCGAAACGCTGCAACTGGACTGATTGTCCAGCGCAAACAAATTGCAGACATAAAGACGCATAGAGAAAGAGAGAGGAAATCGTGACCAGAGTCATCGTCGTAACGTCCGGCAAAGGCGGCGTAGGCAAGACCACCTCCAGCGCCAGCTTCGCCTCCGGGCTAGCCCTGCGTGGCTTCAAGACAGCCGTCATCGACTTCGATGTCGGCCTGCGCAATCTCGACCTCATCATGGGGTGCGAGCGCCGCGTGGTGTATGACTTTGTCAATGTCATAAGTGGCGACGCCAATCTGCATCAGGCACTCATCAAGGACAGGCACTGCGAAAACCTGTTCGTGCTGCCTGCTTCGCAAACGCGCGACAAGGATGCACTGACTGAAGAAGGTGTCGAAAAGGTTCTCAACGACCTCAAACACATGGGCTTCGACTACGTCATCTGCGACTCCCCCGCCGGCATCGAACACGGCGCCATCATGGCGCTGACCTTCGCCGACGAAGCTATCGTTGTGACGAATCCGGAAGTCTCGTCGATCCGCGACTCGGACCGCATCCTCGGCATCTTGCAAAGCAAGAGCCGCCGCGCGCGCGACGGCCAGGAGCCGGTCAAGGAACATCTGCTCATCACGCGCTACTCTGCCAAGCGTGTCGACGAAGGCGAAATGCTTTCCTACAAGGATGTGCAGGAACTACTGCGCGTGCCACTGATCGGCGTCATACCCGAATCGGAAAGCGTGCTGCAAGCTTCCAACTCCGGCACGCCGGTGATCCATACCAAGGACGAAGACGCCGCCGATGCATACCAGGATGTCGTCGCCCGCTTCCTCGGTGAAGAACGCGAGCTGCGCTTTGTCAACTTCGAAAAGCCGGGCCTCTTCAAGCGCCTGTTCGGAGGCTGACCATGTCCTGGCTCGAAAAATTCTTCGGCAGCCCCCAACCCAAGTCCGCCTCGCTGGCCAAGGAACGTCTGACCCTCGTCATCGCCCACCAGCGCGCCGACGAAGACAGCACGCCCGACTTCCTGCCCGCCCTGCAGCGCGAACTCGTCGCAGTGATCTCGAAGTACGTCAAGGTCAATCCAGATGACATACGCGTACAACTGGAAAAGCGGGACAACTACGAGGTACTGGAAGTAAACATCGTCATGCCGGAGCCCAGCGCGCGATAATGTCTTCGGCCGACAGGCCAACATCGCGTTGCTTTGCCAGCATGGCCTCTCGAGTCGAGGATGCCGCGATGGGTGGAGCGAGCGGCACGATGGCAAGGCGGCTTGGCGAGACAGTGCGCATGCACGGCGAGACAAGCCAACGCAGCAAGCGTGTCGCGCAGCCCACCCAGCGCGGCATCCGAATGCCCGGGTGGTGAAATTGGTAGACACAAGGGACTTAAAATCCTTCGGCCGCAAGGCTGTACCGGTTCGATTCCGGTCCCGGGCACCAGTATTTGTTTGCGCTGATCGCTATGCTGTACGAAGCCATCTCAGCGCATTCCGAGGAGTCCTGATTCAATCATGTTTCTTCCTCAACTCTGGTCGCATCTGATTGCCTGGACAAGCATCCATGCGGTGTCGCCTGCGCTATTGATATTGCATATCGGCAAGTCGGCAGGCAGTCCTGAAGAGATTGCCGAAGCCCTGCTTATCGCCGTGCTTCAGATTGGCATCATCGCGATGATTTTTCGCCCGCTCGAAAGCTTCGTACCCGCCGAAAAATGGCAAGATCGATCGCTGACACGCCTTGATCGCCAATACACGCTGCTCATGCTGCTCGGCCTGTTTCCGCTGTTCAGCTACCTGGTGCTCATGCCTTTCAGCAACCTGTTTGCCGGCGCAGCCGATGTTGGCAACGAGGCGACATCGTTCGGCCTGAAACATTGGCTACCCTGGTTCGATCATCATCCCCTGCTGCTGTTCTTCGTCTATTACATCGCCTACGACTTCGTGTACTACTGGATGCATCGCACGCAACACGCCATTCCTTGGTGGTGGGCGCTCCACAGCATGCATCACAGTCAGCGCCAGATGAGTTGCTGGACGAACGATCGCGGCAATTATCTGGATGGCATGTTGCAGTCGATGGTGCTGGCCACGGTCGGTCTTGCGATGGGCGTCGAGCCGAGCGAGTTTGCTTTCCTGATGCTCGTCGGCGAGCTGGCACAGAATTTCTCGCATGCCAATGTCCGCATCGGCTTCGGTCATGTCATGGAAAAATTCTTCGTCGATCCGAAATTTCATCGGCTGCATCATATGCGCGTGGATCTCGATCGTCCCAATTTGCATAATTGCAATTTCGGCCAAGTTTTCTCCATCTGGGACGTGCTGTTCGGGACTGCGCTCTACGGCGAAAAGCCGCGTCCGACAGGTGTGGGCGATCCGATGGTCGACATCGACAACGAGCGCAGCCTGATCCCGCAGCAATGGGGCGCGCTGAAGCGCTTCTGGGGCGCCTTCACTTGCACGGCCGGCTGGAAGCTCGGCGATGTGTCCTTCGGCGCGGATCACCGACCCATACCTTCCAGTCACACCGATCTGCATGCCTTGCAAAGCCCGGCAGCGGATGCGTTTGCGCCAAGTGTCTCGCCAAAATGAGATCCGTTTTTCTGCTTCTCTGTGCGCTATGGCTCTGCGCTGCCCAAGGCGAACCGACAGCACTCGGACGCTGGCGGCAGATGGACGATGACAATGGCAAACTGCGTTCGATCATCCGTATCGAGGAACACGGCGGTCTCTATGAAGGCCGTATCGAAAAATTTCTCCCCGGCGAGGGCGAAGATGCCGATCCCGTTTGCATAACCTGCCCCGATCAGCGCAAAGGCAAGAAGATTATCGGCATGCAGATCGTTTCCGGTCTTAAGCGCAACGGCCTGAAATACGAGGGTGGCGAAATTCTCGATCCCGACAACGGCAAGCTGTACCGCGTGAAGATGAGTCTCGCTGCGGATGGAAGATCCCTCGCAGTCCGCGGCTTCCTCGGCTTCTCGCTATTCGGCAGAAGCCAGACTTGGCTACGCGAGGAGTAAAGCCCCGCGCCCCTACGCAATCACGGACGAATCTGGCCCTTGTGGCACACTCGTCCCCTGCCCTCACCTGCTTCTTTCGGACACCGCCAATGCGCCTGCTTCTCGTCGAAGACGACGAACCTCTCGCCAACACGCTTGCCACCTCACTGCGGCAGGGCGGCTATGCCGTCGACTGGATGGCGAATGGCAACGATGCCGAAAGCGCGCTGCAGACGCAGACTTATGATGCTTTGATACTCGATCTCAATCTGCCAGGACGCGATGGCTTCCAGGTATTGCAACGCCTGCGCGCGCGCGGGACGCTGCTGCCGGTACTCATCCTGTCGGCGCGCGACGCGACGCAGGACCGCGTTGCCAGCCTCGATCTGGGCGCAGACGATTACATCACCAAACCTTTTGATCTGCCTGAACTCGAAGCCCGGCTGCGCGCCTTGATTCGCCGCAGCCGCGGCCGCAGCGGCTCGAAGATTGCCATCGACGGCCTCGAACTGGATACGGTCGCGCGACGTGCCACCGTCGCGGGTACCGTGCTCGACCTCACTGCCCGCGAATATGGCTTGTTGGAGCTGCTCGTTGTGCAGGCGGATCAAGCCGTGTCCAAATCGCAGCTGATCGCATCCCTGTGCGAGTGGGGAGAGGAGATGAGCAGCAATGCCATCGACATACAAATTCACCGCTTGCGGCGCAAACTGGACGGCAGCGGCACAGCCATCCGCACCTTGCGCGGCTTCGGCTATCTGATCGAGTCGGCCGATGGCGGTTAGTCTCCAACGGCAACTCTTCAAACAGCTTGCCTTCACCACCATTCTGCCGATTCTCGTCACCAGCCTGGCCATTTATTGGTTTGCGGTGCGCTTCGCCAACCAGATCTATGATCAGGATCTGCTCGAGTCCGCCTCGTCGCTCGCCAGCCAGGTACAAAGAAAGGGCGGCGTCGTGTCGCTCCAGCTACCTCCTCCCGCCGTGGAGATGTTCGTGTGGGACGAGGTCAACAAGATACGCTTCCGCATCGACAGCAAACGGCGTGGATTTCTCTCGGGGTTCCGCGAACTCCCTCTGCTACCGCCCGCAAGAAATGGAGCGGCAATTTTTTATGACGAATACATCAACAACGACAAAATCCGGGCGGTTGTCATTTCCTTGCCGCAGGAATCGCTCGACGACGAGGTAACTGTTTCTGTATCGGAGACGCTCAACAAACGGCGACAACTGGCGGCGCGGCTCTCCCTCCTCGTCATCATCCCCCAGTCTCTACTGATCATCATCACGACGATTCTCTTGCGCGTAGGCGTGCGCCGCGGGCTGCGTTCGCTCGACATGCTGGAACAAACCATCCACGAACGCCGCCTCAACGATCTGACGCCTTTGCCGACGCTCGATGTGCCCAAGGAGTTGCAGCCATTCACCAGCGCCATCAACACCTTGCTGGAAAGACTCAATGAAGCTTTGTCCACCCAGCAGCGCTTTATCGAAAATGCCGCACATCAGCTGCGCACGCCGCTGACCACGCTCAAGCTTCAAGTCGAGCAAGCAATTCGCGAAGCGGGGCCGGCCGCCCCCAAACTGGCGTTGCACGGTTTGCGCGCGACGATAGATCGGACCGCGCGTCTGTCGAATCAATTGCTGCTTCTCGCTCGTGCAGAGCCAGGTTCGGAGCTCGTGCTGCACATGCATCGGGTGGACCTGCGCGCGCTCGCCCTGGCAACGGGCGCCACTTGGGTGCCGCGTGCCTTGGCGCAAGGCGCCGATCTCGGTATCGAGGGTGACGAATGTCCCTGCTGGGTCATGGGTGACGAACTCCTGCTTGGCGAGGCCATCAACAACCTGATCGACAACGCCCTGCGCTATGGTGGAAAGAGCGTATGCGTAACGCTGAAAGTAGAGTCACGCCAAGGCCATTGTGAATTGATGGTCGAAGACAATGGTCCAGGCGTTCCCGAGTCGCAACGCGATGCGGTGCTCGACCGCTTTCATCGCGTGCCCGGCAGCCCCGCCGGAGGATCCGGCCTGGGGCTGTCCATCGTGCAGGAAATCGCACGCGCCCATAAAGCCGAACTCAGTCTCGACTCGCCAGCATCAGGCGGCCTGCGCGTCAGGATGGTATTTGCAGCCGTCTCCGGCGGCACATGAATATGCCAAACACATTTTCAGGAGGCCATGTCGCGCCACCAGACGGACAAGCGTCGTGCGCCTATGACAATCAGTTGGAGCCTCCCGGACTGCTGCGACATTTTATCGAAAACCCACCCGCGGGCTTCGAGCCCTTCATGGCGCATGACACGCCGGGATTCTTCGCACCCTTCGACCTGCTGACAACGGCAGACCCGGCAGTTCGCCAACGATTGGCAAGTCTGCCCGGCGGCGGATTGCTGCTGCGCCTGTTGCGTTTTCGTGTCTGCTTCTTTGGAACGACAGTCAGCGAATATGCGCCCTTCCCGTCCGGCGCAACCACCACCTTACCCGATAAAATGCTATCTGCATGGGCAAGGCGCTCGCGGCTGATGATCGTCAAGGATGTTCCTGAGCAATCCCCCTTGCTACCCACAGCCGATTCGATGCGCGCCGAAGCTTTTCTGGCCGCCTGCCAGAAACACGGCTTCATTGTGCTCGATGGGCAAGCGCTTGCTTACGTGCCAATCGATTTTTCGAGCGCGGACGACTACCTATCGCGCCTGTCGGCAGGACGACGAAAGAATATCCGTCGCAAGTTGCGCTCGCGCGAGCAGTTGCGAATCGAGATACTCCCGACCGGACATGACAGATTCGACGACGAGGCGTTTCTGGATGAACTGTATGCGCTCTATCAGGAGGTCTACGCACAGAGCGAGATCCACTTCGATCTGCTGAGCGCCGCCTATTTCAAAGCCTTGTTTCAAGACGCCGCGCTGCAAGGCAAGCTGTTCCTGTATTACAACGGCATCGACCTCATCGGCTACAACCTGTGCTTCGTTCACGACCACAAGCTGATCGATAAATACGTGGGCTTTCGTTACCCGGCTGCGCGCACCTTCAATCTCTACTTCGTCAGCTGGATGGAAAATCTGGCCTATGCCCGCGAACACGGCCTCACGCATTACGTCGCGGGCTGGACCGATCCGGAAGTCAAATCCTTCCTCGGCGCGAGTTTCACCTTCACCCGTCATGCCGTGTTCGTGCGCAATCCGCTTTTGCGTTTTATCCTGCGCAAGCTGTCGCACCACTTCGAAAGCGATCGCATGTGGTTCAATGGCATGCAGGAGGAAGATGCACAATGAGTAAATCTCTAGTCCTGGATTTCGATGCTTCCCTGCAGGCATTTCCCGATGCGGACATCGTCCCGCTGACCGATTGGCAGGAGGCTGTTCGCTTCGGTTGCGGCATGACGACGTGGCGCAAACTCGCAAGCGAACTGCAAGCAAAGATTCCACCGGATCACGGTACGGTGTTCATGGGCAGCGGCGATTTCCATCACATCAGCCATCTGCTGATTGCACGCTGCCCAAGCACGCAGCCTTTCGATGTCGTGGTCTTCGACAATCATCCCGACAATATGCGATTCCCGTTCGGCATACATTGCGGATCGTGGGTACGCCATGTCGCGGCGCTGCCGCACGTGCGTACGGTGCACGTGGTCGGCATCAGTTCGGGCGACGTGGGCTGGCGGCACGCCTGGGAGAACTACTTGCTGCCACTGTATGCAGGACGCATTCATTACTGGACGCTCGGCGTCGACACGCGATGGGCCGGCGTTGTTGGCCTAGCCAGTCGCTTCCATAGTTTTACGCATCGTAAAGCGCTGATCGAAGCTTTCATCGCTTGGCTGCAGCGCGACGATACATCGGTCTATTTATCGATAGACAAGGACGTGCTCGATGCCTCGGTAGCGCGTACGAATTGGGATCAAGGCCATTTCCTGCTCGAAGACATCGAACGCGTCATTGCCGAACTGCAGGGTCGTCTGGTAGGCAGCGATATCACCGGCGAAATTTCCATTCATCATTACCGCGCTCGCTGGAAACGCTGGCTCAGCGCCATGGATGAGCAACCCGTGATTGCACCGGAGCAACTCGCAGCATGGCAGGCGCAGCAAATCGCTGTGAATCATCGCCTGCTCACAGGCATTCGCGCCGCGTGTGGTGCATGAGCAAACCAGGCATCGACGCCGCGGGCAGCTTACCGCTGAGGCGTAGGGCGCAGTGATAACTGCGCCGGATGATGACGAGTACATACGGCGCAGTTGTCACTGCGCCCTACGTCGGCAATGGAGTCTCGTCGCGAAAAAGTACGTCTTCAAGTGTCTTCACGATCTGCTGGAAACGTTCGTCGTCCAACCACAGGCTATTTGAAATAGTCAGCGAGCGCGCTGCGAAATCGCGCGCATTCGGCACGTCGGCCGACGCGATGAAGTCGTGCAGATAAGCGTAGTCCGGCAGCGCGTTAACGAACATGCGTGTAACGCCCAGCCTCGCGCCCCACAAGCGAAGCATCACCGCATCGCGCGTGGCCTTGCTCGGCATCAGCAACAGGAACGATGGCCACACGCCTTGCCTGCCCGGCCTATCTCCGAAGACTTTCACGCCGCTTAATTTGGCAAGATCGGGCAGACGTCGCGCGGCTTGTGCGGCCAGGGCCGCGTGGAAATTCGTCAGCCGCTGCAGTGCGTTGCAACCGACCGAGCGGCGCCATGCGCTCACACGATGCAGCGGAATATCCGCCGAAAAATTGTCGCCCACGGCCTCGACCGCATCGCCACGCCGCAATGCCCGTCGTAGCGGCCAGCCATATACGAAGCGCAGCGGCAACGGCCGGTACAGCGCCGCATAGCCGGCCAGTTGCAGACAACGCAATGCTTCGATGGATGGCTTGCGGGGAATCGCCTGCTTGCTGGCCAGCGCCAATGCATTCTGCATAGTTGCGTCACGCGCGATCCACAGGCCACCTTCATACAGGCTCAGTCCTTTACCGGCGGCAAAGCTGAAGAATCCGGCATCGCCCTGCAGGCCGATGCTCGTCCCGCCTCGTTGCGCACCGAATGATTGCGCTGCATCTTCGATGACGTATGCATTGCATTGCCGCGCTATCGCAATCACTTCATCGAGATTCGCAACGCGTCCGGCCAGGTGGACCGGAATGATCGCCAGCGTGTCGTCGTCGCAAACCGCGCGCAGCGCGGCAGGATCCAACTCAAAGCTATCGACGGACAGATCGCACACGCGCACCCGCAGCCCGCAATGCAACACTGCGAATACGACCAGCGGGCAGGTATAAGCGGGCACGACGACGCTACGCCGCGCACTGCCTTGCCGCATCGCGCTGAGAATCACGACGAGGCAGGCTGTACCCGAACATTCAAGACCCGCGTGGGACACGCCGATGTGTTCGGCAGCGCTTTCTGCGAAGTTTGCGCGCCACGGCGTCAGCAGATCGCCAAGAAGAATCGGCAATCCCGCTGTCGGTGGAATTTCCGTGACGCCATCGATGCGGCGTTTAAGCGTCATCCCTCGTCTCGCTGAAGGCAAGGCAGACGACGCCTGCCACGACAAAGGCGGCGCCAAGGAGCTGCATGACATTCAGGTGCTCGCCGAACAAGGGCACGGAGATGATCATCACGCCGATCACTTCGAGATGCGAAACGGCAAAGGCCGGGCCGATCGGCGCATGTCGCAGCAAGGTCATCCAGGTAAAAAAAGCACCCAGGTAGCCAACGATGGCGAAATATACCCATGGCATACTGACGATGCGCCACAGCCACGCAGCGTCCGTGGCAAATGGTGCTGCATGATTGGCGGCCATCTTGAAGCTGACCTGCGACAAGGTGTCGAAAGCAATCAGTGCAACGAAGCCGATGAGATAGAAACGGCGCATCGACATCAGGCGGCTCCCACGATCGCTACGCCAAGCACGATCAGCAGGATACCTATCAGTCGCAAGCGCGTGAAATGCTCGTGGAACCAGATGCGTCCGCCCGCCATGATGGTGACGATGCTGAACATGCCGAGCAGCACGCCCTCCGACAACGGAACCAAAGAGAGAAAGGCGAGCCAAAGAACGAACTCCACCACAAAGCAGGCCACGCCCACCCATATCCACGGGCGTCGCAGCATGTGACGCCAGCGCGCCATGCCCTCCGCCGTGCCGGGTTCGACCGAGGCGGCCTTGAAAGCCAGCTGCCCGGCCGAATCCACCAGGATATTGGAAGCCCAGAAGCCGACCGTCACTGCTGAATTCATCGAATGCTTTGCGTACAGGTAGAATGTTAAAAATCATCTAGAACCACTGCAAAAAAAGCGTGCGGTCCGCAGGACAGGATAATGCTTCACATCATTGCAATACCGTCTTTTCGAACATCCTTTTGCTGCCTTTGGAGTCCTGGCGCCGCTTTTGCCAAAGGCCGCGAGACATCGATACCATGATCAGATCTTCTGAATACTTCCTACCCGGTGGCGCTTCGGGTGTGCTGCTGATCCACGGCCTCACCGGCACGCCGAACGAAATGCGTACGGTGGCACGTGGGCTCAATCGTGCGGGCTTCACTGTGTCGGTCGTCCAGCTTGCCGGCCACTGCGGCGATGAGGCGGACCTGCTGGCGACGGGCTGGCGAGACTGGTTTGCCAGCGTCGAAGCAGCCGCCGAAGAGCTTCGCAACAAGACGGACAGGATATTCGTCGGCGGCCTGTCGATGGGCGCGGTATTGTCGCTCAAATACGCCATGGAGTATCCGGACAAAGTGAGCGGCCTGGCCCTTTACGGCACAACTTTTTTCTATGACGGCTGGAGCATTCCGCTGGTGGGTCGCTTGTCTTTCCTGTTGCCCATTTTCGATCGTCTCGGCATCGGCAAGAAAAAATCTTTCGTCGAAACTTTCCCATTCGGCATCAAGAACGAACGCATACGACGCTCCATCTCGAAAAAAATGTTGTCCGGCGATAGCGTCGCCGCGGGTCTGGCTGGCAACCCCTGGCCATCGCTGGCCGAGTTCTATCGCTTGTCACGGCATGTGCAACGCAACTTGAAGTACGTGTCCACACCTTCGCTGGTGCTGCATGCGCGCGAAGACGACGTAGCCAGTTTGCGTAACGCGCAACTGGTCGAGCGTCGCGTATCCGCACATGTTGAAACGGTTGTGCTGGACGACAGCTATCACATGATCACGGTGGATCAGCAACGCGATCTCGTGATCGAAAAGTCGGTCGACTTCTTCAGGAAAATCGCCACGGCCGAACAGCGCCTCGAAAAGCCGCTGCGCGCCGTGGCCTAATCAGCCGCGCTTGGCCTTGCTCAGCAACTGATCGAGCAGCGCCAGTCCTTGATCGATTTCCTCTGGACTGATGTGCAGCGAAGGCGCGAAGGTGATGACGTTCTTGTAGTAGCCGCCCACATCCAGCACCAATCCCATCTTCTTGCCCTTGTGCTCCAGGCCGCCACCGAGGCCGATATCGACCATCTTGTCGAGCAGTGCCTTGTTGGGCGTGAAGCCATCCGCTTGGCATATTTCCGCGCGTAGTGCGAGACCCAGACCATCGACGTCGCCGATTTCCGGATGACGCTTCTGCAAATCCTGCAAGCCCGCCAGGAAATGCGCGCCGCTCTTCATCACCATCGTTTCGTAGTCGGTCTCGGCCAGCATGCGCATGGTTTCGAGACCGACAGCCGTGCCCAGTGGGTTCGATGCGAATGTCGAATGCGTGGAGCCCGGCGGGAAAATCGTCGGGTTGATCAACGCTTCCTTCGCCCAGACACCTGCAAGCGGATTGAGCCCGTTGGTGAGCGCCTTGCCGAAAACGAGAATGTCCGGCTCGACGCCAAAATGTTCGATCGACCACAGCTTGCCGGTACGGAAAAATCCCATCTGGATTTCATCGACCACCATCAGGATGCCGTACTTGTCCAGGACGCGCTTGAGACCCTTGAAGAAATTCATCGGCGGAATGACGTAACCGCCGGTGCCCTGCACCGGCTCGACGTAGAAAGCCGCGTATTCGGCCTGCTCGCTCTTGAAGTCCCACACGCCGTTGTATTCGGTTTCGAACAGACGCTCGAACTGCTTCACGCATTGCTCGCCGTATTCTTCCTTGCTGATGCCCTTCGGCCCGCGGAAGTGATATGGAAATGGAATAAATTGCGCACGGTCGCCAAAATGACCGAAGCGGCGACGATAACGGTAGCTCGACGTGATCGCCGATGCACCGAGCGAGCGGCCGTGATAGCCACCCTCGAAGGCGAACATATGGCTCTTGCCGTTCTTGGCGTTGCGCACCAGCTTGAGCGAATCGTCGATCGACTGCGAACCGCCGACGTTGAAGTGCACGCGACCCTTGTGGCCAAATTTGCGCTCGGCGTCCTGGGCGATGACTTTGGCAAGTTCGATCTTCGTCGGATGCAGATATTGACTCGCCACTTGCGGCAGCACGTCGATCTGACGTTTCAGTACTTCATTCAGGCGTGGATTCGCATAGCCGAAGTTGACCGCCGAATACCACATCTGCAGATCGAGAAAGGCAGTGCCTTCCGCGTCATACAGATAACTGCCTTCGCAACGCGCAAAAATCTTTGGTGGATCGCAGTAGTGAACCGTGTCACCAAAAGAGCAATAACGCGCCTCGTCGGCAAGGAGTTCAGCATCACGCATTCGGGAATGTCTCCGTATTGAAATCGTTTGAAATTGTCGGTTGCTCTCTGTCGTCCGTCAGTGCAGGCAGCAGATCGATGGCATCGGCAAAGCCGACAATGGACACATGATGAATGTCCTTGGCGCGACAATGTTCGTTGAGACGATATTTAGCAAAAACAAAGTCCACGTGTTCGGCCGCGCAGAAATCCGACGCACCATCGCCGACCAGCATGACATGCCTGCGCGTGGCCTGCGCCTTTTGAGCGCACACGCATTTGCAGGTGCCACTATCGACGCGACAGGACTTGTCGGCAAAAGGCGATTCGAGCCGCCAGCTACGCGGGCCGGTCTGAATCAAATGATTGGCATGGATGGGCAGATTGCCGAGGTCATGACGCGCCAATATGCGGCGGATCGCGTAGTCCAACCCGTCGCTGACTATGCTCAATGCATGTCCTGCGCGGTGTGCTGCTCGCACGAACGCAGGGAAAGCCGAATCGATACGCAACTCGTCGATTTGCTCGTCGAGTTCTTCCTTGCTGACGTCGAGCAAGGCTATCTGTCCCTGCATGCAAAGACGCGAACTCAACTTACCGCTGCGCCATTCCTCTTCCAGCGCCTGCCAGCCTGGGCGACTAAAACGTTCCAGCAAGACGTCCGTCACGTCATCGACGGAGATCGTGCCGTCGAAATCACATAAAATGGTCCAAGCGTTCACGCGGCTTCACATTCTGACAAAGGTCTCAATTGTAGAGGTTTCAAGCTTTCCCGATCCTTTCCGTCCATCGGCAGGCATGTACAGCGATAGCCCGCTCACGCAATTTGCCGAACCGTTCGGCTTACGACGACCTTATTGCACATTGGCCATGAAAAAAACAAAAATTTTTAGGAAATTGATCGTTTTACTTCTACCTTCGCTCATTGGCAGCCTGACGGCTTCGGCGGCCGATCCGCAAGACGAGAAGACCAGCTCTGAAACCACGGTAGTCGCCATTGGTGTCGGTGTCGAGCGACAACCCAGTTGGCTCGGTGCCGCGACACACAAAACGCATCCCGTGCCCTATCTCGACATCACTTGGCATGACCAGGTCGAACTATCGACCACGGACGGCCTGAGCATCGACTTCCTGCATGGCGAACACTGGCATGGCGGCCTCGTCGGCACCTTGATATGGGGACGCTCATCGCAGGATCTCGGCGTACTCGCCAATCGTATCAACACCTTACACAACACCCTGCAGGCCGGCACCTACATCGAATATGCCTTTACGAAAAGCCTCAGTGCGGGTCTGCGCTGGCGCCATGATATCCAGGGCACGGGCGCAGCCTATGGCGACGTTTATACCGAACTCGAACTGCCCGCACCGGGCTCCGTCGAGCACAGCATCAAGCTCAACGCTCAAGCCATGAATGGCGCAGCCATGCGCCGATTCTTCGGTGTCTCTCCGGACACAGCGTCCGCACTCGGTACCGCGCCGTATCGACCCAACGGAGGCTTTAACAGCCTATCGGCCACCTACCAGATCTTCGTGCCCGTCAGCCAGCACACTGGCATATCGTTCGCAATCGACTGGAGCCGCTTGCGTGGCGCTGCCGCACAAAGCCCTCTTGTGCGCAGCTTCGGATCACGCAATCAACGCAATGTCATGCTGGCGGCAATTGTGGACTTTTGAGGGCTCTCGTCACGAGCAAAGCCCTTCACTGCCTTGGTACTCACTTCGTGTTCTGCATGGCCCCTGCGATGCGAACTTTGGCAGTCACTTTCGACACCTTCATCGGATGCTTGTATTCCATTGACATTTCAAGATCGGCGTCTTCCTGCGCCAGAGCCTGCGGCAAGTTCAAGGCGGTGGCACTCCGGGGCGGGATTTTCCACAAAGTGGCGGCTAGCGGCCTATAGTCTGCATCGAGCTGAGCGAGCGTCCCCACTTGGTTGCCCATGTCCAGCGCGCCTGCCGGCAAGCCAAGCGGGCCACTATCGATCAACAGGTTGTTGACCGCCTGCACAACGACTTCTCCTGGCTTGCCACGCACGACCAGCGGCGTGCCGTGGCGATGATCGACAATGGTGTTGTGCACCAGCACAAGGCGGTTGCTACTGCCGACCAAGCCTTCTGCACCATAGGAAATGATGCTTGCATTCTCGGTGGTGGCGGACTGTTCGATGATGTTGCCAAGCACCAATGCCAAGCCGCCATTCGGAAACTCGAGTTCATAGCTCGCGTGGCCGCCTTCGTCATCGGTCAGGCGGTTATACGTGACAATGTTCACCTTGGCGCGCGACTTGAGAAGATGGCCCGCGCGCGCGTGATGAAAATAGCTGCCCGTTACGCGTAGCCGGCCGATGTGGCCGACATAGAGATTGTGGCTCCAGCCCGACCCGTCGCCGTTGTTGCCGAACTCGCTGAATTCGATATCAAGTTGGCTGTCGGGATCAGCTGCCGTGAGTATGCCATTTTCATTGTCGAGGAAGCGGCAGGAGGATATCTGCAGATGTCCCTTTTCGAAGCGGATGCCCGCCCCGTTGCGATCCGGGACGTGGGTACCTGAAAACTGGATTTTCTCGATGCGGATATCACCGCCACGCACCACCCAGATGGCTTTCGACTCGGCGGCGCGACCATCGGCGAACAGCTTCGCCATGCCGCCGCGACCACGAATCGTCAGCCCGGACTGCGTCCATACGGCGACATCGCCACGGTACTCGCCCGCATCGATTTCGACGATATCGCCATCATGCGCAATCTCCGCGGCTTGCGAGGGAACGCTCAATAGCTGACGCGGGCCGACATGCAAGGTCGCTGCATGCACGGATGCAATTGTCATTAGTGCAGCGGCTGTCGCTGAAATAGTCAGACGCACGACTCAACGCTCCCGCAAACTCTCGTGCCGGTACTGCATCAGCGGCGAGAGGAAATATTCGATGACACGACGCTTGCCGGTCTTGATTTCGACACCGACGGCCATGCCCGGCGTGAGATTGACCTGCTTGCCATCGATGTCCAATGTCGAGTGGTCCATCTTGATCCGCGCCGTGTAGATCAGGCCGCGCTTCTCGTCGTTGATGGCGTCGTTGGAGACGGAAATGACTTTGGCATGAATCGTACCGTACTTGGTGTATTGGAAGGTCTCGACCTTGACGGCCGCTTCCTGCCCGGCGTTGACGAAGCCAATGTCCTTGTTCTCGATCATCGCTTCAATTTCCAAGGAGTTGTCCTTGGGCACGATGATCATCAAGGTATCGGCTTCCTTGACCACGCCGCCAACGGTGTGAATGGCGAGCTGCTGCACGGTGCCATCGACGGGCGATGTCAGGGTGTTCTGTTGGTTCTTCGATTCTGCTTTGAGCAGGTCCTGCTCCAGGCCGGCAACCTTCTGCAGGGCTTCGTTGGCGCTGTCGAAAGTGGTACGCCGTGTCTCGGCGAGCAGGGAATTCTGCTGCGCATGGGCCGATTGCAAAGCGGCCTGGATCTC
The DNA here is from genome assembly GCA_028292505.1 of Rhodocyclales bacterium. GTDB lineage: Bacteria > Pseudomonadota > Gammaproteobacteria > Burkholderiales > Rhodocyclaceae > Viridibacterium. The sequence goes on from JAQGMF010000031.1 coordinate 50,635, forward strand.
GCCGAGCTTGCTGCGCTGATTGGCCAGATCCCCTTCCAGTTCGATGCGTGCCTGCTCCTTCTCCAGGTAGCCATGGTTGGAAACGAAGTTCTGCGCGGCGAGATTCTTGTAGTCTTGCTCGCGTTGTTTGGCGATCGGTAAGGTTTGGTCCATCTTATGCACCAGCTCTTGTGTCGAACGCAGTTCCGCTTCTTTCTCGGCAATGTCGGCAGCGAGACGTATGCGCTTGGCACTATAGTCGCCAAACTGGCTGGAGAGCGCACTCTGCGCCTCGATCCACATGGCATCGGTGGTGCGTTCTGGCCGTGGTAGTGCAGGCACGTGCCCGGTGTCGAGGGCCTGCAGCAAGCCTTTGGCACGCAAGGCCTGCAGACGGGCGGCGGCCAGATCGGAGCGCACACGGTCCTGATCGGCTTGTGAAGTTGCGGCGTCGAATTCGACGAGTACGTCACCGGCCTTGACCATCTGTCCGTCAGTGACGTGGATCGCCGTCACAGTGGCACGGTCAATCGGCTGGATGGTCTTGACGCGATCATTTGGCACGATCTTGCCCTGCGCCGATGCCACCACGTCGATCTTGCCGAAGATGGCCCACAGCAAGGCGATGAAGGCAAAGGCGATCAGCAGCCACATTGCCACACGCGGCGCGGGCGACAGTGGCGTCTCCTGCAGGGAAAGCGCGGCAGGCAGGAATTGCGCTTCGTGCGACGTGTAGCCAGGGCCGGCCATCGCCCCGCGCTGCTGCCAGGCATGCGCGAAGACGGCACGGTAACGCGCCATCAAATCGCCTACAGCGTACAATTTTATTTTTATGCTCATGTACTACATGTCCTTCGATTCATTCTTGACAGCGTCTCTAACTATATATTCGTCATTCCCGCGAAAGCGGGAATCCACTTCTACGTGATGAACTCCCCCTCTACGGTGAGGTGGATTCCCGCTTTCGCGGGAATGACGGACCTACCTAGCCCTGCTGCAAGCTATACAGCTTCGCATAGTGCCCGCCGTCCAGTTTCACCAGTTCGGCATGCGCACCTTCTTCGACAATCTGGCCGCGCTCCATGACGATGATGCGGTTGGCCTCGCGCACGGCCGAAAGCCGGTGGGCGATGATCAGCACCGTGCGGCCACGGCAGATTGTGCGCATATTCTCCTGGATGACGCGTTCGCTCTCGTAATCGAGTGCGCTGGTGGCCTCATCGAAGATCAGAATGCGTGGGTTGCTCATCAAGGCGCGTGCAATGGCAATGCGCTGGCGCTGTCCGCCAGAGAGCGTCGAGCCGTGCTCGCCTACCATGGTGTCATAACCTTCGGTAAGCTCGGTGATGAAGTCATGTGCGCCAGCCATGCGCGCGGCCAGCATCACGGACTCCAGCGTCGCGGCCGGATCGGTGAGCGCGATATTCTCGCGAATCGTCCGATTGAAAAGCACGTTCTCCTGCAGCACTACGCCGATCTGTCGGCGCAGCGAAGAGACATCGGTCAGCGCCAGATCAACGCCATCGACCATCACGCGTCCGCGTTCGGGCACGTACAGGCGCTGCACCAGCTTCGTGAGCGTGCTCTTGCCAGAACCAGAACGACCGACGATGCCGATAACCTCGCCGGGCTGTACGTCGAGTTTCACCTCGCGCAGCACGGGCTGCCCATCGGGCCGGTAACGAAAGACGACGTCGTCGAAAACGATGCTGCCCTTGATTGGCGGCAGCGAACTCTTGGCACTGGCAATCTCGGTGCGCGTGTTGAGGATGTCGCCCAGGCGCTGTACCGAAATACCGGTCTGCTGGAAGTCGGTCCACAATTGTGCCAGCCGCATGATCGGCTGCGACACGTGGCCAGCCAGCATGTTGAAAGCAATCAGTTGCCCCACCGTCATCTTGCCGTCGATGACCAGTTGTGCGCCGAAATACATGACGGCCAAGGTCACCAGCTTGCCGATGAGGTTGACGCCGTTGTTGGCAATCGTCGCCAGCGTGGAAGTACGAAAACCCGCCGCAACGTAAGCTGCCAATTGCTGATCCCACTTGCGCGTCCACTGCGGCTCCACCGCCATGGCCTTGACGGTGTCGATGCCGCTGATGGTCTCAACGAGAAAGGCCTGGTTCTCCGCGCTGCGATTGAATTTCTCCTGCAGACGCAAACGAAACAGCGGGATCAATGCACCTGACATAACACCATACAGCGGCAACGAAATCACCACGATCAAGGTGAGCCAGCCACTATAGAAAAACATCACGCTGATGAAGACGATCGAGAAGAAGATGTCGAGCACCAGCGTCAGCGCATTGCCTGTCAGGAAAGAACGAATATTCTCCAGCTCGCGCACGCGCGCAATCGAGTCGCCGACGCGACGCGCCTGAAAATATGCCAATGGCAATGCCAGTAGATGCCGGAACAGGCGCGCGCCCAGTTCCACGTCGATACGGCTGGTGGTGTGCGCAAAAACGTAACTGCGTAATGCGGTCAGCGTTACCTCGAAGACGCTGACTGCCAACAGGCCGACGGCGATGACATCCAGCGTGCTCAGGCCACGATGCACCAGTACCTTGTCGGTCACGACCTGGAAGAATAGCGGCGTCACCAGCGCGAAGAACTGCAGGACAAATGACACCAGCAAGACTTCGATCAGCAGCTTGCGATACTTCACCACCGCGGGCACGAACCAGCTGAAATCGAATCTCGCCAGATCGCCTGCCAACGAAGCGCGTGAGGTGAACAGGATCAGCTCGCCCGCCCAGCGCTCGGTCAGTTGCTCGACGGAGAGTACTTCCGGGCGTTCCACGATAGGGTCGTGAATCAGGACTTTGGTCGCGCCCTCTTGCTGTTGATCCACGCGCGCCAGAATGAAATAGCGCCCGTTGCGATCCAGCGCCATGGCCGGCAGCGGCGTGGTCTTCAGTCGATCCAGGCGAGTTGTGACGCGCTTTACGGAGAGGCCGAGTTTCCTTGCAGCAAGGAGGATGTCGGACGTCGAAAACTGGCCCTGACTACAGAACTCATGCGCCAGTTGCTCGGGCTCGACCGCCAGCGCATGAAAGCGCGCCAACATCACCAGGCACGCCAGACCGCTATCGACGGGGGCTTTCGGGGGAGCGAGGGCTTCGGATACGGATTCCGGCGTGACGGGCAGGCCGGCTGTCAGTTGGTTCATGTACAAGTATTCACTTCATTGAAAATCAAAAAAACAAACATGATTGTTTTGAAAACACGCAAGACGCGGCGGCCACATCGCTAACGACTTGCCACACGACCATGTATTTTGCAGTTCCTCCTTCCGGCGAAAGAGACAGGCTTCACACAAGGACACTGAAACACAAGAATTCGGCAAGAGCCCGTGATATATGCCGTCACTAGGATGCCGTCATTCCCGCCAGCTTTATAGCCAGCGAAGCTGCACGACGCTCCCCTCGCCCGCTTGCGGGAGAGGGGCTGGGGGAGCGGGTAACGGCGGGAATCCACATTTTCGTGAGAGCTACGCCACCAAGTGGATTCCCGCTTTCGCGGGAATGACAGCTGAATGTAGTGCTTTGCGAATCGCGGAACCGCGATGCCTCGTCATCCCGGCCGGAATGACAGGCGTTTCAAACTGTGCCGTCCACTTCGGAAGTGCGTTCTCATCTCAGTTCACCGTCATTCCCGCGAAGGCGGGAATCCAGTGTCGTTAACCCAACACCGCTAAAACCACTGGATTCCCATCTTCACGGCCAATGACTTTGGCATGCTAATGCCAATTCGCCGCAATCACCGGATTGAGCGCGGTCGGGTTACTCGCCGGCAAGGTTGTCTGACCGGCACTGGGCGGCGCAAACGCGGCCATGGCACTGACCAGGTTGGCCACCTGACTGTCCAGCAAGGTCATGCCATCGCCGCTCTTGAACTGCTCGACGTGGTAC
>JAQGMF010000011.1 GCA_028292505.1 Rhodocyclales bacterium
AATACAAGGAATTGAAGGAAGCGCTGGACGACTACAAGGCTGGCAAGCCTAAAAGCTGAGTTCGCCGACAGCCTGTTTCTGCAAGGTGATCAGTTTCGCAATACCGCCTTCCGCGAGCCCGAGTAGAACATCCAGCTCCTGACGCGAGAAGGCGGCGCCTTCGGCCGTACCCTGCACTTCGACAAAACCACCGCGGCCTGTCATGACGACGTTCATGTCGGTGTCGCAATCGGAATCTTCCGGGTAGTCAAGATCGAGTACTGGCGTGCCCTGATAAATACCCACGGAAATGGCGGCCACCCAATCGCGCAGGGGCGAAGCCGCCAGCAGGCCGCGCGCGACGAGACCTTGCAGAGCATCGTGCACCGCCACGCAGGCGCCGGTGATGGAAGCCGTACGCGTGCCACCATCGGCCTGCAGCACATCGCAATCGATAATGATCTGCCGCTCGCCGAGAGCGGTCATGTCCACCACGGCACGCATACTGCGGCCGATCAGCCGCTGGATTTCCTGCGTGCGCCCGCTCTGCTTGCCCTTTGCCGCCTCGCGCGCCATGCGCGTATGCGTAGAGCGCGGCAGCATGCCGTATTCCGCCGTCAACCAGCCTTGGCCCTTGCCCTTGAGAAACGACGGCACACCTTCCTCGACGCTGGCCGTACACAGCACATGCGTGTCGCCGAACTGCACGAGCACAGAACCCTCGGCATGGCGTGTGAAGTTGCGGGTGATGCGCACATCGCGCAATTGATCAGGCTTTCTACCGGAAGGTCTCATGTCATTTGAATACATAAAAATTGATCGAAGCGGTTCGATAAGGCAGAAGCCGTAGCGAGCGGGCCGAGGTTGATACGAGGAGCGGAGCTGTACTTCAGTACAGCGAGCACCGGAATATCAAGATCGGCCCGCGCAGTAGGCTTATGCCTTTATCGAGAGTCGAAGCGGGAGTATTTCTTGATGGCCTGGTTGATCTCCTTGATCGCCGCCTCGATCTCGTTTTCTGACAAGGGATTGCCTTCCGTCTGACGACCGCCGCGCCCGAAGCCATCCATCTTGGTCGTGATGGTATCGAGCGGCATGGTATTGGTGGAGATCGACGCAGGTTGCTCGTCGGCATAATCGTCGTGCCAACGCATCGACATGATGGAAAGATTGTCGCAAGTGAGGCCGCCACGCGCCTCGGCGCGCGACAACAGGCGCGGAGAGGCTTCGAGGATGTTGGCCTCCGCCATGTAGTCGACGACTTCGTCGCCTTCGAGATTGCCCCACACGCCGTCGGTACACATGACAATCAGATCGTTGGCGAACAGCGGCGTGGCGCTGGAAAACTCGACCTGCGGCGAATGCGTGCCGCCGAGGCAACTGAAAATACGATTGCGCGCCGGATGATGCAGGGCTTCGTCTTCGGTAATCAGGCCCTGGTCGATCATCAGTTGCAGGCGCGAATGATCGCGCGTCTGCGCGGCCGTACGACCACGCCGAATCAGGTAGAGACGCGAGTCGCCCGCATGCGCCCAGTAGGCCACGCTGTTCTGCACGAGACAGGCGACGATGGTCGTGCGCGGCGCATCGGGCAAGCGTTTGTCATAGGCGTAATCGACGATGGCATTGTGCGCATTGGTGAGCGAACGCGACAGGAACATCAGCTCGTCGCGTATCTGCGGTTGAGCGGCCTGCTGAAATGACTCGATGAGATACTGGGTGGCAATCTGTGCGGCGATTTCACCATGCAGATGGCCGCCCATGCCATCGGCAACGACCATGAGAAGCGATTCGCGCGAATAACTGTAGGCCACGCGATCCTGATTGTTCGGGCGGCAGCCAGGGCGGCTTTCCTGATAGATAGTGAATTTCATGACGTTCTCACGACTTTCGGAGGAGTGCGCGCAGGCGAGTACCCACTTTTCCAAGCAGGGTCGTTGGGGGTTTGGGAGCAATGTGGCGTGAACGCGTCAGCAGTGCTTTCTGCAAGGCATAAACGCTCTGAGGCCGCTCGAGCGGATTGATCAGCAGGCACCAGTCGATGGTTTCAAGCATGTGAATGGAATATTCTCCGGCCCAGCGCTTGGTGGCGGGCTCCAGCAAATCCTTCTTGATGCGTTCGTCCGAGCGTTGCGGCGCCGAGCCGGACAGGCAAGCGTACATCGAAGCACCGACGCTATAGATGTCGCTCCACGGCCCGAGGTTGTCGCGGTCATTGAACTGCTCGGGCGGCGCGAAGCCGGGCGTGTACATCGGTTTGAGCATCGGCGTATCCTGCGCCAAAGTCTGCCGTGCGGCACCAAAATCCAGCAAGACCGGCGTGCCATCATTGCGCAGATAAATGTTCGAGGGCTTGATATCGAGGTGTAGCAATTTGTGTGCGTGCACCTCGCGCAAGCCGTTGAGCAAGCGTGTGAAAACGCCACGGATGAAGCGTTCCTTGATGTGACCCTTGTTGCGATGGATGAAGTCCTGCAGCGTGCGTCCGCGCTCGAACTGCATGACCATGTAGACCGTGCCATTGGCGCGGAAGAAATTGAGCACGCGCACGACATTGGGATGCATCAGCTTGGCCAGCGAGCGGCCTTCTTCGAAGAAGCACTTCATCCCGTAGCGGAAAGCGGCTTGATGCTCCTCCGTGATCTGCGGTTCGATTTCGCCGGCCTTGCGTAGCGCCAGCGAGTTCGGCAGATACTCCTTGATGGCCACAGGCACCTGTTGATCATCGGTCGCCAGGTAGACGATGGAGAAGCCGCCTAGGCTGAGCTGCTGTTCAATGCGGTATTGTTCGAGCTGAAAGCCCGACGGCAAAGGACTATTGATTTGCGAGGGCATAGCCATGAGTGAGTATTCGCTACGGATTCTGCGTTGCACGAACGACAGGTTTGTAATGCATACTTTTGCCTTCAGCGCATTTGTGAATCTGCAAGCTCATATGCAACCCCGCCACCCTACGGAATATCCCAATGGTATATAGCATGACCGGTTACGCCGCAGTGACACGCAATCTTGGCAGCGTGTCCTTGCAATTGGAACTGCGCAGCGTCAACTCCCGCTATCTCGATCCGACGTTTCGCATCCCCGAGGAACTCCGCTTCGCCGAGCCGATGTTGCGCGATCTTATCGGCGCGAGCCTAACACGCGGCAAGGTTGAATGCCGCGCCAACTTACAAGCGGCCACTCAGGGAACGCCCGAGCTTGCCGTTAATACCGAAATGCTGCAGCGCCTCGCCGGGGCACAGGCGCAGGTACGTGCTTTACTGCCGGAAGCGGCGCCCTTGTCGAGCGGAGAAATCCTGCGCTGGCCAGGTGTGATGGTTGAGGAAACGCTGTCGCAGGAAACGCTGGCCGAAACGATGACCGCGCTGGGGAAAAAGGCGCTCGAAGAACTGCGCGCCAGCCGCGCGCGCGAAGGCGCCAAGCTGGTAACGGCCTTGCTGGAGCGCGTGACGTCGATTCGCGCCAAGCTGGCAGTGGCCGCGCCCTTGATACCGGCGGCGGTCGAGGAATACCGTAATCGCATGACCTTGCGTTTGCGCGAGGCAATGGCAACACTGGATGATGATCGCATCCGCCAGGAAGTAACGTTGTTCGCCCAGCGCGTGGATGTGGCAGAGGAATTGACGCGGCTCACAACGCACCTGGATGAGGTGGAGCGCGTACTGGAGGCGGGCGGAGCGGTAGGCAAGCGCTTGGACTTCCTCATGCAGGAGCTCAATCGCGAAGCCAACACGCTGGCGTCCAAATCGGTGTCCGCAGAGCTGACGGGCATATCGGTCGATCTGAAGGTGTATATCGAGCAGATGCGCGAGCAGGTACAGAATCTTGAGTGAGGAGTGAGGAGTGAGGAGTGAGGAGTTGAAAACATGGGGCGGCATGGCCGCCCGAAGGATGCGGAGCGATGCCGCGCAAGCGTGGCTGTTCGCCTTTACTCCTCACCCCTCACTCCTCACTTCTCAGCAAAAATGACCGGCATTCTCTTCATCGTTTCGGCACCCTCCGGTGCGGGCAAGACCACCCTGGTCCGGTCGCTGCTGAAAAACGACTCTGCCATCAAGTTGTCTGTCTCGTACACGACGCGCCCACCGCGCGAAGGCGAAGAGGATGGTGTCGCTTACAACTTCGTCGATATGGCACGCTTTCACGCCATGCGCGATGCGGGCGAGTTCCTGGAGTGGGCGCAGGTGCACGGCAATTTCTACGCGACCTCGCGACCATGGCTGCAGGCGCAGCTTGCCAGCGGGCAGGACGTACTGCTCGAAATCGATTGGCAGGGCGCCGCACAGGTACGCGCTCAGTTCGAAGAATCGGTGAGCATTTTCATCCTGCCGCCATCGTTCGCCGTGCTCGAAGAACGCCTGCGCGGCCGCGGCACTGACAGTAGCGAAGTCATCGAGCGCCGTCTGGCGGCAGCACGCGATGAAATGCGCCGCGTAACCGAATTCGACTACGCTATAATTAACAATGACTTGCAGGAAGCGCTCAGCGATTTGCGGGTGGTTGTTCGCGCGGCTCGGCTGCGTACCGCTCAAACTCGCGCGCGCAATCCTGCAGTATTCGTCGACAACCTCGGCCAATAGAGGCACTCTTGCGGGAAGTTCATGTCCACATAACGTGGGCACGAGGCGTTATTGATTGAATTGTTATCCCGCTATCGCTTCGCTCCTCGTTGCCGCGCTTGCTTCATTTTGTTGTCTTATTGATCGTTCATCCCCGGAGTTCACATCATGGCCCGTATCACCATCGAAGATTGCCTGGCAAAGTTCGCTAACCGTTTTGAGCTGACGCTAGCTGCGACCTATCGTGCCCGCCAGCTTGCTTCGGGTAGCACACCCTTGGTGGATGCCGAACGCGACAAGCCGACCGTGATCGCCCTGCGCGAAATCGCCGCCGGCAAGATCGGCCGCGAAGTGCTCGGCCGCGGGCAGTCCTGACGGTTGCCATGCACCTGGAGGACGCGGCATGCGCATGTGTTTCCGTCCCCTCTCTCTAGCCTCGATCCTCGGCCTCGGCTGCGTTCGTGATCTGGCGCACTTGATGGAATCGAGTGCGCTATGAAATCGGCCACGCGCGACACTGCCCGCACTACGCCAAAAGCCGTTCCCGTATCCAGGGTTGTGCCAGCGCTCGTGCAGGCCAATGATGACGCTGGCCCGGTCAGCACGACCGAGCCGGTGTCGAACGAAGCCATCGAATTCTCGCGGCTGCGCCTGCAGGCGTCGCGCTATCTAAAGCCAGAAGACGTGGAGCGCCTGGAAGCGGCGTTCCAGATGTCGGTGCGCGCGCACGCCGGCCAGTTCCGCATCAGCGGCGATCCCTACGTATCGCACCCGCTGGCGGTGGCGGAAATCCTCGCCCAGTGGCATCTCGACGCACATGCGCTGATCGGTGGACTGCTGCATGACGTGATGGAAGATTGCGATATCACCAAGGACGATATCGCCAGCGAATTCGGGAAAATCGCGGCAGATCTGGTGGATGGCGTCTCCAAACTCGATCGCATCGAATTCCGTTCCTACGAAGAAGCGCAGGCCGAGAACTATCGCAAGATGTTCCTGGCCATGGCGCGTGATGTTCGTGTCATATTAATCAAGCTCGCCGATCGCCTGCACAATATGCGCACGCTCGACGCCGTGCGGCCGGACAAGCGCCGCCGCATCGCGCGCGAGACACTGGAAATCTACGCGCCGATCGCCAACCGGCTGGGCCTCAATACGCTCTACCGCGAGTTGCAGGAACTGTCGTTCAAGAACAGTTATCCGACGCGCTATCGCGTGCTCAGCAAAGCGCTGAAGGAGTCGCGCGGTGATCGTCGCGAGATGGTGGCGCGCCTGATGAGCAGCATCCAGGAACGTCTGCCCGCGTGGAGCGTGGACGCTGAAGTGTATGGCCGCGAGAAACATCTGTTCGGCATCTACCGCAAGATGGTCGACAAGCGCCTGTCATTGTCGCAGGTGCTCGATATTTATGGCTTTCGCATACTCGTCAAAGACCTGCCGAGTTGCTACTTGGCGCTCGGCGCCCTGCACGAGATCTACAAGCCGGTGCCGGGCAAGTTCAAGGATTACATCGCGATACCGAAGGCCAACGGCTACCAATCGATCCACACCACCATCATCGGACCGATGGGCATGCCGGTCGAAGTGCAAATTCGCACCGTCGACATGCACACCGTTGCCGAGAGCGGTGTGGCCTCGCACTGGCTATACAAGGACGACTCGCAGTCGCTCTCCGACCTGCAACGCAAAACGCATAACTGGCTGCAGTCCCTGCTGGAACTGCAGACCGCTTCGGGCGACTCCAGCGAGTTTCTCGAACACGTCAAGATCGACCTTTTCCCCGGCGATGTATTCATCTTTTCGCCCAAGGGCAAGATCTACAACCTGCCGCGCGGCGCGACTGCCGTCGACTTCGCCTACGCCGTGCACACCGACATCGGCAATTGCTGCGTGGCCTGCCGCATCAATGGCGAGTTGCTGCCGTTGCGCACCGAACTGAAGAATGGCGATCAAGTGGAAATCGTCACGGCCGGCCATGCCAGTCCCAATCCCGCGTGGCTCTCCTATGTGCGCACCGGCAAGGCACGCGCGGAAATTCGCCACTTCCTCAAGAGCGCGCAGCAGGAAGAAGCTTCCAGCCTCGGCGAGCGTCTGCTGATGCAAGCACTACGTCCGCATGGCCATGTGCTGGCCGATATCGGCGGCACGGCTTGGGACAAGCTGCTGCGCGAGAACGGCCTCAAACAACGCGATGACATACTTACCGACATCGGCCTGGGCAAGCGTCTCGCCGCCGTCGTCGCACGCCGCTTGCAGGATCTGCAAGCTGGTTTGAGCGTTGGCGCGTCCGATGGCGAGGCGGTCAAACCACGAAATAGCAGCCCGATCCTCATCCATGGTGGCGAGGGCATGGCAGTGCAGATGGCGCGCTGTTGTCGACCGATTCCCGGCGACCCCATCGTCGGCATGATCCGCAAGGGACAGGGCCTTGAAGTGCACGTCAACGATTGTCCGGTGCTCACGCGCAACCATTCCGCAGATCGCGATCGCTGGATCGACGTCGAATGGGAACTGGGCACCGAGCGCATGTTCGATGTCACCATCCGCGTGCTCGTCGAGCACCGCCGTGGCGTGCTGGCGCGCGTGGCCGCCGCGATTGCCGATCAGGAATCGAACATCCAGTCCGTTGCCATGGACAGCGAGCGCGGGCCACACACCATCATCAATTTCGTCATTCAAGTACACAACCGTCTGCATCTGGCGCGCATCATGCGTGCGGTGCGCCGCACCCAGGAAGTCGTGCGCATCAGCCGCGTACGCGCCGACAAGCCGGCGGACAAAACCGTCGTCGACCGCAAGAATTCACCCAACTCAAATATGTAAATATCATTATGGCCATCTACGAATCCGAACACACAAAATTCATGCGTGAATGGATGGAGCATCATCCGGAAGAACGCGAAGAACAGCGCAAGGGCCGCGCCATGTGGTGGGACAAACCGCAGGATCTTGCCACGCTAAAATCGGAACGCGAATCGCAAGTGCCGCAGAAGGCGTATTACTACCAGAGCGAAGTTTGAGCCTCCACCGCCTTTGCGCAGATTGACGCGTGGGCACGCCGTGCCCCCACGTCATGCACTCATTTCATGCGTTATCCCCGCCTAGCCATTGTCGACCTGGAAACCACAGGGGCCGACCCCTCGCGTGATCGCATCACGGAAGTCGCCATCCTCGTCACCGAGGGCGACACCTTGATCGAGCAGTGGTCCACGTTGGTCAATCCAGGTATGCCGATACCATGGCGTATCCAGGAGTTGATCGGCATCACCGACGACATGGTGGCAGACGCGCCACACTTTGCCGAGGTGGCCGCCGCAGTGCGCGAACGGCTCGCTGGAAACATATTCGTTGCGCATAATGTGCGCTTCGACTACAACTTTCTGCGTGCCGCCTTCGAGCGCCAAGGCGAGTCATTCCATTCGCCGGCACTGTGTTCGGTGAAATTTTCGCGCGCGCTCTACCCACAATTCCCTCGTCATGGTCTGGACGCGATCATTGCGCGCCATGGCTATGCCATTTCGTCGCGCCATCGTGCGCTCGATGACGCGCAGATTGTCTGGCAGTTCCTGCAGGAAAGCCGCCTCGACCAAGCCGATGAAGCGGTCTCGCGCGCCTGGTCGCGTGCCCTGTCGGACACACCGCAACCGCGCCTGCCCGAGGGCGATCTCGAAGCGCTGCCGGAATGTGCCGGCGTGTACGTGCTGCGCAATGCACAAGGTCATGCACTGGAGATTGGCCGCGCCCGCAATCTGCGCGCGCAAGTGCTAGGCCTGTTCACTTCGCACAAGGCCGATGCACGCGCGAAGAAGCGCGCCGCCGGCGTGCAGCACGTCGATAGTTTTCCGGCTGCTGGTGAGCTGGATGCGATGTTGCGCGAGCTGCAGATTGCGCGTAACGAAGTCACGGCCAAGCCACGGCAGGACGCGGCGTGGGCCTGGCGCTTCGATGCGCAGGCAACACCGATACTGCAATTGGTGGAACTCACCGGCGGCGATCCCCTGGAATGGGGTGAGGCTTACGGCTGTCTGCGTGGCGAACTGGAAGCAAGAAAAGTGTTGCGCGATATCGTCGCCAAGCACCGCCTGTGTCCGCGCCGCCTCGGCCTGGAACTCGGCCAGGGATCATGCACTTCGCATGCGCTCGGCAAATGTCTGGGAGTGTGCTCTGGCAAGGAAACGGCGGCGCAACACGATCTGCGTCTGCTGACTGCACTGAGCGCCCTCAAGCTGCGTGCATGGCCTTACCCGGGCACCACGATTTTCGCCGAACATGACGAGGCGCATCAGCGCTCGGCATTTCATGTCTTCGATCACTGGTGCCACCTCGGCTCCTTCGACACGCATGCGGACGCGGCCGATTGCACGGCGCGTAGCAAGCGATGCTTCGATGCCGAGAAATACAGAGTGCTGCACCGCTGGTTGGCGCAAACGGGACATGGCGCTGTGTAGGTTGGGCTGACGAAGGGCAGCCCAACACCTCTCACCTAAAGCCATTGCGGACCACTTTTACCCGTGCATGTTGGGCTTCCTCATTTGCCACAATCGGCTCAGCGCCAACCTACACCGCTGTGAGCTCTCCACCTTCCGCTCCATTACCACGTCGCGGTGCATGCCGCGGCATGCGCAAGGTAAAACTCGTGCCGTAGTCGGGTTCGCTATCGACGTTGATGTCACCGCCGAGCACACCCGTAACGATGTTGTGCACGATGTTGAGCCCAAGGCCTGTGCCGTGCCTACCGAGCTTGGTGGTGAAGAACGGATCGAAGATCTTGTGCAGATGTGCCGGGCTGATGCCAACACCATCGTCGGTACAACGGAAAATGACATACCCATCATCCGCCTCCGCCGTCAGGCGCACGATGCCGTTCTTGCGGCCATCGAATGCGTGCAACAAAGTGTTGCCGAGCAGGTTGGTGACGACCTGGCCGAACGGCCCAGGATAACTGTCGAGCCAGATGCCGTCAGGAATATCTTCTTCAATGACGAACGGTGTCTTGCGGAACATCGGCTGCATGGTGACCACGATCTCGCGCACCACTTCGCGCAACGCGAAGCTGCGACGCTGCGAACTGGTCTGGTCGACGGCAACCTGCTTGAAACTGGTGATCAACTCGCCGGCGGCGATAAGGTTGCGCACCAGAATATCGGCGGCCGATTCCGTTTCGCTGACGAAGGTCTCCAGCATCGAGCGCTTGAGCCCGGTCGCCATGCGCTCACGGAAATCCTTGCCAAGATCACGCAAGGTGCTGGCAACCATCACACAGTTACCGATCGGCGTATTGAGTTCGTGTGCGATGCCCGCCACCAGCGAACCGAGCGCAGCCAGCTTTTCCGATTGCACCAGTTCGGTATGCGTGCGCTGCAAGCGTTCCAGCGCATTCTCCAATTCATGGTTGGCATCGGCCAGCGCGCGCGTGCGCTCGACGACGCGCTGTTCGAGAGACAGGTTGAGTTCTTCGACTTTACGCTGCGCCGCGCGCAATGCTGAAATATCGACGATGGCGGACAGCACGCATGGCTCATCGATATGCATTATGCGTAAATGCACCTGACAGTCGATGACACTGCCGTCAACTTTCTGCATGCGCATTTCGTAGTCGTCGACATGGCCCTCGCGCGCGAGCAGGTCGAAAAGTTTCTGCTGCTCATCGGGATCGGCATAGAAGCCCATCTTGCCGGCGCGCTCGCCGATCATCTCATTCGGTGAAGTGCCGAGCTCGTAGGCCAGCGCGCGATTGACATCGAGGTAGGCCCCATCGGCCTGCCGCATTAATGCCAATGGAATAGGTGATTCATGAAACAGCGAGGAAAATTTCTGCTCGCTGTCGCGCAGCGCGCCCTCTACCTTGGCGCGCTCGTACAGATCGAGTTCCAGCGTCAGATTCTTTTGTTCGAGCGATGCGATAAGGCCGCGTAGCGCACGGCGCGTAATTTCGAGCTGACTCTCGACCTCGCCGATCTCGTCACGCCGCAGCGGTTCGATCGGGTCGTTCAGATCGCCGTGTGCCAGTCTGCCCGCCTCGCGAGCGAGCCGCTGCAACGGGAGCAGGATGCGATGATGCAGCACGAGCAGAATGAGCAACACGCTGCCGATGATCTGGATCAGCAAGGTGCTACCGAGCGTCAGCAATTGCGCGCGCAGTTGGTGGACAAAAGGCTCTTCGGTAATTTCCAGATGGACGCGGCCGATTTCGTCGCCGCGATACGTAATCATTCTTTCAATGCGGTGCAGCGACGCACCGCCACGTCGCCCAGGGCGTTCGGCAAAAGCGAATCTGCCGCGCTGGATGTCCTGCACTTCGATGCTGACCACAGCCGGATTGTCGGCCACCGCTTCTACCAGCGTGCGAGCGCTGTCCGCATCCAAGGCCCACAGGCTCTCACGCACGCCCAGCGCAACAATGCTGGCTTCACGCGTCGACACCGCGGCGACACTTTCGCCAAGTCGTTGGTAGAGCGCATGCGCTTGGTATGCAGCGACCAGCATGGCGGGCAACAAGACGCCCAGGAGCACCGCAGCGACAATGGCACGACGAACTGTCAGACCCGACGGTGCGGTGGAGCTCATGTCTTGCGCGCAGACAGCCACTCAATCAGCATCGGCACTTCCATTGGGCGGGCATAAAGATAGCCCTGCGCTTCGTCGCAACCCATACTCTTGAGTGCATCGGCCTGCTCCTGCACTTCCACGCCTTCAGCGATCACGACGAAACCGAGTTTCTGCCCAAGTTGAATCACTAACTCGGGAATGCGCCGCGCGCGATCGTCAGTGCAGATATCGTTGATGAAGGCGCGATCGATTTTCAGACGATCGATTTTCAAACGCTGCAGGTAGGACAAGGAAGAGAAGCCAGTGCCGAAATCATCGAGCGCGATGCGCACGCCCAGCGCCTTGATCTGATCGAGCATGCGGCTGATGAAATCAGCTTCTTCCATCGCCACCGATTCGGTGATTTCCAGTTCGACGAAACTGGGGTCAACGCCACTGTCAGCGAGTGCGGTCGACAGGGAAGCGAGAAACCGTGGATGGCGCAACTGTATGACAGATACATTGATACCGACACGCAGCTGGCCGAAACCGTGGCGCGCCAGTTCAGCCTGCTGGAAACAAGCCATGCGCATGACCCAGTCGCCGATTTTGACGATCATGCCGGAATGCTCGGCAATCGGAATGAAGCGATCCGGCGGAATCAGCATGCCATCCTCGGTGCGCCAACGCAGCAGCGCCTCGATGCCGCAGACGCGGCCGCTATGCAATTCGAGTTGCGGCTGGTAGACAAGGAACAGGCGTTGCCGTTCGATGGCGTGACGCAAAGCCTGCAGCAAGCGCACGCGCTCGCGGATATCGACAGCCATATCGCGCGTATAAAAACTGTATTCGCCGCGATTGCCCGTCTTGGCGCGACGCAAAGCGATATTGGCGCCCTTCACCGCATCAATGCCATTGCCATCGATATCGGCGAGGTGCGCGACACCTATCGTCACCGTCAGCATCATCTCCTGACCGTCGATGACGAAGGGCTCGCTGAACAGGGCCAGCAGATGCGCAGGCATGAGATCTTCGACCATGCCCAGCGCCGCAAACGTGTCGCCGGAGATACGTGAAAACTGGCAGCGACTGCCGAGCGCGGCAAGCAGGCGTTGTGCGACGGCACGCAGCAACTGGTCGCCGAAGCTATGACCGAGCGCATCGTTGGCTTCTGCAAAGTGATCAATGTCGATCAGCGCCAAGGTATAGCGCGCGCTGTCTTGCGCACCGAGGCGCCGATCGAGTTGCTCGATCAGGCTGAGGCGGTTGGGCAGCGCAGTCAGCGAATCGGTATAGGCGTGGCTATGCAAGCGTGCGAACAGGAAAGCGTTGTCGAGACCCACCGCAATATTGGCGCAGAAGAGTTCGATAAGGACGCGGCTATCGACATCGATTGCGGTGCCCGTATCGATGAAGGCGGCCATGAGGCGTTGTCCGCGGCCGAACAGGAACAATACCGAGCCATCTAGCGAGTAGGTATTTTTCTGCTCTCGCAGACAATGCAGCACGGCATCGCGAATCCTTGCCTCGGCAAGCTCGGACAGGGGGCGATCGGCGTAATGCGCATGCCGCCCTGTTGCAGCGATCACCATCACGCTGTCATCTTCACCGTATTGAGCGCACACAAAACCGGCGGCGGATGCGCCGAGCAATTCGGCGAGGCGCTCGATGGCGCCACAGGCAAACTCACGAACACCGGAAAGCGCCATGAGTTCGTTGGTCCAGCGCACGACCGTATCGAGCGCACGGCGATTGCGATTGATGGCGTGGATTTGCTCGTAGGAGCGAATCGCCGAAGTCAGCGAGGTGAACAGCTTGGTGCGCGTGAGTTCCGACTTGGTCTTGTAGTCGTTGATGTCGTAGTCGCGGATAGCCTGCATCTCGGGTGCATAGCCAGGCTGGCCGGTGCGCAGGATGATGCGCGTCTCATGCAGCTGCAACACGTCGCGCACGATGCGCACCAGACGCAGACCGGCATCGTCGTCTTCCATCACGACGTCGAGCACGATCACGGCTATGTCATTTTCATTTTGCAGTATGGCCTGCGCTTGTGCCGCGGAATTGGCATGGAAGAATTGCAGCGGCCGATCCAGCACGAGCACATCGCGCAACGCAAATTCTGTCGCGGCGTGCACATCGGGATCGTCATCGACGATCAGGACTCGCCAGCGAGCAAGGCTCGTCGGGTCGACCTCCTGCGACGCGCTGCTCAGCACATCGTCGTCGGTGAAATGCAATTCGTCATCATCCGCCATACAGCTCCTTCACCGCCCGCTCGCAAAGGCACACGCAACCGGCCGAATCATGCCACGATTGAACGCCCGAAGGGAGCCGGCATAGACGGAGAGATAAGGCTGGAGAAGCAACGAACTCGAGCGTTCGCAAGATCGGCGCACGAGGATCAGCGTGCACTGCACACGCATCAAAGCAACGGCGCCATATGACGATAGGCGCCCGAGAAATACAACAGTGGATCGCGTTCGAAGCGTTCGAAGCGCAAGACTTCGCTAAGGAAGAGCAGGTGATCACCTCCTGCATGGCGCACTTCGTTGCGCACTTCGAAGTGCGCACAGCAGCCCTGCAACAGCGGGATACCGTCGATACCCTCTTCCCACACCAGATCCGCGAAACGATTCGGCAGCTTGCTGGCGAAATTGCGCGACAGGGATTCCTGATCGGCCCCCAGCACGTTCACTGCATAGTGCTGACACTGCTCGAAAGCCGCGCGCTGCGCGAGGTGGCGCGACAGGCTCCACACGATCAGCGGCGGCGCAAGCGAAACTGCATTGAATGAGTTGACCGTGAGACCCACCGGTGAGCCATCGGCGGCGCGCGTCGTCATGACAGTAATACCGGTGGCAAACATGCCAAGCGCACGGCGAAAAGACTGTACGTCGAAGGAGGCCTGTTGCATCGAGACGACGCCCATTTGGCGCGACGGATTCAAAGCGGCGATTATCCGGGCCTTTGTCATTCAAGTCGAGCAAAGCGTTGACGACAGGTGCATCTGGATGCGCCGCTCATTGCTGGCGCCCCGGTTTGAGCGGAAACACGACCTGCACGCGCAAGCCAGCGGCGTATGCGACCTCGTGCAACGACACTTCGCCGCCGTGCAGCTCGGCCACCTCGCGCACAATGGCCAGACCCAGGCCGCTGCCCTCTGCTGCATTGCCGAGGACGCGATAGAAACGCTGGAATACCTTGCCGCGTTCTTCCGCTGCAATACCGGGGCCATTGTCCGTCACGTTCAGAATCAAACGTTCGTTTTCGGTATCGGGCAACACAAGCCACTGGCACTCCAACGCCACCGTCACCTGGCCACCGGCGGGCGTGTACTTGATAGCGTTGTCGACGAGATTAGTGACCAGCTCGCGCAACAATACTTCGTTGCCTTGCAAATGAAATCCGTTTTCCTCCGACGCGAAGTCGACACCCAGATCAATGCCTTTTCTGAGCGCCAAGGGCACGCAGTCCGACACCGATTCGCGTACCAGTTGCGCCATATCAACATGAGCAAAGCTGTGAACATTTTCTGAGCTCGCCTCGGCGCGCGCCAGGGACAACAACTGGTTGATCAGACGCGCGGCGCGCTCAGCGCCCTGTCTGGCGCGCTGCATCGCAGCGCGCATCTGCGCGGGCTCGCTCTCCGAAGCGGCCAACTCAATTTGCATTTTCAGCCCGGCTAGCGGTGTGCGCATCTGGTGCGCCGCGTCGGCGATGAAGTGCTGTTGTGCGTGCAGCAGGCTGTCAAGCCGCGCCATCATGTCGTTGAAGGCAACGATCAATGGACGCACTTCTTCCGGCACGCTCTCTGGTGCGATCGGCGACAAGTCGCCGGAGCGACGTTCGCGGATGCGCGCCTGCAAACCACCGAGCGGTGCAATACCGCGCGACAGTCCGAACCACACCAGCAGCACCGCCAACGGAATGATGGCGAACTGCGGCAGCAACACGCCGGAGACGATGCGCGAAGACAGCCTGCTGCGCTTGTTGCGCGTCTCGGCAACCTGCACCAGCGTGTAATGCGATGGCTCGACACGCGTCTCGCGCCGCATCGCCAGCGTTGCAATGCGCAAATCTTCGCCGTGAATGTCGGCATCGCGAAACACGATGTGGCCAACGTTTTGCGCAAGATCTTCCTCGGGTGGCGGAATTTCGGTATCGCCCGCCACGAGGTGGCCATCGGGCGCGACGATCTGGTAGTAGATGGTGTCCTCGGTATCGGAGCGCAGCAGTCGGCTGGCCGAACTGGACAGCTCGATACTGACGCTGCCATCGTCAGCCGTGACTACCTGGCGCGACAGCGCGCGCACCTGATCGGCCAACGCCTGGTCATAGGGTTGATCGGCGATGTGTAACGCAACGTCATAAGTGAGGATGATGGAAATCGGCCACAGGAACAACAGCGGCGCGAGCATCCAGTCAAGAATTTCGCCGAACAGCGAATACGACCCACCCGATCCGTTCGATGCGGCGCTGCTGCCGCGCAAACCCAGGAGCACGCGAGACAGTCGCATGCCGATTACATATCTCGCGCGCGGGCGTCAGAGATTGGCATTTGCATCCGGCTTTTCCATGCAGTAGCCCAAGCCACGCACAGTGGTGATTCTGAGGCGGCCGCCTTCTGCGCAGCTTTCGACGCGGTTTTCGACGCAGCTTTCAAGTTTTTTGCGCAGGCGATGCACGTAGACTTCGATGGCATTGAGCGACACTTCCTCACCCCATCCGCATAAATGATCGACCAGGTGCTCCTTGCTGACGAGCCGGCCGGCGCGCAACACAAGCACTTCGAGCACGCCCGTCTCGCGCGCCGAAAGATCCAACGAGTGTCCATCGACGGTGACGGATCGATCCGCCTGATCGTAGCGCAAAGGTCCGAGCATCACGACGCGGCCCTGGCCTGTGCCGCGACGCGTCAAGGCACGCACACGTGCTTCAAGTTCAGGCAAAGCGAAAGGCTTGGTGAGGTAGTCGTCGGCGCCAGCGTCGAGGCCTGTGACACGATCTTGCACGCCGTCGCGCGCCGTCAGGATGAGTACGGGACAGGTCGACTTGCGATTGCGCAAACGCTGCAATACTTCAATGCCAGACATGCGCGGCAGACCCAGGTCCAACACCAGCAGATCGTAAGTCTGCGAGGCCAGTGCTGCATCCGCCTCGCTACCGGTAGTTGCGTTATCGACGGCATAGCCGGCGCGTTTGAGCGCGCGCGTCAGCGCATCTGCTATGAGTTCGTCATCTTCGGCGATCAGAATTCGCATGCCGTCAGTATGGACGATGCCGCATCGCGTGTGGCCGAAATAAGCGCATCTGGAAACGCAATCAGGCCAGTCCTTCGACATGCCGTGCCAAGCGCTCTGGCAAGCCGGCAGCGCGAATCTTTGCAGCTGTGCGCTCGTAATCGTAAGGCACGCGAAAGAAACTCAGCGCGCAACGTTCGCGATCGAATATGGCGTAGCGCGCACCGATCTGGCCGTCGCGCGGTTGCCCGCAGGAGCCAACGATGGCCAACCAGTTGCGGTGTGCTGGCAAGGGAATGGCAACATCTTCGGGTGGACGGATGGCGGAAAAACCGCTGACCCCATTCGCGAAGTACAGCGCCGGATCGTGCACATGCCCACAGAATACCCAGGGCGTGCCGGCCATACGCAAGCTGCGCGCCGCGGCTTCGCCATCGTAGATGTAAGCCCACAATTCCGGCATGGCAGCACTGGCATGCACCCATGTCATGTCGTCTTCTTGCAGGAGCAGTGGCAGATTGGCGAGAAAATCCAGTTGCGGTGCGGCCAGTTGCGCATGCGTCCACCGCACCGACACCTGCGCCACATCGTTCATCGTATTGGCGAGATTCAAGGCTATGGCTTTGTCATGATTGCCGAGCACAGCCACATCGCCTTGCGCGATGCCTTGCTGCACGCGTTCGACCACCGCGACGGGGTCGGGGCCATAGCCAACCAGGTCGCCCAGAAAAACGTGTTGGTCCACGCCGTGCGCCGCAGCATGTGTCATTACCGCATCGAGTGCTTCGATGTTGCTGTGAATGTCGGCAATCAAGGCGTACTTCGTCACTGAGCATTCTTTCGTCGCAAAATAAATGGCCCGCGTAGTGCGGGCCATCAGTATCACCGAGCCCGGTCGGAAACCGACCGGTTTTCCGGATCAGGTGTGGTGAATGTCGCGGTCCTTGGTTTCCGGCAGGAACAGCGTACCGATCACCGCCGTGGCAACCGCCACGACGATCGGATACCACAAACCGTAATACACATCGCCCGTTGCCGCAACCATGGCGAACGCGGTAGTCGGCAGGAAGCCGCCGAACCAACCATTGCCAATGTGGTAGGGCAGCGACATCGAGGTGTAGCGGATCTTCGCCGGGAACAGCTCGACCAACCAGGCAGCGATCGGGCCATAGACCATAGTCACGTAAATCACCAATAGGGTAAGCAACAGCCAGACGGTGAGCTTGTCGACCTTGGCAGGATCGGCCTTGTCAGGATAACCGGCTGCCTTCAGCGCGGCGCCGAGCGACTTGTTGAATGCGTCGCCCTTGCTCTTGGCGTCCTCCTTCGACAAACCCTGGCCTTCGTAGCCCTGGATCACGGTATCGCCAACCTTGATCTGTGCAGCACTGCCCGACGGAGCCGCCACATTGACGTAGGCGACCGATTTCTTGGCCAGCGTGCTCTTGGCGATGTCGCAGGAGCTGATGAATTTCTTCTTGCCCACCGGATCGAACTGAAAGGAACAGGAATCCGGATCGGCCACGACTGTCACGGGTGCCTTGGTCTGCGCGGCATACAGGTCCGGATTGCCCGCCGCCGCGATGCCTTTGAAGATCGGGAAATAGGTCAGTGCGGCAATGATGCAGCCGAGCATGACAATGGGTTTTCGCCCGATCCTGTCGGACAGGGAACCGAAGACGATAAAGAACGGCGTGCCGGCAAGCAGCGCCGCGGCGATCAGCAGGTTGGCTGTCGTGGCATCGATCTTGAGCGTCTGGGTGAGGAAGAACAGTGCATAAAACTGGCCCGTGTACCACACAACTGCCTGGCCGGCCGTTGCACCGAACAAGGACAGCAGGACAATCTTCAAGTTGTCCCAGCGCGCAAACGACTCGGTCAGCGGTGCCTTGGAAGACTTGCCATCGGCCTTCATGGCCGCAAATACCGGAGACTCCGCCAGCTGCAAGCGAATCCACACGGATATTGCCAACAGCAGAATCGACACAAGGAACGGAATACGCCAGCCCCAGGCATCGAAGTCTTCCGCCGAGACCGCCTGACGAACGCCAAGAATGACCAGCAGTGACAGGAACAAACCAAGCGTCGCCGTGGTCTGTATCCAGCTCGTGAAAAATCCGCGTTTGCCCTTGGGTGCATGCTCGGCCACATAGGTAGCCGCGCCGCCATACTCTCCCCCGAGGGCCAGACCTTGCAGCAGCCGCAACGTGATGAGGATGATGGGCGCCGCCACGCCGATGCTGGCGTACGAAGGTAGCAAGCCGACGATGAAGGTCGACAGGCCCATGATCAGGATGGTGACGAGGAAAGTGTATTTTCGACCGATCAGATCACCGAGGCGGCCGAAGAAAATAGCACCGAAGGGACGCACCGCGAACCCGGCTGCGAACGCCAGCAAAGCGAAAATGAAGCCGGTCGTTTCATTTACGCCGGAGAAGAATTGCTTGGCGATGACCGCCGCCAGCGAGCCATACAGATAGAAGTCGTACCACTCGAATACGGTACCGAGCGAGGATGCGAAAATGACGGTCCGCTCTTCCCTCGTGATGCCTGCCTGAGCCATGGAAATCTCCTCGTTATGGTGTAGCTCCCGGATAGGACTGATCGACGCCGAGCGCGAATATCCAGATTGCTGCCATCAGCCTAGGCGCGCTTTCTTACTCGGAACTTACGCAATTAGCATGCAATGCAACATTCACGAACGACCCACAGGCTTTCGAGCGCGACATCGCTGGCGCTGCCCGGATGCTGCGGCGCATGACTCACGGCCCCATTTTGCGCGCACAAAGCGCTCGGAAGCCCTTCTGCGCGCCCTATAATGGCAAAGCCGTTTTGCTGCGGACTCTGCTTCACTGCCCATATCGCACCCCATGAGCCAATACTTCAAGCACCACATCTTTTTCTGCTGCAACCAGCGTGGCGAAGGCGAAGTTTCCTGCAACAACCACGGCGCCACCGCCATGCAGACCTATGCCAAGAGCCGCATCTCGGCGCTGGGTCTGAAAGGCAAAGGCAATATCCGCATCAACAAGGCCGGCTGCCTCGACCGCTGCGATGATGGCCCCGTACTCGTGGTTTACCCTGAAGGGGTGTGGTACACCTATGTCGACGAATCCGATATCGACGAAATCATTAGTGAGCATCTGCAACACGGCCGCATCGTGGAACGTTTGAAAATATGACAACAGCAAGCGCGGTGAGGGCGCAGCCTGTCCTGATCGACGGCCCGATCGGAGCCATCGAAGTCATCGTTGATGCTGCTGCCGCGCCGCGCGGCATTGCGCTGGTGACCCATCCGCACCCGCTGTTTGGCGGCGCGAATACCAACAAGGTGACCTACACCCTGGCGCGCACCTTGCGCGATATGGGTTATCACGCACTGCGGCCGAATTTTCGCGGCGTCGGTAAAACCGCCGGCACGCACGATAACGGCCGGGGAGAGACTGAGGACATGCTTGCGGTGCTCTCCTGGGCCGCACAGCGCTGGCCCGATCTAGCTACTGCGCCGGTTCTGCTTGCGGGCTTCTCTTTCGGCGCCTACGTGCAAACGCGCGTGGCACAACACCTCGCTGATGCTGGCCATGCCGCCCTACGCCTGATCCTGGTCGGCACGGCGGCCGGACATGTCGAGGGTGCGCGCCAATATGACACCGGCGCGGTCGGCGCCGACACTTTGGTCATCCACGGATCGAAAGACGAAACCGTACCCTTGCAAAACGTGCTCGCCTGGGCTGAACCGCTGGAGCTACCAGTCGTCGTCGTGGCGGGCGCGGATCACTTCTTCCACGGACGTCTGCAGAATATTCGTGACATCATCAATCGCGCGATGTGCGCAAAAGTCGAATCCTGAAACGGCAACCCCATGAAACTCATCGGCTCGCTGACCAGTCCCTACGTCCGCAAAATCCGCGTGATGTTGCTCGAAAAGAATATGCCTTTCGAATTCATCGTGGACTCGCCGTGGGAACCGAGTACCCATGTGCCCGATTTCAACCCGCTCGGTAAAGTGCCGGCGCTGGTAACGGACGATGGCCAAACCCTGTTCGATTCGAACATCCTCGCCGAATACATCGAACTCGCATCGACAGCCACACCGCAACTTCTGCCGACGGATCGCCACGCAGCGCTGCATGTGCGCCAGCTCGTCGCGCTTGCCGACGGCATCTGCGATGCTGGCATCAACATCTTTCTCGAAGGCCGCCGTCCCGCCGACAAACAATATGCTGATTGGGTAGAGCGTCAGCAAGGCAAGATTGCACGCGGCCTCGATGCGCTGGAGCGCCGTGCCAGTACCTCTTCCTGGCTCGGCGGCAAGGACATGAACCTGGCCGACATTGCGGCGGGCTGTGTGCTCCTGTGGTTCGATCTCCGTGCCGTCACGCCGGGCGACTGGCGCGAGACACGCCCCAACCTCGCTTCACTGGTTGCGCAACTAGCGCAAAGGTCCAGTTTTCAGCAGACCGCCCCGGTCGCCTAGGCTCATGGGAGAGCATTCTTGACGCGCAGCCATCGAACCATTCTCCTGGCACACTCTGTTGTCATATCGTGCCTATGTGTCATGACAATTGCTTGCCATCCAGCTCGCGCAGACGAACTGACGGCGGCAAAGAAGGACGACATATTGAAACTGATGGCGATGGTAGGCGCGACGCAAGCCGCGGAACAAGCGGGCCTCGCCAATTTTCAAAGCATGCGGCAATCCTTGCGGAACTGTACCAACTGCACAACACAAACTTTCGACGTGATGGAGCGGGAAACGGTCGGGCTTTTTCATGAACGTCTGAACGCGCCAGGCGGCCTGATGGACAGGATGATCGCACTCTATGACAAACACTTCTCGCACCGGGAAATTCAGCAGATACTCGCGTTCTATACGACACCGGTCGGCAAGCGGCTGACTGTGGAAGCACCACGGATCATCCGAGAAGGTTCTCTTATAAACGAGCATTGGGCACAGTCGTTGGCGCCCGAACTCGAGAAGCGAATCAAGCTTGCGCTGAACAAAACGAATCTGCCACTGCCAGCATCGCCACAATCTGCTTCGAAATAACTCGCTTTAAGGGCGATAAAGGAAAACCATGAAGATTGCCATTGTCCTGTTGTTCACATTCCTCGCGGCAATAATGCTATCAACCGCGCATGCCGACGAGCTGACGGCCGCGAAGAAAGCAGACATCGTCAAGATGCTGAACCTTAACGGCACGCAGCGCATCGTAGAACCACTGTCCCTATTGGTGACGCAGGGCTATATGCAATCGCTGCGCAACTGCAGCAACTGCTCACCGAAGATTCCCGAGGTCGTCCGCGCGGAAACGCTGGCAGTGCTCACGGCGCACGTCAATGGTGATGGAGGACTGATCGACCGTCAGGTGCCGATCTATCAGGAACACTTTACGCATTCCGAGATCAAGCAATTGCTTGTTTTCTACAACTCACCGGTGGGCAAGAAGCTGATTGCCGAAACCAATGAACTGACACGCGGCACCATCGAAGCAAGCCAACTATGGCTGACCGAATTGGCGCCAGAAGTCAAACAGCATATCGACGTGGCACTCACCAAGGCCGGCATCAAACCGCAACTTCCCGGCACGCCACCGCCGAGCATCATGCAGTCGCCACCCAAATAAGTGGCAGACGAATATCGGATCTTTACTTGAGAGAGTGCGCCGCGATGCAATCGAACTCCGCCTTGCTCGTCATGACCATGGCCCCCGATACTGGCACGGCGCAGAAAATTGCGCGTGCGCTGGTGGAACGCCGGCTTGCTGCCTGTGTCAACATCCTCGCACCTTGTCAGTCGGTATACAACTGGCAGGGCGCCGTGGAAGATTCGAATGAAGTGCCGATGTTGATCAAGACCACGGCGTCGCGGTATGGCGCACTGGAAGCGGCAATCACGGCGATTCATCCGTATGAAGTACCGGAGATCGTGGCAATGCCGCTGTCGCACGGCTTGCCGGAATATCTGAGTTGGGTCATTGCCGAAACCCATCACGAATGAAGCGCGATGCGCATCGCTTTATGACATTGCCTTGATCTGGCAGCTTCAGACTGCGCAGACCTGTACTGACTCTCAGCATTGATTTCGTTTCCCTCGACATGTATCTACTGCGCTTTCTGATTGGCTTTGTTTTCTGGCTAAGCCTCGTTTCCCCGCTATCCGGCGCGCATGCCGGCGAAGAACCGCTACCGCCTGAACAAGCCTTCGCCATGACGGCCTCGCTGCTCGATGAGCACACTGCGGAAATCCGCTTCAATATCGCACCGGGTTACTACCTCTATCTCAACAAGTTCAAATACGCCACCGAGCCTGGCGGTGCCGTGCAAAGTGCTGCGCAATATCCGCAGGGCGAAACGCATCAGGACAATTTCTTCGGCAAACAGATCATCTTCCGCAACGCGCTGACAATTCGCCTGCCGGTTGCGTTGCCATCTTCAACCGGCCCGGCAGCGAAGATCATCGTGACCGCGCAAGGCTGCTCCGAGCGCCTCGG
>JAQGMF010000016.1 GCA_028292505.1 Rhodocyclales bacterium
CGCTTTGCGAACAGCCTTGATGGCTGTGCGCAGACGGGAGCGCAGACTGGAGTTGTGCGCATTTGCCTTGACCGTTTGACGCGCGCGTTTGCGTGCCTGTGCCGTATTGGCCATATCTGTAATTCCGCTTCGGTTTAACGAGAGCCGGTGATCTTAATGGAGAGAACCTGCAATTGCAAGCCCTGCGCGCCTGCAAAATTGCCGGTGGCGCAGCGGCGAAGCCATTGCATTGCCCCTGTCCGCCAAGTACCCTCGCCCCAGTTTCCAACCTGCGCTTCGTCAACGTGAATCTACTCCAGGCACTTGCCAGGATCAGCGGCCTGACCCTGATCTCCCGCATTCTCGGTCTTGTGCGCGAGATGCTGATTGCCCACTACTTTGCCGCAGGGATGTTGACCGATGCCTTCAACGTCGCCTTCCGCCTGCCCAATCTGCTGCGTCGCCTGTTCGCTGAAGGGGCTTTCTCGCAGGCCTTCGTGCCCATCATTGCGGAGTACCGAAGCAAGCGCAGCCCCGACGAAACACACGCGCTGATCAGCCATGTTGCCAGTCTGCTGGGCCTGGTGGTTTTGGCCGTCTCGGTGCTGGGCGTCATCGGTGCGCCCTGGATCATCTACGCCACGGCAAGCGGTTTTTCCGGACATCCCGACAAGTTCGAGCTGGCTGTGTCGCTGACACGCATCACCTTCCCCTACATTTTTTTCCAGGCGATGGTGGCGGTGTCCGCCGGTGTGCTCAATACCTGGAACCGCTTTTCGATCCCCGCCTTCACGCCGGTTCTGCTCAACATCAGTTCCATCCTGATGATGGTCTTCGCCGCACCGTATTTCGCGCGCCCCATCGATGCGCTCGCTTGGGGCGCCTTCATCGGCGGCGTCTTGCAACTGGCCATCCAGATTCCCGCCTTGATGCGCATCGGCATGCTGCCGCGTTTCGCGATTTCGACCAAAGATCCCGGCGTCATGCGCATCCTCAAGCTGATGCTGCCTGCAACCATCGGCGTCTCGGTCGCGCAGATCAGTCTGCTGATCAATACTTCGTTTGCTTCCTGGCTGCCAACCGGCAGTATCTCCTGGCTCAATTATGCCGATCGGTTAATGGAATTTCCGATGGGCATGCTCGGCGCAGCGCTGGGCACCATCCTGCTGCCCAGCCTGTCGAAAATGAAGTCGCAGAACGATACGCAAGGATTCTCGGCAACGCTGGACTGGGGATTGCGCATGGCCTGCGTGCTGACTGCGCCGGCCTCGGTCGGCATGATGTTGCTGGCCGTGCCGCTGGCTTCCACGCTGTTCCAGCACGGCGCTTTCACTTTCACCGATACGCTGCGAACGCATGAAGCCTTGATTGCATACAGCGTGGGATTGCTGGGGCTCATTTTCGTGAAGATTCTTGCCCCCGCCTTTTACTCGCGCCAGGACATCCGCACGCCGTTGAAGTATGCGGTGATCTCGCTGATCGCCACGCAGTTGATGAACCTGGTCCTGGTCGGTCCCTTGCAGCACGCTGGGCTG
The DNA here is from genome assembly GCA_028292505.1 of Rhodocyclales bacterium. Taxonomy (GTDB): domain Bacteria; phylum Pseudomonadota; class Gammaproteobacteria; order Burkholderiales; family Rhodocyclaceae; genus Viridibacterium. The sequence goes on from JAQGMF010000016.1 coordinate 1,515, forward strand.
GCGCTCTCCATCGGTATCGCCGCAACGCTCAACGCCACGCTGCTGTATCGCGGCCTACGCCAGAATGGTAGCTTCACACCTGAACCCGGCTGGCACGGCTTCATCGGAAAACTGGCCGTGGCCCTGGTTGTCATGGGTGCTGCGCTATGGCTGAGCATGGGTCAGCAGGCAAGCTGGGAACACCTCTCCGCAGGCAAACGCGTGCTGTGGCTAAGTGGTCTGATGTTGATTGGCGCAGCTAGTTATTTCGCCACCTTGTTTGCGCTGGGCTTTCGTCCGGCGGATTTCAAAAGACACGGCGCGCAATGATGCCGTCATTCCCGCGAAAGCGGGAATCCACTTCTACGTGAGGTCTGCGCCACAAAGTAGATTCCCGCTTTCGCGGGAATGACGAGTTTTGGGGCATGGAACGTATAAGCAAATCCAAAAAAAGCGGAGCCGCAGCTCCGCTTTTGTGTTTATGACAAACGCAAATCAGGCACTCAGCGCCGCAAAAGCCCGCTTGGTGATCTGATCGACCGTGCCGAGGCCGGATATCTTGGCGTAACGCGGCGCGCGTGGATCGCCGGTCGCCGACCAGTCGAAGTAGTATTTGATCAGCGGCTTGGTCTGGTCGTGATAAACATCCAGACGTCTCTTGACGACCTCTTCCTTGTCGTCTTCGCGCTGCACCAGTGGCTCGCCGGTTTCGTCATCTTTACCCTCGACCTTGGGCGGATTGAACTTGATGTGATAGGTACGTCCGGATGCCGTATGCACGCGACGGCCGCTCATGCGCTCGATGATTTCCGAGTCCGGCACATCGATTTCCAGCACCGCGTCGAGCCTCACGCCGGATTCCTTGAGCGCATCGGCCTGTGGCAAGGTGCGCGGAAATCCATCGAACATATAACCCTTGGCGCAATCGGGCTGTGTCAGGCGTTCCTTGACGAGCCCGATGATGATGTCATCAGACACCAACTGACCCGAATCCATGACAGCCTTCGCGGCCAGACCGAGCGGCGTGCCAGCCTTGACGGCCGCGCGCAGCATATCGCCCGTGGAAATCTGTGGAATGGCGTAGCGTTTGGCAATGAATTTGGCTTGGGTACCCTTGCCCGCCCCCGGCGGTCCCAACAGAATCAGACGCATTTCTTATCCTCCACTTTTGCCGACAATTGCGAACACCATCAGTTGGCAGCGTTCTCGAAAATAGCGCGAACCCGCGCAAGGTCATCCGGCGTATCCACGCCACTGGCAGGTGCGTCGTCGAGCACGACGACGCGAATCTTGTACCCATGCCACATGGCACGCAACTGTTCGAGCATTTCCACGCTCTCGATGGGTGACGGAGCGAGGCGAGCATACGCGCGCAGAAAGCTGGCGCGATAGGCGTACAAACCTACATGGCGTTGCGGCCTCAACCAGACGGGGAGATTTCCCTTGCTTGGCAGGCCGGCTGCAAACGCGTCGCGCGGCCAGGGAATCGGGGCGCGCGAGAAATACATTGCACGCCCGTGGGCGTCGCTGATCAGCTTGACGACAGCCGGGTTCAGAAAATCTTCGAGGGTATGAATCCGGTGCGATGCCGTGGCGATGGCGGCCTCGGCATCTTCGGCAAGCGCCCGTGCGCAACGCGCGATGATGGCCGGATCGATCAGCGGCTCATCGCCTTGCACATTGACGATGATGGTTTTGTCATCCCAACCGAGTGCATCGACGACTTCGCCGAGCCGGTCCGTGCCACTGGGATGATCGGCGCGCGTCATCAGCGCATTGCCCCCCGCGGCCTGAACGGCCTGTGCCACTTCCGGGTGGTCGGTTGCGATCCATACTTCCTGCGCGCCGGCAGCCAGCGCACGCTCCATGACGCGCACCACCATCGGCTTGCCTGCCAGATCCGCCAGCGGCTTGGCAGGCAGGCGCGTCGACGCATAGCGCGCCGGGATGATGACTTTGAAGGGCGTGACCTTGAAAGGCGCGACCTCGATAGGTGTCGACGTCACTGCTGGGCTTCTTCCGCTGATAGCGTGCGTGCTTCATCGGCCAGCATCACCGGGATGCCATCGCGTACGGCATAAGCGAGGCGGCAGGGTCGACACACCAGTTCCTTGTCGGCCTTACGATTGTCCAGCGGTCCCTTGCAGACGGGACAGACGAGGATTTCAAGCAGCTTTGGGTCCATGCAGGTGCTCCAAGATAGTATCCAGCGCCGACGCGTCGATGTCGGCATCGACGGGCAAGACCCATGTTTGTTCGGGCGCGATTGCCCGGCATTTTATCGCATCCTTCTCCGTCATCAGCAGCGCATCGGCGCCGTCAAGCGCGAGATCGCGTGCCGAGAAGGCATGATGATCGGGAAAAGCACGCATATCGCGCGGTGTCAGGCCGAGTGCGCGCAGGCTTTCGAAGAAGCGCTCCGGCCTGCCGATGCCCGCCACCGCCTTGAGCATCAGCGACTGCAACTGCGCCGCATCGGTTTGCTCGGCAGGATTCTGTAGCCGATAGAAGCGGCCGGTCGCAAGCGACATGCGCGCCGTATTGACCTTGCCAATGGCATGACGTGTGCGTGCGCTGCTCTCGCCATGCAGGATCGCCAGATGCGCCTGACGCACGCGGCGCAAGGGCTCGCGCATCGGCCCGGCGGGCAAGGGTAACGCATTGCCGAGAATGCGTTCATCGAGCACCACGATTTCCACGTCACGGGCGAGACGGTAGTGCTGCAGGCCATCGTCGCTGATAATGACATTGACATCGGCGTGCGCGGCGAGCAACGCACGACCGACCGCCGGTCGGTCGCGTCCGATCCATACCGGCGCGCCAGTGCGGCGACTGATCAAGACCGGTTCATCGCCGACCAGGGCCGGGTCGCCCTGCGGCCCCACCTCGGTCGGCACCAATGCGTGACCGCCATAACCGCGCGAGATGATGCCCGGCGTCCAGCCGCGCCGACGCAGTGCATCGGCAAGCCAGATCACCACCGGCGTCTTGCCACTGCCACCCGCTGCGACATTACCAACGACCACCACCGGCACGGGCAGGCGCTGTGCCCGCAGACAGCCCGCACGCCAAGCCAGACGGCGCAGTGCCGACACCCATGCAAACAGCATAGCAAAGGGCAATTGCGGCCAGGCGAGCGGACCGCGTGTGGCCCACCAGAAAGGCGTGCTGCGTGGCATCGGCAGGGGTCAGCGCGTGGCTTGGGTGGCGAAGGAAACGTAGGGCAGGCCAGCACGTTGCGCAGCCTGCATGACATCGATGACACGCTGGTGGGTGGCCAGCGCATCGGCATTGATCACCAGCACCGGCGGCTTGGTAGCGCCGCTCGGCATGGCACGTTTGAGCGCGTCGGCTATGACGCCGACATCGGTGCTGCCGACCGGCGTGCGATTGACGGTGATCTCGCCGCGCGCCGTAACGGCAACGTCGATCTCGTCAGATTTTTCCTGCGTCGACTGCGAATCGGCAGTGGGCAGGTTGATCTCCAGCCCGGAGAAACGCGAGTAAGTGGTGGTCAGCATCAGGAAGATGATGATCACCAGCAGCACATCGATGAGCGGGATCAAGTTGATCTCCAGCTCTTCCTTGCCTCGTCCGCGACGGAAGTCCATGTGTAGAGTCCTTGGCGTTTGTTCGGCGCTTGCCCGCGCTTTGTCGACTATCTCGATTTATTTCTTGCGTTCGCCGTGGATGACATCGACCAGACGAATGGCTTGCTGCTCCATCTCGACGATGATGCTGTCGACCTGCGCGCGATAGTGACGATGCGCGATCAGCGAGGGAATGGCGATCATCAGGCCGAAGCCGGTGTTGTACAACGCCACCGATATGCCATGTGCAAGTTGTTGCGGATCGGTACCGCCACCGGCCGGGTTCTGCGCACCGAAGAGTTCTATCATGCCGATGACGGTGCCGAACAGGCCCATCAGCGGGCTGACCGTGGCGATGGTGCCCAGCGTAGTGAGAAAGCGCTCGAGATCGTGCGCGACCGCATGGCCGGCTTCCTCGATCGCTTCCTTCATCACCTCGCGCGTAGCGCGCATGTTGCGCAGGCCGGCGGCCAGCACACGGCCGAGCGGCGAGTGTGCCTGCACGCGCTTGATCAGGTCCTCGCTGACACCACCCTGGCGTAATTCCGCCACGAGCTTTTCGAGGAAGCCCGGCGGCACGATCACGTTGCGGCGTAGCGAGATGGCGCGCTCGATGATGAGCGCCAGCGAAATGATGGAAGCGACAAGTAGAAAATAGATGGGCCAACCGGCGGCGCGGAGGATGTCCAGCACGTGCGAAACTCCCGGGAGTGATTGAGTCGGTGACGACGAATTGAATCAGCGCCGAACTGTAGCCTTTGACATGGCAGTGCGGCAAGCACAGATCGCCGGATGGTCAGCGAGATTTGCTGACAGTTGCTGCGATAGCACATCGCCCCCGAACTACGGGAAAACCCGAGTGACATATCGAATGCTTTTTCTTCGGGCAAATTACAATCCACAGAATCTGTGGACAACTGTGTGGGTAGCTCTTGGATGGGTGCGCTAAGTAGGCCTGCCACAAGGATTTTTGATACTTCGATCAAAAATGAAGCTATGGTTACAGCCTATATAAATCAAATACTTATATATTTTTTGATCTGTCAATACTCTTCTTGGGCACATTTTTGGCGACGCCACAGGTTTTCCCGTGCGGCATTGTGGATTTAGCTAGAATCGGCGCCATGCAAGACATCCCCAGTACACCCAGTGTCAGCGCGGCCGCCACGCCTGTGTCGGATTTTGTCCGACATATTCGCCGTCATCTGGAGAGCGGTTTTCCGCTTGCCTGGGTGTCCGGTGAGATATCCAACCTGGTCCGCGCCGGTTCCGGCCATGTCTACTTTACGCTGAAAGATGGTGGCGGCCAGCTGCGCTGCGCGATGTGGCGCAACAAGGCGCAGTTGCTCGCCTTCCAGTTACTCGAAGGCATGCAGGTCGAAGTGCGCGCGCAAGTCACCGTCTACGAACCGCGCGGTGATCTGCAACTCAGCATCGAGCACGTCCGTCGCGCCGGGCAAGGCAATCTGTTCGAAGCCTTCATGCGTCTCAAGACGCGCCTCGAAGCGGAAGGCCTGTTTGCCAGCGAACTCAAGCGCGTCATACCACGTCTGCCGCGTCGCATCGGCGTGGTCACTTCGCTGGCAGCAGCAGCCCTGCGCGACGTGCTGATTACGCTGCAGCGGCGTGCGCCGGCGCTCGAAGTCATCCTCTATCCGACCCTCGTGCAGGGCGAAGCCGCTGGCGAACAGATCGCGCAAGCCATCCTCGTCGCCAGCGCGCGCAGCCATGACGATGGCATCGAAGTACTGATCCTGTGTCGCGGCGGCGGGAGCCTGGAAGATCTATGGGCCTTCAATCACGAAACCGTGGTGCGCGCCATCCGCGCCTGCGCCGTGCCGGTGATCAGTGGTGTCGGTCACGAAACGGATATGACGTTGGCAGATTTCGCCGCCGATCTGCGCGCCGCCACGCCGACCGCCGCCGCCGAGATTCTGAGCGCCGGCCTGTTCGCCTTGCGCCAGCGTCTGCCGGGCCTTGCCAGCGAACTGCAGCGCGCTGCCATGCGCCGCTTCGGGCAATTGGCGCAGGCGCTCGATATGCTCGAACGGCGCCTGGTGCATCCGCGCGAACGCATCGCGCGCCACGGCGCCATGCTCGATCAGCTCGCGCTGCGACTTGATCATGCCGTCATCAGGCAACATGATGTCATCGTACGACAATTGCATAGTCTGCAAACACGCCTGGAACGTCGTATGCCGAGTGTGCTGCCGCGACAGCTCGCCATCGATGCATTGCAGGCGCGTTTACGCAGCGCTTTGCGCCAAAGCCATGCACAGCGCGTCGACAAACTGCGCTCGCTGGAAGCCGCACTGAGCCATCTCAATCCGGAAGCCGTATTGCAGCGCGGCTACGCCATGGTGTGCGATGCCTCGGGCAGACTAGTGCGCGATGCGGCCCAGTTGCAGGTCGGCGACACGCTGGAACTGGTGTTCGCTGCCGGACGTGCTGCCGCAGAGGTGCGCGACACCCGTTCGTAAAATCCACCCGGCAATTCGAGATTGCCACGGCGAGATTGTCACTACCTGCTGTTCCCGACTAAACTAGTCAACTTTCCCGCGCAACCCCCGAACAAGGAGATCAAAATGGCACATACCCTTCCTCCCCTGCCCTTCTCGAAAGATGCGTTGGCGCCGCACATGTCCGCCGAAACTTTTGATTACCACTACAGCAAGCATCACCAAGCTTATGTGACGAATCTGAACAACCTGATTCCCGGTACCGAATTCGAGAACGCTCCGCTCGAAGAGATCATCAAGAAATCTTCCGGCGGCATCTACAACAATTCTGCCCAGGTGTGGAACCACACTTTCTTCTGGAGCTGCCTGAAGCCCGCCGGCGGCGGTGCGCCTACTGGCAAACTGGCCGATGCCATCAATGCCAAATGGGGTAGCTTCGATGCCTTCAAGGAAGCCTTCACGAAGAGCGCCGTCGGCAACTTTGGCTCGGGCTGGACCTGGCTCGTGAAGAAGAGCGACGGCAGCGTCGACATCGTCAATATGGGCCCTGCCGGCACGCCACTGACGACGGGCGACAAGGCCCTGCTGACCATCGACGTGTGGGAGCACGCCTACTACATCGACTATCGCAATGCGCGCCCGAAGTTCGTCGAAGTGTTCCTCAACAACCTCGCCAACTGGGACTTTGCGGCCGCGAATTTCGGCTGAGCAAGCTTGCCTCTGAAATAAAAAAGCCCCGATCGGATCGGGGCTTTTTTTGTTGTGGCGTCAGCCTCAAAGATAGATGACCGCCGGGAAGACCGTCACCGCCAGCACATAGATCAACCACTCCAGATTGCGACGACCGAGAAATCCCGTGAAATGCAGGATGAGTATCGCGATCGCAACGCAGTAGTAAACGTAGAACCACATCAGGCAAACACTCCAGCAAGAATTTTCGGCTCAATCAGGCAACGGCGGCGGCGCAGCGCGCCGGCCGCACTGGCCCGGCACTGGACCTACTCTTCGATGTGACGCAAGGACAGATCGACGGCACGCACATCCTTCGTCAGACCGCCCACAGAGATACGATCTACACCCGTCTCGGCGATCTCACGCACACGCTCCAGGCCGACGCCGCCCGACGCTTCGAGTTGCGCCCGGCCCGCAGTAATGCTCACCGCTTCGCGCATTTCATCCACCGACATATTGTCGAGCAGGATCATCTTGGCGCCGGCGGTCAACGCTTCACGCAGCTCGTCCAGACTCTCGACTTCGATTTCGATGAAGGCGTTCGACGGCGCGATTTGCAGCGCACGCTGCAAGGCCTGCCTGACGCCACCGGCGGCAATAATGTGATTTTCCTTGATCAGCACGCCGTCATAAAGACCGATGCGATGATTGTGGCCGCCGCCTACGCAAACGGCATATTTTTGCGCCAGACGCAGCCCCGGCAAGGTTTTGCGCGTATCGACGATGCGCGCTTTGGTGCCCGCTATAGCTTCGACGAAACGGGCGGTCGTCGTCGCCGTGCCGGAGAGCAGTTGCAGGAAATTGAGGGCGGTACGCTCGGCGGTGAGAAGACTGCGTGCGCTGGCGAAAATATCGCAGAGCGCTTGGCCAGCCTTGATGCGTTCGCCATCGCGGGCATGCCACACGACGGAGGACTGCGGGTCGAGCATCTGGAACACGGTATCGAACCACTCAACGCCGCACAGAATGGCATCCTGCCGTGTCGACACGCGGCCCGTAGCGGTAGCGGTGACAGGAATCAACTGTGCTGTAAGATCGCCCGTGCCGATATCCTCGGCAAGTGCGCTGGCCACTTCGCGCTGTATCTCGACGCGCAATTGCTGGCTCATCTGTGGAGTCGATTGTTGAGTCAATGCCATGGTCTGGGGTGCTACCTCGTGATCTGATAGAACCGATTGTACACGCAGGGAGAGCATTTGATGGATGTCGCGCCGAGCATTGTTACCATCCTGAGCGTCAGCCTCGGCACCGTGCTGGCGCTGGTTCTCGTCACGCTCCTAGTGTATTGGTATGTGCAGGATATTACGCAGAAGAAACACACCATCCTGCGCAATTATCCGATTATTGGCCGGCTGCGCTATTTCTTCGAGCAGCTCGGCGAATATTTCCGCCAGTACTTTTTTCTCGGCGATCGCGACGAGATGCCCTTCGACCGCTCGACGCGTTCGTGGATCTATCGCCTGGCCAAGGATGAAGGCGGCGTCATCGGCTTCGGCTCGACCTATCGCCTGCAGGAGCCCGGCGCGCTGATCTTCGTCAATGCGCCCTTCCCCATCCTCGAAGAGGACCGTCTGCCAACACCGCCACTGATCATCGGCGCCGGGCATTGCCAGACACCCTTCGCCGCGCGCTCCATCGTGAATATCAGTGGCATGAGTTTCGGCGCGATTTCAAAACCTGCGGTACAGGCCTTGTCGAATGGCGCGCACGGCGCGGAATGCTGGATGGGTACCGGCGAAGGCGGGCTGTCGCCATATCACCTCGAAGGTGGCTGCGACCTCATCATGCAGATCGGCACTGCCAAGTATGGCGTGCGCGACAGCCATGGCATGTTCTCGCCGGAGCGGCTGCGCGAATTGGCGGCATACGAAACGGTGCGCGCATTCGAGGTCAAACTCGCGCAAGGCGCAAAGCCGGGCAAGGGCGGCGTGCTGCCGGGAGCGAAGGTCACCGAGGAGATCGCACGCATTCGCGGTATTCCGGTCGGACACGATTCGATCAGTCCAAACCGACATCTCGATATCGCCAACATCGAACAGCTACTCGACTTCATCGCCCGCGTGCGCGACATCACCGGCAAGCCGGTCGGCATCAAGACCGCTATCGGCGGTTGGCAATTCATGAACGAATTATGCGAAGCGACGCTGCGACGCGGTCTGCAACACGCGCCGGATTTCATTGTCATAGACGGCGGCGAAGGTGGTTCGGGCGCCGCACCGCAAGCGCTCGCCGATCACGTGGCGCTGTCGATCAACGAAGCGCTGCCGCGCGTGGTGGATGCGCTGATCGCCGCCGGTATGAAGGAGCGCGTGAAGGTCGTTGCCTCGGGCAAGCTCGTCACCTCGGCGCGCGCTGCATGGGCACTGGCTTGCGGCGCGGATTTCGTGACTACGGCACGTGGCTTCATGTTCGCCCTCGGCTGCATCCAGGCATTGCGTTGTCATACCAACACCTGCCCGACCGGTGTCACCACACACAATCCCAAACTACAGCGCGGCCTGGTCGTCGAAGACAAGACCACGCGCGTGGCCAATTATTGCAATAGCATGAACCGCGAAATCGACATGATCGCGCACTCCTGCGGTCTACATCAGGCACGCGAGTTTCGCCGCGAGCATGTACGCATCACCCAGCCGTCAGGTCGCTCGGAGGCGTTGTCTTCCATCTATCCCTACCCTGCTACGGCCTGAGTGGATTCACTTGACGATAGGTTCCGGCTGTCTGCCGATGAGGGTTACCACCACGCCGGATGCGGCCACGATCGACATGCCCAGCAAGGTATAGCCGTCCGGCACCTGGGAGAAGATCAACCAGCCGAGCAAGCCTGCCCATACGAGCTGCAGATACGTCACCGGCGCCAGCAGCGATGCCGGCGCATCGCGAAACGCCAGGGTGAAACACAGATGACCGATGAAACCCAGCACTCCCAGACTGCAATAGAGCGCTGCGTCCAATGGCGAAGGCACTACGTCGAACCAGAACCAGGGCAGGCTCAGGCCGAAGACCACCGTGCCTGCCAGGGCGGAATAGTAGAGCATGACAACCGCATTGTCCGTGCGACTGAGGATGCGCGTTAGGAGCTGGTAGGCCGTGCTCGAAAACGCCGTCGCCAACGCGAAGGCCACACCGATGCTATCGAGCGTGCCGCTCGGTCTTACGACGAGTAGCACACCTGCGAACCCCGCCAGCACAGTGCTCCAGCGCACGATACCGATGCGTTCGCGCAGAACGGGCCGCGCCAACAGAACCACAAGTAGCGGCGCTACGAACAGAATCGATGTCGCCTCGGCCAGCGGCAACCTGCGCAATGCAAACATCATGCATAGCGTGATCGCGACGAGGCACATGGCACGCAGGACAACAAGCCCGCTGCGCCGGGTGCTGACCAGACCACGCCCCATCGTCGGCGCAAAAATCACCGTCATCAGCAGCAGATGCACGCTGTAACGCATCCATGCAACTTGCGGCACCGGATGGCGCAAGGCAAGATATTTGGAAGCAGCGTCCATGCCGGAAAAAAACAGCAGTGCCAGCGCGTAGATCAGCACACCACGCAATGGCACGCGCGGCGCGCCGGCGTGGGGAAGTAAATTGAGCATCAGAAGACTGTCGGCAATAATCTGCAAGTATCAAGCAAGTGTCATTTTATGCAAATAAAATATGGCTAGCGCCGGTAGGTCCGTACTCGGCGCCGCTTTCACTTGCCGGCAGATGGCGAAGCGGGCATCTGCAAAGGCTGATCCTCGGGTGTTCCCAGCGCGCCCTCGGCGGTGGATACACGGACGGGTGTACTGGCGCTCGCCACTTCCGGCAACATCGATTCGATCAGGATCGTGACACGGCGGTTGCGTGCGCGGCCCTCGACCACGGAATTGTCGGCAATGGGCCGTTGATCGCCATAGCCGGCCGCTGTCAGGCGTCGTGGATCGACGCCGCTGCCGACAAAAAGTCGCACGACAGAGGACGCGCGCACCGCCGACAGCTCCCAGTTGGAAGGAAAGTTCGGCGTGCTGATCGGCACATTGTCGGTATGCCCTTCGATCGTCACCGGGAAGTCGGCAGGTGCAACCACTTCCGCCACAGCTTGCAATGCGCGCACCGCAGGCGGCCCGAGCTGGGCTCCGCCGGGCGCAAACAGGACGCTGGCATTTATCTCGACAGAGATGCCATGCACGCCCTCATTGACACGAACCTGCCCACCCTTGACCAAGGGTTCAAGTACCTTGCGAATTTCATCGGCCATATTGCGCATCTTGACGCGCTGTTTGGTGCGCTGCGCTTCGGCCTGCGGATCGGGTTTGGGCGCGCGCGCGATGATTACAGGCACCGGCGAGCCATTGTCGCGAGGCGGCGACACGATGGAGGCGCCTTCGACATTGGCTGCGCTACGAAAAGCATTGACCAGCGAATCCGACAGCACGCGATACTTGCCCTCGTTGACGGAGCTGACGGCGTACATGACGACGAAGAACGCGAACAGCAGGGTGATGAAGTCCGCGTAGGACACCAGCCAGCGTTCGTGATTTTCGTGCTCTTCTTCGTGCCGGCGCCTTGCCATGCTGATCCTTGCCGATCGGCGATTTCTGGTTAACCCGTTTAAGCATATCGGCATCCCTCCCTGCGACTTGACTGCGTCGTGGTGCCGCGTGCGCGCTAGGTCCTGATTGGACATCAGCGCCGGGGATGGCAGTGCTTCGAAAATGAGGGCTAAAAAAGGCAGGCGACCTGCGATTCAAACGGCTGTTCCGCAACAGATGGCATCTCAAGCCAAGGGATTGCATGCCGTTAAAACACAATCGAAGGCAGTGCAATCCAGGGGATAGTTTCATGAGCAGCAGCGTTTTCAACAGCATGCGTAGCCAACTCCTTGTCGTCTGTGGCGTGGGTGCGGCTTGCGTACTCGTCGTCGGTGGCGTCGGCTTGGCAGCACAGTGGTCCGCCGTGCAATCGCTCGGTGCAGAGTTGCTCAAGATTCAACCCGCCGAACAGAATGCCGCCACACAAGCGGCCCTCGCCAGCGCGCACAACGCCTTGTGGGCGAGCCTGATCCTCATGCCTGTCGCTGGCGTGGCGGCGCTGGGGGCCTTCCTGTGGATGTTGCAACTGCATCTGGTCACGCGCACGACAACGCTCGCCAGCGATCTCAAACGACTGGCCTCGGGCGATTTCAGTCGATCTATTGGGCTGAATCACTGCAGCGAATTCCGGCATGTAGCCGAGTCGGCTGAAGCAATCCGCAAGGAACTCGGCGGTCTGATCATGCAGATACGCGAAGGTGCTGCGACCCTCAAGCAGGGTGTGGACGCAGTTGCCAGTGATGCTGCCAAAGTATCCGACTCTTCCTACGAACAATCCGAAGCGGCTTCATCGACGGCCGTCTCGATGCAGGAACTGTCGCAAGCGATGGAAACGATCACGGAGAACGCCGACAACGCCAATCGTCTGTCGCACGACAGCCTCGACCAGTCACGTAGCGTGCAGGCCAAGCTCAATGAAGTGAAGCATGTCATCGATGAAGCCGCGCAAGTGATCCAGCGCGTCGCCTCAGCTTCTCAGGAATCCGTGCACAGCATGCAACGCATCAGCTCAATGACGCGACAGGTGCGTGAAATTGCCGATCAAACAAATTTGTTGGCGCTGAATGCTGCGATCGAAGCAGCACGCGCGGGCGAGGCCGGTCGCGGTTTCGCCGTGGTCGCCGACGAAGTGCGCAAGCTGGCCGAAAAATCAGGTCAGTCTGCCGCCGAGATCGACGCCATTACCGCAACGTTGAACGCGCAGGCCGAAGATCTGGAAAGTGCCGTACAGCACGGCTTGTCGACCATCGATAACAGCCGCGCCGGCATGGACAACACCGTAGCCGCATTGACCGCCGCCAATGAGGCCGTGGCACGCGCGACCAATCAGCTCGACGCTATCGCTGGCTCGGTGCGCGAACAGAATCGCTCGAACGCCGAAATCGCACGCAATATCGAACGCATCGCGCGCATGGTGGAAAACAACAACAACGCGGTGACCAGCATGAGCACCTCGGCAGAAAAATTGCATGCTTTCTCCGGCAAGATGAACGCCGTGGTCGGTGCCTTCAGGCTTTGATCGCATTTATGCGAAACGCATTTTCTACAGGTTTGCGCTGACGCAGATAATGCGTGACGTCCATTGCGTGAAAGCCCCTGGCCTGTTACGCACAATTCCATAAAAAAAGGAGGGCGAATTCGCCCTCCTTTTTCGTCACATAACGACCTTCTTACGGGCCGATATACGTCGTACTGATTGTGAACTTGGCCCAGTAGGAAGTCGTATCGACTGCCGGTCCCCAACTGGTGTCATGACCACCGTAGAAGGTGGAGAAGAGGATGCCGCTGAAAGGCCACTGATTGTACCCAGTGCCGATATCGAGATTGGTCACCTTCTGTACGCCGTCATACCAGACGTTGATGGTGCCGTTGATACGGTCGACGGCTTGCTCTACGTAGTGCCACTTGCCGTCGTTCTGCCAACCAGAGCCCCAGAAGTTATCACCGCCGCATGTCACGCGCGTATTGCCGGCCGGTGGGTACAGATAGACCTCTTGCTTGTTCGGGCCACGCCACATGTAGCGCGTAGACCAGCCGTTGGTAGTAGAGATGCAGCCACTTTCCTGACCTTCCACACCACCCCACAGGCCAGGCATCTTGCCAGCCTTGCCCCAGTCATAGGCACTTCCGCCTGGGTTAGGGCCGAACTTCACGTAATAGCGCAAGTGCATCACTGGCGCATTGATCAAGTCAGTACGGCCTGTCTTTTTCAAGTCCTGATAGAACTGACCGCCATCAGGCAAGGGGCAGGACGAGCCACATGAGCGCGCGGTCGAATGCGCCTTGTAGCTGACCTTCAAGACTTGGTGCCCATCCGGTGATGTCGGATCGGTGAAGGCGGCCATGCCAGCGTCATTCTGACCGAAGCTCTGCGCATCACCGGGAACTGCGACACCCCAGGCACTACCCCAAGCAGGCGTATTAAAGCCATCGAAGTTGCCATTCCAGGCACCGCCAGCGGAACTCGAGCTACTGCTTGAACTGGAACTGCTGGAACTTGATGAGCTGACCGAGCTCGAGCTCGAGCTGGAGCTGGAGCTGACCGAGCTCGAGCTGGGGCTGGAGCTGATCGAACTCGACGACGAAGACACTGAACTCGATGAGCTGCCGGTGATGACGGGCAGCGTAAAGGTCAGCGAACCGCCAGGCGCAGAATTGACATTGGCATCGAAGTTATTGAGGTTGGTGATGCCGGCCTGCTCGGTACGGAAGGCGTAGTTGCTGGCAATGGTCTGCTCCACACCGCCAGGTGCCGTCACGTAGGCCGAGTAAGTCTTGGCCGCTACGTTGATCACCATGCGGAAGTGGTAGTTGCTGTTGGCCGAGAATGGAACACTCGTCACTGCGGCGTAGGCGCCGCCGTTACGCGCGTCGATGGTGCCGGTGGTGTTGAAGCGCACCGTGGCGGCCAGGCCCGTGTAGGCACTCTGCGCACCGCTGCTGAAGGACAGGGTGTCATTGGCGGGCGAAACCGAGGGCTTGCCGTCGAAGGTTGCGGTGAAGCTACCCGTTTGGTTGGCGATGGCCGAATTAACGAAGCCATTGCTGCTGTTGATGGTCGTACCTACAGTGCTGCTCGAAGAACTACTGGACACTGAGCTGGAGGAGCTGCTGGAGCTGGAACTTACGGAGGAGGACGAAGAGCTTGAGCTACCGGCAATGGTCGGTGTCGTATAGGTCAGCGAACCGCCTGGCGAGGAATTCACGTTGGCATCGAAGTTATTGATGTTGGTGATGCCGGCTTGTTCGGTGCGGAAAGCGTAGTTGCTGGCAACGGTCAGCTCCGAGCCTCCCGGCGGCGTTACGTAGGCCGAGTAAGTATGGTTGGCAACGTTGATCACCATGCGGAAATGGTAATTGCTGCCAGCCGAGAACGGAATGCTGGCGGCAGCGGCATAGGCGCCACCATTGCGCGCGTCGATGGTACCTGTGGTGTTGAAGCGCACGCTGGCGGCCAGTCCCGTATAGGCACTCTGTGCACCACTGCTAAAGGACAGCACGTCGTTGGCCGGCGAGATCGACGGACTCGCGTCGAAGGTCGCCGTGAAGGTGCCGGTCTGATTTGTGATCGACGTATTGACGAAGCCGCTGCTACTGGTGATGGTCGCGGCGCTGGCAGCGAGAGAAGCTCCCACCATGACCGCGCCAACAAGGAGTGTCTTGATGCCACGCGTGACTCGGGCCGATAAAAGGCCTGAGACAGGTGGCGACACGAATAGCCTGCGGGGCGCAGGCATGGGTATGCTCTTCATCGTCTTCCTCCGTTATGGTTAGCCGCAGCTTCTACGAGCCGGCAAACGAGGGTAAACGATTGGTTCACAACAAGACATCAGGGTACACCCTATAAAGCTGGGGTTAGAGAAACCCCTAAACTCCGTCCGAATTGGACGGCATTTATTGCCGATAGAGTTAGTCGATGATATGGCAGTGTCATTTGCCCGAACGGCAATGACAAATGCCTGGGAAATAATCGTCGAGGCCGCGGAACTACCTGAGACCGAGCACGTCCTGCATATCGTAGAGACCGTGGGTCCTGCCTCGCAGGAATAACGCTGCGCGCATCGACCCAGTTGCGTAAGGCATGCGGTTGGCCGCCTTGTGAGAAATCTCCACGCGTTCGCCCAGGGCGGCGAAAGTCACGGTGTGGTCGCCGACGATGTCGCCGCCGCGCACAGTGGCAAAGCCGATGGTTTGCGGATCGCGCTCGCCGGTCACACCTTCGCGTCCATACACAGCGCAATCCTTCAGATCGCGTCCGAGCGCCTGCGCCACCACCTCTCCCATGCGCAACGCGGTGCCTGACGGCGCATCGATCTTGAAACGATGATGTGCCTCATATACTTCAACGTCATAACCAGTGGAAAGGATTTTGGCCGCGACCTCAAGCAACTTGAAGACGGCGTTCACGCCAACTGCCATGTTCGGTGCAAATACGATCGGGATGCTTTGCGCGGCCTCCGCAACGATCGCTTTTTCTTCTGCCTTGAAACCCGTCGTACCGATCACCATGGCCTTGCCGGCGCGACGTGCTGCCTGCAGGTGCGACAAGGTAGCTTCGGGACGAGTGAAGTCGATCAGGCAGTCGGCCACGGCAAAGGCCGCATCGACATCCGCGCTGATGACGATGCCCGTCTTGACACCATCGAATTCACCCGCATCGCGACCGATCCACACGCTGTCGACGCGGTCGAGTGCGGCAACAAGTTGCACGTCGGGCGTCTGCAGAGCGGCTTCGATCAGCATGCGGCCCATGCGGCCGGAACTGCCGGCAATGGCGAGTTTCATTGTCATGAAAATTTCCCGATATCTGCTACGACCCGACCCGAACGATCAGGGCGTTGCCCGTGCCGTGCTTTGCGCGGCCGCAGGTATGGCAGCCACCACGTCGCCTTCGACGCTGCTCAGCTTGCCGTCCTTGAACTTGAGCGTGATGCGACGCTGCTCGCTTACCCTGCCTTGCGGCGCGTAGAGATAAACATAGTCCCAACGATCTGCGTGAAAAGGATCGACGAGCAAGGGCGTACCCATGATGAACCGCACCTGTTCCTCAGTCATGCCCGGCGTGAGTCGTGCGGCCATCTCCTGCGTCACATAGTTGCCTTGCCGGATGTCTATGCTATATGGATGCAGTTGTCGCGTCACGCTGCAGGCCGACAGGCCCAACACGAATACCGCGGCGAGGACGCTCAGCGAAATGGGGCCGTGAAAAATGCGGCGGGCGAGTTTGATCGAACGGACAGTAAACATAAAAACCCTGGGCGGACCGGCCGCCATGGCAATCGGGCGGCACTTCGCAGCAACATAGAAATAGCAACGATTGACAAGGGCGCGAGATCAGCCAAGACACTGGCGCGTTCCACGCTGAAGCGCGAAACTATATCATAGCCGTCTCGGCACCTCGCCTCACCTCCTCTGGAGAACAAGATGGCCTCTCCGCAAAGCCTCAAGAACATGGGCCTCAAGGCCACGCTGCCACGCCTGAAGATTCTTGATCTGTTCCAGCGCAGCAACGAGCGTCACCTCACGGCGGAAGACGTCTATCGTCTATTGCTCGTCGAGGATCTCGACGTTGGGCTGGCCACCATCTACCGCGTGCTGACGCAATTCGAAGAAGCAGGCCTGTTGAAGCGCCATCATTTCGAGTCCGGCAAAGCCGTGTTCGAACTCAACGAAGGCCACCATCACGACCATATCGTTTGCCTGAGCTGTGGCCGCGTCGAAGAATTTTTCGATGAAGTCATCGAGGCGCGTCAGCACCAGGTTGCAGGCGAGCTCGGCTTTACGTTGAGCGATCACGCCATGCATCTGTATGGCCTGTGTCATGCCTGCAGCGAGGCGAAGAAGACAAAGTAGCGACCAAAGATTCACTGCAAAGGCGCGAAGATTTTTACATCACCGCACCGATCTGCCACGGTAGAAACTCGTCCTCGCCATAGCCGAGCACTTCGCTGCGCGTCTTCTCGCCTGATGCGTGGCGCACGATGGCGTCGAAGAAACGCTGGCTGATAACCTGCATGGGCACGCCGTCGAGCAGATCGCCGGCATTCACGTCCATGTCGTCGCGCTGACGATTCCACAGCACATTGTTCGTCGAGAATTTGATGGTCGGCACGCCGGCGCAACCGAATGCCGAACCGCGCCCCGTCGTGAAGCAGATGATCTGCGCGCCGCCCGCCGCCTGACCCGTCGCCGACACCGGATCGTAGCCCGGCGTATCCATGAATACGAAACCCTTGTCTGTTACCTGTTCAGCATATTCGTAAACCGCGTTGAGATTGGTGGTGCCACCCTTGGCCACTGCGCCGAGCGACTTTTCGAGAATGGTGGTGAGACCACCCGCCTTGTTGCCCACCGATGGATTGTTGTCCATTTCGCCGCCATTACGGCTGGTGTAGTTCTTCCACCAGTCGATGCGTCCGAGCAGTTTCTCGGCGACCGCCGGCGTCGCCGCACGACACGTGAGCAAGTGCTCGGCACCGTAAATTTCCGGTGTTTCGGAGAGGATCGCCGTGCCACCGTTGGCTACGAGCAGATCGACGGCGCCACCCAGCGCCGGGTTGGCGGTGATGCCGGAATAACCGTCCGAGCCACCGCAATTGAGGCCGATGATCAGCGCGCTGACCGGCACTGGTTCGCGCCGAAATTCGTTGACTGCTGGCAGCATGGCCTGGACGAGTTCGATGCCTCTGCTGATGGCATTCGAGGTGCCCCCAAGATCCTGGATATTGAGTGATTGCAACATGCCCGGCTGCATGCTGCCCAATTGTTCGACCATGGGCGCGACCTGGTTCACTTCGCAACCCAACCCAACGAACAGCGCCGCCGCCGTATTGGGATGAATGGCATAACCCGTCAAGGTGCGGCGCAATGCCTGCATACCCTCGCCCGCGCCATTCATGCCGCAGCCGGTCTGGTGAACTAAAGATATGACGCCGTCAATATTCGGATAGTCCGCCAAGCGCTCCGCCGTGAAGTATCTGGCGATATTGCGCACGACGGTCGCCGAGCAATTTACCGATGCGATCACGGTAATGTAGTTGCGCGTGCCCACCTTGCCATTGCGGCGCTTGTAGCCCATGAAAGTCGCAGGCTTCGCCAGCTTGGGCGTGTCGTGTCGGTCCGCGCAGAACGAATGCTCGCGTGCGAATTCGGCCACCGCCAGGTTCTGCGTATGTACATGTTTGCCGACGTCGATATCGGTCTTGGCAAAGCCGATGACCTGGTTGTAACGGCGCACCGCTTCGCCCGTCTTGATATAGCGCGTCGCAATTTTGTGGCCGGGCGGAATCAAATCGCGAACCACCAGGTCTTCAGCGTCGATGCGATTGCCCGGCATGAGTTGCTGTGTGGCAATGACAACATCATCATTGATATGAAGGCGGATGGCAGTGGCTTGAGGCATTCTTGTCTCCAACTATGCGCTCTGCTCTGGGTCGAGCGTTGAAGCGCTAAAAACTCGGTGACTAACTAGTCAAGCAGTTCAGCGATAGCCGCCCTGCTGCCGACGGCCTTGATGCGGTTCAGTGCGGTAGCAACCTGATCGGACAACAACGGTATCGCCGTCAGATCTTCACTCCACAGACGCGCATCGGCAAGAATACCGCGCACCCGCTCCGACACGTCTTCACCGGCGATCCAGCCATGCCATGCCTTGTCGAAAGCATTAATGGCATCTGCATTATCTTTGATCGCATATGGCTGGCCGTCACGCAGTCCCTGGTATTCGCCAGCGGCATTGCGACTGCCGTGGTAGAAATCCAGCAAAGCGGCGAGCGAGAATGACAGCAGCTTGGGCGCCCTGCCATGTTCGCGCGCATAGTCCTTGATAGTCGGTAACACGCGCACCTGCCACTTCGAGACGGAATTGAGCGCGATGGAAAGCAGCTCGTGACGAATGTAAGGGTTGGCAAAGCGCTCCATGATGGCGGCGGCGTATTGGTTGCGCTCTTGCTCCGGACGCGGCACGAAGGGCACGATTTCTTGGAACATGAGGCTATGCAGGTATTTCGACAAGACGGCATCGTCGATAACACTCTTGACGCTGTCCAGTCCCGCACCGAAAGCAGCCATCGCCATCGCCGTATGCGCGCCGTTGAGCACGCGCACCTTGCTGCTGCGATAGGGCTTCAGGTCATCGGTCCAGATGACATTGAGCGCGGCCTTGTGCAATGGAAATTCTTCAGCGAGTTCCTGTGAGCCTTCGATCACCCACAGGTGAAATGGCTCGGCCGCCACAAGCATGCCATCTTCATAACCGAGCTTCGCACAAACGTCATCTGCTTCCCTGGGCAAACCCGGAACGATGCGGTCGACAAGCGTGTTCAGAAAGTGGTTGTGCTGCTCGATCCAGGCCACGAATACCGGCGGCAAACCCCAGGCTACCGCATGCTGCAACACGATGTGGCGCAGCTTGCTGCCATTGTCTTCGACCAATTCACAAGGCAAAACGATGAGCCCTGCAGCAGGGTTGCCACCGAGTTTGACGAAGCGCTCCCAGAGCAAGGCCGTCAGCTTGGCCGGAAAACTTTGCGGACAGCTTTCCGCAGGATTAGGTTCGTCGACGTAGGCAATGCCGGCCTCGGTCGTGTTGGAAATGAGGAAACGCAGACTGGGCGTGCCGGCGCAGGCGAGTAGTGCCAGCCACTCGGTCGACGGATCGACGAGTTCACGCACACAGGTGATCAGCTTCGTACTGTTGACCAGCTCGCCGCCTTGCACGCCGCGCATCAACACCGTGAACAAACCGTCCTGCGCGCGCAGTGCAGGTATCGCACCGGGGCCGCGCGCGGCGGCCATCGTCACTTGTCCGTTGAAGACGCCGGCATCGTTGGCGACTTCGATCATCCAGTCGGCAAAACCGCGTAGAAAGTTTCCGTCGCCGATCTGCAGGATGCCTACTGGCGGGATATCGGGGCGCTTGGCGGACGTGGATGCTTCGACTCGAACGCTTCCTGCGGCGAGAAGATTGCGACTCAAGATGGGCACGGGAAGCTCCTTGGATGCTTTTTGAACACCCGCCGCCTCAAAGAAACAAGCTGTCAGACAAATCGGGAGTATTTAAGAGATATCATACAAATATGTCTGACAACTTGCAATGATGCCGTACAAGGAATCCGCTCGTTTTCAGGTAAAGAAAAATACGGGCATCGCTTCGCGCGGAATGATGGCACCGGGGTATTGCACCACGATAGAAGCGATCTTGTTGCCTGAACGCGCCGCCACTTCGGGCGACTGGCCCTGCAGGCGCGCGGCAAGATAACCACCGGCAAACGAATCGCCAGCACCGGTCGTGTCGACTACTTTGGCAACCTTGAAGGTCGGCACGAGGAAAGCCTCCATGCCGCGCACGCGCACAATGGTTTGATCGGTGCCACGCTTGATGACCACTTCATCTGCAGTCAGCGAGAAAGCGTGGCTGATCGCCGACTCCTCGTCGAGCCCGTACAAGGCAGCATTGTCTTCGAGCGTGATCATGGCCAGATCGGCGTTGGCGAAAGCGCGGTCGTACCACTCGATAGTATCCGGATCGCCACGCCACAAGCGGGGACGGTAGTTGTTATCGAAGATCACTTTGCCCCCCCGCGCGCGCAGCTTCTCGATGACGCCAAAAAGCCTTTCGCGCCCCGAAACCGGCAATACGGCGAGGCTTATGCCGCTGTAATAAAGCGAGTCGAGTTCATCGATATGCGCTTCGAGCGGGCTGGGATCGTCGACGAAATAGTCCTTCGCCGCGCTCATGTCGCGCCAGTAGTAGAAGGTGCGTTCGCCATTCTCGTCCACCTGAATGGTATAGAGGCCAGGCATCTTGCCGTCTTCGCAACGTACCAATCGTGTATCGATGCCCTCCAACTGCCAGGCCTCGAGCATGGCATTGCTGTACGCGTCGTTGCCAAGCTGGGTTGCGTAGAAAACCCGCACACCGCCCTCGGCGCCGAGACGCGCGAGATAGACCGCTGTATTCAGCGTATCGCCCCCGAAATTCTGCTGCATCGTGCCGAACATCTGGCCGCGTAACTCGATCATGCATTCACCGAACAAGGCGATACGACTGTGCTGTTTCATGTACTTGTGTCAAAGCCGAAAGTGTTGCGAAGAAAAGCCCTGCGTGCATCCGCAGCGTCTGCCATGCAAATAATGCCATCACGACAGCGAAACGGCCTCTCCTTTGGTCAAATTTCATCCTTGCAGTCTGCCGAGCGTCTGCGCCAGATCATAGAAGGAAGTCGACTTCTCGGCGCAAGCGATGGCGGGCCTTCCATGACCGGCAGCTTCGGTATTTCCAGTATGAATTTCGATGCGCCATCGCTCGCAGCCCTGATCGAGCAGGCGCTTGTACGTTGCAAAGAGCAACGGCCGCAATAAGCACAGGAAAAGGAAAGACTCGAAAAGTCGGGCGTCTGAACGCGAGGGCAATCTCGCTACACGGCTGAGCTGAAGTCGAGCTGCCGCCACGCCTCGAACACCATCACGGCAGCACTGTTGGAGAGATTTAGACTGCGGCTGTCGACCACCATGGGGATGCGCAATCGCTGCTCCGGCGGAAAACTTTCGCGTAGCCAGAGCGGCAGCCCGCGCGACTCCGGCCCGAACACAAATACGTCGCCGGCCTCATAGCGAGGCGTGTCGAACCGCTGGCTCCCATGCGTCGTCATCGCAAACATGCGCCGACCCGCTAACGCCGTACTGCACGCCAGCCAATCGCCGTGCACGGTCACGACAGCCTTGTCGCGATAGTCCATGCCAGCGCGTGTCAAAAGCTTGTCGCTCAGCTCGAAACCCAAAGGCTGGACAAGATGCAACTGTGCTCCCGTATTGGCGCAAAGCCGCATGACATTGCCGGTATTGGGTGGAATTTCGGGTTCGAACAACACAATGTGGAACATGGAATGAGTACATCTGACGAGACAAGGCGATGTTAACGGGTATTTGCACTTGCCACCTCTGCTACGCTTCTATCTCCGGACTGAGTGGGATTTCACGCACCTCTGCTGCCATTGCTAAAACACCCGAAGGCAAAATGACGGTTGAAGGTTCTCGTCGCCAGCGCTCCTAAAAGGAATGGCGTTTTTAAAAATCATCGAATTTTTGAAGGGCTGAAATGATCGCAAACACCTCGCGCAAAGTAGCGTTACGCACTTCCTGTTTTTCTCGCCTTTTTTCCCGCAATTTCGCCCTGGCCCTGTTGGTAGTCAGCGCACTGCCAGGTTGCCAGACCGATGGCGCAGGCAATCCGGAGCCAAGCGCTCAAACGGGTTCAGCAAAGTCCCCCTCCGAACTGTTGGGCGGCCTCAAATCGTGGAAACTAACGCTGCCCACCGGTCCGTCCGACAAGGCAACAGATATTCTGGATTTATCCAACTACTCGAACAGTCCGTGGTTCACGCTCAATCCCACGCGGACCGCGGTCAATTTCAGGGCCAACGCGGGCGGATCCCGAACGACAAAGAACACTGCATATTCGCGAACCGAGTTGCGCGAGATGACGAGCGACGGTTCGGGTCTTGGCGCCTGGGCGTGCGAAAGTGCGAAACGCAGCATGCATATCGAGCAGGTACTGACACACACTGCGAAAAACAAGCCCGAAGCCTCGATCGGTCAGATCCACGACCCTGTCAATGACAATCTGATGCTGCTGTATACCGGCCCGGCCAACGCCAATGGTGCGACCGATACGGGTACGCTGACGGCATATTTCAACAACCGTGCAAGTTCTGTCGTACTGGATTCAGCCTACAAGCTGGGTGACAAGATGGTCATCGACGTCACAGTGGCCGATGGCGCGGTCGGCGTGAAATATCAGAATCTGCGCTCGGGCCAAATGCTGGATTCCGGGCCGGTTGCCTTCATCAACGTCAAGGGAGCCTGCTACTTCAAGGCCGGCATGTACATCGCTTCGTGCAGCAAGACCGATAGCAATGGCAGCGTCAACCAAGTGTGCGTGAACAAGGGTTGGACGGCGAATCTGTACGATGAGCCCGATGACTACGCCGAACTCGCCATCAGCAAGCTCTCGCTCAAGTAGTTCGAAGCTTGCAGGTCAGCAGGCGCCATATGGGGAGAAATCCCGCTAGTGGTGTGCTTCTGAATTGATGGAGTTAGTCCAACAGCCTCGTCATTCCGGCGAAGGCCGGAATCCAGTTCGCACGCGTGGCACTGGATCCCGGCCTTCGCCGGGATGACGATATCGAGGGTGGTTTCGTGATTTGCGAAACACCACACTAGCGCCTGCCACGCAAGGTCCTCGCTACCAGTAGATTGGTAACGCGCGTGGCGCCGGCAAACTTCAATGTCTGCGCCAGTTCGTCAAGCGACGCTCCGCTGGTGATGACGTCGTCGATGACGAGCACATGCGAGCCAGCAATAGGAGCGACACAACGAAAAGCACCGCGTACGTTTTTCCTGCGTTGCCGTATCGGCAGGCCGGCCTGATGTGGCGTATCGATGTCGCGTACCACCAAGCCGTTTTCCACAGGAATACGCAGTGCCCGCCCGACACCACGCGCGAGTTCCACTGACTGGTTGAAGCCGCGTTCTGCAATCCGCCGCGGGTGAAGCGGCACGGGCACGATGACGTCGGCATGCACGTCGCCTAACGCCGTGAGCAGGCCGCCGACCAGCACGTCGCGCACTGCAAATACCGGCCCGAACTTCAGGGCCAGCACCATTTCGCGAATCGGATGCGTGTAGACAAAAGCGGCCAGAGTCGCATCGAAATGCGGCGTCCTGCGCTGACATTGACCACATTGCTGCGCACCGGGTGTCGGCAAGGCACATACTGGGCAGGAATCCGCATCGAGCCAGGGCAGCTCTTTCGCGCAAGCCGCGCAAATGGCCACCTCGCCGGCGCGCCCGCCGCAAACGAAGCAATCCTGCGGCCATAGCCGGGCGAGCAAGCGCGAGCTTGCGCTGCGCCAACGCTTGACCTGGTTGTTTGACAAGCCTTTCATGTTTCCCGGATCATTCGCCGCTGCCTTTGATTGTCCCGTTGTTTCTTAAAGAATCGAGATTGTTCCATGACCACCAGCACAGCCTCTAGCCGTCCCGAAATCCAGGCCAAGGAAATCAAGCTCGTTCGCCCTCGCAGCGCTGCTAGCGCCGCTGCAGCAGCAGACGGCGCCTGGCATACCGATGCGGTGCTGGCGCTGTTCGAGCTGCCGTTCAACGATCTGATGTTCCGCGCCCAGCAGGTTCACCGCGCGCACTTCGACGCCAATGCCGTGCAACGCTCGACCCTGCTGTCGATCAAGACCGGCGGTTGTTCCGAAGATTGTGGCTATTGCTCGCAGGCCAAACGTTACCAGACCGGCCTCGAAAGCGAAGAACTCATGGCCGTGCAGGAAGTCGTCGACAAAGCGCGCATTGCCAAGGAAAACGGCGCATCGCGCTTCTGCATGGGCGCAGCCTGGCGCGGCCCGAAGGATCGCGACCTGGAGCCGGTACTGGAAATGGTGCGCCAGGTGAAGTCGCTTGGGCTGGAAACCTGCGTCACGCTGGGCATGCTGCGCGAGGGCCAGGCCGTCAAACTCGCCGATGCCGGCCTCGATTACTACAACCACAATCTCGACACCGCCGCCGAGATGTATGACTCCATCATTTCCACGCACTCGCAGGCCGACCGCTTCGACACCATCGATAAAGTGCGCGATGCGGGCATCCACGTCTGCTCTGGCGGCATCGTCGGCATGGGCGAATCGCGTCGTGGCCGCGCTGCGCTGATTTCGCAACTGGCCAGCATGACGCCGCCACCGGAATCGGTGCCGATCAATAATCTCGTGCGCGTCGAAGGCACGCCATTGGCCGACACACCGCCTCTCGACATCTTCGAATTCGTGCGTACTATCGCCGCCGCGCGCATCACGATGCCAACCAGCTACGTTCGTCTTTCTGCAGGCCGTCGCGAAATGTCGGACGAGGCACAGGCCATGTGCTTCCTCGCTGGCGCCAACTCGATCTTCTATGGCGACAAGCTGCTCACCACGGGCAACCCGGATGTGACGGGCGACGAAGCGCTGATGCAAAAGCTGGGCATCAAATCCGTGTAGGGTGGGCTCGCCGAGCCCACCCTACCGCAGAAATGCCAAAGTCATGTCCGCCATCGAACTCGCCAAACACATCCTGCTTCAGCTCGGCATCGTCCTGCTGACCGGCGTCGTTTGCAGCGTCGTCGCCAAGCGCCTGCACGTGCCGGATATCGTGCTCTACCTGCTTGCCGGCATGGCGCTCGGCCCGGCCGCGGCGGGCGTGGTGCACGTCCCTGCCGCTGGCACGCTCAACCAGATACTGTTGACCTTCGGCGCCAGCTATCTGCTCTTCGATGGCGGCGCCTCGCTACGCTTCAAGGTGCTTAAAGAAGTGTGGATCACCATCGTCGTCATATCGACGCTCGGCGTACTCATCACCGGTGCCATCACGGCCGGTGTGGCCATCGCAGTCGGCCTGCCGGCCATGACCGCCCTGCTGCTTGGCGCAGTGATCTCCTCGACCGATCCCGCCACCCTGGTACCCATTTTCAAGCAAGTGCGCATTCGTGATCGCGTAGCGCAAACCGTCATGAGCGAGTCCGCCTTCAATGACGCGATGGGCGCGATTGCCACCTTTACTGTGCTGGGTATCGTCACCGGCAGTGGCGAAGCCTTCTCGCTCGGCGCCAGCCTGCGCGCGCTGCTGTGGCAGTCGGGGCTCGGCATTTTCATCGGCGGCGCTGCCGGCTATCTCGCCTGTCTGCTGACCGCGCACGAGACATTCGGCTTCATGCGCGAGCATCTGCCGCTGGTGACATTGATGGCTGTCATCGGCGCCTACCTCACGGCTGATGGTTTGCAATCCTCGGGTTTCATGGCGGTCTTCGTCTTCGGCATCATGCTCGGCAATCGCGACAGCTTCGGCTTCGCGCTGGACGCGCCCGAGCAGGCCGCGCTCGACGACTTCATCGGCACCACCACGCTGATCATGCGCATCTTCATCTTCGTGCTGCTCGGCAGTCAGGTCGACTTCGCGCTGCTGCGCCAATACTGGCCCGCTGGCGTGTTGATCGTCGCGCTGTTCATGTGCGTGGCGCGACCCGTCACCGTTTTCCTGTGCGCCGGCGCGGATCGCAGGGCACGCTGGTCGTTCAAGGAAATGCTCTTCATGAGCTGGACGCGCGAAACCGGCGTGATCCCCGCCGCGCTGGCCGGCATGCTGATCGGCCTGAAGGTGCCGGGCGCCGAAGTCGTCAGTGCGATCACCTTCATCGCCATCCTGATGACCATCCTCATCCAGGCCCCCACAACACGGTGGCTGGCACATAGGCTTGGGCTGCTGGAAGAATGACATGAGCATTTCGGCCGATTTCCGCCTCGACCGCGCTCAGGTGCGTCGCAATTTCTCGGCGAGCGCGGCGACTGCCAACAACACCGACTTCCTCGCTCGCGAAGTCTCGCGCCGCATGGCCGAACGCCTCGACTACATCCGCATCGAGCCGCAACGCATTCTCGATCTGGGCTGTGGCAGCAGCCGCGATCTGCCGATGCTGACGCAGCGCTATCCGCGCGCCACGCGCATTGGCATCGATTTCGCTGCGCCCTTGCTGAATCTTGCGCAACAACGTGGCAGCTCCGTCAGTAAAGTCGTACAACGTCTGTTCAACACCCGACATGCGCCGCGCCTTATTTGCGCCGATGTCGAAGCCCTGCCCTTGCAACGCGCCAGCGTACAGATGGTGTGGTCCAACCTCATGCTCAACTGGCTGCACGAACCCATGCCCGCATTACGC
This sequence comes from Rhodocyclales bacterium, assembly GCA_028292505.1. Classification (GTDB taxonomy): domain Bacteria; phylum Pseudomonadota; class Gammaproteobacteria; order Burkholderiales; family Rhodocyclaceae; genus Viridibacterium. The sequence continues at coordinate 28,606 of JAQGMF010000016.1, forward strand.
GAAATGCATCGCGTGCTGGCCGTCGATGGTCTGCTGATGTTCTCCACGCTGGGCCCGGACACTTTGCGCGAATTGCGCGAGGCATTGCCACATGCGCATGGCGAGCGCGTGCACCGCTTCATCGACATGCACGACCTCGGCGACTGCCTGCTGCAGGCCGGCTTCGCAGAACCGGTGATGGACATGGAAGTCATCACCCTCACCTACACCGATCTCGACGCCCTGTTGCGCGAGTTGCGGCAATCCGGCGCAAGCAATGCTTCGGATGCGCGACCACGTGGCCTCAGCGGCAGGACCGATTGGCAACGCGCCCGTGAAACCTATGAGCACCTGCGTCGCGAAGACCGTCTGCCGGCCACCTTCGAGATCGTCTACGGCCATGCGTGGAAGACAGCGCCGAAGAAACTCGACGACGGTCGCGCCATCATCGAATTCAAATCGCGCAAATGAATTCGGCGCCGGTTTGGTCGCCTGTCTGGTCGCCTGTTTGGTTATTCGATCTGGATAACACGCTGCACAACACCAGCGCGCGTATCTTTCCGCGCATCAACGCGGCCATGACGGCATACATTGCCGAACATCTGCAGATCGGCACAGAGCAGGCCAACGACTTGCGCATGAACTACTGGCAGCGCTACGGCGCCACCATGCTGGGCCTGACGCGTCACCACGGCACCGATCCGCATCACTTCCTGCATCACACGCACCAGTTTCCCGACCTGCAGCACCTCGTCGTCTTCGAGTGCGAAATCCGCGGCATGCTGCGTCGATTGCCGGGACGCAAGATCGTCGTCTCGAACGGCCCGCAGGCCTACGTGCAAGCCGTTCTCACACAGATGAAAATATCGAATCTGTTCGATCGCGTGTGTGGTGTCGAGCAATTGCGCTTGTTGCCGAAACCGCAGACGCAGGGCCTGCGATCTCTGTTGCGCGCGCTCGGCGTGCATGTTTCACGCTGTGTGCTGGTCGAAGACTCGCTGGAAAACCTGCGTGTCGCGAAGGCACTTGGCATGCGCACGGTGTGGGTCAGCCGCGCTCTCGGCAAACCACTTTATGTCGATGTCAAACTACGCAGCGTGCTGTCACTGCGACGCGTGTCCTTCACACGTCGCTAACCGGCTTCTTTCAACCAGCGTGCGGCATCCAGCGCGAAGTAGGTCAGCACACCGTCGGCACCGGCACGCTTGAATGCGAGCAGCGATTCAAGCACGCACGCACGCTCGTCCAGCCAGCCGTTCGCTGCTGCCGCCTTGAGCATGGCGTATTCGCCGCTGACCTGATAGACGAAGGTCGGTACCTGCAATTCGCTTTTCACGCGACGCACGATGTCCAGATAAGGCATGCCCGGTTTGACCATGAACATGTCGGCACCTTCGGCGATATCCAGCGCGACTTCACGCAAGGCCTCATCGGAATTGCCAGGATCCATCTGGTAGGTATGCTTGCTGCCCTTACCGAGGTTCGCGGCGGAACCGACCGCATCGCGGAAGGGGCCATAGAAGCTCGATGCATACTTCGCCGAATAAGCCAGGATACGCGTGTGGATCAGGCCTGCGCCCTCCAGCGCCGCGCGGATGCGTCCGACGCGGCCATCCATCATGTCCGACGGCGCGACGATATCGGCCCCCGCTTGCGCATGGCATAAAGCCTGTTTCTCCAGCGCCGCGAGCGTCTCGTCGTTGAGGACGTAGCCGCGCGCATCGGTAAGACCATCCTGTCCATGCAGGGTGTAAGGATCCAGCGCCACGTCGGTGATGATGCCCAGATCGGGAAAGCGCTCCTTGAGCGCGCGCACCGTGCGCGGCACGAGCCCCTCGGGATTCCAGGCCTCTATGGCATCCAAAGTTTTACCTATCGCGTCGATCACAGGAAACAGCGCCAAGGCTGGAATGCCAATAGCATGCGCCTGCTCGGCAACCGTCAACAGACGATCGAGCGACATGCGCGATACGCCTGGCATGGACTGCACTGCCTCTTCGCGTGCCTTGCCGTCGAGCACGAAGACGGGGTAGATCAGGTCGTCTACCGACAAGTGCGATTCGCGCATCAGGCGACGGGAAAAATCGTCGCGCCGCATACGCCGCATACGCGAACTCGGAAACATGGCGTCAATATTCATTCTCGGGCCAATCTCGTTGCAAGCCGCATACCAATAAAGGGAAATTCGTGAGCGCGCTTTGCATGGTTTTACATATCGGATGCATGTACGTTTTACAGGCCTTACACGCAAAACTTACAGCTAAAAAATTTTTTAAAAATATCTGAACTTTTCGATTATTTGAGCTTCTATTAACACAGACGGTGCTTCACCCCCCGTGCTGCATCGTCTCCCGCTTCACCTCCCTGAGCGGGTTGCCCAGTTGCGCTCCCCCGGGCCTTCTGGGTTGTTTAGCCCCCGACGCGTCCCCTCGCGCTCGGGGGTCTTTCTTTTTGGAAGTGTACAAATTCAAATGCGCTTCTTGCATTTGTCATTTTACGTTTGATTGCTCATTTCGCGTTTGTCATCTCCACACGCGTTGCACTCAACTCAGACACCATGGGCGACTTGCGGCTCAGCCTCCGGTGCGGGAGTCATCCAACCCGATACCACGGACTCGGCCTCTTCCATGCCCACCTTCTTCAAGCTGGAAAATAGCTGCACCGTAATCTGATCGCTCCACTTCGGCAGCTCGCGCTTCATCTGCGCGAGCACTTGCGCACCCGCGCTACGCGTGAGCTTGTCGGCCTTGCTCAAGAGCACATGAATGGGCCTGCCACCGGGTGCGAACCAGTTCAACATCTGCTGATCGAGGAGCGTGAGCGGATGACGCGAATCCATGATGAGGATGAGCCCGATCAGGCTTTCGCGACGCGTCAGGTAATTCTCCAGCAAGCGCACCCACTGCTTGCGCACCGCCTCGGGCACCTTGGCATAACCATAGCCCGGCAGATCGACCAGCGCCGCGCCGTTGTTCATGCGAAAGATGTTGATGAGCTGAGTACGCCCCGGCGTCTTGCTGACGAAGGCCAGCCGCGTGTGGCCGACCAGGGTATTGAGGGCGCTGGACTTGCCCGCGTTCGAGCGGCCCGCAAAAGCGATCTCGGCTCCATTCGAGGGTGGCAAGTCTTGCGGGCGGGCGATCGATATCTCGAATCTGGCGTGGCGAAACAGGGTCATGGTATCCGCGGGCATTGCCCGGACGACGCCTGTGCGCGTCCGGGAAAGCCGCGCCAGTGCCGCCAAATGCAGCGCCAGTGTTATAGAATTGCCCGATTCTAAATCGCCCGACGCCTTTGAGGTAATGATGATCACGCGCAAGTTGTTCCTGAGCCTGGCCCTGGCCAGTCATTTTGTTTGCCAAACCGCTGCAGCCCAAGCACCCCAAGCTCCCAAATCAGTGCCGCTGGACATGGCCAAGGCCAAACAGACCGCCGAACAAATCTGCGCCGCCTGCCACACTGCCGACGGCAATAGCATCATTCCGGCAAACCCTGTACTTGCTGGGCAATTTCCGGAATACCTGTACAAGCAACTGCTCAACTTCAAACCGCAGAATGGCAAGCCCGCTGAACGCAACAGCCCGATCATGATGGGCATGGCAGGCCCCTTGTCCGAGACCGACGCCAGGTCGCTCGCCGCCTACTTCTCCCAGCAAAAGCCGAAGGGCGACTTCACCAAGAGCAAAGCCAATATCACGCCAGGGCAAAAGATCTGGCGCGCGGGCGATGTCTCGAAAGGCCTGCCTGCTTGTGCCGGTTGCCATGGCGCAGCAGGTGCGGGCGTGCCCGCCCAGTTTCCGCGCCTCTCCGGCCAGCATTCGGATTATATCGAAGCGCAGCTGCGCGCCTTCCGCGACGGCGTGCGCAGCAACGATGCCAATAGCGTGATGCGTACAATCGCCATTCGCATGACCGAACCAGAAATCAAGGCCGTCGCCGACTACACCGCCGGTTTGCATTGATTCTGCTTCGCGTATCGGTTAAAACAAAACGGGCCGCAATGCGGCCCGTTTTGTTTTAAGAGGCTGTCGCGATCTTCTCGAAGCACGGCCGGAAACGTCTTGCCTTCGCACAGCCACGCCTGCGTGGTAATGCCAATGTCATTGCAACGAAGATTGCAGTGCCGGCGCCAGCTTCAACACTTCAATTAACGAGTGCACATCTATGCTTTAAGCATATATATATGCCGGATACGTTCTTAGAAAACGGCGTCTGATGCCGATCAGATCGTTGATGCAAACCTGGGCGCGCTCGATCTAAGCCTATTTGCATAACCACGCGCGCTGCGCCGTGGCTAACAACCTGTCTTGTGGTGAGGCAAGCTGCGCTCTTTCAAACGATACCAACAACCGCACGCACAACACACGCCGTCATGACGGGCTGGTGCAAACCCGTATAGCCCGGGATACGTACTAGCCCTTACTCTTGCGCCCGTGCCAATCGCATAGGCACATCACAGTAAAAATTACATGTGGAGACTAAGATGATCAAGAAACTTACAAAGGTAATTGCCCTTTCTGCAGTTATTTGCGCAATGCCGGCAGCGCACGCGGTGATTGGCACGGGTTGGACTTCCGCTTCCCCGAGCTACAAGACACAAACCGAAGGTTGTGGCAGCGTTTCGGGTTTAACATTCAAGCTGACCTGTAACACCCCGTACTCGGCAGGCTATCAACGCGCCGAGCGTCGTTACGTCAATATGACTAAGAGCACGCAGTTCGAAGGCACGGTCAAGATCAACAGCCTGACGGGCGATCGTATCAGCCTGAAGCAAACCTTCCAGGACGGCACCGGCCCGTGGCAAATGCTGGGCGTCAAGAAGTCTGGCTCTTCCCTGGTTCTGTATGAAGTTGAAGGCGGCACTACGCTGGGTACCCTGGCCGTTGGTGGTTCGGTTCGCGTCAATACGCTGACCACGCTGAGTTCCAAGTCGACGGTTGTTTACCTGAATGGCACGAAGGTCGAAACCAAGACCGGCGGCAAAACGCCTCTCTATGACAAGTTCGGTGCCTATGGTACTTCCAGCGGCTATGGCCCGGTTTCGGTTACCTGGAGTGGCGTGGCGTTCTGGACCAAGTAATATTCATAGTCAATTGTTTTGATGGATGTCCGGCGCCCGTGCTTCACGGGCGCCGGATTTTTATTGGGAGTCACTTAAATTGAGTTTAGTAAAACACCATTGGAAGCTCGTAGGTCTGTGCATTCTGCTGGGCTTGAGTGCTTGTGCTCGTAAGCCCGACAATCAAGGGACCATTCATTTGACGACGAAGCTGACATCGCCGATCGATATCTTGCTGAGTTGGACGCCTGCATCGGGCAATGTGGCGGGATATGCCCTGGAATACGCCACGGAACCCAACGGGATTTTTGTCATTTTCCAGTTTCTCCCGCCGGATCAAACCGAGTACACGCATCCCAAGCTGATACCCAAAACGAGCTTTTACTATCGCGTTCGTCCTATCTACGGGCAGGTAACGGGTCCGCTGGAATTGCGCTTGTCGCCACAACTGTCCGATGCAGCCTATGCAAAGGCCTTCGACGAGGGCGAAGACTACCGATGGGCTTTGCCGAAGACGGAGCCAAGGACGAAACCCCCTCTGTTCTCCCTCAAAGGCAATGACGCCGCAAAAGCAGGACCGACGGACTTCGGCGGCACCTATATGCCGGTTGCGGTCAGTGGCTTCGAGCTGCGCTGGAACGATCACTCCAGCGATGAGGAGGGTTTTCTGGTGGAAGCCAAAAAGGACGGCGACAAGACTTTCATTGTCCGCGCAGTGCTCCCAGCCAACACCAATGCAACGGGTTTTGCACTAGGGCCTCCGACCAGAAAAGCACTCGTACGCATCCGCGCCTACTACTACGGCACCCCTTCCAATCTGGAAACCAAGACAACCGGCGACGATCCAGAATGACGACGTCATTCAACCAGCAAACTGGCCGCTGCGCCAGGACACCCTGGTGAATGCCGCTTTCAAGGTCAAGACGATGGCATAGACCGTTGCAACGACATCCGGCGCTCTTCCATGAGCGCCGTTTTTGGGCCTGCCCTCCGGCACTTACATACCCGGCAGCATGCCCTTCATACCGCGCATGCCACGCATGAGCTTGCCCATGCCGCCCTTGGAAAATTGCTTCATCATTTTCTGCGCCTGCTCGAACTGGTTGAGCATGCGATTGACTTCCTGGACCTGAACGCCCGCGCCCGTCGCGATGCGGCGCTTGCGGCTCGCCTTGATAAGTTCGGGATGGCTGCGTTCCTGTGGCGTCATCGAATTAATGATGCCTTCCACCCGACGCATGGCTTTCTCCGGCCCGTCGCCCTGCATCTGCGAGGCCGCCTGGGCAAACTGCGCGGGCATCTTGTCCATCAGCGATGACAGGCCGCCCATCTTGCGCATCTGCACCATCTGATCCTTGAAATCGTTGAGGTCGAAGCCCTAGCCCTTCTTGAGCTTGTCGGCGAAGTCGCGCGCCTTTTCCTCATCGACCATGTTGCGCGCGTCTTCGACGAGCGACAGGATGTCGCCCATGCCAAGAATGCGACTGGCCATGCGATCGGGATGAAACTCGTCGAGGCCAGTGAGCTTTTCACCGACACCGGTAAATTTGATGGGCTTGCCGGTAATATGACGAACGGATAACGCCGCGCCGCCGCGCGAATCGCCATCGAGCTTGGTCAACACGATACCCGTCAGCGGCAAGGCTTCGTTGAAGGCACGCGCGGTATTGACCGCATCCTGGCCGAGCATGGCGTCGACGACGAACAGCGTTTCGATGGGATTGACGGCAGTGTGTAGCTGCTTGATCTCTTCCATCATCTGCTCGTCGATGGCCAGACGGCCAGCCGTGTCGACCAGCAGCACATCGAAATAGTGGCGCTTGGCATGATCGATTGCGGCAAGTGCGATATCGACTGGTTTCTGGTCGATGGTCGACGGGAAAAACTCCGCGCCAGCCTGACCCGTCACGGTTTGCAACTGGGTAATGGCCGCCGGGCGATAGACGTCACAGGAAACAGTCAGGACTTTTTTCTTGTGCTTCTCTTTGAGAAACTTGGCGAGCTTGCCGACCGTCGTGGTCTTGCCGGCGCCCTGCAAACCCGCCATGAGGATGATGGCCGGCGGCTGGGTGGCAAAACTCAGCGTCGCCTGCGAGCCACCCATGATGGCCGTCAGCTCGGCATTCACGACACCGACGAGCGCCTGTCCCGGCGTCAGCGAGCCGATCACTTCCTGGCCAATCGCTTTTTCCTTGATGCGGTTGATCAGTTCTTTGACGACCGGCAGCGCCACGTCCGCTTCGAGCAAGGCCATGCGCACTTCGCGCAACATGTCGGAGATATTGTCTTCGGTCAGTCGCGCCTGTCCGCGCAACGTCTTGACGACCTTGGCGAGGCGATTGGTGAGATTGTCGAGCATGAGGGGTAACCAAAAAAGTCAGCGGTGCAAGTTCAACGCCGTGGCCAAGGGCAACGACGATTTCACAGACGATTTTCGCAAACGATTCTTGCGGAATCTCGCGTCGCGTTAAACTGGAGGAATGTCCAGCATTCTACTGCATCTCGTTCCGAGCCTCGCCTACGCTCTGGTAGGACTCGTTCAGTGGCATCTGCTGCGCGTCGGTCAGCGTCAGCCCGGCGGGCCGCATCACCGCAATCGCATCGGCATCCTGCTCGCCGTGGCCCTGCTCACCCACGGTTGCGTGCTATGGCACGACATGCTTGACGGCAATATGCTGCATTTCGGCTTGGCCATTGCCCTGTCGTTGACCCTGTGGCTAGCGCTGCTGATGTATCTCATCGAGAGCTTCTTGACGCGCATCGACGGCCTGCTGGCGCTTGCGATGTTGCCGGCCATGATCTGTGCTTTCCTGCCGGCCATATTGCCCGGCAGTATGCACATCAAGGTCGATGGCTGGGCATTCCGTTTGCATTTCGTCGTCGCCATGCTGGCCTACAGTTTATTCACCCTGGCGGCGCTGCATGCCGTGATGATGGCGGTGGCCGAACGCCAGTTGCACCATGCACGGCTCAGCAGCAGGATCAGCGGCCTGCCACCGCTACTGACGCTGGAAAACCTGCTGTTCCGCCTGATCGGCGTGGCATTCGTATTCTTGACGTTGACTGTAGGCTCCGGTGTACTGTTTTCCGAGCAGGTTTTCGGCAAGCCGCTGACGCTCACGCACAAAATCATTTTCACCATCGCGTCATGGCTACTGTTCGGTGTTCTCCTGGCAGGACGCCATTTGCGCGGCTGGCGCGGCCGTGTTGCGCAACGCTGGACACTGGCCGGCTTCGTCTGCCTGTTTCTGGCCTATGCCGGCACACGTTTCGTCCTCGAAGTGTTGTTGCATCGAGGATAAGGGCTCCGGCCAGCCCCTGGCACGGGTGCTGATATACTTCAGACATCGCTGTCACGGGCCTCCCGGCCTCGCCTTGTGGACGACTTTCCTCTTTCGGCTCAGCTTTCGCTGCTCGCAATTCTTCTCGTAAGTTCGGGCTTTTTCTCGCTCGCCGAGACCACCATGATGGCGGCAAACCGCTATCGACTGAAGAGCGCGGCGCGCATGGGTGCACGCGGCGCTCAGTTGGCGCTGAAACTGCTGGCGGAGACCGACCGGCTTCTCGGCGTGGTGCTGTTGTTCAACAATCTGATCAACGCCGCGTCGGCTACGCTTGTGAGCATCATCACTATTCGCCTGTGTGGCGAGTCGAAGTGGGCTTTGGGTCTGGGAACGCTGGCGGTTACGTTCCTGATCCTGGTATTCGCCGAGATCACCCCCAAGGTCATCGGCGCCAACCATGCCGACAAACTGGTGCCCTATGTCGCATATGTTCTGACGCCGCTGTTGCGCGCCAGTCATTTCGTAGTGGCCTTCGTTAACCTGTTCGTGACCGGCATGTTGCGCCTAATGCGCATCCGACCGGTGAATGAGGAAGCCGCCCAAGCGCTTTCACCAGAGGAGTTGCGTATGCTGGTGCTGGAATCGAGCCATTTCATTCCGCCCAAGCACCGCTCGATCCTGCTCAATCTGTTCGAGCTGGAAGAGGTTACAGTGGAAGACGTCATGGTGCCGCGCGGTTCGATGGAGGCGCTAGATCTGGCAGATTCCGAAGCCATGCTGCGCGAGCAGATCGCCACCAGTTATCACTCGCGCCTACCGGTGTTCTTCGAAGAACCGAACAATGTCCTCGGCATATTGCAGCAGAGACGTCTGCTACCGACTTTGCTCGACCAAAGTTTCGATAGAAACGCATTGCGCGAACTCTTGCTTCCCGCCTATTTCATCCCATCCAACACGCCGGTATATGCGCAGCTGCAGTTTTTCCAGGAAAACCATCAACGCATGGGGCTGGTGGTGGATGAATACGGCGAGATTCTTGGCTTGGTGACCATGGAAGATATTATCGAGGAGTTGATCGGAAAATTTACGACAAGCGTACCTGGCGCAGATCGACGCCTGAGTTGGGATAAAGATGGCAGCATCACGGTGGATGGCAGCCGCTCCTTGCGCGAACTCAATCGTCTGCTGGGCCTCAATCTTCCGCTCGAAGGGCCGAAAACATTGAATGGGCTTGTTCTCGAACATCTGGAGGATATTCCGGAATCGGGCGTGAGCTTTAAAGTCAGCGGCATACCGATTGAAGTACTACAAACCGAAGATCGACGCATCAAGACGGTGCGACTGTTCCGTCCGGCCCGTACTTCGGAACATTGAGCCGCCGGTCCAGATGCAACGGCAAAGGCTTTACAATCGAGGGGATGACAGTGCAACATCAAGAAGTGTGTGTAAGCCCTTGATCTCCATCCAAACACGGGATTCCTGAAACGTCGATGGCGGCAAATCCGCAAACAGCTCTGAGCGGCCTCGCTCGGGCACTCGTGCAACAAGGGCGGCTCAAGGAGGCCGACGCCGCCGCTTGCTCTTCTGCCAGCAACAGTGCAGGAGGCTTCGTGAGCGAAGTCGTGCAACGCGGTTTCATCAAATCCGTCGATCTCGCTGTGTTCAGCGCCGAAATGTTCGGCTTCCCGATGCTGGATCTAGCATCGGTAGACGAAACGCATATTCCGCGCGACGCCATCGATCAGAAGCTGATTTCGAAGCACCAAGTCATTGCACTATCCAAACGCAATAACCGTGTCACGGTTGCGCTCGCTGATCCAACCAATCTGCGCGCATTAGACGAAATTCGCTTCCAGACGGGCATGACGGTCGAGCCGGTCGTCGTCGAAGTGGACAAGCTTGCGCCGCTGCTGGCGCGTCTGACCGAGAATACCGCGACGACACTGAGCAATCTCACTGTCGGCGACGAGTTCGACATGGGAGATCTGGGCGATGGGGTCGAATTCTCCGATGCCGAAACGGCTTCCGACACCTCCGGCGCGGATGTGGACGATGCTCCCGTTGTCCGCTTCATTCAGAAAATGTTGATCGACGCCATCAACGAAGGGGCTTCGGATATCCATTTCGAACCCTACGAAAAGTTTTATCGCATTCGCTATCGCACGGATGGTGTGCTGCGCGAAATGGTCCAGCCACCTTTGGCATTGCGCGAGAAAATCGCGGCGCGTATCAAGGTCATTTCGCGCCTGGACATCGCCGAAAAACGCGTGCCCCAGGATGGCCGCATGAAGCTGGTGTTGTCGAAAACCAAGTCCATCGACTTCCGCGTTTCCACACTGCCGACGATGCATGGCGAAAAAATCGTCATGCGTATTTTGGATGCAAGTTCCGCCATGCTGGGCGTCGATGTGCTCGGTTACGAGCCGGAACAAAAAGCCGCGCTTCTGGAAGCCGTCGGCCGCCCTTATGGCATGGTATTGGTCACCGGTCCGACAGGTAGCGGCAAGACGGTATCGCTCTATACCTGTCTAAACATACTGAACAAAGCGGGCATCAATATTTCGACAGCTGAAGATCCTTGCGAAATCAACTTGCCAGGCATCAATCAGGTGACAATGAATGACCGCGCTGGGTTGACCTTCCCGGTGGCCCTCAAATCCTTCTTGCGCCAGGATCCGGATGTCATCATGGTCGGCGAAATCCGCGATCTCGAAACGGCGGAAATCTCCATCAAGGCCGCGCAGACCGGTCACCTGGTCTTATCCACGCTGCATACAAACGACGCGCCAACCACGCTGGAGCGTCTCAAGAACATGGGCGTGGCGCCCTTCAATATTGCTTCCAGCGTCATCATGATCACAGCTCAGCGCCTGGCGCGTCGGCTATGCACTTGCAAAAAACCGATCGACATTCCTGTTGAAGTGCTGATGCAGGCGGGCTTCTCCGAAGCCGATCTGGACGGCAGCTGGCAGGCCTTCGGCCCGAACGGTTGCGACCGTTGCAAGGGCAGTGGCTACAAGGGGCGCGTCGGTATTTACCAGGTCTTGCCGATTACCGAAGAAATCCAGCACATCATCATGACTGGCGGCAATTCCATGGACATCGCTGCACAAGCGCAAGTCGAAGGTATCAAGGATCTGCGCCAGTCCGGCCTGCTCAAGGTCAAACAAGGCATGACTTCCCTCGTGGAAGTTCTTGCCACCACTAACGAATAGCACGCCACAGGACATCATATGGCCACTGCAGCCCGCCCCCGCCGCGCCACCATAGTACAGAAGGAAATCCTGTTCACCTGGGAAGGCAAAGACAAGTCCGGCAAGATCGTGCGCGGAGAAATGCGTGCAGCCACAGACAATGTGGTGCAAGCCGCATTGCGTCGTCAGGGTATATCGGTCCTCAAGATCAAGAAGCGCTCTTTTGCGCGCGGATCCAAAGTGAAACAGCGGGATATCGCCATCTTCACGCGTCAGCTGGCGACGATGATGCGGGCGGGTGTGCCACTTTTGCAATCCTTCGATATTGCCATCAAAGGCTCAGGCAATCCCGCCATGGCTCGCTTGATGAATGAGATTCGCAATGACGTCGAAACTGGTACGAGTCTGTCGCAGGCATTGCGGAAGCGGCCTGCGTATTTCGATACGCTCTATGCCAATCTAGTACAGGCCGGTGAACAATCCGGCGCGCTGGAAAACTTGCTTGACCGTCTGGCGACGTACCAAGAAAAGATCATGGCAATCAAGAGCAAGATCAAGGCCGCAATGTTCTATCCTGCCGCCGTGGTCGTGGTCGCTGGTGCCGTAGTCACGGTCATGATGCTGTTTGTAATACCGCAGTTCAAGCAGGTTTTTACGAGCTTCGGAGCTGACCTGCCGGCCCCAACACTTTTTGTGATGGCGATTTCAGATTTTTTTGTCGCGCATGCTTTTATTGTGTTCGCTGCGCTTATTGGTACGGTAGTGGGGCTGATGTATGCCTACAAGCGCTCGCCCCAGATGCAGGCCACAATGGATCGACTTATTCTGCAAGTCCCGGTCATCGGCGACATTATTCGAAAAGCTACCATTGCGCGCTGGACGCGCACCTTGGCAACCATGTTCGCCGCGGGTGTTCCTCTCGTCGAAGCGCTGGACTCCGTAGCAGGTGCAGCGGGCAATCGCGTTTACATGGCAGCGACGAGAAATATTCAGAACGAAGTCGCTACTGGCACCAGCCTGACGGTGGCAATGCAAGCGTCAGGCGTATTTCCCGCAATGGTCGTGCAAATGGTTTCGATCGGCGAAGAGTCGGGCCAGCTCGACAGCATGTGCGGCAAGGTCTCAGACTTCTTTGAAAGGGAAGTGGACGACATGGTGGCGGGCCTTTCGCAACTGCTTGAACCAATCATTATCGTGTTCTTGGGCACGATCATTGGCGGTTTGGTTGTTGCCATGTATCTGCCCATTTTCAAGCTTGGCGAGGTTGTCTAATCTTGATTTCAACAATCCAAATGCAGGGCTCGAATCCCCGATGATTGCGTATCTTCAGGACACCTTGCTCTTGGTTGTCACTTGCAGTTTGTTAGGTCTCGCAGTCGGTAGTTTCCTGAACGTCGTCATTTACCGGCTGCCTCGCATGTTGGAGCACGAGTGGCAACATGAGGCCATTGAGATGCTGGCGGAATATCTTCCGGCAACGCTTCAAGACGCCTTGAAGGATTGGCGCCTCGAACAGCAAAAGCTCCGTGGAAGCGACGCAGGTGCAATCAAACGCTACAACCTCGCGACCCCACGTTCAAGTTGCCCGCACTGCGGTCACCTCATAACCGCAATCGAGAATATCCCAATCGTCAGCTACGCCGTTCTGCGCGGACGTTGCAGTCATTGCAAAGCGCCCATCAGCGTGCGCTATCCGCTGGTGGAGCTGATCACTGGCGTACTGTCCGCAAGCGTCGCCTGGCATTTCGGTTTTGGCTTTGCGTGTCTCGGGGCTCTGGTATTTGTCTGGTGCATGGTGGCGCTGTGCTTTATCGATCTCGACACCATGCTATTGCCCGACGACATCACGCTTCCCTTGCTGTGGCTTGGTTTGCTGCTCAACGTGGGGGACGTATTCACCAATTTGTCGAGCGCGGTAATCGGTGCAGTCGCGGGCTACCTCACGCTCTGGTCGGTTTACTGGTTATTCAAATTGGTGACCGGCAAGGAAGGCATGGGCTATGGTGATTTCAAATTACTTGGCGCCATTGGCGCATGGCTGGGGTGGCAGGTACTGCCAGTTGTGATCCTGCTTTCGTCCTTAGTGGGGGCCATCGTCGGAATCTCACTGATGGTCTTCGCGAAGCATGGTCGCGAGACCCCCATTCCGTTTGGCCCGTACCTGGCGGCCGCAGGCGTACTGGCCCTGTTCTTCGGCAAACAGCTCGCCGCTCTGATGGTGCCCATCTGAGCGCTTGAGATGGGCTAATCTGCCCCCAGTTATCGTATCGGCGTGCCGCTGCTTTCTCATGCTGCGATGCGTTAAACTCGACCCTATCTGATCGAACAATATTGCTGTAGGGAGCCTGAAATGCCCATCTATGAATATCGCTGTGGCGACTGCGGTCAGCGGAAAGACCATCTGCAGAAAATCAGTGAGGATCCCATTGAGACCTGTCCGGCATGTGGCGGTAAGTCTTATGCAAAAGCGGTCACTGCCGCGGGTTTCCAGCTCAAGGGGAGCGGCTGGTACGCAACCGATTTCAAGAGCGGCGGCGCATCCAAAACACCAGAAGCCAGCGCCGAGAGCACGCCTAAAACCGACACGGCGACAAAGCCAGAGGGTTCGACAGGCAGCGCCTGCAGTCCTGGCTGTGCGTGTCACTGAGTCGCTTGATGAAAAAATATTTGATTACCGGCCTTCTTGTCTGGGTACCTTTGGCCATCACGATCTGGGTGTTGCAACTGCTCGTCAATTCCCTCGACAAGAGCATGCTGCTATTGCCCGAACATTGGCGTCCGCAGGAATGGCTGGGTTTCGAAATATGGGGCCTTGGTGCGGTGCTGACCATTCTCGCCGTGCTGCTCACCGGCGTCATCGCGTCGAACTTCTTCGGTCAGCGTCTGTTGAAGATGTCGGAAAACGTGTTGTCGCGCATTCCCGTCGTCAAGTCGATCTACATGAGCGTCAAACAGGTTTCGGATACCTTGCTCGGGCCGGGCGGTCAGGCTTTTCGTCATGCAGTACTGGTCCAGTATCCGCACGCGGGTTGCTGGACGATTGGCTTCCAGACCGGTCTGCCGGCCAGTGAAGTAGCGGCGCACTTGCCCGATGAGTGCATCAATGTGTATGTGCCCACCACACCGAACCCGACTTCGGGATTCTTCCTGATGTTCCCGAGAAAAGATGTCGTGGAACTGAAGATGTCGGTCGATGCCGCGCTCAAGCACATCATTTCAATGGGTGTCGTGCCTCCTGACGGTGGCGGCCATTGAACTTTGGCGAAAATCCGGCACACTACGCGGCCATGAAAATTTCCCTCTTCCTATTCATCCTTCCTTGCTGTGCTCGCAGCGACCCCTTGCGAAATTGCAAGGGTTGAGCGCGTCATCGGCGCTCAGCCCTGCCGATCAGCCATAGACCTCGGAACAGCATGGCAACACCGCTGTCCAGCAAAAACAAATCATCCGGAGCTCTAAATGCGTACCACCTATAGCGGCCTCGTCAGCGCTGCTCATCTCGACCAAATCGTCACCCTGTTCGGCTGGGCACACCGTCGCCGCGATCATGGCGGTGTCATATTCATCGATCTGCGCGATCGCGAAGGACTGGTGCAGATCGTTTGTGACCCGGACCGTGCCGAAACTTTTAAGATTGCCGAAGGCGTACGCAACGAATTCTGTCTCAAGGTCGTCGGCAAGGTGCGCCGCCGTCCGCAAGGCACGACCAACGCCAACCTGATTTCGGGCGAGGTCGAAGTGCTGGCGCATGAGCTCGAAGTGCTCAACGCGTCCGTCACACCGCCCTTCCAGCTCGACGATGAGAACCTGTCGGAAAACGTGCGCTTGACGCATCGCGTGATCGACCTGCGCCGCCCCGTCATGCAACGCAATATGATGTTGCGCTACAAGACGGCGCGCGCTTTCCGGCGTTACCTGGATGATGCCGGCTTCATCGACATCGAGACGCCGATGCTCACCAAGAGCACGCCGGAAGGCGCACGCGACTACCTCGTGCCGAGCCGCGTTCACGATGGCATGTTCTTCGCGCTGCCGCAGTCGCCGCAACTCTTCAAGCAACTGCTGATGGTGGCCGGTTACGACCGCTACTATCAGATCACCAAGTGCTTCCGCGACGAAGATCTGCGCGCCGACCGCCAGCCCGAGTTCACCCAGGTCGATATGGAAACGTCATTTCTGGGCGAGAACGAAATCACGGCTGTCATGGAAGACCTGATCCGTTACGTGTTCAAGGACGCCATCGACGTCGAGTTGCCCAATCCCTTCCCGCGCATCACCTATCAGGAGGCGATGGCGCGCTACGGCTCGGACAAACCCGATCTGCGCGTGACGCTGGAATTTACCGAACTGACCGACGTGATGAAAAACGTCGAGTTCAAGGTTTTCAATTCCGTCGCCAACGCTGTGGGCGGACGCGTGGCCGGCTTGCGCATTCCGGGCGGTGCGGAGCTGAGCCGCAGTGAGATCGATACCTACACCACCTTCGTCGCCATCTATGGCGCCAAGGGGCTGGCTTACATCAAGGTCAACGACGTCGCGACGGGACGTGAAGGTTTGCAATCGCCCATCGTCAAGAATCTTTCAGACGAAGCGCTCAAGACCATCATCGAGCGCACCGGCGCACAAAGCGGCGATCTGATTTTCTTCGGTGCCGACAAGGAAAAGATCGTCAACGATGCGCTCGGCGCACTGCGTGTGAAAATCGGCCACGAAAAAAATCATCTCGATGGACGCAAGTGGGCACCGACCTGGGTCGTCGACTTCCCGATGTTTGAATATGACGATGACAACAAACGCTGGGTTGCCTGTCATCATCCCTTCACCAGCCCGAAGGACGAGCACCTCGAACTTCTCACCACCGATCCGGGCAAGTGCCTGGCCAAGGCCTATGACCTCGCCCTCAACGGCTGGGAATTGGGGGGCGGATCCGTGCGGATTCACAGGGCGGACGTGCAGGAAAAAGTGTTTGCCGCGCTGGGTATCGGCGAAGAAGAAGCGCAGCTCAAGTTCGGCTTCCTGCTCGACGCGCTCAAGTATGGCGCACCGCCACATGGCGGTCTGGCCTTCGGCCTGGATCGTATCGTGACGATGATGACGGGTGCCGAATCCATCCGCGACGTCATCGCCTTCCCGAAAACGCAGCGTGCGCAGTGTCTGCTCACCCAGGCGCCGAGTCCGGTCGATGAGAAGCAGCTACGCGAATTGCATATCCGCCTGCGCAGTGCCGAGAAGCCCGAGACGACCAATCAGTAATGTTTTCTCGCAATGAAAAAGCCGGAATGATTCAGGTCATCCGGCTTTTTTATTGCCGACGCTTTCATTGATTGCACACGAATTGCCGCTGCCGACATGCAAGCCAATCTAATGCCAACATCATTGTGATTACGAAAACACTCAATCTCTCTGTCGCACCGCCGATCGCCGCGTCAAGGCCGAAGCGTCTCAACGCGCATGGCCATACACGCATCGACCCCTATTTCTGGCTGCACCAGCAAGGCTCGAAAGCGCTCATCGATTACCTCGACGCCGAGAATGCTTACGCCGAAGCGACACTCGCACCCACCAAACCGCTGCAGGAACAGCTCTACGCCGAGATGCTGGACCGCATCGAGGAAGACGACCAGTCGGTCCCGGTCAAACTGGGGCCGTGGATGTATTACAGCCGCATGGTCAGCGGCAAGGCGTATGCGATTCACGCGCGCAAGCGTATCGATGAAGCAGGCTGGGAACATTCACCTGAAGAATTGCTGTTCGACGAGAACATCGCCGCTGCGGGCAAGCCCTTCTACGAGCTGGGCGATTTCGAAATCAGTCCGGACGGACGTTATCTGGCCTGGACCGAAGACACGCGCGGCAATCGGCAATACCGGTTGAGCATTCGTGACCTCGCCACGGGGAAAACCCGGCGCATGCATCGCGAACGCGTCACGAGCGTTGTCTGGGCAAATGACAACAGCACGCTCTTCTACACTGTCGAAGACGCCGTCACGCAGCGCTCATGCGAGATGTGGCGATATCGGCCAGACGAGGCGCAGGACAGCCTGCGCTACACCGAGCGCGATGAACGCTTCTCGCTCTCGTTGATGCGCACACGCAGCAATGGCTTTCTCGTGCTCAGTTCGGGCAGCCACACCACCAACGAGCTACGTCTTCTGCCCGCCGATCAGCCGCTGGCGCGCTGGAAAATATTCGCGCGGCGCCGCGCCAACATCGAATACGAGGTTGATCACCATCCTGATCACCACGGCGATCGCCTGCTGGTGCGCGTCAATGACACGGGACCGAACTTCCGTCTGATCGAAACTTCCATTGACGATTGGCGACGCGAAGCCTGGCGAGAGCTGCTGCCGCATGATGACGATGTCGTACTCGAAGGTGTCGATCTTTGGCGCGACTGGCAAGTGCTGTCATTGCGTGTGCGCGGGCAACAGGTCTTGCGTGTGACCACGCTCGCCTCGGGCGACACGCACGACATTGCCTTCGACGAGCCCGCTTGCTCGGTGGAAATCGAAGACCTGCCTGAATGGGAATCGCCCTTCCTGCGCTATGAGTTCGAGTCACTGACCACGCCCGATTCGGTCTTCGATTACGAACCGCTCGCGCGTCGCGCAAGCCTCGTCAAGCAGACACGCGTACTCGGCGGCTTCGATGCAACGCACTACATCAGCGAGCGCATCGAAGCGTTGGCATCCGATGGCACATGCATACCGGTGTCATTAGTGCGGCGGCGCGACACACCATTGAACGGACAGGCGCCACTATGGCTCGAAGGCTACGGCGCCTATGGCATTGCTATCGACCCGTGGTTCTCCAGCACGCGCCTTTCGCTGCTCGATCGCGGCTGGATATTTGCCATCGCCCACGTGCGCGGTGGCGGCGAATTGGGGCAGTGCTGGCATGACGGTGGACGACTGCGGCACAAGCACAACAGCTTCAGCGACTACATCGCGTGCGCCGAGATGCTGATCGCCAAAGGTTACACAGCGACGCAGCGCATCGTGGCACAGGGCGGCAGCGCGGGTGGCCTATTGATCGGCGCAGTGCTCAACCTGCGCCCCGAATTGTTCGGCGCGGCGATCCTCGAAGTGCCTTTCGTCGATGTGGTCACGACCATGCTCGATGCCGGCCTGCCACTGACCATCGGCGAATATGAGGAATGGGGCAACCCGGCTCGGCGCGCCGACTACCATCGATTGCTGGCTTATTCACCGTACGACAATGTCATCAAGACAGCATATCCACCGATTCTTGTCGAAGCGGGACTGCATGACAGCCAGGTAATGGTGCGCGAGCCTGCCAAATATGTCGCCAAGCTGCGCACGCTCAAGACCGACCGCAACCCCCTGCTGCTGATCACCAGCATGGATGCCGGGCACGGCGGCGCCTCCGGCCGCTACGACAGCCTGCGCGAGCGTGCGCGTCAGCTCGCCTTTGCGCTTGTGATACTGGACAGCAGCGACAAGCCATAAGGCTTGGCTCAGGGCATTGCGGCGCCCCTAAAGAAAACAGCCCCCGTTGCCGTTGCCTATGGTTGCAAGCTCTATTGCTCCACCGTCGCCTCCAACAGGACAGCCAACCGCTCAGCCATGCCGCAAGAAATCAGCGATATCTCGGTGATGATCGTCGAATCGAACGCCGCCATGCGCACCCAATTGCGCAATATGCTGACCATGTGCGGCATTTCGACGGTCAATCTGGCGGTGACGGCAGGCGTGGCCATCCGCAAGCTGCGCGAAATCAATTTCGACATCATCCTGTGCGAATACCACCTCGGCGAAGGTCAGGACGGTCAGCACTTGCTGGAAGACCTGCGTCATCACCACCTGATTCCGCTGTGGACGGTTTTCATCATGATCACCGGCGAAAGCTCCTACGAACGCGTCGTCAGCGCGGTGGAGTTGGCGCCGAACGACTACATTCTCAAACCCTTTTCGTCGGACAAGCTGCTCGATCGCCTCTCCAAAGCGCTCACCAAGCGCGATGCCTTCATGCCGACGTATAAGCTGGTCGAGGCCGGCAACTTGCTTGACGCCATCGATGCTTGCCGCAAAGGCGAGAAGGACCACACGGTTTTCCTCATCGACTTCCTGCGTCTTCGCGCGGAACTTCATCTCGCAGCGGGACAATCCACTGAGGCGCAAGAAATCTATTCGCAGGTACTGGACACGAAAGCCGTGCCCTGGGCCAAGCTCGGCCTGGCGAAAACCCTGTTCATGCAAAAACGTTTTGACGAAGCTGAGCAGAGTTTCTCCGAGTTGATCCAAGAAAATTCGCAGTACATGGACGCCTATGATTGGCTGGCACGCACCCGCGAGTCGCTGGGCCAACTCGAAGGCGCACAACAAACGCTACAGGATGCCGTCAAGGTTTCGCCGCACACGACGCGCCGCCTGCGCAAGCTCGGCGAAGTCTCGAACGAATTGGGCGATCACGAAACCGCCATCAAGACCATGTCGGAAGTGGTCCGCAAGGGCAAGTATTCGGATTTTCGCGACCCGGAAGATCACGTGCTGCTCGTCAAAGCTCAATTGCAGGCCGGCGACATGACTGCCGCCAACGCGACGCTGCGCGACATGGAGCGCAGCATGGACGGTCTGGCCAAGACACCGCTGTGCAAAGCCCTGTCAACGGCAATGGTGGCAACGCAAGCAGGCGACGCCGAGGGAGCAAGTGCCGCGCTCGACGACGCCATCAAGCACAACGACCCCCGACTCGGCGCAACGCTGGCGCTGAAGAAAGACCTGGCGCGTATCTGCATCGAAAACAAACGCGACGAAGAAGCGGCCGAAGTCATCATGGACGTCATGCGCCACGCAGCCGATGACGAGGCGGTCGAACGCATCAAGAATATGCTGGTGGAATTAGGTCGGCCGGAACTCGGCGAGCAACTCGCCAACCGTGTCAAGGAAGAGGTCAAGGATCTCATGGCGCAGGGCGCGCAACTGGCCCAACGTGGCGACTTCGATGGCTCCGTCAGGCAGATGATGCAAGCCGTCAACAAGATGCCGGGCAACAACAACGTACTTTTCAACGCCTCACTGGCACTTCTCAAACACATCGAAAACCTCGGCTGGAATCCGCGCTTCGCCTCGGACGCGCGCTCCTACATCGAACGCGTTCGCAAGCAGGACCCCGGCAACGAGCGTCTCAAAGCCATCACCTCGTACTTCCACGCCTTGCTCAAGAAGCACGGCGTCAAAGCCAACGAGTTCTGAATTCGGCGTGCTCCCGCCCCGCGCAAACGGGTAAAAATGCGCGATAATTCACGGTCATCCGGCTGCCCCCGTGCAGCCCTCCATAGCCCAGCGCCGTGGAGCATCCCTTGTCTTGCACCGGGTTTGTCGTTGGCACAGGCCCGGCATCTGAACAATTCGTCCTAAAGGAAACTCGCAACATGAGCGCATCGCTGATCAAGGTACCCGCCGGCGGCCAGAAAATTGCTCCCGGTCAGCCCACTCCCAACAACCCGATCATTCCCTTCATCGAAGGTGACGGCATCGGCGTGGACATCACGCCGGTCATGATGAAAGTGATCGACGCTGCGGTGAACAAAGCCTACGGCGGCAGCAAGAAAATTTACTGGATGGAAGTCTATGCCGGTGAAAAGTCGACCAAGCTCTATGGCGAAAACGAGTGGTTCCCCGCCGAGACTTTCCAGGCGCTGAAGGATTATTCAGTCTCCATCAAAGGCCCGATGACGACGCCGGTCGGTGGCGGCATCCGCTCGCTGAACGTCGCGCTGCGCCAAGAGCTGGACCTCTACCAATGCGTGCGCCCCGTGCGTTACTTCAGTGGTGTGCCCTCGCCACTCAAACGTCCAGACCTGACCGATATGGTCATCTTCCGTGAGAACACCGAAGACATCTACGCCGGTATCGAATGGCAGGGCGGTTCCGACAGCGCCAAGAAAATCATTTCATATCTGCAAACCGAAATGGGCGTCAAGAAAATCCGTTTTACCGAAAATTGCGGTATCGGCATCAAGCCGGTCTCCAAGCAAGGCACCGAACGCCTGGTGCGCGCCGCCATCAAGTACGCCATCGAAAACGACCGCAAGAGCGTAACGATCGTGCATAAAGGCAACATCATGAAGTACACCGAAGGTGGCTTCCGTGATTGGGCCTATGCACTGGCCAAGAACGAATTCGGCGCAGTGGAAATCGACGGCGGCCCGTGGGCCAAGTTCAAGAATCCAAAGACCGGTCGTGAAATCATCGTCAAGGACTCGATTGCCGATGCCTTCCTGCAACAGATCCTGCTGCGCCCGGCTGAATACGACGTCGTCGCCACACTGAACCTCAACGGCGACTACATCTCCGACGCGCTGGCGGCACAAGTCGGCGGCATCGGCATCGCCCCCGGGGCGAATATCTCGGATCAATACGCCTGCTTCGAAGCGACCCACGGCACAGCCCCCAAGTACGCCGGCAAGGACTACGTCAATCCGGGCTCGCTGATCCTCTCGGCCGAAATGATGCTGCGCCATCTGGGTTGGATGGAAGCGGCCGATCTGGTCATCAAAGGCATGGAAGGCGCCATCAACGCCAAGACCGTGACCTATGATTTCGCGCGTCTGATGGAAGGCGCAACAGAAGTGAAGTGTTCAGCCTTCGGCGACGCAATGATTTCACATATGTGAGATCGCATCGCCACAACAAAAAAGCCCGCAGTCAGCGGGCTTTTTTGTTTGTGCACTCTCGCGATCAGAGCGGCTTCTTTTGCTTGAAGTGGCACTCTGCCTGATAAACAGCACGCATCACTGAACGTGGCATGCCCATGAACAGGCGCTTGGCAGCCTTGCTCAGACTGCGACGTTCGATCGAAGAGCGACGCTTGCGGTTGGTCGTAGTGGCCATGACAATAATCTCCTGATAACTGGATAGAACCCAAATCTGGCCACGCCCTTACAACTGCGTGCGGCAACGGCGGCCAGCCGGTAAGCCCGCAAATGTAGCGTTTTCTGCTCCGAAAAGCAAAGGCGAGCGTCTTAGTCGAGTTGCTCGTAAAGCGGCAAAGTCAGGAATTCCGGGTAGTCCTCGGCCAAGGACATCGTCTCGAAAATCACTGCAGCACGCTCGTAGGTCTCGACCTGTTCGCCGGCAGCAGCAACGCTTGTCTTCACCTTGAGAAGCTCTTCCGCGATCAGTTCGCGTACCAGCTCCGCTGTCACCTTACGGCCATCATCCAGCACGCCCTTCGGCGAACGCACCCACTGCCAGACCTGCGATCGGCTGATCTCGGCAGTCGCCGCGTCTTCCATGAGATTGTGAATCGGCACGCAGCCATTGCCTGTCAGCCAGGAACCCAAATAATGAATGCCGACGTTGATGTTATTGCGCAGGCCTGCTTCGGTAATGGGCTGCTCGGGCTGAAAATTGAGCAGATCGGCGGCCGTAAAATTCACATCGTCACGCTGCTTGTCCCACTGGTTCGGCCTGTCGCCCAGCACTTTGACGAACTCCTCCATCGCAATCGGCACCAAGCCCGGATGCGCTACCCAACCGCCATCGAAGCCATCATTCGCATCGCGCGTCTTGTCGGCTCGCACACCGGCCAGCGCCTTCTCATTCGCTTCCGGATCGCCCTTGATCGGAATCAGCGCGCTCATACCGCCGATCGCCGGCGCACCGCGCTTGTGGCAGGCCTTCACCAATGACAATGCATAGGAACGCATGAATGGCACCGTCATCGTGATGCTGCTGCGATTGGCCAGACAGAAATCGCGATTACTCTTGAACTTCTTGATGCATGAGAAAATGTAGTCCCAGCGCCCCGCATTCAAACCTGCGCTGTGCTCGCGCAGCTCGTACAGAATCTCTTCCATCTCGAAAGCCGCCAGGATTGTCTCGATCAGCACCGTCGCCTTGATCGTGCCGCGCGGAATCCCCAGCTCGTCCTGCGCCATAATGAAAATGTCATTCCACAAGCGCGCTTCGAGATGACTCTCCAGCTTAGGCAGATAGAAAAAAGGCCCCGTCCCGCGCGCAATCTGCTCCTTCGCGTTATGAAAGAAGAACAACGCGAAATCAAAAATGCCACCCGACACGCGCTGCCCATCCACCAGCACATGCTTCTCATCCAGATGCAAACCGCGCGGACGCACCAGCAGCGTCGCAACCTTGTCATTGAGCTTGTAGTGCTTACCGTTCTGCTCCAGGCTGATCGTGCCACGTACGGCGTCCATCAAATTGATTTGGCCATGGATCTGATTGACCCAATTAGGCGTATTCGAGTCCTCGAAATCCGCCATGTAGGAGTCAGCGCCGGAGTTCAGCGCGTTAATGATCATCTTGCGCTCGACCGGGCCAGTGATTTCAACTCGGCGGCAGTGCAATGCTTGCGGCAAAGGTGCGATTTTCCAACTCGCTTCACGGGAGGCCGCCTCAGACAAGAAGCTTGGCAATCGTCCTGAATCCAGCACCTCTTGCCTTTGAAGACGCTCCGATAACAAGGCTTGGCGATCTGGCTCGAATGCACGATGCAACTTGGCGACCAAGGCTAACGTGTCCGGCGTCAACACCCGCCCCCCCACCGCCGGCCCCGCGGCCCGAATTTCGACCCCAATAGGCAAAAGCACGTTCATGTCTACGCTCCTGAGCAAATCTGACCAAATGATTTCTTGCAATTACCAAAAATCTGCGCATGAAAAGTAAAAATACGACGAGAGTCTGTTTACCCATCGTTAAGTGCAATCCGGACGCAGAATCCCTATGCCTCAAGTATGCCAGCCCACGTCGTGACATCCTCACGCCTTGTGCATAAGCGACGATATTCGCGCAATGCCAACTTTGTCACGGAGGCTCCTACTTACGGAAACGCTTGTCCAATTTGGTGCCCCGTTCGTCTAAGCGAGAGCAGTTTTCAATAGGTATTGACTACACTTCGGGCAGACCAATGAAAAGTTCCAGCATGGCGAGAATCTCGGGACCATAAGATCCGTAGCGCCGTAAATATATATGTTTCAGACTGCGCTGCCCGAGATCCAGTCTGGCTGTATTGATTTGTCAAACCAATTAGCGGAGTGCTGGCTTCCACCCCGCCCAAGAACCCCATTAATCCGTCCAGAACATGCCTACGTTTGACCAACTTCCTTCTACTCCCAGACACTCCGCGCCCTCGCATGGCACAGCGGGGTTCACGCTGATTGAACTGATGGTAACGCTTGCGATAATCGCGATACTCGTCGCGCTTGCAGCACCGGCCATGAATGATTTGCTTCAAAATAACCGTATAGCCGCTACTGCCTCGGCTTTTGGTAGCGCGGTCAATATTGCGCGCGCCGAAGCCGTGCGCCGAAGTACAACCGTCACACTTTGCGCTTCAAATGACCTCACAACGCCCACATGTGCGGGCAGCTGGACTGATGGCTGGCTGGCATTTGTGGATGGGGGCGCAGTTGGAACCTTCAATGCCGGTGACACCAAGGTAAAGGTATGGCAGACCCCCGTCCCCACAAACACCACGATTGGGGCCGGTGGTTTCACGTATATCGCTTTCAATTCGCGTGGCGCTGTTACAAATGGCGCCGGTCCATATACATTTTGCATCGGTGGTACGGGCGGCAAGCTACGCACAATCAATCTGCAAGCAACCGGGCGCATGGATATTAAGCCGGGCGTGTGCCCATGAGACACAGACTGCACGGCGCCTCTCGATCACTTGGGTCTTCAACCCGGACACGCTCTGGCGGGGCTACCCTGCTTGAGGTGTTGATTTCAATGATTATCGTCGCGCTCGGCCTGCTCGGCTACGCGCAGCTCATGCTGAAGTCGCAGAAGTTCAACCAGACGGCCTACTACCGCAGCCAAGCAACGATTGCCGCCAACGCCATTCTCGACTCCGTTCGCGCCAACAAGGCCAATATGGGCAGTTACGCGTGCAACCCGTGTACTTATACTGCAGCGCCAGCAAACACTCATGACAAAGACATTAATGAGTTTTACACCGCGGTCAGCGATCCCGCAAATTTTCCTAACGGCACAGGTAAGATTCAAAATCCAAACAACGTGTTTACGGTCACTATTACCTGGGACTCCGGTGACGGGGTGGGTTCCACAAAGTTTGTCACCGAAGCTGTGATCCAATAGCCATGCAATTCAGCAAATTTAGTTTTTCGGGCACGAACAAAAGCCGGGGATTTACCCTGGTGGAGTTGCTGATCTCAATGACAATCGGGATCGTTATTGTTGGCGCAGTGGGCTATGTCTATTTGTCGAGTAAGCGAACTTTTCAAGCGGAAGATGGATTGTCGCGCATCCAGGAGAACGCACGCATGGCGTTCGATACCCTGACCTACGACTTACGCCAACCAGGCAGCACCGGCTGTTTCACCGTGAGCGGTAATACAACACAAAATCTGACCGCCGGCACTTGGTACGGCGTTGAGGCATTCAGTGGAGACGCAGCTGCAGGTGCCGCATCGCAAGCCGTCACCGGATACAAAGACGCGTCTACGACGACCACCACGACCCCTATTACAAATCCGCCTGGCAATTCCACCGTCGTCGGCGGCGCCACTACGGGTGATGCAATACGCATAATACGGGCCGATTTCGACACGGAATACCGCCTAAATGCTCCGATTGCCGCCCTCGCGACTACCGTCACATTGGTCAATGCGGGGAATCTGGTCGCAAATGATCTTATTGTCATAAGCGATTGCAGCACCGGCTACACCTTAACCACTAAGATATCAGGCGTCGCTGCTTCGACGCTGACGCTGACCACGGCCGTCCCTACAGGTTTTTCATTCAACCAAAGTGCCACCAAGGTCTATCGTCTTCGTGCGAGCCTTTACTACTTGGGCGCAACCACAACGGGAGACACTGCAACGACTTCTCTTTGGCGCCAATACATCGGCGTCGGCGGCGTAACCAGTTCCGAGGAGTTAGTGGGCGATGTTAACAACATGGTCATTAAATATGGCGTAGACAGCACTGGCGACAACTCAGTGGATTCTTACGAAGATGCTTCAGTAGTGGCTGCGGATGCGGCGCTGGGTGCTGCAGCAGCAGATCGATGGCAGAAAGTGCTCAGCATACGCATTACGTTGACTCTCGTATCACGATCGGGATCAGCTATAGCAACTAATGCAAATACAACAGGTACGACAAGTGCCGGGCAGTTGCTAAAAACGGTTACGTCCACTATTGCTGTGAGGAACCGAGTGTGAAACATCCACCACGCAGCCCTGGCAAACAAAAGGGCGTCACGCTGATTGTCTCCATGATCATGCTCCTGGTGCTCTTGCTGCTGGGTATCTCGGCTTCGCAAAGTGGCGGGCTTCAGGAAAAGATGGCGGGCGGCACGCGCAACCGCGAAATCGCATTCGAGGCGGCCGAAACCGCCTTGGGCATTGCTCAGGCGACGCTCGTGGCCAACTATCTGGCAGCTGAGCACACATACACCAATAGCACTGGAACCGCCACGCTGGTCGGCCCTGCTAACGAGCATGCCAATGACGCCTCATTCTGGAATGGCGTCTCCTGGGTCGCAGCGACTTGCGCCGCAGCGGGATGCCACACAGTGCCCGCAGGGAAACTCACCAAAGTTGCAGCCCAGCCAATGTATTACGTAGAGCGGCTGGCGGATATTGGTTCCCCCACTCCTCATCAAACCTATCGAATCACAGCCAGAGGATTTGGCGGCACCAGTGACACCGTGGTCATTGTGCAATCCATCTACCGCTTGTAATCCCCAAGGAGACGGTCATGACGCATACGACCCATTACAACAAATTTGCTCTTGTGATTTTGAGCGTTGCTGCGATTATCACTTCGCAACCGGTTTGCGCTGTACTGACGCTCGCTGACGTTCCCTTGTATACATCCGTTGGCGCGGTGGCACCGAATCTGCTTGTCACCGTGGATGCATCAGGCTCTATGGCGTTCGCCTATGTGCCAGATAGTTTGGGAGTATACGGAAGTACTGCCCTTACTTCGCTCAAGCGCTTCAAGTCATCGGACTACAACGCCCTGTACTACAACCCATCCATTACCTACCTCCCGCCTCCGAAATACAACGGCAGCGGTTGTACCAATGTTACAGCCACCAATCCGGCAACCTGTTATCCCAATGTCGATTTTACAGCTGCTCCTGCTTTTGGTCTCAAGCCGCCTGGTTTCACGACCAATCTAAGCAACGGCTACCACGCTACTGCGGACTATCCGGATCCAGGGAGCCCAAGTAACTTCAGCTCTCAGGTAGATGCGGCGGGTGACCCCGCCGCCGCCGCTGGCAAAGCCTATTACTACCGTTTTTGGAATGACGGCAGATCTCCATCTCTTGGGCCCACCAAGCCAGCCTCCTGCACCAGTACTGTTGCTTCGCAAAAAACCGACGACAATTGCTATGTTCTTGTCATAGTCGGCTCAACCGGCTCACCCGCGCCCGCTGACAGCGCGGCTGGCACAACTGCCCAACAGCAGCAGAATTTCGCCAATTGGTATTCCTATTATCGCACCCGCATTTTGGCCGCCACATCGGGCTTCATGACGGCATTTAGCACCGTCAGTTCCAACGTGCGCCTTGCCTGGCAAGACATTCATCCCACACCTTGCGGTACATTGGACAATGCCGCCGCATCCGCCAACTGTCAGGGACGCAGTGGTACCGCATATGACAATCGCATGCGCACGCTAGGTGAAACCGTTACTGGAATCCGGACCCACAAACAGGATTTTTACGAATGGCTGGCCGATATCGCAGTGGGGGGCGGGACCCCCACCATTGCGGCAATGGATCGTGCTGGCAAGTACTTCCAGTTATCTGGAAGCTTGACCGCCACTCATCCACTGGCGGAAACACCACCGACCGTGGCTGGCACCTTGCGTACTTGTCGGGTCAACTACAACTTGCTGATCACGGACGGCGGCTGGTGTGGCGATAGTGCGGCGGATACCTCTGTTGGCGATGCTGATAGCACGACCTTTACGATACCCGTTGGAACCACCCCGGCCCTCCCAACCCCCCCAGACCCAACGGCCCCCTTCACAACATGGACTCCAGCCGCACCTTACAGGGACGGACAAGGTTATAACCTCGCGGATATTGCGTTCTATTACTGGAAAACCCCCATGAAAACCGGGATACGTTACAACGTCCCCCGGCGCACGAACGACCCTACAGGCGACGATACCGCTCAGTGGCTTAATCCGCGCAATGATCCGGCGACCTGGCTACATCTGAATACTTACACCATCGGATTGGGCATGGCGAGTACGATGAGCGGCACACGTGTGAGCAACGGCGGCGCCAGCGATCAGTCCAAATTAACCGACGGCACCACGATCACTTGGACGGGCGGCGGCAGTTTGCCAATTTGGGGCGGCAGTACCTTTGCTAGCGATTACAGCAAACTGGCCTTAGGCACTAGTTGTGCGGCAAGTCCAACGGTTAGCACACAGCCGTCACCGTATTGCTGGCCTCCGACATTGAAACAGGAGTCATGCGCCGCCGGGTCGCTTGCTGATATAAGTCAGCAGTACAAAGTATATGACATGTGGCATTCGGCGATCGCCTCGCGCGGCTTATTTTTCGGTGCTGATAGCCCCAAGGAAATTACAAACGCACTGACGACAGTGCTCAGCCAGGTCGAGGAGTCACATGGCTCTGCTGCTGCGTTAGCCGCAAACTCGACCGGCCTGTTGTCAACAACCATGATATTCCAGGCGAAACTGGACACCACGGGTTGGTTTGGCAAGTTTCTGGGCATACCCATCAACCTTGATGGCAGCATTGCCAACCCCGCCTGGGATGCGGCAACAAAGGTTCCTGCGGCTGCTTCACGGAACATCTTTACCTTCGGAGGAACGAGCACACCCGCTGGACAAACATTCACCTCTTGCACTACTAGTTTGAGCGCTGCCGAGAAGACCGCCCTGGACACGGATAGCAGTGGCACCAATGACGGTCTATGTACGGATCGGCTGGCATGGCTACGCGGCGATCACACCAAGGAAGTGCGCAATTCCGGCACCTTTCGCAATCGCGTGACAAACAAGTTCGTCGACGAAAGCGACGCCAATAACAACGGTAACTACACTGAATATTTGGTCACTCCGCCTTCGGCGATATCGTATGAATGGACACTGGGCGATATCGTCAATTCTGATCCCGTCTATGTGCTCAATTCAGATTACGGCTATGCAACGGCTAGCGGGCTGACCAGCGCCGAGACAACCAGCTACGCTGCCTTTGTAACGAGTAATGCTTTACGCACACCAATGATATATGTCGGCGCTAACGACGGTATGCTGCATGCATTTCAAGCCAGCGCCACGGCAGCGGCGGGCGGTGGGAAGGAATTGTTTGCGTATGTCCCTGCAGGGGTCTATGGCAATCTCAGCAAGCTGACTGATCCAAGCTATACCCATAAGTACTATGTGGATGGCAGCCCGTCTGCGGGCGATGCCTACATCTCTGGTGGCTGGAAGACCATCCTGGTTGGTGGCCTGAATGCGGGCGGCAAATCAATCTACGCCCTTGACATAACGTCCCCAACTACTTTCGCGGCGACCAAAGTGCTTTGGGAATTTTCAGATGCCGCCGATCTCGGCTTCACCTACAGTCAACCGCAAATTGCGAGACTTGCCAGCGGCGATTGGGTGGCCATATTTGGCAACGGCTACAACAGCACCAATGATAAAGCTTATCTATATGTCGTACGACTGAGTGACGGCCTACAGTTAGCAAAAATTGCAGCGGGCACCGCAACAGCCAACGGCCTGTCAACACCCGTCTTGCACACCAACGGGACAGGTATCGTAGACTATGTCTATGCGGGAGACCTGCAGGGCCACCTCTGGAAATTCGACCTTACTGCAGCGACTTCATCTAGCTGGGTTCTTGGCAACGGAGGGCTCGCTCTTTTTACGACCCAGACCGGACAAGCGATTACAGTCCAGCCGCAGCTAGGGGTCCACCCCCTGGGCGGCACCATGATCTATTTCGGCACAGGCCAATACCTTACTGCGGCAGACATTGGCACCACCATCTTGCAGAGTTTTTACGCAATATGGGACAAACCAAGCACATCCGGCATGGTCCTACTTTCATCTCTCGTGCAACAAACCATCACCGCTGCATCCACAGCCTCAGTGCGGCAGGTAAGCAGTAACCC
This sequence comes from Rhodocyclales bacterium, assembly GCA_028292505.1. GTDB lineage: Bacteria > Pseudomonadota > Gammaproteobacteria > Burkholderiales > Rhodocyclaceae > Viridibacterium. The sequence continues at coordinate 59,242 of JAQGMF010000016.1, forward strand.
GGTTGATTATGCAACGGCACGCGGTTGGTACATCAATCTAGCCGTTACGCCCGCCACCACCAGCCCCGAGCGCGTGGTGTCTGCGGCTTTGGTCAAAAATACACGCATAATCTTTACGACGCTCATCCCGTCGGTGACCGATCCCTGCGTTCCAGGCGGACAGTCTTGGTTGATGGAACTCAATCCGCAGACAGGGGGACAACCGGCACCGGTCTTTGACCTGAATGGCGACGGCATAATCGATGCGTCAGATGCCGGCGCGGGAATTCTTCTGACGGTCGGTGCCGCAAAAACCCCTACTTACTTCACGGGACCCGCAACCGCAACCGGAACGCCGAAAGATACCAAGATCGTCTCGGGAACGACAGGTGGGCTGCAAAGTATCACGCAGAGTTGTGATAGTGGCTGCACTCCCCCCATTCCGCCTGCGGCCGTAGGACGCGTTTTCTGGCGGCAAATTCAATAACATGCCGCCAGAAAATCAGGCGCATGAAAATAGCGCAGCAATCAGCCGTAAAGCGGATATGCAATGGGCATCGCCATGAGTAAGCTTGGCGAACGCAAGATCAAAGGCAAATATCTTCGACATCGTGGGACGCGGAAATCATGAAAACAACAATACGGCGAATATCGCGGCAAGACAGTTTCGGTTTTACGTTGATCGAATTGATGATCGTGTGTGCCATTGTGGGAATCTTGATAGCGATTGCTTTGCCCTCTTACCAGGCGTACGTAATACGCTCTTTGCGATCGCAAGCACAGACGCTTCTCATGGAAGACGCGCAATTTATGGAGCGAAATTTTACCGAAGCAAATTCATACAACAAGACATCCGCCGGTGTTGTGATTACTTCGGCTACATTGCCCGCGCAGCAGGCACCAAGGACTGGAACTGCCGCCTACACTATTGCATTTGCGGCGGGATCCCCAACCGCCAACGCTTTCACGCTCACCGCAAGCCCCGTCGTCCCAGGCCCTATGGATAACGACACCAGTGGCTGCGGTATCCTGACACTTGACAACACCGGGTTGCGTGGCGCGGACGCAAGTAATACCGTTTGCTGGAACAAGTAGTTCCGCCGACGAATGAGATAGTCGCGCTATGAGTACAGGTATCCGTACGGCGCAAGAAACCTGAGTTTGAACACTTCACGATATCCTCGTCATTCGGTGACGCCGTCACCTTCAGCCGCAGGCGCGACCCGACGACGCCTTGTCTTTTGTCTGGCTGTATCGCTGCTAGCCCATTTCATGGCCTCACGTTTGCATGTGGGCGAACTTGTGTCTAAGAACAATGAAATACATACGCGGCTTAACGCAATTTTGAAAGCACAAACAAGGGTGGTCCAGCCAGCGATCATCGAAGTCGCGCACCCCGTTGTGCAAACGACCTCGCCCTCTGTACTTGATAAACCGCCAGGACAGAAAGCAAACCTCGAATCCGCAGAACCCCAAAGTGCTCCAATCTCTACCGAGACCCTTCTATAGCTCCGTCTATGCGCATCCACGGAAGAGCGGTGCCTAGCAAATGGGTATCGGAATCGGGTGAAGCAACTCCCAGACAAGGGCCTGATTAGAAGCGGCTCGCCCAGCAATATGGTAGAATCTCCGCCCATTGCTGCTGTAGCTCAGTTGGTAGAGCAACTGATTCGTAATCAGTAGGTCACCAGTTCGATTCCGGTCAGCAGCACCAATAGTGACAAGGGGTTCCGAGATTTCGGAGCCCCTTTTTGTTTGGCAATTACTGACGCCGTCAGTAATGCACGCCAATCGCCAGAGCTCAGATGTGCACTTGACGCGCATGCACTGTATAGCCGTACAGTGCGCAAATGATCTACGTCTGCCAGCTACTCTGTGATAAAGGTTCCGAGCTTCCAAGGTGGCAGCAAGCCTTCGGGCATCGCTATACGGGGATGCTGACGAAGCGGCTTGTGATGGACCGGGAGACGGCGCGGTGGGCGCTTGTAGCGACGCTGGAGCCACTGCCTTACGCCGTACCACCAGATCACTGGCCAAAGCCCTTGACTGGCATCGTGGAGATGACCGAGACCACCGAGGCGCGCTACATCGAAGGAATGGAATTGAACAAGGCCGTGACAGCAGAGAGGTATCTGCGCCAGGTGTGGAAGCTTACGATGGTGTCGGTATCTGAACTTGCGGTGATAGAGGCAAGGCTTGCACAGCCCGTCGTGGGCGATCCAGATGGGCCGCCACCGCTGTACAAGTGATGGACCACGCGTTGCCGCTACTCGTCATGGTGGGCGCTGTACTCCGGCCCGCCGTCGTTGATCATGAAAGTCGGTTGCGCCTGCTGCGCCTCTTCGAGCGTATCGCCCCAGCTCACGCTGACCATGCGATACCGCGCCACGCGCACCCTACCCTTGAACAGGAAAACGTTTGAGCCATCCCGGTCGAAGAAAGAGCGCTTGCGATTGGTCGCCTTGTACTCGTAGACCGTCAGCTCGCGATCGTCCTTCTTGATGACGCCAGTGTGTGGAATCAGCCCATGCGGTCCGACACGTTCAACGAAGAAGATGACGCGCCCTTTAAGTCTAAACAGCAACCACAGCATGTAGAGCCAGCAGTTGAGACGGCGTGCTGTCATTGGTCATCGTTGCACTGCTTGACGTCAGCAGCTAGGGTTTGCTGGCAGAGGGTGAGCTGGCGGACGATTCGGTTGGCCCGGCCGGCTTCCCCGAAAAGGTTTGCTGTAACTTCTCCAGAAAGTTGGCATCCTGTGGCTCCATCACTTCCGGCGGCGGCTCCGGTAGGCGCGCTCGCTTGACCTGGATGACCGGTGCAGGTGCCGGCGGGATCGCGCAGGATGCTAGTGCCAGCACGAGCAGCAGCTTGCAGCCCAGCGATTTTGATGTCTTGAGCATGTTCGATCTCCGTGTGTTTGGCGACAAGGTCATTCTGGGTTTTCTGGTAAAGCGCTTCCTTGCCGCGCGCTTCATTCTGCAGCTTTTGGATGGTGGCGTTCGCAGCGGCCAAAGCTTCCTTGTCGCGAGCGTCATATTTCGTTTCACATTTGGTTGCGCCGATGCTGCGCTCGTGCCACACGAAACCGCCAGCAGCAACGCACAGCGCCGTCACGGCAGCGATGGCGAAATACAACTTGAATGGGCTTGCTGCCGTCGATACGGCGCTCTCTGCTACGTCCAAGAGGCTCATGTCGGTTCCGTCGCTTTCTTGGCGCTGATGGCAATACCGTGCGCTGCGGCTACACCAGATAACGCGAGGCCGAATGCCGTCAGGTCAATGTCATGTCCGTGGCAAGAGTTGGCCGCCGCTGCGCCAACAACCGATGCCGTGCAAATAAACCAGGACCAGCGACCAATGTCATGCGACTTCCCGTCGATGCCGGTCATGCAATTTGCAAAAACGCGGGTGATGCGCTCGCCGATCATTATTCGATCTCCAGCGAAATCGGCTCGTGTCGCAGATAAGCGCTGTCCATTTTCTCGAAGAGCGCATCGAAGGCGATGTGCGACATGCCGACGCCATTTCCTGTGCGCACTTGTCCGACCAGGATGCAGCCCTCAGTATTGGCCGCCGTGTTGCCAGAATGAATCCGCACACCCTCATATCCCGGCACGTCCAGCAGACGCGGCAGCTCGCGATTGAAATGATTGCTGTGGTCGATGATGACGATGTAATTGCCGCGCGGGATAGCCGTTGTGCCGGCGACCTTCCACTGTTCGACGGGCTGTCCTTCGACCTGGCGGACAGTGTCCTCGCAGGTGTAGCACTCGAACACGCCATCGATTGCAAGACGTCCGAGCGTGTAATCAGGCGTGAGCACATCGCGGATCAGATGCAGCTTCATTACACACTCCAATCTCAATCTAATTAGAGTGCATCCTGATTGTCGCAACAGGCATTGATAAGGGGCGGGTTCCTCCCCCTTCCCTTTTGCCGGCCTACGCGGCTACCATGCGCGCATGAAACGCTTCATTCACTGGATCATTGCTCTGTCCATCGTCGCCGGTATCGTCGGCTGCGCGTTCCAGCTACTTACGACCGGATCGATCCAGTCAGCGTGCTGCTGACAGCCTCCTTGCAACCTGATCCTGCTCGTCACGAATCCTGTTGATCTGCTCGCGCTTCTCGTCGGCTGGTGCATCGCTGTTTTCAACCGCCCGCAACTGCTGATTGAGTTTCGCCGCATCCGCCTTGGTGTGCTCGACGTGTTTGTAAAGCGCTAACTGTCCGGCATTGTTGGCGTAGTAGTCGGCCGCGTCATCGACCTTGCCTTCCTTGAGCATCTGCTTCCAGGAGCCATACGCTTCTTCAAGCGTGCGCGCCTGGTCGTACATCTGCGACACGTAACGGCTCGACGCCCCGTCTAGAGACGCAACCATGCCGCCCGACAGGGTCTTGGCATAATCCATCGTCGGCCTGGCCGGTTCCCCGCTGGCAGGCCGCGCCAGTTGGTCGGCGCTGCTCAGCACGAACGTACCCAGCCAGCCGAAGTAGCCACGGATCAGTTCGTCGATCTGCACGGGCGACAATGATTCCTTGCCGAGCACACCTGTCAAGGCATTGCTTGCAGTACTCGCGCCGCGCGCGATCATGCTGGTGCTGCTGTTGTACCGGTCCTGCGGGCGCATGCGCTCCATGCCCATGGTCTCGATCGGCCGACCGGTGAATCCATTTTTGTTGGCATACACATCCAGAATCGGCTTCACAAGCTGCGGGATGGGATTCATGCTCAGGTTATCGCTGAGCACTGACGTGAAGCGATCCATGAAGCGCTGCTTGGTCATCTCATCGCTGACGAAAAGCTCGACGCCGCGCTCGGCCAATGAACCGATAGCCCCTATTTCGAACGGTTTGGGAATGCGGAAGGCTTCGCCGCCGAGCTTGAACCACCAGTAATTGTCGCGATCCCAATCCTCGCGCTTCTTCCAGTCGTCATCATCCTTGTAGCCCAGCATGAGTCCGATAGATGCCAGCGCCACAGAGCCGAGCACAATGCCAAGCTTGCGCGGGTCATCCTTGGCGGCGCGGCCGAGCTTGTAGAGACCCTGCAAGCGGGCATTCATGAAAGGCACGACCTGGGTGAGCAGCCGAATGCTTGCCCATGACCCTTGCATGCTGAAGTCCATCAGGTCGCGGGCTTCGTAAGCGGCCTTCGCGTGATCGACACCTTGTGCGACGAGTTGCTGATACAAGGCCGCGCGGTTGATCTCTTCGCCACGGTCGCCGAGCTCATGGTATGCATGCATCGCCGGCTCGATGTACTTGGCATAGAAGGCATCAAGTTTGTTCTGCGAATCCAGAATGGTAGACGCATCGACGCCGCTCTTTACCAGTCGCCGCACGCGCGCGCTTTCCTTGCCCTCGAGCATCGTGCCGAACTTGATGATGCCGCCCGACGCCAGCAATGACACATAGCTTTGCGCCTTGCGATCGGAGGCTTTGAAGCCTTCCTTGATGTTCTTCGCTGCGTTGTAACTCAGGCCGCTGGTGCTGATCGCCTGGAGCGAATCGCGGATCAGATTGCGCACTTTGAAGAACGGCGACGCCGTCACGCCGACAGTGAGCGCGTGCTTGAAAGCACCCATCGCGTTCATCATCGGGCCACGCAGTCCCGAGTAAGCCAGGCTGTTGATCGCCGTCATCAAATAGGGATCGTCGACCTTGTACTCGACCTTGTTGCCGTCCTGCTGGTACCAGACCGTGTTCTTCTCACCCGGCTCGGCCTTGTGCGCGATTCCCATCGACTCGGCGACCGAAAGCGTCTCTTGCGCCGCGCGGTTCTTCGCGCTGGCATCGATGAGGTGCGCCCAGTTGCTCATCACATTCGACATGATGTCGGCATTGATCTTGTCGCTGCCGCCTTTCAATTGCTTGAAGGCCTGCTGCCGCACCAGACCGCTCTTCACGTTGGCGAAGTTCTGCGAGCCATCCTCGTCGCTGACACGATAAAACGGCACGTAGAAATCATGCTCCCATATATGCCGGGCCTCGCCGTCGATCAAGCCGGATTGCTCGGCCACGTCCATGACATTGCGATTGAACTCGTCGAGCACCTTGGCAGAGTCGCGGTAGATCAGCGTGCGATCACGCGTGACGGTACCGGCCGACTTACCACCCACATCATGCTGCAGCGTGTAATCGAAATCCGTGGTGCCCGTATCCAGGCTCTTGCCCGCCGCGATATCGTTGCTGGAGAAAAGATTCTCGCGACCTTCGCCAGTGAGGCGCTCGGCACGGTTTGCGGCCACCCACCATAGAAAGTCTTCGCCCTCGCCTTGCAGCGGTTTGAAGAGGCGCTCCACCACGCCGCCCGACTGGTCGGCGTCATACACGCCGTCGCGCACGGACAGCTTGCCGTGGTCAAGCAATGCCTGGAACGCACCAGCCGCGCCTTTACTCAGGCGCGCCAGCATGTAGCCTTTTTCGGAGATGTCCTTGATCGGTGCGAACTGATCGACCAAGCCTTGCGCGACCTTCTTGCCAGCATCCTGCCAGACCGCCTTGATCTTGGCCTTCAGGGTGGGCGTCTCGATGTCACGGCCGGTATTGGCGAAGAACTCGCGCTGTGCTGGCGTGTAGTCGCGGTTGGATTCGCCGATGATCTGGCGTGTCGAGTCTTCGGTGACCTGGGTGCGCAGCTTCTCCGGCAGCGCTTTGGCGCCGCGGTTGATGATGGCTTCGATGCGCGCGGCGCGGCCCGGCTTTACGTCGTCAGGGCTTCCGGCTCGGGAATAGAATATTCGCTTGAGGGCGGGGTCAAGTCCGTCCCCCTGTAGCTGACGGCTAAGCGCAGCCACAGTCCCGGACCATCCCTCTTTTCCTGTTCCTTGAACCAGGGTATTGAAGAGCGCCGCGCGCGCTGCCGTCGAGCTTCCGCCAAAATAGCGCGCTGGTGATCCAGACTCTCCCCGCTGTTTGCGAAAAATGCGGGCAAGATCAATTCCAGATCGTCCTGCGCCTGTCCGGGTATCAACGAATTCTCTGCGGTCAAAGTCATAGGTCAGGTGCTCTAGCTCGGGAACGTAGTATCTCGCTGCATTGTAGGACGTAGTCAGCATCGCCTTCAAGTTATGTGCGAAGTCACCGGCCTTCCAGTCCAGCGCGAAATTCTTGGCAATGGCAGCGAATTCCGGGTTGTGCGCTTCGTCTCTGAAGTACTTCTCCGGGTTCGTCTGCGCGGCGTGCGGGGCCAGGTGATCCGTGGTGCCGTACCGGAGCGCCGATGAGATCATGTTCTCCAGGCGACGGAAGAACGCTACTGGCGACAGGCCCATCGGATCGCCAATGAACACCTTGCCATTGTTGTGCGCGTAGGCCGCAGCGATGCCGTAGACCAAGTTGCCCTGCGACTCGCCGGCCTTGAAGCCTGAAACATCGATCCACACCCGGCGTCCGTCATCGTACAAATTCGCTTTGCCATCTTCGGGCCGCGGCGAATTGATCTGCCAGACTTGTGGCAATTCTTCATCTTTCCAGTCGGCGGCGAAGAAATCGTTGAGCTTCTCGACTTTGAAGCCAGGGTCTATCTGCTTGGCAAGCTTCACCGGATCGGTCGCAGTCGGCGTCGGTTGCTGGAAGGCCTCGTCGAACTTCGCGAGCGCCGTGAAGGTCGCGTTGACGCGGTTATCTTTCACGATCGGTGTCTTGCGCAGCTCGCTCGGCTTGGCGCTGGACATTGGCTCGCCTTCGCGCGCCGATTCTTTGCCAAGTGAGCGTTCCAGCGCACCGCGCGCCATCGCCACCACGTCAGCCGTCGTCAGCTTCGACGGATCTGCCCCCAGCTTTGCCACAGCAGCTTTGACCGCCGCCCAGAGCTTGGCGAACCAACGACCAATCGGCCCTTGCTTCGAGTCGCCATGCCCGGCCTTGACCGCTTCCGTTACAAAGTAGGCGATGAGTTCTTCTTCGCGGTGCGCCGGGTCTGTCTCTTCTGGAATGCGCTGCATTGCGCGCGCAGCCAGGTCGCCGTGTTCGGTGCCTTTCTCAAGCGCGGACCACAGCTTGATTTGCTTGGCCAGCGCGCCCATGGCGTCGTCGCCGATCAGCTCGCGCATACCCAAGTGCACGCCCGCCTCATGCATCAGCACGGCAAACGCTTCGCCCTTGGTGATGTTGTCGGCCACGAGATAGATCGATCCATCCTTCGGGTCGAACAGGCCTTGCAGGTCGAGCGCCTTGGACTCGAACACGTCCTTGCGATGCTCTGTTGGCAGGTCGGTGATGGACTGCACGACATGCACCTTGCCAGCCTTGTCGCCAACTTCGCCGGTGATCTCGCCGCGCACGTCTTCGACGCTGGACTGCGGGTTAGGCGAGGCGAACAAGTCACGCGCGGCGGAGGCGCCGTCCCGGGCATGGCGGATGTCCGCGTCGCTAGTATCGAAGGTGCCGCGGTTGCCGATGGCGGACTTGATCTGTGTTGGCTCGAAGGCAACAAAAGTACCACGCATTGCGAGGCCGTCATGCCCCCGCTTCTCCAGTAGGTTGCGCACTTCGGTCCATAGATATTTTCCTCTCAGCCCATCATCATTAGCCTTCGCAAAGGCTATTTCAAAATCTTTGTCAGTTGCTGGCTTGCGCAACGACAAATACGCCGGCATAACATTCGGTTCACCTCCTGATCGAGCGGCAATCTCCGAATAGCGAGATGCAGTAGCACTATCAGAGGTGAACCATGCGCCAAGACTCGCTGCATTAGCCGGTGCCTTGAAGGTAGCAAAGTCCGCTGCTGTACCGTGGTACACCACCAGCGGCTTGCCGTTGGCATCAACAACCTTGCTGTCACCAAACCAACGCTTGAAGGCCTCTGAATCTGTCGGCGCGGCGCGCGAAAATTTCACCTCACTACGCTGCGCCGCATTCTGGCGTTCGAACGACGCGTCAGCTCGCGACTTCGCGGTACTCGGCTGAATCTGCGCTCGGAACTCGCTGCGCAGCGCCTTCCATTCGCCATCGGAAAGCGCGTTGTCCTTGATAATTTGCTTGAACTGCTCGGCGGCTGCATCGGCGCCTTTGTTGGCGTAGGTGCTGGACAAGGTCTTCACAGCAACTTCACGCGAATATGCCAGCTGCTCCTGCTTTGCCAATCCAGTGAATTCGGATTTGATGCCGGCATCATTCAGCCGTTCTGTCATATCAGCGCGCGCATGCTCAGGAATTGAAACCATCGGCGCACCGTCACGGTCAATCGTGAGAGTCGTTTCAAGTGCTGCGGCAATCTCTGTCGCGAACTTGCCGGAGTGGTTCCAGAAATCACCACGACGCATGAATGTCGGTTTGGTGTCGCTATTGGCAATCCGATAGTCGGCCGCCGGCTTCGTGTGGTCGCCATTGGCGATCCAATCCTTGAAGCCCGGCGTACTCATCTCGGTCACCGCCCGGATGCCATCCCAACCCTTCTGGTAGCTGTCCTGATAGGCCTTGCGCGCCTCGCCTTCATTGGCGAAGCCCATCATGACCTTGTGTTCGTCCAGGTGACCATTGCCTGGCTTGCGCTGATCGATGACAAACACGGGGCCGTCGTGATTCTCGGCAGTAGCTGGCTTCACGAAGACATCAATGTGGTCCTTATCCTTGCCGACAGTGCCGCGCAGGTAGCCGTAGTGAGCCGCCAGCGTGTTGCTCCACGCTTTGCCGTTGGCATCTGTGCCACTGCGCACCGACCCTTGCGGATTCTCGATGCTGATGTCCATGCCCGATATCCGAATATGACCCATAGGGTAGTTGCCGGCGTGCTTCTGCGCTTCAGTGGGCTCAGGCAATGCATTCAAAGGCGACGAAGCGGCCTGATGCGCGGCTTCGTCGACCGTCACAGCATTCGTTGCTTCCGGCGTCAGCAGGGCATTGGTTTCGGCTTTGCCGGGAGCGGCATTGGCTTGGGTTTGGTCTTCGGCTTGGGTTTTGCGGTCATTTTCATTCTCCTGAGTGAGTGCAGCGGTCGCTGCGGGGTCGACCTGCTTGGCAGGCGAATTCTTGAGCCGAAAAGCACGAATCTCTTGCACCAGCGCGGAGGGCTGCTTCAGCGAAGCCGCTTGCGCATCGGTCAATGCTGGGACTGGCAGCGCGCGCGGCCGCAAGGCCTCCTCGATCGCATTCCGTTTGACGTCCACCGCGGCCTGCGCTTCCTGCTGACGCAACTGCGTGAAATCATTGGCTGTGCCAACAACACCGTTCGCATCGGCGCGCAGGGGCGCAACTGGCGCTGGCCCCTCGCTACTGCTGATGACCTGGCCCTGCACGACATTGGGATCGGGTTGCGGCACATCGTTGATCGAGGCCGGACGTGCATTGCCTTGCGCGTCCACCACCATGCGGCCCTGCGGATCGCCGCGCTGCAACTCGGCCTGATTGGCGCCATACGGCACGATGTTGGCAGGCGTCGGCTGGGCCTGCTGCAAGCGCTCGTATGCACCCTGCGCCGATGTCTTGAAGCCCTGCTGTTGCAGATAGCCGTCAATGCCGTCGAGCGCACGCAAGCGCAGCGATGAGTTCATCGTCGGGTTCAAGGCAACGCGATAGGCGCGCAGGAATTCACCCCATGCTTGCGGGTCTTGCTGGCGCAACTCGCGCGACACGCTCTTGTCAGCGACGAAATCAGTGATGACACGCGCCCGCGTCTGCAATGCCGCTTCGGGGTCATTCACCGGCGCAGGCGCAGCACCTGGATTCGCAGCGCCGGTGCTGACGGCGGCCTGCATCTGCTCACCCAGCGCGCGTTGCTGTTGTTGCAGCCCGACAATCTCGTTTTCTACTGCAGCCTGGCTCTGCGTGCCCTGCAAGCGCTGCCCAACGTCCTGCAACATAGCGATACGCGCGCTGACCTGGTCGCGCTGCTGCGAGAGTTCATCAAGCGAAGTTGCGGGAGGCGAAACGCTGGCGGCATTTTGTGCAACGGGAATCGCATTTCCGCCAATTGGCGGTATGTTTTGCGAAACATTTTCAGTGTTTTGTGCAACATCTGGATGAATTTCGCCATTTGCCGGCGCGTGTGTGCCGTGAGAAGTCAAACCACCAACAGCGCCCATCGGCGTGCCGATCAGCGCGCCGCCCAGCATGTTCGGGAACATGTCCTTGCCAGCATTCTGCAGCGGATCGACGCCTATGCCGACGTTCTCGCCGACGTTCTGACCAAGCTGCTCAAGCCCTTCTTGCCCCGCCTCTGCGGCGTGGCCCGCTGCCGCGCCCACAACAGTTCGTACAGCACGATTGCTACTGACATTTCCCAGCGCTGCGGCAACGCCCTTGTGGGCGATCAGATCCTCGATGACCTTCTCGTTGAAGACACCACCGGCCGCGCCCGCCGTCGCTGAAAACATGCCGGCAAACTGCGCCGCGCTGTTGGTTACCGCATTGCTCGCATCATTATCATTGCCATAGTGCTGGAAGGCCTTGGCGTAGGCTGGAATCTTCTGCATGCGCTCGTCATGCGTCATCTGCGCGAGCTGCTGACGTACGTCGTCGCGCGCACCTTCTGCAGCATTGCCGCCCGTCATACCGCCTTCGACCGCGCCACTCAACGCCTTGGCCTGCATCCCTGCCGAACCGGCCTCGGACAGCACCTTTTGCGCGGCCGCAATGCCTTCGATATCGCCTGCAGCTTGCGCGGTCTTCAACGCCAGCGACCCGACTTCGTAGAGCTTTGCCGCACGCGCTGCGGGTCCGATCATCGGTATCAGCGCCGGTGCCAGCGAACCGAATGTATTGGCGGCCGACATCACCCAGCCGGAAGCAGTCTTGGGGAATTGCCATGTTGCGGGATCGAGATCGCCCGTCGCCTGATCTTCACGCGCCGCCGTGCCGCCAGGGGTCATGGTCGAGCGGATCGATTCAGCCGTGCCCTTGAGTGGATTGAAGCCTGAGTAGTCCGGCAAGCCGGTTGCCGCATTGACGCCAGCCGCCAGGACTTCTCCGCCTGCGTGCGCAATATCGCCGACTGCAGAAGTGCCCGATGCCAGAACTTCCTTCAGCGCGTCGCCCAGCGTCGCACCCTTGGCACGCTGGCGCGCCGCATCGACATCGGCGGCCGTCTGCCCAACGGAAGTGTTTGCCGTCAGTGATTGGCGCGGCTGGGCGCTGGCTGTCGGCGCACTTCCAAATTTCTGGTTGAAGCGATCGACATACTGGTTGATGTTGAAGCCATTGCCATCCTGCCGCGTCGCGCCCTGCCCCTGCGCAAACAACGTGGCACCGCCACGGCCGCCGAAATACGCTGCGGCCGTGATCTGCGGATTACCGCCCGACCACTTGTAATCGTCAGCCAGCTTCTTGGCCCCGGCGATATCGAGCTGATCGGGCGTGGCATGGCTGAAATCGACACCGGCCAGGCCGTATTGGCTCCACGCCGCAGGCGTAACTTGCATGCGCCCGCGCGCGTTATCGACGCTGGTGGCATTCGGAGCGCTTTGCTCGGTGCCAAGGATGGCGTGCACCACATCTGCCGGCGCACCGGACTGCTGAGCCAGCACGGAAGCATAGTCGGTACTCGAACCCGAAACCGGCAATGCCGTCAGCAAGCCTGCATCAATCGGCATCGCGCGCCCTTATTTGAGGTCGAGGGCCGACAGTTGCGCCGGCGTGAGACTGGCCTTGATGCGCTCCCGAGCAGCCTGTCCGCCATTGGCATAGGTGCGTTGCACCGCGTCGGCGACATAAGAGGGCACAACCTTGCCCTGCTTGAACCACGGCAACATCGAATCGAGTTGATCCAGCGCGCTGGCGGCACGCGCTGTGTCCACATCGGACAGATTTTTTGCGCTCACCGCACTGGCGGTATTTCCGACGTTACCGACCTTCGCGCGCACCAAGTCCAATGGCGATGCCTCAATGTTGGCGGCCTGCCTAGCATCGGTGCGAGCCTGCGCCGTATCGGCCATCTTCTTGATCGTCGATTTAGCAGCCGCAGGCGCAGACGCGGCCTTGGCGGTGTCGCCGACATACTGGTTGGCGGTCAGTATTTGCTGACGTAGCGCCGCAGGCACCTGCGCAATATCCACCGCGGTCCCGTCCGAGGCGGCAACCGTCCCTTTACCTGTGCGCAAAGCTTGGATGTCGCTCGGCGTCAATGTCGTAGCGCTGCTGTAAATCGCAGGACTTGCGGCCTTGAGATCATCCAGCCATTGCTGTTTCGCCGTCTGCGAACCGGTCGTCAGGGTATTGGTCAGATCGGTCTGGCTCAGCGGCGCGGTGCGACCGGTCTTGTCATCCTTGCCGACGAGCAACTGCTTGGCCTGGCTAAGATCGCCAACGCGCAAAGCGCCCGCAGCACCGGCATCGACGTAGACACCAAGCTGGCCGCTTTGCCTATCGGCGCGAATGACCAGCTTCGAGGGATCATTCACTGCCGTGCGTGCCGCCACATCGACAACTTGTGGATCGACGCCGGGGTTCTGTGCCATCAATTGCTTGACGGTAAAAGCGGCATAGGCCGGATCGTAGGTATTGGTGTCGCTGGGTTTGCCGAAGATGTTGTCAACGCGCTTATAGACGTCGCCACCCGAGCCGGGTGTGCCCGCAGGCCCCGGTGCGAGTTGGCCGGTGTTCTTGTTGTACAAGCTGTCGCCACCATTCTCACCGGGATTCTTCATCGTCCCGAACTCGGGCGGATTGGGTGCGGTGCCGAGTACCTGCCCGTTCGGTCCGATCACGGAACCACCGGCACGCACATCCTTGTTCTTCATGTTCTCGGCTTGCGCTGCACCGATCGCTTCCAGGTTCTTTTGCTGCACTGATCGCAACATGTCCCATGTCTGCTGCGCGCGTTGTGCGGCCGAGGCTGGGTCGGTGTAATCGCGCAGCGCTTGCAAAGCCTGTTGCTGTCCAGAAAGCACGCTGCCGTCGGCCCCTTTCTTGGGCGCGAATACCAATGGATCAGCAGGTTTCCCAAATTGCGTCCGCTGAATCGTGACGGTTCCATCGGGCGCGGTCTGCGCGCCGGCGTACTTCGTGCCGTCGAAGACGGCATTTGCAGCAGGCAAGAGATTGTTCAAGTCGCCATTCATCGAGTACTGCTGCAACCCGCGCTGCGTCAGCCGTTGGATGATTCCACTGCGCAAACCATCCGCCTGCTTCATGTAGGTGTCGGCTTCTGGAATCAGATTCGATTGGAGCGCCATTGCCGCCTTGTTCTTCAAACCATTCATGATCGTGGTTTGCTGGTTGACATAAGGGTCGCCCGACGAGGCTGGGGCTTGCTGGGTATTCGGCGCAGGGGTCCCTTGCGGAACTGGCGCAGCAGATGGCGTTACACCAGCGGCCTGCGCGTCACTCAAGCCCAGCGAAGGCGTCGGCTGTGTTCCGCCTGTGGCACCCGCCGTGTTCGGATTGCCGGCGCCACCAGTTCCGCCGGTACCGCCCGCTTGCTGTGCAGGCTGCACTGCATCCAGCGGTGAATCGGTAATCGCATCTGCTCGCTTTTGGCGCTCGAATGCACGGTTGCGCGCGTACGCGTCCTGCGCATTGATATTGTCAGTACGCTTCTCGGCAATGTCGCGCCGCTGACCTTCATGAAAACCTTCCAGCCCAGCGCCTAGTGCTCCCAACCAATCCATGCTGTTCTCCTATTTCACGAATAAAAATAAAAATTCATGAAATTAGCTTGTTCAATGGAATCCAAAGTCGTCGTAACTAGTGCTTCCTTGGCTCGAACTAGACGGACTAGAAAACCAATCCCAGATGCTTCCAGCATTTTGGGCAATAGCGCCCAGAGCGGCGTTGTTTGCGGCATTCTGTGCGTTGCTTTGTTGTGCTTGCGACAAAGCGATATTTGCGCCCGTAGCCGATGCCGCGTTTGCTGCGCTCTTCAGGCCAATGTCGTAATTGTTGGCGATTGAAGTCGATGAATTGTTCAATCCCGCACCGGTGGCCACGAGCGCCCCCGCACCTGTTTCCGTCGCATTCGGCACCTGCGCTGCTGACAAGCCAGCTTGGCTGGCCACCACGCCTGCATTCCCTTCGGTTGTCGATTGGCCAGCGAGTGGCGCACTCAGTTGCGTAGCCTGCACCAGTCGCTGCGTCCCGATGTCTCGGCCCTGTATGCGACCGGAATTGGACGCCGCTGCGCGTGCGGATGCTTCAGCGCCCGACAACCCCGCTATCTGCGCCTGATACTTCGCACTCGTCGGGTTGATGCCGTAGCTCTGCATCTGCCGACCGAGTGCTTGCTGCTGTTGTCCGTATTGCTTGCCGACAGTTGCCTCGCCTTCCTGCGCGAGGCGATTGGCTTCACCCTCGCTATCGAAGGTGTTGGCATTGGTGACGACTTTGTTCAGCGTCGGCGTGAAGTTGGCATCGTAGGTCGCGCGATCCGTCGCCGCGCTGGTCTGGTTGAGTCCGCTTGCCGTATTGGCTACCGTCTGCGCCGTGCCTGCGGCGTTGGCAATGTCCTGCCGTTGGGGCGCCAAATTGCCATACAGATTCTTGAACCAAGTGTAAGCATCCGAGGCGGGCGCTGCGGACGTCGACGTCCCTGGTGTAGTCGAATTGGAACCAGTGGTGGTTGTGGTACTTGGCATGGGACCGCCTCCTGCCGCTTCATTGAATGTCGGGGAGCCGCCTGGGTAGTACTGCGTGTCTCCGCCAGTGCTGGCATCGGAAGGTCCGGGGCCAGAGTCGGAGCCCGGCCCCGGAGAGGCGGTATCAATTCCAGAGATGGAATCGGTTTGTGTCGGGTCGGAATAGCCCGTTACGCCATAACTCAAACCCGAATGTCCATAGGCAGATACGCCTGACGATGCCACCCCGATAGCATTGCCATGTGCCGCCGACAAGGTTCCTGTTACGGCGTCTTTGGCTAGTCCAGTAATAGACAAATTATCTGGATTAAAACTGAATCCATACTGAGGCTGACCCGGAGTTACATTGGTCGTAACCTGCGCAACGGGATTAGGAGCTTGCAAAGAGAAAGTTTGTGGGTTTTGGGCTATCGCATGGGATACATCGAACTCATCGACATTTGGATCTGGGGTTGGATCTGGATCAAAATCTTTATCAAATCCAGGATCGAAAGCTGCATCTTGTGTAGTGGCGTCAGGATCCACGCCTTGATCATGGTCTTCTGTGGCACCCGGATCAGTACCTGCGGCTCCTTGACCATCATCGCCGCTGCCAGTCCCCATACCATCGCCACCACTACCATCCTCGCCGCTATCGTCAAAGTGCGCGTCATGGGTGTCTGGATCAATCAGCCCGGAACCGCCGGCTGCCTTCAATACACGCGCATCGCCGATGCTGATGCGTGCAAGCACCTTGTCTTCATGATCAGGATCGTTTTTAAGGCCGAGTTGACGTGCGCGCTCGTCATTGATCTTCTCGGGCGCTTTGCCGTTGCGCTTTGCGAGCAGCGCATATTCCTGCTGCGAAATATGGGCCGCGATCAAGCGCTTGGGATCACCGCTCAACGAGATGACCTTCGCACCGCCCAAGCGGCCCTGCGTGTCGTCCAGACTTGCTAGCCCCGGCTTTGGCGCTGAAGCAGGCTTGCCACTCGCCGGCATGCTCATATCGTTCAATGCTTGAGTGACCAGCATGGGATTCTTCTTGACGAGGTCAAGCACATCCGGCTGTTTCGACGTTACTGGCATGGGTATCCCCACTGGAACATGCCCGCGATTCTCTGCATGCACTCAAGACGCAGGAAGGCGCCAGTTCAATCGTCGAAGCGCGCGATCAACGCAGTGAGTTTCGTGCGCGTCTCGATGACATCAGCACGCAAGGCATCGAACTCCGCCTTGGTGGGTGCGCTTCCTGCAGCGTCGGCAGATTGAATCGGCACCACGGCGATCTTGTTCTTGCGCCGCCCTGTCATGATTTGAATAATCATCTTGAGCTTGACGAAGAACTCGGGCGAGCCCACGTCAGGAAGGTCTGGTTTGAGACTTGCCATTACGGCACGTTCCGCAACTCAGGCATCGAGGTGGCAACATGCACGGCGTTGATCGTGACATTCCCCTGCAATCGCAGCTCTACGACGTCGCCACGGTAGCCGGTGGGTAACCGGAAAGGCTTCTCCGATTTGACAGCCACCGACGCGCGCACGATGCCGCCGACAATGACTTGGAGAGTGACTGTCTGCCACTCTGCCGGCGGTATGTCGATCATGTAGTCGGTGCCCAGAGCAAAGTCACCGAGCATCGCCATGCCGAGACCGCCTTCCGTCATATCGGTGTTGATCAATGCCTGATTGGTCGCAAGCGCTGCTGCGATGGCAGCTTCTGCAGCCGCGATCTGGGCGGGTGTCATCGTGCCGTCGAAGCGGATTTGACCGGCATTGAACGTCGTCGGTCGCGCCAGCACAAATTGCTTCGACAGCCAATCGAGCTGCACGCGCTCGCCTGTGTTGCCCTCGAACTTGACCAACTCATCGCCGACGATGAAATACAGTTCGCCATTCGTGCGATCGACATAAGGAAAATCGCCGCTGATGTCCAGTTCGACCATCCTCCAGGCTTCCATGCGATCGATATAGACCGCACGGGTGCCGGTGTCTGTGTCATGCACGCCCACGTAGGTGTCGCCATACATCGC
Source organism: Rhodocyclales bacterium (assembly GCA_028292505.1). Lineage (GTDB taxonomy): Bacteria > Pseudomonadota > Gammaproteobacteria > Burkholderiales > Rhodocyclaceae > Viridibacterium. Next base: position 76,747 of record JAQGMF010000016.1, read on the forward strand.
AGCAACCAGCGTCGTGGGATTCAGCGCAGCCATTTCCGGCTTTGTGAAGAGGTCAGGAAAAATAAGCTGAAAGCCGGCGTTATTCTGCATAAATCCACCGGAGTTGCTTTGCACCAAACCGCCGGAGCTACCCAATACGAAGCCCTCCACGCTTGGATAGATAACGCCCCACTGTGACGACACCATGCCGCGCCGGGAGATGCAGGGCCACGGATAACGGCCCTTGTCGGCGCCACCGCCCATGGTCGATGGCTCTACGCCCGTGATCGTATATGGATTGCCGTCCGTTCCGATTACCACCGTCGTGCCGCTCACTGCGCATGCGACTGGAGTCTGGTCTAGCGTTTGCCGGTACGCGCTAGGCCACGCATGCGGTTTGAAGGCCTCGCTAAAGCACACATCCTTGCCTGAGAGCGCCACCATGATGCCGTTGGCCATCGCTCGCAGACTGAACATGTCGGTCGGCGGCATCTCGTAGGCGACATCAGCCAGCGCCTCACCGACTTGCGGATTGACGAAGGCAGGTGCCGTATCGGTATAGGGTTTATCTCCGATGAAAAAGTATTGATCGACACCGCCGAACGTCATGAAAAAGCGACGTACAACATTTGTCATATGGTGCGGCGCATCGCGCGTGATGGTGCCCGCCACGCTGACCGTGCCGAGATTCGCCACGGACAAGAACTTGATCGTCGTCGAGGTATGGGCGCTGACCTTCCACGTGCCATTCCATGCGGCGGGCGTAAAGCCAGCCAGGACAATCGTCTCGCCGTCGCGCAAGCCGAATGTAGTGGTGACGCCGGTGAGTGTTGCTGTGCCTGCAGACCAGGTGCCACCCGTTGCGGTGTAGGTGTTTGCCGGTATCGGATCGAGACCCCCAAACGTCCACGTGCCATTTGGATATCCAGTCGCCGTGACGGGTGGCGACAGATCGCTTTCCTCGCCCCACTCCGTTACCAGTCGATAGCGCGCAGCACGCAGTTGCGATGTTCCAGACCCCCCCGAGGGCGTCAGCGTGGGTGGGTTCTGCGGCGGATACACGCCCAGCACGTAACTCGCGAACGGATACGGCGCAAGACCGGATATCGCCAGCGCCAGTGTCGTGACGCGTGGCTCATTGTCACCGGTGAAATACACGCGCTGCAACGTGTCATCAGCGATGGGGCCAGGCTGCGCATCGACATCTGTTTCCCACGCCAGCCACACGTCGGCACCAGCGGCATCGATCATGCGATAGACCGTGCGAATGGCATGCCCCGGCCAGTCCAGCACAAAACTGCTTTTTGAGAATGGCGCCAGCGCACCACTCGACAAACGCACGTTCGTCGCTATTTGCGCCGCATTGTCGGGAATCAGCCGTTTGGAGGTTCGCGGCACTTCACCGGTAAAGGATGTGACGGACAGGACGGGCATTATTCTGGCGATGCAACCGTTGGAGCCGCTGCAGCGCTGAGCGAATCATCGAGCCGCTTTTGCAGATCGGTATTTTTTGCGGACAAGTCCATTATTTGCGCTTGAAATAATGCATTGGCCTCTATTGCTTGATCGCGCTGCCCGCGCAAGACCTGCAGATATAAATCGAGATTCAAGTCCATTTCAAGGCCTCGTCAGGGTAATTGTTTTCGTGATTTCAGATGCAGCATTTCCCGGCCAACGAAACGATATCGCCACTTGGCAAGTAATGGTGCCGGTTGTGCCTGCGGTATTCAGAATGAAGTTGTAAAAGCTGGAAAGATCAACCCAAACATTATCGATTGAACCGGAAGAAACTACGGCATTGTCTTTCTTGTAGATAATGGTGGGTGTTCCCGAAGTCGCTCCGGATGGTCCTGAAACGAGGTGCATGCGCAATTGCGGGAAGGGCATGCCGCGAAGATTTGTGTTGCCTAGATCAATGCCGACATAAACCTCTTCCGCTTCGTCCCCTACTCCATTCTTTGAAGTCACGTTGTAATCTTGATCACCAGTCTCGTCCGACGATGCCCAATTAAAGAGCATGTTAATCTCAGTTGCGTTCGAGACTATCCCGCTGTGCGGAAGAGCGGTCGGATTCGCGTTGAAAGCGGCAAAAGAAGTTTTGCTGTAAAAATCGCTGAACTTCACCGTGCCAGAGGGTTTCTGAGCCAGCTCGCGCAAAGCACCTTCGTGCGACGCCCAGCACCCAGAAATCAGTGAAGTAACGTTGATCTCAGCCAGTATTTGCGAAGCAGCGAGAGAAGAGCCGGAAGCGTGAATGGTCATTATGCAAACGCCACAATGTCGCCGCTAGCCGTAATAGCGCCAGTAACAGCAAGCGTGCCGCCCGGCGTGGTAATTGCCGCAATAGCCGGGGCGGTCAGCGTTTTGTTAGTCAGCGTTGCAACAGCAGTACGCTCTGTCGCGTTCGATGTATTGTCAACATTTCCCAGCCCAACAAATGCTTTATTGATCGTTGTCCATGTCGGCGCTGCGCTCGGACCACCAGAAACTATAGCCTGCGTTCCAGCTGCGCCGTAATTCGCGCCTCCAATACCCCATTGTCCAAGAATGCCAAAGTAGGCGGTGTCTAGTGTATTTATGGCAAGCGCCAAGGGCAGCTGAGTTCCGGTTCCGCGAACGGTTGAGTATATCCTCACCGTCGTTGCGTCAATCTGAATACTGCCCAAGCTCGTATTTGTTACGTCTCCCGAACTATTTACAACTTGCCAGCCTGCAGCTGTAGCCGAGCCGTTTGGCATAGCCTGGATAGACGTAGATGCATTTACAGTACTAGTTTGGAAAGAAAGTCTGTTGGTTTGTGTGCCGTTTGAAAAATCCCCAAGAATACGCAGTCCATTGCCACTGTAAGTGGTGTTGCCAGTATGTGTCTCGGAGCCGTCAATACTGTAGGTAACAGGAGTGAATGCGCCGACAATCAATTTTATCGGCTGCACAACTGCAGTACCGATAGCGCCGGAAATGAGCGCGACTGCTGTAGCGCCGCAACTCAAAACTCCAAACCCTGTATTTACGGTGTCGGAAGAATTTAGCGCTCCAAAAGAACTACTTGTCGCAGATCCATTTGGAATCACATCCACATTCGAATTTCCATTGGCGGTGGAAGATTGAAAGAGCAACCTATTGGCTATCGTCGCATTACTCAAGTCTGCACGAATACGACCGCCAGTCCCCGGAAAGGTCATATTCTCTGCGGATGTATTGCCTGTGAGCACCGTATCCGTCAGCAGCCCGGCAAACCCTTGTGCCGTCAGCGCCGCCTCGCACAGATCATCAATCGACCAATCGCGCGCAGTCGTGCCGCCAATTGCACGCTGAGTTACTGTGAACGCGCCACCGGTGCGCGCCGTCACTTTGATAATCTCGCGATTCAGGCTGGCATCCTTGAGCACCAAGTATTCATACTCGCCAGCGCCATATGCTTTGAACTTGGTGCCATCGGCCAGCGACATCGTAAAAGGTGCAGTCGTTGCTGCGGGAATGCCGGCGGCAAGTTTGGATCGGCCGAAGTTCGAAAATACGATCATTGTTTGTCCGCCTTTTCATCGAGCTTGTCTTCGATCCGACGCAGCGATTGAAATATTGCGTCGATGCCCTTTTGATTCTCGCGTCGATCATCTTTGTAATCTTCGCGGCGAATGTAATTCAGTGGCATATCGCGCTCAAAGTTATTGAATGACTCGGCCATTTTCTTTACGTCTTGGTCGATCATCCGGAATTTGCCGAATAGCGCGTTGAGTAACCATCCGAGAATCATGCAAAATATTGGCATGACAAGTTCGGCTGTCGTTCTGACAATCTCCAACGTGCCAGCTTCCATGCCTATCTCCCCATGATCGTGGCCGGTACCGTGCGAAACGGCGCGCGTGTCTTGCCGCGCACGCCAGAGAGTCGCGCCTTGGCCTTTTCGGCTTCAAACTCATAGCGATAATGTTGCGCAGCCGCTGGCTCTGTCCAAAGCTTCTTCGGCATGCTCATCAACATCGCCTTGGCGCCCATCGCAATGACCTGGCCCCAATCGAGCGCCAATTGATCCCTGATGGTGTTCGCTGTCATCAGCGGCGCCAGCGCGACCGTCACGATGATTGAACTCGCTGCATTGGGCTTGGGAATGAGTGTGAGGACATCGTCCTGACTGACGCTGTAAAAGAGCGGCCGGCCCGTATCCGTCTCATCCCACATTTGATCGACAAGAACGGGCTTGAGCCAAGGTGTGCGGCAATCGCCTGCGCTACGCTTCACCTTGAGTACTTCGACCAGGTCAGTGTCGGCAGGCATCGTCAATGCATAATCGGCGGTTCCCGCAATCGTCGTGATGGGCGTCAAATCGACGCGGTCGACCTTCGAGTCAGCGCAGAAGTCGCGCGCTGCACGTCGCAGCGCATGCAGCACAATGGCTGTGCCAGCGCCGGGCACTTCAGGCATCACGTCGTCATACAGTGTGGTGAAGTTCGTCGCCATGCTCAGCCGCCAATCTCTGACAGGAACAGTTGAATGAAGGGCTGCGATTCGCTGTCGCGTGCCTCTTCGTCGTCTTTCAGATGCGCACGCGCGACCGTGTAATCGACCATGGCATGGTCATACTGCGGCGGCAACGGGCATTGCTCCGTTAAACCTAGCGTTGCCGGTGGCATCGTGCCGTACATACCGATGAACAGATGCGGCGCACGCGTGAAGGCGGTCCGCACACCGGCGAGCAGATGCCCAGCGAGCTCGTCGTCTGACCAGTTCTCACTGGTCGGGTCACCGTCTTGCAGGTTGACCCGAGCCAGATTGACGAGCGTTTGAACCGTTGTCACGGCTGCGCAACCTCGGCTGCTGCTTCAGCGGTTGGCACCTCTGTCGGCACAGCGGGCTGTTCAGCTTCGGCCGGTTCGACACTCGGCGCAGCCACCTCTGCCGGCTCGACAACATCTTCTGGCGCAGGTGCAGCCACTTCACTTTGCGCAAGGGCCGTCGCGATGGTCTCGCGCAACTTCTCTTCACCCGCCTTGTGATGCACTTTGATGCCCTGCTCGGCGGCCAGCGCACGCAGCGCGTCCGCATTCATGGCAACCAGGTCATCAACTGTTGGCGAAGTCTTCGCGGTCTCGCTGTCGCTGCATTCATCTTCGCTCGGCGCAGGCACAGCAACCGGTACGAGTCGCAGTTCAACGACGCCTTGCATGATGGCTGCGTATTCGTCCGCATTGACCGGAAACGACAACGCGAAGCGCTCGTTCTCCGATTGCCGTGCCGTTTCTTCAGCGTCCAGCATCATGCCGAGAATGGTTTTGCGAACCTCTTCATCGGGCATGTTCTCGTGCAGCGTGCGGCCGAACTCGATGCGCGCAAACATGCGCTGCTGGGCCGGCGTCATGCTGTTCAGATTGATCGATACAACCGGTTGCGCATTGAGCGCGTTAGGAACACTCAGAATGGTGTTGGCGTTGTAATCGACCGGGGCTTCTTCGAACATGTCGAAGTGTTTGGAGAATAACTTTTCGGCCAAGGCGAGCGAGAAGTTGATGATCTGCCCAGCGCTCCAGATGGTACCCGTTCTGAATAACGGGTCTTCCTGCGTTTCCGCGCGGCCGATGTAGCGCACGCCAATGATGCGAGATTGTTGCATGTCATTTTCCTTTCGAAAGAGGCGAACCTAAGTCCGCCCCTTTTTCATTGACGGCGATTATTGCGCGCCGCGGAAGTGGCCTTTTACGACCAGGTAGCTGTTAGGCGTCGCAACCACGGTACCGGTCTGCACACCCACAAGCTTCACTGGCCACTTGAAGCGAATCGGCATGGAACTGGATGCCGTACGACCACCACTTGCGGACGTAGAGATGTCCTTTGCGGAGAACCAGAAAGCCGCCTGGCCCGCCGTGTAGGTTGTGCCATCCGGCAGCGTGGCGATGACCATGCCGGAAGGCGGCGTGCCATCGAGTTCGAAGCCCACATTGATCGTGTTGCCAGCGCCGAAGTCGGCCCAGCCAAAATCAAGATCGGTCACCACGGAGCCAGCGGGCAGCTTGCCGTAGTAAATCTTCTCGCCCGTCGCCGGGGATGTGGACGAAGCCGTGGCCGCGAAAACCTCGGCGAAGGCATCCGAGTACGGGCCGCCGACCAGGTTCTTGTTGGCAAAATCACCTGCGTAAAGATCAGTCATAATTTTTACTCCTTGCAAAAGGTTTCAATTGAGAGCCGCCGGAGCGGCCCTCACTCGAACACCCTGGTTAGGTCGTCGGCTGCTTGGCGATGACGTCGATGATGATGGTTCCGAAGTCGGTAGGCTCGGTGCCAGTTCCGGCTGCGTTCGTCACGTTGAACGTCGTCTTCTTGAAAGCGCTCGTGCCGAAGGCTGCGAACTCGGGCTTGCGATCATGGTCGAGCAGCTTCTCGTTCCAGCTGTAAGGCGAGCCGGAAGAGTTGTCGCGACCATAGACACAGGCCATGGCTTGCGCACCGAGGATGATGCAGCGATAGACGCGGTAGTTGTTTGGCAGATTCGCCACCGTCGTACTGCGCACCGTGCCATCGCTCTTGAGCGTGCGAATGACATCGCCATTACCGAAGCTCACGAAGTTCGTGATCTTCTTGGTCATGACGCCGTTCCAGCCGCCCACGATGCCCAGGAACAACGGCGACTTCGAACCGCTGTACTTGGCGCGCTCCATGCCGTTTTGCTGGAAGGTGCGAATTGCGCCTTCGGTCAGCAAGCTGGAATAGGCGGGGCTCGGGGCCATCATCAGCCACATCGGATCATCCGTTGCAGCAGGATCATCCGGCACACGCACCGATTGCAGCGACAGCGGCAGCGCATCGATGGTGTTGCGGATTTGATCCAGATGCGCCAGTTGCAGCGTATCCGCTGTGGTCAGACCTGCCAGCTTCGTGAAAGCCGATGCGCCCGAGACCAGCGCCGAACCACTCGACACGAAGTAGCGATTCTCCGTGGGCGGCGCGACATCGATGCCGTCGAAGGTGTTGATCATGACGGCCGGATAGTTCAAGTCGGATGCCAGCGGGATGCTGTCCCACATGCCGCCGATATCCGAACCGCGTTGCCCAGCCATGTGCACCAAGCCGGCCAGTTCCGTGTAACTCGACACGAAGCCGCGCGTCTGCGACATCGCCAACGGACGCAGTTGATACGGCGTGCGTTGCTGCGACATCTTGCCGCCGGCAGAGACCACGAAGGTCCATTGGTCGAGCTTCACTTCCATCTCGCTGAAGGTCAGTTGCGAGCCGCGACCTTCGGCATTCTCGTCGCCCATGATCGGGGGGCGATACTTGATGTTCATCGTGTCGATCTGCACACGATCGCCAGCGACCTTGGTGAGGTCCATGACGTCGACCACCGGCATACCTGCATCGGTCTGCTTGCGTTCGATACGTGAGCGCGCCATTGCTTCCGAACTCATCGGCGCGCGCAGGTTATTGATCATGTTCGGCTGCTTCTGTTGATAAATGAACAGACCGCCGCCATAAACCTTGGCAGCCTGCGGGCTACCAAACGGGATAGATGTTTCAGCCATTTCTGCTTACTCCTAAAGGGCAGCGAAGTAGGAATCAAGCTGCGCTTGAGACCAGTTCGCCATATTCGAAATGATTTCCGGGCCGGCCTTCGCTGCCATCTCTGCACGCGAATCAATTGCGGGCGCTGCACCGCCTGGCAAGTCGCTGAGAGAGAGGGGCGCGGCTTTCTGCGCGGGCTTGGACTCGGTCGCTGGCTTCTCGGCCAGCGCCGCTTTTTCTGGCAATGAATCCACCTTCACTGCGCCGAAGCGCGCCTCGTAATCGGTCATCACCTGCGCGAAGCGATCAGCCAGGGGCAACGCGTTCCAATGCGCAGCCGTAGCAGGATTCTTCGAGCGTTCGATGTCGATCTCTTTGGCGCGCTGGAACGCGATGGGATCGGTGCTTTGCAGATGCAACAACTTGGGTGTCTGGTCGATGGCTTCCTGGACGGTCGTGCGCACGGCATCGCGCTCGCTGATCTGACGTTGCTGCTCGTCATGCTCGCGTCGCTCTTTCTCCGTTGCACGCTCTGTCAGCAAGGACTTGAGTGCGGTCTGTTGCGTGCGCAGGGTCTTCGCCAGCGCAGGCATTTCCGCTTCGAGTTCCGTCAGTTGCTCGTCCGACAAGAGTTCTTGATCCGCGAGAACATCGGCATTCGTTGCACCTTCAGCTTTCGCCTTGGAGAGTGCTTCGATCTGCTCTTTCTGCTCGCGAACCACGCGTTCCAGTTCGGCCTTGCTACTGCGGAGGTCTTCGACCACCTTGAACGGCAGGATGTGTTTCTCATCCTTCGCCAAAACACCTTGCGGCGGGACTTCTTCAACCTTTGCAGCGGCGGCCGCAGCGCTGCTATCCGCTTGCGCGGTATCGGCCTTTATTTCGGCTGGAGATGCTGCCGTCGATATCGCTTCGTCATTTGCCTCGACTTCGCCATCAGGGGCAGATCCATCCATCATCTGCGCGTTCAGGTCGCTGTCGGACAGCGTCAGAAGGTTCTCGAACGTGTTGTCTGTTGTGCTCATTGCGTCGTCTCCGCCGGGCTCGCGCCAGGGCTCGTATCGCTGAGCTGCGTAGGAGGTTGAGGAGGTGCTGCCTGCGACATCGCTTGTGACGGCGCGGCGGGCTGCGGTGCGGGTGTGTTGGCCGTATCGCTGGCCTGCGAATTTGCTGGATCGGCAGGCGCGGCCTGACCGAGTGCTGGGGCAGCGTTCGCCATCGCGATGCCGTGCTCCAGGCTGATGTGTTCGTCGTCGTTATTGACCTTGATGCGCGCGGTCTCGGCGTTGTAACTACCGACCTGTGCGACATTCATGCGGCGCGTCTCGGCGTCGTATGCAGACGTAATGCGCGCGGTATTCGCCTCGAATTCCTTCCGGTCGAGCTCGCGATCCTTCTGCTCGGATTCCTTCTTCTTGATCTGCACTTCGAACTGCTGTCCAGCCTTATCGACCGCCTGCTGCGCGGCCTGCATGACGATTTGTTGGAGCTGCTCGGGTGTCTTTGGCAACTGGGCATTGCCACTGCCGTCGTCGAGCTGCAACTTGGCGCGCAGGCGATCGACAATCGCGTCGCGTTCCGGCAAATCGGTTGCACCGATGACGAAGTCGATGACAAGCGCTTGAATTTGCGGCGGCAGCGACTTCGTGAGATCGGTAAGCTGACTGAGCCGCTGCTTGCGATAGCTCGTCGTGCTCGGCACGTCGGAGAGCGAGACCTTCAGCATCGCCTGTTGCACGCTGTTGGTCAGGCCCTTCATGCCGTTGTCAAGTTCGAGCACCTGATTGATCGTGACTTGCCGCGGCGGGCGACCCGGCGCTTCGACGGTGACGGTTTGTTGATCTGTGCCGATGTCCTCGATGATCAGAGACATGAGCAGATCGCCTACCTGCTGGCGGGCGTAACGCTGATTGCTGTTGATGACGGCGAGCGTCTGCGTGGATTGCTCGACGAGCGTGTCGAGCGCCACGCCGGAATGCGCATTGCTGTTCTGCCCCTCGAAGGCGGCGTACACACCGGCGACGTTCTTAAGCGCCTGGCGCTTGTCGACGAGCACCTTGTACTGCTCGCCGGCCAATGCGAAGTCGGTCTCGACTTCGAACCTGCCGCCTGCATGCAACTTCTCAGCTTTGAGCACAATGACGGCGTCGGGCCGGTTGACTTCCTCGCGCACCGTCTCGACGTCGTCGTTCGTCACGCCCTCGGTCATCGTGATGCGCTTGGCCGACAGCAGCCATATCTGCTTGCTGTTACGCGCGTTGACCTCGTCCTGCATCGGCTTCATCGGCCGGATCAAGCCGTATGGCACGCCCGTCAAATCCTCGCGACGACCCCAGAACGGCACATAGGGGAAGTGGCGATGCTTGTACGGAGATGGCATATCCATCATCGGATAAGGGCCGACGTACCAAGCTAGCCGCACCTTCGGAAAGATCGCCTCGAATACCTGCGCGCCCATCTGCTGCGCGGCTTGATGACGCTGGTCTTTCTCGTCGTACTCGATCACCCGCTTGTTGGGCAAGCGCAATACCTTCTCGCGCACCCAGCGGCGATACCACACCTCGTAAATGCACACGCGGCGCTCTACGGTGTCGTAGAAACCTTCGTCGAAGGGCCATTGCCGCGCGGCCTGCAAATCAAGGCGCATCGGGCTGTTGTATTCGGCGAGGATCGACAGATCGTCAATGCCATTGGCCAGCCCGCGCAGGATGTCGGCATATTGCGGAAAGGCCAGTGCCGCCACCTCGACGTCATACCAGCGCTTGCGGATCAGGTAGCGCGCATCCGAGAGGTCCGGCTTGCGGCTCTTCCAGTCCCAGAAGATTTCATTGCGGTGGACGCTCTCGACGCGGTAAGGCGTCGATGCGAAGGGATCGCTCTCGCGGCCTACTTCGATCCAGCCCAACCCGGTCTTGATCTGCCCGGCATACGCATCGCTCTGCGCGCGATCGGCATTCGTCTCACGCTCGGCTTCGTTGAGGCGCACATTGATCGCCTCAGCCACGTCCTGATACTGCTTGTCCTTCGACGGGCTGACCTTCCAGTCGAGCCGCGTTTTGGCTTCCAGCCCAAGCACTGCGTCGATGGTGGGGCCGACGATGTTCTCAGGCGCCCAGGCGATGCCGAGTGATTCCAGTTGCTCAAGCAGATCCGTGTCAGCCTGATTGCCGTCGTAGTAATCCGCCTCGACATTGGCAATGCGCCGCCACGGCGGCTCGCGCCGTACCTCTTCGATGAAGTTGGCGAGCTCAATGGGCTGCAGCGCCAGAGGATCGTTCTCTGTCGCCTGCTCGGCTTCAACCTCTGCGGCTTTGTTCGGAAGGGTCTGCACTGTTCGCCATGAGTAGTGGATTACTCGATGGCGGCAGTGTTATGGCGCGGGGAAGTGGTGCTAAGGGTAGAGTTCTTCAGAACACGATGACGAATCGACCATCCGAACGAATGCCGACGCGCTCGTTGATCTGGACAACGTGATTGACCTCAAGCGTTTCCTGAAAATAGCGAAATTGCGTGACGCCACCAGGACCGACCGTGTCAGCGGCGCCACTGAATGTGATGCCCCCGCTTGGAATGAAGGTCTTTCCCTTCGAAATGCTGGCGCTGCCGCCGAAGCTGAATCCTCCGGACGGGATATAGCTCTTGCCTTTGAATGCCGGCGCAGTGCCACCGAAGATGATGCCCCCGGATGGCAAATAGGTATGCGAACTGCCTGATGAGGTGCTTGCCGCACCGCCGAAAACAATCCCACCCGATGGGATGTAAACCTTGCTGTGCGTGACGATAGCCGAACCGCCAAACGACATGCCTCCCGAAGGCTGGAAGACCTTGCCGTGCACCACTTGCGCACTGCCGCCGAATTGGATGCCACCGCCAGGATTGAAAACTTTGCCCTTGGAAGGCGTAGCCGCACCGCCAAAAACAACTCCACCGGATGGCGTGTAGTTGTAGCTGGTGCCGCCTCCGCCCGACGGCACGGGCTGCGTTACGTCAAACTCTTCATCTTCATCAAGGAGTATCTGCCAGGGATTGGCTGTAATAGCCCGAAGCTCATTGGCGGAGAACTGACGCGCAAACACATAGAGGCAGTACGTTCGTACATCGGGGCCGCCATTGCTGCTGTCGCCCAAATTAAACGCGGCGGATGTGGCCGTGCGCGTGATCGTATTTGAGTCCGACGCGATAAGCACGCCGTTCTGCCATATCTGCCGACCAGCCGCTCCACCTGCCATGAATCCAAACACGTCAGCGCCGTTGCTCGCGCCGATTGTCGCTGATATACCAGTGCCATCGCCATAGCGCCAATAAACACTTCCGTCAGAGTAAGGAACAAAGGCATGACATTCTGTAGTGGACGTACCGGCGAATGGCGTCGCGAACGCAGGATTCGTGCGCCTGGAAGTATCCAGCTCCGTACGCATGTAGATAATTGTGCACGGGCCTGTTGGCAACAGGTCGCTGGCGAGAGAAGCCAGCACAGGCGGAGCACCGCCGCTCGGAGTCGATACGCCCAGCCCAGCGCGTCCGGTAGTTATGCCATTACTGCCGGCCCCTAGAGTGGCTGCATTCTTTTTTACTAGAGAAACTAATGAACCAAAAACCCACGCGTCCACAAGTCCCCGCGTAAGCGGATTTGCCCAATCAATCTCAATGGGACCTACCTGTGGCTGTTGGGTAGCCATTTACGACTTGGTATAGCTGAGGCCTTCGAGCTCATACGTAGAGCCGTTGGTGGCGCCGCCCGTTATTGTGGCGTTGCCAAACTTATATTCAGCCTTGAATGTGCACGCAATGGGCGTGACACTATTCGCGACTGTATCGCCGCTCATACGGTATATCTCGCGCTTCACACCGGTGGCCTCGCCGGCATAAAACACGATAACCGGCGCGGTCGTCGGTGCACTCGATCCGTTGGTAATCTTGCCTAGCATTGCGCCTTTATCAACTGCTGACAAATCCCATTCCGTCGCATTCACGGCGGTGGCCGCTGCTACCGTCGTGGCCGCTGCGGCGAGCGACACCCCTGTTTTTGTAATGGTCATTACCGGGCGCTCCCATCGTCGTTGTAGAGCGCTACGGCAACATCGCGCGCAGAGATGATGTCGTCAGCTTGTGAAAACGCGACAAGGGCATCGTACTGTGCTGGATTAATGGCACCGAGTAGCAACCACGACTTGAAGAGAGCGCCAACACTCGGGATACTCAGATCAAGTACTTCGGAGCCGCCGGCATACATGAACGCTATCAGCGTGAGCGCCGACGACCGAAGCTGCCCCAGCGGATCACCGTCTACATTGTGCTTACCGTCCGCAATGTCTTTGATCGTCGCGTAGGCGTTTTGCGCCGCCGCCCACACGAGGAAATTCTGGCGCGTTACGGGGACGGTTTTTGGACGCCCTTTCGACATAGCTGCAGCAATAGCGACGCAGTCCCTGTCCTCGACGGCTTGCGCCAGATCGGCCCGCGCCAGAATGTCTTCTAGGAGCGTCGTCATCGCCTAATACCCCAGATGCGTCATCGGCACCTCAGGACGGCGGCTAGCCGGAATCTCGGCATGCGTCGCCTGGCGCAGCTTCGTGATCGGCCGCGCCGTGGTGCGCACGTAAGTGCCATCTTCGGCATGCGCGTAATCCACGACGATGTCGCCCAACGTTGTGATGCTCGTCGGAATGCAAATTTCATTGGTATCGAGATCGACACACCACATTCCCTTGCGGATGACTGGGATATTGACGATGTGGACGGGCTCATCCTTGACAGGCGACGGGGTCCTGGCGCTGAAAAATCGGCTGAACAGCTTCATGGTTTCTCTCCCTTAGTCGCCGGTGATGGTCGGCGGCACCTTGATGTTGTCGCCAGTGGTTGTGATCGGGTATGGGCCATCGCTGAAGCGCTCAGCCCAGCCGATGCGGCCGCTAGTCGCGCGCTTGGTGAAATAGCCATAGACCTGCTCGGTGGTGCCGGTGGAACTGCACGTGAAGGTCTGCGTGGCGTATGCCGCGCTGCTGGGCGCACCCTCGGTGATCGTCCAGCTTGCGCCCGTCAGCGTGAGGCCTGCGTAGCCGGTGAACGTGGCCTCGGTGTAGGTCGCCGTCGTATCCGTCTCGGCCGGCGTGATGTTGTTCTTGAAGAGGCACAACACCAGATCCTGCGGCGTGCTCTTGTTCAGCCCGTAGGCGAGCATGTCGCCTTCGCCATTGTTGGGTACGAGTAATGTCATGTGAAGGCTCCTAAGATTGCGTGACGCTGATCAGGTTTGTGCCGCTGTAGCCGAAAGTCCATGTCACGCCACCGCCTACGATGGTCATCACCAATCCGCTGGAATAGGAAACGTCATAGACGACGCCGTGACGCGTGAATTGCGTGACTTGGGGGCCTGAGTACTGAACGTTCGTCAGATCGGCCGCATCGAGATCGACGGTCTCGGTAAAGACATTCACCGCCGCCCTGAAAAAGCGCAGCATCGTGGCCGGCACCGCACGCACTCTTCCTGGCAGCCACGAGTCCGAGTCATAGCCGGGGACGTGCTGCGTTTGCGTGCTGCCCGATGTGTTTTTGAAAAGAAAACTCATGACCGCCGTCGTGTACGGTTTTCGACGACGCATCATTGCGAGTAAGCCGCGCGGGATGAAGGCGCAAGTTCGGCTACAGAATCAGCGGATGCTTCCTGTGCCCCTGCGCGGCATTGCGCCGCTTCTCGATTGGCGGTGTCTCGGCGTAGCGAATGTCCATCATCCCGTACCGGCTGGCACTGATGACGTCGTCGAGAATCTTCACGATCTTGCCGTTCTCGCGCCGATAAAGCCGGAATTCCTGGAACCACAGCTCGCAGGTGCTGAACACCTTCCAGCGCCCTGTTTGCATGCGCGTAAGCATCTCCTGGATGCCGGCCTCGACCGAGATAGTCGATATCTTGTCCGTCGAAGCCGCAGTCGGCGCGAACTGGGCATTGAGCGGCCTCATGTTCACGCCCGAGTTGCGATATTGCTGTGCCATCTGCTCGCCGCTGGTCATGTCGCGTGTCTGGTAGCCGTCGTGTGGCCACGCCACCGGAATCCACGGGCCCTGGGCGTTGATGTGTGCAGCATGCAGCGGAATGACCGTCTTCGACTTCGCGTAGGCATGCGTGACGTAAATGATGTCCGTGTCGCGGTCGTGCGCGAGCTTGACGTAAGCGGTTGGGTGATCCCAGCCGAAGTCCAGCGCGCCGAGCTGCCCCCAATAGTCTGGAATGGCAAACGGCGTACACGTGATCAGCGTCTCGTCGATCGGGAAGATTGCGCCATCGCCAAGCGTGGGAATGCCCTTCGAACGAGCTTTACGCAGGTACTCAGGCGTGCCGCTGAGCAACTCCGACTTCGTCTCTTCGGAGAGGTGCGGCACATCGTCCCAGCCTGCCATCACCATGCAGCGTGACGGCGTGATCTCAATGACGCCTTCGGTGATCGATATCTCAGGCGTCGGCGCATCGTCTTCCGACTCGGCGCGGATCTTCGACATCAGATCGGCAGGCAGGAAGTGCATAACCGTCTCGGTGATGCCATCGAGCGGCGTGAACGTGCCCATAATCAAGCCGTTCGTGTTCGCCGTGCGGATCAGGCACTCGCCATAGATGTCGAACGGCGGCTCTTCGTCGAGCCAGATGAAGTGGCGCACCATGCCTTCGAAAGCGGCTCGCCCCTGCTGATAGGAGCGCAGAGACAGTAGCGACCAGGTGCCATCTGCGTGCTTGATCTGCGCCGTGTCGATCAGGTCCGGAACGCCTGACTTCCAGTTGATGCGGCCGATCAAGTCGCCACGGATCATGCCGGTGCCCGAGACCTTGCGCGAGCCGTCTGGCAAGTGAATGACCGGCCCAAACAGCTTGACCTGGATGATGTCCCGCGTCGATTCGTTGGTCTTGCCGGCGGCGATCCCGTTTGTGGCCTTGGTGAAGCGTCGACCAGGCCACCACGCCGGATATTGACCGGTGAGATGCAGCGCCGTCTCATACGCGCCCATGCCTTCGGTCTTGCCGATCTGGTTGGCCGCCATCGCGGCACGCTCGCGATACCTCGCCCCTGCAGCGAAGAACGCGATGTGCTTGCGATAAAGCTCGCGCCGAAACGGGCCAATCTCCGGGTAGTACCAATCGATCCTGTTGCGCCGCTTGCGCAATGCCTCGACCTGCAGCACCGCCATGATGCGTTCGGCAGGCGGCAGCTCGCGGAACTTGTCCAGCGTGATCACTGCACCGTTCCCACGTGTTCCTGCAGCAGCGCCAGCAACGCGGCGGGCACCTGGTCGCCCAGTTCTGCCAGCGCCTTGGCCGTCTCGGCCTGCGCCTCTTGGGGCGTCATCGTGCTGATGTCTTTGTACTCGATCTGCTGGCGGCGCACGAACATGCCCAGCTCTGTGCCGATTAGATTGAGCGATTGGTTGGCGACGGCGCCATTCGGCTTTGAACCTTGGGTGGCGCGCAGGTAAGTCGCGACCAGCTCCTTGAGGACCCATTCCTTGCTGATATTCACCGCAGCAGCGGCTTCAGCAATGCGCTCGGCGTGCGCGCGCATCTCGGCGTCAATGTCGGGCGTCTCTGGCGCCACGTACGGCGGAAGCTCTTTCTTCTGGGTCTTCTGCTTCGGCTTTGGTGCTGCGGCCTTCAGCTTTGTGTCGATGACCGCGCCAACGATGCTTCGCAGCCGATTGATTTCCTCGACATACATCGGATGTTTGATCCACTGCGGCGCTTTGATCTTCGCCGTTGCCTCAGCGAAGCCAGCAATGATCGCCGCTTCAAATGTCGTCTTGCCCTTGGCGTACTCAACACAGAAGCGCCTGCCTTTGTCGTCGAGTTCCGTGCGCGCGACACGTGGCATAACTGCAAAACCTCAATAACTGGAATAACTCCAATCATTCGGGTTAAGAGTTATTCGGGTAAGGCGGCAGTTCAGGTGTGGAGAACTGAACATTCAGCGCTCTAGATGCTGCGGGTTGCGGGGGCAGGACTCGAACCTGCGACCTTCGGCTTATGAGACCGACGAGCTACCAACTGCTCCACCCCACGCCACGTCGAACAACCGGTATCCGAGCACGCCACCGGCAAGACGCTCATGAGGTGGCAATCTCACCCTGCTCTGGCAGATTATTCACTAGCCCTTGGAGGCATGAGGGAGACCTCCAGTGGCATCGCTTTTCACCGATCTGCCATCGGTGACGTAGTGTCAGTCGATGGCAGGCGGAGTGGCAGGCGACAGTTCGGCATTCCAAAGCTTCGCCCCACGATGCCATGCAGCAACATCACGCTTCGCCTGCGCGAGCAACGCCCGCCGATTCGGGAAGCGTTTCTTGAGCCAGAGTGCGCGTCGGCGCTGCATGCTGTCAGTCATAAAGGATATCCATCCAGCAATCGGCGAATACGACGGCGCTCCAGCCCCTGGGCTACGATGACATACACGAACAGGACCACCGCGCCCATCTCCGCCAAAACCAAAACACACAATAAGATGTACTGGAAATTCATTTTAAAACTCGCCAAGCTCTCACGCACCCGGCCGAGCAAAACGCGTTCTGTGCCGGGTGCGTGCAATCAGTAAAACGCAAATCGAGCCCCGTGTTTTCGAGACACAACTCCGCATGCCTGACGCAAGAATTGTCCAGCCACACAGCGAGCTTGGTACGTCCGTGTCGGTGATACATCGAGATTGGTAGGCTACCGATCTGCCATTCGTCGGCCCTACTTACCGCATCGAAGTCCGTCATCACAGCATTTTCCCGATAGCAGGCGCGCACTCAAAATGATAGATACGCCGAGTCGACAGGAGGCTTTGTGGATCCAAATTATTGCAACACTCCCAGCCATTTTCAGCCGTCACAGGCTTTCCGCATGCACTGCATGTTTTTCCCTCATGGCGTAATCGCTTGAACAGAGCTTGCCGCGTTACAAGATCGAATTGATGGGTCATTCCGCAATATCCTCAACCTCTTTTCCGAACTTCGACGCTACCAACGCACGCATGGCGGCGATCAACATCGTGCGTCCATTGTATTGGCCGCTATTGGCCCCGCTCTCGTAGAAAGCATCGAGGGAAAACGTCGCTGCCGACCATTCAGCATAAGAAATGGGAGCTATACAAACAGAAATGCGCTCACGCTCAATAATCGGTCCGCCGTAATTCCACTCACTCGACGGGCAAAACTCGCTCTTCAACACGCTTGAGAACGGCTCATTGCCGCACATGCCATCCATTAGCCAAGCACCGCCACGCTGCTCGGCAGCGCACGCCCTGGCAACCCAATAGTCGAGCTCAGCGCCCTCCAATTCATCGATCTTCTTCATTGCTCTTCGACTCCACTCTTTCTTCGGCAAATATCCTGCAAAGCTTCACTCAGCTCTTGTTGGATCGCCTGAGCTTTCTCCAGATTCTCCTTTGAACTTTGCAGCGACATCTCAAGCTCTCGTATCTCCGCGCGAACGGCAACGCATCGGCTACCTGCAGCGCCCAAGGCATGGCGAATAACGCCCTCATGGGTCATTTTATCTTCAGGCACGGTGAAATAGATTTGTGTCACGGCGCCAACTCCTTTGCAATGTCCCCCGGCAAATCCACATCCCCGCCCGGGGGAATGTACAGCGGGCTGATGATGCCGTGCTGCTTGTGCCAGGCCTTCAGCGCCTTCTCTGCGCGCTGCAACAGCGCATGCTGGCTGATCAGCGTTTGCGTGAGGTCCGGCGCCAGGCGATTGACCAGCGCCATCACGTCTTGCACTTCCCACACTGCGAAGAGCTGCTCGACATCGGTCGGGTGCTCGTACTCCATGCCGAAGTCCATGCCGAACGATTCGCCGTAGAGCAGCGCATCGTCCAGCCGTTTCTGAGCGTCTTCGGTCGAAGTATGCGCAATCGCATCGCTGATGTGCGAAGCACGGAACGCCTCGCCCAACGGTAACTCAGGGTCATCGCTTTTGATCAGCAAATTGCCGAATGCAAAGGGTGTGTAGAGAGAGAACAGCGCGCCGGCAGGCAGCTCACGAAAGTGCTCCAGTTTCAGGATTTTCATATGTTCCTCATTTTAATTTCAACCAACCCCCATCCCGCAAGGCTCTCTTCGCATCCGCCCAAGCGGGCTCCGCCACCAGTTTTTCCAACCTCTTGCCGACATCCCACATCACCGTGAACGCATGCGGGCTACCGTTGATCTTCACCACCATGTCGGCCGCGATCTGCGGTATCGACTTCATCATCGATCGGTGTCCCGCATGGAACAGCACCGCATCGACCAGCCATTGCCGCGGCACCTGCTTCTGCTCGCCGGGGCCCAAGTAATCAGCGATCAGCTCTGCCGCTGCCATCACCTGCGCCACATTGCCGTACCACATCACCACCATTGCCTCGCGCTCGGCCGACAACTTGGGCACCAGATCTGCCAGCCGGCCGTTCTTCACACCGTAGGCCAGGGCCTCAGCAACGCGCGCAAACAACATCAACTCACTCCTTTTGCTTCCTTCGACTCGAATGCTTCACGGCTGGCCGATGTAATCGTCTGCGATGCCGCCCGCTTGCCAGAGCCGAGGTACTTGCCCGTCATCGCCCCGTACCAGCCTGGATCGTCTCGCCGCAGGCCCACCATGTCCTCGCCGCGCAACACGACGAAGACGGTCTCCGGATACACGCAGCGGCCGGCACCAATCATCGCGTCGCGCGTCTGCAGGTTGCAGTCCCGGCAGAACCGATCCAATGGCCAGTCGCTGGCCCGCGATTCCTGACACCAGCGCTGCCAGTCCGCATCGCTGTCGAAACAACGCGGCGCCGGCGGCAGCGGCGGCCTTCTCAGCAACTCAATCCAGTCCAGCTGTACTGCGGTGACTTTCGGCACGACCGGTGGTGGCCTGACCTCAACCACCCAACCATCAGGCGCGTCGTTGACGGCCATTGCCGCCCGCGCTCGCGAACTCGGATGATTGAGCGGATAGATCAGGTGCTTCATTGAGTTTGCGATTCGGTGCAAGTTGCGGTTTCTGGCAATGCATACATCGAGCACTTCACGCCATGACGTTTGCGTTTCCGGCAGAGCTTGATGATCTTGCCGAACATCGGCTCACTGCCCTCGAACTTGCAGCCAGCACAGCTACGGCTTTCCTTGTCCTCGTAGATGCGCGCCGGGTCGCGGAAGCAGTAGCTTTTCATGCGGTCACCCAGTGCAGCGCCGTCTGCGTCTGCTCAAGCAATTCCATCTCAGTGCCGTAGCGACGCTCAAAGCTTGTTTTAGTGGGATGCCGGCTCACCATACCAAGGCCGGGCAGCGCATCGCGATGATGTCCCGGCGCGCATAGTCCAATGGTGAAGAGATGCCCCATGCGTATTCCACCCCTGAGTAAATGATGCACTTCGCATTCACGGAAACAGCCATATTGCAGTCGGCAGACAATGCAGCCATACGCGACCACCGCCTCCATCCAGCGCTTTTCCTCGACGGCCGGCGTCGCGGTCGACTTGCCCTGCCTCATCCGCTTGCGTTGCTTCGGCCACTTGAAGGCTTTCCGTGCGGGATTGAGTGGCGGAATATCACCCGCGCGCGGGTATGTTTTCGAAGGCCTTGCTGTGCGTCCTTGGCTCACGCTGCAATCCCCCATTGACGCATCTCATCGCGTGTCATCGTCCAGCGCACACCGTTCTCAGCCCCAAACATTTCGGCGATCAATATCATGTCGGCGTACATTTTCTGGCTCATGTTCGACGTAGGATCTCCGAGCAGAACGAAGCTATCGTGATCCAACCCAGGTATCGATTTGGTTTTCTTCAACCCCGAGGCCAGCAGACGTTTCCACTCCTCGGTGTTCAGGCGGTTGCCATACCAAAGGCATTGCTTCTGGATGTCGCCCAGCAGGCGATGCAAGTGCTTGCGCTGGCCATCGGTGTGCGGCACATAGTCCAGCCCGATGATCACCGTACGCTCGGCCGCCACCTCATTGCGCGCGACCTCGTACATCTCCACGAAGCGTGCGCGGAGTTGGTCGAAGTCTTGGATGAGGTGGCTGATCATCATTTCGCGGCTTTCCTAGCGTTCCGCTGCATGCGCTTTTCATGCTGGGCGTGATAAATCACCACACGCATCCAGTCCTGCGCTTTACCCCAATAGGTGTCGCCAAATATCGGGGCTGGCGGTTCTGAAATTCCAGAGTCGGCATCAGACCTTGCCTTTGCTTCGATCTCTCTCGCCGCGGAATCCCCGGCAACCTCACGCGAAGTTTCAATCTCGAATGAAAGTGGCGTCATAACACCGCCACCAGGATCGCAGCGACAGCGAGCAGCACGCATGCAGCGGCTGCGCCGTACAGCCGAACGATATTCAGGAAGGTGGCAGTGCCCATCTCAGCCGCCAACTACCGACGAAGGCGCAACTACTTCGTGCTGACGGTTGATCTCCAAGCGCAAGCGATAGCCTTCAAGCGGCCAAATCTTTTCGACTGCATTTTTGCGTGCGATCTTGCGGCCGATTTCGGCGTCGAAGTTTTCAGCACTCACGCATGCTGATTCGCCGGTGACGGTGAAGCCATTGACAAGCACCAGCACGCAAAATGTCAGCAGGCCCAAGACTGGCTCCAAAGACGAGCCCACACGATTGACGATGCCATGACCTACGACGCCGTCATTCGCAGTGAAGTAATATTCGCGCGAGATTGTTCTCTCAATGTCGTCAGGCGTGATGCGCGGCGCCGTCATGCCTTTGTCTTGAATCTCTTGTTCGATTGACGGGCCAGTGCCAAGCGTCACGATTTGCTTTTCGAGCGCTACCGTCTTGGCCGCTTGCCCCGTCTGGTAAGGCATCCAGCAGGCGTATGCCGTTCCGGAATCGGGGATAGCGTCGTCATCCTGTAGCAGCTTCAGAGAGCATGCGGCGAACGGCACGCCATTGGCATCGAAGCCGCCGACATTGATCAAGCGATCACTCCAGACCAGAGCGACAAGCGCCGGAAGCGGAGCACCGTTTACACTGGGGCAGAACGTGCCACCACTGCCGTTTGGGTTGAACAAAATCACGCGCCCTACTGTTGGTTGAATCATTTATTTCTCCTATCGACGCGGCCTGATGGGCAGGCGCGCTTACCCTCTTGCTGTAACTTTTTCCCATATGGCATCCAGCGTCTCGATCTGCTTCGGCGTCGGCCGCCGCTCTAGCGCGAGCTGGTTACTCAGCGAGTCGATGAACTGCGATTCCCAATCTGTCATTCGCTCGCTGCGCTTCTCGCAGTCTTCGATGAGCGTGATGTATTCAGTAGTCCAGTCAGCCATTGCAGCCACCCGTGATCGGTTTAAGCGGATGCGCTCTACGTCCTTTGCGAATTCGCCGCTGGCGCTTGGCGGAGTCTTCTGTAGTGGTCATTGCTGCTCTCTGACTTCCCACTTGCATACTTCGAGAACGCCGATTACTTGGACCACGGTCATCACTCCCGCATATCCGGCAATGGCCTGATGCAGCTTTTCCAGAAGCTCCGATTCAGCGGCTACGCGATCAATCGGTTTCTCAAAATTCAGTAACTCCATCATCACTCTCCTAGTCCGAATAAAGCACTGCGTGCCCGGCTGCCGCGATCCTTCGCGACAACACTATTCCGCCAACGCCGGCCGTTCGTTGGGCGTTTCCAATTGGCATCTTCGGCATAGAACTCGGCGACGCGTTGCAGCTCGTCAATCCGCGCACGCAGCGCGCTGATGTCGCCCTCTTTCTTGGCAATCACATCCTCGCGGCTCATGCCTTCATCGAAGCACTGCTGGCAGTGGTTGCCGGTCGGGATGGAGTGCGAGCACAGCATCATTTCTTCACCCACACTTTCGCACCGCTTGCCATCTTTTGCGGTAGCGCAGCGGCATAACTGCATTCGTCTAGCACGTAGAGCGAGGCCTTGACCGTCTCTGGCGAAAAGCCAGTCTCGTCCGCGATGGTGCGCACGGTCTTACCAGTCGTGTCGAGATGCTCAAGCACGGAATAGATCGTGCGGCAAGCAGGCTGAAACTTAGGGCGCTCGTCGGTGACAGCGCGCGGCTCACACTTAGCCATCGCGACGAGTGCGGCAAGCGTGGGGCGAGCGCCGAGAGATGAGGTTTGCATAGTGCTCATCCCTCCACCTCAGACGCGAGCGAAAGAATGGCGATGGCATCAGCGGTGTTGTCGTCGGTGACCTGAAAGCCGCGCTTCTGCGCCTCGGCGATCATGTCTTCCTTCTTTGCGTTCCCCTTGCCGCAAAACGCTTTCTTGATCGTGCCGACGCCCAGCCCGTAGTACGGCCGATTGTTGTTCTCGCACCAAGCGGTCATGATCGCGCGCAGACCGCCGTAGCAATGCGCGCTGTCGGTGCTCACATGCCGGCGCACGTCCTCAAAATACACGGCACCGATGGCCTTGCCGTCTGCGATCTGATTGAGCCAGCGACTGAAGCGCAGGTAGCGTTGGCCTTCTCCTTCACCCTTCTTGGGCGTGAAAGCTTGCATGCCGTAAGTGGTCTTGCCGTCGGCACGCAACGCCCAGCCAGTGCGCGTGCCCAAGTCGAGGCACAAGATGTTCGCGCGGCTCATCTTGCATCTCCCAATATCCGCAAAATCACATGCGGCTTCACGTTATTTCCGAACAGCGCACACAAGCATTCGTCCAGGCTCGCCATGCCATTGACGTAGGCCTCATGAATCTCTGCTACCCATTTCCGCTTGGCGTGGTCCTTACGCCGATCCACATCGCGGGATTCTCGATATACGCACTGCAGTTTTGACCGTTGTCGGGCGGCAACTTGCGCAGCGGATGCGCTATCCCGTACGCGCGCGGCAGATCCTCGCGGACCGAACAATATCCCCGCGACATACCGGGCTTTTTGAAGTGTGTGCATGAGTGGCATTCGCTCATCAAGCCAGTGCGGGCACTTCATCGCATTCCCACACCACGCTCTTGCGTGGCAGCGCGAACGCCACACGGACCACGTCAATGCGCGCTACGACTTCGCTGCGCAAGCGCAGGTTCATGTGCGCCTTGTCGTCGAGCAGGAGGCGCTGGCGCAGGTTGTTCTGTAGCCAGATGCGGTATTGCTCGCCCTTTTTAGTGATGATGATTTTCATGTTCAGTCCTCCGGTGGCGTGTAGCCGCTGTATTGGATGTTCGATTGCTTCCAGTTCGGGTCCAGATCATGAAATGACGCTGTCCTGCCTTTCCATGCGACGCGACGCATCCCGGTCTCTCCGTTGCGATGTTTCGCAAGGATGATTTCGGCTGTACCCTTATCCGTCGTGTCGGGGTTGTAAACCTCGTCCCGATACACGAAGAAGATCAAATCGGCGTCTTGCTCAAGCGCGCCGGACTCGCGCAAATCAGATGGCATTGGCCGCTTGTTCTGCCTGGCTTCCAAGCCACGGTTGAGCTGAGAAAGCGCCACGATCGGCACCTGCAGTTCCTTGGCAAGGTTCTTGATGGCGCGCGAGATTTCAGAAAGTTCGGTTGCACGGTTCTCGCCGTCGCGCGTAGTCGTCATGAGCTGTAAATAATCGACGACGATCACACCGAGCTTGCCGCCACACTGGCGATACAATCGGCGCGCACGCGCACGCAAAGTGGTTGGATTCAGCCCACCCGTTTCGTCGATGTAGATTGGCGCTTCGTGCAGCTTGCCAAGCGCATAGGTCATCTGCTGCCATTCCTGCTCTTGCAGATTTCCAGAGCGCACGTTGTGCAGTGGAATATCGCCGACCGACGAAATGAAACGCTGCGAAAGCTGGTCGGCCGGCATCTCCATAGAGAAGATCAACGCGGGCTCATTGGCTTTGAGCGCCACGGATTCAGCGATACGCAATGCGAATGCCGTCTTGCCCATGCCTGGCCGTCCGGCGACGATGATCATGTCCGTGGGCTGCAAACCAAACGTCAATTGGTCGACGTCGATCAAGCCTGTCGAGACGCCTGTCAGCCCATTCGTTTCGCCTCGCGAATACAGCTCCTGAATACGTTCGACGACGCGACCCAGCACCGGCTGAATTGCCTGTATGTCAGACGCTTTTCTGCGCCCGTCATCCCGAATCGCTAGGATCTTGGATTCCGCTTCATCGAGCATCGTGCCGATGTCGCGGCCGTTTTTCTCGAAAGCGCCGCCGGCAATCTCATCGCCGACCTGGATCAAATGACGCTGTATTGCGCGCTCGCGCACGATGTTGGCGTACTGCCGAATATTGGCCGTCGACGGCGTGTTGTTTGCCATCTCCGACAGGTAGGCCAAGCCACATTCGTGCTGTGCCTCGCCTTTGCGCTCAAGCGATTCGGAGACCGTGAGGATGTCTGCGGTCAAACCGCGCTCGATCAACAACGCGATATGCCTGAAGATTGTTCGATGCTCGCCGCGGTAGAAGTCAGCCTCGCGCAGCACGTCAGCCACGCGGTCCCAGGCTGCGTTGTCCATCATCAGCCCACCCAACAGGGATTGCTCGGCCTCGATTGAATGCGGCGGCATACGCAGTACCGGCATGGCCGAGTCCATCTCGTCGAACTGATTGCGCGCGTTCATGCTGCCTCTCGCTTCTGCGCAGCCATCAGCGTCTGAGCTTGCATACCGGCCGTGGTGAGCGTGTAGGCCAGCGTGCCGCGATCAACGAACCACAGACCGAGGTATCCACGCTCGACTGCGACGCGAAACTTCGCGCGGAAGTCATCCGACTTGCGATCGGCATAAATGCCGCCTGCGCTGTGCTGGCGCTTGAACTCGAACCAGGCGAGGTTCAGGAACTCGGCCGGCAGCTTGACCTGCTCGCAGTAGGTCAGCAGTGGCTGGTAGGCGCTGATCATCGGCTCGCCAGCCGCTTTACACGCGGCAGACCATTCGCCGAACGTCTGACCCTTCTCAGCGCCTGCCTTGATCGCTGCGGCAACCCAGGCCGCAGCCCCCAGCGGCTTTTCAGCTGCCATGGCCTCGACCGTCACCAGCGCATCCAGGTCGCCGAGCTTCTGCCTCAGTTGCCCGAGCAGTGAGCGTGCGGACTTCTCGGCGCAGCCACCGGCAAGCATCACTGGCAGACCAACTTCGAAGATTGCTGCCAGTAGGGATTCGTCTGGCTTTTCGACTTCAGGGAGCATCGAAGACTGAGCGGTGCGAGCAGCGCCGTCTGAGCGTAGCGAAGACGTAGGTTTAACTTCTTCTCTTCTCTTCTCTTCTCTGGTCACGCTTTTGTCCGCATCAGGTGCGGACGTTTGTCCGGAATTCTTCGGCACTTTGTCCGCACCGCGCTCCAATCTTTTGCGCTCTGTTTCCATTGCGCGACGCTTCGCAGACTGTCCGTTATGCTCTTCGAATCGAGGTGCTTCGAGCCCTACCCCGTCCTGTTCGGTTAGCCATTCGACATCGCTCATTGCCTTGGCAAACCCCTTCCAGCCAAGTTCTTCATCGATCGCGAAGAAGCTATAGCCCTCAAGGATTCCATCGCTTGAATGCGCATCGAATATCGACCACACCGCCCACAGGCCGCCAATGATCCTTAGCCTGTCCGCACGTAATGCGGACGACATGCGTACAACTTTCGGATGTGTCCGAAGGTCGACGCGCATCTTGATCCAGTCACCAGCCATCAGTTGCCGCCTTCGTTGAACAGGACGCCTTGCGCCGTTTCCTCTTCACGCTGCTGGTGAGCGTGAGCTAGGCGCGCTTCAGCGATCGCCATGTAATCTGGGTCGAGCTCGCAGCCAATAAAGCGGAAGCCTTCGAGAATCGCGGCCTTGCCTGTGGTGCCGCTGCCCATGAAAGGATCCAGCACGATGCCGCCCG
>JAQGMF010000018.1 GCA_028292505.1 Rhodocyclales bacterium
CGTTGAAGCCCTTGATCTGCGAGTTCAGGCGCTCGGAGATCGCCAGACCGGCGGCGTCATCCTTGGCGCTGTTGATGCGCAGGCCCGAAGAGAGCCGTTGCAGCGAAGTGGCCAATGAGGCCTGCGACATGTTCAAGTTGCGTTGGGCGTTCAGCGACGCCACGTTGGTATTGATGGTCAGTGCCATGTTGGTACTCCTTTTTATGTGCGTTTCTCACTTTGGCCGCAGGGCGGTCAAGCGGTGTTTCCACCGTCATGACCCTTTAACGACCCGACACGAATAAAGCTTTAAATTAGGGGCGCTTAGTGCTTTATATCGCCCTTAAATCAGCTGCAATTGCGTGCCTTGAGTCCATCAACGGCGGGTGAAAAAGTTTCCACAGGGTTACCTGAGCTGCACGGCTGCACCGCGGGTTAACGGCCGACAAACGGCCATCAAGGGTCGTTGCCGTCCATTTTTTCAGGCACCGGAAATAGCAATGACATGGCTCCTATAGTGGGAGCCATGTATTCATAAAGGGTATCGACGAGCGGCTTGGCGTTGCAGGAAAACGCTGGAAGCAAGACGTTCTATTCTTGTCGTGGATCGCGAGCCATCAACTGCTCGACCGCGCTGCGCGGCGATACGCAGCCGGCCAGCACATCATGCACGGCACGCGTGATCGGCATGTCTACACCAAGGGATTCGGCACGGCGGACCGCAACCTGGGTGGTCAATACGCCTTCGGCAACATGACCGAGGGAGCGCAAGATCTCCGCCAGCGGTTGGCCACTCGCCAGCGCCAGACCGACACGCCGATTGCGTGATAGATCGCCGGTGCAGGTGAGGATCAGGTCGCCCATGCCAGCCAAGCCCATCAATGTTTCGCGACGACCGCCGAGGGCGACTGCCATGCGCGCGATTTCAGCCAGGCCACGTGTCATGATCGCGGCACGCGCATTGAAGCCATAGCCCAAACCGTCGGAGATACCCGCTGCGATGGCCAACACGTTTTTGACGGCTCCTCCCGTTTCAGCGCCTATGACGTCGTCATTGGCGTACAGGCGCAGGCGGGAATGATGGAGTTCTCGCGCCCAATAATTTGCCAACTCGATGTCTCGGCTGGCGAGGGCGATGGCGCAGGGCAGGCCTTGCGCTACCTCCTGCGCAAAGCTTGGGCCGGTGAGCGCGCCGCAGGGATAGTTCGCGCCGAGTACCTGCGCCACAACTTCATGGGGCAGCAGTCCCGTTCCTGTTTCAAAGCCCTTGCATGCCCAAAACAATGGCACCGTGACCGAAAGTTTTTGCAGGCGTTGCAAGGTTTCGCGCAAGCCTGCAACCGGCGTCGCGATCAGGACGACTTCCGCACCGGCGCAGGCGCGCGCCAGGTTGTCTTCGATCCGGATATTTTCGGCAAGCCGCAGAGAGGGCAGGTAGCGCGCGTTCTCGCGGGCATCGCGCATCTGCGTGACATGGGAGGGATCGAATGACCATAGGCTGACGTCATGATTGACGTCGGCATAAGTCATCGCCAGCGCAGTACCCCACGCACCCGCACCCAGCACGGCTATTCTTGACATTTCAGTTTGCCACCAGAAATGAAATCAGGTGCCCCAGACGGCCTTGAGTTCGATAAAGCCGCTCCGGCCGTCGCGATGCCTGACCTTGATCCAGCTGCCCGAGGGTTTGTCGGCAACATCCAGCAGCAGATTCTTGCCAGCCGTGAAGACGAGCGGCGCATCACCGGCTGGTGCTTGACGTACCTCGGCCGACGCAGCTGTCACGATGAGTTGCTGACGATCCGACAGCAGGCTGCGTTCGACCCAGCCGATGCCGCCGCCCGCTTCGCGAATCTTTGCCCAGCGATCCAGCGTGACGATCAACTCCACGGGCGTACCTTTGAGCAGGATGAACTGCGCATTGGCTTGCCGCGAGCCGGCATCGTAAACGGGCGTGTTGTCGTTGAGCGAACGATAGTCGAGCGCTTGTGCCGCAAGGGAAACAAGCGCCGACGCGAACAAGAGCGAGAGTTTCAGCAACAGGGCAGGTATGCGCATCGAATATCCCCGAATCAAGCTCAATTGAATGCAGGTCAGGCATTACCCGCGGTCTGTTCAAGCTGTTGTTGGCGTGTGTGATAAAGCGCCTCGAAATTGACGGGCTGCAGCAGCACGGGCTGGAAGCCTGCGCGGGTGACGGCATCGGTCACAGCCTCGCGGGCATAAGGGAAGAGGATATTCGGACAACCGATGGCCAGCACGGGTTGCAGATCCGCTTCAGGAATGTTCTTGATCTGGAAAATCGCCGCTTGTGCGACTTCCACCAGGAATACGGTGCGGTCTTCAGGCAGCTTCGCCGTGACGGTGACACGCAGGACAGCTTCATAGAAACCGTTGTCCAAGGCCGAGGTGCTGGTCGACAGCTCGACAGCTACTTCCGGACTCTTCGTTTCCAGGTAAATCTGCGGCGCGTTCGGCACTTCAACTGAAAGATCCTTGACGTAGAGCTTTTCAATGCTGAAGACGGGTTGTTCTGTATTTTGCTGTTCCATTTGGAAAGTCCGTATCGGTGAGGTGTTGTAGTAAATAGGGTTTAACGTAGCCGCTATGGGTCTAGACGGCGGTAGTCAGCAATGCATCGAGTTCGCCAGCGCGATCCAGTGCGTACAACTCGTCGCAGCCGCCAATATGCCGACCTTCTATGAAGATTTGAGGCACGGTGCGCAGGCCGGTGAGCGACATCATCTCGGCACGGCGGACCGGGTCGAGATCGACACGTACTTTCTCGATATCGGTGACGCCTTTGCGCCGCAAAAGTTGCTCAGCGCGAACACAGTAGGGACATACGCTGGTTGCATACATCAGTATCTTGGCGGACATGGAAGTTCGATCAGATACGGTCGATCAAGTACGACTGACGGGTTGCCCGGCCTGTGACCATGCTGCAAATCCGCCGTCGAGATTGACGACACGCTCGAAGCCTGCCTTGCGCAGTGAGGCCAACGCGCTGCGCGAACGATTGCCGCTTTGGCACACGACGATGAGCGGGCGCTTTATGAATTTCTTCAATTCGGCGCTGCGCGATTCGATTTCCTTGAGCGGAATATTGCGTGCGGCAGGCAGATGGCCGGCGGCGAATTCGGTCTGCTCGCGCACATCGACAATCACCGCATTTTCGCGATTGACGAGTAACACTGCTTGTTGTGGCGAGACAGCGTCGGGATCGCCGCGCAACAGTGGTACAAAGAGCATCCAGCCTGAAACGAATGCGAGGGCAAGCCAGAGGTAGTTGTGGTTTTGTAGCAAGAATTGCATGGATAACCTGATTCGACCTGATATGCGGTGCAGTTTGATTCGCTGCACTTACGTTAAAAGTTGATCCGCTACAATATCATCAATCCCAGCCGCCGCGCGACCCTGGCGGGCAAGCACGTGTAGCGAAGAGTAGCGACAATATCCCCTCAACCCAATCAATCAGGCTAGACATGTACAAGATCGTATTGCTGCGTCATGGTGAATCCACCTGGAACAAAGAAAACCGTTTTACCGGCTGGACGGACGTCGACCTGACCGAGCAGGGCGTGGCCGAAGCCATCGCGGCAGGTCAACTGCTCGGCAAGGAAGGCTTCAGTTTCGATATCGCATTTACGTCGGTCCTCAAGCGTGCCAACAAGACGCTGAATGTCGTGCTCGAACAGCTCGACCAACTGTGGATCCCCGTCGTTCATCACTGGCGTCTGAACGAACGTCACTACGGCTCGCTGCAGGGACTCAATAAGGCCGAAACGGCGGCCAAGTTCGGCGACGAACAGGTGCTCGTCTGGCGTCGTTCCTATGACGTGCCGCCGCCGCCGCTGGAAGAAGGCGATGAGCGTCTGAACTTAGACGATCCGCGTTACGCCGATATGCCACCCGGCGAATTTCCACGTACCGAATGCCTCAAGGACACCGTCGCACGCTTTGTGCCGTACTGGCTGGAAAGCATTGCGCCGGTCGTCAAGTCGGGCAAGCGCGTGATCATCGCGGCGCACGGCAACAGCCTGCGTGCCTTGATCAAGTATCTCGACAATGTGCCGGATGATGAGATCGTCGGCGTCAATGTACCGACGGCGCAACCACTCGTGTATGAACTGGACGCTAAACTCAAGCCCATCAAGAGCTACTACCTCGGCGACGCAGAGGCGATAGCTGCGGCAATGCACGCGGTGGCGAACCAAGGTAAAGCCAAGGCGTGAATTCTCCTTTCGGGAGAAAGTGCTTGAAGAAAAGGCTCTCGTCCTACGTGAGCCTTTTTGTCGGACTTGTCGCATTCAGTATCAGTTCGGCTGTCATTTCGGCGGTGCCGATCGATACGCGTCGCGACGAACTGAAGTCGTTGCGCGAGCAGATTCAGAATCTGCAAAACAATATCTCCAAAGGCGAGGAAGATCGCGGCGAGGCGGCCGATCAACTTGCCGATTCGGAACGCGCCATTTCTGGCGCACAGCGCCGTCTGCGGGAAATTGTTGGCGAAAGACAGGCAGTGGAGGCGGAGCTGCAGCGCTTGCGGGCAGAGCACGCACACCTGGACGAAGAATTGCAAGCCGCGCGCAAACAGCTGGGCACGACGCTTTACAGGATTTACGTTGAAGGCGGCGAAGCCGGTGCGCGACGGATGCTCGGTGGCAAGGATCCGAACCAGATGTCGCGCGACGCCTACTATCTGCAGAAAATCGCCGAAGAGCGCGCCGGTGCAATCCAGGATGCTCGTCTGGCCTTGGCCAATCTGCAGCAGATCGAGATAGCTGCTGAAGCGCGTCGCGCGCAGTTGCAAAGCCTGGAGGCCGAGCGTAGCGGCGAGCAGCGACGGCTCGTCGATGAGCGTGTCAAGCGCAAGGCCGTATTGCTCGACGTGGCAGAGCGCGTACGTGCGCAGCGCCATGAGATGCAGACTTTGCAACGCAATCAGGCGCGTCTGGAAAAACTGTTGACCGGGCTGGAACGCATAGCACGCGAGCAGGCAGCGAAAGCGAGCAAGGCGGCGAAACAAGCGGCGGCTGCTTCAGCACAGGCTTCTTCTTCCGCGAAGACGCGGCGAAGCAGCCAGCAGGCTGGCGCCACGCAGAGCTCGTCGGCAGCCGCAACGCCGCATGTGGGTATCGCCGATCAGGTTGCAGAAGCGGGTGCGCCCGTCGCAGACTTTGCCCAACTGCAAGGGCGCCTGCACTGGCCAGTGAAGGGAGAACTCTTTGGTCGCTTCGGTACTCCAAGGAGCGAAGGCGGCACCTGGCGCGGCGTGTTCATTCGTGCTGCGGAAGGCGCTGACGTGCGCGCTGTGGCCGACGGCAAGGTGGCTTATGCTGATTGGCTACGTGGCTTTGGCAACCTGATCATCATCGATCATGGCAACGGCTACATGACGATTTATGGCAACAACGATTCCCTTTACAAGACGCCCGGTCAATCCGTTCGGACGGGCGAGCCCATTGCAAGCGTGGGCGCTAGCGGTGGGCAGGAGGAATCAGGTTTATACTTCGAGATCAGGCATCGCGGGCAACCGGCTGACCCCTCGCGGTGGGTGGCGGCAAGATGAGTAGTTGGCGCTCGGTTCGCGTTCAGTTCGCGATATGGCTTTCGGAGAAATGATGAGTAGCAAATTCAAGCAGTTCAGTCTGGTGTTCAGTGGCGTTTGTATCGGTGTGCTCATCAGCCTCAACTTCGCGGCGCACGCCGACCGCGAGATGCCGACGTCAACCTTGCCGGTGCAGGAGCTACGCAGCCTGGCGGCGGTGTTCAACTCGATCAAGCAAAACTACGTCGAGCCGGTCGATGATAAGAAGCTGCTCGACAATGCCATTAGCGGCATGGTCTCCGGTCTTGATCCGCATTCGAATTTCCTCGATGCCGACTCATTCAAGGATCTGCAAGACTCCACCAAGGGCGAGTTCGGCGGGCTCGGCATCGAAGTCGGCATGGAAGACGGCTTCGTCAAGGTCGTTTCGCCGATCGAAGACACGCCTGCGTATCGCGCCGGCATCAAGTCTGGTGACCTGATCATCAAGATCGACGATACGCCGGTCAAGGGCTTGGCCCTCAATGACGCTGTCAAACGCATGCGCGGCAAGCCACAGACATCCGTCATATTGACAATCGCTCGCAAGGGCGAAAACGCGCCCTTCGATGTGCCGCTGATGCGCGAAGTCATCAAGGTGCAAAGCGTGCGTTCCAAGCTCGTCGAGCCGGGTTACGGTTATCTGCGCCTGACTCAATTCCAGGAGCAATCGACAGTCGATCTGGTGAAGAACCTGGATCGTCTTTACAAGTCCGGCCAGCTGAAAGGCCTGGTGCTCGACTTGCGTAACGATCCTGGTGGTTTGCTTAGCGGCGCAGTGGGTATCTCAGCGGCCTTCCTGCCGACACGTTCGATGGTGGTCTATACCGATGGTCGCGTGGAGGATTCCCACCACAAGTATTTCGCGGCGCCCGAAGATTATTCGCGAGGGACCGACGACGCACTCAAGGGGCTGCCAGCGGGCGTGAAGAATGTGCCTATCGTGGTGCTTGTGAACGGTGGTTCGGCTTCCGCTTCGGAGATCGTCGCGGGTGCGTTGCAGGACTACAAGCGCGCTACCATCATGGGCACACAGACTTTCGGCAAGGGTTCCGTGCAGACCATCATCCCGCTGTCCGAGACGACGGCCGTTAAATTGACGACTGCGCGTTACTACACGCCGCTAGGACGCTCGATCCAGGCCAAGGGCATTACGCCCGATGTCGTAGTTGAAGATACCTTGCAGGGTAGTGCCCCGGTATTTCTGCGTGAGGCAGATCTGGAGCGGCATCTGATCAACGACAAGGATCTGCAATCGGCGCCGAAAATCGCAAAGCCAGAAAAACGTCGTAGCGAAGACGACCCGATTCCGCCACCAATCGAGTTCGGTAGCAAGGACGATTACCAGTTTGCGCAGGCGCTCAATTTCCTGAAAGGCAAACCGCTTGAACTACCGGTCACGGCCTCGGCGGCCACAGCGGCCACAGCGGCCACAGCGGCCACAGCGGCCACAGCGGCCACAGCGGCCTCGGCGCCAAAGGCGAACTGAGGCGAACTGAGGCGCACTAAGGCAAACTGAGGTAGTTAGTGAAGATTGATGTAGTCGGCGGCCGGGTAACCAGCCGCCGATTTTTTTATGCTAAATCAATGCAGATGGGGAGGCACGGAAACGGCCGCTTGATCTGCGAATATCGCCAACGCTTCTGCCGCTGTGAATTCATAGCGGTTGTTCGACAAATCGTCATCCACCACGAGGACGCCTTGCTCGGCGATGATTCTTTCGATTTCGACGCGACCGAGGCTGCGCACCATGGCCCGGATTTTTTCAGGATCGGGCGGAAAATCGTGAGTTATCGCGCGTGGCTCAAAAATTCGCACGATTTCCTCGTGAAACAAGCGTGTCAATAAATCGGTTGAGCTGAGCTCGCGCAGCTCTTCATCGCGCAGCGTGCGCGCAAGCTGGGTAATTCGCGACCATCCATCCGCATCACGCAAATCCGTCGTCGGCAGTTTTTGAAGAAAGAGTCCGGCAGCGCATTGCGCATTTGCAGTCAGAATCAGACACGACGTTTGTTGCTCGGAGTGAGCGATATAGTGTTCGAACACTTGTGCCAGTGTTTCACCCTCGATGGGCACGAAACTCTGAAAGGGTTGTGCGGCATCTGCCAATTCCAATGTCATCATCAGACGGCCGCGGCCCAGCAGCTCAGCTAGCCCATCTTCTTTGCGGATTTCCCCTGTTACGCTGGCGTAGCCGCGAATGTTGAGCTGATCGGTGCAGTCGACGATCATCATCGGCACCTTGCCATCGCCGCGCAGCTGGAAACTCAGTTTGCCTGTGCCCTTGAGTTTGTCCGCAAGTACCGCCGTCACGGCTGCAATTTCGCCAAGGTGGCGAATTATGCTTTCGGGATAGATCCGATTTGCATACATGCCTTGCCAGCTGTCCGTCAGACGAACGTGGGCTCCATGGATGTCGAGTTCGTCCAGCAAGAAACGTTGAATGTGGTCTTCACTTGTCATACGTCACAACAGGTCCAGTGCAATTTTCCAAGCAGCAGGGTCGAAGCTTATCAGCAGGGCCTTGCCGGTTTCGACGACGGGTCGCTTGATGAGACTCGGATGAGCAAGCATCAGTGCTTGCGCCTTCTGAGCGGTTGGTTCGACGCGATCACTGTCCGGTAGCTTGCGCCAAGTCGTTCCCCGTGTATTGAGTAGCACTTTCCAATCGGCCTGCTGTAGCCAGCCTTGTAACTGTGCCTGTGTGAGACCGTCTTTGCGAAAGTCATGGAAGGCATATTCGACTCCCTGTGTGGTAAGCCAGCTACGCGCTTTCTTGACCGTATCGCAATTGGGTATTCCGTAAAGTTTTATGGACATGGTTACTTGTGGAAACGAGCAACACTCAGGGGGTTCATCATCTTTGGGGTTCCCCCATGTTTTTCGCCGGATCAAGATCGATTATGCAATGTTGATATTGTCGACCCAAAAAAAGTTTATGGCTGGCGTCGTTTTGAGTCCGGTTAAGAAGTGCGCGGCTACATCGGCAACAGTATACAAGAAGGCCAAAATCACCGCAGGCGTCATGCAAAATCAAGGGATTTTGGTCAAAGAAGAGTGCGACAAGTATTCCTTTTACTGCCGTAAACCCCTATACGGCAAATTTATGGTAACTCGTATAGTAGAAACGTGCCAAAGGCACGAAATCGACCTCGCAGAGGCATACCTGTCCTGCTTGTAGGCGAAACCCTTACGGTCCGTATGCTTGTTTGATGACGCATAGCATTTCGTGGGTGATTGCCGTAAACCCCTATGTTTTTCGCTTTGCACCAAGCTTTATAGTCCAGCGGTGCTCAAATGCACATTAAAAAGATAATCGGAGGAAGACAAAATGGATGCATATCGTGCACCTGCCTTGGGCAGGTTGTCGGTCGGGATTCTTGCGGCTGCGAGAATTCAGACCAGGGTAGTCAAAGCACTTGACAGAAGTTCAGCCAGGGTTTTTCGTGGAATGATTGCAGGTGCAGCACTCGCCGCCATATCTTTCGGCGCCAGCGCCGCCACCATCACCAGCAGCAGTGGCTTCGTCAATACATCGATTGCCACGCAGACGGGCACGTTCACCGCGACCTTCGACGCCACCCCGTCAGTTTCGCCAGCCAACGACGTATTGTCCTTTAGCAGTGGTGCACAGAGTGCCTACACGGGCATGGCAGCGAGTGTGCGCTTCAGCATCACAGGTACCATCGACGCGCGCAATGGCGGCGCCTATGCCGCTGCCACCAGCATTCCGTTCTCGGCTGGCAGCAATTACCACTTCCGCATGGTGATCAACGTTGCGTCCCATATTTATTCGGCATATGTGACACCGCCGGGAGGTTCGGAGCTGACCATTGCCAGCAACTACGCTTTCCGTACCGAACAAGCCGGCATCACCAGCATCAATAACTTTGACGCCAATGTGAATTCCTCGCCGGGCGGCTCGCTAACCTACACGACCCCGACCATCACCGGTAGCTCCTCCTCAAGCTCCTCCGTGTCGAGCAGTGTCAGCAGCTCCAGCAGTTCCGTCAGTTCGGTCTCCAGCTCCTCAAGCAGCGTCGCCGGCACGACCATCACCAGCAGCAATGGCTTCGTTAATTCGGCCGTCGCCAACCAGACCGGTACCTTTACGGCAACCTTCGACGGCAAGCCCTCGGTTTCGCCGGCTAACGACACGCTGTCCTTCAGCAGCGGTGCGCAGAGTGCTTACACGGGTCTTGCAGCCACGGTGCGCTTCAACACCACGGGTACGATCGACGCGCGCAATGGCGCCGCATATGCTGCGGTGACGAATGTGCCGTTCTCGGCCAACAGCAATTACCACTTCCGCATGGTGATCAACGTAGCGACCAAGACTTACTCGGCCTACGTGACCGCGCCCGGCGGAAGCGAGCAAACGATCGCGACGAACTACGCCTTCCGTACCGAGCAGGCCGGCATCACCAACATCAATAACTTCGATGCCAATGTCAATTCTGCGCCCGGCGGTTCGCTGACCTTTACGCTGCCTGTTATCACCGGCAGCTCATCGAGTTCAGTGTCCTCGTCCTCGTCGAGCTCTTCAGTTTCGAGCAGCTCTTCTAGTTCCTCGGTGTCGAGTAGCTCTTCCAGCTCGTCGGTGTCGAGCAGTTCCGCGTCTTCGACGAGCAGCTTAGGTGCCGTACGTTATCGCCAAGTGTTCGATGCGCTCCCAACAGGTGTTCTGTGGGCGAAAAATCTGGATAGCGCCAAGCCAACAGCTCATCCGGAAAATGCGCTGGTGACGGCGGGCTGCGGCACGGGCGGCAGCACCTGTCTGCGGATTGTTTATCGCCATCCAGATGGCATCCACAAACAACCCATATCCAGTCCTGTATTTTCGGGAAGCGGCAGCAGCATTATCTGGACTCCGTCCGATTCAGCCCACACCAATACGGCAACGGACGTGGAACAGCAGAATCTGCCGATCGATGGCAAGACCGATGGTACGAGTACGAAAACCGGCACGGCGATTCCATCGAAGGCTTACACACTGAGCTATGACGTGTATTTCGAGCCCGGCTTTGACTTTGCCAAGGGCGGCAAGCTGCCAGGTCTGGCTGCTGCGGCGTTCGACAGTGGTTGTACGGAAGATGGCAACGTCAAGCGTTCCAACACCAACTGGAGCGAGCGCATCATGTGGCGCGCCAACGGCCGTGTCGAACTGTACAGCTACGACCAATCGCGTCTGTCGGGTAGTTGTGGTGTGGATAAGATGATTGACGCCGTCGCTGGCGATCCACCGTACGAAGTGCCTGGACAGATTCCGAACGACAACAAGTTCCGCTTCCAGCCCGGCGTGTGGTACACCATTCGCCTGGCGGTCAAGGTGAACGACAACAACGCCGTGACATACCAGAAGGATGCTTCGGGCAATGTCATGAAAGATCCGTTCGGCGATCCGTTCGTTACCGGCGGTAATGGTGAAGTGAGTCTGGCCATCAAATCGGCAGACGGTTCGGTCAAGCGTCTGCTTGTTTTCCCGAACATGGCTGTGCGTGA
Source organism: Rhodocyclales bacterium (assembly GCA_028292505.1). GTDB lineage: Bacteria > Pseudomonadota > Gammaproteobacteria > Burkholderiales > Rhodocyclaceae > Viridibacterium. The sequence continues at coordinate 11,072 of JAQGMF010000018.1, forward strand.
CGAGTGCAATGGCAGTTGCCCATCCACCGTGCCGGATAGCAAGGCAACGTGGGTCAATGCCTTTTTCTTCAGCACCTTCTTCGGAGGGAACGAAGTCAAGCGCACGACTTGCCTGAGCACCACACCGCCGTCCTACCCGGGTTTGACACAGTCGATCTACGACACCTTGTGCACCTCGCAACGGATCGCGTATATCTTCCCGACCATCACCTGGAACCCGCAGCGGCCATCGGCTGCGCATTTCGATAATTTCACTGTGACGGATGGCTATACCAACGTACCGTTCTAAGTTTCAACAGCGCTGCGGCGCTGTTTGAAAAGCAAGCAAAAACGCCCGGCATTGCCGGGCGTTTTTGTATCTGCATGACGCGTATTCAGGCAGCTTCAAAGTGCTCGAGCATAAGCTGCACGCTCGCAACACCGTTGTATTCGTTCACCGATAGTCGATATGCCGCACGAATACGGCGCGGAACCGACACGGCACAATTGAACTGTATGGCGTCGAACACGGCCGTGCCTTTTTTTAGTTTTAGTTTGAGGTGACGTTCCTTGAGGATGCGCTGGCTCTCGACTTCAAAGACATCGTCGAAAAGTGGTTGCGCAAAGCCCTGGCCCCAGATCGCCGAGTCAAGCAGACGTGCTGTTTCCAGCGACATGTAGGCTGCTTCAAGCCCTCCGTCGGATTCAATCGTGCGTTGCAGATCTGCCGGACTGAGCAACTTTGCAATCGTGTCGGCAAAGACCTCGGCAAAGCGTGGGAAATCGCTGTCGCGAATGGACAGGCCGGCTGCCATGGCATGACCGCCGAATTTCAGAATCAGGCCTGGTTCGCGCTTCGATATCAGGTCAAGTGCGTCGCGCAGATGCAGTGCAGGGATGGAGCGGCCCGAGCCCTTGAGTTCTCCCGATATGCCAGGTGCAAAGGCGATGGTCGGGCGATGTGCGCGTTCGCGGATGCGTCCTGCGACGATGCCGATCACACCTTGATGCCAATCTGCCTCGAAGAGCGCAATGCCCGCCTGCTCGCCGACATCGGTGAATTCGAGGGTGGCGAGTGCTGTGTCCTTCATGTCTTCTTCGATACCGCGCCGTTGGCGGTTGAGTTGATCCAGTTCCTGCGCAATGTTCATGGCACGCGCGAAGTCGTCCGTGATGAGGCATTCGATACCCAGCGACATGTCGGTGAGGCGCCCGGCTGCATTGAGGCGCGGCCCCAGCGCGAAACCCATGTCGAAGGTGCTGGCGCGCGCTGGCTCGCGTGCGGCGACGGCGAAGAGGGCGCGTAATCCCGCCTGCATACGACCGGCACGCATGCGTGCCAAACCCTGACTGACGAGGATGCGGTTATTGGCATCGAGTTTCACCACATCGGCCACGGTGCCGAGCGCCACCAGATCGAGCAAGTCGCCGAGTTTCGGCTCGGGCCGTCCCGTGGCGGCGAACCAGCCGCGCTCGCGCAACTCGGCGCGCAATGCCAGGGCGACGTAGAACATGACGCCGACGCCGGCAATGCACTTGCTGGGAAAGTCGCAGTCCGGCTGGTTCGGGTTGATGATGACATTGGCATCGGGCAGCGCGTCGCCCGGCAAGTGGTGATCGGTGATCAGCGTGGCGATGCCCAGCGCACGCGCCGTGGCCACGCCTTCGATGCTGGCGATGCCGTTGTCCACGGTGATGAGCAGTTGAGGCTTGCTGGCCGCAGCCAGTTCGACAATGGCCGGTGTGAGCCCGTAGCCATATTCGAAACGGTTCGGCACGAGGTAGCTGACGTTGGCACCCATGCCGCGTAGCGCGCGCATGCCGACGGCACAAGCGGTGGCGCCGTCGCAATCGTAGTCGGCGACGATCAATATGTGCGCGCCGGCGGCGATGGTGTCGGCGAGCAAGCACGCGCCTTCCTGAATACCCTTGAGTCCGGCAGGCGGCAGCAGCGCACCCAGTTCGGTCTTGAGTTCATCGGCGCTGGCGACGCCGCGTGCGGCGAAGAGCCTTGCCAGCAGCGGATGATGGCCTGCCGCATGCAGATGGCGTGCAATGTGTTGAGGTACAGAGCGTTGAACGATGCGTGTCATGCCGGGCTGCCCAATGCCGCGAGAAGGCGGTCTTTGCTTGCATGGCGTCGCCATATTTGCCAACGCGGTGTCGGGCCGATGTCGAAGCTTGCCAGCGTGGTGTCGCCGGGCGAGACGAGGGTCAAGCGCGTAATTTTTCGCGTGCGTAATTGTTGTGACAATGGCATAAATACTGCAGTGTCGAGCATCTGTAAGGCTTGCGACCAACGTGCCATGTCGCGCTGCCTTGCCGGTGCGTGAAGCGCATCGAGCAGTATCCAGTCGGCGGCGGGTGTTGGCTCGAAAGCTTCGATTGTCGTCTGTGCCAGCCGCACCAGACCGGAGAGCAGCGGCTGTGAATCGACCCGATGCGCAGCGAGTCGTGCCGCAGGTGGCGTCAGCCTCGATGGCGAGCATCCTGCGCCCCACAACCACAATGCATTGAGAGACGCTGCGCCGCGTGCCTCGCGTGCCTTGTTCACAGGATGATTATGACAAAACACTTGCAATTCGTTGGCGAGGTGCGACCACCAAGCCGCCTGTGCGCCTTGCGGCTGGAACTGGGCAACGGGCCGATCTTCCACATCGCATAGAGGCGCGAGCGTGACGGCGAGCTTGTCGGCGTGTGCCGCGTCGAGAGCAATGTAGCCGTGATGCAAGGAGGTGAAGAGGAACTTGCCGACGTCGGCGAAGGTCTTGTTGAGGTCATCGAACAGGCTGGTCATTTCGTCGGCTTGCAGATCCAGCGCCGCAGGGCCGTCCAGCAAGAGATGCTGGCGCGCGAAGCGCAGGCCGACGGGATCGGCGCACACCCACAATGTGTCTGTCGCCGGCGCTTCGTCCTCTTCCCCGGCCAGGCGTATCGCGGCGAAAGGGGCGTTGTTCGCCAGGCCAAATTGCGCGGCGAGCCAGGCATCGAGCGAGCAGGGCGCGGCGTGACGCACGTCGGCGTGCGCAAGCAGGGCGGACAGTCCCGGCAAGGCCAGGTCGCTCAATGCTTCCGACAAGCCGCTTGCTGGCCAGATCAAGCCGGGTATGGCGCAGAGGACGGACGTATGCGCGGACATGTGTGAAGAGTGCACGAGACGGCACGACACGGAAGAAGAATGAGAGCGAAAAATCCGAAGAATGCCGATGGCGGCAAGCCCGAGTTGCGCGGCAATAATGCAAGACAGCGGTGCAACACAGCGCGAGCCAGTGTAGCATGCAGCCCGCCATGAACATGTTCAGAAAAGTACTCAGCTCCTTCGAGCTAGCCGTCGGCCTGCGTTACGTGCGGGCCCGGCGCCGACGCAGTGGCGGCGGCTTCGTCTCCTTCATTTCCTTCGTCTCGATGGCCGGTATCGCGCTCGGCGTGGCGGCGCTGATTATCGTGCTGTCGGTCATGAACGGCTTTCAGCGCGATCTGCGTACGCGTATTCTCGGCGTCGCTTCGCACGTGCAGATCTCGGCCTACGAGGGCGAACTGCACGACTGGCAGAAGTACGCCGACATCGCACGCAAGCAGCCGCAGGTGCAGGCCGCGGCCCCTTACATCGAGGCGCAGGCGATGTTTTCGCTGGACTCGATCGTCAAGGGCGCCATCGTGCGCGGTATCGATCCGGCGCTGGAAGATTCCGTTGCCGATTTCTCCAAGTACATGAAGGCGGGCAAGCTGAGCGATCTGGTGCCCGGCGAATTCGACATCATTCTTGGCATTGATCTGGCGCGCTCGCTGGGGGTGCAGATCGGCGACAAGGTGACGCTGATCGCGCCGCAAGGTTTGGTGACACCCGCCGCTGTGTTGCCGCGTCTCAAGCAATTCCGCGTCGTCGGTGTGTTCGAGGCCGGCATGTACGAATATGACGTTGGCCTGGCGCTGATGCACATGCAGGACGCGCAGAAGCTCTACCAGATGGGCGACGGCGTGAGCGGTGTGCGCCTCAAGCTCGCTGAGCTGTTCGATGCACCACAGGTGGCCATCAAGTTGGGCGCGCAGATGCCGCCGGAAGTCTACGTGATGGACTGGACACAGAGCCACGCCAATTTCTTCCGTGCCGTGCAGATCGAGAAGAACGTGATGTTCATCATCCTCTCGCTGATCGTTGCGGTGGCCGCATTCAATATTGTTTCAGCATTGGTGATGGCGGTGCAGGATAAGCGCGCCGATATCGCCATCCTGCGCACGCTTGGCGCCAGTCCGCGTTCCATCATGACCATCTTCGTCATACAGGGCGCGCTGATGGGCTTCATCGGTCTCGGCTTTGGTGTTGCCATCGGCGTGACGCTCGCACTCAATATCGACACGGTCGTGCCTTTCATCGAGCACCTGTTCCACTTCCAGATTCTGTCGCGCGAGGTCTACCAGATATCCAGCCTGCCTTCGGAATTGCTGTGGCATGACCTGATCGGCGTCATCGTCATCTCTTTCATCCTGACACTCCTTGCAACGCTCTACCCGAGCTGGCGCGCTTCGCGTATCAATCCTGCCGAGGCGCTGCGCTATGAATAAGGCCATGAACGATTTTACGGAAAATGCCGGCAGCATTCTGTCATGTACGGGTCTGGGCAAGACCTATGGCAGCGGCGATACGGCTGTGCAGGTGCTCAAGAGCGTGGACATCGTTGTCGCGCCCGGCGAAACCGTGGCCATCATCGGTGCCTCGGGCTCCGGCAAGAGCACGCTGCTGCATTTGCTCGGCGGCCTCGATTCGCCGACCACGGGCAAGGTGAGCATCATGGGGCGTCCGATGAGCGCGCTGTCGGAAGCGGAGCGCGGCGACATTCGCAATCGCGCGCTGGGCTTCGTATACCAGTTTCATCATCTGTTGCCGGAATTTTCCGCACTGGAGAACGTGGCTATGCCCCTGATCATCCGCCGCATGCCGCGTGCGGATGCACATGCCCGCGCGGCTGCAATGCTCGAATCGGTCGGCCTCGGCCATCGAGTGGAGCACACGCCGGGCGAACTCTCTGGGGGCGAGCGCCAGCGTGCAGCGATTGCACGTGCGCTGGTGACGGAGCCGAAGTGCATCCTGGCGGACGAGCCGACCGGCAACCTCGACCGTCGTACCGCCGCGACGGTGTTCGATCTCATGCTGTCGCTCAACCAACGCCTGGGCACCGCGCTGATTGTCGTCACCCACGACCCCGAGCTGGCGCAACGCGCGGCGCGCGTGCTCGATCTGCAGGACGGTGTCCTGAGCGACCCGTCCGCCAGCTAAGCGGCATCAGCAGTCAATCTCGGCCCGCATCGCGCAATTTCTGTTCAATGGCTGCACGTCCTTGCGGTGACGCCATCACGATCAATACCTGCCTGGCTTGCAATGCGAATATGCCGGGCGGGTTGAACGTCCAGTCCTTGCCGGTGCGGATCGCGATGAGTACGTAGTCAGGGTGAACCAGTTCCAGCGCGGCCAGCGATCGCGCCTTGAAGCTGTCCGGCAGGGCAAACTCCTCAACTCGCACACGGTGTTCGGAGCGCAGCATCTCGTCGAGGAACGACACCACATGCGGGCGCAGCATCATCGACGCGATGCGCATGCCGCCTGTGAAGTCTGGCGACACCACCGAATCCGCGCCGGCTTTGCGCAATTTCTCGATGTTGCGCACTTCATGACAACGTGCTACGACACGCACTTTCGGATTGAGCTGTTTGGCGGTGATGGTGATCATCAGGTTGAGACTATCGTCGCCCGTCACGGCGAAGACGCCGGCCGCATCGGCGATATCGGCGGCCACCAGGAGTGCGTCGTCGCTGGCATCGCCGTGAAGAAAGAGCAGATCCGGAAAAACTTCCACGAGCGAGTCGAGCTGCGCCTCGACGTGGTCGATGGCGACGAATAATCGACGCGTTGCCACCAGCTCTGTCGCGACGTTGCGACCAACACGTCCGAAGCCGCAGACGATGTAGTGGCTGGACAATTTCTTGATCGCTTTTTCCATACGACGTCTCCGCAAGCTCAAGTCCAGATCGCTTTCGAGAAAGAAAACGGTGAGGCTGGTGAATAGAAAAGTCAGATTGCCAAATCCCACCAGCGCGATGAAGCCGCCGAACATGCGCGCGGCAGTCGTGCCGAGCGGAATGACTTCGCTGTAGCCGACCGTGGTGACCGTGATGAGGGTCATGTAGAAGGCATCCGTCATGCCATAAGCATGGCCGCCGATGAGCTTGAAACCCATGCTGCCGACGATGAGGATGCCGACCAGCACGCCCAGCGCGACATGAATGCGGTGCCGTATGCGGCTCAGCTGTGCGCTGTGCCGGAGAGACTTCGACGGCCGCTGTATGCTCATGGACGATGAAGGAATGCCTGGATGCTTCGTATGAGCATGTTATCCGTTCTTCTACTCTCTCATGCCGATGAATTGTCGAACCGTCGTGCGCGCCGACGATGCAGGGCGTGCAGCAGATGCAGTCGCCAGATCAGACGCACCACGATGTAGCCGAGGAAGGCGAGCAGCGTGGCAAGCGCGAGCAGTCCGATGGCCATCGGTTGCCCCATTCCCGACAGCCACTGCAATAACATGTGGCACCACGCCAGCACGGATTGAGCGCCTTTTTCCGGCGGCATGACGAAGGTGGCGTCCGAACCCATGATGAAGCCGCCGATGCTGAATGCGAGCAGGTATAGCGGCACGATGGTTACGGGATTGGTGTACAGCGTCGTGGCCAACGCTACCGGCAGATTGCCGCGGAATGCCAGGCACATCAGTGCGGCGCCCAACATTTGGAACGGACCGGGAATAAGTCCACAGAACATGCCAATGGCAACCCCGCGCGCGGCCGAGCGCCGATTCAGATACCACAAGCCCGGCTGCAGGAAGGTATTGCCAAGCAGGGCGACGACACGATTTCTGCCTACCGTGGCAGGGTCAGGCATGTAGCGTCGGAATAGTTTGCGCATGGCGACGACCGGGTTGCTCGATGTTTCATTCTAGGACGCGGCTCAGCCGTGGTTAAATTCCGGCCATGCGTTTCTTGATCGTAGCCTTCGCATTGGGCATCTGCTGGTGCCAGCAACAAGCCGTCTTGCCGCCGTTATGGCCCGTTTGGGGCGTTGTTGGCGTGCTGATGGTTGCTTGCCTGACCGCCCGTCACTTCGGACAACATTTCGTCATGTGGGCACTCGCCTGCATGGTGGCAGCATTGTCAGGCCTTGCTTATGCCAATTGGCGCGCCGAGCTGCGCCTGGCCGAATCGCTGCCTGTCGCGCTGGAAGGCGAGGATCTCGTCGTGTCCGGTTACATCGCCGATCTGCCGGATCGCGGCGAGCGCGGCACGCGCTTCGTGTTCCGTGCGCTGCAGCGGCCTGCGGGCGTGCCGGAAAATCTTTCGTTGAGCTGGTATGCCGATGGCAAGCAGGCGATTCCTCCGCTGCGCGCAGGCGAAGCGTGGCAGCTCAGCGTGCGCCTGCATCGTCCGCACGGCAATCTCAATCCGAATGGTTTCGATTTCGAGGCCTGGATGTTCGAGCGCGATGTCCGCGCGGTCGGTTATGTCCGCGCGCGCGGTGTGGCGCAACGTACGGCCGATCTTGCCAATGGCATATTGCCTCGCGTGCAGCGCTTGCGGCAGGTCGTACGCGAACGCTTCGAGCGCGCCGTACCGCAAGGGCAATGGGTCGGCGTGTTGAGCGCGCTGGCCATCGGCGACCAGTCCGCCGTGTCGGCAGCGCAATGGCGTCTGTTCAGCCAAACTGGCGTCACACATCTCATGTCTATTTCGGGCAGCCATGTGACGCTGTTTGCTGCGTTGATCGCCTGGCTTGTGCGGCGAGTGTGGGGACGCGTGCCGAGTTTGTGTCTGCGCCTGCCTGCGCAAAAAACGGCCGTGGTGGCAGGTGCACTGGCCGCCGTCATATACGTGGTGCTATCGGGCTTTGGTGTGCCTGCCCAGCGCACGCTATACATGCTGCTTGTTGTGGCTGTCGGTATCTGGCTAGGACGCGGTACGGGCGCCGTGCGATGTCTGACGATGGCACTCCTCGTCGTCCTGCTCTTCGATCCGTGGGCGGTATTGTCGCCAGGTTTCTGGTTGTCGTTTGGCGCGGTGGCAGTGTTGTTCTGGATAGGGCGCGAGGTCACGACTTCGGGCGGTACGCTCATGTCATGGTTCATGGCGCATTGGCATGCACAATGGGCAATCATCCTGTTGACGTTGCCGCTCCTGCTGGGCTTGTTCCAGCAGTTCTCGCTGGTGTCGCCACTCGCCAACGCGGCGGCCATTCCGCTCATCAGCGCCATTATTACGCCGTTGGCATTGTTGTTCGCTGTGCTGCCATTGCCGAGCATCGCCGAATTCGCGCATTGGCTGCTGGCGTTGCTGATGCGTTTCCTCGAATGGCTGGCGGCACTACCGCTGGCGAATTGGCAACAAGCGGCGCCACCGACATGGCTGGTCGCAATCGGTGTGCTCGCGGCTTTCTGGTCCTTGTTGCCACGTGGCGTGCCAGCGCGCCGCCTCGTGCTGCTGGCGTTTCTTCCCTTGCTGGCGTGGTCGCCGCTGCGGCCGGCGCTGGGTCGCTTCGATGCAAATGTCATTGACGTGGGGCAAGGTCTGGCCGTGCACGTGCAGACAGCCGGGCACGATCTGCTATTCGATACCGGCCCGCAATACACACCGGAGAGCGATAGCGGCGAGCGCGTAATTCATCCCTTCCTGCGTGCCGCAGGTGTGCAGCGGCTCGATCGCATGATCGTCTCGCATGACGATCTGGATCACAGCGGCGGAGCGTCTTCTTTGCTGAAGCTGATGCCGGTGACGGAATTCATGAGCAGCCTGCCTGCCGATCATGCCTTGGTACGTCAGGCGGGCGGTCAGCGACCTTGCCGTCGCGGCGATGCATGGGATTGGGATGGCGTGCACTTCGAGATATTGCATCCGGTCGAGGACACGCAAGCAACCAAGGACAACGATCACTCGTGCGTGCTGAAGGTGAGCGATGCGCGATGGAGTCTGCTGCTCACTGGCGACATCGAAGCGAGATCGGAGAACGACATACTCGCCTGGGATGCGCCGCGTCTGCGCAGCAGCGTGATGATTGCGCCACATCATGGCAGCAAGACGTCCTCGCAGCCTGCCTTCATCGAAGCGGTCGGCGCCAGCGATGTCGTATTCACGACGGGCTACCGCAACCGCTTTCATCATCCTGCGCCGGAAGTCGTCGATCGCTATGCAAACACCGGTGCGCTGATGCTGCGTTCCGACGTGGACGGTGCCGTGATGATCGGCGAACCGGCGCAGGGAGCAGGAGAGAAACCCAGGCTTGCTTGGGAAAGACGGGAACGTGCGCGATACTGGCACGGAGAATAGCGGCACGGGAGTAGTGGCAGCGAAGGAAAGTCCACTACGCCGGAATAACGAAATTGAATTTTGGAGTATGCATGAGAGCAGGTATTGGCAAGCTGTTTCATTTTCTCAAGTCTTTGTTCGTGCGTCGTCGGCCGATGCAACGCGCACCGGACAAGCCCTTGCGCCGTTGGGATGTGCGTTGTCTGAGCAAGGGCGGCGTACATCGCATGTCCTGCGTGGAGTGGGGCGATCCGGCCAATCCGCGCGTGCTGGTCTGTGTGCATGGGCTGACACGCAATGGGCGCGACTTCGACGATCTGGCGGAGGCGCTGAGTAAGCATTACCGCGTCATATGCCCGGACATCGCTGGTCGCGGCGAGAGCGACTGGCTCGTGGACAAGCTCGCTTACACTATCCCGCAGTATGCGACGGACATACTTGCGATGCTGCATCATCTGGGCATCAAGGAAGTCGATTGGGTGGGCACCTCGATGGGCGGCTTGATCGGCATGGGGCTGGCATCGCAGCCCAACAGCCCGATCCGGCGCATGGTGCTCAACGACGTCGGGCCGGTCATCACAGGCGTATCGTTGCAGCGCATCGGCGAATACGTGGGGCGCGCACCGGACTTTCCGAGCTTCGAGGCGGCCGAGGAATTCGTCCGCAAGGTGAGTGCGGACTTCGGCAATCTCAGCGATGTGCAATGGCGCCACCTGACCGAGTATTCGATCAAGCAGGAAGGCCTGGTCTGGAAGATGCGTTACGATCCGGGCATCGGCGATGCATTTCGCATAGCACCGCTGGTCGATGTGGCCATCTGGCCGATCTACGACGCAATTCGTTGCCCGACGCTGGTGATCCGGGGTGCCAAATCCGATCTGCTGCTGGCCGAGACGGTGCAGGAAATGACACAGCGCGGACCGCGTGCCGAGGCAGTCGAGATCCCCGACGTGGGCCATGCGCCGGCACTGATGGACGTTGTACAGATCGACATCGTGCGGCGGTTTTTGTTGGCTGAATGAGGCACGGAGGCGAGGCCCTTGCACACGAATTTCTTTACGCTGAATTTCTTTACACTATTTCTCTCCAAGTTCACCTGGCTTGACTGGTTAGGCCTGGTCTGGTTCATGATTTGTTGGGCCGGCTACGAGCGCATTGTCGACCGTGGCTGGCGTGGACGCATCACCTTGCTCGAAGAGACGCATCGCCTGCGCCTGGGTTGGGCGCGGCAGATGCTGGTGCGCGAGAACCGCATCGTCGACGCCGCGCTGGTCGGCAATCTCGTGAGCAGCGTGTCCTTCTACGCCAACACTTCGATCTACATCATTGCCGGTCTGTTCGCGACGCTCGGCGCGCTGGACCGCTTTATCGAAACGGCGGCGGAGTTGCCGTTCGCCCATGCCATCTCGCGCGAAACACTCGAACTGAAAATGCTGATGCTGATCGCGGTCTTCGTGGTGGCGTACTTCAAATTCACCTGGTCGCTACGCGAATTCAATGTACTCGCCATGATCATGGGCGCGACGCCTTCCAAGGAGAGCGACCCGCAGGAGCTGGAACTGTTCGCGCAGCGCACGGCCGCGGTCAACACCTGTGCTGGCGACGACTTCAATCGCGGCATCCGTGCTTATTACTTCGGCATGGCGATCCTGGCCTGGATGATCACGCCGAGTCTGTTCATGATCGCGACGACGCTAATCCTCGTCGTGCTGGCGCGGCGTGAGTTCGACTCCGACGTAGTGCGCGCGCTGCGCATGCAGGGCGCGATCGAGCCGTAGGTTGGCGCTGAGCGAAGCGATGCCCAACTCTTACCTTCTAGTGGTGTGCTTTCGAATTAATAGAACCTTCTCAAAAGCTTCGTCATTCCGGCGAAGGCCGGAATCCAGATTGCATGCGTGGCGCTGGATCCCGGCCTTCGCCGGGATGACGAGACGTGGGCGGTTCTGTGATTTGCGAAGCACTACACTAGGTGTTGGGCTTCCCTTTGCTCAGCACCATTTACCAATTATTTGTCATTCTTGATCTTATGTCTTGCGGATATCGCATGACGTCACCACGAGACTCCAGAAGTTTATCCACCGCTTGACCGTATATGCCGTCAAAGCGAACACGGTTGCCTGACGGTGTTTCATTGCGCATGAAGTGGCAAAGATTGGCTGCCGCTAATGGCGCCGGTGAGTAACGCAAATATTCCTGCGTAAGCGGTCCGCCCCCAAGCGCGATCTGCTTCATGATCGTGAGTGAAAACAAGCCGACACCCGCAAGCAACTCCAATGGACTCTCTTGCCCGAGGGTGTCGAACAGTGCCGGACCAAGCGCCGTGCGGGGTACCTTGCCTGGGGGCAAGTCGCGTAGATTTTTGAGGCAGGCATCGAAATAGGTGTCCAGCACGGACTGAGCCTGCTCGAAGATCATCAGGGCATTGTTGAAGTGCTCGACCGGTGTAAATGTACCGTCTCTCTCAAGGCGCATGAACAATTCGTGTGCAAATGCATACCCGCCACTGACAGAAATGTTCAGGCGCTCCGGCGCAAAAATCAGCACGTCAGCATCGACACAGACAGCACGCTCGTAGCCCGCATCCAGCTTGTCGCGCAACCACTGCAATCTGCAGACATCTGCGATCGCATAAATATTCCCTCCGCAGCGTTTCCGCACCCACTGCGGGGCGAATTCGAAAAACACGTCATCGAGAAACTCATAATCCCACTCCCGATCCGCAGCCCATCTCTGCACGCTCTGCAAGCATTGTGTCAACCAGCGAGGAACATCTTGTCTTCTGAATGACTGTAGGACGACGGTTTTCATGCATCGATTTCACGTTGAATTCATCAAAATTGCCAAGTACAACAATTAAAGCAAGTCGTCACCTGCCCATAAGGGCATCGGCTTGCCGAGTTCACCATTATGCATTTGAAGTGCTGCATAATCAGGTGAAGAAGTAATCGCCGAACGAGCGAATAATTCAGGCCACCCTTCACATGCGGTGGCAGCGAGAGGTCATGAGGGTGCAGCAGATCCGGGGGCGTGCGGCCGACAGATATGTGCGGCCTATAAAAGCGGCAGGCGCATGCCTGTATGCATTCATCTTGCATGTCTCCTGTCGGCAGCAACTGCACAATCTTTGCGAACCAAGCCCGTCGGTAGGCAAAACGTTGCTGCCGGAAATGCCATGAGCAGCCTTGAGCGCGGCGCGCGCCGTTTCCTGTTTGCGCTCGAGCTGGGCGGCAACCTGGGACACTTGGCTCGCTGCCTGCCGCTTGCCCGTATGCTGCAAGCACAAGGCCATGAAATACTTTTTGCCGTACCGGACAGTCGAACTGCCGGGCAGATGCTGGCGCAGCATGGCATTGCCTTCGTCGAGTCTCCTCGCATCACTGTACTCAGTCGCAGCGCACGCTCACCCATCAATTACGCCGACATGTTGCTGCGTGAAGGCTATCGGGACAGCGCGGCGCTGCAAGGTGCGGTGCAGAGCTGGTTGAACCTGTTCCACCTCTTTCAGCCGGATACCGTCATTGCCGACCACGCGCCCACGGCATTGCTCGCCGCACGTATCGACCAATTGTCCGCTGTGGCGCTGGGCAGCGGTTTCGAAATTCCACCGCAGAGCACACCGTTGCCTTCCATGCGGCCCTGGGACGAAGTATCGACCGAGCAGCTTGTGGTGGCCGATGACGGTTTGCTGAGAGCGATCAACACCGTGTTGAAAGCGCATCGTCAATCGAGCATGCAGACGGCGACCGATCTGTTCGGATCGGTGCTGCGCATCCTTGCCACTTTTCCCGAACTCGATCACTACGGCACGCGGCTTGGCGAGTACTACGCCGGTGTCTTTTACGAATTCGAAACAGCAAAGGATGCACCATCCGTTGCGTGGCCCGAAGGGTCTGGTGCTCGCGTGCTCGTCTACATGCGCCCCGAAATGCGCTGCTTTGCGCCACTGCTCAAAGCACTCCAGGCATCGAATTACCGCGTGATCTTTGCCGCGCCCGGCACTCACTCCAGCCACGCCGCTCGTTTTTCGGCCCCGCATCTGCATTTCAGCCATCGAGCCATCGCATTTGGACCACTCCTGCCCGAGGCCGATCTCGCCATCGGTTATGGCTCTATCGGATTTACGACGCAAGCCTTGCGAGCAGGGCTTCCGCAATTGATATCCCCTGCATTCGTCGAACAGCAGTTGTGTGCCCGGCGGGTAGTGGAGATGGGGGCGGGATTGTTGCTGAACGCGCGTTGCGACGAAACACAATGCGGTGAGGCGGTGGAAAGAATTCTGAACGATTCGACCTGTGGCAAGCGGGCGAAAGGGTTTGCCGCAACTTACCGAAATTACGATGTGAACGTCGGGCGGATTGTTGGACGTGTTCTGCGTCATGAAAACGGCCGCAGCGAAACACCGGATAAGGTATGCAAAGAAATATGATTGACGGCGGCGGCATCGTGCCTGCCTTCATGGCAGAGCGTAAGGTGTCGTATCCCAGCAAGAATAATACCAACGGCATGTATTCGGCAAGGTGCGAAAAGCACAATTTCATGAGGCTCGGGGTTGTCTAGAAAGTCCGGGTCGATTCAAACCGCACGCCTGCTTTCGGCAAAATGATTAGGAATTTACCATTTGAAAAAGAAAGTGATCTTTGCATTGGTACTGTTGGCGTTGCTGGCATATGCATGCAATGGAGCGAAAAAAACAGATTGGAAAGAAGAAGTACAACTGGCCGATGGCTCGGTGATTATCGTGCAGCGTTCAGCACAAGCACATGGTTTTGGAGAAATGGGTGGCCCAGGTGGATTGCGTGACTTGAAGGAGTCACTTCAGGTGGTGAAAAGTCTCAATCCGATACCACCTCAATGGAATGACATCTACGCTCCGATCTTGCTCGACTATGACGCGGGCAACAAAGAGTGGTTTCTCGTTGCTACTTTTTATATGTGTGAAGACTGGTATCGGCTTGGGAGACCAAAATCTCCTTATCTTGAATATCGAGTTCGTGATGGAAAGTGGGAACGCATGCCACTCGATCCAACGCTCATAGGGCGTGAGACGAATCTTCTTACGGGGCCAAATTTTATAGACGGCGAGCCCGAGATGCTGCGCTTGCCGGAAAAGCGGAAGCGGCGAGGAAATGATGCAGATGAGTTTCTAAAAATTCAAGGCAATTGGCATACGACATGTTGAAAAATATTGGAGAGATTAAAGATGCTCGGCGGCGCTGTCCGGTGGAGATGTCCGCGTGTCTGCGGTCTGCGAAGTAAATAAGGATTGACCACATGAAAAAACTGATGAGCTTTGCACTGATGCTGTTGATGTTGCTGGCCTCGGCCTGTAGCGGAACGAGAAAAACAAATTGGAAAGAAGAAGTACAACTGGCCGATGGCTCCGTGATTGTCGTGCAGCGTTCAGCACAAGCGCATGGTTTTGGAGAAATGGGTGGCCCAGGTGGATTGCGTGACTTGAAGGAGTCGCTTCAGGTGGTGTCGAGTCCTTACACGATGTCACCCCAATGGAATGATATTTATGCTCCGATCTTGCTCGACTATGACGCAAGAAACAAAGAATGGTTTCTCATTGCCACCTTTTATATGTGCGAAGACTGGAGACGTCTTGGCCGCCCCAAATCCCCCTATCTCGAATATCGAGTACGCGAAGGAAAGTGGACGCGCGTGGAGCTAGATTCCGTATTGGTAGGGCATGAGACAAACCTGCTGACAGGGCCAAACTTTATTGACGGAGAACCCGAGATGCTGCGCTTGTCTGCCAAGCGAGATCGCAGAGGCAATGTAGCAAAACGGTTTAACAACATACTTTCGGTATGGACTGACAATCATTGTTGATAATTTGAAAGAGATAAAATGCCGACGAAAGAAATTTACGCCCAACTCTCCGCTCATGTGTATGCACGGATTCCTGAAAATAGCATACCCGTTCCCGAAGGATGGGCCGAGATTGTTCCTATCACAGATTCGATCACGGGTTTTTCTGCTGGTGTTTACAAGAACGGCAACGACGTTGTCATTTCGTTCACCGGCACTAATGAGCCATTCGATTGGGCCACAAACGTCGGCGCTGCCGCCGGTTTGGGTGGGCTGCAGCTTGGGCAGGCCGTTGCGCTGGTTTTCGACACAATGGTCAAGAATCCTGGTGCAAATATTTCCTTTACTGGGCACTCGCTCGGCGCAGGGCTGGCATCTCTCATGGCTGTATTTTTCAATCGGCCAGCGACTGTATTTGATGTCGCGCCCTTTGAACTCACGGCGCTTAATCTCCTGCTTTTGCAAACGCTCAAGCCCATAGCCGCATTGATCGAGGCAGCAACGGGGGACACGGCTTTCGCGGATTATCTGGCACCAGGCGGGTTGTTATCGTTCTTTGCCAGACAGGCGAAGGTCACGGGCTATTTCGTCAGTGGCGAAGCACTTCAAAAGCTGCGTGCGGTGGCCCCGTATATCGCGGGCAGCAATACATTGATTGCAGATGGCAACCCGCTTGACGTTAGTGCAATTCAGCTCCACTCAATCACTTTGCTGCAGGCACTCGAGGCTTCCAGCACGTTCAAAGCGGCGGTCGCTGCTCAGCCACACCTGTTGAGCGTGCTTTTTGATACGAATCTGTACGCCTCTGCCGATATGCGTGGCAGCAATAAGATCGACGTTTTTACGCACATGCTCATCGAGCAGTTGGGCGACTCCAGCAATAGCATTGCTCCCAACGGCATACTTGACACTCTCGCCAACGATTTGCAGAAATTCAAAGACGCCCCCGGCGAAGACGACGATGCATTGGTTAAAGGCGTGTTGTCGGTACTGACCGAGTATTACCGCTTTGCCTCGGGTCCAACGATTGACCCGCTGGTCGAAAAAGTGACCGGAGGTATCCAGCTCGATACGACAAAAATTTCATCCGATTCCGATCATAAAGGCATCCAGGTCTTACAGAAGTTCATCCACACGCTCGTCGACAAGGCACAGGTATCACTACCTGACCTGAGCAGTATCGAACGTTATGCATTGGCCATGAATCATGAAGCACTCGTGGTGGACGCTTCGACCGACGCTAAAAGTGACCTGATGCTGGGCGACCAGAAAGACGACTCGCTCTCGGGTGGAGACGGCAATGATGTACTGATCGGTGGCGCGGGTAAGGACACGCTCGAAGGTGGCGAAGGCAATGACACACTGGTGGGTGGTGCAGACAAGAACACACTCAAGGGTGGCAATGGTAGTGACGACTATTACGTAAGCTTCAACGGCCCCAGTGTCATACAGGACGAAGACGGTAAGGGTAGCGTCACAGTGGGTATCAGCTTCGACTTTGGCACGGCATCTCAGCCCAAGTTGCTCAAGGGTGGCAAACAGGATGATGGTTCAAGTCTCTGGAAGAGCGCTGACGGGCAGATTTCCTATTACCGTGGTGAGGCGTTGGACGTTCCCGGAGAACTCCTCGTCGTGGCCAAGGACGGCAGCCGTACTCTGATCAAAGACTGGAAGCAAGATGACCTCGGCATACATCTTGACGAGGCAAAGAAGCCCAACAAAACCCCCGAGCGCAAGAATGCCGGCCAGGCCTCCGTTACCACCAGCCCACTGATTCTCGATCTCGATGGTGATGGCGTCGAAACACTGCCTACCTCGGCGGGTGTGCGCTTCGACT
>JAQGMF010000009.1 GCA_028292505.1 Rhodocyclales bacterium
AGGATCAGCACGATCTGGCCGTTGGAAAGCGTACTGACGCCTGCCACGCCCTTCGGACGGAAGTCGTCGAGAGATTTGATGACGGCATCTTCGCGGCCAGCGAACGTGTCGATAGCAAGGATGAAACTCTGCTCGGCGGTCTGCATGAGCACGCCGTAGTCTGGGACGCGTTCCTGTGGCCAACCAAGTAGCGAGGCCAGGGTAACGATGGGCAGGACTTCACCCCGCACGACCATCGTGGCGCGGCCGCCAAGCTCCTGCACTTCCTTCGCAGCGATGGGCAGAATCTCGCGAACCATCGACAAGGGTACAGCGAAAGGCTGCTCGTTGAGACACACCAGCAATACCGGCAGAATGGCCAGGGTCAGCGGCAAGGATATGACAAATGTCGTGCCCTTGCCCTGCTCGGAACGGATGTCGATGGTGCCATTGAGCTTGAGAATATTGGTGCGCACGACGTCCATGCCAACGCCGCGGCCCGACACGTCGGAGACTTCCGCCGCTGTCGAGAAGCCGGGCAGGAAGACAAGGTTGTAGCTCTGACGCTCGTCCATGGTGTTGGCTTCCTCATCGGAGATGAGGCCTTTTTCCAACGCCTTGGCGCGCAGTCTTTCCGGGTTCATGCCACGCCCATCATCGGCGACGATGATGAGGATGTGGTCGCCTTCTTGACGCGCTTCGAGCCTGACGATGGACTTCTCAGGCTTGCCTGCTTCGGCACGATCCTTGACCGCTTCGACACCGTGGTCGACGGCGTTGCGGATCAAGTGAATGATCGGATCGGACAAGTCCTCGATCATCGTCTTGTCGATTTCCGTATCTTCACCGTCGAGCTGCATTTCGACGTCCTTGCCAAGAGAGCGGGCAAGATCGCGCGCAATGCGCGGGTATTTCTGGAACAGGCGACCGATGGGCTGCATGCGCGTCTTCATGACAGCGTTCTGCAGGTCCGACACCAGCAGATCGAGCTGGCTCACGGCCAGATCGAGTGCATGCAGGGTATCGGTATCGTTCTTGCCGTTGAGGATGTCGCTGCGTAAGGCGTTGAGACGGTTCTTCGTCAGGCCGATTTCGCCGGACAAGTTGAGCACTTGGTCCAGGCGCGCCGTATCGACGCGAATCGAATTGTCGCGTACGCGCTCGCTCTCGCGCCGGCCGGCTGGAGGCCCCTGATAACCCGGCTTGTCGGTCGTACGACGACCGATCGCTGCCTTGACAATACTTTCGGCAGGCACGTCGGCCAGCGTAATCGCCGCGTCGCTTTCGTGCACTTCTTCGATATGCTGTTTGTGTATCAGGTCCGCAACATCCGTCCCCGTCACAGCAGCATAAAGCGTGTGCCAATCGATACCGTCATCGCCCAGATGGGTCACATTGCTTTTCGCCACTGGAGCCGGCGCAGACGCAACGACTACAGACGGCGTAGAGATATTTTCTTTGAGATGCAGTTTGAGTCCGGTTTTAAGCTCACCGGCAATCGCCAGATGCAGAGCCTCGATCAACGAATCATCGGCGGCCGCAGGTTGTCTGCCGCGCTCCAGGTCGCCGAACATACTGCGTACCGTCGCCGTCGCCGACAGAATCGTGTCGAGCACTTCCGGCGTGATCATCAGCTTGCCATTACGCAACAGGTCGAACAGGTTTTCGGTGAGGTGGCACAAAGTCACCATCTCGGCGGCATTGAGAAATCCGGCACCGCCCTTGATAGTGTGAAAGCCACGGAAAATCTCGTTCAGCAAAGGCCGATCATTAGGCGTGCGCTCAAGATCGACGAGCTTGTTGTCGACGCCGGACAGCAGGTCGCCGGCTTCCACCAGGAAATCCTGCAGCAGGTCTTCCATCCCCGTAAAATCGCTCATTGTCTACTCCGGTAATGCAACGATCAGAATCCGAGGCTCTCAAGCAAGTCGTCGACTTGCTCCTGTCCCGTCACAACATCGGAACGCCCCTCGGCGTTGATGACCGGCCCGTTGAGCAGCCCTTGGGTGCTCGGCGTGCGTTTGTCTTCCGGTACCACTTCGATGAGCACCTTGAGGAGTTCCGTCTCCAGCGTGGCGGCCATGTCGACGATCTTCTTGATGACTTGCCCGGTCAGATCCTGGAAGTCCTGCGCCATCATGATTTCCATCAGCTGTGCGTTGACTACCTTGCTGTCCAGCGAAGTCTGATTAAAGAAGTTGCGCGTTTCGCTTGCCAGGGCCTTGAACTCTTCTACAGAGAGTTGTTTGGCATACAACTTTTCCCAGCGAGCGTGCAGCGCTATCGAATTTTGTTCGACGCGGTCTTGGATCGGTTTAGCTATGTCGGTGGCATTGAGCACGCGGCTGGCCGCCTGCTCTGTCATCTGCGAGATATATGACAAACGCTGACGCGCGTCAGGCAGCTTTTGTGCCGTCTCCGAAATCATGCGGTCGTAGCCGAGCTCGCGAATGGTGTCGTGCAACAACCGCGTCATCTGGCCGACACGATGGAATACTTTTTCCTGGCGTGCCTCGGGCGTGCCCGGTGGATAAGCCGAAGCAGCGGATGCCGCGGAAACGGCAGCATTGCTTTCCTCAGACACCTGGTCGAACAGCGCTTCCAGATCCGGCGAATCGCCAGCCTCGTTATTGCGTACCGACGCCATCTTGGCGACGGGTTTAGTGGATTTGGCGTTTGCCACGCTGTCGAACAGCGTCTGCAAATCGTCCGAGTCACCCGCCCCATTAGCAGATGCAACGACTTCCAACTGTGGCTGCGATTGTGGTTTCCCTGTTTGATCGGCAATCGAATCGAATAAGGCCTGGAGATCGCCGTTGTCGCCCACTTCTTCTGCCTTCAGCCGCTTGGTCATGGCCCAACTCCTGAATTCTTTATGTCAGTGACTTATTTCAAAGTTGAGGGCCTGATCAGGCTGCCGCTTTCTTGTCGAGCTTCTCGAATATTTTCGCGAGCTTTTCGGCCAGTGTCGCCGCCGTGAAAGGCTTGACGATGTAGCCTGAGGCTCCCGCCTGCGCCGCCTCGATGATGTTTTCCTTCTTCGCCTCGGCGGTAATCATGAGTAAGGGCAGATGCGCCAGCTGAGCATTGGCCCGGATTGCCTTGAGCAATTCGATGCCTGTCATATTCGGCATGTTCCAGTCGCTGACGACGAAGTCGAAACCACCGGCGGTGAGCTTCTGCATCGCCACGACGCCGTCTTCGGCCTCATCGACGTTGGTGTAGCCCAGCTCCTTGAGCAGATTGCGAACGATGCGACGCATGGTCGAGAAGTCATCAACAACGAGGAATTTCATTTTTGGATCCGACATGACTGTTCTCCGGTTTAGTCTCGGTTAGCTCTCTGGAGGTACGGGCGCAGCGTATCGGCAAGCACTTCCGCATCAAATTTTGCAACATAAGCATCCACGCCCACGGATTTGCCCATCGAGCGGTTGGCCTCCGACGATAGCGATGAATGCATGACAACGGGAATGCCGTCGAAGCGCGGATCGCTCTTGATATTGCGCGTCAGTACGTATCCATCCATTTCAGGCATTTCCGCGTCAACGAGAACCATGGTCAGCTCATCGCAAAGGTGCCGCTTCTGCTGGTGCGCGTGTGTCGCCATGCTCTCAAGCCTGGTCCAGGCTTCCAATCCGTTGAGTGCATGCTTGTGATGCACCCCCAGCTTGTCTAGCACTTCGGCTATTTTCTTGCGTGCGATCGCCGAATCATCGACGAAAAAGACATTCACATCGCCGCCTTTTTCCAGCGGAGCAATCACGCCGACCGGCGCTTCACCGAAGGTCTGAGAGAGAATCGTTTCGACATCCAGAATGGATACGAGCTTGCCGTCAGGTAAATCGGTAATGGCGGTAATGAAACTATTCGATGATGCCAGCATATTGTCGGGTTGCCGTACCTTGTCCCAATCGACGCGGATGATGCGATCCACTTCCTGCACCAGGAAACCCAGCGTGCGCTTGCTGTATTCGGTCACCATCATCGAGCCGCCAAGAGGCTGGCCGGGCCGCGCAATGCCGATTACCTTGGCCAATGACAGCACCGGAATCACATTGCCACGCAGCGAGATAAGGCCTTCCACACCCAGTGGCATGTTCGGCGACTTGGTGATGAAGGGCGCCTTGGATACCTCGCGCACCTTGAACACGTTGATGCCGAATACCTCACTGGTCCCCAAGGAGAACAGCAGAATCTCCATGCGATTGGAGCCGGCCAGCTTTGTCCTGGCATCTACTGCATCCAGCAAATTGTCGTTAGCTCGTTCCATGCCCACCTCGTGCCTCGCACCTCTGATCGTTTTCATCGTGTCTCATCATCTCAGGCCGCCAAATTCACGCTCTCAGGGGCGAGCATCACGCGTATCGCGTCGGCAAGCCGGTGTGGTTCGAATTTAGGCACGTAAGCATCCACGCCGACGGATTTCCCCAGTGTCTGATTCGACATGGAGGAGAGAGAGGAATGCATGAGAACCGGCACGCCATCGAAGCGCGCGTCCGATTTGATTTTCTTGGTGAGGATGTAACCATCCATTTCCGGCATCTCGACATCAGTGAGCACGAGATGCAACACTTCCCACACCTTGCGACCGCTCAATTCGGCATGCACGGCGATTTTTTCCAGCTCTTCCCAAGCCGCCCGGCCATTTACCGCACCGATGCCGCGCAACCCCATTGCTGCGAGCGTGCGCTCGATCTGTCTGCGCGCAACCGAGGAGTCGTCGGCATAAAAAACGGTGAAATCACGGCCAAGAGATTCGATATCCTTGAACGTGCTTTCTTCATCGTACTGCGTTGTTTCCGATAGCACGCGCTCGACGTCGAGCATCATGATCAGCTTGTCCTGTTCCAGCTCGGTCACGGCAGTAACCAGCCCGCCAAGCTTTGAAGTCAGCATATTGGGTGGCACGCGCATCTGCGACCAATCCAAGCGCAGAATCGTGTCGACACCTTCGACGAGAAAACCTTGCGTGTGCCCGTTGTACTCGGTCACGATCATGATGTTGCGCTTGCCTTCCGGATCGATGCCGCAATAGCGCGACAGGTCCACTACAGGCACGAGTTGGCCGCGCAGCGATACCATGCCCTCGACACCTTTCTGCATGTCGGGCGCAGCAGTGATCGGCGGCGTCTTCATCACTTCGCGCACCTTGAACACATTGATGCCGAAACTTTCGCGGCGACCTGTCCGCGGGTCCATACCCAGCGTGAACAGCAAGATCTCCAGCTTGTTGGTTCCTGCAAGCCGTGTCCTGGCATCAATGTTCTTCAACAATTCCGACATTGCGATCTCCGTGGTCCACTTGATGAGTTGTGACTACTGTCTTGCAAGCACTTCAAAAACATCATCAACCCAAGAGGTCTTACGGCTCCCGTTTGTCAAACTTAAGCATCAAACACTTCATTCACGGGCTCGCGGGAGTGGTTTGAGGGGAACGAAGCAACAACGGCGCGTCCCGCCAATGTCCATTTATCGGTCTGCTGGAATGACAACTTTAATAGGCGAAACGGCGCGCACGAATTGCCGCGCAAACGAAGGCCCTGCTGGGGTGGAATCACTTAAAAATCGGGAGCAATACAGATGCGAGGCCGGAACCGGCCTCGCGGTCAGATCAATTGATGCTGAATAGCTTCGAGAAATTAGCGATATCGAGTACCTGCCGCACGTTGCCATTGACCCCTACGAGGGCCACTTCACGACTGGCGGCCTTGGCTTTGTCGCGCAGCATGAGCAGCATGCCAAGCGCCGAACTGTCGAGATACGACACTTCTTTCATATCCACCTGGACGGCACGCCCGATGGATTGCTGTAGCAGCTTCTCCACCGCTTCGCGGAATTCGCGATGTGCTTTAAAGTCGAAGCGACCCGCAAGACTAAGCGTAGCCGAACTGTCATTCACCGTCACATTAGTGTCCATGAGCTTAATCTCCGTAAAACTCTGCGTAAAACCATTCTATCTAGCTAAGCTTATCGTCCTGAACTGAGGGGGCCTTTAGCCTTATTTCCCCTACTTTCATCATCGCTCATCCCACCCTTTAAGCCGCTCTTCTTTCTCCCGCGCGCAAGCGCTGCAAAAGTCGCTCCGGGATGCCCTTCAATGGCGCCACTTCCTGGGCACCGCCAATCAGCATCGCCTCTCGCGGCATGCCCCAGACGACGCAGCTGTCCTGGTCCTGGGCGATCGTCCAGCTACCGGCTTGGCGCATTGCAAGCATACCTTGGGCACCGTCTTTTCCCATCCCTGTCAGCAAAATTCCCAAGGCCTTGGAACCTGCAATTCTAGCCGCAGACAAAAACAATACGTCGACCGATGGCCTGTGGCGATTCACCGGCGACGCATCGGATAATTCGCAAGCGAGTCCATTCACGCTCCTCTTGAGGGACAGATGCGAATGTCCCGGTGCGAGATAGACCGTACCCGGCTTGATCGGTTCGTCGTGTTCAGCTTCCTTGACCTTCAGGCGCGACAGGCTATCGAGCCGCTTGGCGAACGACGAGGTGAACAGCTCGGGCATGTGTTGCACGATCAGAATCGGCGGCATTTCCGCCGGCAAAGGTATCAAAACCTCGCGGATGGCTTCGGTACCGCCGGTCGAGGCGCCAATCACGACGACTTTATCTTGCAACACCGAATTCGCAAGCGTGGTTTGCGGCTGCGAAGAGTCGGTCGACACCATGACGCCAGCAGGTGCCGTGCCAAGCGGAAGTCGCGCCTGATGCGCTGCTCGCGCGCGCTCGCGTATTCCGTCGGCCGTGGCTTGGGTACTGCTGCCGATCCCCGAGTTATGCGGTCTGGGGACAAAATCGACAGCGCCCAGTTCGAACGCGCGCTGTACCAGCTTCGAAGCACGCGCGCTTGCATTGGAGACGATGAGCACCGGCAGCGATCGCATGATGTCCGCCAGACCGTCGAGGCCCTTTATCGAAGGCATTTCGACGTCGATTGTCATAACATCCGGATTCTGCTCTCTGATCATCTGGCGTGCCTGAGCCTCGTCGCATGCATGCCCGACCACGCGCATATCCGGTGCCGAGTTGATGATCTCGCTGAGCACCAGACGCACGATGGCGGAACCGTCAACAACAAGGACCTTGATTTTCATGACCGCGGGCGTCTCCCGGTAAAGGCCGCTCTCATGCCGTGCCAACCTTGCCACTAGCATCTGCTGGCGCCACTTTGGCATAAACCGTTCTTCCCATCGAGCGGAATATCTTGGCAGCATGCATGAAATTTTCAGAGTGCCCGGCGTATAGCAGTCCTTCCGGACGAAGCAAAGGAGCAAACCTTTCCAAGATGGCGTACTGGGTCGGCTTGTCGAAGTAGATCATGACGTTGCGACAGAAGATCGCATCGAAGGGACCTTGCAGATCCCAGCGCGTATCCAGCAGATTGATCTGGCGGAAGCTGATCAGTCGCTGTAGTTCAGGACGCACGCGCACCGAACCAGCTTGCTCCCCGCCAGCATGGATGAAAAATTTCTGCAGCCGCGCAGGCTCCATACGGTCGACGCGATCAGCAGTGTAAATGCCCCGCTCTCCGTGCTTCAACACGTTGGTGTCCAGATCGGACGCAATGATGTGTACCGGCGGGGTCATGCTGCCAAGTGCCTCACATGCCGTTATGGCAAGTGAATAAGGCTCTTCGCCGGTCGAAGCGGCGTTGCACCAGATCTTGATAGGCCGTTTTTCGCTGATCTTGCGCAAATTGTCGGCAAGGATGTCGAAGTGATGCGCCTCGCGGAAAAAGGATGTGAGGTTGGTTGTCAGCGCATTGACGAAGGCTTCCCATTCTGCCGGATCGATGTTGCGCTCAAGGGCGTCCAGATACTCGCGGAAATAGGTCATCTTCTTCGCGCGCAAACGACGCGCCAAGCGGCTATAGACCATGTCCTGTTTCGCAGGCGTAAGCGAAATGCCTGCTCGCTTGTAGATCAGCGTACGTACCCGTTCGAAATCGCGCTCGGTGTATTCAAACTCGCGTGCGCCAATGTCATTTCTCTTGAATATCGGTTCGACGGATGCCGACAATCTCGGTGCAGGTTGAACAGCGTGCAGGGAAGAATGACGGGCGCTCTCCAGCACATCCTCTTTCCCAAAAAACCGCGCCAGTTTTTTTTCTTCGGTCAAATCGTTTCTCCCTGGATCAACGTATTTCTCCTCGAACAAAACGCTTTGCGGAACGGCGGGCTATGCGTAGACGCGATATCTCACGAAGGCTCAACGGCCACATTGCTCGATTCTTCAATGGTCGCTTCATGCTCTGCCGTACCCGCCAGCGCATTCGCCATTCTCAGCAGCGCGCGCGAATCGTTCTCGCCCATCTTGCCGGCTTTCAACACCAGCTCGCGCGAGAGCTTTTGCAAACGCCATGCGATTTCATTGAACACACAATGTGCTTCGAAGCGCGACTCGTCCAGTTCGTCGCCCTCAAGCTTGCCATCGAGCATCGGCAAGCTCGTGACGCCGGTACTGGCGAAGGCTTTCTGCACTTCCGCAAAGCGATCGAATGCCTCATCGAGTATCGTCTTCACCGCAGGCGACGTAGTGCTCGACTTCGCCACCAAGTCGTCATAAACGGTCAGTACGTCCGCAATACGCAAGAACACGGAATGCACGTTGGCATTCACGTCATGTTCGAGCGTTTCAATCTTCTCCGGTTTGGCACTGCGGCCCTCGCGCAGCAATTCATTGACCAGGGTGACCAGCTCCGGTTCGTGTTCGCCAGGCATGATCTTGAGCGCAATATCGATTCGGCTGAAAGCCGCTGGCTTTTGAACAAGCGCCGAGAGAATTTCCGCCAGCGCGAGAATGCGCCCCGCCGGCGAAATGGCTTGCGCACGCAGACTACGCGGATAGCCAAAGCCATCGGCATACTCATGGTGTTCCAATATGGCACGCTGCGTGGTCGTGTCGAAGCCGCAGACTTCACGCGCTAACGCTGCACCGATGATCGGGTGCGATGCATAGCTCATCCACTGCGTCGCGGTGAGCTTAGCGCCGCCCAGCACGGCAGGGTCCACATACAACTCTCCCACGTCGTGAAACAGGCCGCCCAGACACATCGCCGCCATGAGTTGCGAATCGTTGTAGCGATAAGCGTTGCCGATACCCATCGCAATCAGAGATGTCATCACTGCGTGGCGCGCGGCGTGTTCAGAGCGCGAGAATGCCACGGCGAGCAGCGTGCCCGCCGAAGCACTGAATTTGCATTTCGACAACATGCCAACGGGATTTACGCGGCCCTGCGACCAGTTACAGATGCTGGCCAGCAACGGCAATTCCTCCAACACCTGTTCGGCAATGCGCACAAGCATGGCGCCGGAAGGTGGGTCGCCGGCGGCAATGCACACCTCGATCGGCTTGACAAGCTTGTGACTTATGATTTTGGCATACATCGCCGGCGACACTTTGGCGCCGCGGGCGAGCAGCTTGACCCCTTTTTCGGAATAGACATCCTCGCTGAGGGCAATATCTTGGGTTTCGGACAGATTTACGACGGCTTCGAGAAAGTGCTTGTTGGCCTGGGCGGGCACTGTCGGTAAAGCTCCGTTCATAGTGAAACCCCGTAAGAGAATACGTGCCGTGAGCCGAGTCGGCCCAAGGCGCCTCGCTATCAGTCAAAGATCAAGCTGCCCCTGGGAGCTTCTATCCGAGCCCCTCCGCTTGTTTCCTCTATCAGAACTCTTAACGGCAGAACCGCGCATGAATTGAGTGAAAAGTTCAAATAGCCGACGACCGTCGTCTGGTCTTGGGGCGATTCGCAACGCAGTTTGCTAGAACGCTTACAATCACTACTTACACGCAAATGCTTACCCGAAACTCATGGCATCAGATCGCCCCATTTTGCTGGTCGAAGATAACCCAGATGACGAAGCGCTGACCCTGCGTGCCTTCGGTAAGCATCGGATCCCTAATCAGATCGTGGTGGCGCGGGACGGCGTAGAGGCCCTGGATTATCTTTTCGGCACGGGACAATACGCCGACCGCGACGTGGCCGAATTGCCCGCCGTCGTCTTGCTGGATCTGAAATTGCCGCGCATCGACGGCTTGGAGGTCTTACGACGCATTCGCGCGGACGCGCGGACGGCCTTGCTGCCCGTCGTGGTGCTGACCACTTCGCGCGAGGCGCAGGATATCCATGAGGCGTATAGCCTTGGCGCCAATAGCTATATCCGCAAACCAGTCGATTTCGAGCAATTCCTGCTCGCTGTCGGCCAGTTGGGTACCTACTGGCTGACGCTCAACGAGCCTTCGGACAGCCGCAGCGCTTATTGAGCTTCATCGAACGAAGGGCTTACCGCTAGTCGGAAGGCCTATTCGCGCTCTTCGATCCACGCTGCCTGGATCGCCTCCAGGATGCGCTCGCCGCAACGTTTGGGATCGTCATCGAATTCGGGCAAGGCCAACACCCATTTCATCAGATCGACAAAGTTGAGCTTCGTCGGGTCAACATCGGGATGCGCTTCGGCCAGTTCGATTGCAATATCAAGCGTGTCGGTCCACTTCATTTCCTGCCTCCGCCTTCGCTCGCGAGGTTAATGGTGTAACGAGGGATCTCGATTACCAGTGGCGTCTGCGCCACAATGGCCTGACACGACAGGCGTGAATTGGGTTCGAGTCCCCAGGCCTTGTCGAGCATGTCCTCTTCCAGTTCGTCGGCGTCACCCAGCGACTGGAAACCTTCGCGCACGATCACATGACAGGTTGTACAAGCGCAGGACTTCTCGCAGGCATGCTCGATTTCAATACCGTTATCGAGCAAGGCATCGCAGATCGACTCGCCGGGCTCGACTTCAAGCACCGCGCCATCGGGGCATAACTCGACGTGAGGCAAGACCAATAACTGAGTCATTCGATATATTCCAAAGGCATACTTACAAGCTATCGACGCGGCTTCCGGTCAGCGCCGTGCGGATCGCCTTGTCCATGCGTCGCGCCGCAAAATCGGCCGTCGCCGCAGACAGAACTTCTATCGCGGCTTTGATCACCAGATGATCCACACCTTCACGCGCCACAACCAGCGCAGCGATGGCGGTATCGATGCGCTGTGCTTCGGCAAGCGAGAGCAGATCGGCATCTTCCGCCAAGGCCTGACGCGTGGCTTCGATCAGGCGTTCGGCATCAACCTTCTGTTCGCGCAGGGCACGCGCCTTCATGTCATCTGTCGCGTGTTCAAAACCTGCCTTGAGCATGTTCGCCACTTCATCATCGGAGAGGCCGTAGCTCGGTTTGACCGTCACGTTGGCCTCGATACCCGTTGTCTGCTCGCGCGCAGCAACTGACAGCAAACCGTCGGCGTCGATCTGGAAGGTCACGCGGATGCGAGCCGCGCCCGCCACCAGCGGCGGGATGCCACGCAGCTCGAAGCGTGCCAACGATCGGCAATCGCTCACGAGTTCACGCTCACCCTGTACGACGTGGATCGACATCGCCGTCTGCCCGTCCTTGAAGGTCGTGAACTCTTGCGCCTTGGCCACGGGAATCGTCGCATTGCGCGGCACGATCTTTTCGACCAGGCCGCCCATCGTCTCCAGACCCAATGACAAAGGGATAACATCGAGCAGCAGCCAATCTTCGTCGGCGCGGCGATTGCCCGCAAGGACATTGGCCTGCACGGCGGCACCAATCGCCACGACCTTATCCGGATCGATATCCGTAAAAGGCGCACGGCCGAAAAACGTTTTCACCGCAGCGCGCAGATGCGGCATGCGCGTGGCGCCACCGACCAGCACGACGGCCTCGATATCCGCCACTTTCAGCACAGCATCGCGCAGCGCTTTCTTGACCGGCTGCAGACAGCGCTCGACCAAGCCTTGCGTCAGCGACTGGAATACTTCTGCGGTTACATTGACGGTACGCACGCCGCCACCCAACTGCGGCACCTTGGCCACGACAGACGCATCGGTCGTCAAGGCTTCCTTGGCGCGACGCGCTTCGGACAATAGCGCTCTATTCGCGCCGCAATCCAGATCGGCACCTGCAGCCTGTTTGTGCAGCCAATGCGCAAGCAGCTCATCGAAATCATCGCCGCCCAGCGCCGAATCGCCGCTGGTTGCCATCACTTCGAACACCCCGCGCGAAAGGCGCAAAATAGAGAAATCAAAGGTGCCGCCGCCCAGATCGAACACAGCATAAATGCCTTCCGCCGCTTCATCCAGGCCATACGCGATGGCGGCTGCGGTCGGCTCGTTGAGCAAGCGCAAAACGTTGAGCCCGGCCAGACGCGCAGCGTCCTTGGTAGCCTGGCGTTGCGCATCGTCGAAGTAAGCAGGCACCGTGATCACAGCGCCAATCAGATCGCCGCCCAGGCTCTCCTCCGCACGCGCACGCAGCACCTTTAGAATCTCTGCCGATACTTCGACCGGACTGCGTGGCCCTATCACGGTATTGATACGTACCATGCCAGCGGCATCAACGAGATCGTAGCGCGCACGCATGCCAGGGTCCGCGTCGACAGGGCCGCGCCCCATCAGCCGCTTCACCGAGGCGATGGTATTGCGTGGATCGGTGGATTCGGCAGCCAACGCCTCCGTGCCAACGACTGTCGCACCGCCTCTTAAATAGCGCACCACGGAAGGCAACAGGATGCGGCCCGTGTCGTCGGGCAGACATTCGGGAAGCGAATGACGCACGGTTGCCACCAGGGAATTGGTCGTACCCAGATCGATACCGACTGCCAGCCTGTGCTGGTGGGGTGCTGTCGATTCACCGGGTTCGGAAAGTTGCAGTAAGGCCATCGGTTATCCGGCTCAGTTATCTAGGACTGCCAACGCATCATCGATTTCGCTGCGCAACTTTTCCATGAACATCAAACGCCGCACCAGCTCTGCGCTGGCGGCGAGATCGTTGGCGTCGTCGAGCGCATGCTGCAAATCATCCAGCATCACCCCTTCGTCGCGCTGCAAATCCTGCTCCAGGCGCTGCAGGGCGGACGCATTGCCCGCGGCTTCCTCGACCGCTTCGCGCCACGCCATCTGTTGCATGAGAAATGCATGTGACATCGCTGTGTTACGTTCGGCATCGATTTCCATGCCACGGCGTGCCAACAAGTAGCGGGCACGCTCGACAGGATTGCGCAAGGCGCGATAGGCCTCGTTGGCATGCGTCGCCCACTGCATGGCGACGCGACGCTCTGCCTCGGAACGATGCGCAAAACGGTCAGGGTGAACCTGTGCCTGCACATTGCGATAAGCCGCTTCGAGCGCGGCTCTATGCAGATCGAATTTCTCGGGAAGATGGAAAAGGGAAAAGTAGTCTTGCATGAGGGCCGACTTATTTGGCGTGGCTTATTTGGCATGGGTGTGGCATGCCCGCACAGACGAGGCTTGAGCGATCGGCAAGCGCGTCAGACGTTAAAGGATTCGCCGCAACCGCACTCGTTCTTGACGTTGGGATTGTTGAACTTGAAACCCTCGTTCAAGCCCTCGCGCACGAAATCCAGTTCCGTACCATCGATATACGGCAAGCTCTTCGGGTCCACCAGCACCTTCAATCCATGACTTTCGAACACCAGGTCATCGGTAGCTTCCGCATCCGCGTACTCCAGCTTGTACGCCATGCCGGAGCAGCCGGTGGTCTTCACGCCGAGGCGCACGCCCACGCCCTTGCCACGTTTGGCAATGAACTTGGCAACGTGATTTGCAGCCGCTTCACTCAGAGTCACAGACATGATTCAATAATCCTTAGAAATTCAACCGCTCTCAGGCGTGCTTCTTCTTGTAATCCTCGACGGCGGCCTTGATGGCATCCTCTGCGAGGATCGAGCAGTGGATCTTCACCGGCGGCAGTGCCAGCTCTTCGGCGATCTGCGTGTTCTTGATGTTGACCGCTTCGTCCAGCGTCTTGCCCTTGACCCATTCGGTCACCAGCGAGCTCGACGCGATTGCAGAGCCGCAACCGTAAGTCTTGAACTTCGCATCTTCGATGAGGCCGGTCTTGGCATTCACCTTGATCTGCAGCTTCATCACGTCGCCGCAAGCCGGCGCGCCGACCATGCCGGTACCCACCTCGATGTCGCCCTTTTCAAAGGAACCCACATTGCGCGGATTTTCGTAGTGATCCAGAACTTTGTCGCTATATGCCATTTCAATCTCCAGTCAGTGAGAGGTTTTCCTCTCACTCAATAATCAATGTGCTGCCCACTGCACCGTATTCAAGTCGATACCATCCTTGAACATGTCCCACAAGGGTGAGAGTTCGCGCAGTTTGCCGACTTTCTGACGCAGCAGCTCAACAGTGAAATCGACGTCTTCTTCGGTGGTAAAACGCCCGATCGTGAAGCGGATAGAACTATGTGCCAATTCGTCGTTGCGTCCCAGTGCGCGCAGCACATAGGAAGGTTCCAGCGAAGCCGAGGTACACGCCGAGCCAGACGACACTGCCACATCCTTGATCGCCATGATCAGCGACTCGCCTTCGACGTATGCAAAACTCATATTCAGATTGTGCGGTACGCGATGCTCGAGATCGCCATTGACGAAGGTTTCTTCGATGGTGGACAAGCCCTTGAGCAGGCGATCACGCAAAGCACGGATACGCAGATTCTCAGTCGCCATTTCTGCCTTGGCAAGGCGGAAAGCCTCGCCCATGCCGACGATCTGGTGCGTCGCCAGCGTGCCCGAACGCATGCCGCGCTCGTGACCGCCACCATGCATCTGCGCTTCCAGACGCACACGTGGCTTGCGGCGCACATACAAGGCGCCGATGCCTTTGGGGCCGTAGGTCTTGTGTGCCGAGAAGGACATGAGATCGACCTTCAACTTCGACAGATCGATGTCGACCTTGCCCGTCGCCTGTGCCGCATCGACGTGGAAAATAATGCCCTTGTCGCGACAGATTTCACCAATCTGCTCGACAGGTTGAATCACGCCGATTTCGTTGTTCACGAACATCACGGAGACGAGAATCGTGTCCGGCCGCAATGCACTCTTGAACGCTTCCAGATTGAGCAGACCATCTTCCTGCACTTCCAGATACGTCACTTCAAAACCCTGGCGCTCCAGCTCGCGCATGGTATCGAGAACAGCCTTGTGCTCGGTCTTGAGCGTGATGAGATGCTTACCCTTGCCCACATAGAAATTGGCGGCGCCCTTGATGGCAAGATTGTTCGATTCGGTTGCACCGGAGGTCCACACGATCTCTTTGGCATCCGCGCCGACCAGCGCCGCAACGTGAGCACGTGCTTGTTCGGTCGCTTCTTCCGCTTCCCAGCCATAGGCGTGCGAGCGGCTCGCCGGATTGCCGAAATGCTCGGTCAACCACGGAATCATTTTCTCGGCCACGCGCGGATCGACCGGCGTAGTCGCGGAGTAATCAAGGTAAATCGGATACTTCATCGTTCGCTCCAAGGGGAAGCCATTGTCATACAAACTATTTTCAAACAGTCATTGCCGCGAGTTGCCGTAGCTGCATCAAGGTTTCACGCAACACTTCCACGAAGCGTTTCACATCATCCAGTTTCGTCGTGGCACTCATGCTCACACGCACCGCGCCGCGCGCCAATGCCGGTGCCACGCCCATCGACAGTAGCGTATGCGACGGCTCAGGATTAGCGCTCGAGCACGCCGCGCCGCTCGCCACTGCGAATCCCGCACGGTCCAGCTTGCCCACCAGCGTGTCGCCATCGATACCTTCGAACGCGAAGTAGCTTGTATTCGGCAAGCGTGGTTCGACGCCACCAAACACCTGTGCGCCCAACGCCGGCAAAGCGGCTTCCAGTACATCGCGCGCGACACGCATACGTTCACTACGTTCTGACAACTCGCTACTCACCAACTCGCACGCCCTGCCAAAACCGACGATTGCAGCCACATTCTCGGTCCCTGAGCGCAAACCGCGCTCGTGTCCGCCGCCTGCAATCAGGGGCTGCAACTCCAGGCGCTTGTCCAGCACCAAAGCCCCCGCACCAATCGGGCCACCAATCTTGTGCGATGACAACGTCATTGCATGCACACCCAGCTCGCGAAATGCTATCGGCATCTTTCCAAGTGCCTGCACTGCATCGCTATGCACATAGCCACCCAACTGCCGCACGCTAGCTACCAACGCAGCCACATCGTTCACCGCACCACATTCATTGTTCGCAAGCATCTGCGACACTAGCAGCGGACGCTTTGAAGTCAGCATCGCCTGCGCGGCAGCCATATCCAGATGACCATTGGGTGTCACCGCCAATTCCAGCACCGACCATCCCTGCTTCACCAGTTGCCGCGCCGGTTCGCGCACACAGGGATGTTCCGTCGCGCCGATTGCAATGACACTTGGCTTGAAAACCGCCGCGGCGCCCTTGACGAACAGATTGTTCGCTTCCGAGCCGCCGCTGGTAAAAACCACTTCGGTCGCATGAGCGCCCACCGCGGCCGCTACCTGTTGCCGCGCGCGATCGATAGCATCGCGCGCTTGCCTGCCATATTCATGTCGACTCGAAGCATTGCCAAAGCGTTCGCGCAAATAGGGCACCATTGCTTCAAACACGCGTGAATCGATCTGCGTGCTGGCATTGCTATCGAGATATACCGGTGCAAACACCGCTGCTTCCTATTCGTTACGCCTGCGCAGATGCAGTATCCGTGCGGCACTCCCGCGCCTCGCGGAACATCGTCACCTCATGTTCATTGCTGCAACGCTGACGTTGTTGTTCGACCAAGCCCGCCAAGGTCACCGAGCCCAGATACTCGAACATGCGTTTGTTGAGATTGGTCCATAAGTCGTGCGTCATGCAGCGACCTTCGTCATGGCAATTTTCCTTGCCACCACACTGTGTCGCGTCCAACGGCTCATCCACCGCAATGACAACATCCGCTACGGATATGGCATCCATTGGCTTCGCCAGGTTATAACCGCCGCCAGGGCCACGCACACTGGCTACCAGCGCATGCCGACGCAGCTTGCCGAACAACTGCTCCAGATAAGACAAGGAAATGCCTTGGCGCTCGCTGATGCCAGCCAGCGTCACCGGCCCTTCGCCCTGGCGCATGGCCAGATCGATCATCGCCGTCACGGCAAATCGTCCCTTGGTAGTCAGCCTCATGCTGTCAGCCTCATTTCGGTCTTTGGCGGAGGGTAAATGCAAATACCCGATCAATTTTGTCAAGTATAAAATACCCGACCAAATCAATCAAGGTTTTTGCAGCGCGGCAAACAAGCTCAGGCAGTTTCAATCGACGATTCGCGACAGATAGTCGTGGTCGAACTCCTTGCAAACAGGATCGTCCGCGTCGCCACACAACCCCGCTTCCTTAAGACGTGTGACCAAGGCGTCAATGCGCTTGTCCTGCTCGGCTGCGTGGTCCAGCAAAGCGTGCAACGCTTTGGAGAGCGGATCGTCCATATCGCGCGTAATGCCGTACGCCGAAAAACCCTGCACGTCGGCGCTGTGTTCACGATCCTGCGTTTCGATGATGCGCGCCGGAATCCCCACGGCAGTTGCGCCAGCGGGAATTGGCTTGGTCACCACAGCGTTGGAACCAATCTTGGCACCCTCCCCGACCGTAAAGCCGCCCAGAACTTTCGCGCCAGCGCCCACCACGACGCTGCGCTCAAGCGTCGGATGGCGTTTGACACCGCGATACAGCGACGTGCCCCCCAGGGTCACGCCCTGATAGATCGTGCAGTCATCACCGATCTCCGCTGTCTCGCCGATGACAACGCCCGTACCATGATCGATGAACACGCGCCGACCGATCTTCGCGCCGGGATGAATTTCGATACCTGTCCACCAGCGCGACGCCTGCGACACGCAACGGCCCAACCAAAAAAAGCCTCGTTGCCATAAACCATGCGCAATGCGATGCATGAACAACGCGTGAATGCCCGGATAGCAGGTGAGCACCTCCAGCCTGCTGCGTGCAGCGGGATCCCGCGCCAATACGCTGCTGATGTCTTCACGCAAATGGGCAAACATGGAAGGCCTTTTCAAAAACCGATGAAAGAAACGCTCAGGTATTCGACGATTCCGACCGCGTCTCGGCCTCAATTGTACCGGCGCGCCGATGCGCCAGTGGACGCTCGAAGAAACTGATCATTCCGCGCAGGATATTTACTTCGTCGCGTTCGAGTGCGATGCGTCCGAACATGCGGCGCAAACGCGGCATCAACCGCTTCGGATTAGCTGGATCGAAAAAACCCGTTGCCGTCGTTGCACGCTCGATGTGCTGCATCAGCTGTTCAACCTCGTCAACTGTTGCCAAGGCTGCATCCATCGCCGGCGCTTGGCCGAGGGCCACCGTCGCCATGCGCATTTCGTAAGACATAAGCTGCACGGCGGCGCCAAGATTGAGCGAAGCGTAGTCTGGATTAGCGGGAATCATCACCGGCAACTGGCACAAGGCAAGATCCTCGTTCGACAAGCCGTAAGTCTCGTTGCCGAACACCAGTGCGACCTGCTCGTCTGCGGCGACGCGTTGGCTCAAGGTTTGCGCAGCATCGCGCGACCATTGCATCGGTAACGATAACTCACGGCGGCGCGAAGTCATTGCAGCAGCCATCGTCACGCCGACCAGGGCTTCGCCCAAGGTCTCGGTCACAATCGCCCGGTCCAGCACGTCTGTCGCTCCCGAGGCGCGCGTATGGGCTTCCGCATGCGGAAAAGATTTGGGCCGAACCAGATAAAGCGACGACAAACCCATCGTCTTCATCGCGCGCGCCGCAGCACCGATATTTCCCGGGTGACTGGGTTGCACCAGCACGACACGAACACGGCTCAAAGCCGACTGATCCGACATATAATCGAGGGTTTCCAAGACAGACACTTGCTCGCACGACGTCATGCGCGCAACTTTGTCATCGCTCATTCAAAAGTCATGCATCCAATACTGAACATTGCCATCAAGGCAGCGCGGCGCGGCGCCACGGTCATCAACCGCGCATCTCTCGATCTCGATCTACTCGAAGTCCAGACCAAACAGCCAAAGGATTTTGTCACCGAGGTGGACCGCGCTGCCGAAGCGGCGATCATCGACACGATTCACGAAGCCTACCCCGAGCACAGCATTCTAGCAGAGGAGTCCGGCAGCTCTGGCGGCACGGCTGATGGCGAATTCCAGTGGATCATCGACCCTCTCGACGGCACCACCAATTTCATCCACGGCTTTCCACAGTACGCGGTGTCGATTGGCGTCGCGCAAAACGGTGTGATTCAGCATGGCGTGATTTATGACCCCAACCGCAACGAACTCTTCACAGCCAGTCGCGGCAAGGGGGCATTCCTCAATGACAGACGCATTCGCGTCGCAAAGCGAACCCGTCTGGGCGAAGCCTTGATCGGCACTGGTTTTCCGTTTCGCAATTTTGAACATATCGACGCCTATCTCAAAATGTTCCGCGATCTGGCGGAGAAGACAGCAGGCTTGCGTCGCCCAGGCGCTGCTGCGCTAGATCTGGCTTACGTGGCAAGCGGTCGCACGGACGGCTTCTTCGAGATTGGTCTTTCGCCCTGGGACATCGCAGCAGGCGCCCTGCTGGTACAAGAAGCCGGAGGTTTAGTCAGCGACTTTGCCGGCGAAGGCGACTATCTCAAGACGGGCAATCTCGTAGCCGGCTCTCCCAAGATTTTTGGCCAACTGCTGCCGATCATTCAAAGCCACTGCGACGAGGCTCTCAGAGCCTAATTTGTGAATGTCCGGCGAAATCATCTGTCATTGTGCATAGGAGTGCATAAGGATGGTGTCCGCTATTGTTTAATGGTGGACACTATGGAAGAGGTCGTCAGGCCCAAGCGCGTGAAGCGCCGGTCTTGGATCGGCGTATTGCCAATCGGGAACGACTGCAATCCGAAGTCCATGCCTGGCAGCAAACCCGCAATGAGAAAAAGCGAACCATCGAGTGGAGCTTTACTCGATAGGATGCAGATCGAAAGATGGGGCGCCATCATGTTTCACAATTTACGTGTTGATATGCCAACCCGCGCTGAGAGCCTCAATGTCTGACCTTGAATATGATTCACCCGTCATCGTGAATGAACCCGGCCTTTGGAGCGACAAAGGTTGGACGGCCCGCGTCATCAAGAATCAGGATGATGACGGCTGGGCCGTTGAGATGATCCTCGACGGTGAACCAGAGCCGGCACTGGTCGGGCCCTGGACCATGGGCCGCGACAAGAAGAACCCGAAGCCGCTTGACGCATTCGCGTTCAGCACCCTGGTCAAGACCGCTTCGGAAGTGATCCGCCGCCACGAGCAACATCAACATGCGATGCTGCACAAGAGCATCTCAGTGGATATGCCAGATGGCCGTATCAACGTCACGCTGAAAATCGTACCTGACGAAGACAGTCCCTATGCGTTGCTCGCAGCCTGCGACGAAGATGGCGAACAGCTCGCGCAGGTTCGCGTAGGGCCTGAATTCAAATTCAATACTGCGAGCGCCACCGCGTGGATTGAAGACGAGTTCCGCAAACCGGGGACCGATGAGAGTCAATGACAAGCACGTAACCCATCCTCGGCGGAAGATTTGCATGCGGAGGCATGTTGGTAGGTCGAATGATTCGGGGGCGTTATCCGACATTGGTCATCTGGCAAGTATCCCAAACGCGGAGTTCATTGCCGCTATTCAGACAGCATGCTTGCCGTCGCCCGAAAGTACGCTTCTTGAACTGCGCACGATTCATTAAGCTGCACAGCTTCGCAAACGGAGATGTGCCATGCATAGAAGACGCTTTGTCGCAGCATCGGTTCTCGGGCTCTTCTGCCTGAAGCTCAGCCGCACGGCACAAGCTGCCGACAGCAATATCCTCCTCGCCAATGTCTATCACGATGACATAGACCCGGCCGATTACTGGGTCAGCGAAAAACTCGATGGCGTGCGCGGCGTGTGGGATGGCAAGACCTTGCGCCACCGCAGCGGCAATCTCGTGCACGCGCCGAAATGGTTCACCGATGCCCTGCCACCTGTTCCTCTTGATGGCGAAATGTGGATCGCGCGTCAAAGCTTCGACAAGATTTCCGCCATCGTGCGCAAGGACGTGCCGGTCGACGAAGAATGGCACCAGGTGCGCTACATGATCTTCGAGATGCCCGACGCGCCCGGTACGATTGGAACCACATTCACCGAACGCATCGCACTGATTCGCGCGACGATTGCCAAGGCAAGTCTGCCCTGGCTACAGCAGATCGAACAATTCCGCGTTGCCAACCGCAAGGCACTCGCCGCCAAGCTGAAGGAAGTCGTCAAGCTCGGCGCCGAGGGATTGGTCCTGCATCGCGCCGATGCGCCTTATGTGACCGGCCGCAGCGATGTGCTGCTCAAACTCAAGCCGATGCTCGATACCGAGGCAAAGGTCGTCGGCCATATTCCTGGCAAGGGTCGCAACACCGGCAAGCTGGGCGCTTTGCTGGTTGAAACGCCCGAGGGGCGGCGCTTCAAGATCGGTACGGGCTTCTCCGACGCGGACCGCGCCAATCCGCCGCCGATTGGTACGCAGGTGACTTATCGTTATCGCGATCTGACTTCGACAGGTCTGCCGAAATTTGTGAGTTATCTGCGGGTACGGGATAACTTCTGAACAGTCCCGTGGGCTGGTCTATTTCATTTTTGACCGCACTTTCCGTAAACACTCGTGCCATCTGTCGATTGAGCAACCGGAGTGTGTCATGCCCGCATTCAGAAGAATCATTGCCTTCATTGCAAGCGCTGCCTTCGCCCTGACCTCGGCGACAGCCTTCGCTGAGCGCATCAACTTCGACTCTGCAGCAAGAGACAGCCGCCCGATTCCGATATTCCAGGGAAAAACGGAATACACCGACCACATCTATGGCGAATTGCAGTTACCGTCCAAGGGCTCCGGGCCTTTTCCAGCGATGGTCATCATGCATTCAAGTCGCGGCATCGTGGACACCATTTGGGACTGGGCAAGAATGTTCAATGACATGGGCATCGCGACGCTGGTGGTGGATAGCTTCACCCCTCGCGGCCTGACGGAATCCAACGCCGACAGACTTACCTTTCCGGCAGGCATAGTGGATTCGCTGCGTGCGCTCAAGGTATTGCAACAAGACCCAAGAATCGATGCCAACAACATCGGCATAATCGGTTTTTCGCGTGGCGCAATG
Organism: Rhodocyclales bacterium; assembly: GCA_028292505.1. Classification (GTDB taxonomy): domain Bacteria; phylum Pseudomonadota; class Gammaproteobacteria; order Burkholderiales; family Rhodocyclaceae; genus Viridibacterium. Next base: position 22,029 of record JAQGMF010000009.1, read on the forward strand.
GCTGCAATGGACTCCAGCTTTGAGCGCTATCGCGTGGGCGTTCTGGGCGCGGATGGCGGAAAATTTGCTTTGCATATCGTGTTCTATGGCGGCTGCGCGCAATACGCCAAGACCACCGATAGCCCGATTCTGAACTTTGCGGGAACTGATGATGACTTCAACAACGTTGACGTTTGCCGCAAGGACGCTGAAATCCTCAGCGCACAAGGTACCAAGATCGAACTGGTCGTGTATGAAGGTGCGCTACATGGCTTTGATACAGACTTTCCGCTGCAAACCATGCCAATGATTCAGAACTTCAAGAATTGCCAGATGCTACAGAGCCTGGATACATTTGAAGCAACTTTAGTGGATGGTCGCTCCCTGAACCCAGAAGAGCGCACACGCTATGCGCAGAACTGTACCGGCAATGGCGCGGCCCGTGGCGGCAGCCGCAAGTACGCGGCTGCGGCGCGTGAGCGCGTCAAGCTATTCGTCGCCGACCACTTCAAATTGCAGCGCTGATCTGGAGCAAGCGCCGAGCGGAGCTGTTGAACCGGTATAATTGCGGATTGATCTCATCGCACCCGCAGTGCACACAACCGCCCATGGAAGCCGAACGCATCAACGCCATCAGTAACGCCCTCGCCGATCTGCGCAACCGCGCGGAATCATTGCGGAGGTATCTTTGACTACGACAACAAGGCTGAAAAGCTCGTCGAAGTCGGCAAGCAGCTCGAAGACCCGAAGATCTGGGACAACGCCGAGCACGCGCAAGAACTAAGCAAGGAAAAGAAGTCACTGGAGAACATCGTCCATGTGCTGGACGAGATCAGCTCCGGGCTCAAGGATGGCGCCGAGCTGTTCGAACTCGCCAGTGCCGAAGACGACGAAGACACTTTCGTCGCAGTCGAAACCGATGTGGCGAACATCGCCAAGAGCGTCGGCGTGCTCGAATTCCGCCGCATGTTCAACAACCCGATGGACCCACAACCAGCGTTCATCGAAATCCAGTCTGGCGCGGGCGGCACCGAGGCGCAGGACTGGGCACAGATGCTCGAGCGCATGTACCTACGCTACTGTGAAAAGAAGGGCTTCAACGTCGAGCTGATGGAAGAATCCGACGGTGATGTCGCCGGCATAAAGAGTGCAACGATCAAGATCACCGGCGACTATGCCTATGGTCATCTGCGCACGGAAACCGGCATCCATCGCCTGGTGCGCAAGTCGCCGTTCGACTCGAATGCGCGCCGCCACACAAGCTTCGTCTCGGTGTTCGTGTTCCCGGAGGTCGATGACTCGATCGAGATCGAAATCAATCCATCCGATGTGCGCACCGACACCTATCGCGCGTCCGGCGCGGGGGGTCAGCACATCAACAAGACCGATTCCGCCGTGCGCCTAACACACGTGCCGACCGGCATCGTCGTGCAGTGTCAGAACGACCGCTCGCAACACCGCAATCGCGACGAAGCCTGGAAGATGCTGCGCGCCCGCATCTACGAAGCCGAACTGCGCAAGCGCCAGGCCGAGCAGCAGAAGCTCGAAGACTCGAAGAGTGACATCGGCTGGGGCCACCAGATCCGCAGCTACGTGCTCGACCAGGGCCGCATCAAGGATCTGCGCACCAACTTCGAAAGCGGCAACACACAGGCCGTACTCGATGGCGATCTGGATGACTTCATCCAGGCCAGTCTGAAGCAAGGCGTCTGAGCAAGCGATGGCGACAGCAGCCATGACAACGGCATCGAGCAGCGCATCTCTCGATTTCAATCTGCAAAGCTTCCTCATGCCGGGCGTCGAGCCTGACGACGTGCCCACGCTATGGGCGCTCGTTCGCGCACGCCCGCTGGTGGACACTTTCATCACGCTGTTCCGTGGCGGGGAGGAGGAAGTCTTCATTCGCCTGCATGTGCTGCGCGAAATCGGCGCACGTGCCGATCACCCGCGCTGGCTGCCGGAAGAATTACGCCGTCATTTCAGCTACATCGAGACGATCAAGCTCGAAACAGTTCTGAAGCGTTTGCGAGAAAACGGCCTGATGGTGTTCGGTGAAGAAGGTAGCTATCAGCTCTCCGACGCCGGCCGTAACGCGGTGGCTGCGGTTGCCGTGCTGTTGCGCTTCGGTGAAAACGAAGACGCCGAACTCGGCTTTCTCACTACGCAGCTTGCCGGCATGCAGGCCACCGGCACGCTCACGCCGGAGATGCTGCAGCACTTGCTGGCCAAGCTGAATGCGCTGACTGCTTCGTTCGAAGACGCGATTGCATCGGGCTCGGAATTCCGCATTCTCGATGCGCGCTCGCGCCTCTCCGGCAATGTGCGCTGGCTGGAAAAAGGCACGCAGATATTGCGTTCGCTACTGTCGGATGCGGAAGAAATCACACCCGATATCGCGCGTACCGCGCATGCCATTGGTCTTGCGCAAAGTCGTCTTGCACGTGTCGATGCGGCCTTCCAGCGCGCGCTCAACAAGATCGAATCGCAACGCGTGACACTCGGCGCTTCCGGCGTTTCCTCGTCAGACGCAATCAGCTGGTTACGCGGACTGGATATTCGTCGTATCGCCGCGCTGTCCGATGGCGCGATGGGCGCTGGTCCGCGCACGCAGTTCGTCGCCGGCGGTCACGAGTTGCTCGACCGCGCCGAAAGTGCATTGTCCGAAGAAGTACGGCAGATGGAAGCGGACGCGACGCTGCCGCCTTCGGAAGAAGCGCCGATAGACCAGCCGAACGAATCCGAAGATCTGAGCCTGCTGCTCAAACTCTCCGAAAAACTCGCAGGCATTCCGACGTCGACGCCTGCACAAAAACTCATTCTCGGCGGCGGTTTCGGCCCGGCGAGCTATCGTCTCTCTTTGCTCTCGCTGCTTGGCAATGAAGAAGCGCAGGCTGACGGCCCTGTCGCCGACCTTACGCAAATGCCATATGACCTCATGCTTGAAAGTCACCTGATCGAAGTGATGGAAGACGAGGTCTCACATATATCCGCAGGAAGCGTGGTGCGCCGTGGTTGAAAATAAAATCTCACCACGGAGACACAGAGGCACAGAGGGCCACAAAGAAATGCAGTTACCCACCATTGCTCTTTTTGAATTCCCTCTGAGGCCCTCTGTGCCTCTGTGTCTCTGTGGTAAAGGAATTTAGACCTCATGGAACACGACATTACCTCTCTCACCGCTCGCCTGCTGGCACACCGCTGGTTGCCGCGCAATGACATTCAGGTACGCCGCGCGTTGATCGACGAAGCCTTCCGCCACGAGCTCGAACAACGCCTCGCCAACGTGGGTCTGCAATTGCTCGACAACCCATTCGCCGAGCATGTGGCGGTTGGCCTGCAGGATGGCGTGCTCGATGCAGTCTTCGGCGGCCGCGATTACCAGGCCAGCACAATGGGCCTGACGCGCGATGAGATTGCACTGCTCATCGTCATCTGGGCGCTGATCATCCTGCCGAAACGCGAGCGCCAGCTCGGCCGCCGCACGCGCGAGGACGACGGTCAGAATGATATGTTCGGCCAGGAAAAACCCATCGTGCATGGCGACGAAGTTTCAGGCGCGGTGTCCGAAGCTTCGCTGCTTGCCGACTTTGGCACGCAGCTCGGTGGCCGCACCAAGATTCGCAATTTCGCGCTCGGCAAGCTCGCCCGCCTCGGCTTCATCGAGCGGCGCGGTGGTTACATTCTCGAAGGTCCCTTGCTTGACGTGCTGCTCGATTACCGCATCCTCGCCGATCGCATCATCAACGGCACGCTGGCCGATGTGCTCGCTGCGGCGGGCCGCCAGTTGCCCTTGATTGAAGGCGACGAGGACGAAGACATTGACCTGGATGATGAAGTTGAGTCACGACGATAAATACTTGAACGTCATTCTCGCGAAAGCGGGAATCTACTTCTGCCGCACCAAGCAGCATCGAGGTGCAAGTGGATTCCCGCTTTCGCGGGAATGACGGAGTTTAAATATCCAAAATAAATAACGAGACCATATGTTCCACATCCGCGATATCGAACTGGTCCACTGGGACTTCTGGCGCCGCTTCACGCTGCCGCTCGATGCCCAGATCATCACCATCGTCGGCCCCAACGGCTCAGGCAAAACAACGCTGCTCGATGCGATGCGCACCTTGTTTGCTTTGAAGTGCTCGGGCAAACGCGATTTCCGCCGCTATGTACGCCGCGCCAACGCCGGCTTTGCGTGGATACGCGCCAATGTATCGAACAAGCCCGGCTCGACCGGCAAGCGTCCGTTCTTTCCGTGCCTCAAGGACGATGTGACATTGGCATGTCGCATCAAACGCGCGGCGGGCGAATGGACGCGTGAATATTGCATCGAGGATGGTCTTGTCACCGTCGAGAAACTCGAGGAGAACGCGCAGTGGATCGGCCTGCGCGATTACCAGTCGCGCCTTGCCTACGCCGGCCTCACGCCCGCAATTGCAAAAGTGTTGTCGCTCGAGCAAGGCGACACCGACAAGCTGTGCGAATACTCGCCACGCGCCCTGCTCGATCTCGTTTTTGATGTGTTCGGCGACAAGGAAGTGCTCGACAACTACCAGGCCGCGCGCGAGGAGCAGAAGAACGCACAGCGCGAGCTCGAATCACTGTCGCTCGATCTGGACCGCCTCAAGACGCAGTCCGAAGGCAAGCGTGTCGAAGCAGATAGATTCCTCGAATGGCGCAGCCTGCGTGCCGAAGCCGACGCGCTGGAAACCGATGCGATTCCGCGTCTCGAGGTCGGCGACCTGCTCGTCGAGATCGAAAGCTGGCGCGAGAAACTGCGCAGCGTGCGTCATGAATTGAGCGAGTCCGAACGCGTACGCGGAGAATCCGAAGCACGCGTCGGCAGTCTGTCCACAGAAAAGCAGCAAGCCGAATCGCAGCTCAAGGACGCGTCACAACGCGTCAAGGAATGCGATACACAATGGCTCACTGCGCGCGACGCATTGCGCGACATTGACAAAAAACTTGCAGAGCGCAATGCGCTGCGCGAGCGCGTGGCGAAGGAGCACGGTTCGGACGCGCTGAACTCGGAAGACGCCGCGGCAACGGCCTATACCGAATGGCAAACGGCACGCGCCAAGGTCAAGGAGCTGACCGCGCGCTTCGAGGAAATCAGCGAGCGCCTGCGCGAATCACAGGCTCGCAGTGGCCCGCCGATGGATGTCGACGCACAACGCTTCCGCGCCGCCCTTCATGACGCCAGCATTGAGCATCGTCTGCTCTCCGACATCGTCGAAGTCACCGACCCGGCCTGGCAAGGTGCGCTCGAAGCCATCCTGCGGCCCTATCGCTCACTCGTCTTGCTGGAGAACGAAGGCGATCGTCATATGGCCTGGTCGCTCGGCGAGCGTGAGCGCTTCCGCCATTTCATCGTGTCCGACCGCAGCCCTGCTCCGGCCGCCGCCAGCGGTAGCCTGTTGGAGGTCGTCAACTTCGCCGGCGACCCGCCCAAGTGGCTGGCTGAATTGCTCAACCGCATTCGCCGCGTGGAAAACGCGCAAGCTGCGGCCAAGCTGCCACGCGAGCAGGACTGGATTACCAAGGACGGTTACCACCGCGAACGTCGCGGCGCGCGTCACCTTTCAGTGCCGCTCGATTTCTGGTTCGGCGAACTGGCGCGCACGGCGCGTCTCGAAGCCTTGCAGCAGGAAGTCACCGAACTCGATAAGCAATTGGCATGGGCGCACAAGAAACAGGACGCCGCCGAGAAGACAATGCAGTCAGCACGCGAAAAGCTGCTTGGCATGCAGGCTGCCGAATTGATGCTGGCCCGCGCCGCAGAATTCGAAGCCGCCGCGCAGGATCGGCCGGCCGCGCAAGAAACTGTTCAGCGTACCGAGCAGGCGCTGAATGCGGCGAAGGCAGAACTGGATCAATGCAAAGAGCGCCTCTCAGGCATCGCCATCGAAGCCGACCGACGCACGCGCGATCTCGCGCAGGCGCGCGAGACGCTGGTACGCCTCACCGCCGACGCACGTCCGCAGCGTCTCGAGCAGACTGCCCGCCTGTTGCGCCTGCGCAGCAAGCGTCGCGGCATGCCGCGCCATTGGCTCGAAGCCGAGACGCTCGATGAGTTTGCCGAACACTATGGTGGCCTGGCTGGCGCACGCAACGAGTTGTCGCGCCTGAAACGCCGCCTCAACGAAGGCGAATGGCCGACCGATGAAACCGTGCTCATCGTGCGCGAAAAACTCACCCTCGAACTGACGCAGCGCCAGGGCGACTACGGCCAGCGCATGTCTTATTCCGAGCGCACCAAGAGCATGGTCGAAGACGCCCGCGCGGCCTACATCGCCAAGCTGCGTGCCACCGTCAAGCAATACGGCAAGAATCTGCGCGCGCTCGGCGACCTCGCCGGCCTGCGCATCGAATGCCCGATTCCCACGCTGGATAACGACGATGCAACCCTGGCTGCGGCCGGGCTCGAAGTGCAGTTCGACTTCGATCAGAAGGGTGCGCAAAGCCTCAATGACGGCGAGGCTTCCGGCGGCCAGCAGGTCATGAAATCGCTGATCCTGCTGGTCGGCTTGCTGATGGACGACGCCCGCCCCGGCGGTTTCGTCTTCATCGACGAGCCTTTCGCCCACCTGGATGTGGCCAATATTGACCGCGTCGGCGCTTTCTTGCGCGCCACGCGTGCGCAATACCTCATCACCACGCCGGTAACGCATAACGCCAACGTCTTTCAGCCGGCGCAACTCACATTGGTAACGCGCAAAAAGAAGCCGATTGACGACTGGGCGCCACCTATCGGCGTATTGCGGAGACAGCTGGATTGACTGTCGGCAGGCCGCATATCCTTGCTGCCACTCGTCGGGCGGTCAAGGCGTAGCGCAGACCAGAACCAGACCTTGCTTCAGAATACCCCTGTAGTATCTAAGGTTCAGCCCGACGTAGCCGTTACCAGTCACTATGCCTTCCTAACCATCGCCAGTGATCGACGATCTTCCGCAATCGATGAGATCTGAAACAGCCCTTCTGCACTTGCTCAAGAAGCTGCAGTCGCTTGAGGCTTCGCGCGACAGGCAACTCATTGCCGAGTCGGTTGTCGTCGCTGCGCTGGAAATTCTCGGTGCCCGTTCGGCACTCTTGCATGGTGTAAGGCCCACTCCGCACGGCTTGTCCAGCGTTCCGGTGGCGTGGGCGGTCAGCGGCGGCATCTCGTCGACAACCGATCTGGATCATGTCGATGCCGACGAAAATCTCATCACGGCCGACCCGCTGCTCGAAGAATGTGCAAACTCTCCCCGCGGTACTGCCTTCATCCAGGAAGAGGATCATCTGCGCCTGGCATTTTCCATTTGTCAGGCCAACACCACCGTCGCGATTTTCGAAGGCTTATGCGATGAGGCGCCTAGCGAGGCGCTTTCCGAATGTGTGCGCGAACTGCTGGGCATTTATGCCGAGCATCTTGTGCTGCTGGATTACGCCGAACTCGACACGCTGACCAAGCTGAACAATCGCAAAACCTTCGACGAGAATTTCGATCGCTTCATTGCTATCGCGGAACAGGCCCAGCGCCGCAACACCGATGAGCCCGCAACACCCGAGGCATTGGCGGCACGACATTGCTGGCTAGGCGTCATCGACATCGACAAGTTCAAACGCATCAACGACAACTTCGGCCACTTGTTCGGTGACGAAGTGCTGCTACGCGTCGCGGAGGTGATGAAGAAAAGCTTTCGCAACAGTGACAAGCTATTCCGCTTCGGTGGCGAGGAGTTCATCGTACTGCTGCGTTTCGTCACTGCTGAAAACGCGCACCTGGTCTTCGACCGTTTTCGGCAGGCAGTGGAACACCACGAGTTCCCGCAGGTCGGGCAGGTGACCTGCTCGATGGGTTACATCCAGATCGATCCTTCGCTGGCCCCGGCCGACATCCTCGGCCGCGCCGATGAGGCACTGTACTTCTGCAAGGAAAACGGGCGCAACCAGATCAACCGCTATGAGACCCTGGTGCAGACCGGGTTGATCGAAGGACCGATTGCACCGGCTTCCAACGAAGATCTGCAGGCCGATATCGACGCCCTCTTCGATTGAAACGGTGCGTCAAGCTACTGCGCGACTCAATCTTGAAGCTGCGATGCTCAACGTACTGAAGTACGTCTCCGCTTCTCCCTTCAACCTTGAGCCGCTCGCTACGCTTGCCACACCATTTCTGCCCATCTCTTGTTGAAACCCCATTCCGTGTGACACCTCAGCGCTGATCCGTCACAATACGGGGTTTTCGCGCGCCATTTTGGCTGCGCAGCCTGCATTGCGTATCGAGATCCGCCTAAATGTCCGAACAAGATAATCAGCCCGGCGCCGCTCCCGCGCCCGTCCAAGACGAAAACCACATCATCGCCGAACGCCGCGCCAAGCTTGCCAAGTGGCGCGAGGCTGGCAAAGCCTATCCGAACGATTTCCGCCGCAAGGATCTCGCCGCCGATTTGCATTTGGCATATGGCGAGAAGACGGCCGAGGAACTGGATGCGGCGGCGGTTGGTCCTTCGGTCGCCGGCCGCATCATGCTCAAGCGCGTGATGGGCAAGGCTTCGTTCGTAACGATCCAGGACATGTCTGGCCGCATCCAGCTCTACGTCACGCGTGATGCGGTCGGCGAAGAGGTCTATGCCGATTTCAAGACCTGGGACATCGGCGATATCGTCGGCACCACGGGCGTGTTGTTCAAGACCAAGTCCGGCGAGCTGTCGGTCAAGAGCGAGAGCGTGCGCCTGCTCTCCAAGTGCCTGCGCCCCCTGCCCGATAAATTTCATGGCATGGCCGACGTCGAGCAGCGCTATCGCCAGCGCTATCTGGACCTGATCACCAGCGAAGAATCCAAGAAGACCTTTGTCGCCCGCAGCCGGCTCGTCTCGGCGATCCGCAAGTACATGGACGGCAACGGCTTCCTCGAAGTCGAGACGCCGATGATGCATTCCATCCCTGGCGGCGCCTCGGCCAAGCCCTTCGTCACGCACCACAATGCACTCGACATGCAGATGTTCCTGCGCATTGCACCGGAGCTGTACCTCAAGCGCCTCGTCATCGGCGGTCTGGAAAAAGTCTACGAGATCAACCGCAACTTTCGCAACGAAGGTGTAAGCACACGTCATAATCCGGAATTCACCATGATGGAGTTTTACGAGGCCTATGCCGACTACAACTCGCTGATGAATTTCGTCGAAGATCTGCTGCGCCACACGGCGCGCGAAGCACTCGGCACCGAGACCTTCAGCTATGGCGGCCGCGAGTTGGACCTGTCGCAGCCTTTCGATCGTCTGACCATGGTGCAGGCCGTGCTCAAGTACTGCCCACAGTACAGCGCGGAACAACTCGCCGACGAAACCTGGTTGCGCGCGCAACTTGCTGCGCTGAAGGTGAAGATCAAGGGCGAGATTGGTCTTGGTGGACTGCAGTTGATGTTCTTCGAGGAAACCGCTGAAGCGCAGCTGTGGAATCCCACTTTCATCATCGACTATCCGGTCGAAACCAGTCCGCTGGCGCGCGCCTCGGACGCTAATCCGGAAATCACCGAGCGTTTCGAGCTATTCATCGTCGGCCGCGAAATCGCCAATGGTTTTTCCGAGTTGAACGATCCGGAAGATCAGGCCGCGCGCTTCCAGGCGCAGGCCAAGGCCAAGGATGCGGGCGATGAGGAAGCGATGTACTACGACGCCGACTACGTGCGTGCGCTGGAATTCGCGCTACCACCAACGGGTGGCTGCGGCATCGGCATCGACCGCCTGATCATGTTGCTGACCGACAGCTCGGCGATCCGCGACGTCATTCTCTTTCCGCAAATGCGTGCCGAGTAACTATCGTTGCAATTTGCCTAGGCGCAATTTCGTCATTCCCGCCATCTTTACAAACAGCAGCTGCACGACGCTCCCCTCTCCCGCTTGCGGGGCGAAGCAAGGGTTTCAGGTTGCATGCAACCTGCTTGCGTAGCCGGCTGGCAATGCAATGCCAGCCGTGGGGCGCGGAGCGGGGGCTGGGGGAGAGGGTATCGGCGGGAATCCACTTGGTGGCAATAGGTATCACGTAGAAGTAGATTCCCGCTTTCGCGGGAATGACGGCTGACTCAGTATTTATCGCAGATTCAAACGTGCGGCTGCAACCTACCGAGCACTGATTTCAGTGCTTCGAAGCACAGCGCGTCGATCGCGTTGCCGACCATGCCTTCCATGATTTCCAGCGCCTTTGGCACGGGCATGGCGCCGCGGTAGGGGCGCTCTGCGGTCAGTGCATCGAAGATGTCGGCGATGGTGATGATGCGTGTCTCGATGGCGATCTGCGATCCTTCCATGCCGCGTGGATATCCCTTGCCATCGAGCCGTTCGTGATGGGCCGCGGCGACCTGCGCAAGTTCGGAGAATGCGTCGATGCGTGACAGGATTTCTTCCGTGTACGCCGCATGCCTGCGCATCGCCACCCATTCCCCGGCGTCGAGTTTTCCCGGTTTGTCGAGTATCGTGTTGCTGACACCCAGCTTGCCCACATCGTGCAACAAGGCACCGCGCTTGAGCCAGCGACGACGCTCGGCGGACATGCACATTTTCTGACAGATCAGGTCCGTATAAAACGCTACGCGCGCACTGTGGCCACTGGTGTAGGGACTCTTGGCGTCGACGACCTGACCGAATGCCGCTGCGATATCGTCGAGATAGTCATCGTCGAGTGCCACTTCCGCCTGCGTCGGCTCCAGGCGATAGATGGCCTGATCGATTCCAGATGACGTCAGCATTTTCCAGAATGCATCCTCGCGCGCCACGATTTCGAAAGCACGCACCACTTGCGGATCGAACCAGCGTCCTTCGCGACGCATGACTTCCTGGCAGGCCGCGTCACGACCATTGCTCGTGAAAAATACGTCGATCACTTGCGCCATCAAGGCAATGCGCGAATACACCGGAATTTCTTCGCCGCAGCGTTCCTCGGGCTTGCCCTTGCCATTCCAGTGCTCGTCCAGATTCTGGATGCCGTCGGCCACGCCGTCGGAAAAACGCAGCAGCCTGGCTATCGTGGCGCCACGCTGGCACCGCGTTTCGATCAGCTCTCTCGCCAATTGATCGCTTTTGCCGCAGACCTTGATGAGTGCACGGAAGCGTTCGGCAAGTCCGGCCTGCAGGCCCGTGTGCGAGAGCACGAAATCGAGCGCCTGCGGCAGACTGTCACCGACCCATTTGAAGTCGCGCTTGAAGCGCAGATCATCGGCCAGGTAAAGCTCGCATATGCGCGCGGCATTGCTGCTGCAACCCAGATCCTTGAGCAGCAGCACATAGTAGAGTTCAGCCAGTTCCTCGTCGGCCAGACCGAACTGCCGCCCGATGTGCATACCGATCCAGCAGCAACGCACACAGTGCCCTGGCGGCTGCCCTTCGGTCATGTCAAGAGCATAACTGAGGGCGCGCATCAATTCGGATAGTCGCAGCCCGCGGCTATCTCGCGTCTCCCCGAATCCACTCAGCCCCGTGATCATGCGTTCCATTCGCGTCTTAACGGCAGTCGCCGCCCCCGGTAAAGGCATCCCCCTCGCAAAATGTGGTAATTCACCACACATCGCGATATACGGCATAAATCGGCAGACGAATTCAGGGCTTCAGGTACAGTCTGCGAACTCTGAATTCGGCACGTCGGCATGAGCACTTCCAGCATCACTCCCGGTCTTCTCGATTTCGGCGAAGACGGCACGCCCTTCTCGCAGGTCTATGGCGACGTCTACCACACCGCCGGCGGCGCGCTCGATCAGGCCCGCCATGTGTTCCTGGGCGGCAATGGCCTACCGGCCCGCTGGCAGGGGCGCAAGCGCTTCGTCATCGTCGAGACTGGCTTCGGACTCGGCCACAACTTCCTCGCCACCTGGCAAGCCTGGCGCACGGACCCGCAGGCCGGTGGCCGCCTGCATTTCGTTTCTACTGAAAAACACCCCGTTAGTGCGGCCGATCTGGCCAGAGCTCATGCGGCTTCCGGTGTCCAGCCACTGCTGTCGCAGCAACTCCTGGCACAGTGGCCGCTGCTGCTGCCGGGGTTCCACCGTCTCGAATTCGACGCTGGTCGCGTCATCCTCACGCTCCTTTTCGGCGACGCGGCACGCATGTTGTCGCAATGCGTGGCCCGCGCCGATGCGATCTACCTCGACGGCTTCGCACCGGCAAAAAATCCGCAGATGTGGTCGGCCGAAGTGTTCGCCGCGCTGGCCGGGCTGTCGCAGCCAGGAACGACGCTGGCCACTTGGTCCGTCGCCTCCAAGGTGCGTGCCGACCTCACCGAAGCAGGGTTCGATATCCACAAGACGCAGGGCTTCACCGGCAAGCGCGAGATGCTGGTCGGGCAGTTCGGAACCTCCACCACGCTGCCTGTCGATAGACACATCCACAACAGCGCCCTGGTGATCGGCGCCGGCCTGGCTGGCAGCAGCATCACCGAACGCCTGGCCGCGCGTGGCTGGCAGGTCACGCTCATCGACGAACAACCGGCTGCCGCACAAGGCGCCTCCGGCAACTTCGCTGGCGCCTTTCGCCCTCAGCCGAGCCGCGACGACAACCTCATGGCGCGCATCACGCGTGCCGGTTTTGCGTATGGCCTGCGCGATCTCGCCAGCCTGGCCGAGCGAAATGAGCCTGTTCGCTGGTCGCAATGCGGTGTCCTGCACCTGGCGCGCGATGCGACGCAGGAAGGCAAGCAGCAGCAAGCCGTGGCGTCGCAGACGCCGCCCGCCGATTTCATGCAATGGCTGGACGCTGCAGAAGCGTCGAAATGCGCGGGACGACCTTGTCCATTCGGGGGCTGGTGGTTCCCCCTGGGCGGCTGGGTCAGTCCGCCCAGCCTGTGCGCAGCACATCTTGCGGCGGCCCGACACTATGCCGATGCGCGCATCGGCATGCACTTCAATTGCCGCGTGGCGCGCATTGAGCGCCGCGAGGTGGACGGCGAACTGGACAACAAATCGGACGGCGAATTGGACAAAAATATGCGATGGCATGCGCTCGATGAAAATGCCAATAGCATTGCCAGTGCGGCGCATCTCGTCCTTGCCAATGCGCACGACGCGCACCGCCTGCTAGGCAAACCCTGGTTGCCGTTGTACAGCGCGCGCGGGCAGGTAAGCCATCTTCCGGCAGCGCAGTTTCAGCCGTTAGCGAACCCGCTCGAAAGGGTCATCTGCGGCAGTGGTTATCTCACGCCCGCCATCGACGGCCTGCATGCGCTCGGCGCGACCTTCGTGGTCAACGACCCGGCCACCGATTTGCGTGAAAACGAACATGTCGAGAATCTTGCCAAGCTCGACCTCATGCTGCCTGACGCCAGTCATGACATTGACGTATCGACGCTGGACGGGCGCGCCGGTCTGCGTCCGATCACACCCGATCGTCTGCCCTTCGTGGGCGCGATCCCGTCGCAAGATTCGCGCAGCGACAGCGCCTTGCAAAGCGTTGCACGTGAACCGCAACTATGGCTGCTCTCCGGCTTCGGCGCGCGTGGCTTGGTGTGGGGCATGCTTTGCGCCGAACTGCTCGCCTCGCAGATGAACGACGAGCCGCTACCGCTGGAACGCGAACTGGTCGAGGCAATGGACGCCGCCCGTTACCTGCCACGCAAATAGCGCGGACGAGGCTTTTTCTCCACGGCACGTTAAACTTGCGTCTCATCGATCTGAAAGCGACAACGTCATGGAATGTACGGTCAAGTGGGCAGGCGAGGCCAAATTCATCGCCGAAACGGGTAGCGGACATGCGGTCATCATGGAAGGTGCCGGCGATCTGGGCGGCAAGAATCAGGCGCCGCGCCCGATGGAAATGGTTCTGCTCGGCACGGGCGGCTGCACCGCTTATGACGTTGTCCTGATTCTCAAACGAGGCCGGCACGCCATCGAAGGCTGCGAAGTCAAACTCAGCGCCGAACGCGCAGAGACCGACCCCAAGGTGTTCACCAAAATCCACTACCACTACACGGTGACGGGGCGCAACCTCAAGCCCGAAACCGTCGAACGCGCGATCAAGCTGTCAGCGGAGAAATATTGTTCCGCTTCCATCATGCTGGAGAAGATGGCGGAGATTACGCACGATTTCAGTATTGTGGATTCGGCGGCATGAGCCTCACCGTAGACCTCGACGACAAATCGCGGTGTTTGTCATCCCCTCCCCGTGCGGGGAGGGTGGCTCGTCAGAGCCGGGAGAGGCGAAAGCGTGGTTGCAGGGTCGGATGCAAATGAAGGGATCAATGCACGAACGCTCCCCACGCTCCCGGCTCTGACGAGCCACCCTCTCCCAAGGGAGAGGGGACTGCAATCCTTGCTCGCGGTATGTAGGTGTTCTTTCTTGCGGAGTAGGCGTCAAGGATGGGCTCGGTGAGCCCACGCGTCACGCCATTGTCATGCGTTGGCTCACCCTACTCCGCGTCGAGATCGACGTAAGCCTCGACCACAAATCGCGGCGTGCACACGGCGAGAAACACGAGGTCCGCTTCGCCACTATTGCGAATACGCTGACGCGTACCGGCAGGTATGACGACGACATCTCCCGTCGTCACCGCCATCGGCGGCAAGGCACCGATCTCCGCCTCGCCCTCTCCTTGCAGGATCACGTAGCGCTCGACAATGCCGGTCAGACGATGCCAGCGCGTTGTTACGCCGGGCAATACGCGGGCGCGTGCAATCGACGCGTCGGCGTCATCCGGCGAGTTCGACCACTCGCTGATGTAGCAGCCCTCCGCGAAAAAATATTCTTGGGCGCTGGCATTGCGCAGAATGCGCGCTTTCACGCCGCCAGCCGCCCGACACGCATCGACAGTGGCCAGCGAAGCTGGCGGTGTCGGTAGGCTTCGCCCCACACGTGCACCAGACGCTCCGCCAACAGCAACACCGGGTCGCGTCCATGGCGCTGGCGATATACCTCGCAGGCCGTCCAGCTGCGCAGATAGCCCAGCAATTGCGGCAGGCTCCAGCTGATTTCCAGCTTGAACACCGGCGCCGTCATTTCCTGGAACGGAAATAGCAACTGCGCGTAACCGTTCTCGACATGGCGACGCTGCTGCGGCCAGTACGGGCCGACGATCTGCGTGCGAAATTCGTCGAGCAGCGCCGATATCTCATCGTCATCACAGCCGACAGCACCATAACTCCATGCCGCCAGCACACCGCGCGGCACCAGCACACGTTTCACTTCGGCATAGAAAGGGACTAGGTCGAACCAGTGCAAAGCCTGCGCCACCGTCACCAGATCCACTGTCGCGCTGGCAATGCCGCTCTGGTGTGCGGGCGTGACGACATAGCGCACATTGCGGCTGGATGGCGCCAATGCAATCTGCGCGGCGCTCAGGTCGGTGCCGATCACCGACACGAAACGCTCGCTCAGGCCTTGCGTGGCGCGACCGCTGCCACAACCGCAATCCCATGCGCGCTGACGCCGCGGCGCGACGCCTGCCAGGTAATCCAGCAGGTCTTCCGGATAGTAGGGACGAAACTGCGCGTGGCCCTCGGCGACCTGTGAAAACAGCCGCGATGCCGTTGTGTTTATGTCATCCGATTCATCAACCATTTCGCCTGAACCTCCGGGCACGCCCTTGTGCCGCGCATGCCGATCTCATGACCGCACTCCAAGATAGAAGCCGTCATGCAGAATGGCATTGTGTAGTCCCTGCACGATGTGTCGATTGTCACGCAACGCGTCCGACACCCAAAATAAACGAGAAAATATCGATGGCACAGTAGGGTGCCTCGAAAAACCTCTAGTTCTAAGCAAGACAAGGCGCGAAAGAAAAATTGCGACGTCGCATATGTTTGATATGTCAGGCGTAATTTTTCTTGAGCAACGCAGTATTGCGACGAAATCGAGGTTTTTCGAGGTGCCCTGTAAGTTTTTGCCGAAACACCCGGTCCCTAGCGATAGGGACATAGGAAATCGACTGCCATACTCACACTGCGACCGCCATACTCAGACCGATGTTGATACCGATGTTGACAGGATTGCGCCAGAAGCATTTCGACCAGGTGGTTCGCGCTTACAGCCCGGAGCTGTTCCGCTTCGCGTACTGGATGTGCCGCGACCGCTTCGTCGCCGAAGACCTGGTGCAGGAAGCGCTGTCGCGTGCCTGGATCAATTGGGACAAACTGCGCGACCCATCGAATCCCAAGCCCTGGCTCATGACCATCCTGCGCAACGAGCACGCGCGGCTCTATGAGCGCAAACAATTCGATTATGTGGACGATGCGCCGGAAGACCTCGACATCGCTGCCGATCACGATGCCATCGAACTCCACGACCTTGAGAACCTTATTGCCAGCCTGCCGCTATCCTTGCGCGAGCCCTTCCTGCTGCAGACCCTGGGCGGCTTTTCCTGCAGCGAAATTGCCGAACAACTTGAAACCACCGAGGGCGCCATCATGGTCCGACTGACGCGCGCCCGCCAGACTTTACGCAGCACGCTGGAAGGCACTGCAAACGCCGCCAACCGGTCGAGGAAGTCATCATGACCCGACAAGCACTGCAGGATACCGAAACCGCCGACGCTTACCTCTGCCTCGATTTCCGTCGCGAAAAACTGGCCGATCCCAAACGTATTTCCAGCCACGCGCAGGAACATCTCGCCGACTGCGCGCTGTGCCAGGCCTTCGCGCGGCGTATCGACAAGATGGAAGCGGCCGTTGCCGAGACGCTTTCGGTGCCGCTGCCCGAAGGTCTCAACGAGCGCATCCTGCTGCGCGTCCATAAGAAACAGAAGACCGCATGGCGCACCTATGCGCTCGCAGCGACGCTGCTACTGACCGTCGCAATTAGCCTGCACATTGGTAGCGAAACAGGCAATGCCAGCAGCGCGCAACTCGCACTCGCCGCCGCTGCACATGCACGCGATGAAGTCGCTGAAATACGCACGCACCATTCCGTCGACGCCAGCCAGTTCGGCCTCATCCTGTCGAATTTCGGCGGCGCCATGCAGCAACCGCTCGGGCAAGTGCGCTACATCCACTTCTGCCCCATCGAAGGCTTCGGCATGGGCTGGCACATCTCCTACGACACCCCGCAGGGTAAGGTCACCCTGCTGTTGATCCCCGGTCAGCACAGTGGCCCCGACAAGCAAACCGTCCAGGTCGAGGGCATGCAGATACGCGTGCAGCGCGCCGGCCAAGGCTACTACGCGCTCATCACCGACAATATGCCGGGACTCGAAGCGGCGGACCACGATTTGCAAACCAAGGTTCTTTGGCGGGGCTGACGTTGAGGCTGACGTTGAGGCTGACCTTGATCTGACACGGGCCAAGCTTTGCTGACTCGGCCGTTGGGTGCTCAGGCAGGCTAAAATGCTGTTTGGCCGCTTCTGGCCAAGCACATCAGGAACCGGCACGTGACCGAAGCCAAAGACAAGCCCGTAGCAAGCACCAACTTCCTCAGGAACATCATCGAGGCCGACCTCGCGGCCGACAAATTTGCCGGCCGCTGCTGGGGCGGCCAGCCAGGCGATGCGGCCTCGCACGCAACGGGCAATATCGACCCGGCGAAGATCCGCACGCGCTTCCCTCCCGAGCCGAACGGCTATCTGCACATCGGTCATGCCAAAAGCATATGTCTGAATTTCGGCCTGGCGCGCGACTACAACGGCGCCTGCCATATGCGCTTCGACGACACCAACCCCGAGAAGGAAGAACAGGAGTATGTCGATGCCATCCTCGACACCGTGCACTGGCTCGGCTTCGATTGGCGTACCAACGATGAGGAATACCTGTTCCACGCCAGCGACTACTTCGACTTCATGTATCGCGCGGCCGAATACCTCATCACCTCGGGCAACGCCTACGTCGACCAACAAACAGCCGAAGAAATGCGCCTCAACCGCGGCTCACTCACCGAAGGCGGCAAGCCTTCGCCGTGGCGCGAGCGCAGCGTCGACGAGAACCTCGCCTTATTCCGCGAAATGCGCGACGGCAAGCACGCCGACGGCAGCATGATCCTGCGCGCCAAGATCGACATGGCCTCGCCCAACATCAACCTGCGCGACCCGGCCATCTATCGCATCAAGCACGCCGAGCATCATCGCAGCGGCAACAAGTGGTGCATCTACCCGATGTACACCTACGCCCATCCCATCGAAGACGCGCTCGAACGTATCACCCATTCCATCTGCACCCTGGAATTCGAGGATCAACGTCCCTTCTATGACTGGCTCCTGACGCACCTCGCCGCAGGCGGCCTGCTCGCCGCACCGTTGCCGCACCAATACGAATTCGCGCGCCTCAACCTCACCTATGTCATCACCAGCAAGCGCAAGCTCAAGCAACTCGTCGAAGAGAGCCATGTCGACGGCTGGGATGACCCGCGCATGCCCACCCTGGTCGGCCTGCGCCGGCGCGGCTTCACACCCGAAGCCCTGCGCCTGTTCTGCGAGCGCACCGGCGCCAGCAAACATGACAGCTGGATAGACTACAGCACGCTCGAAGGCGCGCTACGCGAAGACCTCGACGAAAAAGCGCCACGCGTCATGGCCGTACTCGACCCCCTCAAACTCAAGCTCACTAATTGGGACCACTGCTTCACCAGCCGCACCGAGCCTTGCCATGCGCCGGTTCATCCGCATCACCCCGAAATGGGGCAACGCCGCTTCGACCTCACGCCCGAGCTATGGATCGAGCGCGAAGACTTCCTCGAAGAACCGACCAAGGGCTACCACCGTCTCTATCCGGGCAATATGACGCGCCTCAAATATGGCTGTGTCATCCAATGCATCGGCTGCGAAAAAGATGCCGATGGCAATATCACCGCCGTGCTCGCCGAAGTAGTGCCCAACACCAAGAGCGGCACCCCTGGCGCGGACAGCGTCAAAGTCAAAGGCGTCATCACCTGGGTATGCTCCCGCGAAGCGCTCAAGGCCGAAGTGCGCCTCTACGATCGCCTGTTCACCGAAGCGCATCCCGACGCCGGGGCGCGCGATTTTCTCGAATCCCTCAACCCGCATTCCAAACGCGTCGTCACCGCCTACCTCGAACCGAGCATCGTGTCGGCCCACGCCGGCGACAGCTATCAGTTCGAACGTCACGGCTACTTCGTCGCCGATCGCAAGGACCACACACAACAGAACTTCGTCTTCAACCGCACGACAACGCTGCGGGACACCTGGAGCAAGTAATCACGGGCGAAGCAACCACCGTCCCGACGGCGGACCAACAACACAGGAGACAGGCATGAGAACCGGGTTTGCAAACGTCATACTCCTCGGCTCGCTCCTGTTTTTCTGCGGCTGCGCCAGCCATCCGCATCCTGGTGTCGGCACGAGCAACGCAGGCAGCGCGACAACGAACGTTCCGGAAGGCAGCCACCTCTTCCAGTGCCACCCCGCCTCACCCGGCCCTTGCGCCTATGTCGTCTTCAACGAGAGCGGCAGCGTGCGTGAAACCTTCATCCTCGCGCCCGGCAAATCGCGCGTCGTCGCCGACATCCATCCGCGCACAACCTTTTGCCTGACCGTGGAAAAACTGGACCCCACGAAATGCCAACGTCTTGGCCTGGATGGCAAGCCCCTGCAAAGACAAACAGGCGCTGCCAATTATTGATCAAGCACCAAGCATCTCCCGCTTCGACAAAAACGTAGGGTGCAGTGAGCAAAGCGAACTGCACCACATGCCTCGTTCATACCGAATTCATGAATACTCTAATGTGGCGCTTTGCAAATCACGGAAGCCCCACATACCGTCATCCCGGCGAAAGCCGGGATCCAGACCCGGAGGCACGTACTGGATTCCCGCCTTCGCGGGAATGACGATGTAATCACGTGGTCTCGAAATTTCGCAAGCACGCCACTAGATACGATCCAACGGCGAAATCACCCCAAGCCCGCCTCGATTGAGTACATGCGTATAAATCATCGTTGTGCTCACATCCTTGTGGCCCAGTAACTCCTGCACCGTACGGATATCCTGCCCAGCCTCCAACAAATGCGTCGCAAACGAATGGCGTAGCGTATGCGGCGACACCGGCTTCACGATCTTCGCCCGCGCTGCCGCATCCTTCACTGCACGTTGCACCCGCTTCTCATCCACGTGATGACGCCGCACCGCACCCGAGCGCGGATCGCGCAAATAATTCGCTGAAGCAAACACATACTGCCACCCAAAAAACCTGTCTGCATTCGGGTACTTCACCGCCAAAGCATGCGGCAAATACACCGACGCCTTCCCGTCCAGCAAGTCCGCATCGTGCTGCAATTTTCTTGCCGTAATATGCGCACGCAATATCGCCATCAAACTATGCGGCAACATTGTTACCCTATCCTTGTTGCCCTTGCCCTCGCGCACCAGCAACTCGCGCCGACCAAAATCAACATCCTTCACCCTCAAGCGCAAGCACTCCAGCAGGCGCATGCCAGTGCCATACAGTAGATTCACGATCAGATTCATCTGTGCATCCGCGTCCAACTCCGCCAATAGACGCCGCGTCTCCTCCTGCGTCAGCACCGTCGGCAAACGCGCCGGTCGCTTGGCCCGCACCACCTCATCGAGCCACGGCAAAGCCTGCGCCAAAACCTCCTGGTACAGAAACAAAATCGCCGACAAAGCCTGCCCCTGCGTCGCCGCCGCCACGTTCCGCTCCACTGCTAGATGCGTGAGGAATGCTTCGATTTCGTCCTTGCCCATCCCGGCTGGATGCCGCTTGTCATGAAAGATGATGTACCGACGCACCCATCCCAGATACGCCTCTTCGGTTCGCAAGCTGTAATGTTTGAGCCGGATACGCTCACGCATCTGCACAAGCAAACGGGGCGCCCCTGAAGAGTGAATTGTCTCTTGACTCATTTCATCATTACTGTTCATATATACAGTATATGAAGAAAGCGTATTCACGACAAGGCAGAAAATGACTGCAAACCAAAATTCAACCAGCTCTTTGCTGTTCACGAATTCCAGAATCGTCAAGAAACTGCTTCCGGGACAATCCGGCACCAAGCGTCTGCTCGAAAGATTTGGCAAACAACTGCTCTGCGTGCGCTACCGCCTCAGTGCCAATGGACGCAAGCGACTCACGACAGTCGAGATCGTCGTGAGCGAGCGGGACGTGAAACTTCAGTCCAAACGAGGCACCGACATCCTGGTTGCCGTGCGCATACCGCGAAAGAACCTCGGCCTGAGCCGGGCGGTCTGGGAACAAGGCGGGGTATGGGATCCAGTGGAAAAAGTTTGGTGGGTTCATACGTCAGTCACCAACGCACTTGGCATTACTAACCGAATCGTTCAAGATGCCTAGAATCAGACATCCAGATGTGGATACATATGCCTACATGTGGAAGTAAACTTCCACATATCGACATCTTGAATGTCGTCTACCTAACGTTAGGGGCTATATATGCCAACCACATACACGTTTCGTGAGCATTTTTCGTTTCGTTGTTTTGGCTCGCCACGTTGCATCGGCAGCCACGCTTAAGTTTCAGGTTCGTGCCAGTTCGGAAATACATGCAGCTTGGCAAAAGCACGAACGGCAAAAAGGCAAAAAGCACAACGTGTCAGGGCTCAAGGTGATGCCTCGCACGCAAGAAGAAAAAGCAATCCTTGCCACAGCAGACATGTGGCATGATTTCAAAAGCATCAAGAGAGTGTCTGGCCCAAAAGCAATACCGCTATGGTTCGTCAGGCAGGTGCTTTACGGCATCAACAGCGCGAGGTTACATGCTTCAATATCTCAACAGCTTTCGTTGTGCCCGTTCCTCCGCCGCCCCTAACCCTACAGTCGAGGGGATCGCCACAAGCTGCGCTTGTGGTTCCCTTCGCGCTACGCGCTCCGGCGTCCCCTCACTTCCACGTTAGGGGCCAATATGTCTGACGCATTAACGTTTCGCGAGTGGTGTGCGTTCCGTTGTTTGGGTTCGCCACATTGCGTCGGCAGCCACGCTTAATGTTTCAGGTTCGTTCCAGCGTGAAAGGCCGTGCGGCTTCGCGAACGAGCAAGGCAAAAAATCAAAGCGTGGTGTGTGCTGGTTTGAGGTGTGGGCGTGTGCCAAAATGACAAGGCAGTTTGGTTGCCACATCGAAGGTGCGGCATAGTTTGAAAAAGGCACAGTGAGGTGCCTGCCCGGAGAGGCAATGCCGGTGCGGTTCTTCAAGCAAGTGTTTTATGGCATTAACAGCGCGGGGTTACATGCTTCAGGTTCTCATCAGCTTTCGTTGTGCTCGTTCCTCCGCCGCCCCTAACATGGCGGTCGAGGTGGACGGCTGCAAGCTGCGCTTGCAGTTCCCTACGCTTCGCTCCGGCCGCCCCTCACCTCTACGTTAGCGATTATGAGATCTCAATTTTTGGCTGGCGCGGCGCTAGCGCTGATATCAAATATTTCATTGTGTAGAGCAGCGGATTCGTTTGAAGGCTACTACGAGAGAGAGCTACTAACGGATTGTTGGCCTTCCTACGATAACTACACTCCCGAAGGCTGCAAAGTAAAAGAAGGTCTGAACATTCAAAGACGTGATAGGTCTAGCTACTACGTTTGGATGCACACTGAAGCAGACTTTGGCCACTTTTGCTCGTATCGTGGGATTGCCCGAAAGGAAAAGGACTCTCTCTTATCTAAAGGTGAAGGCTGCAAAGTCTACATATCGGTCAAAAATGACCGTGCCCAATTTTGGGGAGAGGGGGAAAATTGCAATGTTAATCACTGTGGCGCCCGAGCAAATTTGTCGTCCAATAATCTCGTCAAAAAACCTCGCTAACACTACAGTCGAGGGGATCGCCACAAGCTGCGCTTGTGGTTCCCTCCGCGCTACGCGCTCCGGCGGCCCCTCACTTCCACGTTAGCCTCTTTATCCAAAATGCATCCACGGCCCGTGCCTCTTCCTCATAGCTCGTATGCTTCAGCGTTCAGTCCTGCAGTTCGTGGTGTGTGGCGGTTCGTGCTTGGCGAAAAGCCGGAAGCGCAAAGCAGTTCATTGCGTTTGGCGGCCGGTGCGTTTGGGCACGAGCACTTCATCCCTGTGCGTTGCCCCGCCGTTGCAAGCCACGTCAGCCGTGCGCCACGCGTGGGACGTGAGTTCGTGACAAGGCAAAAAGCGCAAGGCAGCGCTGCGCGCACAAGCCATTCGGCTTGCTTCTCTTCGGCTACGTGCTCTATGCTCTTGGCTTTCCGGGGTTTCTACTTCGTCGCTCGTAGCGCCACGCTCAAGGCGGCTAACATGGCGGTCAAGCGGACGGCTGCAAGCTGCGCTTGCAGTTCCCTCGCTTCGCTCGGCCGCCACTTACCTCTACGTTAGAGGTCTTTGTTTTTCGGTCGTGGCGTGCATGCTCGGAAAAGCAATACTGGTGCGGCTCTTCAGGCAGGTATGTTTTGTTTGTGCGGTGTGTTTAAGGTTTTAGGCGCGGCATTTTCTGTCTGCAAGCGCTCCGCTTCAGTCAGCCCTACGCAACTCACTACGGTTCGCGGCGCTTTCCCGCGCTGAGGCGTGGTGGCAGCACCAGCGGTCCGGTATCGTTCTGGGGTCCATTGCGTGTCACGCGCAGTGCTCATACGAAAGCTCACTGCAATAATGCAAGGTGCCATGACAGTGAAAATCAAAAACCCAAAAAGCATCTTGTCTGGGGCTGTGTCTGTCTGTCACCATCAAGCCTTCGGCATAGTGTTGGCGCAGGGCGCCCTCTCTAACATGGCGGTCGAGAGGGACGGCTGCAAGCTGCGCTTGTAGTTCCCTCCGCTTCGCTCCGGCCGCCCCTCACCTCTACGTTAGGGGCAATATGCTCATCACATTCAGGTGTCGTGTGTGTTGTTCGTTTCGTTGTTTGGGTTCGCCACATTTCGTCGGCAACCACACTTAATTTTTCAGGTTCGCTCCAGCGTGAAAGTCCGTGCGGCTTCGCGAACGAGCAAGGCAAAATGGCAAAGCTCAGTGTGTGCTGGTTTGAGGTGTGGCCGTGTGCCAAAATGAAAAGGCGGCGGGTTGCCACTCGAACGTGCGGCATAGTTTGAAAAGCACAAAATAGTCGCCTGTCCGGAGAGGCAATACCGGTGCGTTCTTCAGGCAGATGTTTTACGGCATTAACAGCACGGGGTCACATGCTTCAGGTTCTCACCAGCTTTCGTTGTGCTCGTTCCTCCGCCGCCCCTAACATGGCGGTCGAGGTGGACCGCTGCAAGCTGCGCTTGCAGTTCCCTCCGCTTCGCTCCGGCCGCCCCTCACCTCTACGTTAGCCACCAAGTTCTTTGTCTTAGCGCTACGCGAAGCTGAAGTTGTTGAGCGAACGACCAAATATGCGTTTTGTGTTTCTTGTTTGAGGTTCAGGGCTCGTTTTGGTTTGGGCAAGGCCGCTCACGCAGCGAGGCGGCTTAGCTCAAGAGCACAGTTCGTGGAGTATGTCGTTCAGTGAGGCACGAAGCTCAGTAAGTCTGGGCCGCTCGCGCGGCGAGCAAGTACTACGCAACGCCACGACAGTTCAACGGTTTTCCCCAAAATGAACGAGCATGGCAGGGAATCATAAAGCTGTGTGTCGGCGAAAAAGCAAACCGGCCTACCGGCCAATAAGTTATGCTTTTGTTGTTACGAAGGCTTGGATGTTTTGGTTCGTTCAGCCCGTTCAAGCTGCCATCTTAAAACCGTGTCGAGTTCGCGCCAGATCGTGGGGCTAACCCGGCAATCAAGGGGATCGCCAAAAGCGGCGCCCCCTTATTTCTACGTTGGGCGTCAGTATGAACACACCATATCCACCGAAGCTTTGGCTCAAGAATCGAACCACCGTTTCGGAGGCCGAACAGCAAATTGCTAGCGAGGGCCTAGAAGTAGGCCGATCCATCAGCCCACAATGGCTTGCGCGTTGGGATGTCTTTAAGACCCAATTGGAGAGCGATGATGAGTTGTGGTATTTCGAACACTTCCCAGAGGCAATGACAGGTGCTGCTGGATACTGCATTGTTCGGCACGGTGAATCTGTTGCCTCAATCGTAACAATGCGGAGCTGACCCCATGCGATGCCGCCCTGGCTACACGGAAATCGTGGTTGAGTCGTTTTACTCAACGGAGCCCGCGCATCGCGGAAAAATCCATATTCGGCCTGCGCCTGACCAAACATTCCCACAACATTTATTCGTAGAGTGCTCACGTAAAATGACCGATAACTATCCTGTTGGCACGCGCTTTCGACTTTGCGTAACGACAAAGCAAAAAGAGCACAGCCGCGAGCACTTATATGCGCACTTTTCGGCGTCCTTTGAGGTATTGAGCCGTTGATGCAACCCAAAGAAAAAAGCGCCATTTATGCGACTACGCAAACACGAGGCGTGACGCCCAACAATTCAATCCAGGGGATCGCCGCCATAAAGCCGGCGGCGCCCCCTGATCTCAAACGTTAGACATTACTCGATACCCCCTTCTTGCATATGAAGCTTTTAAAAAATCTCCGCAATCTTCTATGTGCCACATCAATTGCAAGCTGTCTCGGCATTTGTGGCTGCGCCTTCGATCGAAATTCAACGACGGTGACCTACGTGCAACCACAAGGTGATGTCGGAATGCTCACAATCATCGGGCCAGACAGAGCGCAGGTGTTCTCACATGTGGAAGTATGCAAGTCTGAAGGTTGGAGAAGAGCCGGGGTGTTTGGCGGCGGATGGAAGTCCATAGGCGGTCTGACTGTCGCTGCAGGAAATGAACTTGCAGCAAATCCAAAAGCCGTGCCATTGCCCAACCAATTGACCTTCTCCCTGCCGGTAGGCCAGCGCGTTCATTTCAGGGTTCGCTCCCATCCGTCATACGCAAACGGCGTGGTTTCGGAGTGCACCGTCGTAGCGTCCCTCGTTCTTCGTTCCGGCGCGCGGTATCAATCCGTGTGGGAGCTTGGCGAAAAGTCGTGTCGCTTGAGCCTCGCGGAAGAGCTGCAAGATGCAACTCTGCGCCCGATTCCACGCGATCAATCCGAGCCATCATGCAACTTTTAACCGTGATGGCTAACAGATCATTCGACGCGGACGAGCAAGTGTCCCCAAAGGAAAAACAAATTGGTGCAATAGACGTAATGTCTAACACTACAGTCGAGGGGATCGCCAAAAGCTGCGCTTTTGGTTCCCTGCGCGCTACGCGCTCCGGCGCCCCCTCACTTCCACGTTAGACCATGCTCAAGAATCCCAGCGAATTGAAGTATTGGCGAAAGGTTTGGAAAAGTGCTCGCCGCATTCAAATAGATATGTCAGGTGAAAACTGGTGCAACTACTGGCATCAGCATTTTGATTGGGACAGTCGGGGTAATCGCAGTCGCTTTGAGCATCGGAAGCATCTCCGCCCACTAATGTTTGCGTTCTCAAAACTCCACAAAGATCTAGAAAACCAGGAAAGAAAATATCAGCTCTTTGTGCTCATCCACGAGAAGGACACAGGCTCAGATGCGCTCTATGTACATACTGAAAATCCACACTCTGATTTTCCGATACCATTTGAACAGCGAACATTCGTCAACGTGCTTCCTCCTTTGTTGATGGGCCTAGTGTCTTTGGATCGACATCAAGTTAGCGTAAAGAAGTATGAAGACGATGTTTCGTACACCATATTTCCAAAGACATAAGCATGGTCAAAAATCTGTCTAACACTACAGTCGAGGGGATCGCCACAAGCTGCGCTTGTGGTTCCCTCCGCGCTACGCGCTCCGGCGCCCCCTCACTTCCACGTTAGATTCAGCCCATATGCCGCTTGCCTTGACGACAGCTCAAATTGGCAAATGTGGAGAGATGCTAGTTCAATATCGTCTATTGCTTTTAGGCATTGAGTCTGCGCCAATGAGCACTGATACTGGTATCGATCTTGTTGCCTACTCACCAAAGCGTCAATCGGCTTACACTATTCAAGTAAAGGCTAACCTTAAAGCAAAACCGGGTGGGGGCTCTGGCAAATCTGCACTTGATTGGTGGATACCAGAGGCATCACCGGCCCAATTCGTCGCGCTTGTCGATTTATCAACCGAAAATGTTTGGTTATTCGCTCACGCTGAACTTCTGTCTCATGCCCAACAAAGGTCAAGCGGGCGACTTCACATCTATATGTACACAGATCCGTCGGCACGCCCACGCAAAACGGATCGGCTTTCTCATCAACGGGAGTTCGATCATTTTCTTCTGTCCAATAAGGTCCATGACACGTTTGGCATCTAGCACTGACCTTCGACGCCCATCAACAGTCAACGTCAGTGCCAAGATTAATAAAAATTTGGCTTGTAAGTTGACGTATGAAATGGCCAAAAGGAAAGTGACGCCCTCTAAAGCGAGGCCACAGACATCTAACACTACAGTTGAGGGGATCGCCACAAGCTGCGCTTGTGGTTCCCTCCACGCTACGCGCTCCGGCGTCCCCTCACTTCCACGTTAGGCACAACGGCAATCTCGATGCGTATTGGTTATTTAGGCTGGTCTATTGATGTGCTGCAAAATTGGAGCGTAACGGAACATCCTGAATGCTTCACTGTTGAGCTATCTGACGAGGGCGCACTTCAGCTCAGCTCCGCAAGCAAAAAGTTGGGTCTCGTTACCGAGCAAGATCTTGAGCCGTTTTCCGATGGAATAAGACACGGCTGGGGAAAGTCTTCCGAGACTCACAAAGGCGAATTCTCAGGCTTTGCCTACTTCTACGTTGAAGGGAGCCAACATTGGGCTCGATGGTTTCTCCAAAATGGACGAACATTGCTCTTTGCAACGTACAACGGTTCCGCCGAGGCAATGAAGAATGAAATTCCGTCCGTGGAGCAAATGCTTAACACCCTGCTAACGGAGTAAGCTCACGCGTGATTTCACGCACAAGCTAACCATTCCGATGAGAAACCCGCCTAACACTACAGTCGAGGGGATCGCCAAGAGCTGCGCTCTTGGTTCCCTCCGCGCTACGCGCTCCGGCGCCCCCTCACTTCCACGTTAGCCATGCGTACAGATCGAATCGCCTCATATACAGCTATCGCTCTGGCAGCAGGCTACGGCTTGTTGTCCATCGCAGGTGCGCTACTTCTCGGCGACGTTGCTACGCTCTACTACATCTCGTCTTTGACAAGCGGTTGCTTACTCTTGGTAGGCGCGTGGCTCTTGTACCAAAGACACCACGCAAGCGTGCTTGCTCTCGCCGCGTCAGCCGCCCTTTATGCGCTTGCGGTTCTAGTGCCGGCTTTTTCGAAATATGGGCCGAATGTCTTGTCGGCGCTCATGGGGGCTTTTTATCTTTCGCTAGCGCTACGAGTCTCATTGGTTGCGGCAGCGCACTTCCTGCTGAGGCAACGTCATGGCTAACCCTGCAGTCGAGCGATCAATGGCAATTGTCATCTTCAAAACGGTAGCTAGAGTTCTTGCATTCTTGGCAGGAGGCATCCTGTCTCTCGTCGGGAGCCTCGCACTTGCTGCAGCTTTCGCGGCTCCGAACTCCATCCGTCTTTGGACAGACGAGCACGTTACATATGATCTCGATGCTAACGCTTGGTCTTTGCCGTTGGGTGCTGTTTTTCTGGTCCTTGGAGTGCTCTTAATCACGCTCGCGTTGCGCAAGAGAGGGAGAACATAATGCTCGTTCCCTGGTTGTTCGTGGTTGCGTTCATTCTGCGCTTAAGTCGGCTAACCCGGCGGTCAAGGGCGCTCCACTTCGTTCCGCTGGACTCCGCCTGCTGCGCAGTCTTCGCCCCTTACCTCTACGTTAGACCAATTCATCAACCAACCGCGCGGAATAATTATGCAATCATCAAGTGTCTGGGTGGGCCTCGTTCTACTTTTTACCGCGATCTCTGTTTCTGCTCAGTCCGAGGATCCCCGCCCCATCAACCGTATGGCGAAAACCACAGAAATACTCCTAAATGCGCGAAACTACGATGAGCTGGATCGAGTTGCAGAACAATTAAGGAAGCACCCACAAACACTTGCTGATGGACAGCCTAAGCTAGCTGGCTTTTATGCTGGTGTGTCAAAGTGCGTTCAAATGCGGTGTGGAGATGAGGATTTTTCTGAGGAAACATGGGTCAAGCATGCGGCACTTTTGGATGAATGGAGTTTGAAATATCCAAACTCCATTTCAGCTAAGTTGGCAAAAGCAATGTATATGAAAGAATATGCTTGGTATGCACGCGGGCTTGGTTTCTCGAATACAGTCTCGCCACTCCAGTGGAAATTGTTCGACGAACGAATCCGAAAAGCACACGATTTGTTTGACGCGGTCAGACAAGAAGGGAGTTCCGACCCTGTGTGGTACTCGGGCATGCTGTCTATAGCTCTTGTGGAGAAATGGTCTTCGGTAGAGTTTGAAAAGCTATTTGTCGAAGGAACCACAAAGTTTCCTTATTACCTTCCTTTATATTTCTCAAAAGCCTCGTATGTCAGTCCACGCTGGGGCGGTACTCAGCAAGCTTTCAAGAAATTTGTCGATGACACCGTAGAAGCAACTTCGAAGAGCATGGGTGAAACGATGTATTCACGTCTCAACTGGTCCTCTTGGAGTTCTGACATGTTTAGCTCGGGACAAACCGATTGGAGTCGCATGAAGCGTGGTTTTACACGACTCACGCACGACTATCCTGATCGTTGGAACATAAACAACTTCGCAAGATTCGCGTGTCTAGCCGGAGATGCCACAACCCTAAAAGCACAGTTGCACAAGATCGGAGGTTCACCGATACCAGAGGCATGGGGCAACGCGGATTTTTACTTTCAATGCATTGAGTTAGCGCACCGGCCTACAATGCGCCAGTAAGTGTTTACAACGCACATATATCCACTAAAACGCTGTCAACACTACAGTCGAGTGGATCGCCACAAGCTGCGCTTGTGGTTCCCTCCGCGCTACGCGCTCCGGCGCCCCCTCACTTCCACGTTAGGCAACTCACATTACCCATGGTCAATAATCCCTATGAAACTCCGAAAACGGTCGTGGAAGATGCGCCCATTTACACTCCGCCTAGACCCGCGGAAATTTTGCGTGCTTGTCGCATACTATGGATACTGTTCGTTCTAGGGCTTTTTTCGCTTCACCCTGCTATTCGCGGAAAGTGGTGGGTCGTACACGGAGACAATACCCCTGCAGCATTGGGCATCATTATTGGGGCTGTGATGCTGACGGTTTTAGTACCTACAAATGCCGCGCTTATCTGGTTTGTTAGTCGTCGGCATAACTGGGCTCGCTGGGGTTTGCTCATACTTCTCGTTTCGGGATGGTGTAGCACCATAACCGATTTCTATCGCACAATATCGGATACACCGATTGCGGCAGTTTTTGATTTGCTATCTGCAGTGCTGGAGCTAGTGGCCTGTTATTTTATTTTTTTTGGACCGGGTGCCAAGTGGTTTAAATCCAAGAAAAACAGCGCCAGCAAAGGTCGATATGCCTAACTCTACAGTCGAGGGGATCGCCAAAAGCTGCGCTTTTTGTTTCCTTCGCGCTACGCGCTCCGGCGCCCCCTCACTTCCACGTTAGCCATTTATGATGAAAGTGCGCCGACTCACTCCCGCTGATGCATTGGCCTTTCAAGCCCTGCGGCTCGCCGCCTTGCAGGAAACGCCATCCGCGTTTGGCTCAAGCTACGACGAAGAAAAAGACTTTCACCCTTCCATAATTGAGGCGCGCCTAGCCACAAAGCCTGATCGAGGACCGATGGGCGCATTTGAAAATGGAGAACTCGTTGGTCTTATAGCGCTTGGAAGAGAAGACAAGAAGAACCTCGAACACAAGGCTATGATTTGGGGCATGTACGTGTCACCCAAAGCAAGGGGTAAGGGCATTGGTAAGGCGCTCCTACGTGAAGCGCTGTCCTTGGCGCAATCTGTGCCAGGAATTCAACAAGTCAATTTGTGTGTTAATGCTGACAATGCGGTAGCTTTAGGGCTGTATGAGTCTGTAGGTTTCAAAGCATTTGGGCGGGAGCCCGGAGCTATGCTGATCAACGGCGAGCTGCATGACGAAATTCACATGTATATGCGCCTCGCAAATGGCTAACACTACAGTCGAGTGGATCGCCAAAAGCTGCGCTTGTGGTTCCCTCCGCGCTATGCGCTCCGGCACCCCCTCACTTCCACGTTAGACCTTCTTGACGCAGCTACGTTGTGTATATACACTTAGTTAATGGAGTTCACCTGGTCTGAAGCTAAACGCCACCTGAACTTGAAGAACCATGGGCTAGATTTCGTTGACGCCCCGAGAGTCTTCGAAGGCATAACGTTCACGTTTGAAGATGATCGCTTTACCTACGGCGAACAACGCTTCGTGACATTGGGTCTCCTCCTCGCAGGCATTCCCGTCTCAATCGTGCACACGGAGAACAAACATGAAATCCGCATCATCTCCTTCCGCAAGGCAACCCGCCGCGAAACGCAAATCTACTTCGATGAAATCAAAAACTGATTGGGCTCGTCTTGAGTCAAAGAAGGTTACTTCCAAAGCAACCGAAGACCATCCAGAAGCTGATGTCCGCCACGTCGTTCGCGGCATCGTACGGCGCGGGCTCCAGCCTCTGCCACCCAAGGCATCTATCTCGCTGCGGCTCGATCAAGATGTGCTGGAGTGGTTCAAGGCGCAAGGCGCTGGTTATCAAACCCGCATCAACAGTGTGCTACGCGCATTCCGCGATGCCTCGGTCTAACACTACAGTCAAAGGGATCGCCAAAAACCGCGCTTTTGGCTCCCTCCGCGCTACGCGCTCTGGCGCCCCCTCACTTCCACGTTAGGCCGAACCGATGTCTGAATATGACACGGCGCTGTCGTCGTACCAAAAATGGAATCGCGTTGGCGTTCGTGCATTCGTCGGCCTTATTGTGGCTTTATTTGCAGGCATTCTTTGCTCGCCCAGGCTTCCCACTCTAGGGTCGGTGCTTCTCGCAGCAACAGGAGTTTTGAGCCTTACGTTTATCTTCGCTATTTTCCGCACACAGTCATTTCGATGCCCTAGGTGCCAAAAGAGATTTGCCCCAAGTAGACGTGACGGTCGTGGTAGGGGAAGGTACTGTCAAAATTGTGGCCTCCCTGCATATGACAAGAAATGTAATCCTAGCCAAGACTTGAGCGACTAAACTTGGCAATCTATCCAACGACAAATTCTAAAAGTCGGCCTATATCCCCTGCCAAACCAGCAAGGCATCAACCACACAGCTCACACCCAGCCTAACACTGCAGTCGAGTGGATCGCCACAAGCTGCGCTTGTGGTTCTCTCCGCGCTGCGCGCTCCCGCGCCCCGTCATTTGCAATAGCCAACAATGTTTCCTGTTCTGCTGATGCAGGAGCGTGGGCCGGGTGACGCGATGACGGTGAAGGACTACCAAGCTACAACCCGTCGTCGTGGGCTGCGAGGCAGCTGGAAGCCGTAACAGATTGATTTGACGTTGTCATGTTGTCTTGCTGTCCCACATAGAGCGACCCTCACCCCGCGCCTTTGGCGCGCCCTCTCTTGCAGAGCGAGGAGGCTTCCAAAGCGTAGCCGTAAGCCCCTCTTCCCGTAGGGCGCTGCAGGGGTTTCGCGCAATCGGCTGGCAATGCCAGTCCTGGGGCGCCAAGGCGGGGTTGGGGTGAGGCGCACTTCATGCTGTTACGGCCTCTTGGCATTTGTAGCAATTGGCGTTCAACAGCAATGATTTGGCATACCTAACCGCGGATTGACGCCTGCGTTCTTGCAAACAGCACGCACAACTTCTACTCTTGCAAGAACAGCGCAAACTCTGACACGGCGGGAAAGCTGCTATCGACAATGCCTCGAATTCGTCAATTACACGAACGAATTGCACCCCACGTATTTGCATAATGAGCGTCCACACCCCGACCTTGCCGGCTCCTGATTTTCGTATCTTGTTCGAGTCCGTTCCCGGGCTCTATCTTGTGCTGACGCCTGACCTTCACATCGTCGCCGTCAGCGACGCTTACCTCACGGCAACGCACACGCAACGTTCGCAAATCCTGGGGCGTAATCTGTTCGAGATTTTCCCCGACAATCCGGATGACCCGACGGCTTCGGGCGTGCGCAATCTGCGTGCTTCGCTGGATCGGGTCCTGCAGCAACGCAAAACCGACGGCATGGCCATCCAGAAATATGATGTTCGACTTAACGGTGAAGAGGGCGGTGGTTTTGTCGAGCGTTACTGGAGCCCTCTCAATTCGCCTGTACTGGATGATGACGGCGACGTTGCTTATGTCATACATCGTGTCGAGGATGTCACCGAATTCGTGCGTCTCAAGCAGCATGGCAACGAACAAGAGGCGCTCACGCGCGAGCTGCACCACCGGGCCGAGAGCATGGAAGCGGAAATCTATGCGCGCGCGCAGGAGCTGCAGGTGCGACATACCGAGCTGCAGGTGCTGGCAGCACAACTACAGGCCGGCAATGAGGAGCTGCAGAGTTTCGCTTATTCCGTATCGCATGATTTGCGTGCGCCTTTGCGAGCGATCGACGGCTTTTCGCGTCTGCTTGCCAGCCGTGCGGAGGCCCGGCTGGACGACGAAGATCAACGCCTGCTGTCCGTCATTCGCACGAGCAGCAAGACCATGGGGCAGTTGATCGACGATCTGCTGCAGTTCTCGCGCATGAACCGCGCGGAAATGCACGTGGGCCTGATCGACATGGAGGAAATGGTGCGGACGACCTGGGAAACGACCAAGGACGGTTTCACTGGCGGAATCGTGTTCGAACGACTACCAATGGTTTTGGGAGACCGTGCGCTCATGCAGGAGGTATGGGTTAACTTGTTCTCCAACGCCGTCAAATACAGCGCGAAAGTTGCGTCACCAAGCATTGTGGTGAAAGGAGAGATGATGCCTACCGAATGCGTCTATCATGTACATGACAATGGTGTAGGTTTCGACATGCGCTACATCGACAAACTCTTCGGCATGTTTCAGCGGCTGCACAG
Organism: Rhodocyclales bacterium; assembly: GCA_028292505.1. Lineage (GTDB taxonomy): Bacteria > Pseudomonadota > Gammaproteobacteria > Burkholderiales > Rhodocyclaceae > Viridibacterium. Next base: position 55,786 of record JAQGMF010000009.1, read on the forward strand.
TGCAGATGATTTCCCGGGCACGGGCATCGGCCTGGCGATCGTTTCGCGCATCGTTAACCGTCACGGCGGCCGCGTGTGGGCGGAGGCCAGCCCCGGCGAAGGCGCGCATTTTTATTTTTCCCTGCCTGTTACAGAAGAAAGAGGACGTCCAAAAGATACCGCCCGCTGAAATATCGTTCTGCCATATTCCCACCCATCGCTTAGCGTTTTAGTAGCAAGGAACAAAGGATTTCATGCAGCCCAAGATTTTGCTTCTTGAAGATTTGCCAGCCGACGCCGAACTGGTACAGATGGAGTTGATGCTGGGGGGCATCGACGCGGAGATACTGCGGGTGGCCTCGCGCGAGACCTTTGTTAACGCATTGGCGAAGTTTCAGCCGGACATCATCCTCTCCGATTTCAATCTGCCGGGCTTCAGCGGCATGTCAGGCCTGGAAATCCGCAACCAGCAGGCACAAAACGTTCCTTTCATTTTCGTCACCGGTTCGCTCGGCGAGGAAATGGCCGTGTCGACCCTGCGCAGCGGCGCCACCGATTTCGTGCTCAAGGACCGCATGGCGCGGCTGCCGGCAGCGGTGTCCGCCGCACTGGATTCCTCTGCGCAGCGCGAGGAGCGCGAGCGTGTCGATCGCGAACTGACCACCGAGCGCAGTCTCATGCAAGCGGTGCTGGATGCCGCACAGGCCATGATCGTCGTGCTCGACCACAACGGACACATCATGCATACCAATGCGGCGGCCGGGCGCATGACTTCGCAGTCCCGTCCGGACATGATCGGCAACAAGTTCTGGGAAGCCATGTCGCAAAGCGACCAATCGGAAACTGTTCGCCAGCACATTCAGGCTGCACTCGATTCTCACGACGACTCGCCGCTGCCAAGTTGGCCGATGGTCACGCATGCCGAGCGCACAGTGATCTGCTCTTCGGCGAAGTTGCCAAGCAACTATCGCGGCGAGCGTCTGGTCGTGTGTGGCATCGACGTCACCGATCAGGAGCGCGCCGAAAGGCACGCCTTCTTCCTCGGCCACTTCGACCCGATCACCAATCTGCCCAACCGCAGACACTTCCTGCAGCAACTCTCCGAATACTGCAACCGCCGCGACAGCGACACGGGCACGGCACTGGTCATCATGATGATCGGCATGGTGCGCGCGCAGGAAATTGCCGACAGCTATGGCGACGCTACCTTCAATCAGGTGCTGATCGAGATGGTGCGGCGGCTGCGGGTATGGCAATCGCACGCCGACTTGCTGGCACGCGTTGCCGACAGCAGTTTCGCACTGGCTTTCGAAGTCGGTCGCGGTCCCGATCTGGACATGCTGGTGCCGCACATCCTGGAACAGTTACGCGAGCCGATCACCGTCGGTCAATCGCAGATATTGCCGGCAGTACACGGTGGTCTGGCACTGTATCCGGACAATGCCAGCGAAGCCGGGTTGCTCCTGCAGGCTGCAGAATCGGCCCTGCATTGCGTCACCCCGGAGACGACGCAGAACTTCGCCTTCTACACACCGCTGTTATCCGACCAGATACGCGAGCGCTTGCTGCTGGAAGGCGAATTGCGCGAGGCCCTGAAGACGGACGACCAACTCATTCTGCATTATCAGCCGCAGGTCGACATCGCGACGGGACAAGTGATCGGTCTGGAAGCACTGATCCGCTGGCGGCATCCACGCCTGGAGTGGTTGCCGCCTGCGCGCTTCATACCGCTTGCCGAAGTCTGCGGATTGATGGTGCCGCTGGGTCGCTGGGTTATGCGTAGAGCATGCCAGCAGTTGCGCGACTGGAAAGTGCAGGGATTCATCGCGCCAACAGTTGCCATCAATCTCTCGGCCGGACAATTTTCGGCACCGTCCCTGATCGATGACGTTGGCATTACACTGCGCGAGTTTGGCGTGGAGCCGCATCAGTTGGAACTCGAACTGACCGAATCGGCGAGTATGAGTCACCCCGAGGCAAGCATCGTCATCATGCAACAGCTGCGCAATATGGGGCTCAAGATCGCCATTGACGACTTCGGTACGGGTTACTCGAACCTGAGTTACTTGAAGCGCTTCCCTGTCGACAGGCTCAAGCTGGATCAGGCCTTCGTGCGCGACATCATGACCGACGCGGACGATCTTGCCATTTCACGCGCCATCATCGCGATGGCACATCAGTTGCGGCTCGAAGTGGTGGCCGAAGGTGTCGAAACCCGCGAGCAACTCAAGCTGCTCGCTGGCGCGGGATGCCGCACAGTGCAGGGCTATCTGTTCAGTCGGCCGGTAGCTGCCGAAGTTTGCCAGGCGCTCGTGCAGTTGCCATTTGCCGTTTACTAGGCGCCACGATTCGTCCTATCTCAACGAAAGTCTGTTCCAATACGACGACTTTCTGTCACGTAGTTCGAATTGATGAATACCGGATCACTGCCTGATTCACAGTCTGATTCACAGCCGGATTCGAGGCCTTTCGCCACGCTCTCGCCCGACACGCTGTTGGATGCCATCGATAGCCTGGGCCTGCGCACCGACGGGCGACTATCGCCGCTCAACAGCTTCGAGAATCGCGTCTATCAGATCGGCATCGAGGACGCGCAGCCGCTGATAGCCAAGTTCTACCGGCCTGCGCGCTGGAGCGACGCCGCCATCCTCGAAGAGCATGCCTTCACGCGCGCACTTGCCGAAGCGGAAATTCCCGTCGTGGCGCCACTCGAATTCGCTGGTCGCACGCTGCATCATCATGGCGATTTCCGCTTTGTGCTTTACCCGCGACTACGCGGTCGCGCGCCGGAATTTAGCGACGAGACGGCGCTGACGTGGATGGGCCGCTTCATCTCGCGCATCCACGCGCTCGGCGAACAGGCCGCCTATGCGGACAGGCCATCACTGAGCGTCGAACGCCTGGGAGACGACTCACAGGCCTGGCTGGCGGCGCACGATCTGATTCCGCCGGACTTGCTCGACGCCTGGCAGGGCACGGTGGTACGTGCCATGGAAAATGTGCGCGCATGTTTCGCGCAGACAGGCGCGGTACAACAGTTGCGCATCCATGGCGACTGTCATGCAGGCAATGTCCTGTGGGCCGACGACGGACCATGGTTCGTCGACTTCGATGACACCTGCATGGGCCCGGCAATACAGGATTTGTGGCTGCTACTGTCAGGCGACCGCGACAGCATGTCGCGCCAGCTCGGTGCCGTGCTGCGCGGCTATCGGCAATTCCGTGATTTCAACCCTGGCGAGTTGCAACTCGTCGAAGCCTTGCGCACGCTGCGTCTGATCCATTATGCCGCGTGGATAGCACGGCGCTGGGACGATCCAGCCTTTCCCGTGGCATTCCCCTGGTTCGGCACGCCGCGTTACTGGCAGGATCGCATCCTCGAACTCAAGGAGCAGATCGCCGCCATGGAAGAGGCGCCTCTCGTGCCGGCGGGACTCGATTGAAGGCCGGAAAGACAGTGGTTGCGCCCTGCCCGTGTGGCAAAGGCGCTTACGCCGACTGTTGCGAGCCATTGCATCGTGGCACTCCGGCAGCAACGGCTGAAGCCCTGATGCGCTCGCGCTACAGCGCCTATGTGCTCGATCTGAGACCCTATCTGCTCGCCACCTGGCATCGCGACACACGCCCGGCCGAGCTGACGCCTGATGCCGAGGGCACGCGATGGCTGGGGCTCGAAGTGCGCAAACATGACCCGCACGACGACACCGCCACAGTGGAGTTCGTCGCCCGTTATAAATTGGGTAGTCGCGCTTACCGGCTGCATGAAATCAGTCGCTTCATGCGCGAAGAAGCGCACTGGTACTACGTCGATGGCGAATTGTTGGAAAAATAATTGCGCGCGTCGAACGCGGGTCAGGGTCTACCCGCTTGCCATGCAGCTCACGTGACCCATAATGAAGGATGATTTCCTTGCGGAGGATTCCATGAGTTCGTCTTTGCCTGCCGCACGCGCATTCCTGCGCCACCCAACCGATGTACCGATACAGATTCACGCTCAACCGATTCAAGGACTTGTCAGCCAGCGCCTGATGGACGTGAGTCTGGGCGGTTTGGCCTGCCGCTCCGAGTGCGAGATGGATGTAGGTACGCACGTAGACGTGTGCATCGAGCTGGTCAGCCCGCCCTTCCAGGCCGAGGGTCGGGTCGCCTGGTGCCGCCATCGCAATGGGCACTGCGAATTGGGCATCCAGTTTCTGCAGAACGAGGATGCCTTCGCCGCCCGCATGGTCGAGCAGATTTGTCACATCGAACACTATCGCAATGAAGTGATGCGCCTCGAAGGCCGCGTGCTGGATGCCCAGGACGCCGCCGAAGAATGGATCAGCAAGTACGCCTCGGATTTTCCTGGCCTGCGCAGCTTTCTGACCAAGTAGCCTCCTTTCCGGAAGCCGCTTTTCGCCTCCCACCGCCCACCCGCAATATCTTCAGCACGGCGCGGTGCTAATATTGGCGCCGGTTTACCACGTGTTCCGACGCCACATCCTCGCAAAGCCCTGCCTGCGCCTGACCGCTTCTCTGGTCTCGTCAATTTGCCAATCGCTCCTCGATAAAGAGCGGGAAAGTAGAAATTTTGTTCGCGCCCTGCTTCCGCCGTAACCCGTCCGCTTGCATCCATCGATATTTCCTGGCGCTGCTCCTTTCCCTCTTGTTGCCGACGATCGCCTCCGCCATGACGGACAAGGAAATTGTATCGGCGCGCGTTGCCACGCTGACGCCGGCACTCAAAAACGAACATCCACGCCTGTTGCTGCGCCCGACCGATGTCCCTGGCCTGCGCGAATTCCTGCTCAAGACGCTGCCCGCACAAACCGATGCGGCAGCGCTGGCCAAGCTCGCGCTACCACCGCTGGACAACAAGCCGTTGCCCGTGCAGCCTGTAGCAGTCGCCAACGGCACCCAGGCAAGCACACTCGCCTGGCACGATGGCTACACGATTGCCAATGACACCGGCAACTGGGCATGGCGCTACGCGCTCGCCTGGCAGCTCACCGGCGACGAACGCTACGGCCGTGAAGCCGCGCGCTGGCTGCTTCATCTGGCAAGCTGGAAGATCGACGCCGAGGTGCTGCGCACCAACGATGAATTATTCATTCAGCATCTTCGGCCGATGATCTTCGCTTACGACTGGGCCTGGTCGGCGCTCACCGCCGAGGAGCGCGTCACAGTAAGCAAGGCTCTCGTCGCACGCCTGGAATTATTGGCAGGGCATATCCAACCAAAGTTCTCGCTCACTCAACCGACGCCGCCCGACAATGCGCTCAGCCATCCAATGCGCTTCATCTCGACGCTAGGTCTCGGCGGCCTGGCGCTGTATCACGACACACCCGCTGCGCCCGGCTGGGTAGCATGGAGCTATGAGTACTATCTGCGCGAATTCCCGGTGTGGGGCGGCGACGCTGGCGGCTGGTCCGAAGGCCTCAACTACTGGGCCAGCGGCATGACGCAGCACCTGCGCTTTCTCGAAGCGATGAAACTGCAAGGCTTCGACGAAGTGCTGCAGCGCCCTTTCTTTCGCAATACGCCATGGTTCGCCGTCTACAACCTGATGCCTTATCCGGCCTCCTCGTTCGGCGATCTCAACAACATCACCAGCCCGACGCCGAGCACGGCGCTGATGATCGGCAAATTCGCGCAATGGCAGCAAGACCCTTACCTGATGAGCTTCGCCCGCAGCCTAACAGCGAAACACCACATGACGTTCGGATATTACGATTACAGCGCCGTCGACACGATGCTGGACCTCTTCCGTCGCCAGCAATCGGGCCTACCCGATGCCGATCTCACGCAATTGCCCCAGACGCGCTATTTCGACGATATCGGCTGGGTTGCCATGCACTCGCGCTTGGGCAGCAAGGACAACGACATCATGCTGGGCTTCAAGTCCAGTCCCTTCGGTTCGGCCAGCCACGGCTTCGCCGACCAGAACAGTTTCGTCATCAACGCTTTCGGCGAAGCACTGGCCGTTTCGTCGGGTTATCGCGAGTGGTACGACAGCCCGCACCATGCCGGCTGGACGCGTACAACTGCCGCCAAAAATGCCATTCTCATAAATGGCGAAGGTCAGACTACCAAGAGCGCCGGCGCCACGGGCCGCATCAGCCGCTTTGTGCAGGGCGAGCGCTTCACGTTCACCACCGGTGACGCCAAGCAGGCGTATGCCGGCCGCGCCACGCAGGCATTGCGCCATTTGTTCTTCGTCGATCGCCGCTATTTCGTGATGCTCGACGAAGTCGCCGCACCCGCTGAAGCACGCTTCGAGTGGCTGCTACATGCGCGCGACAAGATGACGCTCGACGCCGCCAGCAACGGCATTGTCGTCGCGCGGAATAACGCCCGCCTCGAGGTCATGCTGCTGTCACCGGCACCGGGGCAACTCACGCTACGCCAAACCGATGCTTCAGATCCGCCAGTAGCCAGCGGCTACGAAAAAAACATGCCAAATGAATGGCACGCTACAGCGGAAACGCTGACGAAGTCGAAAGCCCAGGATTTTTTCAGCGTGCTCTATCCGCATCGTGCCGACGATGCGTCGGACGACGCCAAACTACGGCCGATCAAGACGCGCAGTGGTTTCGGCGTGGGCGTGAAGACGCGTGATTCCGATGATCGCGTCTTCATCGCCCGCGAAGACGACATGCGCATCCGTGCCGACGGCATCGACGTCGACGGCCTTGCCGCTGCAATCAGCACACACGGGGAAGAAACTCGCCTGACCCTCGTAGCCAATCGTCATATTCATTTCGGCACCATCGAATTTGACAGCACGGCGCCGTTGGACATCGAGGCGACGGTCACCTCGACAACGGTCAATATGCAATTTGGCTCGCCAAAGACCGCACAACTGACCATCAGGCAACTGTTCAAGCCACGTACACTCACCGGCGTTCGCAAGCAGGACTGGGCGTACGACGCTGACAGCCAGGAACTGACCATCCAACTCACCCCGCAAACCACCGGCTTGCACCTGACGCTGCCTAAATCACCCAATATTTCCTTCGAGTTTTAAGCGACGCAATGCTTGCCGCAGCGTCACCATCGGACTTTCAACTTTTTCGTCATCGTCCCTTCGTCTTCTTCTGGTGCGGCCGCATCTTCACCTCGCTGACGAACAATATGCTGGCCGTGGCAGTTGGCTGGCAGATGTACGACCTGACGCACCGCGCGATGGACCTAGGCCTCGTCGGCCTGGTTCAGTTCGCGCCGGTGCCGGTGCTCACACTGCTGGTAGGTTATGTCGCCGACAGATATGACAGAAGAATTATCGTCACAGCATGCCTGACGTTGCAGGCCATCATCATCGGGGTGCTGATTGCTGGTACGTACTATCACTGGATCGATCGCGATCTGATTCTGCTGTGCTCATTTTTCATAGGCACGGCCAAGGCTTTCCAGATGCCCACTACCCAGGCGTTAGCCCCGCTGATAGTGCCCGGCGACGTGTTACCACGTGCCCTGGCGCTGAGCTCTTCCGGCACGCAGTCCGCCATCATCATCGGGCCGGCATTCGGCGGCTTTCTCTATGCCTTTGGCGCGAACACGGTCTACGCATTGTGCGGCGCGCTGACCCTCGTTGCCGCCACCTGTTTTCTCGCGGTCAGGATCGACCATCAGGCGCCGCCTCGCGAGCCCGTCACGCTGACGACGGTCTTTGCCGGCCTGCATTTCATCTGGCATCGCAAGGCAGTGCTGGGTGCCATCTCGCTCGACTTGTTCGCCGTGCTCCTCGGCGGCGCCACTGCGCTGCTGCCGATTTATGCACGCGACATTCTGATGGCAGGTCCGGTCGGCCTCGGCCTGCTGCGCTCGGCGCCTGCCGTGGGCGCGCTGGTCACCTCGATCTGGCTGGCGCGCAATCCAATCCAGCGCAAGGTCGGCAAGGTGATGTTCGCCGCAGTAGCAACCTATGGTCTGGCAACGCTGGTATTTGCCTTCTCCAAACTATTGCTGCTGTCGCTGCTGGCATTGATCGTCTCGGGGGCTGCCGACATGATCAGCGTCGTGATTCGTCAATCGCTGGTGCAACTGGACACGCCGAACGAAATGCGCGGACGCGTCAGTGCAGTCAATGCCATTTTCATAGGGGCCTCGAACCAGCTGGGCGAATTCGAATCGGGGACGACTGCTGCCTGGTGGGGCGCCGTGGCATCCGTTGCCGTTGGCGGCATCGGCACGCTGATCGTCGCGGCAACGTGGATGAAGCATTTTCCGGAGCTTGTCCGCCGCGAGCGCCTGCGCCAGGACGCGGCAATCTGAAGTGAGGAAAATTCCAGGCGAATAGTGCGGTGCTTGCACAAACTGCGCATTTAAGCCTTATCATCCGCCCTGAAACAGCAAAATCCATAATGTGGCAATGGTTATCCGCCCCGAAATCATGAACACGCGCCTTCATCATTTCATGGACTGGCTCCAGCGTTTGCCACGTCCTTTCATGCTCGTACTGACGCTCATGCTGTTCGCAGCCGTCGGCGGGCTGGACTATGCGTCGGGCACCTACATCTCGCTGTCGATTCTGTATTGCCTGCCGGTATCGCTGGCCGCGTGGCGCCTTGGCCGCAATGCGGGGATCGCCATGGGCGTACTGAGCGCCGTCGCCCTGGTGCTTCTCAACCCGCGCAGCGAGCCGATTGGAGCGCCGTCGTTAATCATGTTGTGGAACTTCCTGATCGTTTCCTGCCTGTTTGGCCTTATCGCCCTATTGGTGTCCAGGATCACGGAGTTGTTGCAGAAGGAACGCATGCTGGCACGCACCGATTTCCTGACAGGCGTGTGCAATCGCCTGGCATTCATGAAAGAGGTGGATCAGGAAATCCTGCGTGCTCTGCGTCACGGCCAATCCCTTTCACTGATCTATATCGATCTCGACGACTTCAAGGTCGTCAACGACCGCCTGGGTCACCATGAAGGCGATCGCTTGCTACAAGCCGTCGGCCGCGCGCTGCTTCAAACCGTGCGCGGCATCGACTCTGTGGCAAGGCTGGGCGGCGACGAATTCGTCGTGCTGCTGCCGAATGCGAATTCCGACGCCGCGGCCATCGTCGCCCCGCGACTGCGCCAGGCCCTGCTCACCCGCATGCGTGAAGATCTATGGCCAGTGACATTCAGCATCGGCGTACTCACCTGCCCAATCCCGCCCGGCTCGGCCGAACAACTCATCCATCGCGCCGACGAGCTGATGTACCGCGCCAAGCAGGGCGGCAAGGATCGGCTGGTGTACTCGCTGCAGAGCGCCTGAGCTTGTGCAGGTCGGAAAGGCGCAGCGCCTTCCGGCATCCCGTTCGTTGCAAGATCGACAAACGTCGGAAGGCGCTGTGCTTTTCCGACCTACGGCTTCACGGATTGCAGCGCAGTGCGGACGCTGCCGATATCATCGTGTTGTGTTCAATGAAAACGCATCCATGACAGATATCGTCCCCGACATCAAAGCAGCCAGTCAGCTGTCTCATCAAATCCTCGATCAACTCGGCCAAATCGTCCTTGGCAAACCACAGGCGCTACGCCTGTCGCTCGCCTGCCTGTTGGCACGTGGTCACTTGCTCATCGAGGATCAACCCGGCGTCGGCAAGACGACGCTGGCACATGCGCTGGCCGTGACGCTGGGCCTGAAATTCCAGCGCGTGCAGTTCACCAGCGATCTGCTGCCCGCCGACCTGCTCGGTGTGTCGATCTTCGATGCACGCGAGCAGTTGTTCCGTTTTCATCCTGGTCCGATCTTCTCGCAGGTGCTGCTGGCCGACGAAATCAACCGCACCACACCGAAGACGCAAAGCGCGCTACTCGAAGCGATGGAGGAACGGCAGGTCACCGTCGACGGCAAGCCTCATCCCCTGCCCGCCCCTTTCTTTGTCATTGCGACGCAGAACCCTTCGCATCAGATCGGCACCTTTCCGTTGCCCGAGTCGCAGCTCGACCGCTTCCTGATGCGCATCAGTCTGGGTCTGCCAGACGCGGCGGCAGAGCGCGCGCTGCTTGCCGGCCAGGACAGGCGCGAATTGCTGGCCCTTCTCAAAGCCCTCACAGACGCGACCACGCTCAATACCCTGCAGATGGCTTGTTCGTCGGTACATGTCGGCGAGCGCATCCTTGATTACGTGCAGGCGCTGCTCGCCGCCAGCCGGTCCATGTCGGGCGTCGCGCAGGGCCTCTCGCCACGCAGCGGCATCGGCCTGCTGGCGGCATCGCGTGCCTGGGCGCTGATCGCCGGGCGTGACCATGTAAGGCCAGAGGACGTGCAGGCTGTACTGCCTTGCGTAGCGGGCCACCGTCTGCACAACGCAGGACATGGAGAAACCCTGGTGCGACAACTTATCGAAGCCGTGCCATTGAATTGATTGCGCGTCGTTTTCTGCGGGGAGGGTGCCACAGGGCTCCCGTACCGTAATGTCATACAAACTATGAATATATTATTTTGTTCCCACATACAGAAACGTTTGGCAGAACGCCCCGGGGGTCGATAACGCATAAGAATTGAAATGTAATTGTTACTGCCTGTCATGCAGCGGATTTTATTCGGACATTAAACGAACATAAACATGGCTTTGACGGACTTATGCGTGAAATAAAATTAGTGGCCGTTATAGGATCTGGGGTAATGGGCCAAGGAATTACCTGGTTATTTGCAAGCCATGGTTTTCAGGTTTTCCAATACATAAGAAATGACGCAAGAAAAATTGAGTTATTGGAGTTTTATCAAAGGCAGGAAAGGCGCAATCGGAAAAATCGATCAGCTTTGAACAGTCTCGACAGCGTCGTGAGTAATATACACTTCAAAAATGATCTTTGTGATTTGGGCGGATGCGAATTTGTCATCGAAGCCATATCAGAAGATATCGAACAAAAGAAAAATATGTTTTCTGAGTTAGATAAGATATTGCCTGCAAATGTAATATTTGCCACGAATACATCCAGCCTATCTATAACCGAAATTGCCAGTGCAACGGAGCGCCCTGAAAATCTAATAGGCCTGCATTTTTTTAATCCGGCGGGCGTAATGAAATTAGTGGAGATAATACGAGGCGTACACACGACCCAAGCCCTAGTGGATGTGTGTATTCACCTATGTGAACGGCTAGGGAAGAAAGCGGTTATTGTCGAAGAGTTTCCCGGTTTTATTGTTAATAGACTTCTGATGCCCATGATTAATGAGGCTGTCAATATATTTGACGTAGGTGCCGCCACTGCAAGAGACATCGACCTAGCAATGAAGCTCGGTGCAAATCATCCATTAGGGCCGTTAGAGCTGGCAGACTTGATTGGCATCGACGTGGTATATGCCATCCTCGGTACTCTATATAAGGAAACGGGTGAGGCGCGGTATAAGCCCTCATATACACTCAAAAAGATGTTCCTTGCGGGAACGTTCGGGCGGAAGTCCGGCAAGGGTTTTTATTCATATTCAATGAGGGCTTAGCTAAAGATATCTATCTAACGATCTAGAAAAATCCCAGAACACAAAGTTAAAGAATAAATCCCCAGCTTCACCGTATCGGAGAGGACTGAAAATGGGCACTGATATTTCGGTTGTGGATACAAAGATAGTCAACAGTCTCGCGGAAACCAGACCCGTCCCGCCATTTGACATGGCAGATCTGATGGTAGCCTACCTTGAGCAACTGGAAATAAAATACGTCTTTGGCATACCTGGCGGAGCTATCGAGCCTTTGTATAACGCCATTGCCCGTAGTAGCCGCAGGGGAGGAGTGCAGCACATCCTGGCACGCCACGAAGCTGGCGCTGCTTTCATGGCCGATGGCTATGCGCGCGAAACCGGCAAAATCGGGGTCTGTTGCGCTACGTCGGGACCAGGCGCAACCAATCTGATCACCGGCGTAGCGTGTGCTTATGAAAACAACATTCCGATGCTGGTCATCACTGGCCAGCCCGCTCTTCCCTCATTTGGCAAACATCCATTGCAAGAATCGGCCTGCACTGGAATCAATATCCTTGGCATGTTCCGTCACTGCACGCGTTACAACTCGCTGGTCTCCCATCCCGAGCAAATGGAGCCGAAACTTATCGCAGCGCTGCAACGGGCCACGCGCACGCCGCGCGGCCCGGCGCACCTGACCGTTCCAGTCGATGTATTTCGCAAACCGCATGCTCACAACAAACCGTCCTACGATTTGCCGACCTTGCTCGCGCCCTCGTCACTGGTCGACGATGATGCCGTTGAAATATTGTGGGAAATGTTGGGCCGCTCGCGCAATGTTGTTCTCCTCATCGGGGGCTGGTGCAACGAAGCCATTGGCTCCATCCTGCAATTCGCGATCTTGAACGGTGCAACCCTGGTTACTACACCGGACGGTAAGGGTCTGGTCAGTCCTCAACATCCACTATTTCGTGGCGTATTTGGATTCGGCGGGCACGCCTCTGCGGAAGCTGCCTTGCGCGATGAATCGGTCGACCTGATTCTGGCGGTCGGTGCCAGTATGGGCGAATGGAATACCGGTGGCTGGAGCGACAGCCTGCTCAATGAACGCCTGGTGCATATCGATGAGTCGGAAGATCATCTGGCGCGAACCCCGATGGCGCGATTCCATATGCGTGGCAGCATACGGGCTATTTTCAATCGCTTGATCGAGCGATCGGGCGGCCAACACAATGAAAGCCAGATTGCCATCGAACGCCGTCGTTCTGTGCTCGCGAAGAACAGCACATCAAGGGAGCCGAACGCCATACTTGCGGCCCCGGAGCAATATCAAAGCGATGCCACGCCAATCAAGCCGCAACGTCTGATGCTCGAATTGGGCAAGCTATTCCCGCTGTCAACACGCTTTCTGGCAGATACCGGTAACAGCGTAGCCTGGGCAATACACTATCTCCAGCCAGGCGATCGGCGCGCCAGCGAGAGGCGGGTAGGCGGTGGCAAGCGCAAGCGCGAACCGGGACGACGTCAGTCCAATGGTGGCTGGCTGCGCGTAACGATGAATTTTGCGCCAATGGGCTGGGCCATTGGCGGCGCCATCGGTACGGCGGTTGGCAATCCCGATGTAACAGTCGTGTGCATCACCGGCGACGGCAGCATGCTCATGAATGGGCAAGAAATATCGGTGGCGGTGGCTGAAAAACTGAATGTCATTTTCGTGGTACTCAACGACCAGGCACTCGGCATGGTCAAACACGGGCAACGGCTGGCCGGCGCTGAAGACATCGGTTACCAATTACCCGCAACCGATTTCGCAGCCTTGGCGCGTGCCTTGGGCGCTACCGGACACACCGTGCGCTCGCCCGAGGATTTATACAATCTGGATATTGCGGCCATATGCGCGCATAAAGGCCCGACGCTGCTGGACGTACTCATTGATCCGGATGAGATTCCACCAATGAATAGCCGGATGCGGGTTCTGGCAAATAGCCTTTAAGAAATGGAGCAGTACAAAAATGGCAAGACTCGATGGGAAAATTGCGCTTATCACCGGCGGCACCAGCGGTATAGGACTGGCGACTGCCAAACTATTCAAGGCAGAGGGCGCGCAACTAATTATTACGGGGAGAGACGAAGCCAGATTAGCCAGTGCTCAAATCGAGCTGGGTAGCGAAACGCTGGTCATTCGTAGCGAGGCTGGAAACCTCACCGAGATCGACGCATTGATGTCCAGGATAAAAGACCGCTTCACCAAGTTGGATGTACTGTTTTTAAATGCCGCAATTGCCAATCCTGCTCCAATTGAGGACGTCACTGAAGCGCAATTTGACGAAATCATGGCAGTCAATTTCAAAGGAGCATTTTTTACCATCCAAAAGGCGCTTCCCCTCTTGAGCAACAACGCATCCGTTATTGTCACTACTTCGATTACCAATCAGACCGGCGCTCCCAATTTCGGCGTTTATGCGGCAAGTAAAGCGGCACTGCGGTCGCTGGTCCAATCTCTGGGACTTGGCCTCATTGGCAGGGGTATCCGGGTCAATGCAATCTGTCCTGGGCCTATCGACACCGGAGGTTTTAATCGCATGGCATTGCCACAGGAAGTGATGCAGGCCATTAAAACGGATATTTCGGGCAGATCCCCTATTAAACGCTTCGGCACTTCAGAGGAAGTAGCCAAGGTCGCTCTGTTTCTTGCCTCCGATGACTCCGCCTATGTCGTTGGCGAGGAAATCGTTGTTGATGGCGGAATCAGTCTTGTATGTTTACCGTGAAAATTCTATGAGCAATCAAACAAATCTCAATGCCGTTCGCAGTACCCTGTGGCGAGAAGAAGCGGAGCCGGACAACCCTTTCGCTACGCGTTCAGCATACATTCGCGGCTACGATGTTTACGGGGAGATGCTTGGAAACGCTCGCTGGGTGGACATGCTGTATATGCTGTTCCACAGCGAAGCACCGACGCCAGCTCAAGCCGATACGCTGGAGGCTTTAGCGATCGCATTGGCCAATCCCGGACCGCGCGATGCCTCTGTCCACGCCGCCATGTGCGGTGGTGTATGCGGCTCGACGGCGGCATCCAGTTTGATGGCTGCATTGGCTGTCGGCGCGGGTCAGCTCGCCGGTGGTCGCGAGGTATTCCTGGCGATGGAAAACTGGCAGGCCTGCAGCACTGATCTGGCGGCCTGGCAGCAACGGATCATGGGCCCAAGAACCTCTCCAGGCAGCGTGTGGCCCGCTCCGGAACATCCGCCGGGCTTTGACCCTCATGGCGTCCGTACCGCGACCGTCGTGAAACAAACCCTGGCCTGTCTCGCGCGTTATGCGGCGGGAACGTACCTACCCTGGCTGCACGAGAATCTCGATGCTTTCGAAGCCATTGCCAAGGCGCCACTCACATTGTCCGGTGTTGCCGCCGTCGCACTGGCCGATTTGGGTTTCAGCCCTGAACAAGGCGAGATGATGCACTTGTTGCTGCGTCTGCCAGGTGCTGCCGCCCATGCACTGGAACAACACCCGCTCGGATACAAGAAATTCCCGTTCGGCGTCGTTGAACTGGAAGGCCCTGAATTGAAAGACCAATCGCCAGAGGTGCGCACATGAACGATGCCCACGCACAATCCGGTCCGGATTTGTTGCAACAACATGTCGGCGTTCTGAAGAGTCGCATGGGCACGTTTTATCCTGGCAGCCACGTGGTATTTCGCGGCCACGAT
>JAQGMF010000010.1 GCA_028292505.1 Rhodocyclales bacterium
TTCAGGCCGCGCTTGCTCAGCGCACAGGGCTTCGGGCATAATTGTCCGCTTTCGTGGCTGCTTCCTCTTCAAACTCCCGCAAGCGCGTGGTCCTCCTCGGAGCGACCGGTTCCGTCGGCGAGAGCACGCTGCGCGTCATCGCGGCGCATCCGGACAAACTCCAACTCGTCGGGATCGCCGCGCGCGCCAATCACGCGCGGCTCGCCCAGATCGCGCGCGATTTTTCGGTGCCGCAGGTCGCGATCTTCGACGACGCCGCCTTCGCCGAGGCGCGGAAATCCGGCGGTTTTCCCGCGGGCACGAAACTGCACGGCGGCTTGGACGGCCTCGTCGCCCTCGCGAGACTGCCGGAAGCGGATCTCGTCCTGGTCGCCGTGGTCGGCACCACCGGCCTGGCGCCGGCCCTCGCAGCCCTCGCCGCGGGCAAGGACCTCGCGCTCGCCTCGAAGGAAATTCTCGTCCTCGCCGGCAAGTTCGTGATCGAAGCCGCGCACGCGCACGGCGCAAAACTTCTGCCCGTCGACAGCGAGCACAACGCCGTCTTCCAGTGTCTTCAGGGACATCCGCACTCCACCGTCCGCCGCGTCACGCTCACCGCCAGCGGCGGCGCGTTTCGCGACTGGCCCGTCGAGCGCCTCGCATTGATGTTCATGACATCGCACCGACTTCCCGTTTCACTCTATGCGGCCTATATCAAACCAATACCGCGTCGAGCACCTGAAGCGCCGGCGCATCTTACCGGAGCGTTGCCTATCGCGCCACCTGCCGTGCGCTGTTGTGACGGGCCTTTGCGGTGGATCAAATGACGAATACGCAGGACGAATACAGCCAACCTTGAGCAGGGGAGCCTTGACCGAGTTTCTACCGTAGGCCTACCATCGCCTTCATGGAAAAAGAAATCAATCAACTCGAAGAGCGCGCTGCGCGGCTTCTGAGCGAATACCAGTCACTGCGAGACGAGAACCGCGGCCTGCATACGCGTCTGGATGCATTGGAAGCAGACAACGGACACCTGCGCGACAAACTGGCGCAATGCATCGCCCGTGTCGAAGCGCTCATCGCGCGCCTGCCTGAACGCGAGGACGTCTGATGGACAAGATCGACATCGACTTGATGGGCCGCCAATACAGTGTCTCCGTCAAGGCAGATGAAAAGGAAACGCTGCTCGCGGCAGTGACACTCGTTGATGAACGAATGCGCAAGCTGGCAAACAAATCGACGAGTGGTGGTGAAACGCTTGCCTTGATGGCGGCTCTCGACATCGCCAATGAATTCGTCACACATCAGCGTGCGGGAGGCCTTGATCTGCCCGATTACCGGCGTAGAATAAATTTATTGGGCGAGCGGTTCGAACAGGCGCTGGCCAAGCAAGAAAAATTGTTTTGAGATTTTAAGACGCGTTTGAAGCTGAAAATTTCAGTTCCAGTGACGCGTTCCGTAGATTGATTTATCAGGTGTTGTTTGGAGGTTTGAAACAGCCCGAAAAGGTTTTCCCCTGCAGTGTTCGTCAAGGTCGGTGTACTCCTTGAACCAATGTCTAACGACATGGTTGCTGTCCGAACAAGCCGCTGTTGTGAGCGCCCCTAAGCCGGGTGCACCTGATGCGGTCCGGTAGCGACCCCCTGAACCCAGGTTCAGGATAACCGGCCTAACGGCACAGGCGGGGGAACCCAGCAAGACACAAACGCGGCTTCGGCCGCGTTTGTTTTTTTGCAGAACGTTCATCCGAGCGCTTGCCGCCTGCCCTTAAAGCCAGTTGACTCCATGCAGTGCCAAGATCAACCTTCAAGCACCTCGTCCCCAGAATTGATGATGCGCTATTGGCTTATGAAGTCCGAACCGGCGGACTGCTCGGTTGATGATCTTGCCGCCATGCCGAACCAGACGGTTGCTTGGTACGGTGTTCGAAACTACCAGGCTCGCAATTACATGCGCGACCTGATGCAGGTCGGTGACTTGGCGTTTTTCTATCACTCGTCGTGCCCGCGTCCCGGCATTGCCGGCATCGTTTGCGTGGCCAGCACGGCCTTCCCCGACGTCACACAGTTCGATCCGAAGAGTCGCTTCTTCGATCCCAAATCCACTCCTGAGGAACCGCGCTGGCACAACGTTGATGTGCGTCTCGTCGAAAAGACGCCTTTCGTTGATCTCGCAACACTCAGGGATCAAGAATCGCTTGCCGATATGCGCGTTTTGCAGAAAGCAAACCGCCTCTCTATCACGACGGTAGATCCGGAAGAATGGCGCACGATCACGACGCGGCTGATGGTGCCAAAGGGATTGAAAATCTGAAATCCACGCTGGGTTGCGCGGCACGTTTCTGGCCGAAAAACGTGCTCATGTATACAAACCAGCCGCTGGTGCGCCGCAACGATTTTTCGTTGGAAATCAATGTCCGCAAGGCAGGAATATTGCTGCAATGCAGCATAAAAAACCTTTAATTAAAAAAACGACTTTAATCCACCCATAAATTCTGGTGATATGTAAGAATGGTCTTTCACGGACAATGCTCCGCGCAATGCGCCAGGCACACCGCGAGGATGTAGGAGACGACAAAGGCTGCTGCAACACAGTACGCCGACCGAGCCGCTACCGGGACCGACGCCCGGAATCAGCGACCAAAGCGATATCCGAGTAGCTTTCGCTGTAGCAAGCCGGGCCCTTCGGCCCGGCTAGTCCCGCCCCCCCCATAAATTTATCTTTGTAAATTCAATAGGCCATCTGGAAAGTCGGCGCCTTTGTCCTATTCGGCTTGAGACATATGTGTTCAGCCTGCTTTCCAGATGGTCCATGCAGTCAAAAGTGTTAGGGGAAAGGAAATCCGTTTTCGGGTTTCCTGAATTGGAACGGGGAGTCTTTGCTGACTTCCCGTTTTTTTATTCTCGCCTCCTACTTGACGGGCACGGACTGGCCCGGAGCGCTACCAGCTTCCTTGGCTTTGCGCTCCGCTTCCTTTTGCGCATGCTCTTTGGCGTGTGCGGCATAGCGCGCGGCATCCTTCTTTGCTTGTTCGGCCCGTTCCGCCGCCTGTTGCGCGTTGCGCGCTTGTTCTTGCTGCAGCTGCATTTCGTGCCCCGCTTGTTTGTGCTTGTCGAGCGGTTTGGCCTGCGGCTTCGGAGCCTCGGGCGCGCCTTTGTCCATCTTGAGCGGCGCGGCGCCGGGCTTGGGCTGGGCAGCCGGCGCCGAACTGTGTGGCAGGATCAATTGTGGTCTCGGCGGCGCACTGGCCTGCGCTTTTTCGTGCACAGCGATTTCATGCGCGCGCTGGTTGCGCTCCAGGCCAACTGCCTCGATCTCCATTGCGCGCACCTTGTTGATTTCTTCAATCCAGCGCTCACGGGCAGAATCCTTGCAGGCGTTCTCAAGGAATTTCTTGCGGCACGCCGCATTGTCCCGTGCGCGCTGCGCATCGGCGGCATGGCGAGTACGTGAAGCTTCCGCCTTCAGGCTCGTAGCACGTTCCGCGCGGGCGGCCCACACAGCTGGATCGTCCTCGCTCAGCGGTTCGGAAGTCTGTGCAAACGCACTGCTCGCCAGGACAAGCAGCAAGCCCATCAGTTTTCTTTGCATGTGTCTCGATTCCCCAAGCGCGACGCGCTTAAAATGTTCGGCCGCCCGCATTGTCCCAGCTCCCAACAAAGTGATCCAGTTTTGATCCAATTCCGCGCACTCACTCTTGCCCGCGGCGCCCGCCGCCTGATCGAAAATCTTTCTATGCAGATCCACCCCGGCTGGCGGCTGGGTGTGGTGGGGGCCAATGGTAGCGGCAAGTCGAGTCTGTTCGCATTGCTGCGCGGCGAGTTGCATCAGGATCAAGGCGATCTCGATATTCCATCGACATGGGTGATCGCCCAGGTGGCACAGGAGACGCCTGCACTTGCAACGCCGGCCATCGACTATGCGCTGCAGGGCGACGCGGAATTGATGTCAATCGAACAGGAGTTGGCGACACTCGAAGCCGAGCACCATGAGGGCGATCATGTGGGCAGCCGCGTCGGCGAGCTGCATTCGCGACTGCTGGAAATCGATGGCTACGGCGCGCGGGCGCGGGCCAGCGCTTTGCTGGCCGGTCTCGGTTTCTCTATGGAAGACCTGCAGCGCCCTGTATCGGCATTTTCTGGCGGCTGGCGCATGCGACTCAATCTTGCGCAGGCCCTGATGTGCCGCTCCGATCTGCTATTGCTCGACGAGCCCACCAACCACCTCGACCTTGACGCGGTGGTATGGCTTGAGAAATGGCTCAGTGGCTATCGCGGCACACTGTTGCTGATCTCGCACGATCGTGATTTCATCAACGCATGCGTTACGCACATTGCATATTTCGATAGTCAACGCCTGACGCTTTACACAGGCGACTACGATTCCTTCGAGGATCAGCATGCCGAACAATTGGCGCAGCAGCAGGCCATGTTCGTCAAGCAGCAACGCGAAGCTGCGCATCTGCAGAAATATATCGACCGTTTCCGTGCGCAAGCAACGAAAGCCCGTCAGGCGCAGAGCCGCATCAAGGCATTGGCGCGCATGGAACGCGTCACTGCGGCGCACGTGGATACACCATTCGACTTCGCTTTCCCGGAACCGGATAGCGCGCCTGATCCGATGGTCACGCTAAGCGATATGACATTGGGTTACGGCGACAAGACGATTCTGCGCGACGTGAAACTGGAGCTACGGCCCGGCGCGCGCATCGGTTTGCTCGGCCCGAATGGCGCAGGCAAATCCACGCTCATCAAATTGCTCGCCGGCGAACTGGTCGCACAAAGCGGCCAAGCGCTCTTCGGCAAAGGTGTTGTGCTCGGTTACTTTGCCCAGCATCAGCTCGAACAATTGCGGCCAAACGAAAGCCCGCTGCAACATCTCGTGCGGCAGGAGCCGATGACGCGCGAGCAGGCCTTGCGCGACTATCTCGGCGGCTTCGATTTTCGCGGCGGCATGGCCGATACACCGATTGATCCCTTCTCCGGCGGCGAGAAATCGCGCCTCGCGCTGGCCCTCCTGATCCGTCGCAAGCCCAATCTGTTGTTGCTCGACGAGCCGACCAATCACCTCGATCTCGACATGCGCCATGCGCTAACCAAGGCGCTTGCTGAATATGATGGAAGCATGATCCTGGTAAGCCATGATCGCGCATTGTTACGCACCGTATGCGACGACTTTCTGCTCGTCGCTGATGGCGTTGCCGTGC
Source organism: Rhodocyclales bacterium (assembly GCA_028292505.1). GTDB lineage: Bacteria > Pseudomonadota > Gammaproteobacteria > Burkholderiales > Rhodocyclaceae > Viridibacterium. Next base: position 5,186 of record JAQGMF010000010.1, read on the forward strand.
CGTTCGATGGCGATCTTGAAGACTACCTGCAGTGGCTGACTGCGCGCCGCGCGCAACAAGCCAGCACGAATGTTGATGCGCAGCTCGCCAACGACAAGGCCAGCCGTCTGCAGGCGCGTGCTGACACGGCAGCAGACCGTCAAGCCAAACTGCAGCGTCGCCGCCCCTTGCTCAAGGAGCTGGAACAGTTGGAGCGCAAGCTCGCCAAATGGCACGAAGAAAAGAAGCTGCTCGATGAAAGGCTCGCCGATCCCGCCTTGTATTCAGGTGCGGAGAGTGGCCAGGTGCAGACATTGTTGAAGCAACAGGGTGAACTGACGCAAAACGTGGATGCCGGGGAAAAACGCTGGCTCGACATCCAGGCGGAACTCGAAGAAATAGGCGAACTCTGACGCGTGGCTCTTGGGCTAATTGCAAGGCACGCAGCATCGCTGCATAGGCCATCCCCCGCAATCACGCTACTGCCATCTCTGCTGACACCACGCTGTCAGTAGCCCCCCTTCATGATGACGTCTCCAACAACCAATTCTGAGTACCGGAATTACAAGGAGCGACATCATGAACGCAATCAACTGGTTTGAAATCCCTACGGCCGACTTTGCCCGTGCCACGCGTTTCTACGAGCGGATACTCGCGACGCCACTGCGCGTTGACGACAGCTTTCCGAACATCAAGCTCGCCATCCTGCCGTCGAGCGAAGACGGCGTCGGCGGCGCGCTGGTCCAGATGGAACAGGCCAAGCCCAATCCCGATGGCGTACGTGTCTATCTCAATGGCGGCGACGATCTCGCCGCGATTCTCGACCGCGTGCCCGCAGCGGGCGGCAAAGTGATTATGCCGAAGACATTCCTGCGCGAAGAGATCGGTCATATCGCCCTGTTCGCCGACAGCGAAGGCAATGTCATCGGCCTGCATTCTCTGCACTAAGCGAGGAGGACGACATGCGCTACTGGATCGGCGTCGCCTCGCGCGACCATGTTGCCCGCGGCGTCGCGGGCGGTTTCTGCCAGCTTTGCCACGGCAAGGCTCAACCCCTGCAACGCATGTCGGCTGGCGACTGGATCATCTACTACTCACCCAAGGAATGTTTCGAAGACACCGTCACATGTCAGCGCTTCACCGCCATTGGCGAAGTCGACACCGGTGACGTCTATGCACACGCCATATCGCATTGGTTCGTGCCACACCGTCGCAACATCATTTTTCATGATGCGCACGAAGTCGACATTCGCCCGCTGATTGCTCAACTCGGCTTCATCCGCGACAAATCGCGCTGGGGCTACGCCTTTCGCTTTGGCCACCTCGAAATCTCGCGTGAAGATTTCGAGCTTATCTCCTCACGCATGCTGGTCGAAGCGCCTGCCGAGGCTGCGTGATTTTGTAGGGTGCGCCTGTGGGTAAGTTCGGTGCGAAGCGACAACCCGCCATTGCGTCAGCCTGAGAGACGGTGGGTTGCTTCGCGAACCCACCCTACATCACCCCGCACCCACATAGAATGCACACACCATGCGCCGCGCCGACCGCCTCTTCCGCCTCGTTGAACTCCTGCGCAGCCGCAGTTCCTGCACAGGTGCGTGGCTGGCCGACCAGTTGCAGGTGTCATTGCGCACGCTCTATCGCGACATTACCGACCTGAGTCTGTCCGGCGTGCCCATCGAAGGCGAGGCTGGCGTTGGTTATCGCCTCAAGCATCGCATCGACATCCCGCCGCTCGCTTTCGACATCGACGAGATCGAAGCCCTGCTTGTCGGCACGCGCATGGTTCAGGCCTGGGCCGATCCCGAACTCGAACGCGCCGCGCTCGCCGCAATGGCAAAGATCCAGAACGTATTACCGGAAGCACGCAAGCGCGAAGCCTCGCTCGCTCGCCTGTTCGTCCCCAACTTCCCGCGTGCCCGCCCGCCCTGGCTCGGCCAGCTCAGGCATGCCGTGCGGCGCAGAAATGTCATTCGCATCGACTACCAGACCGAAGACGGCACGCCCTCGCAACGCGAACTATGGCCGCTCGGCCTGTTCTTCTGGGGACAGCACTGGACCCTCATCGGCTGGTGTGAGCTGCGCCACGACTTCCGCCACTTTCGCGTTGATCGTGTGCAGATATTGCTCGTAAAGCCGGAAGTGTTTCCCGATCAGAAAGGACGACGACTCAGCGACTTCTACGACCAGCTGGAGCAGAAGCAGGGGATTTGCGTACGCGGAAATGGTGTTGTCGACTAGATTCGCCGCGCACGGGTTGAGCTTTACAAATCCACGACTCGGCTAAAGTAGGGCGGGACTCTTTGGAGGTTCCGCCAGCCACTTACTTCGCATATCCGCGCAGAATCTCCCGTCCCACATCCTTCCCGTTCACCCACATCACCGCATCCACCGGAACAGATTTCATTCCCTCACGCAAGATGCGCCGCCCCTTCGCTACATCGGCGACGATGTGTGATGAACCCGTAATGCCACGTGCATTCACGTCAATCTGATCGCCGTCGATTTTCGCACTGGCATTCACCGCCGCAGCCTTGCGACGAAAGGCCTCAAAATCCGTATCGCTGACGATGCCCTCTTCCGCATGCGCCCACACCGCGATCGAGCCTCGCCCTGCCACGCTGCTTTCCGCATGCTGTGCGGTGAGGCGCATCGCGTGGTATTGCGGACCGTCGTTGTAGAGCACGAAAGGCACGCTGCGACCTTGCACGTCCCAGGCATTGACGAGGCGTAGCGCGACGGCGACATCCTGGCGCCGCAATGTGAGTGTGGCGCCGACGGGTACGCTAACTTGCTCGGCTTTGTATTCGTGGAAGTCGAAACCGCCGAGCAATTTTACGGCCTGTTCATTCTTGCTCGTCTCTTCAAAACGCAGGTCGTTGATGCGCAGGCTGGTCTTGTTGGTCGAGGTGGAATACAGCCAGGCCCTGCAGGACACGGCGCCGGGTGGCGCGACATAGCTGTATGAGCGCTCGGCGAAATCTATCGTGCCGGCGCTGACCTTTTGCGCATGCTCGCCGCCGATGAGGTGTCTCTCGGCGTCGTAGAAGTTGAGATAGAGAAACACGTCGCCGCCCTGCATGGAGGCCTTGATGCGGTACTCATTGCCCGCCATGACATCGAAATAACGCGAAATGCCTACGCCAAGCTTGTCGTCCCTGTCGGTAAGCAGCACTTCGGCGTGGCCGTCTTTCTCCGTAATGCTGATCTGCGTACTGTCGCCATTCGGTGCGATATCGTAGTTCCATGCGCTGCTGGCATTGAAGAGTTTCAGTGGCTTGTCGTCTATCCAGAACTCCGCGTCGGCCGGCAGGGTGATGATGGATTCGAGCGCGGCGTTGTTGACAACGTCATTCTGGGTGGAGGCGACGAACAACACTTCGCCATCGTTCTGCACGCTACTGAGGAAGGGTTTGAGGTGCAGGGCCTTCATGTGGCCGGAGCCTGCTTCGAGCGTCTTGTTGGTACCGTAGTGATCGCGGTGGCCGTCCATGAAGAAGTCGATGATAGGGACATCTGCACCGCTGCCCATATTGATCACCAGCGGCGCGTTGTCGTGACCCGCGGTGTAGCCGCTCTCGGCAGAGCTGATGCCGAAGTTGTGACCCATGTAATGCGACAGGCGCTTCTCGGGCTCCTCGCCCCAGCGCTCTGAAATGAAGCGCGGGAAAGGCCCACCGAGCCATTGGCGCGCAGCCTCGGGCGGCTGTGCCCAGGCATAGAACTCGTACGGGCCACGCTGATCGACACGTTGTGTCGGCGCAGCTTCGAGCCAGCCGGTCTCGACCATCTTGGTGTTGAGCGCGGCGACGTTGAACAGGCGGTCGTAGTCGCGACTGTGCACGCCGCCGAGACGCATGCCAGGTGAATACCAGTGCAATGCAATGTCGTGCCAGAAGAAAGCCAATCCATCGTTCGCCATCTGTCGCGTGGCCCCGTCGTTCGACAGATTGGCGATGAGCGACAGGTTGTCGAGATCGACTTCGAAATAGGTGGGGCTGAGGAATTCATTGATGCCGGTGCGCGCGGTGTAGGCCAGCCAGTCACGCAGCATGTTGCGCCCCTGCGTCGCTAACGCCTCGTCGTGCAAACTCTCGCCTATCGCGATGAGGTTCCAGGTCTTCATAAGAAAGATGTTGGTGTAGCTGATGCGAACGTCATGGCGTGTGATGCCAGTCTTGGCCAGCGTCATGAGCTTGTCGAGCGCGATGCGTTGCGTGGCGCTCAGGCGATCCGGGAACAACAAGGGAATAAGTGCGAGACGGCGCATGACAAACTCGATGCCGTTGCGGTCGACGAGCTTCTGGTCGCCCTGATACCAATTGATGTTGCCGTAGCTGCGGCTCGTTGGATCGGTGTCCTGCATGGCGACCAGCGCGTTCAATGCCTGCCCGATTTTCTGCGCGTCGTAGCTCACCGCAATGGCATCGAGCGCGAAGTCGGCGGCGTCGATGGAAGTCTGGCCCTTGCGCAACTCGCCGTGATCGAACAAGCGGCTCCAGCGTGCGTCAAGCGATTGGGTGATGCGTGTTCGGGTGGCTTCGTCGGCTTGCCAAAGCTTGGCCGGGGCAGCGCTAGCGAGCGTTGCAAAGAGACAGATCAGAGCGCAGAAAAGGGCGATGAGGATGCGGCGCATGCAGTAGCTCCGTGCGGGAGGAACGGCTAGTCTGGACGCGTTTGGTTCGAGCTTGTGAGGTAGGTGACGAACGAAAATCCTAAAACCATCGAATACTTCCCGACCTGAATTTCAGGCAACGCGGCTCACAGAATAGGTTCTTGGAACCTGGAAGTTTTCCCCTGCTCCCTGCGCGCGCCGCCACTCCTCGCGGTCGTCTGCCTATTCGCTACGCTCTTATGCGCGATGAACTGGGACCTCTCAAGCACGACGTCCGATAGTCGACTATCGCCCAAGCGCAGTGGCAAACTGCGATCTCTCTCTGCTCCCCAATCCGCCATGTCCGATACTTCTCGCCTGCTCGGCTTTGCTCTCGTTCTGGATCGTTTGAAAGCCGTTGAGCGCCGAACCAGCCCGTCCGGTCTTGCACGCGTCGAAAACAGTGCGGAGCACAGCTGGCATGGCGCGATCTGTGCACTGTTGTTGGAGCAAGAATGTAGCTTCAAAGTTGACGCGCGCCATGCGGCATTGCTATTCCTCATGCATGACGTACCAGAAATAGAATGTGGCGACACCTTCGTCTATGCGGCCCAGCGCAACGATGCTCAAGTTCGAGAGGCGGAGGCATTGACACATTTGCTGATGACATTGCCGCAGCAAACGGCAGAAAGTCTGCGTGCCTTATGGGACGAATTCTGCGCGAATGACACACCTGAAGCGCGTTATGCCAATGCGCTAGACCGTCTATTGCCCGTTTTGCACAATATCGACCATGGTGGCCAAGTTTGGCGTGAGAACAACGTCAACTTGGCGCAGGTGATGGCGCGCAATGAGTTCATTGCGGAGGTGTTGCCCGCCGTGTGGGACATTGTCAAGCCTCAGATCGAGGCGATCTTCGCTAACCCTGCTTAAAAAAAATAAAGGGCCGCGATGCGGCCCAGTGTTTTCTCATGCAGTGAATATTTCGCTCAGCGCGGCAATACGCTCGAACCCATCAGGAACGCATCCACCTCACGCGCAGCCTGACGGCCTTCGCGAATCGCCCATACGACAAGCGACTGACCGCGACGCGTGTCGCCAGCTGCGAAAACCTTCGGTACGTTAGTGGCATAACAGCCAGGCCCGTCGGTCGTCGCCTTGGCGTTGCCGCGCGCGTCCTTGTCGACACCAAAACCTTCGAGCAATGCGCCAACGGGGTTGGTGAAGCCCATCGCGAGGAAGGCCGCTTCCGCAGGGATTTCCTTTTCCGAGCCCGGCACTTCGCTCATCTTCATCTGGCCGGTCTTGTCGTCGCGCTTCCACTCGACTTCGGCCGTGACCAGTGCTTTGAGCTTGCCGTTCTCGCCGCGGAATTCTTTAGTGGTGATCGACCAGTCGCGATCGCAGCCTTCTTCGTGCGACGACGAAGTACGCAGCTTGGTCGGCCAGTAGGGCCAGACCAGCATTTTGTTCTCCTGCTCAGGCGGCTGTGGCATCAGTTCAAATTGCAGCACGCTCTTGGCGCCTTGGCGATTGGATGTGCCGACGCAATCGGAACCGGTATCGCCACCGCCGATGACAACGACATTCTTGCCTGCCACCTTCAATTGGTCCTTGAGTTTGTCGCCGGCGTTGACCTTGTTCTGCTGCGGCAGGAATTCCATGGCGAAGTACACGCCTTCGAGGTCGCGGCCAGGAATCGGCAAATCGCGTGGCATTTCGGAACCGCCGGAGAGAATCACGGCGTCGAAGTCCTTGAGCATTTGCTTGGGTTTAATCTTTTCCTTGGCATCGCTGCCGATCTTGCCGGGCAGGTCTGCGTCGCCCACATAGACGCTGGTCTTGAAGACCACGCCTTCCGCTTGCATCTGGGCGATGCGGCGGTCGATGTGGCTCTTCTCCATCTTGAAATCAGGAATGCCATAACGCAGCAGGCCGCCGATGCGGTCGCGCTTTTCGAACACGGTCACGTCATGGCCAACACGCGCAAGCTGTTGCGCAGCCGCCAGGCCTGCGGGGCCGGAGCCGACGACAGCAATCTTCTTGCCGGTTTTCTGGCTCGCTGGTTGCGGCACAACCCAGCCGCTTTCCCAGGCCTTGTCGATGATGGCGTGCTCAATCGACTTGATGCCTACTGGCAGCTCGTGAATACCCAAAGTGCATGCGGCCTCGCACGGTGCAGGACAGATGCGGCCGGTGAACTCGGGAAAGTTATTGGTGGAATGCAGCACGTCGATAGCTTCGCGCCAGTTCTGTGTGTAAACCAGGTCGTTGAAATCGGGGATGATGTTGTTGACCGGGCAGCCGTTGTTGCAAAACGGTATGCCGCAATCCATGCAACGTGCGCCCTGCACTTTTGCCTGCTCGTCCGACAAACGCATGACGAATTCTTTGTAATGCTTCTTGCGCGATTCGACGGCCTCGTAACCCTCTTCCTGCCGCTCGAACTCCATGAAGCCTGTGACTTTACCCATTTCAAATTACCCCGATATCAAGCCCAAAATTTACTTCAAGCGGAAAATAGACCTCAAGCGGAGACGGGCTGTTTCGCAGCCGCATTGATTTCCTTAAGCGCGCGACGATATTCCTTCGGCATAATTTTGACGAAGGCCGCGCGCGACTCAGGCCAGCTCTCCAGCAGTGACTTGGCGCGGAAGCTGCCGGTGTAGCGGAAGTGGCTTTCGATCATCCTGCGCAGGATGGCTTCATCCGCCTCCTGCACGCCACCACGTTGCTGGCTGTGCCAGATGGCCTTGTCCAGCTTCTCGGCCTGCTCGGCGGCTGGCAGTACGCGCTCCAGATCGACCATCGCCATATTGCAGCGCCCTTCGAACATGCCTTGCGGATCGTAGACATACGCCACGCCGCCGGACATGCCCGCCGAGAAGTTGCGGCCCGTGTCGCCGAGCACCACCACAGTTCCACCTGTCATATATTCGCAGCCGTGATCGCCCACGCCTTCGACAACCGCTGCCGCGCCCGAATTGCGCACCGCAAAGCGCTCGCCCGCCACGCCGTTGAAGTAGGCTTCGCCGCCGATCGCGCCAAACAGCACGGTGTTGCCGACGATGATGTGTTCCGGACCGAAGCCGCGGAAGTCGTTCGGACAACGCACGATGACGCGACCGCCGGAGATGCCCTTACCGACATAGTCGTTGCCCTCGCCGACGAGGTCGAGCGTCACGCCATGCGCCAGGAAGGCGCCGAAACTCTGTCCCGCCGTACCGTTGAACTGGATATGGATGGTGTCGTCCGGCAGGCCGGCATGGCTATAGCGTCGGGCCACCTCGCCCGACAGCATCGCGCCAACCGTGCGGTTGACGTTGATGATCGGCGAGATGAACGAGACGCGCTCGCCCTTTTCCAACGCTGGCTTGGAGCGCTCGATCAGCTTGAGGTCGAGGGCCTTGCCGAGGCGATGGTCTTGCACCGTCGTGCAGCGGCGCGCCTCGGCAGAGGTGTGCGGCTGATGGAATATCTTGCTGAAGTCCAGGCCCCTGGCCTTCCAGTGCTCGACGGCTTTCTTCTTGTCGAGCAGGTCGGTGCGGCCGATGAGTTCTTCGAACTTGCGGATACCCAGTTGCGCCATCAGCTCGCGTACTTCTTCGGCGATGAAGAAGAAGAAGTTAACCACGTGCTCGGGTCTGCCGCTGAATTTCTTGCGCAGTTCGGGATCTTGCGTCGCGACGCCGACCGGACAGGTATTCAAATGGCATTTACGCATCATGATGCAGCCTTCGACCACCAGCGGTGCTGTGGCGAAGCCGAACTCCTCGGCACCGAGCATGGCGCCTATGACAACGTCACGCCCGGTTTTCATCTGGCCGTCGGCCTGGACGATGATGCGGTCGCGCAGGCCGTTGAGCACGAGGGTCTGTTGCGTCTCGGCAAGACCCAATTCCCACGGCGAGCCGGCGTGTTTGATCGACGACAGCGGCGAGGCGCCCGTGCCGCCGTCGTGGCCGGCTATGACAACGTGATCGGCCTTGCACTTAGCCACACCCGCAGCGACGGTACCGACACCGACTTCGGATACGAGTTTGACGGAGATATCAGCCTTCGGATTGACGTTCTTCAGATCGTGAATCAGTTGCGCCAGATCTTCGATGGAGTAGATGTCGTGATGCGGCGGCGGCGAGATCAGACCCACGCCGGGCACGGAGAAGCGCAGCTTGCCGATGTATTCGGACACCTTGCCGCCCGGCAACTGACCACCCTCGCCGGGCTTGGCACCTTGCGCCATCTTGATCTGGATCTGATCGGCCGAGGTGAGGTACTCGGCGGTCACGCCGAAGCGGCCGGAGGCGACCTGCTTGATGCGCGAGCGCAGCGAATCGCCTTCTTGCAACTCGATGTCGCGTTCGATGACGTCCTTGCCCAGCAAGCCGGCAAGCGTGTCGCCCTTCTTGATGAAGATGCCCTTCATCTCGTTCTTGTAACGATTCGGATCTTCGCCGCCTTCGCCGGTGTTGGACTTGCCGCCGATGCGGTTCATCGCGATGGCGAGGGTCGTGTGCGCTTCGGTGCTGATCGAGCCGAGCGACATGGCGCCGGTAGCGAAGCGCTTGACGATGTCCTTCGCCGACTCGACCTCGTCGATCGGCACAGCCTTGCTCGGGTCGAACTTGAATTCGAACAGGCCGCGCAGCGTCATGTGGCGCTTGCTCTGATCGTTGATGATCTGCGCATATTCCTTGTACGACTGGAAGCTGCCGGAGCGTGTCGAGTGCTGCAGCTTGGCAATCGCATCGGGCGTCCACATGTGCTCTTCGCCACGAATGCGGAATGCATATTCACCGCCAGCGTCGAGTGCGTTGGCAAGTACCGGCGAAGGACCGAAGGCTTCGTTGTGCAGACGAATCGCTTCCTCGGCAACCTCGAAGATGCCGATGCCTTCGACATTCGACGGTGTGCCCTTGAAGTACTTGTCGATGAGTTCCCGGTTGAGTCCGATAGCCTCGAAAATCTGCGCGCCGCAATAGGACATATAGGTCGAGATGCCCATCTTCGACATGACCTTCTGCAAGCCCTTGCCGATGGCCTTGACGTAGTTCTTGACCGCCTTTTCGGGGCCGAAATCGGCAGGCAGACCGAAGCTTTGTGCGCGTAGCGTTTCCATCGCGAGGTAGGGATGGATCGCCTCCGCGCCGTAGCCGGCCAACAGGGCGAAGTGGTGCACTTCGCGCGCCGACCCGGTTTCGACGACGAGACCGGTGCTGGTGCGTATGCCTTTCTTGACGAGGTGCTGATGCACGGCGCTCGTTGCGAGCAGCGCGGGAATGGCAACGTGCGTTGCGTCCATCTTGCGATCGGAGATGATGATGATCGTGAAGCCGGAGCGCACTGCATCTTCGGCCTCGGCGCACAGCGAGGCGAGGCGCGCCTCGACGCCCTCGTTACCCCAGATAACCGGATAGCATATATCCAATTCGTAGGACTTGAACTTGTTGTCGGTGTATTCCTCGATGTGGCGGATCTTCGCCATGTCCTTGAAGTCGAGCACAGGCTGCGATACTTCGAGACGCATCGGCGGGTTGATATTGTTCAGGTCGAGCAGGTTCGGCTTGGGGCCGACGAAGGACACCAACGACATCACGATCTGCTCGCGAATCGGGTCGATCGGCGGATTCGTGACCTGCGCGAACAGCTGCTTGAAGTAGTTGTAGAGCGGCTTGAGCTTGTTGGACATGACCGCCAGCGGCGAGTCGTTACCCATCGAGCCGATGGCCTCTTCACCGTTCAGCGCCATCGGCGCCATGAGGAACTTGGTGTCCTCCTGCGTGTAACCGAAGGCTTGCTGGCGATCCAGCAGCGACGCGCGCTCTTCGATTTCCGGCTCAGGACCATCGACCTCGTCGAGCTTGACCTGGATGCGCGAAATCCACTCGCGATAAGGCTTGGCATTGGCCAGCGCATCCTTGAGTTCTTTGTCGTCGATGATGCGACCGGCTTCCATGTCGATGAGGAACATCTTGCCTGGTTGCAGGCGCCACTTCTTGACGATCTTGCTTTCGGCAACGGGCAGCACGCCAGCCTCCGAAGCCATGATGACAAGGTCATCATCGGTGACGATGTAGCGCGCGGGGCGCAGACCATTACGATCCAGCGTGGCACCGATCTGGCGACCGTCGGTGAACGCAATCGCCGCAGGGCCATCCCACGGCTCCATCATGGCAGCGTGATATTCGTAGAAGGCACGACGATTCTGGTCCATCAAGTCGTGCTGCTCCCAGGCTTCCGGAATCATCATCATCGCGGCTTGCGCCAACGGGTAGCCAGCCATGGTCAACAACTCGATGCAGTTGTCGAAGGTCGCCGTATCGGACTGGCCTTCATAGACGAGCGGGTACAGTTTCTTCAGGTCGTCGCCAAGGACGGCGGACTTCATCACGCCTTCGCGCGCGCGCAGCCAGTTGAAGTTGCCCTTTACCGTATTGATTTCACCGTTGTGGGCGATCATGCGATACGGATGCGCCAGCGGCCATTCGGGGAAGGTATTGGTCGAGAAGCGTTGGTGCACCAGTGCCAGCGCCGACACGCAACGCACATCGGCCAAGTCTTTGTAATAGACGCCGACCTGGGTGGCGAGCAGCAGGCCCTTGTAGACGACGGTGCGGGCGGACATCGACGGCACGAAGTATTCGCTGCCATGCTTGAGCGAAAGACGCTGGATGGCGTGGCTGGCAAGCTTACGGATGACATAGAGCTTGCGTTCGAGCGCTTCAGTGACCATCACGTCCGGGCCGCGACCGATGAATATCTGACGGATCACCGGCTCCTTGGTACGCACGGTGGGCGACATCGGCATTGCGGCGTCGACGGGCACATCGCGCCAACCGAGAACGATCTGGCCTTCGGCGCGCACGGCACGTTCGAGTTCCTGCTCACAAGCCAGGCGCGAGGCGTGCTCCTTGGGCAGGAAGATCATGCCAACGCCATATTCGCCGGCGGGCGGCAATTTCACGCCCTGCGCCGCCATCTCTTCGCGGAAGAACTGATCGGGAATCTGGATCAGAATACCTGCGCCATCGCCCATCAAAGGATCGGCACCGACGGCACCGCGATGGTCGATGTTCTCCAGAATCTTCAGGCCGCCCTGAACGATTTCATGGCTCTTCTTGCCCTTGATGTGGGCTACGAAGCCTACACCGCAGGCATCGTGTTCGTTGGCGGGATCGTAAAGACCCTGGGCTTGTATCGTCATCTCGTCACTCCTTACCGGATTCGCAGGCGGCCGCACGCGGCACCGACTGGCACAGGCTAGAAATATAAAACCTCAAGCCGCACAATCCAAGAAATATAATTAGGGGTCAGAGTGTAATTATTAAACGCACAAACACAGTGCGGTTTAAAATTAGGGACAGATCTGTTTGGGCCATAACGGTGCGGTTTAATGGCAAAAAATCCCGTCAATGAATTCCTTGGTGCGATTTGGTTTGCTGCTCGAAAGGGGCGGCAGTTGATCCGTCGGCGAATCAGGTACGGCGCGGTCGGCCCTTGGGCAAGGGCGCGATGCGGCGATTGGCTTCCGCTTCGCCGCTGAGATCCATTTCGCCAAGCAGCCAGCCGCGGTGCGCAGCATAACGAATGGCAGCAAGTTCCTCGGGTGGCTCGCCCGCATCGAGCATTGCGCCGTAGGCCGCCTGCCGCTCAAATGGCGTATTGCCCAAGGCCCAATAGCGCGCATGGTCGGTCAACAGCGGATCGGGGGCCAGGCCAAGATGATGTCGGCAGCTTGACCATGCATAGTGAGCGGCCTCCGCGACCAGTCCTGCGCGCACCGGATTACGCTCTATGTAGCGATAGCAAGCCAGCAGATAGCGTGTCGGCTCTATGACGGTCGAGCGATAGCGCCCTTCCCACAAGGTGCCGCTGCGTACATGGCGGTCGTTAAAATAGCGCACATAGCGCCTGCCCACGCGTTGCATCAGTCCGCCCGCAGCGCGCTCCTCGGTCGGCGTAGTCAGCAGGTGAACGTGATTCGGCATCATGACGTAGGCATGTATCGGGATGCCCGTCTCGCGCGCCGAATTGCGCAGGATGTCCCGATACTGCTGAAAATCGGCGTCATCCACAAAAATGCCAACGCCATTGTTGCCACGCTGCAGGATCAGCAGCGGCATGCCGGGCACATGAAGACGGGGGAGACGGCTCATGGAAACGAATGATGGCTCGCGTTTGACGCGAAATGATGAAGTGGCAAGCGCCTAGCCAATCGCGAACAGCCGCTGGTGCTCTTTCATTGCATAGCGATCCGTCATACCAGCAATATAGTCTGCGATCGCACGCGCTTTATCTTCACGTGCGCGCTGCTGGAATTTCGGCGGGAGTAAGCGCACATCACTCGTGAAAGCATCGAACAGCTCGGTGATGGTGCGCTTGGCTTTGCTCATTTCGCGCAGCACCTGGTAATGCCAATAAAGATTTTCGCGCAGGAATCTTTGTAGTTGCAGAAGCTCCTCGCGCATGGCCACGGAGAAAGCCACGAGCGGCTGTGCCGCGCGCACATCCGCAATTGTTTCGACACCAGCAACGAGAATGTTCTGTCTCGTCTGCTCAATCAGATCAAGTGCGAAATCGTTGATCATGCGCCGTACTGTTTCGTGGATGAGACGCCGTCCCGCCAGGCCCGGATACTGAGTCTGCAATGCCGCGCTGTGCCGCGAGAATGCTTCGACCTGCTGAAGCTGTTCGAAGGTGATGAGCCCCGCGCGCAAGCCATCGTCCACGTCGTGGTTGTTGTACGCCACGGCATCGGCGAGATTACACAGCTGTGCTTCGAGCGAGGGCTGAGTCTTGTCGAGAAAGCGCTGACCGACATCGCCCAGCAGCGCCGCGTTTTTGAGCGAGCAATGCTTGAGGATACCTTCGCGCGTTTCGAAAGTAAGATTGAGCCCATCGAATTCGGCGTAGCGCTCTTCGAGTACGTCGACGATGCGCAGCGACTGTAGATTATGTTCGAAGCCACCTGAATCCTTCATGCAGTCGTTCAAGGCGTCTTGCCCGGCATGTCCGAAAGGCGTGTGCCCGAGGTCATGCGATAACGAGATTGCTTCCACCAGATCTTCGTTGAGCTTGAGCGCACGCGCCAGCGAGCGAGCGATCTGCGCGACCTCGATGCTATGCGTCAACCGTGTGCGAAACAGGTCGCCCTCATGATTCACGAAAACCTGGGTCTTGTACTCCAACCGCCGAAAGGCCGTGCAATGGATGACGCGGTCGCGATCACGCTGGAATTCGCTGCGTGAGGCCGGCGCAGGCTCGGCCGCTGCCCGGCCGCGACTGTTGTCATCGGATACGGCATAGGGTGCAAGCAAACTATCTGTCATATCAGGCAGTGCACGTTTCAATCGACGCTTCGATATCAGCAATCGATGCATCATCCCGGATGACGGCACGACCGATACGATCAAGCAGAATCAGACGAAGCCGCCCATCCTCTACCTTTTTGTCATGTCGCATCAGTTCCAAGTAGCGCCCGGCCCCGAGTGCAGGACCTTTCACGGGCAAGCCGGCACGCTCGAACAGGCGACGAATTCGCTCGACATCGGCACGACTGAGCATACCGAGTCGCGCAGAAAGTTCCGCCGCCATGACCGCACCTGCCGCCACCGCCTCGCCATGTAACCAGGCGCCATACCCCATACCGGTTTCGATGGCATGGCCAAAAGTGTGGCCCAGATTGAGGTGCGCGCGTTCGCCCTGCTCGGTCTCATCCGCGATCACCACGGCCGCCTTGATGCGGCAATTCCACTCCACGGCCTCCGCCAGCAATTCCAGATCGCACGCCAGCAATCCATCCATGTTTGCTTCGAGCCAATCCACGCGTGCAGCATCGCGAATCAGCGCATGTTTGATCACTTCAGCCAGACCCGCGCGCAACTCGCGCAACGGCAGCGTGCGCAAAGTGCCCACATCGGCGAGCACCAGCCTCGGCTGATAAAATGCACCTATCATATTTTTGCCGAGTGGGTGGTTGATTGCAGTTTTACCGCCTACCGAAGAGTCAACCTGCGACAACAAGGTGGTCGGCACCTGAATGAATGGCACACCACGTTGATAAGTCGCAGCCGCAAAGCCTGTCATATCGCCGATCACGCCACCACCCAGCGCGATCAGCGTCACCGCGCGCTCGCAGCGCGCTTCCAGCAAACCCGAGAAAATGCGATTGAGCGTTTCCCAATTCTTGTTGGCTTCGCCGTCCGGCAACACGATTGGCGTAACGACAACGCCAGCATCGCGCAAGGCCGCCGAAAACGTTTCGAGATAAATTGGACCCACTACATCGTTGGTAACGATGGCTACACGAGGGCGTTGCAGGTACGGCAGGACGAGGTCCGACTGCGACAGCAATCCCTGCCCTATGCGAATCGGATAAGCGCGATTACCCAGCGCTACGTCGAGTGTGCGCACTGCTTTTCCCATTCCTTGAGAATACGACTGACTGCGGCTTGCGAGTTATTGCGCGCGCCATCCACAACAAGATCGGCAACTTCACGATAGAGCGCATCGCGTTGCTCGCGCAATCCTTCCAGTTTCGCACGCGGATCTGCCACCTGAAGCAAGGGCCTGTTGGTGTCATGGCGCGTGCGGTCGAGCAAGACGTGAGTGGGTACATCCAGGTAAATCACCCAGCCGGTACTCGCCATCACGGCGCGGTTTGCGGCATCCAGTATTGCACCGCCACCAGTGGCCATGACGATGCCCGCATGCTGGGAAAGCTCGGCAATCACCGAAGCTTCGCGCTTGCGAAAGCCCGCCTCGCCTTCCATTTCAAAAATGATGGGAACACGTACTCCGGTACGATGCTCGATTTCATGGTCCGAATCGACAAAACGCCGACCCAAGCGACGTGCCAAAGCCCGACCGATCGTAGTCTTGCCCGAGCCCATAAGGCCCACCAGATAGATATTGCCAGACTGGAGGTTCACGTGGCAATTCTATTGCAGGAGAGGTGCATCGGGCAAAATAAAGCCGTCGCGGACTTGGTCCGTGACGGCTTTGCATGGCCATACCAACTTCTATCAGCGCGAAGCCGATTGTTCCGTCACAACGCGAGGTGTAATGAAAATCAGCAATTCCGTCTTGGTATCAGAGCGTTCGTTCTCGCGAAAAAGATAGCCAAGGATCGGAATGTCTCCCAACAACGGAATCTTGTTCGTAAGATTTTGAGTGTCTTGCTGATAAATGCCACCCAAGACAACGGTGCCACCATTTTCGACCAATACTTGAGTATTGATGTGCTTGGTGTTTATCGGAATGCCAAACGCCTGTGAAAGTGCTGTATTGGGAGAGTCTTTGTTTACATCTACAGTGAGAGCAATTCGTCCGTCAGGAGTAACTTGCGGCTTGACCTTAAGAGATAAATTCGCCTTACGGAACGCCACGGAAGTAGCACCGGAACTCGTTGCCAACTGATAGGGCAACTCAACACCTTGCTCAATTAATGCCTCTATTTGATCTGAAGTCATGATTTTCGGGCGGGATACCACCTTCCCTCGTCCATCGGCCTCCAGTGCCGATATTTCCAAGTCAATAAAACGTGAGCCGCTCTTGTTAAACAATACGGTTGACAACACACCAGCGACTTTGCCGTTTATGCCTGGCGCAGCAAGATTGATGTTTTGAGTGTCGGAGGTATTAAAATTCTGAACAGTCGCAGCCAAACCTGCCTGATAACCTGTCCCCTCAATTGCAGCGCCCGTTGTAGAAGTCCTCGAGAGTCCATTCGATACCCCAAGTGCGCTCATAAATCCAAGTCTTACACCAAGGTTCCGAGCGAATGAGTCTGACGCTTCAACTATTTGCGCCTCGATCAAAACCTGCTTCACGGGTACGTCAATCTCATCAATTATGCGACGCAACTCCTCTAGGCGGGAGGCTACGTCAGTCACGAAAAGCTTGTTGCTGCGTTCATCAACGATAACAACGCCACGCTTAGATAGCATGGTGTTTTCCTTTTTTGTCAGGAAATCGAAGATGGCTGTCGCCTTGTGATAGTTAATCTGGAAGTTTTCAGTGCGCAACGGCTCAAGGTCAGCAATCTGCGCTTTAGAGTCAAGCTCCAATTTTTCACGCGCGGCCAGCTCATCACGAGGAGCGATCCAAATGACATTGCCATTCTTTCGCATATCCAGCCCTTTGGCCTGAAGAATGATTTCCAATGCTTGGTCCCACGGCACATCCTTCAGCCGCAGCGTTAGCGCCCCAGTCACCGAATCGCTAGTAATAATGTTGAAGTTCGTGAAATCAGCAATGACTTGCAACACCGAACGTACGTCGATATTTTGGAAATTTAATGAGAGTTTCTCACCCGCGTACCGTGGAGTGCGGCCACCTCCTTGCACCAGCTTGCTGGGATCTTCCTTTACCGGCTTAACCTCAACAACGAATTGATTGTCCGTTTGATAGGCATTGTGTTCCCACAATCCCTTAGGACTGATAACCATATGCACAAGATTGCCGTTCTGCGTCGTCACCACCGTATTCACAGGCGTCGCAAAGTCCGTTACATCTAGACTTTTGCGTAGATTGTCGGGCAAGGATGTCTTGAGAAAGTCCACAACCAGATTGCCACCTTGCTGGCGTATATCAATACCAGTATTCGCGTCCGAGAGATCTACTACAATTCGGCCTTCCCCTGCGTTGCCACGGCGGAAATTGACGTCACGTATCTTGTGGACGTCAGGGCCTCCCTGCTGCTCGGCAAAGCGTGCTGTCGTGGTGGCTTCGGGCGACTTGGCAGTAACGGGCGATAGTGTAATTACCAAATCGCGGCCGTCGGCCTTGGTTGTGTAACTCAAGGCACGTGTCAAATTCAATACCAGTCGCGTGCGGTCTGCCACCTGCACGAGGTTTGCACTGCGCAAATCACCTTCGTTGAACGAAATTGATCCATGACCAGTGCCATTCAGCGTAGAAGGAAAATCAATAGCGACTCGCGCAGGATTAGATACACTAAAACTACCCACTTGCCCGTCCAATGCGCCCTTGAGCGTAACTTTGACGACGACATCGCCTCCCACTTGTGTGGCCTGGATCGACTCGATTGAGTTCTTGCTTCCCGTATCGGCCATAGGTGCGGACTGTTGCGCTTGGACCAATGTCCCGCAAAGACAGACTGCGACCAAAGTCATCAACGTTCGGATTATCCGTGAAGTTTTCATTGCTTTGCCTCCCGCTCCTGCAGTTGCATGGTGCCCATGCGCTCGACCCAGTCGCCATTGGCGTCTTCGATCAGTTCCTTAAGGTCCAATTCAGACTCGGATATTTTGGTTACGAGGCCAAAGTTTTGTCCTATGTAGTTGCCCACGCGAATCTGGTAGATGGTCTTATCAGCTTGTACGAGCGCTACCGGCTTGCCATCTTTTGAGACCATCATGCCGACTAGTTTCAACGATTCCAGCGGATAGGCTTCAAGCGGTTCGCGGCGACGATTTGTGTCAGGACGATTGGCGCCGGCACCCCGTTTGTCGGGATCAAGCTTAGAGACTTGAAACGGGTCTCCAACCGACGCTGTGTCGAAGTCCACCACGGCGAATGTCTTGAGTTGAGGTAGAGGAGTGATACGCCCTCGCATGCCAGCCTCTTCCGTCTTCATCCAGTTTTTTATGTCCTGATGTTCATCACCCGCACATGCAGACAAGGCGAGTACGAACGCCAATAAAATGGCGTAGTCGCTGGAAAGATATCTGCGCACTATCATTCTCATTTTTTCACCGCCGCAGATTTTTCTCGTTTCTGCTTTGCAACCTCTTCATCGTCGAGATAGCGATAGGTCACGGCACTTGCATCCATCTTGAGACCGTTTGCACCGGCTGCTTCAATGGCGATATCGCGCAAAGTCACAATGCGCGGCAATTTGGCAACGTCGGCTGCAAAATTGCCGAGATCTGCATAACTACCAGTAACACGCAGTTGAATTGGCAACTCCGCATAAAATTCTTTGACAGATTCCGTGCCAGGTTTCCACAGTTCAAATTGCAAGCCACGGCCACGACCAGCCTGATTCACATCCACGAGCAAAGCCTCCATTTCGGAACGATTCGGTAGCTGTCTAAGCAGTGCGCCGAACTGCCGATCGATGTCAGCCAATTGGCGCTTATACTCGTCAAGATTGACGGCTTGACGCTTCTTACCCAGCCATTCGTCCTTGAGCTTTACTTCTTCCTGACGCCGTTGTTCGAGCGTATCCAGCTGAGCATTCCAATCGAACCACCATGCACATCCCACAACAACAATGAATAGCACGGCAAGGACAATGATTCTCGGCACGACAGGCCAGACACCTGGGTCGTTCGGGTCCATCTGACGAAAGTCATTGACGACTTGCTCGAAGCTCAGACCACGCAATCCCTGCAAAACATTCGGAGCGCTCATTTTTTCTGCTCCTTGCCGGATGCCTTCTGATCGGTTGGATCAGCAGCTGCTTTTTCTATCGATACAAAGAGATTGAAATCTCCCACTCGCCGCCTGTTGAAATCGGCAGCCTTGATTTCTACCAGTTCAGGTTTTTCGAATATGGGAGAAGCATCCAGATTGCGCATGAGCTGCGAAACGCGTGCGTTCGATTGTGCATAGCCCAATAGATTGATGCGTACGCCATTTTGCTTGACGGAGCGAATCACGACGCCCTCCGGAACTTGCTTGCCCAGCTCATTGAAAATATGCACAGTCTCAGCGCGATTGCTTTGCAGAGATTCAATCACCTGCTTGCGCGCCAAAAGCGCCTGCGTTTGTTCCTGCAGGCGCTTGATTTCAGCGATCTCTTTGTCCAATACCGCAATCTCGCGTTTGACGAAATCGTTGGACGACTCCTGCGATTCAATGCGTTGGCCAATAGATATGTGACCGACAAACCACACTACGCCGCCGAGCAATGCAACCAACCCCAACATTGAGTAAAACTGCTGGCGGCGATGCTTGCGTGCTTCTTCGCGATGGGGGAGAAGATTGATGCGGATCATTCGTCGAACCTCCGCATTGCCAAGCCGCAGGCGACCATTAGCGCAGGCGCATCAGCAGCCAGGTTCTTCGGACGGATGCGCTGTGCCAGGGACATACCCACAAAAGGATTGGCCACCTGCGTCGCAACTTGAGTACGTCCTGCCACGATTTGCTCCAGGCCTGGCACGACGGCACAGCCTCCCGACAGAATGATCTGGTCAACCTGATTGAATTGAGTCGAGGTGAAGAAGAACTGCAACGCCCGCGAAACTTCCAGCCCGAGGCTGTCCATAAATGGGCGCAGCAATTCGTGCTCGTAATTTTCCGGGAGACTGCCTGAACGTTTGGCGGCTTCGGCTTCCTCGGTGCTCATGCCGTAATTGCGCATAATGTCCTGCGTGAGCTGGAAGCCACCGAATGCCTGTTCGCGGGCGTACAAGACATTCTCATCGCGTATGACGGCGACCTTCATGACGTTTGCGCCGATATCGACCATGGCCACTACCTTGCCCTGGCCTTCGTCCTTATCCAGCTTGCGTCGGATCAACTCGAAGGCCGCTTGTGCCGCGAAGGATTCCACGTCCATCACGATTGCCTTGAGACCCGCCGATTCGACCGCGGCAACACGATCCTCAACCTTTTCCTTACGCGAAGCGGCGATCAGGACTTCGACCTCTTCGTTACCACCTGGCATAGGGCCGAGTACTTGAAAATCGAGGTTCACCTCTTCGATGGCAAACGGAATGTATTGATTGGCCTCGGATTCGACCTGGATCTCCATGTCCATTTCGCGCAAACCCGCTGGCAGGGAAATCTTCTTCGTGATGACTGCTGCCGAAGGCAAGGCCAGCGCGACATTTTTCGTGCTGGTACCGAGACGTTTCCAGGCCTTGCGAATGGCGTCGGCGACGACGTCCAGGCTAGCGATATTGCCGTCGCTCACGGCATCGCGTGGCAAAGGCTCGATAGCGTAGCGCTCGAGGCGGTACTGGTTGGCGGCTTCTGCCAGCTCGACCATTTTCACTGCAGATGACGAAATATCCAGCCCAATCAAGGGCCGGGACCGTCCCCCCAGCAAGGAAGCGAAATCAATCACGCGAGGCCATCCTATGGAATATCGTTTAAAATCCTGCGGTTACGATGAATACCACAAAACTACTTTAGATCCTAGCAGTAAGTCACCGAATATGTAAAGAAAACCAACGCTGAACGGTTGCATCACGTCTCTGAAGGGCCGTCGCCGCCTATAATCGCGCAGCTAACATACGAGTCACTATGCGCAAACCTCTCTTCATCGCCGCCGCCGTCGTTGTCGGCTTGTTTCTCCTGGCAGTTTCCTCGGTCGGTATTGCCGCCGCATTTGCCTGGCCCAAACTACCCGATCTGGCTTCGATCACTGATTACAAGCCGCGCATTCCGCTGCGCATCTACACCGCCGACGGCGAACTGATCGGCGAATTCGGCGAGGAGCGTCGCAGCTACGTTGCGATTCGCGATGTACCCGTCGACCTCAAACACGCCATCCTTGCTGCGGAAGACGACCGCTTCTATGAACACGGTGGCGTGGATTTTGCCGGACTGACCCGTGCCACCGCACTCAACCTGCTAGGCGGCGCTCGTCGGCAGGGCGGGAGCACGATCACCATGCAAGTCGCGCGCAACTTCTACCTCAGCCGCGAGAAGACCATCAGTCGCAAACTCTACGAGATATTGCTGGCGTTGAAGATCGAAAAAAACCTGACAAAGGACCAGATACTTGAGGTTTATCTCAATCAGATTTATCTCGGCCAACGCGCTTATGGCTTCGGTGCTGCCGCTCAGATCTATTACGGGAAGAATCTGAAAGACTTGACCGTTGGTGAATGCGCGATGCTCACCGGCCTGCCCAAAGCACCGTCAGCCTACAATCCCGTCGTCAATCTGGAACGTGCGAAACAGCGGCAGCATTACGTTTTGCGGCGCATGCTGGAGTTGAATTACATCAACGCTGCCCAGCATGACAAAGCAGTGGCCGATCCGGTCAAACTTGCCATCAGTCGTTCACAACAATCCGTGCAGCCGCTGATCTCACTGCACGCGGAATACGTTGCCGAAATGGCGCGGCAGATTGCGGTCGACCAGTTCAAGGACGAGGCTTATACGCGCGGCATAAAAGTCATCACCACCATCATGAAGAACGATCAGGCTGCCGCCTACCAATCACTGAGGCGCGGCGTTCTCGACTATGAGCGACGCCACGGTTATCGCGGCGCTGAGGCACAGCTCGATCTGGCCGATATCAAATCCGAGCAGGACGAGCAGCTCGAAGAACTGATCGACGGTTATCCGGATCAGGACGAAATCAAATCAGCCATTGTCCTTTCCGTAACACCCAAGCAGGTGCACGTCTACCTGCGTGGCGGCGAACTGATCGACGTCGGCGGCGACAGCCTGAAATATGCAGCTGCCATGCTGGCCGCCAACGCGCCACAGCAAAAACAACTGCGCCGCGGGTCGCTGATTCGTGTCGTGAAGAACGCCAAGGGCTGGGCCATCACGCAACCGCCAGAGGTTGAAGCCGGTTTCATATCGCTCGACCCGAACACGGGTGCAATCCGCTCGCTGGTCGGAGGCTTCGACTTCAACCGCAACAAGTTCAATCATATTACGCAGGCATGGCGCCAGCCGGGCTCCAGTTTCAAACCTTTCATCTATTCCGCTGCGCTTGAAAAGGGCTTCACGCCGGAAAGCGTGTTCGATGATGCGCCATTAAGCTTCTCGGCGGCTGCCACCGGCAGTCAGGCCTGGTCGCCGCAAAATTATGACGGCAAGTACGAAGGGCCGATGACGCTACGCACAGCGCTGGCGAAATCGAAGAATCTGGTTGCAGTGCGCCTATTGCAAGCGATCGATCCGGCCTATGCGCAGGACTATGTCACCAGCCGTTTCGGTTTTGACCCCGCCAAGAACCCTCCCTATCTCACGCTCGCTCTGGGCTCTGGCGCCGTAACGCCGTGGCAGATGGCCAGTGCCTACGCAATTTTTGCCAACGGCGGTTATCGCGTCCAGCCCTTCGTCGTCAAAGAGATTCGCGACGAGAAGGATCGCGTGATAGCCCGCGTCGATCCTGTCGCTGCAGGCAAACAATCCGAACGCGTGCTCGATCCGCGCAATGTGTACCTGATGCATTCCATGATGCAGGATGTGGTGCGTCGGGGCACGGCGGCGAAAGCCATGTCGCTGGGGCGCAATGACCTTGCTGGCAAGACTGGCACCACCAACGAATTCGTCGACGCCTGGTTCTGCGGCTATCAGCCGAACCTCGTGGGCATCGCCTGGGTCGGCAACGACCAACCCAAACGCCTGGGCTCGGGCGAAACGGGTGCCATGCTGGCCCTGCCGATCTGGATGGGATACATGGAAAAGGCTTTGCATGGCGTGCCCGAGCAAGGCATGGATGTGCCGCCGGGACTGGTGCATGTCAAGACTGACAAGGGCACCGATGACTTCATCTACGAAGAAAATCTGCCCAGCGACACCGCAGCCAGCGCCCCGACAGCGAACCAGGCCACGAACTAGACTAACTGCACCGCCACGCCCGCCTGCTGACTAACCAATCTGGTGAGCGCGGCATAGAGCTCCTCGCCGTCGCGCGTGTTGATCCAGCGCTCGCCCTCGGGCCGATAGTGAAAGCCGCCGGCGCGCGCCGCGACCCATATCTCGCGCGCAGCGGCATGGCGATTGATGATGATCTTGCTGCCATCGCCGAACGTCAATTCAAGGATGCCACCCGGCTTGGACTCAATATCCACATCGATATCGGCGGCATCCGTGGCATTTTCGATGGCTGCTTCGAGGCGAAGCATCTCCGCATCGGCCCGGTCCAGAAATGCGTTCTCGTCCATTTTCATACTCCAATCCGTTTTTAAATCAATAATGCCGCGAAGATGAGGCGCAGATCAGTGCTGTAGCACGGCAAGCCGAAGTCGACAAAGGCAGTATTGATTTAAAAATGGAATGACTCCTTGTTACCATTGCGTTTTACTTGTGATTGGACAGACATGCGCCCGACTTCACGTTTGATCCCGTTTGCTGCAACGCTGTCTTGCGCCCTGGCGGTGTCCGCCTGCGGCATCAAGGGTGGACTATACCTACCGCCGCCGACTCCGGACGCGCCCGCACCAGCGCCGGTCGCCGCGCCCCCGTCTGCCGCACCGATTCCTGTACCTGCTCGCAAAGTACCCGCTGCCACCTCCGCTCCTGAGTCGACGGAATCCGCGCCAAAGAGCCAACCCTGATTCCAGTTTATCGATGAACCGCTTCCCCATTACAACGCTGACCGAAGGTAACAGCGGCCTGCAACTTGAAGCCGTCGCGCTGGCGGATATTGCCGCGCGCTTCGGCACGCCCACCTATGTCTATTCGCGCGCCGCGCTCGAATCGGCGTGGCGCGAGTGGAGCGCGGCCCTCGCCGGCCGCGACACGCTGATCTGCTATGCCGTGAAGGCCAATAGCAACCTTGGCGTGCTCAATGTTTTCGCACGCCTCGGCGCAGGTTTCGACATCCTCTCGGGCGGAGAATTGTCGCGCGTGCTGGCGGCCGGCGGTTCGGCCGGCAAGGTGGTGTTTTCAGGCGTCGGCAAGAGCCGCGCGGAAATGCAACAGGCATTACGCGCTGGCGTGCGCTGCCTCAACCTCGAATCGCCGGCCGAACTGGACCGTCTCGAATCTGTCGCGGCGGAGATGAACGTGCGGGCACCGATAGCCTTTCGCGTCAATCCGAATGTCGACCCCAAGACGCATCCCTACATTTCCACCGGCCTGCGCGACAACAAGTTCGGCGTGGCCTTCGAAGACGCTCTGGCGCTGTATCGCAAGGCGGCCGCATCGAAGCACCTGAAGGTCAGCGGCATCGCCTGTCACATCGGCTCGCAGTTGCTTGACCCGGCGCCGATGGCCGAAGCCGCCGCCAAGCTGCGCGGCCTGGTCGAGAAGCTCGCAGCGGAAGGCATTGTGCTGGAGCACATCGATCTGGGCGGTGGCCTGGGCATCCGTTATGACGATGAAGTACCGCCTAGCATGCGCGATTACACCGCGCCGCTGCTGGCCACCATGGAAGGCCGCAAGGAGCAACTGTGCTTCGAGCCCGGCCGCTCGCTGGTCGGCAATGCCGGTCTGCTGCTTACGCAAGTGGAATATCTCAAGCACGGCAGCAGCAAGAATTTCGCCATTGTCGATGCCGCCATGAACGATCTCGTCCGGCCGGCGCTTTATGACGCCTATCACCAGATGGTCGCCGTCAAAGCGTCCACGACACCGGCGCAACGCTATGAAATTGTCGGACCAATCTGCGAGAGCGGTGACTTCCTCGGGCACGACCGCGAGCTTGCGCTGGCCGAGGGCGACCTGATTGCGATTCTTTCCGCCGGTGCCTACGGCATGGCCATGAGTTCCAACTACAACACGCGCGGCCGCTGCGCTGAAGTCATGGTGGATGGCGACAAAGTGCATCTCGTGCGCCAGCGCGAGAGCATCGAAAGCCTCTACGCGCTCGAATCCATTCTGCCCTGAGCGTGACAGACAACGCCGCGATCCGTATCGACAAATGGCTGTGGGCGGCGCGCTTCTTCAAGACGCGCACCCTCGCCACCGAAGCGGTCGATGGCGGCCATGTACAGGTCAATGGGACGCGTATCAAGCCGTCGCGCGCCGTGCGGCCCGGTGAACGTGTACAGGTCGTAATCGGCGAGCAAAGTTGGGAACTCATCGTGCTGGCAGTAGCCGACAAGCGCGGACCCGCGAGCGTGGCGCGCACGCTGTATGAGGAAACGGCGGAAAGCATCGCGGCGCGTCTCGCCCGGATCGAAGCGCGCCGCCAAGAACATGAGCCGGCCGATGATATTCGCGGCCGGCCGACAAAACGCGACCGGCGTCAGATGGGTCGCGTGCGCTGGGAGTAAGTGCAAGCAGCATAGCGTCAAAATACGCATCTGGCATACCCTTGCCGCACGCCGCATTGCAACATGAATAGCAACTTGCGCAGGGGCCCTGTTGCAGCCAAACTCAATACTCTCGGAGGCGCTTCACGATCTGTAGCGAGAGGCCGTTAGCGGGCTTATGTGCCAAACTCGGAGCAGCGCAGAAACCGGAGTGTAGGTTGCTACATGAGGATTTCGAGCAGCGCATGAGCCCCGAGCACGGCCTCGCAGTAAGAGCGTGAAGTGCCTCTCAGCCACTGGAGAACAGACATGAGCACATCAGTCAAAGAAATCCTGTCAGGCAAATCGACGCAGATTCTCTCCGTAGCACCGGAAACCTCCGTTTATGAAGCACTGGACCTCATGGCACGCGCTGACATCAGCGCCGTGCTGGTGCTCGAAGGCGACCGTATGGTCGGCATCTTCACCGAGCGCGACTATGCGCGCAAAGTCGCGCTACGCGGCCGCAATTCCAAGGACACGCGCATACGCGACGTGATGACGCAGAACCTGCTGACCATTTCCCCGACGCAAGACGTCGACGACGTGATGGCGATCATGACGGAGAATCGCTTCCGCCACCTGCCGGTCGTCGAACGCGGCCAATTGATCGGCATCGTCACCATCGGCGACGCGGTCAAGGCCGTGATGGAAGAGCAACGTCAAACCATCGCCCAGCTCTCCAGCTACATCTCCGGTGAAATCGCGACTTGATGACTGCAGCAACCGCCTCCGCACGCCGCGCCGTCGTCTTGCTCTCAGGCGGACTCGACTCCGCCACCTGTCTGGCCATCGCACGCAGCGCTGGCCTTGAGACTTACGCGCTGTCTGTCGCCTATGGACAGCGCCATGTCGCCGAACTCAACGCCGCACGCCGCGTCGCCGATGCCCTCGGCGCACGCGAGCACCGCGTCGCGCAGGTGGATCTCGGCCAGTTCGGCGGTTCGGCGTTAACCGACGCCAGCATCGCCGTGCCGGTCGATGGCGTGCAGCCCGGCATCCCGGTGACCTATGTGCCGGCACGCAATACCGTCATGCTGTCGCTGGCGCTCGGCTGGGCCGAGGTGCTCGGCGCGCAACACATCTACGTCGGCATCAACGCGGTCGATTATTCCGGCTACCCGGATTGCCGTCCCGAATACCTCGCCGCCTTCGAGACCCTCGCCAAGCTCGCCACCAAGATCGGCGTCGAAGGCGGCAGCCTGAAGATACACGCGCCGCTCATCGATCTGGCGAAGTCCAATATCATCCGCCTCGGCTCAAGCCTGGGCGTCGACTACGCCATGACGGTGTCCTGCTACCAGGCGGATGAAGAAGGACGCGCCTGCGGCGTGTGCGATTCCTGCCGCTTGCGCAGCGAAGGTTTCGCGGCGGCCGGACAGGCGGACCCGACACGCTATCAATACGCATAAACGACACAATACCCAATCTGGATATCGGATCATGCAAGTCATCATTCTCGCCGCCGGCCAAGGCAAACGTATGCGCTCGCGGCTGCCCAAGGTGTTGCAACCGATTGCCGGCCAGGCGATGCTGCGTCATGTCATCGCCACCGCCCGCAAGCTGCAGTCCAGCAAGATCTGCGTGGTATATGGCCACGGCGGCGATCAGGTACGTGCTGCTCTGCCCGACGCCGATCTCGCCTGGGCGGAACAAGCGCAGCAGCTCGGCACCGGTCACGCCGTACAACAGGCGATGCCGCACATCGATGACGATGGCATTGCATTGATTCTCTACGGCGATGTGCCGCTGACGCGCGTCGAAACCCTGCAAACGCTCATCGAAGCCAGCGAGGGTAAGCGCGTCGCCCTGCTGACCGTCGATATGCCCGAGCCGAAGGGTTATGGACGCATCATCCGCGCCGCCGCAGGCAGCGTGCAGAGCATCGTCGAAGAGAAGGATGCCAGTGCCGAGCAGCGTCTCGTCACCGAAGTGAATACCGGCATTCTGTGCGTGCCCGTCACGCATCTGCGTCGCTGGCTCGACCGCCTGTCCAACCACAATGCGCAAGGCGAGTACTACCTCACCGACATCATCGCAATGGCTGTCGCAGACGGCGTCGAAGTCGCCGCGCGCCAACCTGCCGCCGTGTGGGAGACGCTGGGCGTCAACAACAAGCTGCAGCTCGCCGAACTGGAACGCATCCATCAGCGCAATATCGCCGACAGCCTGATGGAAAACGGCGTGACGCTGATCGACCCGTCGCGTATCGATGTGCGCGGCGAACTGCGTTGCGCGCCCGATGTGGAAATCGACGTCGGCTGCGTCTTCGAAGGCGAGGTCGAACTTGGCAATGACGTTCGCATTGGCGCACACTGCGTGCTGAAGAATGTGAAGATTGCCGCCGGCACCCGCCTGGCGCCCTTCTGCCACCTCGAAAGTGCGGAGATCGGTGCTCACTGCATCATCGGTCCCTACGCGCGCATCCGGCCCGGCACGACGCTCGCTGACGAAGTGCATGTCGGCAACTTCGTCGAAATCAAGAACAGCGCCATCGCCACCGGCAGCAAGGCAAATCATCTGGCATATGTCGGCGATGCCGACGTCGGCAGCAATGTGAACATCGGCGCGGGAGTCATCACCGTCAACTACGACGGTGCCAACAAATTCCGCACGACAATAGGCGACAACGCCTTTATCGGCTCCGATACCCAGCTCGTTGCGCCGATCACCGTCGGCGCAGGCGCCACCATCGCCGCAGGCACCACGCTCACCGCCAATGCCCCAGCGGGAGAGCTCACCATGGCGCGCGCCCGGCAAACGACAGTCGTCGGCTGGAAGCGCCCCACCAAGCGCAGCCAGTAGCGCCTATAGCAGCGCTCGGCTGCCTCGATTCTTCATCTGTTTGCCACCGTGTCGTAATGCACACTGCGCCGCCGCGTGTGGTGTGCTTGTTGCTTTTCTCGCTGGACCTTTGCCGAACAATTGGCCAAGAACGGTGAAAGGTAACTCGCGACAGGGCGGAATACGCCTGCGTCACGAGATTCCACAAAATGACTACGGCATACACGGCGTCATCGCAAACAGGGGAAGCAGATGCACAGGTTCAGGGTTCACACAGTATTGAGGTGTCTAGTGTTGTTGTGTCTGTGCGGCGTCGGCGCCGCATGGGGAGCGAGCTTTCCGGCGACGCGGATCGTCTTCGAGAGCGGCAAGACGGATCTGGCGCCCGACGCCTTGGCTGCCATCAACGCAATAGGGGTGTTCCTCACGGAAACACCAGGCGCGGAGGTCACGCTCGTCACCGCAGCCGACCCTGCTGTGCCCGAACAATTGACGCTCGCGCAGCAGCGCCTGGCCAGCATCAGCGACAGCCTCAAGCTGGCTGGCGCAAGCGAGCCGCATATCAACCTCGTCACCAAGGCGCAGACCGGGAAGGATCTCGATGTCGTCGAGCTTTCGGCGGCAGGCGCGGTTACGGCGGCGGCATCGGAACCCGTGGCGGCACCCGTGATCGCGGCGCCCGAAGCGGCTTCGGCGCCGGCAGTCTTAACTGCTCCCGGCCTCGTGACCGCAGACAAGATCAATAGCGGCGACACGGCGTGGATGCTGACGTCCACCGCGCTCGTGTTACTCATGACCATCCCCGGCCTGGCGCTGTTTTATGCCGGCATGGTACGCAAAAAGAACGTCCTGGCCACGATGATGCAGAGCCTGGCGATCACCTGCCTGGTCACCATCCTGTGGTGGGTGTGCGGTTACAGCCTGGCTTTTACGCCGGGCCCGACACCCTATTTGGGCGGTTTCGAGCGAGTGCTGATGAATGGCATGGTGTTCATGAAAGAGGCCGGCAAGCTATCGGTCTCGCATCTGGCGCCGACCATTCCTGAAACCGTTTATGCGATGTACCAACTGACCTTCGCGATCATCACGCCTGCACTGATTTGTGGCGCGTTCGCCGAACGCATGAAGTTCTCCGCCATGCTTTGGTTCATGGCACTGTGGTCGCTGATCGTCTACGCGCCGGTGGCACACTGGATGTGGGAGCCGAGCGGTTGGCTGGCCGCACGTGGCATGCTCGACTTCGCAGGCGGCACAGTGGTGCACGTCAACGCGGGCATCGCCGCACTCGCCTGTGTGGTCGTTCTCGGTCCACGTATCGGCTATGGCAAGGAAGCGATGCCGCCGCACAATCTCACTTTGACGATCATGGGCGCAGCGCTGTTATGGGTAGGCTGGTTCGGTTTCAACGCGGGGTCCGCCGTGGCGGCGGATGGTCGTGCAGGCATGGCCATGGCCGCTACCCAGCTGGCCACCGCGTCGGCAGCACTGACGTGGATGTTCGCCGAGTGGTTGGTCAACGGCAAGCCCAGCGTGCTGGGCATCGCCACCGGCGCCGTGGCGGGCCTCGTTGCGATCACGCCGGCATCGGGCTTCGTCGATCCCAATGCGTCGATTATCATCGGCGCGGTCGGCAGCTTCGCCTGCTACCTCGCATCGACGTGGTTCAAGCGACGTTTCGGTTATGACGATTCACTGGACGTCTTCGGCGTGCACTGTATTGGCGGCGCGGTCGGCGCACTGCTGACGGGCACGCTGGTCAGTCGGCAGATCAGTGGCGTCGATGGCAACATGGTGGTGCAACTGATGGGCGTCGGCGCCACACTGGTGTATTCGTTCGTCATGAGCTGGATCATTCTCCAGTTGATCGACAAGACCTTGGGCTTGCGCGTGCCGCTGCACGACGAACAGGTTGGATTGGACATCAGCCTGCACGGCGAGCAAGTGATGTAGTTGCGTAGGGTGGGTTCGCCGCATAGCGGCAACCCACCGTCACTCGTTTGATTCATTGCTGGATCGGTGGCTTGTCGCTGCGCTTCGAGCCCACCCTACCCGCTACGCTTGGATGCTTGTTTGATGCGCGGCGCGGTGTCGCCTCTCGTATTCGTTGCGCAACTCTCTGCGCAACTGGGCGCTCGCATGGCGGTGCTGTTCTTCGGGCGTGGTCGGCGACAGTGGCGGCACCGGCACGGACTTGCCATCGTCATCGACAGCTACCATGGTGAAGAAGCAGCTATTGGCGTGGCGCACGCTCTTGTTCTGGATGTTCTCGGTGATCACCTTGATGCCAACTTCCATCGAGGTATTGCCGGTGTAATTCACGGAGGCCAGAAAGGTCACCAGCTCACCGACGTGAATCGGCTGCTTGAACGTCACCTGGTCCACCGAGAGCGTCACCACGTAACGTCCGGCGTAGCGGCTGGCGCAGGCATAGGCCACCTGGTCGAGCAATTTCAGTATCGCGCCACCGTGCACATTGCCGGAGAAGTTGGCCATGTCGGGCGTCATCAGCACCGTCATGTTGAGCTGATGTGAAGGCATGTAGTCATTCATGGTGCGTCCTTCGTACTCATTCGGCATTTACTTCCCCCAGATAGGCACTGCGCACTTTCGGGTCGTGCAGCAACGCTTCACCAGTACCCGACAGTGTTATGCATCCGCCATCCATGACATAGGCGCGCTGCGAAAATTTCAGCGCCAGATTGGCATTCTGCTCGACCAGCAATACCGTCACCCCTTCGCGCACGATGGATTGCACGACCTCGAAAATTTTCTCGACGAAGAGCGGCGCCAGCCCCATCGAAGGCTCGTCGAGCAGTAGCAGTCGCGGCCGCGACAACAATGCGCGGCCAATCGCCAGCATCTGTTGCTCGCCACCCGAGAGCGTTCCTGCCACCTGTTTCAAGCGCTCTTTCACACGTGGCAACATCTCGAATACGCGTTGCATATCGATTTCGATCTGTGCCCTTTCAGACCTGTGATGGCGCACATAGGCGCCCATGCGCAGGTTCTCTTCCACCGTCAGGCGCGTGAAAATGCCGCGCCCTTCCGGCACCAGGGCGAGGCCGCGATGCACGCGCAGATGCGCCGGCAGATTGTTGATGCGCGCACCGTCATAGATCAGATCGCCGCTCGCAATCGGCAGCGTGCCGGCGATGGCGTTGAGTGTGGTGGTCTTGCCCGCGCCATTGGCGCCGATCAGTGAAACCAGTTCGCCGGTGTGCAGCGCGATATCGATACCCTTGACGGCCTGAATCTGGCCGTAAGCGACATGCAGGTTCTTAAGTTCGAGCATGGGCGTGGAAACATCAGGCGGCATGTGCGCCTCCCAGGTAAGCCTCGATCACCGCTGCGCTGCGCTGCACGACGGCCGGCACATCCTCGACAAGTTTCTTGCCGAAATCCAGCACCGCCACACGGTCGCACAAACCCATCACCAGTTTCACATCGTGCTCGATCAGCAGTACCGTCACGCCGTCATGACGAATGGTTTCGATGAGACTGCGCAGATGCGTGGTCTCAGTCGCGTTCATGCCGGCGGCCGGTTCGTCGAGCGCCAGCAGCTGCGGTTCGGTGGCCAGCGCGCGAGCAATTTCGAGCCGACGCTGATCGCCGTAAGAGAGATTCTTCGATACCGTATTGGCGAAGCGCTCTATGCCAACGTACTTGAGCAATTCATAGGCGCGCTCCGTGACGAGCCGCTCCTCCTCGCGCACCTGCTTGCGTTGAAAAAGAATGCCGAACAGGCCGGCGTGCGAACGCGTATGGTGACCGACCATGACGTTCTCCAGCGCCGTCAGTTCGCGAAACAGGCGGATGTTCTGGAAAGTGCGCGCGATGCCGCGCTCGACGATCTTGTGCGCCTCGCCATAGGGCAATTGCGAACCGGCGAAGACGAACTCGCCGGCGTCCGGCGTGTAGGCGCCACTGAGCACATTGAAGAACGTCGTCTTGCCTGCACCGTTAGGGCCGATGAGTCCATAGATCTCGCCCTTGTTGATACTCAGCGACACATCGGTGAGTGCCTGCAAGCCACCGAAATGTTTGCAGATACCTTGCGCTTCGAGCAGCTTGATCATGGTCCTACTCTCTTATTGGCGAGGACCAGATCCGGCCGCGAATAGCGGGAGTGCGCGGGCATCAAGCCCGAGGGACGCAACAACATCATGAAGATCAGTGCCAGCGCATACACCAGCATGCGCAGGATTTCAGGATCAAGCAGCACCTGGCCGAACAGCGCGGTCTGCATCGGCACAGCATAGCTGCGCAGCACTTCCGGCAGCCATGACAACAGCAAGGCGCCAATGATGACGCCGCCGATATTGCCCATACCACCGAACACCACCATCGCCAGCACGATGATCGATTCCATCAGCGAAAAACTCTCGGGGCTGACAAAACCCTGGAAGGCGCCGAACAAACCGCCCGCCACGCCGCCGAAAGTGGCCCCCATGGCAAAGGCCAGCAGCTTGCAGTTGCGCACATTGATGCCGACCGCTTTGGCGGCCAGATCATCGTCGCGAATTGCCGCCCAGGCGCGACCGATACGTGACACTTGCAGGCGCTGTACGAGAATCACGGACAGGGTGACGAAGGCCAGGAACACATAGTAGTAGAGCAGCAGCGAATTTATGCTGAATGAATCTGTAATAACAATCCGGCGCGATACGTCCCAGCCAAAGATGTGCAGGGAATCGAGCATGTTGATGCCCTGCGGCCCGTTGGTGATGTTGATCGGGTGATTGAGATTGTTCATGAAGATGCGCACGATCTCGCCGAAACCCAGTGTCACGATGGCGAGATAGTCGCCACGCAGCCGCAGCACCGGAAAACCAAGTATGACACCGGCAAGTGCCGCAAAACCGGCGCCGAGCGGCAGCACGATCCAGAACGGCAGATGCACGCCAAAGTGCGGACTTGCGAGGAAAGCCCAGGTATAGGCGCCGACCGCGTAGAAAGCGATGTAACCCAGATCGAGCAAACCGGCGAAACCGACGACCAGATTGAGGCCGACGGCCAGCATTACGTAGAGCAGCGCGAAATCGAGAATGCGCACCCACGCCGGGCCGATGCCCAGTGCAAGGATGGGAGCGACGAGAATGAGCGCCAGCACGATTGCGCGCGCCACCTTCGGATTGTGCGTGCCGAAGTACGGCACGATGCGAACCAATTCGTCCATATCACTCAGGCCCTGTCCGCCACGCGCTCACCCAGTAATCCCGTTGGGCGGAAGACGAGTACGACGCCCAGAATGACAAATGCAAATATGTCCTGGTAGCTCGAATTGAAGAAGCCAAAACTGAACTGTTCGATATAGCCCGCACCGATCGACTCGACCAGACCCAGCAAGATGCCGCCCAGCATGGCGCCACCGAGATTGCCGATACCGCCGAGCACGGCAGCCGTGAAGGCCTTGAGGCCCGGCAAGGTACCCATGGTGCTGTGCGCGATACCGTAGTTGGAGGCGATCATTACGCCAGCAATGGCGGCGAGCCCGGAGCCGATGACGAATGTCAGTGAAATTATGGCATTGGCATCGACACCCATCAGGCTGGCGATGCGATGGTTCTCCGCCGTGGCGCGCATGGCGCGGCCAATGCGTGTCTTGTTCACCAGCACGATCAATGCCGCCATCAACACGGCCGACACAATAAGGATCACGATCTGCACCGGCGCAATGTAGACGCCCTTCACGGGCTGTAGCGGCGTTGTCGAAATGAGCTGCGGAAAACTGTAGTAGTTGCGCCCCCATACGATCATGGCAATCGTCTGTAGCAGGAAGGAGACGCCGATGGCCGTGATCAGCGGCGCCAGACGTGGCGCGTTGCGCAGACGCCGGTATGCGGCGCGCTCGATAACGTAGCCCATCAGCATAGACACTGGAACGGCCACCACCAGACCGAATGCCAGCGTCGGTAGCGCGCCAAGATGGGGCCATGTGTGCTGTGCGAAGGTGATCGCCTGCAGAGCAACGAGTGCCCCAATCATCAGGATGTCGCCGTGCGCGAAATTGATCAGGCCGAGAATGCCATAGACCATGGTGTAGCCGAGCGCGACAAGTGCATACATGCTGCCGACGACGAGACCGTTGATGATTTGCTGGAGGAGGGTTTCCATGGGCACCTAGATGCAAGAAGCGGGCTAGCCGGAAGCATGGCAAGAACCAACAATAGCGTCATTCCCGCGAAAGCGGGAATCCACTTCGTAACGCCGGTATCACGTAAAAGTGGATTCCCGCTTTCGCGGGAATGACGGCGTCCTCAAAAAAATGGCGCGACCCAAAGGTTGCGCCATTTTTCTTCAAGCTGGTTTGATCAGGATTACTTCAAGGGCTCCCACTTGCCGGCCTTGAATGCATAAACGGTGATCGCACCGTCCTTGAGGTCGCCCTTCTCGTCGAACTTGATCATGCCGGTCACACCCTTGTGCTGGATCTTTTTCAGCGCGGGCAGATACTTCGCGGGCTCGACCGAACCGGCAGTCTTCATCGCATCGATGACTGTCAGGGTAGCGTCGTAGGCATAGGGAGAGTAAGCCTGCACTTCAGCATTGAAGCGCTTCAGGAAACGCGCCTTGAAATTCTGGTCAGGCAATTGCTCCAGTGGCACGCCGGGTTGCGTGCAGAAAGCACTGCCTTCCTTGATCGCATCGCCAGCGAGTTTGATGAGTTCCGGCGTACAGCCACCATCGCCCATCAGGAATTTGGCTTCGATGCCGAGCTGCTTGACCTGCTTGACCATCGGGCCGCCCTGCGGGTCCATGCCACCGAAGAAAATGACATCGGGATTTTGCGACTTGACCTTGGTGAGGATGGTCATGAAGTCGGTGGCCTTGTCGGTCGTGAATTCACGCGTGGTGACAGTGCCGCCACCGGCCTTGACGGCCTTCTCGAATTCGTCGGCCAGACCTTGACCGTAAGCGGAGCGATCATCGATCACAGCAACTTTTTTGCCCAGCTTGCTGAGGGCGAATTTCGCCGCCGCGGGGCCTTGCTTGCCGTCATGTGCCATGACGCGGAAGACGTTTTCGAACCCTTGCTGGGTCAGCGTCGGATTGGTGGCCGAGGGCGAGATCATGACGATGCCGGCCTGGTTGTAGATGCGCGAGGCGGGAATCGTCGTGCCGGAATTCATGTGGCCAATGACCGCCTTCACGCCCGCATCGACGAGGCGTTGCGCCACCGCCGTACCTTGCTTCGGATCGGCCTGGTCATCTTCTCCGACCAGCTCGAACTTGACCTTCTTGCCACCGACAACCACACCCTTAGCGTTGGCGTCCTCAATTGCAAGACGCACGCCATTTTCCGTGTCCTTGCCAAGATGGGCCTGGGCCCCCGTCAGCGGCGCTGAGCTTCCGATTTTCACAACCATTTCCTGCGCGTGCACCGTGCCGAATGCCAGCATGGCCAACGCAATCATCGTTTTTTTCATGACTACCTCCGCAAAGACACATCACTCAAACTTGTCCATCGCTGTTCAAGGAACAGTTCCGGAAGCCGAAGACAACCTGTGGGCCGACGTCGCGAGCCTACACCTCGCGAGGATGTTACAGAATATACGGCCACAACAAAATGATTGTTGGGCCTCGCCCAATACGCGGGTCCAAATTCTAACGCGGGTCACCGGCCGGCAAACCGACACGAGAAGGAGACCTTGTGAGTGACGCCATGATCTTGCAAATCGAGAATGCCGACCAGCGTCTGGGCTTGCTACCTGCGCTCGGCGGCAGTGCTGCTTTCTGGGAAGTTCGTCGCGACGGCGCGTGGCAAGCCATCTGGCGCCCCTACGAGCCGGCGGAAGACGGCAAGCGCGTGGTCGCCAATTTTCCGCTCGTGCCTTTCTCCAACCGCATCAGCGGCGGTGGCATCACAGTCGGCGGCGTGTTTTACCCGATGACGCCGAACCGCGAGGGCGCCTTTCCGATTCACGGCAATGGCTGGATGCACGAATGGGAAGTACGCGAGCACACCGCGCAAACCATCGAACTGGTCGTGGAATCGCATTGCAAACACGACTATCCATGGGACTACTTTGCGACGCAACGCTACCGTCTCACGGACGAAGGGATGACGATGCGGCTCGAAGTCGAGCATCTCGGCGACACGCCGATGCCCTACGGGCTGGGCTGGCATCCCTACACGCTGCGCGGTAACGATGTGCAGGAGCCGCGTCTGCAATTCAAAACCGACGGTTACTGGCAGGGTGATGACAATGGCATTCCCGTCCAGCATGTTCGCGAATTGCCTGACGGCTGGGACTTCAACACCTTGTGCACGCTCGACCACGGCAGGATCGACCACAATTTTTCAGGCTGGGATGGGCGGGTGCGCGTGGAGCGCGATGACATCGACCTGCGCATCGAATCGCAGACAACCGAGCCGGCCGGTCTCACCACCGCGATCCTGTTCCGCCCCGAAGATCAGATCTTCTTCTGCGTCGAGCCCGTCACCCACATTACAGACGCCTTCAACCGACCCGGTATGCCAGGCCTGCGCATGCTGCAAAAAGGCGAGCGCATGTCGCTGGAGGTCGTACATCGGCTATCGCACATCGGAGCTTGACGCCATCGCACCGCGACAGACGGCAAAATACCGGCATGACATGTGCACGTTGGCTCCCGGCTTGACGATCCGCATTAGCGAGGGCACTTCATCTGTTAGAGTGGCTGCGAATTAAATGACAGGGGGGTGACATGGCATCGCGCAGCGCACGACACATCAACAAGAAGCTGGTTCTGATTCTGCTGGTTGTATGCGTTGCGGTTACCGCGACAGCGGGAGTCTGGTGGACAAAAAGACATCGCTCACCCAGCGCGGCTTCCGGTGACGCAGTATTGCCCACGGTAAGCGGTCCTTTCAAAGTCAGCAGCTGTCTGACGCGTCTGCACGATGACAAGCCGGCGCTGGCGGTCATGTTCTCGGACAATGTGCTGGGCGACCAAGCGCTGGACAAGCTGATCGAAGTTTCTGATATCGGCGCGGCCAAGAAGGATGAAGAGTCCTCGGACAAGAAGAGCCTGCCTGCCTCGGCCCCCGTCGCAGAAATCGTCAAGGGCGGTTGGATCGTCTCCGACAATCCGCACGTTCTGCTATTCCCTTTCGTCAAACCCGGTCGCCAGTATCGTGTGACCTTGAGTGCGACGCTGGCATCCACCTCCGGCCGCAAGCTGGACAAACAGCACAATTGCGAGGTCTCCAGCGACGAAATGTCGCCTTCATATTTCTTCGCCAGCAAGGGCACGGTCTTGCCAGCCGGGCTGAATGGCGGTTTGCCGGTCGTCACCGTCAACATTCCCGAAATTGATGTCCAGTTCCTGCGTGTCTCACCGGGAAAAATGCCGCAGTTCATCGACATGGTGATGGGCAAGCGCCACACGAAAACCGACGAGGAGAGCGACGGCGAAGGAAATGGGGAAGAGGAAGGCGGCGATTATTACGACTACTGGAGCAACCGCAACCATCTCAAGGGTCAGACCTCCGGCTGGCAACTCAATGCGCTGCAGGGCATGGCTGACAGCGTCTATAGCGGCCGTTTCCTCACTAGCGACATCGCCAACAGCCGCAAGGTGACTTTCCTGCCCGTCGAGGAGATCAAGGAGCTTAAAGAGCCCGGTATTTACGTGGCTGTCATGAGCCGTCCGGGTTTCTTCGACAACGACTACCAAGTTACTTATTTTTATGTCAGCGACATTGGCCTGCATGTGCGTCGCCAGGTCAAGCAAACCGATGTATTCACCACTTCCCTGCGCAGCGGCAAAGCGCAGGGCAGCGTCGATCTCGAAGTACTCGGCGGCGAGGGCAAGTCCTTGCTGCGTGGCAAGACGGACGGTGACGGCCATGGCGTCATGCCAGGCCTGCCCGATGGCGCACGCCTGCTGCTCGCCCGGCGCGGCAATGAAACATCCATCATCGCGCTGCAGGAGCCCGGTCTCGATCTGGCCGAATTCGATATCGGCGGTTACCTGCCGCGCGACGCGAAACTGTTCGCCTGGGCCGGCCGCGACCTGTATCGACCGGGCGAGAAATTCACGGTCTCGCTGATGGCGCGCAATGCCGATGGTACGGCCTTGCCGCCGGCTCCGATCAAGGTGGAGTTGAAGAAACCGAGCGGCGATGTGGTCAGCTCGACGATATGGCAACCGAATATCAAGACGCCCGGCTATTTGCAACAGAACATCGAACTGCCGCCCGATGCGGCGACGGGCAAATGGTCGCTGGAATTCCGCGCCGACCCGTCGGCCAAGCGGGCCGATACGATCTGGACCTTCCAGGTCGAGGAGTTCCTGCCCGAGCGCATGAAGCTCACGCTCAACAGCGACACGACACCACTGGCCAGCGGAGATGCCTTCAGCATTGCCGTGCAGGGCGACTATCTCTACGGCGCGCCCGCTTCGGGCAACCGTCTGCTCGGCAGCGTGGCGCAGGAGCGCGCACGCAACCCCTTGGCCAAGGAGTGGCCCGGCTTCATCTTCGGCGACTTCGCCGACGACAAGGAAAAGAGCCGCGCCGAGCTGGACGAAACCGCGCTCGATGACAATGGCAAGACGGTGATCAATGTGCCGTTCGCTGCTGAAGCCAAGTCGCCGATGCGCGTGCGCGCTTCGCTGAGCCTGCTCGAATCGGGCGGCCGTCCAGTGGTGCGCTCGGTGGAGCGCGTGTGGTGGCCTGCCAAGGCAGCCATTGCGCTGCGCCCGGCCTTCGATAGCGACGTGACGCGCGAAGGCAGCATGGCCGAGTTCGAACTGATTCGTGTGACACCCACAGGCAAATTCGCCGCGCTCAAGGAGGCACCTTTCCGCCTCGTGCGCGAAAACCGTCAGTACTACTGGCGCTATGACGCGGGGCGCGGCTGGCATTCGGGCTACACGGAGGCAGAAGAAACCGTGCACGCCGGCGCCCTGCAACTCAAGGCGCGCGCCAAGCTGACCGTGCCCGTGGAGTGGGGCACCTATCGCCTGGAAATCACCGATCCGGAAACGCAGTTGATCACGCGCTACCGTTTCTACGCAGGCTGGAACGCGCAGGATTCGGAAAGCATCGGCAACCGCCCGGACCGTGTGCGTCTGCAACTCGAAGGTGCGCCGGTCAAACCCGGCGACAGCGTCAAGCTGAAGATCGTGCCGCCGCATGACGGCGAAGCACTGGTGTTGGTCGAAGCCGACAAGGTGTTGTGGAGCACGCGCGTTTCCGTCAGCACGGATGGGACCACCGTGACGATTCCGATCGACAAGAGCTGGAACCGTTCGGACATGTACGTCTCGACGGTGGTATTCCGTCCGGGTAGCCAGGGTGATCGCGTCACACCCGCTCGCGCGATTGGCCTGACCTGGCTGCCGCTGGCGCGCGAGTCGCGCAAGCTCAAGGTGAGCGTCACGGCGCCAGCTCGCGTCGAGCCCGAGAAGCGCATGCTGGCGCACGTCAAGGTCGACGGCGCTGCGGGCAAAGCGGCGATGGTGACGGTCTCCGCCGTGGATGTCGGCATTCTCAACATCACCAGCTTCAAGACGCCCGACCCGTTCGACTTCTTCTTCGGCAAGCATCGCTTCGGTGCCGAGCTGACCGACATCTATGGCAAGCTCATCGAGCGTATGGATGGCACGCCGGGCAAGCTCAAATGGGGCGGCGACGCCGGCATGCGCGACACGCGCAGCATGCCCAAGAAGGTGAAGCTGATTGACCTATTCTCCGGCCCGATCCAGCTCGATGCCAAGGGTGAAGCCGATGTGCCGCTCGACGTGCCTGACTTCAACGGCACACTGCGCCTGATGGTCGTCGCATCCACCGCCGACACCTATGGCAACGCCGACCGTGAAGTCACCGTGTCGGCACCCATCGTCGCCGAGATCGCCATGCCGCGCTTCATCGGCCCCGGCGATAGTTCGACCTTCGCGCTCGATGTCACCAACATGATGGGCAGCGAGCAGAACGTCAGCATCAAACTCAGTGCCGATAAGCTGCTGCGCATCGCCGATGGTGAGCGCGTACTCAAGCTTGCCGACAAGCAGCGCAATATCCTGCGCTTCACGGTCGAGCCCACCGAGCCGTATGGTTTGTCGCGCGTGATGCTCGACGTGAAGACCAGCGGCCAAAGACCCATTGTCATACACCGTGAGTTCGCGTTGCAGATCCAGCCACCGGTGCCGCGCGAGCAAGATGCCCGCCGCATACGCATCGAGCCGGGCAGTAGCCAGCGCCTCGACACGGCGATGGTCGAGCGCTTCTTCCGCGGCTCGGCAACCCTGAGCGCCACGATCTCCAGCAAACCACCGCTGAATGTGCGCAGCATCGTGAAGGGGCTGCTGGACTATCCGTATGGCTGCCTGGAGCAGACTACCAGCGCGGCTTACCCGCACGTCTTCATCGACGAGGAAGGCGCCAAAGCCGTCGGCCTGGAACCGCGCACGCGCGAGCAGCGCGCCAAATTCATCGAAGGTGCGATTGGCCGCATCGCAGGCATGCAGGGCGCAGCGGGTGGCTTCCGCCTGTGGAATGGCGACGACGGACCTTATGAGCAATGGCTCACGCCGTATGTCACGGGCTTCCTCATGGATGCGCGCGAAGCCGGCTTCAACGTGCCGGAAGAGATGACCAAGCGCGCCGAGCAATGGATGCTGCAACGCCTCAATGGCGCAGGCAACGAATTCCCGTCGCTGCCTGCGGCGATGAAGCCCGATGCAAATGGCCGCTACGACTGGCGCGACTACGATCTGCTGCGTAACAGCCACCAGCGTTTCGCCGAACTGGCGCACATCGGCTACATGCTGGCACGCGAACAGAAAGCACCGCTCGCATCACTACGCCTGCTCTACGACCAGTACCGCGACCGTGCGCGCTCGCCGCTGCCCTTGGTGCACCTGGGCATCGCGCTGGGCATGATGGGTGACAGCAAACGCGGGGACGCGGCCATCGCCGAAGCAATGACAAAGTCATATGGCATCCGCACCGACTGGGAGTGGGACTGGCTTGGCGATTACGGCACGGCGGTGCGCGACCAGGCCATGTCCTACGCGCTGATGCTGCGTCACAAGATCAACCATCCGCAGCGCGAGAACATGCTGCTTAATCTGGCGGATCGTCTCGGCAAACCACGCGGCTACTTCTCGACGCAGGAGCGCATCGCGCTGTTCCTCGCCGCGCGTGCGGCGGGCGGCACCGTCGGTGAAGCGTGGAACGCCAACATCAAGACGGCCGATGGCGACAGCGCGCTGACATCGAAGAACAGCGAAATGCGCAGCTTCGATCCGGCGCTCGCCGCCAAGGGCATCGTCGTCGAGAACAAGGGCACGGGGCCGCTATGGCTCGAAGTCGAAGCCAGCGGTTACCCGCTCAAGCCGCCGGTGGCCAGTACCGACAAGATCGTGCTCGAACGCCGCTGGTTCACCACCGACGGTAAACCGTGGAAAGCCGGGCCGCTGAAAGTCGGTGACATGCTCATCGTGCGCGTCACGGCGACAGCGAAGCAACGCATCGAAGACGGCCTCATCATCGATCACATCCCCGCAGGTCTCGAAGTGGAAAACCTCAACCTGTCGCAGGGACCGCAGTCGGGCGAGTTCACCATCGACGGCATCAACGTCGGCGAAGCGATGAAGAGCGAACGCATCAAGCATCGTGAGTATCGCGACGACCGTTTCGTCGCCGCCGTGAAACTCGACGGAGAAACCGTGCGCCTGTTCTACATGCTGCGCGTGGTGACACCGGGTCACTTCAACGTACCGGCACCGTATGCCGAAGACATGTACCGACCGGACATCCGCGCGCATGGTCCTTCGTCGGATTCGGTGACGGTGGTTGATCCACGTGCGGCGGCGAAATAAACCATATGTCATTATCAGGTTACGATGAAGCTGCTGCTTGCCAGATTGTTCGCTCTCCCCTCTCCCGGCCCTGACGGGCCACCCTCCCCCGAGGGGGAGGGGACTGCAAACACCGCACCAACTCAGCCGTTCCCTCCCCCTCGGGGGAGGGTGGCCGGAGGCCGGGAGAGGGGAAAGCGCCGCACAGGACAATGGCATCTTTGATCTCTCGCTCAAGCAATGTTTGATTTTCTTCCTCGGATGCTTTCCTGGACACGCCGTCACCCCTGGCGCGCCACGCTCGCCGCTCTCCTCACTGCATTACTCCTGCTCGACCAGCGCTTCCCGCCACCCCTGCCGCACGACGAAGCCGGCCTCGTCGTTGTCGCGCGTGATGGCTCGCCGCTACGCGGCTGGCCAGATGACGATGGCGTATGGCGCTATCCAGTCACGCCCGAACAGGTCTCGCCACGCTACCTCGACGCACTGCTGACCTACGAGGACCGCTGGTTTCGCTGGCATCCTGGTATCAACCCTGTTGCGCTGTTACGCGCTGGTTGGCAGTGGGTAGCACAAGGTCATATTGTGTCGGGCGGGTCGACGCTGAGCATGCAGGTGGCGCGCGCGCTCGAACCAGTGCCGCGCACGGTGCGCGGCAAGCTGCGCCAGATGTGCCGCGCCGTGCAGCTCGAACTGCGTCTTTCCAAGCGCGAAATCCTGACCCTCTACCTCAACCACGCACCCATGGGCGGCATCGTCGAAGGCGTCGAGATGGCCAGCCGCAGCTATCTGGGCAAGAGCGCCGCGCAGCTCTCGTCCGCCGAAGCGGCCCTGCTGGTGGTGCTGCCACAAGCACCGTCGCGTCTGCGGCCAGATCGTCACGCCGACCGCGCGCAACGCGCGCGCGACAAGGTATTGCATCGCATGGCCAAGCTCGGTCACTGGTCGCAGGCCGAGGTCGACGATGCGCTGATCGAGCGCGTCGGCACCAACCCGCCGCGACTGGCCTGGCTTGCGCCGCTCGCCACCGAGCGCCTGCACCAAGCGGCGCGCAGGAATACCAGCGAGGGCACGCATCAACCCAGCATCGTGCGCTCGACGCTGGATCGCGACATGCAATCCATGCTCGAACGCCTGCTCGCCGACCGCGTTGCACAGTTGCCGCGCTTCGTTTCGATGGCGGCGCTGGTCGTGGACAGCAAGACACTTGAAGTTCTCGCCTATGCGGGCTCGGCGGACTTCTCTGACCCGCGCCGCTTCAGCCATGTCGACATGGTGCGTGGCGTGCGCTCGCCGGGCTCCACGCTCAAGCCTTTTCTCTACGCCATGGCACTCGACGAAGGCCTGATCCATTCCGAAAGCCTGATGGCCGACACGCCGCAATCTTTCGGCGGTTATGACCCTGGCAATTTCCAGGCGAATTTCTCCGGTCCGGTGAGCGTATCGGAAGCATTGCAGCGCTCGCTCAACGTGCCCGCCGTCGACCTGCTCGACCGCCTCGGCCCGACGCGCTTCGCCGCACGCCTATCGAGCGGTGGCGTGCGTCTGCGCTTACCGAGCGGTGGCTCGCCCAATCTGAGCATCATCCTCGGCGGGGCGGGTACGACCCTGGAAGAGCTCGTCGGTGGCTACCGCGCACTGGCCGCTGGCGGCATGGCCGGCACGCCGCGCATCACGCCCGATGCGCCGATGCACGAATCACGCATGATGAGCGCCGGCGCCGCCTACATCGTGCGCAACATCCTCGAAGGCGGTGGCAATCCCGATCAACCCTTCGTCGAAGTCGCGGGCCCGCGCCTGGCGTGGAAGACCGGTACCAGCTATGGCTTTCGCGATGCCTGGGCGGTCGGTGTGAGTGGCCGCTACACCTTGGGCGTGTGGATCGGCCGCCCGGACGGCACGCCCAACCCTGGCTTCTTCGGCGCCAACGTTGCCGCGCCGCTGTTGCATCAAATGGCAGCGGCATTACCGCATAGCGAGCTACCCATGCCCGCCATTCCGGCCGAAGTCAGCAGTGCCCAGATCTGCTGGCCTCTGGGCACTGCAGTGGCCGCCACGCCGCCAGAACATTGTCATATTAAGCGCACGGCATGGGTGCTCCGCGACAGCATTCCACCGACATTGCCCGATCGACTTCGCGCCCGCGGTCTCGTGGAAACCATCTGGCTCGATCCGCGCAATGGATTGCGCACCACTCCCGCCTGCCAACCGGCCGCACAGGCGCGCGAAGTGGCCCACTGGCCAGCCCTGCTGGAGGCCTGGCTCCCTGCCGCGCAGCGCCAGCAACTCGGCCTGGTCGCCTGGTCTCCCGACTGCCCGCAAGCCAACTCGGTGGGAAGTATTCGCCTGATGGGTCTGCGCGAAGGCAGCCGCCTACGGCCGACGCCGGGTAGCCGGACGCTCGTCGTCACGCTCGACGCGGTGGGCGGTACCGGTCGCCACTTCTGGCTGCTCGACGGCCAGCAGATCGACCCAGGTCGCGGCGGCGTGCGGCAGCGCTTCACGCTGGCAAGCGAAGGCGAACACAGCATCTCGGTGATGGACGCCGCCGGCCATTACGACAGCGTGTCGTTCAAGGTGGATGGAATCGCAGGGCGCTAGGGCGTGTTCACAGTAGACAGGGGGTACGACTGAACTCACACGTGCTGACGAGCGTCTTAGTAAGAAGCCTCAAGCACATACACTTGCACAGGAGACAATCATGTTCCGACTGCGTTCACTCTCACCGATGGTCATCGTGCTGCTCATCGCGGCCTGCGCCAGCTTCTCCAGCATCCAGCCCGGCCAGACTCTCGGCAGCGAAGTCATCGCCCGGCAAGGCAAGCCGACGCACATATGGCCGGAGCCCGATGGCGGCAGGACACTCGAATACTCCTCGCAGCCTTTCGGCGTCACCAGCTACATGGTGCGGGTCGGCGCCGACGACCATGTCCAGCGTGTCGAA
This sequence comes from Rhodocyclales bacterium, assembly GCA_028292505.1. Taxonomy (GTDB): domain Bacteria; phylum Pseudomonadota; class Gammaproteobacteria; order Burkholderiales; family Rhodocyclaceae; genus Viridibacterium. The sequence continues at coordinate 50,178 of JAQGMF010000010.1, forward strand.
AACACGCTCGCGCCAGAAGGCCTGGCTCGCGTACAAACCGGCATGACGCGTGAAGAGATCGGCCACCTGCTCGGCACGCCGCGCTCCAAGGTAAACTTTTCCCTGAGCAAGGAAGAGGTGTGGGACTGGACCATTCCCGGCACGCTTCCAGGCGATTATCAGCGCTTCAATGTGCACTTCGTGGACGGCAAAGTGGTACGCACGAGCAGATCGCGGGTCGATCGCGACGACATGTGCAACAGCCTGATGTGGTGCTGACCTAGCGCTGGCCCAAGACGCCGGGCTCAAAAACATCCGACCCAGGGCTGGTAACATCAGCCAGCAGATCAGCAGGGCGAATTTCGCCAGCGCGCGCATGCCTCGCGCTGGTCATCGCGCCAGGAAGGTCGCGGGCTCCTGATCTGGATTTTGACCTCAGGGGACAGCCATGTTGTACACGCCCGCGCGCTTCGCCGAGACCGATGACAATGTAATCAACGAGGTCATCGCCGCTGCACCCTTCGCCATGCTGATCAGCGTGGTCGATGACGCGCCCATGGTGACCCATGCGCCCGTTGTGCGCGAAGAGGGGTCAAGCTGGCTGCTGGGCCACGTCGCCTGCGCCAACCCGCACAGCGCCGCGCTCGGCGATGGTGCCGAGGTGCTGGTGGTCTTCAATGGGCCGCACACCTACATCTCGCCCAACTGGTACCAGGAGGCCTCTGTACCGACCTGGAATTACGTCGTCGTGCATGCGCGTTGCCGCGTGCATGTTCAAACCGGCGACGCAGCACAGGCCTTGCTCGACAAACTGACGGCCACTTTCGACGATGCGACGCAGACAGGGCATCAGAGCCATGAGCAACGCGTGCATCTACTCAAACACATTCACTGCTTCAGGCTTGAGCCCTTGCAGCTTGACGCCAAGTTCAAACTCTCGCAGAACAAGACCAGCGCCGAGCAGCAACACATCATTGCCAGGCTGTCTCAGCGCGACGACGAGAACGCACACGGCGTTGCCAGCCTCATGCTGCGCAATCTGTCGACGGATTTCGGCAGCCGGCAGTAGCACCGCCGTACCGACCGCGGCTGGTCAATGCCTGAGCCGCGCCCTATAATGCGAGACCCTTCCGAGGAGCGCTGCGAGGCTGGCCGATCCAACACGATCTGCCCTTACCCCAGGCTCGGACCCGCCGTCATGCGTGACAGCGGCAAGATTCAACGGCGCTCACCCTTCATGCGTTTCGCGCGGGATGGTGAGCATGGGCATCAACTGCCCTACCGTCATTCCCGCGAAGGCGGGAATCCAGCGGCGTTGAAGACTTTGCAGCCAGGCCTTGTATCAAGCGCCTCGAACCCAAAGCTTTGCATCGACAGCCACTGACTTCCCGCCTTCGCGGAATGACGGCAAACGCCCCCTCACGAAACGCTGCAGACGTGACGAAAGAGAACCGCATGCAAGCCGATCGTAGCCAAGAGCTCAAAGACCTCCTCGCCAAGAACATCCTGATTCTTGACGGCGCCATGGGCACCATGATCCAGCGCCACACGCTGGGCGAAGCCGACTATCGCGGCGCGCGCTTTGCGGAGCACAACCGCGACCTCAAGGGCAACAACGATCTGCTGCTGCTGACAAAACCAGATGTCATAAGCGGCATCCATCGCGAATACCTCGAAGCCGTCGCCGACCTGATCGAGACCAACACCTTAAACGCCACGCGCGTGTCGCAGGCCGAGTACGGCCTCGAAGACATCGCCTATGAATTGAACGTGGCCGGCGCGCATCTCGTGCGTGAGCTGTGCGACGAATACACGGCGAAGAATCCCGCCAAGCCGCGCTTCTGCGCCGGCGTCATCGGCCCGACCTCGCGCACCCTGTCGATCTCGCCGGACGTGAACGATCCCGGCTTCCGCAACATCAGCTTCGACGCGCTGGCCGACGACTACTACGCCTCCGCCAAAGGCCTGATGGAGGGTGGCGCCGACATCCTGCTGATCGAGACGGTGTTCGACACGCTCAACGCCAAGGTCGCCGTGTTCGCCGTCGAAAAGCTGTTCGCCGATTTAGGCCGTCGTCATCCCGTGATGATCTCCGGCACGATCACCGACGCATCGGGCCGCACGCTGTCGGGCCAGACTGCCGAAGCCTTCTGGAACTCGCTGCGTCATGCGCGCCCGATTTCCTTCGGCCTCAACTACGCGCTCGGCGCCAAGGAATTGCGCCAGCACGTACAAGAGCTTTCGCGCATCTGCGACACCGCCGTCTCCGCGCACCCGAATGCCGGTTTGCCGAATGCCTTCGGCGGCTACGACGAAACACCAGAGCAACTCGCCGATGACATTCGGGAATGGGCGAAGAGCGGCTTTCTCAACATCATCGGCGGCTGTTGCGGCACCACGCCTGAACACATCAGCGCGATCTACAAGGCCGTGCGCGATCTGCCGCCGCGTGTCGTGCCGACCATCGAACCACGCCTGCGCCTGTCCGGCCTCGAGCCCTTCAACGTCGGCAGCGACAGCCTGTTCGTCAATGTTGGCGAGCGTAATAACGTCACCGGTTCGCGCGCCTTCGCCAAGATGATCATCGAAGGCCGCTTCGACGATGCGCTGGCCGTTGCACGTCAACAGGTCGAGAACGGCGCGCAGGTCATCGACATCAACATGGACGAAGCCATGCTGGATTCGAAGGCCGCGATGGAGCGCTTCCTCAAGCTCATCGCCTCCGAGCCGGACATCAGCAAAGTGCCGATCATGATCGACTCCTCGAAGTGGGACATCATCGAGACCGGTCTGAAATGCATCCAGGGTAAAGGCATCGTCAACTCCATCTCGATGAAGGAAGGCGAAGAGGCCTTCCTGCATCACGCGAGGCTGTGCATGCGCTACGGCGCGGCAGCGGTCGTCATGGCTTTCGACGAGAAGGGCCAGGCGGACACCTACGCGCGCAAGACGGAGATCTGCAAACGCGCCTACGACCTGCTCGTCGGCATCGGCTTCCCGCCCGAAGACATCATCTTCGACGCGAACATCTTTGCGATTGCCACCGGCATCGAAGAGCACAACAACTACGCCGTCGACTTCATCAACGCGATCGAGTGGATTCACAAGAACCTGCCCTATGCCAAGACCAGCGGCGGCGTATCGAATGTGAGCTTCAGCTTCCGCGGCAACGATGCAATGCGCGAAGCGATCCACACGGTGTTCCTGTACCACTCGATCAAGGTCGGCCTGTCGATGGGCATCGTCAACGCTGGCCAGCTCGGCGTGTACGACGACCTCGACCCAGTCCTGCGCGAGAAGGTCGAAGACGTAGTACTCAATCGTCATCCCGGCGCTGGCGAAGCGCTCGTCGAACTTGCCACCACCGTCAAGGGTCAGGCCAAGGAGAACGCACAAGACCTCGCCTGGCGCGAGTGGACGGTTGAAGCGCGCCTGTCGCACGCGCTCGTCAAAGGCATCACCACTTTCGTCGTCGAAGACACGGAAGAAGTGCGCGCCAAGCAATTCGCTGAAGGCAAACCACCACTCGCCGTCATCGAAGGGCCGCTGATGGCCGGTATGAGCGTCGTCGGCGACCTGTTCCGCGACGGCAAGATGTTCCTGCCGCAAGTGGTCAAATCCGCACGCGTCATGAAGCAGGCCGTCGCGCATCTGATTCCCTACATCGAAGCCGAGAAGGCGCGCACCGGCGCGAGCGGCAAGGGCAAGATCATCATGGCCACCGTCAAGGGCGACGTGCATGACATCGGCAAGAACATCGTCGGCGTCGTGCTCGGCTGCAATGGCTACGATGTCATCGACCTCGGCGTCATGGTGTCGACCGAGAGAATTCTGCACGCCGCGAAAGAACACGGCGCGCAGATCATCGGCCTGTCCGGCCTCATCACGCCTTCGCTCGAAGAGATGAGCTACGTCGCGCTCGAAATGCAGCGCCAAGGCTTCGACGTGCCGCTGCTCATCGGCGGCGCGACGACCAGCCGTGCCCACACCGCCATCAAGATCGCACCTAACTACGCACACCCCGTCGTGTACGTGCCGGACGCCTCGCGCGCCGTCGGCGTCGTCACTAGCCTGCTGTCCATCGACGGCCGCGCTGCCTACGCCGCCGAAGTCGCCGCCGACTACGTCAAGGTGCGCGAGCAACACGCGCAGAAGAAAGGCGTACAGCTCATCACGCTCGAAGCCGCGCGCGCGAATAAATTCCAATGGAATACCGACCCAGCCTACGTGCCGGTCAAGCCGAAACAGCTCGGCATCAAGACGCTGCGCAACGTCGACCTGCGCGAGCTCGAGCCCTACATCGACTGGGCGCCGTTCTTCCAGACCTGGGATCTCGCCGGCAGCTTCCCCGCCATCCTCACCGACGAAGTTGTCGGCGAAACGGCGAGCAATGTCTTCCGCGATGCCAAGGCCATGCTGGAGAAAGTCATCAGCGGTAAATGGATCACATCCAATGCCGTCTTCGGCCTGTTCCCGGCGAACGCACAGAATGACGATGTGCTGCTCTACGCCAACGAATCGCGCAGCGAAGTCGTCGGCACCTGGCACGGCATCCGCCAACAACACGAGCGCCCCGCCGGCAAACCCAACTACTGCCTCAGCGACTTCATCGCCGACAAGGACAGCGGTGTGCCGGACTACATCGGCTGCTTCGCCGTCTGCGCCGGCATCGGCATCGAAAAGAAACTCGCCGAATTCGAAGCCGTGCAAGACGACTACTCAAGCATCATGCTCAAGGCCATCGCCGATCGCTTCGCCGAAGCCTGCGCCGAATGGCTGCACGAAAAGGTCCGCAAGGATTACTGGGGCTACGCCACGGGCGAGACCTTGAGCAGCGAGCAACTCATCAAGGAAGAATACAAAGGCATCCGCCCCGCCCCCGGCTACCCCGCCTGCCCCGACCACACCGCCAAGGGCCAGATCTTCAAGGTGCTCGACGCCGAAAAAGCCACCGGCATGACGCTCACCGAAAGCTACGCCATGAGCCCGGCCGCTGCCGTCAGCGGCTTCTACCTCGCCCACCCGGAATCGCATTACTTCGCGGTGAGCAAGATCGCGGCGGATCAGGCGAGCGATTGGGCGGCACGCTCGGGGCATACCGAGGCGGAGGCGAAGTATTGGCTGGCGCCGTTGTTGTGATGCTAATGACATTAATGAAAACGGGCCGCAAATCGCGGCCCGTTTTTCCTTCTGCACACGGCGGATACGCACTTGGCGTAGGGCGGAACTCCTTCGGAGGTTCCGCCAGCCGCCGGGAGGCGGCTTTACGGGCACATTGATGGAGAGTGGCGGTTTCCGTAACGGACTACCTCGCGAGTGGCAGTCGGGCACGGATGGCAATGGACACGGGCTTTTGTGTGCGCTTACCAATAAAAAAGAGCCAAAACATCGGCTCATCAGGAAAATCTAATTGATTTATTCGACCTAAGTGCGTAGCTTTAGTAGTGAATCTGAAAGTTGGCTAGTCCAAGGAGTAGGATTCAACCGGGGCCCGAAAGGGCCCCTTCCCTTTTATAACTTCACAATTCCGTCGGCGCGTGGCGCTACTACTTTGCATACAACTGGGCTTAGGCGATTAAAATAGTTTTGCCCGGACTTTTTCTTGATGTATGCCGATGGCGATAGGCTCTGATAGAGAAGATATGCGGCAACATCTGCCGCCTGTATCAGATACGACAACCCTGAATCACGAAAGTTGGCGTCCTCAATTACAGAGCGAATCAACAAGTTTCGATATCCATTTCCGCTTTGATTGGGGACTGGATTGTAGCTACGCATTTTTCTCAACAACGCGTTTAGCTTTTTATCCGAGGTGTGATCCGGGAATAGCATACCTCGGTCATCCGCGTTCTTTGGTCCCGCGAAATTCTGATGAGACAGCGTGTTTTCGAAACGCTGTATTAGCGCTTGCCATGCATGCTCAAACACATCGTAGCCAGGTGGCTTCCCATTTTTATCGACGGTCACGCAGACGAGATTAAGGTCAGGCATTGATGCGATCTTGTCAGCAAATCTCCGAAGTATTTCTAGGCGTCGATGCTTGGGGATTCTTGCGAGTTCACCCGGACGCGTCAAAAGCGGCGACGCGTGTATCTCTTCTCTTAGCTTCAGGCCGAGATCTTTTTTGAGTTCCTGTCGGAACGCTAGCAACTCATCAAGAGTTTGTTTCCACCTAAGCTCGTGAAGAACAAGACCAACTAGAACAAAATATCGTGTCGGTGAATTAACAAGACCAACGTCTCCGCTTTCATCCACATACATTAGATACATATCTATCCCATATTTTCGATAAACGTGCGGCGCGCATTTCTCAGCACACAGCACTATCTCATATGCAAACAGTATTTGCGCATCGAAGACCGCTGATTGGCGTAGCGAAGGTATGCAGAGTCGCAAGCCTTCGCCAACTCACACACGCGACCGAACCCTCCACAGAAGCCGCCTCCCGGCGGCTGGCGGAACTTCCGAAGGAGTTCCGCCCTACGCCCATCTGTCCGCTTGTTCCGATGAAGGTCACGCGCAATCATTCGGCATGTCTGACTATCTTCGCTATCGCGTTCCGGGCGGGACGTATTTCTTCACGATCACGCTGCTGGAACGCGGCGGCGATTTGCTGGTGCGTCACATTGATGTGCTGCGCGAGGCGGTACGGCGTACGCGCGCGGAGCGTCCGTTTCACATCGACGCGTGGGTGGTGATGCCGGATCACATTCACTGCGTGCTGACGCTGCCACCGGGTGACGCAGATTTCTCGAATCGCATCAAGGCCATCAAGATCCGTTTCTCACGTGGCGTGCCACGCACCGAGCGCCGCTCAGAGGTGCGTGCGGCGAAAGGGGAACGCGGCATCTGGCAACGTCGCTTCTGGGAGCATGCCATTCGCGATGACCGCGACTATGCACATCACATGGACTACGTTCACTTCAATCCCGTGAAGCACGGCCTCGTGGCAAGCGTCGCCGACTGGCCGCACTCGACGTTTCATCGCTGCGCGGCGGGGCCGCTAGACCAAGGGGAAGAAGCGCGTATCGCTATCAAGCGTGAACAAATTGAAGGGGCTTGCCGGCTCTACCCTTACATGGGCACTACTGAATGACTCCTGTTGTACTCAGGGACACGGGATATATTCCCCCCGCGGCAACCGTGCCGACGCTCGTAAGTGCTCCAGTGCTGGAGTTGATGACGTAAGCCGACACATCGTTGGAGATGAAATTCGTGACGTAAACAAATTTACCGGATAAATCGACGCCAATAGAGGCGGGCTGAACCCCGGCCGCCACAGTCGCTCCGATACTCGTCAGCACCCCCGTACGAAAGTTTATCGAATAGGCCGAAATGTCATTGCCGGCAATATTGGCCACATAGGCAAAATTTCCAGAAGGATCGAACGTGATGGAATAGGGTTCAAACCCTGTCGCCACAGGCGCACCAAGGCTGATAAGTGCGCCGGTGCTGGGGTGGATTGCATATCCCCAAACAACGTCACCACCTGTGTTCACGATGTAGGCAAACTTTCCTGAAGGACTAAAAGTGACGGGGCCATATCCCGGTGCCGGTGCGGTACCCATGCCGGTGAGTACTCCGCTACTTGCGTTGATTGCATATATGGAAATGTCATTTGAGTTAATGTTCATCACGTACGCGAACTTTCCAGCCGGATCGATGCTGACAGATTGAGGAAACGCCCCTGTGGGGGTGGGTAGTCCCAGTGCCGTCAGCATGCCAGTGCCGGCATCGATAGAGTATGTCGAGACACTATTGGAATAACTGTTAACTACGTACGCAAACCTGCCCGAAGGATCGACGCGCAGGGAGAGCGGACCCGACTCTGCTGTCACAGGGGCTCCCACACTGGTCAGCACTCCACTTGGAGCATTTATCTTGAAGACGGAAACATCGCCGGAATTAACGTTGGCAACGTAAGCGAATCTTCCTAGCGGATCGGTATCGATTGAGTATGGAGAGTCCCCTGTTGCAATCGGCGCGCCGACACTAGTAAGTACGCCAGTACTAGCATTGATGCTGTAAGCCGAAACGGAGTTGGATCCATAGTTTACCGAGTATGCAAATCGCGGCGTGTACGTGACTGGCATCACACCTTTGGCAATAGCGATCGATGTCGAACCGAAGCGTCCGCTCACAGCGCTCACTCCCGTGAGCGTCCCCGTGCCGCTGTCGATGGAGAAAACCGAGACATCGTTCGATGTCAGATTCGCCACATATACGAACTTGCCTGTCGGATCTATGGCAACCGAATAAGGCTTGGTTCCTGTCGCTACCGGCGTGCCAATACTCGCGAGGGCTCCAGTGCCTTGATTGATAGCATAGGTCGAAATGCTGTTGGCACCTTCATTCGCCACGTAGGCGAACTTGCCAGCGGGATCGACGGCAATTGATCTTTCCCCGATATCGCTGCTGATAAATACTCCTGTATTCACCTCCCCAACATATGCCAACTCGCCGGTACCAGCGTTGATGGTGTAGAAGCCAACTGTGCTGGAAAAATATTTCCTCGCGATAAAAGCAAATTTTCCGGCTGGATCGATGACGACCGAGACAGAACCTGCCTGCCATATTGGAGGGCCAACTATCGTCAGTGCGCCAGTAGTGCCATCGATGCTGTAGGTGGAGACATTGCCCGACTCTTGCACTACATAAGCAAACTTGCCCGAGGGGGCAATCGTGATTGACATCTTGCCTGTGACCGTGCTCGGACTGGATGCTGGCACTGGCGCGCCGATGCTCGTCAGCATTCCCGTGGAAGCGTTGATGGCATAAACGGAAATGTTGTTAGATCCAAAATTTGCCACATAGGCAAACTTGCCAGAGGGAACGACAACAAGGGATTGGGGCACAGCCCCCGTCGCGACGGTGCCAATATTCGTCAGCGCACCGTTGTTGATATCTATGGCATAGACAGAAACATTGTTGGACCCTGCATTGACAACATACGCAAACCTGCCCGTGGGATCGACGGTGACGGAAATAGGTTGCGTCCCGGCTACTACATAGCCGTCATGACGCAGCTGACCGGTGCCAGCGTTGACTGTGTAGATCGATACGGTGCCGTCGTTTGCATTGGCGACGTAAGCAAAGCGTGCAACGCCATTGGTTGAAGCAGGTGGCGAACCTCCGGCGCTGCTGCTGTCGCCGCCCCCGCCACATCCGGCAATAACGACGAATAGCGCTATCAGTGCGCCCCATCCTGTGACGAATCTCATTACGTGCTCTCTTTGATGGTCGCCTTGTGGCGATCTATTGAATAGAAACTTGATATTTACTCAACGGAAGTTACCATAATACGTTTGTCATACATAGGCACTTGATCACGATAGCAAATGCAGCAGCTCAAGGCGGGTTCGCGAAACAACCCGCTGACAGATGTTGTAAACCGCTGACTGTTAATTGCGGAGAGGCCGTGGATCACGGTGGGGTTTGAATTGAGCGGTCCAGTATAATTTTCTTTGTTGATCGTGATGGGCTGTGTCGATATCCTCGCCAGCTTTCACATCATTCCAGCCGAATGGTCGTGTCGAAGATCCAGCTGCGGCGGATTTCTATGACGTCGTACTCGCGCCCAGGCCCGGCGGAAACGAGGTATGAGAAGCCTGGCTTTGCACGATCGGCCGTGTCGCTTCGTCGACTGCCGCCACGCCACTCGAGGTAACGAAAGTCCGGTAGGGTGGGCACGGTGTGCCCACGGGTGTCCTTTTCAATGTGCGTTCGTTACGCGTGGGCTATGTTCTCAGCGCTTGCGGCAGACCAGCAGCACTTCGTCGACGCCGGGGCTGTTGACCATGCCCGGCATGAATTCGAGCTTTGACTGGCGCCACAATCCCAGTGGCATTATGACGTGGTTGTACCACCACATCGCGCGCTCACGCTGGTGGGTGAGGTACCACATGCCTGCGTCGAGCAGGCGCGAGGATTTGGCCTGCATGCCGTAGACCGCGCTGCGTTCGATGTCGAAGCCATGCGCGTCCAGCTTGGACAGGATGCGCGCGGGTTCATAGCGACGGCGATGCCCGACGAAATCGTCGAAGGCCGTCCAGCGGTCGGGGTGAAGGGGCACGGAGGTGAGCATTGCAGCACCGGGTTTGGCGACACGCGCCAATTCTGAAATTGCGCCATCGTCATCGTCGACATGTTCGATCACGTCGAATGCGCACAGGAAGTCGACGCTGCCGGCCGGCAGCGGGATCGCACCGATCTGTCCCTGCACGACGCGTGCGCCACCGGCACGCAATGACGACAGCGCGGCGGCGCTGATATCGAGAAACAACGTGCCTTCGATCGGCAAACGCGGTCGCAAACCAGGGGCAACTTCGAGCCGCATCTGTTGTGGCGAAAGCAGGCTACTCACCAGAGGCCAGGTGTTGAAGCGCTGCGGCGGGACCAGGCGTGACTCTGACCACAACGCGTCGTAGAACCTGCGGTTTTCCCGCAGCATTTTTTCGCCGAGTGAGATGGGCGTCGTAATTCGGGATGTCGTCATTGATGGGCCCGCTTGGACAAGTACACCGATGCTTGCTCGATACGGCCCACTTGCTCCATTTGCTCGTGGGCCAACGCAATCGCCAGACTGCAAGATAACTCAACTGTGCTGCGCGTGGCGGGTGGAACACCTCACGGCGCAGATCAGATACTCGTAGGGCGCATGGTGGTTTGAGCTTTTGGGCTCGCAAAGTACCGCAAGCTTCTCGAAGTCGTCACGAGCGCACCGGGGAGCCGCTTCAAGATGTCATTGCACACACCAGAGCTGGAACAACGGAAGCGACTATTGCTTATATCCCAATTGCATTTATACGCCTACAGCATATATGCAAATATTCAATGGCTAAGTTGCAGATCCTACACGGCGGATCGCAGCGGCAATCTCTGTCAAATTGTCGTCTAGTTGATGATTTCGCCCGGGGAGGCGCCGCACTGTCGCGTGCGGGAAGACCTGCTCATACAAGGCCAAATGAGCTGCTGGCACTGTCTCGTCGGCTCCGCCTTGGAAGAAAAACATTTTTGTCTGCCGCAGTTCCCTGTTCGCCCGCACCGGCAACTCAAAATCGGCATCCTGCCAGCCGTGTTTTCCAATGAAGGGCGCCGCTGCCAGAAACACGCCGAGTGGCGGAGGCTTGACTTCGTTCAGGGCCAGATAGCGAAGCATGAAGCAGACACCGATAGAGTGCGCGACCAGCACGACCGGCGACGCGGCTGCGGCCAGTTCCTTCGAGAAAGTCGACGCCCAGGCTGAATACTTCGGCTCATCCTCGTGGGGCATCCGCGGATAGCGCACTCTGTAGTCCGCGCCGAGATGCTCGGTCAGGCTTGCAACCAACTTGGCGTCCGCCGCGTGCGCGCCTCGGCTGGCGCCCTGAATGAACAGCACATCAATCATGGTAGTCCCCAGTGGAAGCAAGGATGGATATCGGCGCGGCAAGCTTCGTGCCCATCCGGCGAAGTCGTTTCAGTATTGCGTTGCGATCCACACCTCCGTGGCGAAACGGCAAGCCAAGCAATCCGGAATCGTGCCGGTTCAACTTTGGTATTGATCAAAAATTGAAATGGAATATGTCATAGAGATGCAACCGAGCGGGCTGCGATATGAGCGTGGCGAGTCGTGATGCCGACTGTTGCCATCTCGCGAAACCTCCGAAAGAGTTCCACTCCGGGTTCACTCCAACCGGATAGCTGTATCAAAAATCCAGCTGCGGCGGATTTCTATGACATCGTATTCACGCGCCAAGCCCGTTGAAAACGTGGGGTAAGGCGCCTGGCTTTGCACGATCTGTCGTATCGCTTCGTCGACTGCCGCGACGCCACTCGAAGTAACGAATGTCACCTTCTCGACGGAACCATCGCTGCGGATCGCGACCGTGACGAGGGGATGGATGTGCGGCTGCTTCGCCAGGTCACGAACCGTATCGGTGCTCGTGTTCATCTGGATCTTGCGACTCCAGATTTCCGCATACTGGACGAGTTCGGTGTCGGGGTCGGCGCGCCCGAAGAGCCTTCCCCGGCGCAGGCCGCTCGACGTGGGAAGCAGCTTGGGTGAATTGAGCGCTGCGCGCGAATCCGCGTCGCGTTTGGCTGCTTCCTCATCCAGTTGCCGGCCGATTGCGCGAAGCCGCGCCTCTCTTGCGGCTTCCTGCTCCGCCAGTGTGGCCTCCTGTTTTGCCTTCTCCTGCTTTGCGGTTTCTTGTCGCGCTGCTTCCTGCTGCGCCGTGGCCTGTCGGGTGGCCTCGATGCGTGCAGCTTCTTGCTGTGCTTTCTCCCGCTGCATCTGCTCCTGTCGAACCTGCTCCTGTCTTGCTGCCTCTTGTCGCGCGGCTTCTTGCCTTGCAGCCTCTTGACGCTCTGCTTCTGCTTTTGTAGCAGCAGCGCGTTCGAGTTCCTGTCGGGCGGCGGCCTGTCGTACTGACTCGGCCTGCGCTGCAGCCTGCCGGGCAGCTTCAAGCCGTGCGGTTTCCTGCAGAGCCTTTTCCCGTTGAGCCTGTTCCTGTCTTGCCATTTCTTTTCGTGCTGCTTCCTGCCTTGCAGCCTCTTGGCGCTCGGCTTCCAGTCGCGCGGCCGCGCGTTCGAGCTCCTGCCGGGCAGCTGCCTGTCGTGTTGATTCGAGCTGTGCGGCGGCTAGTCGGGAAGCCTCAAGCCGTGCAGCTTCTTGTTGTGCCTTCTCTCGCTGTGCTTGCTGCTGTCGTACCTGTTCTTGTCGCGCTGTCTCTTGCCGCTCGGCTTCCAATCGTGCGGCCTCGGCTCTTGCAAGCTCTTGGCGAACGGCAGTCTGTCGCTCGGACTCGACTTGGGCCGCGCCCTGCTTGGCAGCCTCAAGCTGAGCGGCTTGCTGCTGCGCGCGCTCTCGTTGCGCCTGCTCTTGTCTTGTCTGTTCTTGGCGTGCTGCTTCTTGCCTAGCAGCCTCTTGACGCCCGACCTCCAGCAACGCGGCATCCTTGCGTTCGGCTTCTTGCCGGACAGCCTGCCGCGCGGCTTCTATCAGTTCCGCCTGCCGCTGGGCCTGCTGCTCAGCGTCCCGTTTTCTCTCCTGCTCCGCACGCTCTAGCCGGGCGAGTTCAAGTGCTTGCTCGCGCGCTTCCAGCTCGAGCTGCTTTTGCGCTGCATCGCTCGCAACCGGGACCTCGATCTCCGGGCTCGGCGTACTTTGGGCTGCTGCGGTATCGGGCATCCTCACCGAAGAAGGGGAAGGCGCGGTCACGATGGTCGCTTCGGACGGGACAAGGGCCGTCATGGCTGCCTCAGATGCTGGAACCGGCGCAGCGATTGGCGCAGGGGGCGCGGCTATATCACTTGGTGCGCCGGCAGAAGATGGCGCCATCGCAGGGGCGGCGTCGGTCGTAGCTGATGAGTTGGCAACCGCGTTGATCACCGCGTCGGCCGTTGCTGTCGGCTTGATATCGGATGGCGGCTCGCTCAATGCCGGCGCCTCTACCGTTGTCGGTGGGGGTGCCTGCGTTGATGCTGATGTCGTAAGCTGCGCGGGCGCGAGCATCACGCGCAAATCATCGGCATGAAAGCGCTTTTCTCTCCACGGAAAATCCAGACCCGGTAGCCCGAACCCCTGCCCGCCGAAGCTCAGACTCAACAGCAACGCATGCAGCAGCAAGGAGAGCAGCAGCGCTGTACTGAGCCGCCAAGACTCACGCTGCAAGATGGGGACAGAGCTCAAATCGGAAGCCCTATTCAATGGCCGGGTCGGGTGTCGTTCGAAGTCATTTTTTCTTTTATCATTTTTTTGACTTGTCCAATACAGCCCAGGCTCACGCGCCGCAACAACCGATAGACCGGATCCGCGTTACCGCCGTGTATCCGCAGCGATCCGAACCCATCCTACAATCTGTAACGTTACCCTCACGCAGGAGCCACCCCATGAGCAATCTCTACGACATTCCCCTCAAGCGCATCGACGGCACGGCCGCCACACTGGACGACTATCGCGGCAAGGTGCTGCTGGTGGTGAACGTGGCGTCGAAGTGCGGGCTGACACCGCAGTACGAAGGCCTGGAAAAACTCTACGAGGACAAACGCGCACAGGGGCTGGAAGTGTTGGGCTTTCCCGCCAACAACTTCAAGGGACAGGAGCCCGGTAGCGAGGCGGAGATCGCCGAGTTCTGCTCACTGACGTATGACGTTCGGTTTCCGATGTTTTCGAAAATATCTGTCGTCGGCGCGGACCGGCATCCGCTCTACGCCACGCTGACCGAAGCACAACCGACGGCCATCGGCGAAGGCCCGTTCCGTGCGCGGCTGCAAGGCAAGGGCCTCGTCACGGGCGGCCCTACCGATGTGCTGTGGAATTTCGAGAATTCCTCATCAATCGCCAGGGCGAGGTCATCGCGCGCTTCTCGCCCGACGTGACCGCCGATGATCCGCGCTTGTTGCAGGCCATCGACGGGGCGCTGGCGTAGATACCGGCCAGCATCTGCACCTCTCGTTACGCGACAATTTAAACAGCCCTTAATCTGTTAATTGCAATTACAGTTTTTATACTGTAAATTACATTAACAGATCATTACCTGTATTTTTGGCCGGGCATCGGCCTGAACGGAGGGCGAAATGAATTACCCGATCAACACACTCGATCAACTGCGGCCCATTCTCGTGGGCTTCCGCAAGTCGAGACAACTCACACAGGCCGCGCTTGCCGACAAGCTCGGTGTAGCGCAGCAAACCTATGCGCAGCTGGAAGCCAATCCGTCCTCCGCGAGCATGGAGAGAATCTTCAAACTGCTGCAGCTACTTGGCGTGCAATTGGTGCTGGGCGACAGCGCGCCCGCGCAAGACTCGGTGCACGTAGCCACAGCAGCAAAAGACAAGTCGCAGCACATCCCATTTGTTGCCGAGGCGCCAGCGCCCTATGCAGTAGACGGGCGCGCTGGCGGCGGAAACAAGCCGACGAAATCAACTTCGGCACCCAAGCGCGTTCCCGGCGCTACGGCGAAGAAAGAGCGCTGGTAAATCATGGCGCGTCGCTCACGCACGCAGCGTCTCAATATCTGGATGAATGCGCTCCCGGTGGGCTACTGGGAGCGCACGCCGGCGGGCGACCAACTGCGCTATTTCGACGAATGGATTGCCGACGAGCAAGGCCGCCCCCTGTCTCTCTCCCTGCCCTTCACGCCAGGCAACCAGATGTGGAAGGGCGAACGGGTCACGGCCTTTTTCGACAACCTGCTGCCGGACAACGATGCCATTCGCCTACGCCTCGCACGGCGCTACAAGGCTGAGAGCGACAAGCCCTTCGACCTGCTCGCCTCGCTGGGGCGCGATTGCGTTGGTGCCATCCAGTTGCTCGGCCCGGATCATTCGCCGGACGACATCCACATCATAGATGGCAATGTCATAAGCGATAAAGAGATTGCACAACTGCTGCGCAACACTACGGCCGGCGTGCCGCTCGGACGCGACGAACAGGATGCGGACCTGCGCCTGTCGATTGCCGGTGCGCAGGAAAAAACCGCCCTGCTGCGACACGGCACACAATGGCTCGTCCCGCATGGCAGCACACCCACTACGCATATTTTCAAGCTACCGCTCGGCCTCGTCGGCAATATGCAGGCCGACATGCGCACTTCGGTGGAAAACGAATGGCTGTGCTCCAAGATCGTTGCCGCTTACGGCTTGCCCGTCGCCCCTTGCGAGATCGGCCAGCTCGAAGATCAGAAAGCCCTGATCGTCGAACGCTTCGACCGCAGACTTGCCAGCGACGCCACTTGGATCATCCGCCTGCCGCAGGAAGACATGTGTCAGGCCACCGGCACGCCGCCCCTGCGCAAATACCAGGCCGATGGTGGGCCCGGCATCGCCCGCATCATGGACATACTCGCCGCGTCCGAAGCGGCCGAGCAAGATCGCCGCAACTTCTTCAAGACGCAGATCCTGTTCTGGCTGCTCGCCGCCACCGACGGCCACGCCAAGAACTTCAGCCTCTTCCACCTGCCTGGCGGCCGCTTCAGAGCCACGCCGCTGTATGACGTGGTCTCCGCTCACCCCATCATCGGCAAAGGCAAGAACCAGCTCTCACCGACCAAAGCCAAGCTCGCCATGTCCGTGCACGGCAGTGCCAATTACTATGGCATACAACAGATACAGCGCCGTCACTGGCACGCCACAGCACGAAAAACAGGATTGGGGCAGGACACTGCAAGCGCCATCATCGAAGAACTTCTTGATGCCACGCACGCAGTGGTGGACGAGGTAAGTGGGCAGTTGCCCGACACTTTCCCTCAAGACCTTGCTGACACCATATTCGATGGTATGCAGAAGCAATGCGCACGCCTCGCGTCAATGTTGGCGTGAGGCGCGAGGGCGGTCCGCCCTATCCTGTCAAACCAACATAGACGTACTGCACGTCATCGTTCTCATCGATGGCAGCAAGGAAGGACTCGACTTCCTCCAGTGCCTCTGCGCTCAGACTGGCTGCGCTGATGGGGTTCTTGGGTTTGTAGCCGAGCTTGGCGGAGAGCACATTGAAGCCGTGGTTCGCCAGCGCTTTGCTAACGAGATCGAGATCAGTAGGGTCGGTGAGGAACAAGGTTGTGCCTTCTTCCTCGCCCGGTTCGCAATCCTGTGCGCCGGCCTCGATGGCGGCTTCTTCGGGATCGGCGCCGGCCTTGATCGGTGCGGCTTCGATCATGCCAAGGTGATCGAAATCCCATGCCACAGCGCCGGAAGCGCCGAGTTGGCCCTTGCGAAACAGCACGCGCATTTCGGGGGCGGTGCGCTTCACATTGTCGGTAAGGCATTCGACCATCACAGCGACCTGGTGTGGCGCAAAGCCTTCGTAGATGACATGCTCGAAGTTCACGGGTTCGTCAGAAAGACCAGCGCCTTTCTTGATCGCACGCTCCAGCGTGTCCTTCGGCATGGAAGCCTTCTTCGCCTGCTCGACAACGAGGCGCAGGCGCGCGTTGAGAGAAGGATCTGCGCCGCCGCGTGCAGCAATCATGATTTCCTTGGCCAGCTTGCCGAAGACGCGGCCCTTGGCATTCGCGGCGATGTCTTTATGTTTTGCTTTCCACTGCGCGCCCATGACGCATGCTCCCTGGTTGCGGTGCTTGATTGCGCCGGTATTCTAAAGCGATAACTTACCGACGATCCGCCTATCGCGGCGCAAGCTTACGATGTTGGCGCACCTTCCGTCAGGCAGAAAAATGTCTTCGGCATTTTCGGAAGACCGTGCCAATCAGCTAGGTTAGTCAAGACGTATGATAGGTGTTTAGGTAGTAGATCTTCACGATCGGGTGACTGCCGCCTTGATCGTAGTTGCCAATCTTGAAATAGCTGAGGAGTTGCGGATCGAGAAAACCGGCGCTCGGCGTGACACACTTGGTGGCAGAAAGTGCGGCTGTAGGGTTGACGCCCGCACTGACACACACCTTCTTGTCCGTATAAGAGATCCGATAGAAGAACGGCTTACCCTGCGGCAAGTCGAAAAAACTCATTTCGTTCCCATGGCCACCGCTGCTCAGGCTTATTTCCATCGAACATGACAAACCACTACCAATGTAATAGCACATCAAAAGCGGATGATTTTGGCCGCCCGAGATCGGATGAATCTGGCCGACAACGGTATTAGTGCCGGTCACTGACACCCACGCATCCAGAACGTGCGCGCCCTTGACCGTCCACCCGCTCGTCTCGTCGGACGCTCCTGTAACACTCGGATCACCTTGCCAGAATTCACGAAACTCCGTGCGTGGATGACGGCTGTTTGAAGTCATGCAATCTGCATAACTTGTAACAAGTGTCATGGCACCATCGGTTTTGTCCGTAAAAAAATGCGGCGCGGTAGCTCCTGCAGCCAAGGCAGCAGGTCGCAAACCGGGGCTGCAATCGGAGCCGGAACCTGAAGTCATCTTCCATTTGGAAAGATCGAAATTCTGACCCGGCGGCTTGCCAGGATCATGCATCGGTGCTGTGTCCGGCGGCGCCGCAATACCATTGGATGTCTCCAGCACGCCTGATTTGCCAGCAGTTGCATCGCTCCTGTCGGCATTTACAGCATCAGCCATTGCCGCACCCGAAAACAGAAGCGAAAAACTTATGATCACAAACAGTGCAGATATTTTCTGCGTTACCAATACATCTTGTACGTGCATTTTTTTGATTCCTCTCAAGACGATGCCCATCCTTGCCAAGCCGTTTGCAAGATTATCCGATATCGTCGCGCCGCGTGAGTCCGCTTGCGAGAAATCACATTTGTGAGTGGCGTCGTATCAAGCGCGTGCTGAGGTACGTCAAATTAACCCGTCCCCAGGCATCCCGCAGACAACTCCTCAATAACCCGCGAGATCTACAGAAAGTTGGCTCTGCAGCAGTCTCACCATCACATCGCTCTTGCCGATTACAAACCCTTACACCTCCATGTCGGCTTGCCTCGCCCACGGGGCGTTGTTGGGAGCATAGGACGCTGTGTCCGACCAAGGAGATCATCATGAAACCAGTACGCATTCTTGTCATTGCCCTGCTCGGCTACGCAGCCGTACTTGTGCCCACCGTCAGTCAGGCGCGTGGCGTCGAAGTGTTTTTGCCTGGAATCAGCGTGCGCCTGCCTGCGCCGCCGATTCCAATCCTCGTGCCCCCAGGCGTTTCCGTGAGAGAAATCGGCTACGGGGATTACGACGGCGGTCGCGACTATCGTCGCGTGCCGCCTGAACGCTATTACCGTGAAGACTGGCGCGATCGCGGTGATTGGCGTGAGCACGCCCACTGGCGTCATGAGCGCGAAGAGTATCGTCACGATGATCATTTCGATCACCGCGATCACGACGATCACGGCCGGGACGGCGGCTGGCGCCGTTAAGCTGACGGGTTCTTTGCTCGGGTGAGCCGCGCAGCGGCTCACCGCTTCTCAGGGCAGATGGCGGCGGCAATGCATACCCTTGCTGCCGCTTACTTTCCTTGCTTGAGGTGCAGGTCAAAGAACATCCACACCTGCTTTCTGGCGTCGCTCCAGGCGGCAGCGTCTCCGCCAGTGGTAGCGCCCTTGCCTGTGGGCGAGTTGCTGTTGGTTCGCCGAGCGTCGTAGCGCACCGGTCGGTCGCTGTCGAACGAATGATTGGCCCCTGGATACACAACAATGTTGATGTCATAACCTGCTGCGCGACTCGTTTCGACGAGATGGCGGCAAGGTTCTGCCGGCGTCCAATCATCTTTCTCACCGATGAGCACCAGCACGGGAGCGAGCGGTTTGTAGATGCCGGAATAGGCTACGACCTGGCCGAGCATGCCGTTTTCTCGTTTCGTCGCCCACGTACCGTAAGGTGAGGCGCAACCTGGATAGAGCGCGATCGCGGCGGCGAAACCCTCTCGTTTGGCACGTTGGAGTGCTTCGTTGTCGCGGCCAATATGCGTCATGGAGGCAAGCGTCGTCCAGCCGCCATGCGAGCCGCCCATGACAGCGACATGTTTGCCATCGACGTAAGGCAACGCGCGCAGAAATTTCAGCGCGGCGTAAGCGTCCCCTGCCCCCACATAACCGCTCGCTGCACTCGATTCGCTGCCCGCCACGGTGCAGACACCGTCGGGAAAACCGCGTGGCGTGAAGCTATCGGGGATCATCACAACATAGCCCTGCGCGACCAGTTCCGTCGCCCAACGCATCGGCGCGCCACTGGAGCGTGGGCCGAGGCCGCTGCAATCGTGCACGATGACAACCGCCGGAAAGGGGCCCTCACCTTCGGGCTTGAGCAGGCTTGCGGGAATCTGCGTATCGGTGCCGATGGTCTGCAAGGTGATCGATGATGGCTCGGCGTTCGCGACCGGCAGCACAGTGCCGAGCAAGGCGATCAACAATAGCGTACGAATGGATGGCATATCGGGTGGCAAGAATTTGGACACATCACATTATCGCGCAAACAGGCATCGGGCCGCGTCTGTTACGTGTTCAAACCGCCTTATTCCAGCGTAGGTGTGCGAGCCAAGCATTTATGCGTTTGACATCCAAAAGCATTACAACGTTGCCCATCACCGCACTAACGATACCGGCGACCGTCCAAGCGCGCCACGCATAGCCTTCGAAGAGGGCCGACAGGAGCAACGCAAGAATGGGTACGGCGACGGCAATGTAACCTGCGCGCCCTGCGCCAATGCGTCCCATCAGGGTGAGGTAAGCCGCGAAAGCCAGCACCGAACCGAACACCGCCAGGTAGAGCAAGGATGCGATGTAAGCAGGGCGCATATCGAATACTAGCGTGCCGTCGCGCAAGAAGCTGAACGCCAGCGTAGCGGCGCCGCCGATCAGCATGCCGTAGGCGATGCCGGGCAGAAGCGGAATATTGGCGTTGCGATTGTGTTGTGCGATGAGGTTACCGAGCGAGGCCAGCAAGGCAGCAGTCGCCCCACAGACGATCCCTGTCCAGTTAGAAGCGCTGTGCGTCGCTGTGCTCAGTGTGGTGCTCATCGCGGTAATTTCCGGCCAGAACACCAGCACGATGCCCAGCAGACCGAGCAATGCACCGATGAGAGATTGCCGAGTGAGTGCTTGGCCGAATGCCAGACGCATGCCGACGAGATTGAAGAACAGCATGCCGGAATTGAGCACGGCCATCAGGCCGGAGGCAATATGACGTTCCGCTTCATAGACGAACACATAGCTGGCGCCGAAGAGCAGCACACCTTGCAAAGCGACTGAGCCGAGTTCCCTGGCAGCGAAGCGCAGGCGGTCGCCACGCAGCGCGGACCACACCAGCAGGACCAGACCGGCAAGCAGGAAGCGGTAGGCTACCGAGGCCGACGGCGGCACTATGCCGTACTGGAAGGTTATGGCGAGCCAGGTAGAGCCCCAGATCAGGGTAGCCACGGCATACAGCAGCGAGTTCGGCAATGACTTTGGCATATTACGGGGCCGTCGGCGAAGGCTGTAGTGTACGTTGTCTGCGCCGATCGTCGGCAGACACGTCGCACAGTCCTGGCCTGCCGTCGTAGCCGGTACAGATGGCCGACCGCGGACATTGCGCAGACCGGCTTACATGTGCTTACAACCGCGCGTCATCAAGCATCGTCACCCGACGTTGAAGGAGACATGCGCATGTGCGCTACTCTCAACAAAGGAAACTGCAATGTCCAAGATGCTCGCTACCCTGATCGCCGGCTTGTTCGCCATTTCTGCATTTGCCGCAGATGCGCCCAAGACCGCTACTCCTGAAACCAAGGCGCCTGTTGTTGCCGTTGCCAAGACGAAGGCAAAGACCCACGCTCCTGCTGCCAAGGCAGTCAAGACAGCACACAAGACGAAGAAGGCCAGCAAGGCCAAGGCTGCACCGACCAGCACTGCCTCTGCACCTGCACCTGCCGCGAAGTAACTTGTGACAAGCTTGCATCAGCCCCCTTTTCATTGGGGGCTTTTTCTTGGGAATTACATACGCAATCCCACGCGTCCAAAGCGGTCTCCCGCCTGCTTCAACTGATCTCAAATGTCATTTTGACGCAGATGCGAGCAGTCGTCGTGACCGTGCTCGGGTAGGCCTGCTCGTCAGTACAAAATAACTTCTCGCTATGGTCGCCAGCGAACAGAGTGTGCAAACAGATGCGTGCATTGTGGGGGTGACGCCGCAGTCCCACAAAGGCGCGTGAATCGGTCTGTTCAGATGTCCGCATCGCCACAGCTTTGCCCGAGTCGCAGCGAATCCATGCCTTGCCGGTTTCAGTCGAGTGCGACCGCCGTCTCCAATATACATATGGCATTTACGTGCCAATCAAGGAGAGCTGCTATGTACGCACGCAACAATTACGCTTTCGGCATTATGAGCGCACTGCTGGAACTATTCTCGAAACGCGCCCTACTGGCAATGCTGGCATCGATGACGTTGTTGAGCGCCTGTGGTGGCGGCAATGGCGATGCCGGTAGTGTCTTGCCGGATTCCATCACGATTACGTCGCTGGACGGCCCCAGTGGCGCCAATGTCGGACAGGCGACATCGTTTAACGTCAAAGTCGTGACTACTGGCGGCATCGGCGCGGGCGAGATCACTTACACCTGGCAACAGACCGCTGGCACGCCAGTACTCAGTTCCTCGCAGGGCAACGGTAACTTTGAATCAACCTTGACGTTCACACCAGCGGTGGCCGGCGAAACGATCACCTTTAAGGTGACCGCGACGGCGCGTGGCAAGACGGCATCGCAATCGAAGTCGGTGCCGGTCAATCCGTAAGGGTCAGATGAAACTGATGGCGGTCAGACGGCCGCCATCAGTCATTTGTCATGAGTCTACCGTATCCTTTGGTGGCCAGAAAAAATCGCGTGGCCGCGCGCGCATGCGTCTGAGCAGTATGCGCAGCAGGCCATGCGTATCCGCGTAGCGCACACGTCGCGATTTGAGCGCCACGTACATCGCCAGCGAGAAACTCACAGCCAGATTGGTCAGGCCGACCAGGATCACGCCCAGGGCGAGCACCGCAGCCTCGCTCCACCACACCTGGAAATTCAGGGCCTGCAAACCATAGGCAAAATTGGCCGCGCCGAAAGTGACGTGGCGAATATCCAGCGGCAGGCCCAACAAGAAGCCAAGTGTACCCATGCTGCCGAGCATGCAGCCGAAGATGAAGTTGCCTGCCAGTGCGCCGAGGTTGTGTTCGACGTAATTCGCGAGCCGCTCCAGGCGCGCTTCACCGAGCACGCGGCGCAACCATTTGACGCGCCGCAGCCGATCCGGCACGCGGTTGTAGATCGATTTGTTGTCGTAGTAACCCGATACAAGACCGGACAGGAACAGGCACACACCGGCAATCGCCGCGTGTGGCAAGGCCATGCTGAAAAGCGGGTGCAGATCGTGCAGCAAGTGCTGGGCCTTGTCGGCGTTGACCGGCGGGCTGCCGGCGATCGCAGCCCACGCGTAGGCAATGCCCAGCGAGGTGATGAAGGCTAACAACACGTTGCCAGCGATCGCCACAAATTGCGAACGGCATACCTGCACGATCAGCTCGCTCATCTCCTCGGCCGGACTGGCGCCATTGTTGCGCGGATCGAGCGCTGCGGCGAGCGTTGCCGCTGTCATAGCGGGCTGCTTGGTAGCAATGGTGAAACCAAGCAGATGTACGAGGACGAAACCGAACCCGTAGTTGAGGCTGAAGCCCAGCGCTTCCCACAGGGGCGGCAGATGCAGCATGGCGATGAACATCTTGATCAGCGCCATGAAGCCGACAATGACGCCGGCACCCGCCGCCGCGCGGAACATGGCGTAGAACTCGCCGCGATCGCGCGTCACGTAGTGCTCGCCGGTTTTGCTGGCGTGTTCGGTGATCTGCAGCGACAGCAGATCCGTCACGCTGGTGACCAATTCCCTCACACTGTTGCGGCGACATTCGGCATCGACGAGGCCGATGAAGAAGCCACGCGCGGATGGCAACTTCTGTTCGCGCGGCTGCGGCATCAGCAGACCGAGCATGGCACGCATGCGCTCGATGATCTGGTAGGCGCGCGTCAGGTGCCAGGAAAGTTTCACCGCCGCGCCCGCTTCGCGCGACAGCTTGCCGATGCGGTTGAGTGCGTCGGCACATTGATCGAGCAGGACATCGGCATGTGCGCTGTCGGGCCAGTCGACGGCTGCGTCGGTCAATGCCAATTGCATTCCGACGATCACCGTTTCGAACTCGCGCTGCTGCGCCAGGAACGGCGACTCGTATTGCGACAAGGCCGGGTAATAGCGCACCAGATCGGGCTCCAGACCCAGCGCGGCAAGGCGGCACGCCAACACGCGCAAGGCCTCGGCCATCTCATTGCGAATCTGCAAGTAGCCGGCCGTCGGTGGAGCGTCGTTAAAGCCGAGCACGTCGAGCAGATCGCTCCATAGATCGAGCGGCAACGAAGCCAGCCACCGCGCATCGTCGTCGTGATCGAAGACTTCCTCGATGAGGTCGCGCAAGAAACGCGCATCGAGCGCCGGCGGCAGCAAGCGATTGGCGATGCGATGGCTCAGCTCGGTAAAGAATCCCGTATTGCCGAGGATGCCGCTCTCGGCATAGACAAAAAAGTGATTGCGCGCGGCGAGTATTGCCGACAGGTAATCGCGCAAGCCCGTGGCGAGTTGCGGGCGGCTGCGCAGCACATCGATGAGGATGCGGATGCGCCCTTGCGCGTCGATATCTGCGTCACCGCGCTGCGGCCGCAGGCAGTGCACCAGTTCCACCAGCGGCACGGGGTCTGTGCGTGATGCATCGCTGCGCGAACTCCTCGCCGCGATATCTTCGAGCAATGGATGTAGAGCTTTCATGCGTGCCTTCTGTAGATCGACTGGATGCAGTCTAACCCCTTGTCGAGCTGGCTCTGCATGTGTCGTCTGCGGGCGTCGGGTAGCATAGCCGCATGCACACGGCCGACATTACCGCAGACACATGGATCATTCATTGCGACGGTACCGCGCTGCCCAATCCCGGCCGCATCGGTATCGGCGCGGTGCTCGTTGCGCCCGATGGCGTGCGCCATACGCTGTCGCAGGCCACGGACGCATACGGTTGCAACAACGAGGCCGAAGCACGCGCGCTGATCGCCGCCCTGCACGCGGCGCGAGCACTTGGCGCCAGCTCGCTGCATATCCGGTGCGACAGTAGCATCCTGGTCGAACAGCTCGGTGCGGTCGCCGTCGCACCCATCGCACGGTTGGCGCATGTCTTCGCCGAGGCACGTTTGCTTTTGTCATATTTTGCGCAGATCGAACTGCGCTGGGTGCCGCACCGCCGCAATCTGGAAGCCGACGCATTGGCGCGCGGCGCACTCGGCCTGGCGGCAAGGCCGCAGGCGAAGCAACGAGCGAAGAAGCGCCGCTGATGCACAATTGACACAATCGCCGACTTGAACGCGCCGCTATTTCCGCATGATCGAAAACCCGTTCGCAGACACAAATTTCCAGCACAAGCCATTCGCCGAAGCGGGCAAGGGCGCGTAAAATCACGCGTTTGCCGTTTGCCACAGTCAATCCACAGGCCAATGCCAGGCCGTGCCGAACCGACGGCAAAAAAACCTGTCAGAGAAACCCATGAGCCTGTCCCCCAATCAGCTTGAGCTCCTCGCGCCCGCCAAAACCGCAGACATCGGCCGTGAAGCCGTGCTGCATGGCGCCGACGCGGTGTACATCGGCGGCCCCTCCTTCGGCGCGCGCGCCAACGCCGAGAACTCGGTGCAAGACATCGCCGCCCTGGTGGAATTCGCGCATCGCTTCGACACGCGCATCTTCGTCACGCTCAACACCATCCTGCATGACAATGAGCTGGAACCCGCGCGCAAGCTGATTCATGAGTACTACGACGCGGGCGTGGATGCGCTCATCGTGCAGGACATGGGCTTGCTCGAACTCGATCTGCCGCCGATCCAGCTGCATGCCTCGACGCAATGCGATATTCGCACCACGGCCAAGGCGAAATTCCTGTCGCAAGTCGGCTTCTCGCAGATCGTGCTGGCGCGCGAGCTCACGCTCAAGGAAATTGTCGCGATGCGCGCGGCCGTATCTGAAGAAACGACATTGGAATTTTTCATCCATGGCGCGCTCTGCGTGGCCTTCTCCGGCCAGTGCTACATCAGCCACGCGCATACCGAGCGCAGCGCCAATCGCGGCGACTGTACGCAGGCCTGTCGCCTGCCGTACACGCTCGAAGATGCGCAGGGTCGCATCGTCGCCTATGACAAACACTTGTTGTCGATGAAGGACAACGATCAGAGCGCGAACATGCGCATGCTGGTCGAGGCCGGCATCCGCAGTTTCAAGATCGAGGGCCGCTACAAAGACATGGGCTACGTGAAGAATGTCACTGCCCACTATCGCCAGTTACTCGATGGCATTCTCGAAGCACAACCTGAGCTGGCACGCAGTGCCGCAGGCCGCAGCAGCTTTGCGTTCCAGCCCGATCCGGAAAAAACCTACAACCGCAGCACGACGGATTACTTCGTCGGCGGCCGCAAGACAGACATCGGCGCCTTCGACGCACCGACCCATGTCGGCCAGAAACTCGGCGCCGTCACACGCCTCGGCCCGAACTGGTTCGAGCTGGATAGCAACGCTGCGCTCGCCAATGGCGATGGCCTCACCTACATGCACAAGCGCGAGCTGCGCGGCATGCAGGCCAACACGGCACAACATCTGGGTAAGGTGTGGCGCATCGTTCCCAATCAGAAAATAGCCGAGCTGACCGGCCTTGCCGTCGGTACCGAAATCAGCCGCAACCGCGATCATGCGTGGGAGCAGGCGCTGACGAAGAAATCCGCCGAGCGCCGCATCGCGGTAAGCATGCGCTTCGAAGAAACGCCGGGTGGCTTCGTACTCATCGTGACAGATGAGACGGGGATTTGCGTCACGGCGAGCGTGATGCACGCCAAGGAAATCGCTCAGGACGCATCGCGTGCGGCAGCCAGCCTGCGCGAGAGCCTTGCCAAACTTGGCAACACCATTTTCGTGGTGGACGAAACTGCTCAGGATATTACATTGGCATTATCGCAAGCCTGGTTCGTGCCGGCTTCCGTCGTCAACGCGTTGCGCCGCGATGCCGTCGAGCAACTTGAAGCAGCGCGTCTGATCAGCTGGCAACGACCCTTGCCTGCCGTGCCGGTGGAACCGCCGATTGCCTATCCAGAGGAATCGCTGAGCTATCTCGCCAACGTCTACAACGTGGCCGCACGAGCCTTCTATTCGCGCCACGGTGTGAAGCTCATCGCTGCCGCTTACGAGGCGCACGAGGAAACCGGCGAGGTGCCGGTGATGATTACCAAGCATTGCCTGCGCTTCTCCTTCAACCTGTGTCCGAAGCAGGCCAAAGGTGTGCAAGGCGTGCAGGGACAAGTGCGCGCAGAGCCGATGACGCTGATCAATGGGACCGAACGCATCACATTGAAGTTCGACTGCAGGCCATGCGAAATGCATGTCATGGGCACGATGACGAAATCCATTTTACGCACCTTGCCGCCCTCGACGATGCCAGCGAGCGCGCCCATCATTTTTCACGCCAAACGGCCCGTTGCCGCTGGCTAGACACACCAACACTGGAGACACTGTGCCCGTGAGTTCGGTAGGAGACAATTTGGCATCGCAGAATGCCGCGCACGCGTCGCTGGAAGACGCACCACTGGAAATGCCGGCAGAAGTGACACCCGCAGGCGCCGCGCAGATCGCGTCGCCAGTGAGCACCGGTGCCGCACCTGCGACGCTGGCCGCAGCAGCACCACACTTCAGCTTCTTTGGCCATCTCGTGCCGCTGCTGCCGGTCATCGTCGCCTGCGCCTTGTTCATGGAGAACATGGACTCGACGGTGATCGCCACATCGCTGCCGGTGATTGCACGCAATCTCGGCGAAGACCCGGTGGCGCTCAAGCTGGCACTGACCTCTTACCTTGTGAGTCTGGCCATCTTCATCCCGGTCAGCGGATGGATGGCCGATCGCTTCGGCTCGCGCACGATATTCCAATGGGCTATTGCGGTATTCATGGGTGGCTCACTGCTGTGCGCCACATCGAGCACGCTGGCCGGCTTCGTGATGGCGCGCTTCGCCCAAGGCATGGGTGGCGCCATGATGGTGCCGGTCGGGCGGCTCGTGGTGCTGCGCTCGACAAGCAAATCCGAACTCGTGCGTGCCATGAGTTACCTGACGATGCCCGCATTGCTGGGTCCGGTGATCGGGCCGCCACTGGGCGGCTTCATCAGCACTTATTTCCACTGGCGCTGGATTTTCTTCATCAATGTACCGATCAGCCTGCTCGGCATGTATCTAGCCGCACGTCATATTCCGAATGTGCGCGCGGATCAGCGGTCGCCGCTCGATCGGGTCGGCTTCGTCCTGTCCGCACTTGGCCTGGCGCTGCTGATGCTTGGCTTCGCCACGCTGGGCCGGCATCTCATCTCGACGCCCGCAGCGTTCGCCTGCATCGGCATTGGCGCGGCCATGGTGAGCATCTACGTCTGGCATGCACGTCACACGAAATTCCCGCTGCTCAATCTGCAACTGATGCGCACAGTGACGTTCCGCGCAGGTGTAGCCGGCGGCTTCCTGTTCCGCGTCGGCATCGGTGCCATTCCCTTCCTGTTGCCGTTGATGATGCAGCTCGGTTTCGGTCTCTCGCCTTTCCAGTCGGGCATGCTGACCTGCGCCACGGCCATCGGTGCCTTGGCGATGAAAAGTGCTGCGGCGCGCATTCTCAAGGAGTGGGGGTTTCGCAGTGTGCTGCGGGTCAACGCCGTGCTCACCGCGCTATCGCTGGCGGTGATCTCGGCATTCACTTCGCATACGCCGCATCTACTCATGATGCTGATCCTGCTGCTTGGCGGTTGTCTGCGCTCGCTGCAGTTCACCAGCTTCAACACGCTGGCCTACGCCGATATCGAGAATAACCAGATGAGCAATGCCACTAGCCTGTCGAGCGTCGTACAGCAACTCGCGGCGGGCGTCGGCGTGACCGTGGGCGCCGCAGCGCTGCAACTGGCGCAGCACGGGCACGGCCACGCCATCCTGCAGGCCAGCGATTTCTCCATCGCCTTCCTGTGCGTTGCAGTGGTGTCCATGTCTTCCTTGTTCTTCCTGCTGCGCTTGCCGGCCAATGCTGGCGCCGAGCTGTCGGGTTATGCCGAAAGCAACGCGAAGGAAAGCAGATGATGTAACTTGGGCTTGTCCGGTGCTTTCCGGCTGGCAAGACTTCCTGGCAAGCTGTTAGCATTGCGGCATGGTCCTCATGCCCTATCTGCACGGCATTACCCGTGCGCGCTTTCCCTTCGGTGTCACCCTGCTGGTGCTCATCAACGCCTTTGTTTTTTTCGGCCTGCAATCCGGGGACGAAGCACGCTATGCCGCCGAGGTAGAGCACTACAGCAAGGGTCCGCTCCCCGAGATCGAGTTGCCGCTTTACGAGACTTATCTGCGTCAGCAGAAAGAGCAGCAGGATGCGGGTACGGTCAAGGACATGATCGCCAGCAGCAACATCGCGCCGGCCCTGACGCATATGGAAAATGACGAGGTCTTTATGCAGAAACTGCATGCCGACCAGATCGTCACACCGCAACATCCAGACTATGTCATGTGGAAAGGCGTGCGGGCAGATCACGAAGCTGCTCTGGCCAAGGTGTTCACCACGCGCTACGAGTTCGACACGCGGCATCCGTCGTGGCTCACCGCGCTGACGCACCAGTTCCTGCACGCCGATATCGGTCACATTTTCGGCAATATGTTGGTGCTGATCCTCATTGCCCCTGCTGTCGAAGCGCTCATCGGCACACGCTTGTTTCTCGCCATCTACCTGTGCAGCGGCTTTGCGGCGCTGGGCATGCATTTGCTGTTGAGTCCGGGCGCGGGCGGCCTGCTCGGCGCCTCGGGTGCGATTTCCGGCGCGATGGGGGCCTTCGCCGTGCTGCTCGGGCGACAGAAGATTCCGTTCTTCTATTCCATTGTCGTATATTTCGATGTCATACGCGCACCGGCCTTGCTGGCACTGCCAATCTGGCTGGCCAACGAAATCGTGCAACTGATGTGGCTGGGCGACGGTCATGTCGCCTATGGCGCGCACTTCGGCGGCCTGCTGATGGGCGCCCTGCTTGCCTGGCCGCTGCGCAAGCGCGCACGCGAGCGCATGGCGCAAGTCAGTCTTGGCGACCAGCCAGCGAACGCCGGCAGCGGCCATCTGGCGCGCGCCCGTCGCCAGATGGCGGCAATGAATTACGAAGAGGCGCGCAAATCCTACGCGCAGGTCGCGCAGGAGGCCGACAGCGACGAAGCGCTGTTGCAAGAGTGCCTCAATGTCACCGCACTGGCGCCGGCTAGCGAGGCCTATCACGCCACGGTCGCACAGGTGTTGCGCCTGGCCGGCAACGAGAGTGCAACGCAAGCGATGGTGCTGGAAACCTTCCGTGGTTATCTACAGAAAGCGCAACCCGTACCGCGCATCCGCGTCAGCACGCTGGTGATGCTCGCCGAGCGCTTCATACGTCAGCGCAACCCGCCCGAACTCGAACGTTGCGTGCGCCTGCTGCACGCCACGGCGCCTAACGATCCGCGCAGTCGCGACACGGCGAGCCGCTCGGCGCAATTCCTCGGCGAAGCTGGCGAACGCACGCGAGCGGCGCAGCTCAACGAATTGTTTGCGGCGCGTTGAATGTAAGGGGTCAACTCGTGCGTGGCTGGATTGACGTTGTCATACGCGCCAGCACATCCCGGAAACGTTGTGCTTCGCTCGCTCTCGCGTGTCCGGCATGATCCCCGCATAAGCGCGCAAAATAAATATCGGCCTTCGTATCGTCGCGCAAGTCTTCGCACAGGATGCGCCCGCTGAGAAACAGCGCTTCGGGCAGCAGTGCGCTACGCGCCCACTTTTGCTCGAAGCCTGCCAGCAGATCGAGCGCCAACTTAGGCTCGCGCTCGCTACGCGCGGCCTCGGCCAGATCGAGTATCTGTTCGGCTTGTTCCGGCAGGTATTGCGCGTGGCGTTCGCGGCAGCGGCGCAACACTTCGAGTGCATTGCGCTTCTTGCCTTGACGCAAAAGCAGCGGAATGAGGCGATTGGTCTGATTGAGCAGGCGATCGTCTTTGCCGGCAAGGTGCAGCAGCTTGTGATAGCGCTCCTGCGCAGGCACGTTTTCATGATCGAGCCGCTGCGCTTCGTAGGCCACGTCGAGCGCCTGCTCGATATTGCCGGAAGCTACCAATTCGGCAATGCGTTTGGCATCCGGGTCGGCGTCGGCTGCTGCGCCGGCACGGCGCGTTGCTTCAGGTTCGTCGTCAACTTCCAGACCGAGCTTGGCATGATACTGATAGGCAACGTAGCCCAGCATGTTGAAGGCGATCAGGGTGAAGTACATTGCCACGGCGCTGATCAGAAAAACGATCGCTGCAAAACGCGGCTTGAGACGTTGCAGCTCGGCCTGAAATGCTTCCATCATATCGCCGAGAGCATCCGCATCGGCTTGTGAGGAAATATGTTGTTGGGCTGCCGTGATTTCCGCCCAGCGTGCGGCGATGCTCTTCAGCGCCGACGCCAACATATGCGCAGTGAGAAAACCTTGTGCCGTCGACAGCGAAAACAGGAACAGGCACAGCAAAAAATATGGCTTGCCGATGGCGGTGATGACACTGAGCGAGGCCATGGGATTGAGCCCGGCGAACAGGCTGCGGCTCACCACCAGCACGATGATTGCCGCCGGCGTCACCAACGATACGAGCACGTTTGCGCCGATCGCCACATTGCGCCCGAAGAAAGCTGCCAGCACACCGACAAGCAGGCCGGAGATGAAGAACAGCGCAAAGATCTTGAAAGGCATGTAGGCCAGCGACTCGTCGGGAAACGGCGAGTAGTGACGCGGCGCGAGGTGGCCCAGCGAAGTCTCGGACAGTACGCGGCTGCCGAAGCGCAGAAACCCGATCCATGCCAACAGGCTGAGACCGGCAATGGCGAGGACCATCATCGGTGGGCTGGTGGCATACACGCCGAGGGCGGGCAGAATGCAGAAAAGTGCCACACGCCCCAGCATCGCCAGATGCAA
Source organism: Rhodocyclales bacterium (assembly GCA_028292505.1). GTDB lineage: Bacteria > Pseudomonadota > Gammaproteobacteria > Burkholderiales > Rhodocyclaceae > Viridibacterium. Next base: position 81,605 of record JAQGMF010000010.1, read on the forward strand.
GGGAAACAGGAAGAACAGGGGAACGCGGTTCCAGAACGGCACGATGGTGCGTTCGCCGGATTGCAAGGCGCTTGAACTCATTTCATCTCCATGACGGATAGCAAACCTTGCCGAACAAACTTCGCAAGAGATGAAATTATGACGCTTTCACGTCGTGCCCGGCTAGCGCGGCGTCAAAAAGGCAGCTTGCAACCCAGGGTAAGCCCGGATTATGCCAAACGACTATTGTCTGCTGCGCAGGTCCGTTGTGAGACGAGGGTGGCAATCAGATCGCGGCTACGGCGACGTTTCCCATCTTGCGAAACACAACTATTTGCCGCAAGCCGCGCTGCATTGATTGAAAGCCGCTTCGCAGGAAGCCGCACGGCCACAGCTGAAGAGCTTCGCGCCACATGCCTGCTCGCAGCTATCCCATTTGTCGCGAGCAGGTCCGGCGGGCAGCTTGAGAGAACCCTTGCTGACGGGATTCGCTGGGCAGCTGGCGAGCTTCAAGGCTCGTGGCGGGCCGGGCAACTGCACCCAGTCGCTCGCTTCCACGTTGAGATCGTCTTCGACAGCAGAGAGAACGGACGCATTGGCCAGCACCGTGCGCTTCAGACTGTCATACGCCCAGCAGTCGGCCTGACGCGCCTGCTCGGCCGTGCGCTCGCCCTCGGCAGGGAAACCGAGATACTGCCGGCCACATTCGTGCGCGAACACGAACAGACGCGTCTCCAGCAGCAAGCGCGGCAGCGCCTGCGGGTTATAGCGGATCACCGGCTTGCCTTCGGCGAGCCCGAATTGCGCAACCAGCGGCAGTTTTTCATCTGCGATGCCGGCCACCGGTTTGCCCTGTGCATCCGTGCACCCGTCGAAGGACATGTTTTGCGCCATGACCGGCCACGCCAACATGAGTAACAGCCCGACAAGCAATCGTTTCATCAGCTTCTCCCGGCGCACACTTGATCGACTGCAATCTAACAGCGTATGTCCTGCGTAGCGGGCGGCGGCAGGATCAGCGGTTGTATAATTCCGACCTCTGCGGCTTGGGCATGGCCGCGCCACTCATCTCTCCGTTCAAGGACAACAGCATGGCCGGTCATTCAAAATGGGCCAATATCCAGCACCGCAAGGGCCGTCAGGACGCCAAGCGGGGCAAGGTCTTCACCAAGTTGATCAAGGAAGTGACCGTCGCCGCACGCATGGGCGGCGGCGACCCCAACTTCAACCCGCGCCTGCGTCTGGCCGTCGACAAGGCCAAGGCTGAGAACATGCCGGGTGACAACATCGACCGTGCCATCAAGCGCGGCACCGGCGAACTGGACGGCGTCACCTACGAAGAAGCCCGCTACGAGGGCTACGGCATCGGCGGAGCGGCGGTCATCGTCGACTGCCTCACCGACAACAAGGTGCGCACCGTCGCCGACGTGCGCCATGCCTTCAGCAAATATGGCGGCAACATGGGCACCGATGGTTGCGTGGCCTTCCAGTTCAAGCACTGCGGTCAGCTCCTGTTCGCTCCCGGCACCCACGAAGATGCACTGATGGAAGCGGCGCTCGAAGCCGGCGCGGAAGACGTGGTGAGCAACGACGACGGTTCGCTCGAAGTCATCACCGGGCCGTGGGAATTTACCGGCGTGAAAGAAGCGTTGGCGAAAGCCGGCTTCAAGGCCGAGTTCGGCGAAGTGACGATGAAGCCGCTCAACGAAACGCCGCTGTCCGGCGAAGATGCCGAACGCATGCAGAAGTTGCTCGACATGCTGGACGTGCTCGACGACGTACAGGATGTTTATACCTCAGCGGTGATGAGCGAATAAATTATTTACCCCGTTGTCCTATCTTGAGCTTCTTGACTGCGCTCAATTCAGGCATCATGTTCAGGCTTTTGCAGGACTAACGTTGCTAAACTGCAAGCCGGTTCAAAGACCGAACCGTATGCTTTTTTCATATAAAACGGGGATTCAGAAAATCATGTTGAAGAAACTGTCGCTTCTTGCCACGGTCGCTGTCCTGCTGGTATTACAGGGCTGTGCCGGATTTCCTGCAAATAATATTGCGAAGGTCAGTCCTGAACAATTACGTCCCGCGTCGGACAAAAAAGTAAAGATTTTTTCGCGTTGGAAATTTGACACCGACTCTTCCAACGAAGCGCTCAATGCTGCAAATTCGGCCATTTACAAAAAGCGCTTTGAAGAGAATCTTGATGCCTCAAATTGTTGCATTGTGGTTGAAGGTCCGACGGAAGCCGACGTAATCGTGGATGGTACGGCGCATGACGAAAACAGCAAGGCGGCAATCATCCCTGCGCTTATCACCGGCTTTTCGCTTTACACGATTCCGTCGTGGGTGACCATAACGTTTCACATCACAGCCAATGCCGAAAAGGGCGGCGTCAAACACTCGTATGACGTTAGCGATTCCCTGACCATGGTTCAGTGGCTTCCCATGGCTCTCGCCTTCCCTTTCGCGAATCCGTTTCCAATGGAGAAGGAGCTGGGAAACAACGTGTTTCGCACCGTCATTTTCAAGATGAAGCAAGATGGGATCTTGCCGTAATCTGATTTGTGATCTGGAAAAAACTGCCTGCGGGCAGTTTTTTTGTCCCCAACGCAGTCTGAGACTTTGCCATGTCAAACCTGCGCCTCTCTTTCACGCCTGACCTGCGGCACCAACCTGCCTCAAACTTTGCCCTACAATCCTCCTGATCAACATCCGGGGGACGCCATGGAATCGAACCAGCACACGATGATCGATATGCTTTCGGCTAACGAGGTCGAGGGTTATCCCTTCATGGGCACGCTCATCGAGCAGATCCTCTTCCTGCTCAATTCCAGCATTGTTTTCAGCGACCTCATCATTCACCAGAACAGCCCCATCCTGCTGCGCCAGCCCAAGCGGCTGGTCGCGGTCTCGGATTCGCCCATCGCCGGTCAGGATCTGGAGGAGTTCTTCGAGGTCATCGAGCCGAACTGGCGCGACCGCATCGTGGATCGCGCTTTCGACCGCGCGAAAGATTTGTACAGCGCACGCATCCGCGTAAATTGCTTCACCTTCCAGGGCAAGAAGCGTCTGGGCTGCGTGATCCGGCGCTTCCCTGCCGAACCGATTCCGCTCGACGAGCTGGGCGTGCGCCCCTGCATCCAGGAGTTCGCCAAGCTCACGAGTGGCCTGGTGCTATTCGTTGGCGATACCTGCCAGGGCAAGTCGACCACGATTGCCTCCCTGCTCGACGAGATCAACAAAACACGTTCGGGACACATCATCACCATCGAAGATCCGGTGGAAACGATCATCCCGCAACGCCGCTGCATCATCACGCAACGCGAGGTCGGTGCGGATGGCGACGTGGAGAGCTACTACCGCGGCGCCCTGGATGCATTGCGCGAGCGTCCTGATGTCATTGTCATTGGAGAGATTCGCGATGCGCAGACTGCGCAGGAAGCGCTGGCGCTGTCCGAATCGGGACCGCTGGTGTTTGCGACGCTGCATGCGCGCTCGACGGAACTGGGTTTGCAGAAGATGCTGCGCCTGCTCGGCAATACCGATGCGCAGGCACAAACGCTTGCCAGCGCATTGCGCGGCGTCATCTGTCAGGCGCTTCTGCCATCGCGCGCAGGGACTTCCTATTACCTTGCCACCGAGTGTCTGACCATGACACCCGAAGCGGCGCGCCTGATCGAGACGCAGAATCTCGCCGGTATCCGCCCCCTGCTGGAAAAGCTGAGTCAGACAGCCGCCTCCGGCTCCCACACGATGAATGACGATCTGGGCATGCTCATCAATGCCAAACGAGTAGATCTGGCAGATGCACGCAAGGGCACGACGGACCCGCTGAAATTTGCCGAGATGTTCGAGCGCGGCAAGTAGATATCGTAGGGTGGGCACGGTGTGCCCACGCGTTAGGTCAGGCGGCAATCTCAGCCCGTGGGCACACCGTGCCCACCCTACAGCGCGCCGATCCAATTTATGACGACGTCAACTGCCGCGTCCGGCACTTCCTTATGGTCCACGTCGAGCGTGACGAAACGGCTCTTCGAGTGTGGCGGAAACTTGCCGAAGATGTAGTCTTGCGAACGCGTTACGGGGTCTCTGCTGCCGACGACCATCAACACCGGCAAGGGCGTTTTGACCAGTGCGGCGTTGCGCGGCATCACTGCACTGCCTTCGGGATCGAGCCAGCTCAGATAGATGGCGGCAGTCGTGTTGACGGTGAAGTCATGCCCCACGTTGATGTCGCGGAATTCCGCCTTTTCAGCGCCCTTACCCTGCTCGACCATTTTACGGGCACGCGCAACATCCCACGATAGCTGCTTGACGAGAAACTCCGGGCTGTGTCCCGGCGCGAGTGTCACGATGCCATCGATGGCATGCGTGGCCGCATAACGTATCGCGGCATTGACACCCATGCTGTGCCCGACCAGTACAACACGCTGCGCGCCCTCGTTGCGCAAGCTTGTCACCTCACGCTCGATCTCGGCCATGCTGGCATCTACGTCAGCGTCATAAATTCGATCGCGCGACCATGCCATCAGTGGCGCTTTCACACGAAAGCCTGCGCTCTGCAAATGTTCGAGCAGACTCGTATAAATCTTCGCGCGCGGCGTGGCTTCCTTGCCATGCAGAAAGATGACTCCTATATCGGCAGATGCGGCCGACGCCATCGGCCAGGGCGCCGCAAACAGCAAGGCACAGGTCAGGGCCAATTTCAGAACACATGAAATCCAGCGCATCGGACACTCCTGTTTTGATTGTCCGACTGATAACGACATTTTTTGCACCCGGCTGCAGCGCTTAGAATGTCCCCCATGCCTTCCATCGTCCTTCCCCCCAGCCGCATCCTCGGTATCGACCCCGGCCTGCGCGTCACCGGCTTCGGCGTCATCGAGCGTGTCGGTAGCAAGCTTGCCTACATCGCCAGTGGCTGCATCCGTTCCCCGACTGGAACGCTGCCGGAACGCCTGAAGGTGATTCTCGCCGGCGTGCAAGAGGTGGTCGACACCTATCAGCCCAACGAAGCAGCCGTCGAAATCGTTTTCGTGAACGTCAACCCGCAGTCCACTCTGCTGCTCGGACAAGCGCGCGGCGCGGCCATCTGCGGCCTGGTATCGCGCGATCTGAGCGTCATGGAATACACCGCCCTCCAGGTGAAACAGGCGGTCGTCGGCTATGGCAAGGCCAATAAGGATCAGGTTCAGCACATGGTCAAACGCCTGCTGCAACTGGCAGGCGATCCGCAGGCCGATGCAGCCGATGCACTGGCTTGTGCCATTGCGCATGCCAATGGTGGCTCGGCCGGCAGCGCATTGGGGGCGCTCAGCGCGGCGAACACGCGTGGCAAGAAGCGCGGCGCACGCCTGCTTGGCTGAGCATTCTGTCTTGATGCTCGTCATAAAAGCTTAAAGACCGCAGCGTTATGCCGTTATTTGCAGCAGGGGCTTTTTGCAGACAAATCGACAAGAACCCGTAACAAAATGGAGCGAGCACGTGGCTGCCTAGGCGGCTCGCGCAGAGCAGTGCTTATGCACGGCGAGCGAGCCAACAACGGTAGCCGCGGGCGCAGCCCATTTTGTTACGGGTTCTAAGACGGGGCGCTTCAAATGATGGGTGGATTCTTCTCGGCAATTGGCAGGCTGTTCGGCCAGCAAGCATCGCGGCCCGTGTCGCCCACGAAAAGGGCGCCGAGCGGCGGCCGCATTGCTGAACCAGCTCGCCCCATCGTTGCGAAACGTCCCACTGTTTCCGTTGCGCCGGCGCCTACGCCTGCCCCAGCCAACCGTACTGGCCCGGCAGTCAAGCAGGATAGTGCGGCTGCCGACGATAGCGAACTGGTCCTGCTGCGGCGTGAAGTCGTCGACGCCAAGCTGGATGTCAGCGCCTATGAATTCTCGCTGCGTGGCGAGCTGCACGAAAATGTCCGCTCGCAGGGCCGTGGCGTGCGCGGCTTCATGGACCGCATGCTCATCGACCACGTCAACAGCGTCAATGCCGCTGTCTTGCGCGAGAGACGCATCTTCATTCCTCTGGCCGAGTCCAGCCTGCGCAGCACGCTCGTCGATCATCTGCCGGCGCGCAGCAGCATCCTGCTCAGCCCGGAAAAACCCGGACGCGGCGTGGACCCTTACATCCTTGGAAGGCTCACTGCGCTACGCGAAGCGGGCATACAGGTGTGGGCCGACGATTGCGCCAGCTCGCCCTGGTTGGCAAGCGCTGCCGATGTGCTCGACGGCGTAACGCTGCGCATTGCATTGCGTATGCCAATGGAAATTTCCGAAAGCATGGAGGCTTTGAAACGCGACTTTCCGGTGCTGCCACGTGCCGCCTGGGACGTGAACACAATGGAAGAGTACGAGGCGATGCGCAAACTCGATTGCGCGAGTTTCGCCGGCGGTTTTGTCACGCATCGCGGCAACTGGTCAGGCAACCCGCTCTCGCCCGAAGTGATGTGTGTCGCCACACTGGTCAACCAGGTGCGCGAAGATGCCGACATGCAACAGATCGCTGCGATTTTGCGCCAAGACATGGCAATGTCATATCGCCTGATGCGCTACGTGAATGCCGCGGCGCGCGGCCTGAATCACCAAGTATCCTCCATCGAGCAGGCGCTGTTGATCATGGGCCAGGCGCAACTGGACCGCTGGCTGACCCTCATGATGCTCGGCGGCGGCCTGGGCGGCAACGGTGCGGTGCTCGAAGCGGCGCTCGTGCGCGCAAGATTCATGGAGCTACTTGGCCAAGGTTATCGTGGCGAAGACACTGGCGATCGTCTATTCGTGCTTGGCCTTTTCTCCATGCTCGACATCGCGCTGAAGGTGCCGCTCGAAGAAGCCATCCGTCCGCTCAATCTGCCAACGCAGATGCGCGAGGCCTTGCTGGAGCAAAAGGGTACGCTCGGCAATTTCCTGGCACTTGCCGAAGCGAGTCAGAACGGCGAGACGCAACGCGTCATGCAACACGCTGTTGCGCTGGGGCTGACCGTACGCAAGGTGAATGCGCGTCATATCGAAGCGCTGACCTGGGTGAATGCACCCGAGGTTGCCGTCGCCGCACCGAACTTCGAGAGCAGTTTATAGGTGCTGTAGATGCATCGCGCCGTCTCTCCCATGACGGCAGTTTGTTACCGAATGTTTGGACGGATGGTGACATCCACGCTGTTCATGACACGGTTGTAATTGTCTTTACATTTCCTTGCACTACCGCCCAGGCAAATTCATGTAGCCCGCATTAAGGTGGATATAGGGACACCTTGCTGCCTTGACCAACCCGATGGGAGAAGAACATGAAACTTGCACGAAGCTTAATCGCCATTACCCTACTCGCGCTGTCCGGACTCGCCGCCGCCGAATCGAACACGCCGCAGGAGCGCGCTGAAATACGCCACGACAATCGCGATATCCGCCAGGACCATCGTGACTTGCGCCAAGACCGGCGCGATTTGCGTGAAGACCACCGCGCAGGCGACGTGAAGGACGCTCGCCAGGACCGCCGCGATATCCGTGGGGACCATCGCGATCTGCATCATGATCGTGTCGACCGTCGTGAGGATCGTCGGGAGCTGCATCAATAAATCATATACTCTAAATGCATATTACAGCGCGGGCCTCACCCGCGCTTTTTTTTGAGAATTGCATACCTAACTTACTGAGCTCCAATTCCCGTCATTCCCGCGAAAGCGGGAATCCACTCAATGGCACAGGCCTCACGTAGAAGTAGATTCCTGCCTTCGCGGGAATGACGGCTTAGCGTGTTGAGTGTTGAATGGCAAGGTATGCGCACAGCCTGCCCTCAACTTACATTTCCTTTCAAATAGCCGTCGTCACAAGCGCGCGCCAACACGTTGTTCGAATCATGGGGCGCGCATTCTGCGCAGGCTCCGCATCTCAGGAGACGAATCATGAACATCGTACGCAGCTTGGTGACAGTCAGCCTTCTCGCCTTGTCCGGCTTGGCCGCCGCCCAATCCAATCCTCCCGTCGTAACGCCGCACGAACATGCCATCGTTCGCAGCGACAATCGCGACATCGCACACGAGCGTCATGCACTCGTGCACAGCCGCCACGAACTGCATCGTGCGCAGCGCGCCAGCGATATGAGACGCGTCAAAGAAATCCGCAGACATATTCGTCATGAACGCCGCGCGCTGCATCATGAGCGCCTGGAACATCGTCATGACGTGCACGACATGCATCGTGGATAACGATGTATGCAAAAAAAATGGCGCGGATATTCCGCGCCATTTTTACGACATATCCAAGACTCTTTTACCTGGCTTCGTTCTCGAACATCACGCGCCCTTCAACCAGGGTGTAGCGCACCACGCCGGGCAGCGATATGCCCAGGAACGGCGTGTTCTTGCCCTGGCTCTTCAGCGAAGCACGCGTTACCAGACGTTCCGCCGCAGCATCGAAGACGCACACGTCGGCACGTGCACCGACACCGAGATGACCACCCTTGGTGATACCCATGATGCCAGCGGCATCCGAGGTCACACGCGCCAGCGCCTGCATCAGCGGTACCTTGCTCTCATGTGCCCACTTCAAGGTCAGCGGCAGCAGCAGCTCCAGGCCCGTGGCACCGACTTCGGATTCGCCGAAAGGCATCTGCTTGGCGTCGTCGTCCACCGGTGTGTGATCAGAACACACGGCGTTGATGCGCCCGTCGGCCAGTCCGGCGCGCAGAGCTTCACGATCGCGCTGACCTCTTAACGGCGGGTCCATGTGACACAACGGGCTGAAATAGCCAATATCCATATCGCATAGATGCAGATAGTGGGCGGCGACATCGCAACTCACGTCGAGGCCATCGGCGCGCGCTTGATCGATCAGTGCCAGCCCGGCTGCGGATGACAAGCGCGTAACGTGCAGCTTGGCGCCGGTGGCTTGCGCCAGCTTGAGGTGCGTCGCCAGCGCCACCGTCTCGGTTTCCACCGGAATACCGGTCAGGCCCAGGCGCGAGGCGACCTCGCCATCATGCGCCATGCCGCCCTTGCCGAGGAACGGGTCGGTCGGTTGTAACCAGACACGGAAACCGAATGTCGCGGCGTATTGCATGGCGCGTAGCAACACCTGCGTGTCCACCAGCGGCGTATTGGCCTGACTGAAAGCGACACAGCCGGCCTCGATCAGCTCGGCCATCTCGGTGATGCTTTCGCCCTTGAGTCCGACAGTCAAAGCGCCGATCGGATAGACGTGCGCGCAATTGAGGCTCAGCGCGCGGAAGCACAGCATCTCGACCAGACCCGGCTCGTCGAGCGGCGGGTCGGTATCCGGCGGACAAGCGAGGCTGGTCACACCGCCAGCCATCGCAGCCTCCATTTCGGACTCCAGCGTGGCGCGGTACTCGAAGCCCGGTTCGCGCAAGCGCGCAGCAAGGTCGATCAAACCGGGCGCGACGACGAGGCCGCTGGCGTCGATTATGCGGTCTGCATTGAAGTCCGCAGGCGCGGAGCCAACACCAACGACCTTGCCATCGGCGATGAAGACATCGCGCTGCGCGTCGATCTTGTTTGCCGGATCGACGAGGCGGCCGTTCTGGATGTGTATTTTCATTTTTCTCAGCCTCCCGCCAGCATGCTCATCACCGCCATGCGCACAGCGATGCCAAAGGTGACCTGCGGCAATATGACAGCATGCTGACCGTCGGCAACCGCCGAATCGATCTCGACGCCACGATTCATCGGGCCGGGGTGCAGGACAATGGCATCCGGCTTGGCCAGTGCCAATTTCTCCGGCGTCAGACCCCACACCTTGAAATACTCCTGACTCGATGGCAGCAAGGCGCCCTGCATGCGCTCGTTCTGCAGGCGCAGCATCATGACGACATCGACGCCCTTGAGGCCTTCGTTCATGTCGTGGAAGACACGCACGCCCATGCGTTCGACGCCTGTGGGCAAGAGCGTTTTGGGGCCAATGACACGCACCTCCGGCACGCCCAGCGTGGTCAGTGCGGCGATTTCGGAGCGCGCCACGCGCGAGTGCAGCACATCGCCAACAACCGCGACGACGAGATTGGTGAAGTCCTTCTTGTAGTGGCGGATGGTGTACATGTCGAGCAGGCCCTGCGTAGGGTGCGCATGTCTGCCATCGCCGGCATTGACCACCGAGATGTGGTCGCGATTGGTGGCGTGCAGATGCTCGGCCATGAGGTAAGGCGCGCCGCTCGAGGCGTGACGCACGACGAACATGTCGGCGCCCATCGCACACAGGTTGTCGACCGTGTCGAGCAGGGTCTCGCCCTTGGTGGTCGAACTGGTCGCCACGTTAAGATTTATGACATCGGCAGATAGACGTTTGGCGGCAATCTCGAAAGTCGTGCGCGTGCGTGTGCTGTTTTCGAAGAACACGTTGAACACGCTCTTGCCGCGCAGCATCGGCAGTTTTTTGACTTCGCGTTCGGCCACTTCGGTGAAGGGCTCGGCAATATCGAGAATCTGTTCGAGGATTGCTTTCGGCAGCCCATCCAGCGTGAGCAGGTGCTGCAACTCACCGTTCCTCGTTAGCTGCGGGTCATGACCTAACTTAGGCATTGATGATCCTCAGGGAGAGTTCGCCGGCCTCCGAGCGCGACAAGCGCAGACGGGAGCCGGCAGGCAGGGGTTCGGTCAGCGTGAGCGGGCAGTAGCGCGGCGAGATCGGCAGCTGACGCTCGCCACGGTCCACCAGCACGGCAAGGTCGACACGGCCGGGGCGGCCGTAGTCGAATAGCTCGTTAAGCGCGGCGCGGGTGGTGCGGCCGGTATAGAGCACATCATCGACGAGAATCAATGGCCGGCCATCTATGTCAAATGGAATATCGCTCTTGCGCGGCCGTGCGTGCAAGCCGCGCGAGCCGAAGTCGTCGCGGTAGAACGCCACATCGATTATGCCAAGCGGTTCGGCAATCCCAAGCGCCGCATGCAGCCGTTCGGCCAGCCACACGCCGCCGGTGTGAATGCCGATCAACGCCGTATCCGGTGTGAGTTGTGGGCGTATCTGCGCGGCGAGTTGCTCGCACAGACCGTTGGCGTCAGGTAGTTCCATGATGTGAGTCCAAGGTGCTGTCCAGATAGCTCTGCAGGATACGCTGCGCAGCGACGGCGTCGAGTAGGCGTTTGCGCTCGCGCCAGTCGGAGAATTTTCCACCCGCCTGCCTGAGCATTTCTTCCGCCTCGGCGGAGCTCAGCGTTTCATCGAAGAATTTTACCGGCAGCGAAAAGCGCCCGTTCAACTGATTGGCAAAACGGCGACAGCGTGGCGCCAGCGTATGCTCGCTGCCGTCTTCGGTATTGGGCATGCCGACCACCAGGGTCGCGGGTTTCCATTCGGCAATCAGCTTTGCAATCTCGCTGAAACGCACGTCATTCGCTTCGCTGTGAATCACCGTCAGGGGCTGCGCCAGACCGCTCTCCGTTTCGCCAACGGCAACCCCGATGCGCGCGGTGCCGAAGTCGAAACCAAGCAGTGTGCTCATTGCCGCGTCATCCCCTAAGCGTGCCCCGCCACATCGGAAAGGTTGGTGAAATCCACGCCGAGCAGATGCATCGCCGCGGACAGGCGTTCTTCCGGCGGCAGCTCGAAGATGATCTGCGCGTCTGCCGGCACCGTGAGCCAAGCGTTCTGCGCCAGCTCTTCCTCCAGCTGGCCCGCGCCCCAGCCCGAATAGCCAAGGGTGATCAACACTTCGGCCGGCTCGCCGAGACTGCCGAGCGCCTGCAGGATGTCCTTGGAACTGGTCAGCGCAATGTCATCGTTAACCTTGAGACTGGATTGCCACTCGCCGATCGGGCGATGCAGTACGAAGCCACGATCGGTCTGCACGGGCCCACCGAAATACACCGGCGCCTCGCCGACGGCCTTGGCATCGAGCGGAATATCGACACGTTCGAAAAGACCTTCGACCGTCAGATCGATCGGTCGGTTGATCACAACACCCAGCGCGCCGTCGTCATTGTGCTCGGCCACATAGACGAGAGAGCGGGAAAAATCGGGGTCCTGCATCGCAGGCATAGCGATCAGGAAATGATGGGTGAGATTGATGTTTTGCACGTGCGTATTGTAGCTGGATTGTTTCTTGTTGGCCCAGCCCTGACGCCCGCCGGATGGTTTGGCGGCCCCTGGCTGTGCTCGGGATTTAGCCGAACGCGCAGTCAATTGCAGGGCGCCGCTGGCGCGCTTCAAATCGGCGCGAGCTTAGAACCCGCAAAGGAATGGAGCGGGCAAGTGGCTGGCGCGCAGAGCGGTGCTCGGGCGAGCGAGCCCTCTTTTACCCACGCGTGCGGAGCCCATTCCTTTACGCGCTCTCAGGGCGAACTTTTTTCACGGCCTCCATCAATGCGTCGAAGAGAAAGGGTTTGACGAGATAGTCGTCGGCACCCGCCGCGAGGGCCTTGCCAATGTATTCATCGTCGCCATTGCCGCTTTGCACGATCACCGGCAGTGCCTTGCGGTGCTGGTGCGCGCGCACAGCACGCAGCACCTCGAAACCGTCCACATTCGGCATCATCAGATCCAGCACAATGACATCCACACGCTGTGCAGGATCGTCAAGCATTTCGATGGCCTTGGCACCGCTCGAACACAGCGTTACTTCATAGGGCTGCGCGTAGAAGAAAGCCTTGAAAAGCGCGAGATTGATCGGCTCGTCGTCGACGGCGAGAATATGACAAATGCTCATGCTTTGATCCCGCCAGGCAGCAGTACTTCGAACGAAGCACCGCCCTGCGCATTATTGAATGCGCGTATCCGGCCGCGATGATGGACGAGGATGTCGCGGCAGATCGACAGGCCGAGCCCGGTGCCGCCGGCGCCTGACCGCGTGCGCGTGCTCTGCACAAACTTGTCGAAGATCGACTCCAACTCGTCGCCCGGAATGCCGCAACCATTGTCACTAACCACCAGGCGCAACACTTCCTCGTCTGCGTCGAGCCCAAGCACATCTCCACCAACGGCAGTCATGTCAACACATATGACATTGCCATCTGGTGAGTAGCGGATTGAGTTTGCCAGCAAGTTCCTGATCACCTGACCGATGCGGATAGGGTCGGCGAACAGCATTGGCAACACGCCATTCGATGTGACCTGCAGCCGCAGGTTCTTCTGTCGGGCGAGCGGCTCCAATTCGGCCACATTGCTATCGACCAGCGCTGCCGGCTCGATGCGCTGGGGATGGAAAGACATCATGCCGCTTTCAAGTTTGGAGGTGTCGAGCAGGTCGTTGAGCAAGCTCAAGAGCCGCGTCGCGCTCTGGTTGATTGCCACGAAATATGCATTCAACATTTCATGTGGCGCCGTGGCATCGAGCCTGCGTCCCATGTCGGCGAAACCGATGATGCCGTGCATCGGCGTGCGCATCTCGTGCGAGATATTCGCCAGGAAAGTGTTCTTGGCGATATTGGCGTCTTCGGCTTGCTGCCTCGCCAGTTCAAGATTCTGCGTGCGCTCGGCAACCCGTTGTTCGAGCAGGTCATGCTCTGCCTTGAGTTCGATTTCCAGGTGCTTGCGCGGCGTGATGTCTTTGAAGGTACCGAGCACCCGCGTCGGCACGCCACTCTCGCTGCGCTCCATCACTTCGCCGCGCGCGAGCACCCAGGTCCAGCCGCCATCGCGACGACGCAAGCGGTATTCGGACGCGACGAAGCTGCGCTGACCGGCGACGAGCGCAGCGATCGCCGCCGACAGTGCACCCCGGTCCTCAAGATGCACCATCTCCTCGAAAACGCTCGCGACCGGCAGGCTGAATTCCGTCGCGTTAGTCGCGGTTTCGCCAGTGAGTTGCCCCCAGCGCACGTCCAGCTTGACGACGTTGCCAGGAACGTTCCAGTCCCACCAACTCATGTCGCCGCCATGCAAGGCCAGTTCAAGGCGTTTCTCGCTCTGTTCGATTTCGGAGAGATCGCGCAATACACCGGCGGCTTGCGAAGGCCGACCGTCATGCCGGTACTCGACGACTCCGCCGTAAAGCCCGAGCGTGATCCAGTGTCCATCCTGGTGGCGCAAGCGCAAGGGCAACTCGATGGAGACGTGCTGCCCGATAGCCATAGCTTGAAACGCATCGACGACGCTGGCGCGGTCATCAACGTGCATCAGTTCGAGCCAAGCATCCATGGTCGATGGCCCTTGCGGGTAGCCGGTGATCTTCTGCCAGCTGGCGTTGAGGTACAGCGCCGCGCCGGTCAACTCGGCGATCCACATCGACAGGCCGCCGCCGATCAGTGCGAGACGCAAGCGATGACGCGCTTTCTCCGCTTCGCGCGCCTGATGCTTACGCGCCTCGAATGCCAAAAGGATAGCCATTGTGGCCAGTACGAAGACGACGCACACGCACACCGCAGCAAGCACAGTCAGCTCGCGCGTGCGTGCGACCGCGGCATGCAATTGCCCCATCGGCACTTTCGATATCAGCGTCACGCCACGAAACTGGCCGTCTCCCGGACGAAAACCAGCAAGTGCTGGCGAGCGCGGCGGGTCCACGCGCGCGAGGGTCCATAGACCCGATGGCGTGGTGATTTGCGCAGTGGCAGCGGCCCTTGCCGCTTCAGCTATGCGTGGCTCGGCAACATCGAGACGCGCATCGGGGCGACCGAGCTGGAATCCCCATTCAAGTTCGGGCCGTGGCCCCTTCAGCCAGAAGCCTTCGTGGTCCACCATCCACAATGGAGTCGCACCGGGCACGGCCGTCCTGAACATCGGCGCCAACTCATCAACGGCAATGTTCAGCACCAGCATCGCGGCAAGTCTGCCATCGGCGGAACGTAGTGGCGTCGACACGCGCAGCGTGGAGACATAGGGTTCCTCGATCTTGCCATTCTCCACATTGAGGTCGTTGCGCGAGAAGAAGACCTTACCCTCGGGCAGATCGCGCGCCTGGCTGAAGAAGTAACGCGAGGATTTGTCCTGCAGCTCGCCTTCCGGTACGCGTATGGCATAGCCTTTCTTGAGATTCAGGCGCAAACGCTCAATGCCATTGGCATCTATCAGGCGTACCTTTTCGTAGGAAATGCCGGTCTCCGCCAGAATCGCGCCCACTTCGGCGAAGCGTTCCAGCGCAGCAGGCGAAAAGCTGCGCGCAGCCTCGCGTGCCGAGGCTGTGCGCGATAGCGAGATGATGTCGTCAACGGGAATGCCAAGACTACGTTGCAGCGACTCTGCGCGACGCAAGGCACGCTGCATTTCACCAATGCGGATGGGTGCCAGCGCTTGTTCTTCGAGAAGTCTATCGAGAAATATCGCCGCACCGGCGGTCAACGCCACCGGCGCCAGCGAGATCCATAGCAGGCGACGCCAGTTTGCAAGAAGTGACTGCAAATTCATGAGCATGAGCTTGTCGCTGCGCGGCCGACATACCGCCACAACGCGATCAGTGGGGATAAAGTTTCTTCAGGAAACTCGCGAATAATAATTTGGCGGCAAGGTCAGCGTCCTACGCCACGCGTGACGATCCGCCGAGCAATGATGCGCCGCGATGAAAGCTTTCCATGCGTTGAATTGCTGTTGAAAAACAGCTTTCCAAACACGCATTGATGCTCGATGATTTATTCGAAATGAATACAAATGCGGCTACCAGTTGGCCAAAGCTTTCGATGGCGTGCTGGCGATGTCCGTCAGCTAGCAGACTGGAACCGGTTGCTACGTGCGGAGGAGAGGAAGGGGCGCAGGCGGCAGCGCCTGCGATAAGTCGATAAGTTGTAAACACACTCGACATGCAAGCAAAAGCGCTTGCATGTCCCAAACCTTGCGCTGGAATCAGCCCTTCTTGGCCCACGCCATGCACCAGCCCTTGACCGATACCGTCTTGCCGCCGAAGGCGGCACATGGCCCGTTCGACTCGCCCGACTTGCCGGAATACTGCACACAGGTGGCGCAAACGCTGCCGGGCTTGTAGCTGGCGTACTTGACCTTGTCCACCTTATGGACGTCGTCCCGGTAGCCGAGCGCTTGCGCAGTCGGATCACTTTCAGTCAATTGTTCGGCGCAGGCCGAGCGGGTTGCCAGCATGCCAGCGGTGGCTATGGGAATAAACGTGATGAAACGGCGGCGATTCAACATGGCGGAAAACTCCTTTAGCCAGAGACGGGATGTCTGTGTGCGCAAAAGATTAACGTATCGTTGCTCCAGCGTGCATCGAAAATGTGTACCAAATCTTTACAGCCCGATTTCAAGCTGATTTCGCACGCGCGCATGGCAGCGCAGCCGACCACGTAGCCTATAATCCCCGGCTCCGCGTCGCGTGCCTACGCCGGATTGCGGTTGTGTAGTAGGTCGTCCAGGGCGCAGCACCACAATGGAATTGGAATCAGATGAACGTGCTGTTTGAAGAGGATGGCGTTTTCAAAACCGGCACTATCCTCGCCGATAACGACAGCTCGCTGCAGGTTGAGACGCCGCACGGCAAACGCGTGAAGCTCAAGGCGAGCAACGTGCTGCTGCGTTACGCGAATCCGGCGGCAAGCGAATTACTGCAACGTGCCGAGGTGGAAGCAGCAACGCTCGAAACGGATTTCCTGTGGGAGATGTGCGGCGATGCGGAGTTCGCTTTCACCGAATTCGCGCAGGACTATTTCGGCCATCCGCCGAACGCCATCGAGGCCACCGCCTTGCTGCAAGGTTTGCAGGCCTCCCCGATCCACTTCCACCGCAAAGGACGCGGGCGCTTCCGCAAGGCGCCATCGGAAATCCTGCAGGCAGCGCTCGCCGGCGCAGAAAAGAAGCGCCTGCAACAGGAAGCGATCACACGCATGAAGGACGCATTGCTCGACGGCAAGTTGCCGGCAGAGTTCGAGCCCATGTTGCCGCAATTGCTCTATCGCCCGGACCGCAACAAGCTCGAAACCAAGGCACTCGAAGCAGCCTGCGAAGCGTCTGGTCTGTCGGTGCCGCACCTCATGCTCAAGGCCGGCGCCCTGCCTTCTTCCTATGAGTTCCTGCTCGGGCGTTTCCTGTTCGAGTATTTCCCGGAAGGTACAGGCTTTGCGCCGTTGCCTGCGCCCGCTGTGGTTGCCGAGCTACCGCTTGCCGCCGTGCAAGCCTTCTCCATCGACGATGCCACCACGACAGAGATCGACGATGCGCTGTCGCTCACGCCGCGCGACGATGGTGGCTGGACCGTCGGCGTGCACATTGCAGCACCGGGCCTGGGTATCGCACCGGGTTCGGACATCGACGCCATTGCCCGCAAGCGCCTGTCCACGGTCTACATGCCGGGCAACAAGATCACCATGCTGCCCGATGATCTGGTTGGCATATTCACATTGGGTGCAGGGTCGGCGCGGCCGGCCGTGTCGCTCTACGTCGAAGTCAACAGCGACTACTCGATCGCTGGCATGCGTTCGTGTATCGAGCGTGTGCCGGTGGCCGCCAATCTGCGCCACCATGACATCGAGCCGGAGTTCAACGAAGAAACGCTGGCTGATGGCGGTCCCGATTTCGCATTCAAACGCGAGCTGACCGTACTGTGGGAATTCGCCTGCGTGCTCGAAGCGGGACGCGGCAAGCCCTCGGCGAACCAGACGATGATGGATTTCAACTACTACGTCGACTGGAATGTGCAGACGCAGGACGGTCCCGGCCAGATCAGCATCGAGCGCCGCAAGCGCGGCTCGCCGCTGGACAAACTGGTGGCCGAGCTGATGATTCTCGCCAATAGCAGCTGGGGCAAACTGCTGCATGAAGCTGGCATACCGGCCATCTACCGCGCACAGAGCGGCGGGCGCGTGCGCATGACCACGGCCGCCGCGCCGCACGACGGTCTGGGCGTCGACTGCTACGCGTGGTCGACCAGCCCGCTGCGGCGCTACGTCGACATGTGCAATCAATGGCAACTGCTGGCGCACCTGCGTGGCGAGGCGGCACCTTTCGCGCCAGGCTCGGCCGAACTGGCGGCTGCCATGAATGACTTTGACATAACCTACAAAGCCTACGCGGAATTCCAGCAAGGCATGGAGCGTTACTGGTGCCTGCGCTGGTTGCGACAGGCGGGCAACAAGGAGGTGTCGGCCCGCGTGTTGCGCGAGAATATCGTGCGACTCGAAGACGTGCCCTTCGTCTTCAAGGTCCATTCGCTGCCCAACCTCAACAACGGCGATCGCGTGTTGCTGTCGCTGGAGCAGTTCGACCTGATCGATGTCGAGCTGCGCGCCAAGTATGTCGGCACCTTGCCGCCGCTGGCGCAGAACGTGGAGATTGCCGGTGATGAAGAAGGCGAAGCTGCGGCGCTCGAGCTCGTTGCTGCGGATGCCGATGACGCCAGTACGGCGCTCGACGTGAGCATAGAGTCGACACCGGCGCAGGATGCGACGCAGTGAGCGTGGCACGAGGGGCGTCGGCCACCTTCGCGCGGCTGTCGGACAGCTCTCGTCGCGCCTTGAGCCGGGCGTAGAATCTGCCGCATGCCGCAACAACCGCACCGCAGCGCAAGCAACGCACCTGCCAGATCCGGCAAGAGGACGACTGCTCCTCAGGCGGCGCTGCTATTGGCCAAGCCGCTGGAGCCATTGCCGGTTGCCACCCCCGGCGCCGGCATCCCGATCGGCATCTTCGTGTCCTTTGTTGCACATGTATTTGTCATAGGCTTTCTCGGCTTTTCGATGCCGGACGGTGGCGCGCGCAAGGAGAAGCCGCATCTCGACGTGGTCATCGTCAATGCCAAGCACAGTCAGGCGCCGCGCAACGCGCAGGCTCTGGCACAAGCCAATATGGAAGGCGGCGGCAATACCGATACCAAGGATCTGCCCACCACGCCGCTGCCGCCCGAGCATAGCGACCAGGCCGGCGATGCCTTGCAGGATGCCAGTAAGCACGTCGAGTCTCTCGAAGCGCGCCAGCGCACACTGCTGGCGCAAGCCAGGGCCATTGTCGCCGTCGAGCAGGCGACGGGTCGCCGCACGGACCAGCAGACGCCAAGCGATGCACCGAAGCTCGGCGACGCGCTTGAAGACAAGACGCACGCGATGGCCAAGCAGGAAGCCGTGGTTGATAGATTGTTACGTCAATACGCGGCGCGCCCGCGCAAGACCATCATCTCACCGAGCACGCAACAGTCCGGCTTCGCGCTGTACACGGTGGCGTGGCGCAAGACGGTCGAAGATGTCGGCAATCTGAAATTTCCAAAGGATGCGAACGGCAAGGCGCTATATGGCAGCGTCATGCTCTCGATAGAAATCGACCGCAAGGGCCGATTGGTCGATTCGTCAGTGGAACGCACATCGGGCAACAAGCGGCTCGACGAAGCGGCGCTGCGCATCGTGCGTCTGGCTTCGCCTTTCAAGCCGCTGCCGCCGGAGACGGCTCGCGACACGGACATCCTCGTGATGGTAGAGACTTTCAGGTTCCAGCAAGTCCTGGGGGATTCAACGCTGGAAGTGAAGAACGGGCCGCAGTAGCAGCGCTAGTCGTTGGCAGCGATATAGGGCAGGCGCAATCTGTTCTCGGCTTCCTCGGCAGACACGGGCTTGCTGAGCACATAGCCCTGCGCAAGATCGCAACCGAAGTCGCGCAATGCCGCCAAGGTGTGCACATCTTCCACGCCTTCGGCAACCACCTGCAAGCCAAGACTGTGCGCAAGGCCAATGGTGGACCGGACGATGATGGCATCCTGCTCGTCGATGAGCATGTCGCGCACAAAGGAGCGATCGATCTTCAGTGCATGCAGCGGCAGTCGCTTGAGATAGGCCAGCGATGAATAGCCGGTGCCAAAATCGTCGATCGACAAACGCATGCCTTGTTCGACGAGGCGTTCGACCACCGACATGGCGCGATTCGGATCGCCGATCAGCGCCGTCTCAGTGATCTCCAGTTCGAGCAGATGCGGCGGCACGCCGTACTCTTCGAGCAAAGCAGCCATCGAATCGGGGAAGGTCACGTCGAGCAGATTACGTGTCGACAGATTGATGGAAACCGGCAGGTCCAGGCCGCGTTCGTGCCACTCGCGCATATGCTCCAGGGCGCGGCGCGCAACCCATAGCGTAAGCGGACGGATGAGATCGCTGGTCTCGGCGAACTGGATGAACTCGCCCGGCGGAATCAAGCCGAGCTGCGGATGCACCCAGCGCACCAACGCTTCGCTACCCGACCATGCCCCGCTCACGAGATCGAGCTTGGGCTGGAAGTGCAGGACCAACTGATTGCCGACAATTGCCGAGCCGAGTTCCGTGATCATCGCCAGGCGACGCGGATTATGCTGATCGAGTTCTGCGTCATACGCACTGACATTGCCGACCGTACTCTTGGCAGCATACATGGCGACGTCGGCACAACGCAGTAGCGCGTTGCTGGAGTCTCCATGCTGCGGATAGATGGCAACACCGATGCTGCCGCCGAGTTCGATAGCAATGCCCTGTACATTGAATGGCCGACGCAAGGCGGCAACCATTTCGAGCGCCACATCGTTGGCGGCGGCGAGACTGTCGGTGACGCGCAGGAGAATCGCAAATTCGTCGCCGCCGAGCCGCGCCAGCATGGCGTCGCGCACCAACAGGGCTTCACGCAAGCGCTCGCCGACGAGCTTGATGAGCATGTCACCGGCATGATGGCCGAGCGTGTCATTCACTTCCTTGAAGCGATCCAGGTCGAGCAGCATCAGGCTGACGGATTGCGCACGTTCGCTGGCCTGGCGAATGGCACGCGTCGCTTCGCGATGCAGATGTGCGCGGTTGGGCAGCAGCGTCAGCGAATCGTGCATCGCTTGATGTTCCAGCACCTGCACGTGGCGCGCGTTGACCATGGCCAGCGAAACGGTCTGGCAAACGGTGTTGAGTGTTTCCATTTCGATGTCGCCGAACACGACATTGGCTTCGTGGAACAGCAAGCCGATGCTGCCCAGCGGCTCCTCGCCGAAAAGCAGGGGCAATACGACCAGCGACTTGACGCCGCGTTTGACCAAGCCCGCCTTGGCCTCATGAACTATGCGTTCATCATGTTCGATATCGCCGCTGACGAGAATGCGGCGCTCCGCAATGGCGCGGCCTGCCAGGCTACCCTTGAGCGGTATATGTTCAGTATCCTTTACCAGCAGGATATCGGCGCCATCGCCATCGACGGCGATGCGTTGCAGCGTCTCGCCGTCCGGTTGTGCGCGCAGGAAACTGATGCACGGCACGTCCTGCAACATGCGTAACACACGTACAGTCTCTTCAGCGATTTGATATACATCCGTCATGCCGTGCAACCTGCTGGCAAGGCGATTGACCACCAGCAGTGCGCCGTTGCGGCGTGCCAGCAACAGCGCCGACTGATGACGCATGCGCTCTGTCTGACGTCGTTCGGTGACGTCGCGGATGATGGCCATCACCACGCGCTCGCTGCCTGTCAAGATCGATGATGCGCTGATTTCCGCTTCCCATTCGGCGCCGTTGGGCCGACGGAACACCCACTCGAAATAGGCCGGTGTGCCGTCTTCGATTTCCTTGAGGATGGCCGTCAGGTGCGGCGCGGAGAGTTGTCCGTTGGGCTGGATCGGCGGCGACATATCGCTGCGCACCGTGCCCATCAATTCATCGCGACTGCGGGCGAACAGCGTCAGGGCCAATGGATTGCAGTCGATGATGGCCCCGCCCTTGAGCGTCAGGATGGCATCGCCGGCCGCATTGAACAGTGTGCGATAGCGCCGTTCGCTGTCCTTGAGCGAGTGGAACATGAGCAACTGCGAAACAAGATCGGCGGCCGATGTCGCGAAGTTCTGCTCTTCGCGGCTCCACAGGCGCGCGCTCCCGACATGCTCTATGCATAACACGCCACAAAATCTGCCCGCATTGTGCAAGGTAGCATCGAGCATGGCGCCGATGCCATTTGGAATGAGATAAGCGGACGCGAATTCTGCCGTGCGATAGTCGTTTATGGCATCGGCCGCATCGATGACACGCCCCGCCACCAGGGCACGGAAGTAAGCCGGGTAATCGCGCGCCTGCAGCTTGCCGCCACGCTCGAAGCGGCCTTCAGGCACGAGCAATTGCTGCACACAATCGATCGACGGCTCATCCTCCTGCGATAGCCAGACGCCGACACGAGCGACGTCGAGCGCTTGTGCAACACTTGCTGTGAGGTGGCGCAATGCGCCATTCAAATCGCTCTGCCACAGAGCTTCGTCCTTGGAAAGACGAATGAACGCCGACTGCAGGCTGTTTGAAAGATTGTCGAGGTGCTCCACGGACGGAAATATCATTGTGCTCTTCTGGTTGCCGCTTACGTCCATTACGTTGATTCGCCGGCCAGCGTGGACGCCAGTTCGGCTATCAATGTCTCCTTGAGGGTCAACGGCGGAGCGAAGGAGGTCCACAGGGTGAGCAGGGCTTGCAGGCAGTCGGCGATGCAGAGCCAGACGAGACGCGGCATTCGCTCGCGAAGAAGTGCGCCGCAGAACGCAAACAGGGCGCCAAACACGCGTTTGGCGCCCTGCGCGATGTGACGGATTTAACGCTGGACTTGCGTTACATCGCGGACGGCGCCAGTGTCGGCACTGGTCGTCAAGGCCGCGTAGGCTTGTAGTGCCGCCGAGACTTGGCGCACGCGGTTGGCGGGCTTCCAGCCTTCGACGCCGCGTGCGTCCATTGCCGCGCGCCGTTTGCTCAGCTCGGCATCCGGAATCGCCAGCCGGATGCTGCGATTAGGAATATCAACCTCGATGGTGTCGCCGTTTTCGATCAACGCGATGGCGCCGCCCATTGCCGCTTCCGGCGAAGCGTGGCCGATCGACAGCCCCGACGTGCCACCGGAAAAGCGGCCATCGGTCAGCAAGGCGCACTGCTTGCCGAGACCCTGCGACTTCAGGTACGAAGTCGGGTAGAGCATCTCCTGCATGCCGGGTCCGCCCTTGGGGCCTTCGTAGCGTATGACAACGACATCGCCAGCCACCACTTCGTTGCCGAGGATCGCTTCGACGGCCTCATCCTGGCTTTCATAGACGCGCGCTTTGCCACTGAATTTCCAGATCGACTCGTCGACGCCCGCGGTCTTCACGATGCAGCCGTTCTCGGCGATGTTGCCGTAGAGCACGGCCAGGCCACCATCTTTCGAATATGCATTGGCAATATCGCGGATACAACCCGAAGTGCGATCAAGATCCAGCTCGGTGAAACGCTTGTCCTGGCTGAACGCCACTTGTGTCGGTACGCCGCCGGGCGCAGCGCGGTAGAAATCGAATATGTGATTGTCATGCGCGTGCATGACATCCCAGGTATGCAAGGCTTCGCCCAGGGTCTTGGTGTGAACGGTGTAGGTGTCGCGGTTGAGGAGGCCGCCACGGTCCAGCTCGGCGAGAATGCCGAACACGCCACCGGCGCGATGCACGTCTTCGATGTGGTACTTGTCGGTCGCTGGCGCAACCTTGCACAGGCACGGAACCTTGCGCGAGATGCGGTCGATGTCCTTCATCTTGAAATCGACCTTGGCTTCGCTCGCAGCGGCAAGCAGGTGCAGGACAGTGTTGGTGGAGCCGCCCATGGCGACGTCCAGACTCACTGCATTCTCGAATGCCTTGTAGCTGGCTATCGAACGCGGCAATACGCTTTCGTCATCGTGCTCGTAGTAGCGCTTGCACAGGTCCACGACCGTGCGGCCAGCACGCAGGAACAGTTGCTTGCGATCGGCGTGCGTGGCCACCACCGTGCCATTGCCCGGCAGCGAGAGGCCGAGCGCTTCGGTGAGGCAGTTCATGGAGTTGGCCGTGAACATGCCGGAGCAGGAGCCACAGGTCGGACATGCGGCACTTTCAATGGCAGCCACATCGGCATCGGAAACATTCTTGTCCGCCGCCTTGACCATGGCATCGACGAGATCGAGCTTGATGACCTGTGTGCCGTCGGCCGATTTGACCTTGCCAGCTTCCATCGGGCCGCCCGAGACAAAGACTGCCGGAACATTGAGGCGCAACGCGGCCATCAGCATCCCCGGCGTGATCTTGTCGCAATTGGAGATGCACACCATGGCGTCGGCACAGTGCGCGTTGACCATATACTCGACGGAGTCGGCGATCAGCTCGCGCGAGGGCAACGAGTAGAGCATGCCACCGTGGCCCATGGCGATGCCATCGTCCACGGCAATGGTATGGAATTCCTTGGCTACGCCACCGGCTGCTTCGATTTCGCGCGCCACCATCTGACCCAGGTCTTTGAGGTGCACGTGACCAGGCACGAACTGCGTGAAGCTGTTAACGACGGCGATGATGGGTTTGCCGAAATCGCCGTCCTTCATGCCCGTGGCGCGCCACAGCGCGCGGGCGCCCGCCATGTTGCGGCCGTGAGTGGTGGTACGGGAACGGTATTGCGGCATAAGAGAATCTCCGGTTCCTGTCGATTGCGAAAAACAGCACGACAGGATGATGTGGTTCAATTGAGCCCTTCATTCTAGCCCAAGCCCACTGCCGCTCATGCTCGTCCACCCACAGTTTGATCCGATTGCCCTGTCCCTCGGCCCACTGCACGTCCGCTGGTATGGCCTCATGTATCTCGTGGCCTTCCTGTTGTTCGTCACACTAGGCAAATATCGCGCACGCAAGAACCTGCTGTCCGGCTGGGTGCCGAGCGATGTGGACGATCTGCTTTTCTACGGCGCGCTGGGCGTGGTATTGGGCGGCCGGCTTGGCTACGTCATCTTCTACAAACTGGGTTACTACCTTGCCCACCCGATCGAGATCGCCTACATCTGGCAGGGTGGCATGAGCTTTCACGGCGGCTTCATCGGCGTTCTTGTCGCGCTATGGCTCTTCGGACGCAAGACGAAAAAGAGCTTCTGGCAGGTTGCGGATTTCGTCGCGCCGCTGGTGCCAACCGGCCTGGCGGCGGGCCGCATGGGCAATTTCATCAATGGCGAACTGTGGGGCCGCATCGCTTCGCCAACCACGCCCTGGGCCATGCTCTTCCCACAGGCACGTGCTGAAGACGTGGCCGCCGTGCAGGCCAATCCATCCCTGCAACAAGCACTCGTATCCTACGTCGACAAGTTCGATCACCTGCAGCACTTCGCCTTGCCGCGCCACCCGTCGCAGCTCTATCAGTTCGCACTGGAAGGACTCACGCTGTTCATCATCCTGTGGCTGTACACGCGCAAACCCCGGCCACTTGCTGCAGCCTCGGCACTCTTTCTGATCGGCTATGGCGTGTTCCGCTTCATCGCCGAATATGGCCGCGAACCCGATGACTTCCTGGGGCTGCTTGCCTTCAACCTGTCGATGGGTCAGTTGCTAAGCCTGCCGATGATCCTCATCGGCATTGGTCTATGGATCTGGGCGCATCGCAAACGCACCCGGTGAAACGCAGCGCTGGGTAATGTGGGTGCGCAGCCAAGCCGCGAACATTGCGTCGTCCAGCTCGCCTGCGGCGATTGCAAGGATGGTTAGCGTCGCCTCAGCCTGCGTTGCAACGAGTCGATAACCATTGAGATACAAGAACAGGCCAACTGCCAGGAAGGCAGTACGCTTGTTGCCATCAACGAAGGCGTGATTTTTGGCGAGTCCCAATCCATATGCCGCCGCAAGATCTGCGATATCCGGCTGGCCGTAAGCGACCAAGTTGAGTGGGCGCGCCAGAGCCGAATCAAGCAAGCCTTCGTCGCGCATGCCTGTTGCGCCGCCATGCACGCTAAGACTTTCGTCATGTAGCAGAAGCAGAGCGCGCTTGTCGACCCAAAGCCAGCTCATTTGGCCAATGCGTGAAACGTATCCCGAAACTCGCGCATGAACTCGCGTCCGGCATTGAGCTGCTGTTCGAGCGCGGGATCGTAAGGCGTGAGATTGAGGCCATCGGGCGTCGATGTGCAAAACAAAGCGTCGCCCTTCTCCAGCTTCAGATGCGCCAATACTTCCTTGGGCAGGATGACGCCTACGGAATTGCCAATTTGAGTGAGTTTCAAGGCATGCATGGCTTTCTCCAACGGTTATAACGTTTGTTATATTAGCCCGCTGCCGCACAAAAGCAAGCCTGTCAAGTCGACCGAACGTATAATCCGTCGCGTCATCAGGGAGTAGCCTTCTTCTTACGAAGAACCTGCATCAACAGACTTGGCACCGACGCAAGCTCGGGGCCGTGGTGCAGGTGACGTGACCGCCGTTGGCGAGTCCGTTTGGCGAGACTTTTGACTGCTTCGGCGCCGACGGGTCGGCTGGCTGAGGCAGTCATTGTTTCGTCCACAGCCGACCCGCAGGATCACTCAAATGGAAGCCTTCCTCGTTTCGACCGGTATCGTTGCCCTTGCTGAAATGGGCGACAAGACACAGCTCCTCACCCTCGTTCTCACCGCACGCTTTCGCAAGCCATGGCCCATCATCTGGGGCATCCTGGCTTCGACGCTGCTCAATCATGCCGGCGCTGGTGCGGCCGGCACGTGGATCACGCATGTCCTGAGTCCGCAGTTGTTGCGCTGGTTGCTGGCCGCTTCCTTCATCGCCATGGCCGTGTGGATCATGATTCCCGACAAGCTCGGTGAGGACGAAGCGCCCAAGGCGGCGCGCTTCGGCGTTTTCGGCACGACGGTGGTGGCCTTCTTCCTCGCCGAGATGGGTGACAAGACGCAAATCGCTACCATTGCGCTCGCCGCGAAGTACCACTCGCTCCTGCCAGTCGTCGCCGGCACGACGCTGGGCATCATGCTGGCCAATGTGCCGGTGGTCTTTTTGGGTGACCGACTGACTCGGCGCGTGCCGGTCAGGGCAGTGCATGCGGTTTGCGCTGGTATTTTTGTCGTACTCGGGCTGCTGGTATTGGCCGTTTAGGCAGCTTGGCGGAACGCCCTGCGGGCTTCCGCCCTACAATACGGCTCCCTCGGCATCAAGGAAAGAATCATGACCGACCGCTACGCCATCATCGGCAATCCGATCGCGCAGGCCAAATCGCCCGCTTTGCAAACCGCATTTGCCCAGCAGTGCAAACAGGACATGGAATACGGCGCGATCCTCGGCCCGCTGAATGGTTTCGTCGAATCGGTTCGCCAGTTCCAGCGCTTGGGCGGCAAGGGCATGAACATCACCATGCCGTTCAAGCTGGAAGCTTTCGAGCTGGCCGATGAACTGACACCACGCGGCCGCGCGGCTGGTGCGCTGAACATGTTCACTTTTCGCGCCGACGGCACAATTCTCGGCGACAACACCGACGGTTTCGGCATCGTGCGCGACATCACCCACAATCTCGGTTACAGCCTGACCGGCAAGCGCCTGCTGATTCTGGGTGCGGGCGGGGCGGTACGCGGCGCACTGGTGCCAATCCTCGACGAGAAGCCGAGCGGAATCTTCATTGCCAATCGCACGGCGGCGTCGGCGATCGAACTGGCACAGCATTTTCGCGAACATGCAGGCAGCATAAATCTGGCGGGTGGCGGCTTCGACGACATTGCCGGCGGATTTGACGTTGTCATCAACGGCTCCGCATCAAGCATGACGGGCGAGGTGCCGCCCATGCCCGACGAGGTATGGAGCACCAATTCGCTGGCCTACGATATGGCCTACAAGAAAGAGCCGACAGCCTTCGTGCTGGCCGCTCGCGAGGCCGGCGTGGAACTCACGGCGGATGGGCTCGGCATGGTGGTCGAACAGGGCGCAGAGTGCTTCTTCCTGTGGCATGGCATCCGTCCCGATACGGCACCGGTCATCGCTGCACTACGGGCAGCTTGATGCGTCCCTCGCGTCCCGGACAATCGAGCCCACGTAGCACCTCAGCACCACGCCCGGCTCAGCCGACGCTGCCGCCCTTGGCAGTCGACTCGCTGGCCATGGCCTTGACCGTGGCGGGCGACGCCATCGGCTATGTGCGCAATGGCCATGCGCTCAACGATGGGCTGATTGCCTTGTGGCGTCATTATCCCGACCTGCCGCTGGCCACGCGCGGCGCCGCGCAGGACATGATTTACGGCACGCTGCGCGACTATGGACGAGGTGAATTCTTGCTCTCGCGCCTGCTGCAACAGCCGCTCAGCGAACCAACCATCGACGGCCTGCTGCGCGTCGCGCTGCATCGTCTGGAAGTGCGCGCCGACACAGCGCACACCGTCGTCGATCAGGCGGTCGAGGCTGCGGCGCGTATCGCCAGAGGCGGCCTCAAGGGACTCGTCAATGGCGTGCTGCGCAATGCACTGCGCCAGTGGGACAGCCTGATCGCCGCCTGCGAAAGTAACGAAGAAGCGCACCTGCGCCACCCGCAGTGGTGGATCGACAAATTGCGCCGTGCCGCGCCCGAAACGTGGCAGGCGCAGCTCGCTGCAGCCAATACGCATCCGCCGATGAGCCTGCGCATCAACCGTCGCCGGACCACGCTGGCCGCCGCCCTGGAAATGCTCAGTGCAGCCGGCCACGACACGCATCCGCTGGGTGAATATGCCGTGCACCTACGCAAACCCGTAGCCGTGGCTAATCTGCCGGGGTTCGCCAACGGTCTGTTGTCGATACAAGACTGGGGCGCGCAACAAGCAGCGACCTTACTCGATCTGCATGATGGCCAGCGCGTGCTCGATGCCTGCGCCGCGCCCGGCGGCAAGACCGCTCACATGCTGGAGCTGGCCGATGTGCACGTGACTGCGCTGGATGCCGATCCACAGCGCACCCAACGCATCGACGAGCAGCTCACGCGCCTCGGCCTGACGGCCACCATCAAGACCGCCGACTGCCGTCAGCGCGCAGCCTGGTGGGATGGACGGCCCTTCGACCGCATCCTCGCCGATGTACCCTGTTCTGCCTCGGGTGTCGCCCGCCGCCATCCGGACATCAAATGGCTGCGCATTGCCGACGATGTTGCGCGATTCGCAACGCAGCAGGCGGAAATTCTGGAAGCACTGTGGCCGACGCTGGCAGTCGGCGGGAAAATGCTTTATGTGACATGTTCCATCTTCGCGGAAGAAAACAGTCTGCAGCTAAGCCAATTCGCCGCCCGCCATCCCGATTGCCGACGCATCGCATTCGCCGACGGCGTACCCGAGTCGCGCTGGCTGCCCAGTCCAGAACATGACGGCTTCTACTTTGCACTCATCGAAAAGCTTGCCTAGCCTGACAATCTCGCGGCTCGCATTGCGCCACTGGCTGCGACTACTGGCCTGCGCGCTCGCGCTATGGCTACCGGCCAGTCTTGCAGACAATCGCGGCGGTCTGAGCTTCCAGTACTCTGAAATCATCGCCATCGAAGATCACTACGTGGTCAATGCCGCCATCACGGGCGCGCCGCGAGCGCGTGTCGAGGAGCTGGTACAGGCCGGCGTTGCCGTGCCGTTCGTGGCCGAATTCGTCTTGACGCGCGCACGCTGGTACTGGTTTGATGAAGTCATCGTCGAACGCGTCATAGATATGCAGTTGTCCTACCATGCACTCACACGTCAATATCGCCTGTCAGTGGGCGGTCTGCATCGCAGCTTCCCGAGTTTCGAGCAAGCATTCGGCGCCCTGCTGTCGATCCGCAACTGGACGGTAGCCGACACGGATCAGGTCACCGCAGGGCAGTCGTTCAACGCGGCGCTACGCTTCCGCCTGGATGCATCGCAGTTGCCCAAGCCTTTCCAGGTCGCCGCACTGGGAAGTCGCGAGCTGGATGTATCGACCAACTGGGCGCGGTGGACTTTCCTCGCGGGCCCACGCTAATGACGCGGGCCACGCGCCGGTCATTGTGAGTATGCGAAATGCGTAGTCGCACCATCCGCCGCCTTGTCATCATCACAACGGTGCTGGGTGCAGTGCTATTGTTCCTGCTCGCCTCGGCAGGCTCCAATACTTCGCTGTTCGCACGCAACTATCCCCTGCTGCTCGCGGCCAACGGCTTGGTGGCACTGGCCCTGTTCGCCCTTGTCGGCGTGCAGTTGCATACGCTATGGCGCGAATATCGGCAACGACAGTTCGGCTCGCGACTCAAGCTCAAGTTAATTGCCATGTTCGTGCTGCTGTCGGTGCTGCCGGGCACGATCATCTATTTCGTCTCCGTACAATTTGCCGTGCAGTCTGTCGAGTCCTCGTACAACGTCAAGGTGGACAAGGCGCTGGAGTCCGGGCTGTCGCTGGGGCGTAGCGCGCTCGATGCCTTGCTCGACCAGCTTGCCGACCGGGCTCGCGATGCAGCGCTGGAGCTGGGCGACGTGGCTTTGCCACCCACCCTGCCTGCTCTCAATCGCTTGCGCGACAATCTCGGTGTCGCCAATGCCAGTGTCATTTCTGTCAGCGGCCGCATACTTGTTTCCGCTGGCGACGATCTGCAAACACTGCTGCCCGACGTGCCCGAGCCGGCACAACTGCGCCAAGCGCGTCAAAGCCATGGCTTGCGAGCGGTCGAGACCGATGGTGCCGAAGGCCTGGTGCTGCGCGTCGTGGTGCCGATACCCAGTCGTCATTTTACGACCGATGTCCTGCTGCTGCAGATATTGCAGCCTGTGCCGGAAAATCTCGCGCGCAGCGCCGAGAGCATCCAGGTCCTGCACCAGGATTACCAGGAGCTTCTGCTGGAGCGCCAGGGCCTCAAGCGCATCTACATCATCACGCTGACGCTGGGCCTGCTGCTGGCGGTGTTCGCTGCGGTGGCCATCGCTTTCGTCTTTGCGCGCGCGCTGTCCGCGCCGCTGTCCATCCTGGCCGAAGGCACGCAGGCGGTTGCCTCGGGCGATTTTTCGCCGCGTCAGGCTTTACCCGCACGCGATGAACTCGGCGTGCTGACGCAGAGCTTCAACCGTATGACGCGTCAATTACTGGATGCGCGCGCACTGGCCGAAAAGAACAGCGCCGCCGTCGACGCCGCACGGGCCTACCTGGAAAGCGTGCTCACCAATCTCTCCGCCGGCGTGCTCGCTTTCTCGGCCGATGGTCGACTGCGTGCCGCTAATCGCGGCGCGCTCACCAGTTTGCGCAGCGATCTATCCGGTGTCGAAAACCGCGCGCTGACCGACTGGCCTGAACACACGCTGTTCCGCGACACCATCCTCGCTGGCTTCGCCGAACGTGAAGGCGATTGGCATCGGCAACTCGAAATCGATCATGGTGGCGGCGATGTGCAAACCTTGCTTCTGCACGGCTCACGCCTGCCCGAAGGCAGCGGTGGCGGTTTCGTGGTGGTGTTCGACGATATTTCGCAAATCATCTCGGCACAGCGCAATGCTGCCTGGGCCGAAGTCGCGCGACGCCTCGCGCATGAAATCAAGAACCCGCTCACGCCCATCCAGCTCGCCGCGGAACGTCTCGAAATGCGCCTCTCGGAGCAGCTCGACGAAAACGGTCGCAGCATGCTCACGCGCGCCACGCAGACCATCGTGAATCAAGTCGAAGCCTTGAAGAGTCTCGTCAATAGTTTCCGCGAGTACGCGCGCCTGCCTTCGCCCACGCTCACCAGCATCGACCTCAACGCACTGATTCACGAAGTGCTGGTGCTCTACGAGAGCGCGCCCAAACCTATCGTCACGGAGCTTGCCGCCGATCTCCGTACAGTGCAGGCCGATTCCAGCCAGTTGCGTCAGGTAATCCACAACCTGCTGCAAAACGCCTTGCATGCCGTCGCTGACCGAGCCGACGGTCGTGTAACGCTGAGCACACGTCACGATGGGCGACGTGTCGAATTCACGCTGCGCGACAATGGGCCTGGCTTTCCGCCCGCGACGCTGACACGCGCCTTCGAGCCTTACGTTACGACCAAAACGCGCGGCACCGGCCTGGGCCTAGCCATTGTCAAGAAAATCGTCGACGAGCATCGTGGCGAAATCACCTTGGGCAACCTGCCCGAAGGTGGCGCCGAAGTGCGCATCAGGCTACCCGTCGCGTGACAAGCAAACGCTCGTCAACATTTGTAACAACCGCAAGGGTTGCAACGAAACTGGTACAGTAGTGGTAGAAATGCAACAGCGCTCCGTTCTTTCCGATCATGACGAATAAGTGGCAAAAATAAGTGGCAAAAATTCTTGTCGTTGACGACGAAGTCGGCATACGCGAACTGCTTTCGGAAATTCTCAAGGACGAAGGCCATGACGTTGTCCTGGCGGGCAACGCCGCCGAAGCGCGCATGGCGCGTCAGGGTGGGCGTCCCGATCTCGTTCTGCTCGACATCTGGATGCCCGATACCGATGGTGTCACCCTGCTCAAGGAGTGGGCGGCCAACGGCCAGCTCACCATGCCGGTGGTGATGATGTCGGGACACGGCACCATCGACACCGCCGTCGAAGCCATTCGCTTCGGTGCCGTCGACTTCCTCGAAAAACCGATCGCGCTGCAAAAACTGCTCAGCGCTGTCAAGCGCGGCCTGCAACGTCAGCCGACGCGTGCGCGCTCGCATATGACATTGGCAGCTTTCGCGCGCTCGCCGATTCTGCGCGACCTGCGCAAACGCCTCGAACAGATCACGCAGAAATCCCGCGTTGTCATGCTGCGTGTCGGCACAGGTTCGCTGGCCGAACTCTGCGCCCGCAGCCAACAGACGCCGGGCACCAGCTGGATCGACCTGGGCAGCATTTCGCAACCGCTGGAATTGCAGGCGCTGGAAGCGGCACGCGGTGGCTTGCTGTTCGTCGACAACATCGCACTGCTTACCCGCGCCCAGCAGAAGAACCTGGCCTTTGCCGTCGAGCGCCTCGATCGCTGCGAACTGCGCCTGATCGTCGCCAGCGACCGCAGCCCGGACGCATTGCTGACCGAAGGCTGGGAGCCAACGCTGATCCGTCGTCTCTTCGAAGTCTCACTGGTGCCGCCGTCGCTGCTGGAATTGCGCGACGAGGTACCGGAAATGGCGCAGCAGATACTCTCGCACCTCGTCGAATCGGACGACGTGCCGCCGCGCACGTTGTCGACGGGCGCGCTCAACGCGCTGCGCAACTGCACCTGGCCGGGCGGCTTCTTCGAACTCAAGTCAACGATCCGTTCACTGGCGCTCGCGACGCTGGATGAAGAAATCTCACAGGAAGAAACGGTGCGCAGCATCTCGCAGGCGACCACCACGGCGTTGTCCCTGCCGTTGGACATGCCGCTGCGCGAGGCACGCGAAACCTTCGAGCGCCTGTACTTCGAATATCACCTGCAACTCGAAGACGGCAACATCACGCGCCTGGCGGAAAAAGCCGGCTTGGAGCGCACCCACCTGTATCGCAAACTCAAGCAACTGGGCGTGCCATTGGCGCGGCGCAATGGCGAGTAAAAACGGGCCGGTGGTCACACGCCCTTAGTCCGGCCATGTGCGTCAAACCGCACCAGGCACGCATTCGAGTTTGCTCATTCAAGTTTGTTTTTGGGCCGCCGTAATGGATGTGTGAGCGGCGGCACGCTTCCGGCGACGGCGGCGAGGCCCTCTGGTCTGCGTGCAGTTACGCCGCTCACCCTCCCCTTTTCATGCGTCGACAACCCCTCAAACCAAGCTTGTCGGCGCTGGCAATGCCGCTTCCCCACCCAGTTGCTTGATGAGCCGCTCCGGCGTGAGGATATTAGTGCGATCGCGCAACGGCGCACGCCTTGCCATGCCGAGCAGGAGTTTGTCGCGCGTCAGCAGCAAGTGCGCCTCTCCTTCCCATGCCAATTGAATGAATTTCTGATCGTCGCGATCGCGACACTGCGGCAGCGCCTGTGCCGCCAGCATCTGCGCTTCACTGGCATCGGCAAAGCATTCGGCGCGCGAGCGATAGTCGGCCAGTATGCGCGTCTGCGCGTCCGGTTCGATGCGGAACTGCACGTAGGCCAGCACGCGCTGCAACTCGTCGAGACAGCATTGCCGGGTCAATAGCACGGCTTGTCTGGATTCGAACCACGCCAGCAGACTCATCAGCTTCGGGTCGCAGAAATGCCAGAAAGCCATGATGACATTGGTATCGAGCACGACGCGCAAAGGCGTCTCGGCGGGCGGCAATGGCAGGGGGTTGAGATGCATGCGGCGGTGTCAGTCGAGTAGCTCGACAGGCATGCCGACGCGCAATTCACCCGCGTTTTCGGCCCGCAGATTCATGCCGAATAATACGCCACCGTTATGTTTACGAAATTTCGCCAGCGTGCGCAGTGGCTCCTGATCGCTGGAGCGTTCGCCTGTCACTGGATCGGCCGTGGTGAATGCGCAACGCTCGCATGGTTTCTCGACGGCGAAAGTCACATCGCCGATGCGCAGTCGCCGCCAGGTGTCTTCGACAAACGGCGCCGCGCCACTCACCACGAGGTTCGGCCGGAAGCGCTCCACGTTCATGTCGCGCCCCACTCTGGCGCTGAGTTCGTCGAGTGAAGCGGAATTGACCAGCAGCAGAGGGAACGCATCCGCAAACGACAATTGCATATCTGGCCGCTTCTGCGATTGACGCGTGCTTTGCTCGCCTATATGCAACAGTTGCACTTCGCTGCCGAGAAATTGCGATAGCCAGGCATTGGCCGGCGAATACCCGCCACAGGCCATGAATTCGTCTTCCCATACCTTGGCGGGCCTCGGCACGCACAGTGCATGACGCGACAAATGCAGATCCATCATACCGGGCCCACGCAGGCATAGTCCGTCGCCATCTTCGTCGGCGTCGACTTCGATACATACCAGGCGAGGTTCGTCGCGCCCGGTAAGCATCTCGCCGTGCTCGTCGGCCACCATCCAATAACGATCTAGCGGCAAGCCCATGCAGGTGACATACGCCTCGCTCAAGCGCTCGCCACGGCAGGATTTGACGACGTAGCGGTAGAGGGAAGCTAATTCAGGCATGTATGCCCACAAGGAATCTGTAGGTTGGGCTGACGCAGGAAGCCCAACTCGAACCGGATAGCGCAATGTTGGGCTTCCTGCGTCAGCCCAACCTACCCCGTCAACGCACCGTCTTGTCCAATCGTGTCTTCACGTAGCTGCCCGGCGCATCTTCGAGTACGGTGAGCTGGCCCTTCTCCGGATCGCGCGCCGCGACCTTGGTGTCGTCCATCGCGGTCAGCCAGACCTGCCAGTCGTTCCACCATGAACCGGCCTGCTGGCTGGCGCTGGCGTACCAGTCTTCCGCCGTATCGGGAAGCTTGTCGGCCGTCCAGAAACCATACTTGTTGGCGGCTGGCGGATTGACGACGCCGGCGATGTGTCCCGAACCACCCAGTACGAAACGCACCGGACCACCAAGTGCCTTGGCACCAATATAGGTCGTCTTCCAGGGCGCGATGTGGTCCTCGATAGTGGAGATGAAGTAGCTTGGCATCTTGACCTTGGAGAGGTCGATCGGGGTGTCACCAATCTCGATACCGCCGGGCGTGCACAATGCATTTTCCATATACATCTTGCGCAGGTAGAAGCTGTGCATCTTGGCCGGCATGCGTGTCGAGTCGGAGTTCCAGTAAAGCAGATCGAAGGGGAACGGGTCCTTGCCGAGCAGGTAGTTGTTGATCACGAAGGACCAGATCAGGTCGTTGGAGCGCAGCATGTTGAAGGTGCTGGCCATTTCGCTGCCTTCGAGATAGCCGCGTTCGAGCATCTTCTTTTCGAGACTCTTGACCTGCCCTTCGTCGATGAACACGCCCAGTTCGCCCGGCGAAGAAAAGTCGAGCAGGGTCGTGAAGTAGGTCGCGCTGGCGATGCGTTTGTCCTTTTTGGCCGTCATGTAGGCCAGTGCCGTGCCGAGCAGGGTGCCGCCCAGGCAGTAACCCGTTGCATTGATTTCCTTGACGCCGGTCTGCTCGACAATGGCGTCCACTGCGCCGAGCACACCTTCCTGCACATAGTCGTCAAAACCCTTGCCGGACAGACGCGAGTCGGGATTGACCCAACTGATGATGAAGACGGTATGCCCTTGGTCTACTGCCCATTTGATCAGCGAGTTCTTTTCACGCAGATCGAGCACGTAATACTTGTTGATCCACGGCGGCACAATCAGCAGCGGCCGTTTGAATACCTTGTCGGTGCTCGGCGTGTATTGCAGCAACTGCATCAGGTCGTTCTGGAACACGACTTTGCCCGGCGACGTGGCGACATTCTTGCCGAGTTCGAATGCGCTCGTGTCGCTCATGCGGATTTGCAGGGAACCGTCGCCGTCCTCCATGTCGCGCAGCAGGTTGTTGAAGCCCTTGACCAGGCTTTGTCCGTTGGTGCGCACGGTCTCGCGAAACACCTCAGGATTGGTGAGTGCGAAGTTGGACGGCGAGAAGGCGTCGATGTATTGACGCGTGAAAAAATTGACCTTTTTGCGCGTGACTTCATCGAGACCTTCGACGCCAGCAACGGTGTCATGAATATGCCGGGCGGTTATCAGGTAAGACTGCTTGATGAAGTCGAAGAGGAAACAGTCCTTCCACTCCTCGTCCTTGAAGCGCTTGTCATCCTTGGCTGGTGCGGCGACCGGCGTGGGATGCAAGCCCATGAAACGCTGCATGCTGTTTTGCCACAGCGAGAAGTAGTCCCACGCCAGGCTCATCTGTGCCTGTGCCAACAGGTAGGGATTGGCCAGCAGCTTGCCGGTCATGTCCATGAAAGCCCGCGCGACACCGAGTTCGTCGACGGGTGGTGTGCCGCCGCGGGCGATCTGGCGATTCATGTACTCGGTGATCAGGCGCGAACTGCGCTGCGCCACTTCGGCGTAAGTCCGGGCAATGGCCGTCGGGTCCAGCAGCACAGGCTGCGTTTTTTCCACTGCAGCGACAGCGGGGGTGACAGGATTGGGACTGATTGCGGCCATGTGCTACTCCTTGTACAAATCGGTAAAACGGAAAACGAAAATCTTGTAAAGCAACTAATGCAGCGAGACGAAGCGTATGACAGCATCATTGCCGGTGCGGCGTTGCGCGCGGCCGCGCTGCACCAGGTGATTGAGGTGAGCAATTGTCTCGCCCAATGCGAACATGAGCTGATGCATGTCGAGCTCGCGCGGGAACAATACTGGCAACAATTCCGTCGCACAGCGTGGCTGGGCCAGTTGTTCGGCGAGCAATGCGTCGCGTTCGGTGTGATGCGCCTGCAGCTGCGCGATGCGTTCGTGGACGCCGCGAAAAGGCAAGCCATGGGAGGGTAGCACGAGCGTGTCCGAGGGTAAGCGCGCAAAGCGACGCACAGATTGTAGAAAGCGCATGACCGAATCTTCCTCCGGCATGGTGGCGGGAACGTTGACATTGGTCGTGATTCGCGGCAACAGCATATCGCCGGCAATCAGCAGACGCAGGTCGCCGCAATACAAAGCCGCATGTTCGGGCGAATGGCCGTAACCCATGATGACTTCCCAGCGCTTGCCAGCGAGCACGAGATGATCGCCATCGATCATGCGACGGTACTGGCGCGGCAGCGCGGGCACGCCCTTGGCGTACACGTTGCCGCGCTGCATGAACTGCTCGCAGCGCGCTTCATCAAGACCATGACGGCGGAAATGCGCCACCATGTTTGGCACATCGTAGCCGGCGGTCTCGGTGAGCAAGGCGTGACCCAGCAAATATTCGGCGGTGCTCATCCACACGGGCACCCCATGTTCTCGCGCCAGCCATTCGGCATTGCCCGCATGGTCGGGGTGATAGTGCGTGAGGACAATCTGTTCGAGTGCTTCGCCAGCCTGCGCGAATTCGGCAAAAAATTCGCTCCAGATGGCGCGCGTGACGGCATCACCCAAGCCTGTGTCGACCAGCACGCATTGGCTACCGTCGCCGAGCAGCCACAGATTGATATGGTTCAGAGAGAAAGGCAGCGGCATGCATAGCCAGCGCACGCCCGGGGCAACCAGCGTGGCGACGCCGGGCTCGGGACGTGCTGCAAAGGGATAGTCCAGATTGGTGCTGCTCATTTGCATCGGCGGATATGAAAGTAACGCGGGGATCGGAGAAACATAATGATGCATTGCAATACGTGGGCGCAAGCGCGTCGGCTAAAGCGACAGGTACCCTCGCTCCCACCCGTAGTCGCCGCGAACGAACCGAACAAATGGGCAGGCCGCGCGGCAATCATGCAGACGGCATCTAAACTCATGCTGGTACTTACCGGAAGACCGGCGTTGAGACAGCAGGTTCGCTGTGCTGGCAGCAACTGCTGCGTCATGTGGGAGTGCCTTGTATGAGCCAAACCGTGTCGTACCAGCCGGAGCCCACCTTGCTTGCCGCGATCGACTTCTATTTCGATTTCTCTTCACCGTACGGCTATCTTGCCAGCGAGCTGATCGACGCCCTGGGCACGCGCTTCGGTCGCCAGGTGAACTGGCATTCTGTACTGCTCGGCGCGGCGTTCAAAGCCACCGGCGCGACTTTGCCAGTACGCCAGCCGCTCAAGAGCGATTACTTCCTGCACGATTTCGCACGCTCGGCGCGCTTCCATGCTGTTCCTTTTGTGCAGCCGATGAAGTTCCCGCTGTCGACGCAGCATGCGGCGCGCGCCTTTCTGTGGCTGGGCGAACGCGACCCGCTGGCAGCAAGGGGGCTGGCGCATGCCATCTTTCGCGCCTATTTCACGGCCGGTCGTGACATCGACAATATCGACACGGTGCTCGACATCGCCGCTTCGCTCGGCCACACGCGCGCGCCACTGGCCGAGGCGCTGAGTAGCGTGGCGCTGAAAGAGCGTCTGCACATCGAGGTGGATCGCGCTCTGGCACGTGGCGTCTTCGGGTCGCCGTTCTTCATCGTCGACGGCGAAACTTTCTGGGGCGTGGACAGATTGCCGCAGCTCGAACGCTGGTTAGAGGAAGGCAGCTTTTGATGCGGGGACGCATGCGTCTCGCACTTATTGCATTCGCATTGTCGCTCGGCATGGGTCCCGCGGCGGCCGCCGACGTCGCGCTGGCCGAGGCCTTGAACGAATCCGTCATCAAGCTGCCAGTCAGCATCACCTTGCCTAACGGCAACCAGGCGCAGGGGCAAATGCTGCTCACCACCTACAAGCCTGCCGGTCCCGGCCCCTTTCCAATCGCTATCATCAACCACGGCCGCAGCGCCAATCGCAATGCGCCCGATCGATTCCGTATGCTTGGCATGGCGAGCTACCTCGTGCGCTACGGCTTCGCCGTTTTCGTGCCGACGCGGCTCGGCTATGGCGGCTCGGTGCTGCCCAAGGGCCTGCAGGCAGATGGAAGTGCAGACCCGGAAGCCTCAGGGGATTGCCGTCACAAAGACTACGCCGTTGCCCTGCGACCAGCCCTGGAAGAGATTGCCGCAACGCTGAGCTACGCGCGCCAGCAGCGCTATATCGACGCCTCGCGCCATCTCGTTGTCGGACATTCGAGTGGTGGTTTCGCGACGGTCGCCTACGCGGCAGGCAACCCGCCCGGTCTCATGGGCTACGCGAATTTCGCCGGCGGCGTGGGCGGCGATCCGCGCAGACATCCCGGCATCCCTTGCCAAGCCGGACGTCTCGCTCAAGCCTTCGCCGCATATGGT
The DNA here is from genome assembly GCA_028292505.1 of Rhodocyclales bacterium. Classification (GTDB taxonomy): domain Bacteria; phylum Pseudomonadota; class Gammaproteobacteria; order Burkholderiales; family Rhodocyclaceae; genus Viridibacterium. The sequence continues at coordinate 120,758 of JAQGMF010000010.1, forward strand.
CGGACGACCCATGCCCCGAGCCTTTGGATTTATAGCGAGAATGATCAATACTTCGCACCACGCTATAGCCGCGCCTGGTATCGCGCCTTTGCCGCAGGTGGGTCGCCGTCGCAATTCATCCTGCAGGCGCCCTTCGATGAAGATGGCCACAGACTTCTCAGCGATGGCTTGCTTGTATGGCGCCCCATGATGGATGCATTTTTCGTCAGGCTTGGCATGCAAACCTTGCCACCACCCGAGGGGCCCACCGCGAGCGGCTATGCCATGATCCGCGACGCGGCAAGAATTCCATGGTTGAACGCGAAAACCAAAGCGAGCGCCTATGCGAAGTTTCTTGCAGCGCCAACGCCACGAGCCTTCGCCATATCCGAAGCAGGTTCCTGGGGTTGGGCCAATGGTCCGGAAGATGCAGCCAGCATGGCGCTGACCAACTGCAATCGCCACTCGCCCAAGCCCTGTGTACTTTATGCTGTCGATGATGCGGTGGTCTGGCGCGCACCAACGCCGCAAGACGTGCCGACGACACAACCCTCCTTGACGAAGCAGCCCTGATGGAACCGACTTCTGATAACGAATACGAAGGCGAAGGCGAATTTGTCGTCTCGCCGTGCATCCGCATCTGCTGCCTGGACGAGAACGACGTCTGCCTGGGATGCTTTCGCACGCTCGATGAAATCAAGGATTGGCGGGCCGCCGATAACTCGACCCGCGAGTGCATCCTGCAGCGCTGCACTGCGCGACGCGACGCGCATGACCTGCGCTTTCCCGGCCCCCCTGCGCTGCGCGCGTGACGCGAACGCGCTTCGCTGCAAAAATCGCACCCAAAGCGCCGCACGTTTGGCGTATCGTTTGCAGGTCAGCAACACGTGCGACGCACAGCGCCATGCAACTCACGCTCATCAGTGGCTTATCCGGATCCGGCAAGAGCATTGCCCTCAACGTGCTCGAAGACGCGGGCTATTACTGCGTCGACAACCTGCCCGCGACGCTACTGCCACAACTCGTCTCATATCTGTCGGCGGCCGGCTACCAGCGTGTCGGTGTTGCGGTAGATGTGCGCTCTGGCGCAAGTATTGCGGCGGTGCCGAAAGTCATTGAGGCACTGCGCAACATGGTCGAGGATGTGCGTTTCCTGTTTCTCGATTCGCGCGACGACACCCTGATCGCGCGCTTCTCCGAAACGCGCCGCCGTCATCCGCTGGCCAGCGTCAACATCACCATCGGCGAAGCCATCGCCCGCGAACGCGAACTGCTCTCCGCGCTCGGCGAACAAGGCCACCGTATCGACACCAGCAATCTGCCACCCAATACCCTGCGCGCCTGGATCAAAGACATGATCCACGCGCCATCCAACCGCAGTCTGACGCTACTGTTCCAGTCTTTCGGCTTCAAACACGGCATTCCGGTCGACGCCGACCTGGTCTTCGACGTACGCTGCCTGCCCAATCCTTATTATGACATCGTCTTGCGTCCACTCTCCGGCAAAGATGCTGCCGTCATCGAATACCTCGAACGCGTACCCGAGGTGCACAAGATGGCCGAAGACATCCATCGCTTTGTTGCCGATTGGCTGCCGGCCTTCATCCGCGACGGCCGCAGCTACTTCACCGTGGCCATCGGCTGCACCGGCGGTCAGCACCGTTCGGTCTATTTGGCCGAGCGCCTGGCCAGGGAATTCGCTGCCACGACGGCGGCACTGGTACGCCACCGTTCGATGAAGCAGGAATAAAAAACGTCTGCTGCGCACGCGCCACATTTGTCTGACAGAATCTGAATTCTGCCCACTACGCGCATCGATTTGTCTCGGCTCTGCGCACCACCCGTTTTCCCTCCCATGACGAACGAACTCCTCATACTTTTACCCTTGGCGTTTGCCACGGGCGCCATCAACGCGGCCGTGGGTGGCGGAGGCCTGATCCAGGTGCCAGGGCTTTACGCCATCCTGACGCATGCGCTGCCAGCCCAGATCATGGGTACCGACAAGCTCGCCTCGATCTTCGGCCATGCCACGTCGATGCGCCAATATGCACGCAATATGCAATTGCCATGGCGCCTGCTGCTACTGGCATCGGCCGCGGCTTTTGCTGGCGCGCTGTGCGGTGTGAATATCATGTACCTGGTACCGGCGAGCTGGATGCGGCCCATCGTCATTGCCATTCTTACAGGCATGCTCGGCTACACCTGGTTCCGCCCCGGTTTCGGCACACATGACGAAAGCCGTCCGATTACGCGCAACGATCTCTACAAGGGTTTGGCAGTCGGTTTTGCTATCGGCTTTTATGACGGATTCATCGGGCCAGGCGCTGGAAGCTTCCTGCTGTTCCTGTTCGTGCGCTTCTTTCACTTTGACTTCCTGCGCGCCACTGCCTGTGCCAAGGTCGTCAACTTCGGCACCAACCTTGCAGCCCTGTCGTTTCTGTTACCGAAGGGCATGGTCATTTATGAAATTGCCATACCGATGGGAATTGCCGGCGTCCTCGGCGCGCTACTTGGCACACGGCTGGCGATCAAGGGCGGCAATCACTGGATCCGGCGACTGTTCCTGGTGCTGGCCGTGAGCCTGCTGTGCAAGCTGATGTGGGAGACGGTGCGGCCCTGGCTTTGAGAAGTGCTACTGCGATCGCGTTACGGCGATGTCTTTTCGTAGGCACGCAATACTTGCGCGACTTCCACGCTGTAAGCGCTGTACCAGCGCTCGCGGCCGAGTTGTTGCGCCATGAGGTGATCGGCCTGCTGCTGCCATCGGACAATGCTGGCCTGATCCGGCCAATATGACAAAGCCATTTCCTGATCGTCTTCGCGTACGGCCACGAATTCAAGACAGCCGAAGTCCTGCAGTGCCAGCGTGCGCAATTGCTGTGCAAGGCGTGAATATTCTTCGTCGACGTGGGCCATAGGGTGCGCCATTCGTGCGCGAAATATCACGACGAAGTCGCTGCACTTTGCCAAACTCATGGCTCGAACAAGTCCACGTTCGGCGTCGTGCGTGGCGCCTTCAGGCCGAAGTGCCGCCAGATTGCCGGCGTGGCGACACGCCCGCGCGGCGTGCGCTGCAAATAGCCTTGTTGAATAAGGTAGGGTTCGAGCACGTCCTCGATGGTGTCGGGCGCTTCGCCGATCGCTGCCGCGATATTGTCGAGTCCGACCGGACCCCCATCGAATTTTTCCAGCATGGCGAGGAGCAGCTTGCGGTCCATGATGTCGAGGCCGAGATGATCCACGTCGAGCATCGTCAGCGCGGCATCGGCAACCGGTTTGGTGATGCGACCATCAGCCTTGACCTCGGCATAATCGCGGCAGCGGCGCAGCAGGCGATTGGCGATGCGTGGCGTGCCACGTGCACGACGCGCGATTTCGAAGGAGCCTTCGGTCTCGATCTCGACATTGAGCAGACGCGCCGAACGCGTGACGATCAGGGACAACTCCTCGGGCGTGTAGAACTCCAGTCGCGCGTTGATACCGAATCGATCGCGCAGGGGATTGGTCAGCATGCCCGCGCGCGTGGTCGCACCGATCAGCGTAAAGGGCGGCAAATCCAGTTTCACCGAACGCGCCGCCGGGCCCTCGCCGATCATGATGTCGATCTGGAAATCTTCGAGCGCGGGATAGAGAATTTCCTCGACCACGGGCGAGAGGCGATGAATCTCGTCGATGAACAGCACATCGTTGGCTTCGAGATTGGTCAGCAACGCAGCCAGATCGCCAGCGCGTTCGAGCACCGGGCCGGAAGTCTGGCGCAGGTTCACGCCCAACTCGGCGGCGATGATATTGGCCAGCGTGGTCTTGCCCAGACCGGGTGGGCCGAACAACAGCACATGGTCGAGCGCTTCGCCGCGTGCTTTGGTGGCCTGGATGAAAATCTCCAGTTGCTCGCGAATCTTCTCCTGCCCGACATACTCGGCCAGGCGCTTGGGGCGCAGCGCACGCTCGATGGCGTCTTCTTGCGGCGTCGCTTGTCCGGGCGAAACGAGGCGGCCAGGCTGGAGTTTGTCTGTTTCTATCATCGGGCGAGTATAGGAGCGAGAGCGCCGATCCGGCAATCGTGCTGGCGTAGGTCGGATGAGCGAAGCGTTATCCGACGTTGGTAGAGGGTCCATCATCGTCGGATGTCGGATAACGCCTGCGGCTCATCAGACCTACCTCATTGTGTAAGCCCAATCTCCCGTGCCGTCAGCGGCCCGATCATGCAGAGCTTGAGAGAGATGGGCATATCGAGCTCGGTCTCCGACAACGGAATGCGCCCCGCCATGAGTTCGCACCAGCGCTGCGGATAGCGTGGCTGCCTATCGGGTTCGGCGAAACCTTCGGGATAGCTCGGCATCAGGCTCGCCATATCGTATTTGTCGGTCGCGCCAAGCGTGTGCAATATCTCGTGAGCAATCACGACATTGTTGGTGCGCTGCATGTTCGCCGCCACATGCACATTGCTGATCGCCACCAGACCCTTGGCCAGTCCATGCGAATTGGGTACGTGCCCGTCCGTCGCAGCCGAATCCCAGTAGATGACGAAGGCACGCGTATGCGCGCGCGGTGTGCCGCTAGGCTGATGCCAGGCCCACCAGCGTAGCTTCAGACTCCATACCATCACGTCGAGCGTGCTGTGCTCCGGAGGCGGTGCGGCTGGAGGAGGTGTCTTGAGTTCCGGCTGCAAAGTAACGCGCACTGGCATGGCGGTCTGGTCACCGTATTCCGCCGCTTGCTCGCTGAGGAATTCCTCGATGTCCTTGAAGCTCGAATCGTTGAGACTGGCGATGCGCGCCGCAGCCGCCGCGCTGCCATCACCATTGATGGGAAAGATGGCGACATGCAGCGTGTTGTGCCAGTCACGCGCCTGCGTCTGTCCGCGCCACGTACTCAGCGCGACCGTGGCGAGAATGAAAAGCAGGATGGCGATGCGCAGCTTTTTCCACATGAGTCTTCGACCGGAAGATTGAATAGTCCTCCAGCATATCAGGAGAGATGTGCTCCACTGCGGCCATCGCGCAACATGAGAAATTCCCGTATCCGTCATCCCGCGAAAGCGGGAATCCACCCCACTGCACAAGGTAAATTCATCGCACGGAAGTGGATTCCCGCTTTCGCGGGAATGACGCGTTTATTCGGTATGTCTTAGTGGTCGCCGCCGACTACAGCTGCCGCCGCCTTCACCGGCTTGGCGAACCAGACGATTGCGGTGAGCGCGAGGAAGATGACAGCGCTGGCCAGGAACAACTCGTCGGCCGAAAGCGTGAAGGCCTGTTGCGTGATGAGACGATCCATCAGCCCGAGCGACTGTGCATCGGTGATGCCGCTGCCCTGCAACTGGCCCAGCGTGATGGCCGATTCCGGCCGCAGGCTGGAGATCGATTCAGTCAGTTGCGCATGATGAAGATTGGCGCGGCTCTCCCACAGCGTCGTAAAGATCGAAGCGCCCAGCGCGCCGCAGGTGATGCGCACGAAGCTCGATACGCCAGATGCCGATGGAATATTCTGCGGATTGACTTGCGACAGGGTGATCGACACCAGCGGGATGAAGAAGCAGGCCATCGCGCCGCCTTGTACTAGTTGCGGCAGGATCAGCGTCCAGTAGTCGGCTTGCGTGGTGAATTCCGAGCGCATCCACGACACCAGCGCAAAGATGATGAAGGCCACGCTGGCCACTTTGCGCGGGTCCACCTTGTTCATGTTCTTGCCGACAATCGGCGACAGGATGATGGCGAATATGCCAACCGGTGCCGTCGTCAAACCCGCCCAGGTCGACGTGTAGCCCATGTACTGCTGCAGCCATAGCGGCATCAGCACCACGCCGCCGAAGAACACGCCGTAGCCGAGTGAGATGGCCAGTGTGGCAACCGTGAAATTGCGAATCTTGAATAGCGTCAGATCGACGACGGGATGCTCTTCGCCCAGCTCCCATACAACGAAGAAACAGAAACCGACGAAGGCTGTAGCGGCCAGCGCGACGATCTGCCCGGAGTTGAACCAGTCGAGTTCCTTGCCCTTGTCCAGAGTGAGTTGCAGGCAGCTCACCCACACGACGAGCAGCCCCAGCCCGAAGATGTCGATGGGCAGCTTGCGCGTCGCTGTCTCGCGCGCCTTGAACAGACGCCACACCGCCCAGCCCGCCAGCAAGCCCGCAGGAATATTCACATAGAATATCCACGGCCACGAGAAATTATCGGAGATCCAGCCACCCAGAATCGGCCCCATGACCGGCGCCACCAGCGTGGTGACCGACCACGCGGCAAAGGCCATGCCGGCTTTGGCCTTCGGATAACTCGACAACAGCAGCGCTTGCGACAGCGGAATCATCGGTCCGGCCACGGCGCCCTGCAAAACGCGAAATGCTATTAGCATAGGCAGACTGGTCGCTGTGCCACACAGGAAGGACGCCAGTGTGAACAGCAGCACCGAGGCGACAAACAGGCGCACCTGACCGAAGCGCTGCGTGAGCCAGCCGGTGAGCGGCACCGAAATGGCGTTGGCTACCGCGAAGGAGGTGATGACCCAGGTGCCCTGGTTTGGCGATACGCCCATGTCGCCGGCGATGGCCGGTAGCGAGACGTTGGCAATGGTCGTGTCGAGCACGTTCATGAAGGTCGCCAGCGACAGGGCCAGCGTCGCCAGCAGACGCTGGTTGCCTTCGAGCGGCGGCAGACTGTCCGGCGCGGCCATGGCTATTTGCCGTGTCCGAGATTGTCGTGAATGATTTTGGCGACGCGTTCGTGCGCCGCCTTGAGGCCTGCTTCATCGATGCTTGAAACGGGCGCCGCGTTGGCCACTGCGGCTGGCAGGGCCAGCCCCGGCCCATCGCGCACATCGACATCGGCTTCGACCGATAGACCGGCGCGCAGGGGATGCGCCTTCACTTCGTCCGCGTTGAGTTCGATGCGCACCGGCACGCGCTGCACGACCTTGATCCAGTTGCCAGTGGCATTCTGCGCCGGCAGCAACGAGAACACGCCACCGGTGCCTGCCGACATGCCGACTACGCGACCGTCATATTCCACCTTGCCGCCGTAAAGATCGGCACGCAAGTGCACCGGTTGACCCACGCGCATCTCGCGCAGTTGCCCTTCCTTGAAATTTGCATCTACCCAAACGTCATTAAGCGGCACGACGGCCATCATCGGCGAGCCTGGTGCAATGCGCTGCCCGACCTGCACGCTGCGCCGTGCCACGACACCATCGAGCGGCGCGTGCAAAGTGGTGCGCGACAACGCGACGTAAGCTTCTTCGACCTTGCTGGCGGCGCGCAACACGGCGGGGTGATCCTCTATGCGCAGGTTCTCCGTCTGCACACTGGCGGCTTCCTTCTGTTCGAGCGCGACCTGCAGCGCGGCGCGCGCGCTCTTGACCGCTTCGCGCGCCTGATCGATTTCCTCTTGCGCCACCGCGCCAGTGCCTGCCAGAGACTCGCGTCGATTGAGTAGATCGGTGACGCGCGCCAGTTCGGATTCGCGCACCTTGACCGACTCGCCCAGGGTATTGAGATTGGCATAGACACCGCGCAGCTCGCGCACGCTTTGCGCCAACGCGGTCTCGGCCTGGTTCAACGCCAATTGCGCATCGACCGGATCGAGGCGCAGCAATACGTCACCCGCATGAACCATCTGCGTGTCATCGACGTCGACCGCAGTCACCGTACCGCCGATCTGCGGCGTGATGAGCACGATGTGCGCCGACACGTAGGCGTCTTCGGTGGTCTCGTGATTGCGCAAGACAAGGAACCACCACGCGAACGCGATGAGGCCGATGAAGATGAAGACGATGGCCAGGCGCACCATGCCGCGCGCACGGCCATTGGTTGCTTTCGTTGCGGGCGCATCGGGTTGGACGGTATTGTCGGTCACGTCGCTCATGAATGATCCTTGTTAGCTGCGGTGTGAATCTCGGTGTGAGTCTCAGTGTGAATCTGCGTGTCGGGCAACAGGCCAGGAAGCGCCGCGGCGCCGTCGCCGCCGGTGGCGCGGATGAGTTGCACGGTGGTATCGAAACGACGTGCCGCGAGATCAGCCATACCGCGCTCGGCGGCCATGCGCTGCACGCTGGCGTTGAGCACCGGCAGGTGATTGATGAGACCCTTGCTCTCGCGTTGGGTGAGGATGCGTTCCACCTCGCGCGATTTGTCGAGCACCGTTTGTTGTTCGGTTTGTGCTGCGGACGTGCCCTGCAATTGTGTCAGCTCATCGACGATTTCGCGCAAGCCGTCGAGCAGGGTCTGGTTGTATTGCGCCACAGCCGCGTCGACGTCTGCCGTCTTCACGCCATAGGTCGCACGCAAGCGGCCGGCATCGAAGACCGGCAGGCTGATGATGGGACCAATCGAGTAGGTGCGCGAGCCGAAGTCGAGCCACTTGTCGAGGCCCAAGGCCTGGAAACCGACGAAGCCGGTGATATTGACATTGGGATAAAAATTGGCGCGTGCCACGGCCGCATCCTGTGTCGCCGCTTCGACACGCCAACGGCTGGCGGCCACGTCAGGGCGACGCGCCAATAGCTCGGCCGGCACTTGTGTCGGCAGCGCAGCGGGCACCTCGCGCATATGCGGTGCGGTTAACTTCTCGCCTTCGCCCGGCTCGCGTCCGGCAAGCACGGCGATCAAATGACGTTGTACTTGGCCGCGTTCTTCGAGCGAACGCAGCTCGCCACGCAAAGCCGCCATGGCGCCTTCGGTCTGCGCCCGATCCACGCCGGGCTCGAAGCCAGCCTTCTCGCGCTTTTGCAACAAGCCCAGCGATTGATTGCGGATGACTAACTGGTCTTCGACCAGTTGGTGTTGGCGCGTGATCCGATCAAGCTCGCCCCAACTGCGCACCAGTGCGGCGCTGATCATCAACCGCGCCGACTGGTATTCGGCGAGCGCCAACTTGTCTTGTGCCACGGCGCCTTCGAGGGCCGCACGATGCTTGCCCCAGAAATCGATCTCGCCCGAAAAATCGAGCGCCGCACGATTACTGGTGCGCACCTTGCCGGCGAGTTGTGGCGGGATAATGTAGTTCTCGGGGAAGCGTTGCTGCGTCGGGTTGATGTCCAGCGAGACGCTCGGGCCATAGGCAGCGTGAGCCGCATTGATGATGATGTCGGCACGCTCGGCGCGCGCTTGTGCAACGGCCAGACTCGGATTGTCGCGCAGCGCTGCAATGACCAGCTCATTGAGCTGCGGATCGCCGAAAATTTCCCACCAGCGTTCGCTTGGTGATGCCAAAGGCATACTCGCAAGTACTTGCTGACCGGGCTGCAGAGGATGCTGCTGAGTGGCAATCCCGGCAGAAGAAACACATGCGGCCAGCCACGGCAACATCACGAGGAGCAACATGCTTTTATGCAAATGCGGTAACGAACGCAAGCTCATTTCGACACCTCCACCGAAGACGGGGATGTATCGGCCTGATCGTGCGGCGCCAAGCGTAGCGCGTTGTCCAACATGCGTCGCAACAGGGATTTGAGGAGAACGAATTCTTCCGCGCTGAAACCTTCGAGGTGCGCATTGATGACGCGCGCAGCGCGCTCCGGCAACTGTTCGCGCAGGCGCAGGCCACTCTCGGTGAGCGCCAGCTTGAGCACCCGGCGATCGTCGGGACTGCGCTCGCGCAGGATCAAGCCCTTGTCTTCCAGGCGGTCGAGCATGCGCGTCATGGAGCCCGTGTCGTAGCCGCTCTGCTTGCACAAACCGGCCGCCGTACTCTGCGACTCGACGCTGAGTTTCATGATGATGACCCACTGCGCGGCGGTGATATCGAGGTCGGCCAGCTCGTCATCGAGCGCCTGCATGACGTAGCCACGCACCCTGCTGAGCAGGTAGCCCAGCGAGTCTTCCATTACCCAATTCTGCGGATCAACTAACATAGAGGTATCCCATGACAGACGCGCCGATATTAGCTGCCGACGCAATCACTGCATAGGCAGCAATATAGCTGCGCCTAAATTAGCTGTCAAGGCAGTAATTCTTTTCAGCCCTTGCTGGAGCCGCCGGTACAATCGGCGCCATGCAAGCCGCTATCCCTTCTCCATCGCCCCGCCGCCTCGCCGTCGCGCCCATGCTCGACTGGACTGATCGTCATTGCCGTTTCTTTCACCGGCTGCTGGCGCCGCATGCCTGGCTATACACCGAAATGATTACGACCGGTGCCCTGCTGCATGGCGATCTTGCGCGGCACCTGCGATTCAACGATGAGGAACACCCAGTGGCGCTGCAACTCGGCGGCTCGGAACCGGCAGCGCTGGCCCACTGCGCGCGTCTCGCCGAGGAATGGGGTTACGACGAGGTAAACCTGAACTGCGGCTGCCCGAGCGAGCGTGTGCAGAATGGCGCGTTTGGTGCCTGTCTCATGGCCGAGCCCGAACTGGTGCGCGACGGCATCAAAGCCATGCAGGATGCCGTTGGCATTCCCATCACAGTGAAACATCGCATCGGCATCGACCGTGGCGAGGACTATGCCTTCGTGCGCGACTTCGTCGGCACCGTAGCGCAGGGCGGCGCCAAAACCTTCATCGTGCATGCGCGCAACGCCTGGTTGCAAGGCTTGTCGCCGAAGGAAAATCGTGAAGTGCCGCCACTACGCTACGACTTCGCCTGGCAGCTCAAGCGCGACTTTCCGCAACTGGAAATTCTCGTCAATGGTGGCATCTCGGGCATCGATGCCATTCACACGCAACTTGAACATATTGACGGCGTCATGATCGGCCGCGAGGCTTACCACAATCCGTGGATGCTGGTGGAATGGGAGCAGGCGCTGTTCGATGTGGAGTGGGTCCCGCAACGCGCGGACATCGTCGATGCGCTCATCGCCTATTGCGAGCGCGAACAGGCCGAACATGGCACGCCGCTCCGCGCCATGGTGCGGCATGTTCTCGGGCTGGGGAACGGGCTACCGGGCGCGCGCAGTTTTCGGCGCATCCTGTCCGATCCGCAGGCGTTGAAGGATGCAAAACCTGCATTGATCAGGACGGCCTGGGCCGAAGTAAATAAGCAAATTGCGTAGGTTGGTGCTAAGCCGAGTTTGGCAAATAAGGAAGCCCAACACCGGTCGAGCGTACGCGCGCAATGTTGGGCTTCGCTTTGCTCAGCGCCAACCTACAAACCACCTCTGAAGTGATCGTAGCCTTGAGGCCTCACAGCTTCAGTTGTGCCATCCTGCGCCAGCAGGAAAATGACATTTGATTGTTCCGTGATCGCACCGATGCGCGTGAGCGGCAGTTGCAACTGCTCCGACAAATCCCGCAGGGCGTCGCGCTGTGCTGACGCGGCACAGAACAGCAACTCGTAATCATCCCCACCGTTGAGCAAGGCCTGCCTTGCCAGCGCTCCGTCTCCGCTCGCGACCAAGACCGGTGCAAGTGGCAGCAGCGCGTCTTCGATCAGCGCGCCGCAATTCGATTGCTCAAGTATGTGACCGAGATCGCCGAGCAGGCCATCGGAAACGTCGAGCATCGCCGTCGCTACACCGCGCAAGGCGAGGCCCAACGCAACGCGTGGCTGCGGGCGATGCAGGGCAAGAAGGCACGCCTCGCGCCATGCCTCATCGACAACAATTTCGCCGAGCAAATGTTGCAAACCCAGCGCAGCCAAACCGGGCGCACCGGATATCCATATATCATCACCCGCTTTTGCGCCACTGCGTAGGACTGCGTGCCCCTGCGGTACTTCGCCGAACACCGTGGCGCACAGATTGAGCGGGCCGCGTGTGGTATCACCGCCGATCCAGTCCACACCGAAGCACATGCAACAAGCCGCAAAACCATCTGCAAAATCTTCAACCCATTTGTCATTGGCACTCGGGAGAGAAAGGGCCAGCGTGATCCAGCGCGGCTCCGCCGCCATGGCGGCCATGTCTGAAATGTTGACGGCTGCCGTCTTCCAGCCCAGTGCTTGCGCTTCCGCATCGGGCAGGAAGTGAGTGCCCGACACCAGCATATCGGTCGACACCACCAGTTGCATGCCGGGCCGTGTGCGCAGCAACGCGGCATCGTCGCCGACGCCCAAGTCAGTGTGTCGCACCGCGCGGGAAAAGTGCCGACGGATGAGATCGAATTCGCTACTCATAAGAGACAAACTAGTGGTGTGCTTTGTAAATCATGGAACTCCCACATACCGTCGTCCCGGCGAAAGCCGGCATCCAGACTCGGAGGCACCATACTGGATTCCGGCTTTCGCCGGAATGACGATGTAATCACGTGGTATCAGAATTTCGAAAGCACACCACTCGTCTGTCGGCACGATGAAGTCTGATTGCGCTTCGCCAGCCTGGGTGGGGTGCAGTTCGCCGCGCTCACTGCACCCTACAACTTTACGGTTTTTCTCTGCGGTGAAAGTCTATTTCCTGCCCTTCACCGACGCCTCGACTTCCGCCGCGCGCAGTTGCGGCGCCAGCTTGTCGAGCACGCCGTTGATGTAGCGATGACCGTCCGTGCCGCCAAATGACTTGGCCAATTCGATGGCTTCGTTTATGACAACGCGATAAGGCGTTTCCAGACGCTCGGCCAGTTCGTAGGCACCGAGCAGCAGGATGGCACGCTCGATCGGCGACAACTCGCCGATGGGCCTGTCCAGGTAGGGTGTGAAGCGCGCTTCGAGCGACTCGGCGTGCGCGCTGGCACCGCGCAGCAACACGAGGGCGAGCGGTTTGTCGGCGCGCGGCCAGGCTTCGGATTCCTGTTCCAGATGGTCTTCAATCGCTTCGATGGAATTGCCACTGACACGCCATTGATACAGCCCTTGCATGGCGACTTCGCGGGCGAGGCGGCGCGGCGACTTCTTCGGCTCGGGTGGCATTGCCACCGGACCTTCGCTCCTGACTTCGTCGTTCATGACTGCAATACCTTGAGGAGATTAGCCATTTCGATGGCAACGATCGCGCATTCCTGGCCCTTGATATGCATTCGTGCTACGGCTTGATCGTCGTCCTCGGTCGTCAATACACCATTGGCGATCGGCACGTGGGTGTCGAGCTGCACACGGGTGATGCCGGCGGCCATTTCGTTGGAGACGATTTCGAAGTGATAGGTGTCGCCACGGATCACGGCACCGAGCGCGATGAGCGCATCGTAACGACCGCCGCGCGCCATGGCCTGCAGGGTGATCGGCAGCTCCAGCGCGCCGGGCACTGTCGCCACCAGCATGTGCTCCGGTGCGACGCCTTGCGCGAGCAGCTCGGTGATACAGCCCGTGAGGAGATTCTCGCCGATCTCGGAATTGAAGCGCGCCAACACCACGCCGATGCGCAGAGACTTGCCTTCAAAACGCGGGGCAATTTCAGGTACATGTTCGAAACGCGGCATGGGTCTTCCTGTGCAGTTATATTTTTTGAATCCGGGATTCGACTCAGCGCTGCGCTGGCTCGGGCAGTTCATAGCCCGTCACTTCCAGGCCGAAACCTGACATGCTGGGAATGCGGCGCGGTGCGGCGAGCACACGCATTTTGCCAACGCCCAGGTCACGCAAGATCTGTGCGCCGATACCGAAGATGCGCGGGTCCCACTTCGTCGCCGGCTGCGGCTGATCCTTCCTGACGCCGAGCACGGCAAGCATTTCTTCGGGGTTCTCGGTCCGCTGCAACAGAATCAGCGCGCCATGTCCATGCTTTGCGATGCGTGCGAGTGCGGCATCGACAGTATAGGTGTGGCGGCTGCTGGACGGGTCGATAAAGTCGAGCACGGATACAGGCTCGTGCACGCGCACGAGGGTTTCGATGTCACGTTGGATGTCGCCGAGGTACATGGCGAGGTGCAGTTCGCCCGAGGTGCGGTCTTCGAAGGCGGCGAGGCGGAACTCGCCGTGCGGTGTCTGCACCGCCTTGTCCGCGACGCGTTCAACCATCTTCTCGACGGCAGCGCGATAGTGGATGAGATCGCGGATGGCACCGATCTTCAGCGCGTGTTCCCGCGCGAACAGCAGCAGGTCCGGCAGGCGCGCCATGCTGCCGTCATCATTCATGATTTCGCAGATGACACTGGCGGGCTCCAGTCCGGCCAGCGCGGCCAAATCGCAGCCCGCTTCGGTATGACCGGCGCGTACCAGTACACCGCCCGGTTTGGCCATGATGGGAAAGACGTGGCCGGGCTGCACGATGTCCTGTGGCTTGGCATGTTTGGCTACGGCTGCGGCGACGGTACGTGCCCGGTCTGCGGCGGAGATACCGGTAGTGACGCCCTCGGCGGCTTCAATAGAGACAGTGAAGGCGGTGGAAAACTGGCTGCGGTTGTCGCGCGCCATCTGGTTGATGCCCAGTTGACGGCAGCGCTCTTCGGTCAGCGTGAGACAGATCAGGCCACGCGCATGCTTGGCCATGAAATTGATCGTGTCCGCCGAGGCGAACTGCGCGGCGACGACGATATCGCCTTCGTTTTCGCGGTCCTCATCGTCGATGAGGATGACCATGCGGCCCGCGCGGATGTCCTCGATGATGTCGCGGATGGGGGCGAGAGAAATATCGTTCATACGATGCATTCGATGAGTTCGTTGCTGACAATGACCAGCCTTGCCGTTTCACTTGAGCGGGCGATCTCCGGCCAGTGAGCCATCAGGAATTCCCGAAACTGCGCCAGTCGCATATTGCCGGTGCGGAAGTGGATGACACGCGGAGGCGGATCGCTGATCATGATTCGATCCGAAAAATCGGCGTCTTTGCTGACAATGACCATATCGTTTTCGCGAGCGAACGCCATTCCTGCGAATCACTCCAATCGGCTCCAAGACGCGACACAAACAGAAAGTCATCGTTATGCCAAATGGATACTCTATCCGGCAAATTGGCATCGATCAGATAGCGTGGCATCAAGCGACTTTTGCCAGTTCGTAGCGCTGGTGCATCAAACGGCCGGCGAAACTCAGGCAGGCTCGCACGTCGGCCGCCTCAAGAACAGGAAAGGCAGCCAGTATGTCGGCTTCGCTATCGCCAGCTCCGAGGTAGTCCAGGATCGACTCGACCGCAATGCGTGTGTCACGCAACGTCGGACGTCCATTGCAGACCTCCGGATCGATACGGACCCTGCCCTCGGCAAACTCCAGTCCAGCCTGTGTCATGCAGTACCTCCGGTCTTGTTCCATTCGAGCATGCGTTCGACATAACGCGCGATCAGATCGATTTCGAGATTGACGTGCGCGCCTACATTGAGCCGCTTCAAGGTGGTGACGGCAACCGTGTGCGGAATCAGGTTGATTGAAAAATCGCTGCCGCGTACCCAGTTAACGGTGAGGCTCACGCCATCGACCGTGATCGAACCCTTGCGGGCAATATAGCCGGCCAGTGCGTCGGGCGCGCGGATGATGAGTTCATGGCTCTCACCTACGGTTTCGAACTTCAACACCTCACCGACACCATCGACATGACCACTGACCAGATGCCCGCCGAGACGGTCCGCCAGCGTCATCGCCTTTTCGAGATTGACCTCGCCCGGCGTATCCAGTCCGACGGTGCAATTGAGCGTCTCGCGCGACACGTCGAACAACAGGTGCGAACTTTCTTTTGCAATGACGGTCAGGCAAACGCCATTGTTGGCGATGGAGTCGCCGATGGCGACATCGGCAATATTCCAATCCCCAACGTCGACCGTGAGGCGGACACCGTCCTGCAATGGATCCGCCGTTACGATACGCCCGGTGGTGGCAATGATGCCGGAGAACATGAGATGAGCTGCCTGATGCGTGAGAAGCCGCAATTTTACGCGAACTCCGTCCTTGCGATGACGAAACATCGGCCATCCATCTTGTCATACCGCCATAAATACTCGTCAAGTCTGAGCAAAAACCGCTTTGACGACACGGCTTTTGGCACTGCGTTGCCGGCAAGAGACACACGGCGCGCGTGGTGTAACATCAATCGCTTCGTGTTGCGGACACATGCCATCGCATCGCTGCGGGCCATTCGCTGCAACACCAGTCGCGCAACGCAAACAAGGGGTCAGTAACAATGGTGCCGCATTTGACCACCGCTCTGGCGGGTCCGCTTCTCGAACTGGAGCGCCGCTTTCTCGATCACTCCACTGCCATCGAACAGTGGTTCCGCAGCCAATGGCAAGACCATATGCCACCGTTCTATGGTTCGGTCGACCTGCGCAATAGCGGCTACAAGCTTGCGCCAGTGGATACCAATCTATTCCCCGGCGGCTTCAACAATCTCAATCCGCAGTTTCTGCCGCTATGCGTGCAGGCCGCACAGGTCGCCATCGAGCGCATCTGTCCGGATGCGCGCAGCATGCTGCTGATCCCGGAAAACCATACGCGCAACCTGTTCTACCTGCAAAACGTCGCACAGCTGGTGACCATCCTCGGTCACGCCGGTCTGCGTGTGCGTGTTGGCTCTTTGTTACCCGAGATCAAGGAACCGACGCCGATCGCCCTGCCCAACGGTGACACCTTGCTGCTCGAACCGCTCGTGCGCCGTGGTCGCCGGCTCGGCGTGGAAGGCGCAGACCCATGCGCCATCCTTCTCAATAATGACCTGTCGGCGGGCGTGCCGGAAATCCTGCAAAATCTGGAAGGGCAATGGTTGATCCCGCCGCTGCATGCAGGCTGGGCGACGCGTCGCAAGTCGCAGCACTTCGCCGCCTACGACCAGATTGCCGACGCTTTTGGCAAGATGCTCGGCATCGACCCCTGGCTGCTGAATCCGTATTTCGGCAAATGCAGCGAGATCAATTTTCACGAACGCGCTGGCGAAGACTGCCTGGCCAGCCAGGTGGACTTCCTGCTCACACGCATCCGCCACAAGTACGCCGAATATGGCGTCACCGAAAAACCATTTGTCATCGTCAAGGCTGACGCCGGCACCTACGGCATGGGCGTGATGACGGTGTACGACGCCAGCGAGGTCACCGGCCTGAATCGCAAGCAGCGCAACAAGATGAGCGTCGGCAAGGAAGGCGTGCAGGTCAGCGAGGTGATCATCCAGGAAGGCGTGCACACCGTCGAGACGGTCGACGGCGGCGTCGCCGAGCCGGTGGTATACATGATCGACCACTACGTCGTCGGTGGCTTCTATCGCGTCAATGCGGCGCGTGGCCGTGACGAAAACCTTAATGCTCCCGGCATGCATTTCGAGCCGCTCAGCTTTGAAACCTGCTGTACCGTGCCGGACTGCAAACAGGAACCGGACGCGCCGCCCAACAGATTTTATGCATATGGCGTAGTCGGGCGTCTGGCCCTGCTGGCCGCTTCGCTGGAGATCGAGCAGACCGCGCCGGTGGCCGATGCAAAAGCGGAGGTTGAAGCATGAGGTTCGCCTTCATCGTCGATCCGCTGGACAAGCTCAAGGCTTACAAGGATTCCAGCATCGCGATGATGCGTGCCGCGCAGGCACTGGGGCACGAAATTTTTGCCATGCAGCGCGAATCCTTGCTGGTGCGCGATGGTGTGGTCAGCGCGATGGCCACGGCCTTGCGCGTGACGCCCGACGATGGGCACTGGCACGTACCACTGGGCAGCGAACACCATCGGCTCGACGCCTTCGATGCAGTGCTGATGCGTCAGGACCCGCCCTTCGACGCCGAGTACGTAGCGGCCACCTGGATTCTGGAGCGCGCCGTGACACAGGGCGCCCGGGTCTTCAATGACCCACGTGCGATTCGCGACCACTCCGAGAAAGTGTCGATCGCCGAGTTCCCCCAATTCACACCGACGACGCTCGTGGCGCGCCATGCCGACGACATCAATGCCTTCATCGACGAACTGGGCGATGTGATTCTCAAGCCGCTCGACGGCATGGGCGGCGCAGGCATTTTCCGCGTACGTCGCGATGAACCCAACCGCAACGCCATCATCGAGACGCTCGGCGGTTTCGGCACGCGCAGCATCATGGCGCAACGCTACCTGCCGCAGATCGCCGAAGGCGACAAACGCGTGCTGATCGTTGGCGGAGAGGTCATGCCTTACAGCCTGGCGCGCATCCCCAAGCCGGGTGAGACGCGCGGCAATCTCGCTGCCGGAGGCACCGGCGTAGCGATGCCACTGACCGCGCGCGAACAGGAAATCGCCGAATACCTGGCACCCATCCTATGGGCGCGCGGCTTGCTGATCGTTGGCCTGGACATGATCGGCGGGCAACTGACCGAGATCAATGTCACCAGCCCTACCTGCATGGTAGAGATTGCACAGCAAACCGGTCTGAATATTGCGCAACGCGTCATCGAGAAGTTGGCGGCGATCTTGCGCTGAGGCAAGACTGCGCCGCATGTTTTGTAAAATAGGGTAAAGCAACAAATTCTGACACCACACAATATGTACCAACGGGCAATATCCAGCTGACCCGAGATTCACTGCGCATAATCAAGGGATACATCGAAGGCGTACCGATCGCCTGTAAACCGACCCCTTTTTATGCGCCCGACATTGGCGAAGTCTGCCCCCCTCCTTCATGCTCAGCTCTACCCAGAGCAGGCTGCCATGAGCAACCTGGAAAAGCCCGATAGGCACTCGCTGACCGCGATCTGCTGGGGTGCGCTGTGCCGCCATGCCAGCCCGCGCGTTTTGCTGGCACTGCTCGCCCTGGCCGTCGCGCTGACGATGGCAGGGCATTTCTTCAAACGCGGATCGGCCGACTGGCTGGTCGAACATGTGCCCGCAAGCTGGGCCCAGGCCGCCTCCGACCGCACGCTGCATCGTCTCGATGCCAGCGTGCTGAAGCCCAGCGCCTTGCCACTGGACCGGCAGACTGCGATCAATACCGAGTTCGCCGCCTTGCGCGTACCGCAGGGCGAGCCGCCGCTGTATCGGCTGGTCTTCCGCCGCGGCGGCGCGCTTGGTGCGCGAGGCTTTACCCTTGCAGGCGGACAGATCGTCGTGACGGACGAGTGGGTACAACAGTTCGGCAATGATCGTGCGCTGCTTACTGCCCTAAGTACGCAACTGGGTCATCTGCAACACCGCGACGCGTTACGTAGTGCCATCGCGCATGCGCGTCTGGGTATGCTGCTAGCGCTGTTCCGCGGCGACGCCGAAACCGCAACACGCTTGATGAGCGATGCGCAGCCGGTTCTCGAGTATGACGAACGCAGCGAGCAGGCCGCCGCACGTTTCAGCACCGTAGTCATGCAGGCCAATCCCTGAGCGATTTTCCGCTCGCGCTGTACCTCTTCTGATTCATTCATCGCACGGCACGGGTTAACCACATCGCGGTTAACCTGATTAGTACGCTCGGACTCCCAACCAAAAAATCCGTGCCACATCACGTCGCGTCAAGGCACGCGAGGCGCTGAAGTGGTAAATTGATTGCTAACCTTGGAAGGCCGGAGGCGCGCCGATGATAGGCATACTTCTGCTGACGCACGGCACTTTGGGTGAGTCGCTGATCCAATGCTGTTGCCATGTACTGAATCGTCGTCCACTTCAGATTGCACAATTGGGCGTATCGGCGCAGGACGATCCATTGGATTTACTGCCAGCTGCGCGTCTATCGCTGCAGCAAGTCGACAGCGGCGATGGCGTGATCATCCTGACCGATATTTACGGCGCAACACCTTCGAATGTTGCGCTCAAGCTTCTGCAGCCTGGGCACATCGAGGCCATGGCCGGTGTAAGTCTGCCGATGTTGCTTCGCGTCTTGACCTATCGGGACAAGAGCGATATTGACACTGTTATAGAAAAAGCCATCACGGGGGGTTGTGATGGCGTACTCCACATGAAAGGCAGTTAGGGAATCATGCCGCGCGCCGAAGCCGAAATCTCCAACCGCCTGGGTCTGCACGCCCGTCCTTCCGCCAAGCTCACGCAGCTGGCAACACAGTTCCGCAGCGAAATCTGGCTCGAACGCGCAGGCCGCCGCGTTAATGCAAAAAGCATAATGGGTGTCATGATGCTGGCCGCAGCGCAGGGCGCTCGCCTGATTATCGAGACCGAAGGCGAGGACGACGAGAAAGCCCTGCTGGCCATCGTCGAGCTCATCAACAGCCGTTTCGGCGAGCGCGAGTAACACGTGCCGTTTGTCATACACGGCCTCCCTGTCTCGCAAGGCATTTCTATCGGGCATGCCCACCTGGTGTCGCACGCCCTGCTGGAAGTCAATCACTTCCAGATAGCACCACGTCATATCGATGCCGAGGTTCAGCGCCTCGAAGACGCCGCCGCCAAGGTGCGTTTCGAGTTACGTGCGCTGCGCGAGACCTCGTCCAGCGCGCAATCGGAAGTAACCGCCTTCGTCGATCTGCACACCTTGCTGCTCGACGACCCGATGCTGGTGGAGGCATCGATACGCCTGATCCGCGAACGCCGCTGCAACGCCGAGTGGGCGCTGGTGCAGCAGCTCGAACAGATCGTCGAGCAATTCGAGATCATCGAGGACACCTATCTGCGCCAGCGCAAGGCCGACGTGGTGCAAGTCGTCGAGCGTCTGCTCAAGGTGCTGCTTGGACATCCCGGCTCGGTGCAGGGAAAACGTCGTGAAGGCAGCAATCTGGGCACCGGTCTGGCGGGCGTGGTCGGCACCATCGTTGTCGCCCACGACCTCTCGCCCGCTGACACCATCCACTTCAAGAATAATCAGATCGCGGGCTTCGTCACCGATGTCGGCGGCGCGACCTCGCACACCGCCATCGTCGCACGCAGCCTGAGCATCCCCGCCGTGGTCGGTCTGCGGCATGTGCGCAACGTCGTGCGCGAAGACGACGTTGTCATAATCGACGGTGCGCGTGGCGTGGTCATCGTCGATCCAGACGAGCGCGTGCTCGAAGAATACCGCCTGCGCCGCAGTGTCTATGAACTGGAACGCACCAAGCTCAAGCGCCTGCTCACCATGCGCGCGGCGACGCTGGATGGCGAGATGGTGTCGCTGCAGGCCAATATCGAGCTGCCCGGCGATGTGGCTCAGGTGCGCGAGGTCGATGCCGATGGTGTAGGCCTGTTCCGTACCGAATTCCTGTTCATGAATCGCGACGTGCTGCCCAATGAAGACGAGCAGTTCGAGGCCTATCGCTCGGTGGCGAAGGCCATGGGCGGCAAGCCGGTGACGATACGCACATTAGATATCGGCTCGGACAAGGCTCTCAATTCGGGTGGCCCGCGCGGCGAGACCAATCCGGCACTCGGCCTGCGGGCGATCCGCTACAGTCTGTCGGAACCACAGATGTTCCTCACCCAATTGCGCGCGCTGCTGCGCGCCTCGTACTACGGCAAGGTGCAGATTCTCGTGCCAATGCTGGCGCACGCCCACGAGATCGACGCGACCCTGACGGCGATCACGCTGGCGAAAGGGCAACTGCGCGCCGAGAAAATCAAGTTCGACGAGAACGTGCGCGTCGGCGGCATGATCGAGGTACCTGCCGCGGCGCTGTCGCTGGGCGTGTTCGTCAAGCGACTGCAATTCCGGTCGATCGGCACCAATGACCTGATCCAGTACACGCTGGCCATCGATCGCACCGACGAAGCGGTCGCGCATCTTTACGATCCGCTGCATCCGGCCGTGCTGAAGCTGATCTCGCAGACGATCCAAATCGGCACCAAGGCCGGCCTGTCCGTTTCGGTGTGCGGTGAAATGGCCGGCGATCCGCATTACACGCGCCTGCTGGTCGGCATGGGCCTCCGCACCTTCTCCATGCACCCGGCGCAGATTCTGGAAGTGAAGCAGGAAATCTTGCGCTCGGACAGCGCCGAGCTGGGCACGAAGGTCACCAAGCTGCTACGTCAGGATGAGCCGGAGCGCATCAGCGAAGCTGTCAGTCGTTTGTAAGCGGCGTCACAACATGCCGGCCTTGCGCGCCGACTCCACACTGATCTTCGCCAGACTCGCGATCTGCTCGCGCACTTCCTGTGCGGCCGTCGATGCCTTGCCCGACCACATCAACTTGCCACTGGCGGCGTTGGTCAAGGTTGTGTCCGACGAATAGGTCGTTGTCATATAGTCAGGCCCGCCGCCGATAGGCATGGCCACGCCGAAGCCGGCACTATGCCGATAGCCACCCGAGCCGAAACCGAAGCCGAACGATGAGCCGTAATTGTTCACAATGACCGTCGGGCTCAAACTCGCCTGCATCACCGCTTGCGCGCCCAGACTGCGTGCCGCGGCAAGCTTGTCGGGCGGCGGCGTGTCGGAGATCACCGGCGTGATGCCGACGTTGCGCAACTCGGCAGCGAGTTGATCCTGGCAGATTCGCACCACCGTCTGTTCGGTTGCCTGGCAGATAACCAGCACCTTGGCGCCGGCCGGCTGCCCGGCAAATTGAGGATCGCTCCACTGCGCATCGAGTCTGCCCGTCGCGCAACCGGCAAGCACACACGCGCCCGCGCTCAGGGTCAATAACTTTGTTGTGACCGTCATGGCTGTCTCCAGATTGGCAAGCAAGTGCACATGAAGATTGCAGCACATTGCGTTCCCACAGCTCTATTTGTATGCCATCCCGGCCTTGGCCGCCGTACCGACTGTCGGGCTAGGGTTCGTTGATCGGCGCTTCTGCGGTGCGCACGAAATGCACCACCACGCGCCGATTGGCTTTCAGGCTGCCTGCGTCCGCCACCGGACTACCCGGCGCGAAGGCCGTACTCTCACCAGCGCCGGTAGCCGTGTCGATGCGTGCCGGATCGATGCCCTGCGATAGCAATGCTGCAACAACTTCGTTGGCACGTTGCAGCGACAGGCCAGCGTTGTAGCCGGTGGTTCCGCGCTGGTCGGCGTAGCCCGTAACCTCGATGCGCGTATCGGGATATTTGTCCATGTATTCGTGCGCATCGTTGAGCTTGGCCAGTTCCGATCCACTTGCCAGTGCGCTGTCGGTATCGAAATAGACTATGACATCTTCATGCGAAAAATAACCCTGGAAACGTCCCATGGCTTCGGTCAGTTCCGGCGTCGCACCTGCAAGCGGCACGGCATAGTCGTTGAGCACGGCCCCGCTGCGTATCTGGAAACCCCACTCCACGCCGCCATACAACACCTGGTTGTCGGTGCCGCGTGCGAAGGTCTGGAAATCGAAGTCCACGTCGAAGGACATATTGGGATTGTCGATCAGCGTCGCCGGCTGGGTATCCGTCGGCGAACGCAACCAGCCGTAGTCTCCGTAACCGCCCGGCGTTGGATTGACCGCATCGGGCTCTTCATAGCTAGACGGCACGTTACTCGATCGCGGGTGCACCGCTGGATCGTAGAGCGCATCGACGTACGCACCTTTGCGCGCGAGTCCATCGCCCGTCGTCATGGCTTCCATGCGGCCGCCTTCAGTGCCGACCGTCCCCGCCGGGTTTGCCGTCGTGATGCTGTTGCTGTCGGTAATCGTGCTCCAGTCGACCGGCTGGCCTGCCTTGTGACCGGCGCCCGTGCCCTGGTCGGTGACGTTGATGACTTGCGTCATGCCGATCTGCGTCGAGTATGGCCCCGTCGGGTCGGGATCGAACAACAGGTTGACGTTCATGCCGGGCCCCGAAGTTGTCATATCCACCATGAATATGCCAAGCGGGACATTCATGTTCGGCTCGTGGATGTCGCGCTGGATCGCCTGCGGCTCGCCGCCCTGCTGCGCGACGTGCGTGAGTTCGTGACGCAGCAACTCGCTGCCTGCGTCTGTATGCGGCGCATAGCGCCCTTGCGCGAAGAAGATGTCGCGGCCGACGGTCACCGCATTTGCGCCGAGCGAATCGGCAAAGCGTGCAGCGGAGCTGTCGTCGTGCAAGCGCACCTGGCCGGCGTCGACACCCAGCGTCTGCGCGCCCGACTGCGCCTCCTGCGGCAGGCTGCGACCGGCGCCGGCGCGCTGCGCGATCTGTGTCGACACCCGGCGCGAGGTCGCATCCGACTGCACGGCTGTCGGCGAAGTACGCTCGTCGACGGGCGCAGCGGCGATGCTGCGCGCCTCGTGCTCGGCGTGATCGTTGGTCGGCAAGGGCTGGAAACGTGGCGGAGTCGGCGTCCGCGTCGGTGCCTGCAGGAAACGCGGCAAGCCGGCGATGCCACCCAAACGCGGCGCGCCTTTACCACCCTTGCGCGCCCCCTGCGAACCCTTTGAAGATGAGAATCTCATGTCGCCTCTCCTCGATGACTATTTATTTGTCATGGCCGCGCGGCGCTGCGCGTCATGCTCGGCGCGCACAGCGGCAAAGCGCTGCTCACCCCATTCCGTCTGCAACGCGTCCAATACCGGGCTGACCCAGGACTGCGCCGCCTCGTTGCCTATGACATCGGCAAGCGTTACCCAAGCCGTGGCCAGCGCACGATAGGCTTCGAGCTGATCGCCGAGTGCATTGGCCGTGCGCGAGATGGCGACCGCCGCGCTGAAATAGGTATTCGGTGCAACCGCTTGCAGCGCCTCTTCGCGCGCGATTTTCGCCGCCTCCAGCGCCGCTACCGCATCACCGCGCCCGAAAGCTTGCGCGGCAACGAGCAATTGAATGTCGGCCAGCGCCGCGTGATCGCCCGCCAGACTTGCCTGAGCAGTCACGCGCTGGATCAGGGCCTCACTTCTGGTCGGCTGCGTGGCGTAGTGCAGTGTCGTCGCCTGTTCGATCAACGTGCGCGTGGCGCTTGTACGATCACCAATCTCCATGAAGATGTCATGCGCGGTTTCGAGTTCGCGAACGGCTGCCTCGTGCTGCCCGGCATTGACCAGTGCCACGGCACGCTTGCGCAACAAGCCACCACGTGCTGCAGCGCCCATACCAGCGCTGGCGCCCGCATCCAGCGCCGCCGCAAAGGCAACTGCCGATGCAGCACCATCGCCGCGCGCCAGCGCCGTTTCACCGAGTTCGGTATACGCCGCGACGGCAATCGGCCCACTCTCAACGACCAGTGCCAGGGCTTGCTGCGCACGGTTTTGTGCTTCATCGAGCAGGCCGCCAAAGCGGCTCAGCGTGGCTGTCATCGACAGGCAGCGCGCCTCGTCGAACGTGCGTCCGGCGGCGTGATGCAGGGCCGTGGCCTCTTCCAGCGCCGCGCGCGCCTCGCCGATGCGCACGTGCTGCAATAGTACGCTGGCATGTGTCGCCAGAATTTCGGCAAGGGCGACGTCGTCACGCGGCACGTGGTTGCGCACTTCGTGGAGGCGTTTCGTGGAGATGTCCAGGTCGCTGGCGGTCATGTCATGCGTGTCCGTTTGAGTCCGTCATTCCCGCGAAAGCGGGAATCTACCTCATTGGAAAATGTTGCTTGGTGCGATAGAAGTGGATTCCCGCTTTCGCGGGAATGACGGCAAATATCCCATTTGTCATACATCACGCAGCCCCCTCCAGCACTTTCTTGCCCTCGCCAGCAAGCCGTTTCTTCGTCGCCTCGATGGCCTGTTGCCGCGCCGAGGCGTGACCGGTGGCCCAAGCCTGCATTTGCTCTGCCAGGGATTTTGCCTGTTCCTGGCGTTGTGTGGCGGCGTCGCCGAGTTGCCGGCCTTGCGCCGTGGCGACGGTGCTGGCTTGTTGTGCGTCGGTCTGCGCAGCGGCGTTGTCCTGCTGCAGGCTTTCGGCGCCGCTCTTGGAGGTTTCGAGCTGGCTCGTCGAACTGCCGGCCAGTGCGGTGGTCGCATCGAGACGACCCGCGTCGCCTTGCAATGCCGCCTGCTGTCCGGGTTGGGCGGTGTCGATGCCAGCCATCTGTAATCCCATTTGCGTAAATGAATCCTGCATCTGGCGCGCCTCGGTGTTCATCTGCGTCATTTTCGCTCCGGCAGCGCCCGGCAGATGCGAGGCGAAGCCGGTGAAACCTTCCCACACGGCGAGCGGCACGGACAGCGCGGCCAGCCCGGCGGCACGACTCGGGTAGCCTGCCGTGAGGCCTTGCGACTCCTGCTGGCGTTGCTGCTGCGCCTGATTCGCCGCCTCGCGCTGCGCTACCACTTGTTCGTGCGCCTGCACTGCGGAGATGCCCGCCGTCGTGTCGGCCACAGTCTGCTGGATTGGCCCTTGTTGCGCTTCGCATTGCGCAGCGCGGCCGTCCTGACGTTGCGCTTCCTGCTCGGCTTGCGCACGCGACGCGAGCAGGCTGAGCGCTTCGGCTTTGTACGCTTCGATCTGCGCCGGCGTACCCGGCGGTGGCGCGTATTGCGGGTTGACGCGTTCGACGCCGGCCTTGGGCTGATTGTCGGGCGTGAATTCGCCGCGATGCGCAGCGGCTTGTTCGGCAACTGTCGGCGCGTGTCCGCCCGGCCCGAAAATCTGGGGCGCGAAGAGTTCGCCGACCTGGTGAGCGCGCGTGCCCCAGCTCACCGGCTGCGGACCTGCCGGCGTGGCGGTCGTCGGCGCAGTCGTTGGTACACTCGTTGGCGCAGCACCGGGCGGCGCGGCGGATGGGCTCGTCGGCGTTGTGCTCGGTGTCGCAGTGGGCGGTGCGGCCGAAGCGGGCGTCACAGCTGGCGGACTGGCTGGCGTCGACGGCGCAGCAGGCGCGGCCGGTGCCGGTGCGACGGGTGCTGCGGGTGCCACCGGGGCTGCGGGAGCAACAGGAGCCACGGGCGCTGCTGGCGCCGCAGGCGGTGGCGGGGCACCGCCGCCACCGGCAGGTCCGGGGCCGCCCGGCGCAGGGCCGGAAGCGCCCACCGGCCAGTGGGCATCAGCGCGCTCGGCAGGCGTGGCGCCACGCATGGTGACCCAGCGGCCATCCGGCAACAGGTAGCGACCTTCATCGCCGGCGACCGCAGCACGTCGATTGCCGGCCCAACCGAAGCGATCGCTCGGTGTGTTGACTTGCACGGTGGGCTCCTGCGACGAGTAAGAGCCCGCAGGCGCACCGGGATTGGCCGAGTGGTAACGCACTTCGACATTACCGCCCGGCGGCGCGCCATCGATACTCGTGCGCGGTGCGGCCGAATTTATGCCAACGCCATCCGGAATGACGCTGCCGCCGGCGTCGCGTGGCCCACCCACCAGCACGTCCGCCGCATTGGCGATGCGCACCTGGCCGATGTCGTTGAAGTACATGTTCTGGCTGTAGGTAATCTGGTTCGGGTTGGGATTGACGCGCGCATCGGGCAGCGCCGTGAGCCCGCGCCCGGTATCGGGGTGCTGTCCGGGCAGTTCGAAGAAGGTGTCGGAGCGCGCGTTCGCATCCATGCCGTGCAGGAAGGCGTCGATGTCCGCATCCGTCATATTGGCCAGTTCGCCGGTCGGCGCGCCATGCGTTTCGATGCGCATACCGGTGCCGGGATCGACGGGTGCGGCCGGGGCAGGGGGCGCCGGCGGTGCAGCGGGCGGTGCCGCTGGTTGTTGTGGCGCGCCTGGCTGCGCTGCGGTCTCTGGCGGTGATGCCGTCGGCATACGCGATACCGGCTCGGTATCGGCGGGATGTGCTGCAGCGCTTGGCGGCGGGGACGACGTGTCGGCAGGGACGCTTGCTGCATCCCCCGGTGCGGGGCGCGCTGTACCCTCGAAATCGAGCACGCCCTGGCGCGGATTGGGCGTCTCGGGAAATGCCAGAGGCATTTGCTGGGCTTCGGGTGCGTTTGGCCTCTGGTGGTTGCCGAACATGTCGAGCTGCGTACCCGGCGGCAGGGCGTCGAGTTCGGGGTTGAAGGTACGCGTCCAGTCGATGTCCTGAATATCCTCCCCTTGCAAACGCGCCTGTCTGCGCCCTGCTTCAGCATCGCGCACGCGATCCGCGCGACGCGGCATGCCTGCGCTGGTGCCGGCTGCATCGGCGTCGGCACGCGCCTTGGCGCCGCCGCCTGCGCCACCCGCGCCCCATATCTCCGCCTGCGCCGCCAGCGCGCGATGTGTCGGATCGGTGGCCTGCTCCGGCGTAATCTCGCCGGCGGCGATGGCTTCGTCCACGGCTTGCTGATGCCGCTGCAGAGATGGCAACAGCATATCTTCGTTCAGATCCTGCGGCCCGCCACGATTCTGCAATGCGGTCGTCTCGGCATTGTCGAGTGCCGTCTTGCGCGCCGAAACGGCTTCGTTCTCGACGATCGTGGTGGCATTGCGATAGTCGCGGCCATCGGAGGTCTCGCCATTGGGGCGTGGCGGTGTGCTGCGTTCCCAGTCCGGCGCATTGCCGTGCGCGGGGTCGACGGTGGCGTCGCGCACCTGTGCGCCGGGAACGACGTGTTCCGAAATCATGTCCGGCCCGCGCGGACCCTGCAGACGGTGCGGGCCGATGTCGCCGACTTCGGCCGGGCCGCCCTTGGCGCCGTCAAGTACGCTGATCGCAGAGTCGCGGTATTCGCCGCGAATCTCCACGTCGGGCGTGATCGGGTGGTGCAGCGGGTCCGCTGCGGGGCCTGCGGGCGCTGCAGGCGTGTCCATACCCGGAAAGGACATCTGTTCCTCGCCATGCGCTGGCGCCGCGGCTGCCGCCGGCATTGCCGGTTCGGGCACTGCCGGAGCCGGCGTCTCGGCAGGCGCCGGATGTGTCGGCGCGAGCGGATCGGCCGGTGCGGGCACGGTTGGCGCAAGCGGGTCGGCCGCTGGCACCGTGGGCGCCAATGGATCGGCTGCGGGTTCGGTGGGTGCGCGCGAGGGCGATGTTGCGGGCTCCGATGGCGTCTGCATCGGCGGTGCCGGTTCCGTCGGCGCGTGCGGGCTTACCTCTGGTTGCCAATTGGGTAACTCGGGACCGTAGTCGGGTGTCGGTTCGATGTTCGGCAAGCGCGGCGCGCCGGGAATCTCCGGCATGCCACCGGGGCCTTCGGGCAGCGCCGTGGGCGCGTGCGGATCGACGGGCGTCGATGTGCCTTCAGGCACTTGCGAAGGCGCGGCAGGCGCCGGCTCGGTCGGTGCGTGCGGGCTTACTTCGGGATGCCAATTGGGTAACTCGGGACCGTAGTCGGGTGTCGGTTCGAAGTTCGGCAGGCGCGGCGGACCGGGAATCTCCGGCATGCCACCGGGCCCTTCGGGGATCGCCGTCGGTGCGTGCGGATCGACCGGCGCAGGTGCGGGTACGGTGGGCGCATGGGGATCGACGGGTGCCGGCGCGGGTTGTGTCGGCGCATGCGGATCGACTGGCGCAGGCACCGTCGGTGCATGCGGGTCCACCGGTGCTGGTCCCGGTACGGTAGGCGCATGGGGATCTACCGGCGCCGGGGCTGGCACTGTCGGCGCGTGAGGATCGACAGGGGCCGGTGCAGGAACCGTGGGGGCGTGGGGGTCCACCGGTGCGGGTGCGGGAACCGTCGGCGCGTGCGGGTCTATCGGCGCAGGCGCCGGCACTGTCGGTGCATTGGGATCGACCGGCGCAGGGGCAGGCACACCGGGCGCCGGTTCTGGCGCGGGCATGCCAGGAGCATGTGGGTCGATTTCCGGCGCCGCTGGTGACTGCCGTGCAGCAGGTGGTTCCTCGAAGCGCACCACCGGCCCCTCACCTGCGGGGGGTGGCGTCTCGTGCGGTGGCGGTGGATGCTCATCGACCGGGGCTGGATGCGCGCCGACGTTGGCGACGTGGCTGCCGGCCAGTGCGCCGAGCGCGCCGCCGGCCTGTGCTGCGGCGGCGGAAATCTGGTGACCCTGCGCCTCGACTTCGCGCGGATCGGCCTGCGAGGTGAAGGCATGCAGCGCGCGGAACAGCGCCACGGCCGGTTGCAGGATGCCGGCATTGACGCCATCGAGAACGGTCGTCACCTCCATGATGCCGACGGAAATTTCCTCGCATGTCGCCACCACCTCCGCGGCGGCGATGGCCAGTGGCGCGCCGGCGCCGAGCGTGACGATGGCGACGACGGTGGCGCCGGCCGTGATGGCAATCGCCGCGATCTGCACGATGCCGACGATGCCGTTGATAGTATTGAGCACGCCGGACACGAGCTGGACGATGGCCGAGATGGCATCGATGGAATTTGCCAAGGTCTCGTAGGTATCGTTGCCCTCGCCGAATTTGCCGATGGCGCTGGTCGTGGCGTCCCAGCCTTCGATGAGGCCATGCAGGGCCATCGCACCGCCGATGACCGGACCGATGGCGGGCACTGCGCGCGTCGCCAGACCGATTGCCAGGCCCATGCCGAAGCCCGATGCGGCGCCGCTGAGAAAACCGCTGCCTGCCGCTTCGGCGACGAAGGCGGCGCGATCCTGCGAACCGGCCGTACCCACATGTCCTAAAGCGCCAGCCCAGCGCTGATGCTCGGCAAGCTCGGTGTCGATGAGCACGATCTGACCCGTACCGAGCACATCCACACCGCTGCTGGCCGCGCCGGCGCCGCCCGCTGGCGTTGCGGCACCGCCGTCGTCGGGCGTACTGCCACCACCGCCGCCGCCACCGGAACTGCCTCCTCCGCCACCACCACCATCGGCACTTTCCGGCGCAGCGCCTTCCGCGCCGCCACCACCGCCTTCGGCACCACCCGCTCCACCACCGCCCCCTCCACCGCCACCTCCACCTCCCGCACCACCTTCGCCACCACCGCCACCGTCCTGCGCGGGTTTGGCGTCGGCGGCTTGCGATGCGGGTTCAGCGGCGGCTGCCGGCGGGGGCTGACTACCTGCCTGGCGGCTGGCGGGCTCGGCCGTCGCCGGTGGTGGCGCCGCCCGTTCTTCTTCGCTCGGTGTTTCCGTCGTGTGCGGCGCGGTGGCCGGTTCGCTGCTGCCTTGTGAGGCGGCATCCGCGCTGGTGGACGCTGCAGAGGCACGCGCCGCGTGCAACACGCTGGCGGTCTGCTCCTGCGCATGGTCGGTGGCCTTGGGGTCGAGATAGCGCGGCATGCCTTCGCCGAATGCGCTCTCCTCTTCGGGCGTGGTGCTGGTCGGCGCAGCGCGTTCAGTGTCGCTCTGCGCGCGCGGCGTCGAATCCGGGCCGGCCTCCGGCGCGGGGCGCGCAGGCAGCGGCGTAGCGACGGCGCCGCCCATTACGCCGCCGTGCCGCTGCTGTCGCCGAAGCCCAAGCCGGCCGGTACCTGGCGGCCGAGCTTGCGGCACTCGGCCGCAACGCCGATCAAGACATCGGCATAAGTAATCGCGCGCTGCTGGTGACGTGCGCGCGCCGCAGCGGCGAGCACCACGTTGCGGATATGCCCGCCGGCCAGATCGCATTCGCTAGCGACACGGTTCAGTTCGCCGCCAGACAGCACGTGCGCCTCGCCGAGATGCGCGACCCACAAGGCGCGGCGCTCTTCCGGCGTCGGCTGCGGGAAATCGAGAATCACGTCGAGGCGTCGTGTGAAAGCGCTGTCGAAGCGGCTGCGGCTATTGCTGGTGAGAATCGCGATGCCCTCGAATGACTCGATCCGCTGCAACAGGTAGTTAGTCTGCGCATTGGCAAAGCGGTCGTTCGATTCCTTCACGTCGGTGCGCTTGCCAAACAGCGAGTCAGCCTCGTCGAACAGCAACACCACCTCGGCATGTTCAGCGCGCGCGAAAAGCTGCGCCAGATTCTTCTCCGTCTCGCCGATGTACTTGCTGGTGATCGACGCAGCATCGACGCGATACAGCGGCAAACCGAGCTGCGTGGCCAGCCAGCCGGCCGCCAGCGTCTTGCCGGTGCCGGAAGCGCCGACCAGCAGCGCTCGCACACCGGGCTTGTAGCGGGTGCGCGCCGAAGGCCCGAGCCCCAATGCCAGGTTCTCGCGCAACTCGCAACGCTGGCGCAACGCTACCAGCGCTTCGCGCAAAATCGGTGAAATGATAAGAGCATTGTCGGCGATATTCTCGGGCAGCAGCTCGGCCAGCGTGCCGAGTTCCGCAGCAACGCCACTGCGCGCCGCACTGCTGATGTGGCCGCGCGCGATTTGCGGCGCATTGTCGAGCCCTGCTTGATAGCGCGCCGCATGGCCAAGCTGGCGTATGCGAGCGGCATCGTAACGGTATTGGCGACCGAGCTGCTCGGCCAGCGTCGCATCGGGTGTGTGCGTGGACCACAATCCGCCGCGCTCGGCGGCATCGGGCAAAGGCACGCGCCAGCTTGCCACGGTGTCGCCATCGCACTCGAAACTGCCGTCGGGTCCGCAGGCGATCAGCACCGGGCCGAGATAGCCGGGCAACTTCGGCAGCTTGCGCGCGTCGCCCGGCGCCAGCTCCATACACAGCACCGGCACCGCACCGAGCAAGGCCAGCCACACGCCGACGCCTTTCGGCGGCTCCTGCTCGAACAATGCTATTTGCATGCCAAGTTCATGAGCGATGAGCGCAGCGGCAGTGCGCGCTTCACGCGGATGACCGCTGCGGATAGCCAGGGCGCCGTTGCCACCGGCGCCGCTCTTCAACGCATGCGCTTGCCGTGCCGTAGCGGCGCGCAGTGAGAGCACTGCGCTGTCGTGATCGGCACGCTCCAGCTTCACGCCCGGCCAGCGCGAGAACCCATCGCGCAACGCCATCACCAGCGGCAGGGGAACATGCAGGGCCTGCTCCGGCAAGGGACGGCGCGAGGTTTCGACGTCGCAATCGAGCATCAGCAAACTCGTCTCGCGCGCCGCGCCTTCGAGCAAAGCGTTCAGCGAGGCATCCATGCCAAGTGCATTGGCGGCAGCAACGGCCAGGCCCACGGTCGGCCGCGAGTTGCCCACGGGTGCTTGCAACCAGGCAATCACGCGCCCCGCCATCGCATCGGTTTCAACTGCGGCGGCCAGCGCTACGGCGATGAGTTCTACAGGCTGCAAACGCAGCGCGGTGGCGAGCGCATGCAGCAGACGATCTTCGTCGGGCGGCGCGGCGAGCCAAGCTTGCAGCGGATTTGCCACGGCCTCGCAGCGTCTATATTGCGCGTCCAGCCATGCGGCCTCGGCACCGCGTTCAGCCGCAGCGTCGATGGCGTGCAGTGCAGCCAGCGACAGCACATGCAGAGACGGAGCGGACAACGCTTCGACAGGGCATGTTGCCGGATGAGCCGGCGCGTTCATTCGGCGCCCCGCGTGTAGTGGAAACTCACCACCCTGCCCAACCACGACAGCCAGCCAGGATCGATGTCGAGACCGAGGCGCCGCACGCGCATGTCGATGTCATCGATGCGAAAATGAATGTCGATGTGCGTCGGTGTACTGTCGATGCGCCCCAAGCGCATCACCAGACTCGCCAGACCGATGCCACCGGCGCGACGTAACCAGCGGCGTGCGGCAGTGAGCCAGATGAGGGCTTGTTCGTCGGCGTTCGATGCCAGCGCCAACGATTGCGCGAGAGAAGCCGGCGCCCCATTTTCATCAAATGCCAAAGACGTATTTCGTGGTACGCGAAGCAGTGGGTCCGCCCAGCTCGCTGGCGCTGGCGCCTTGTTCGGCGATGCAATTCTGGTGTCGACCAAACCCGCGACCATGCTCCATGCCGGATCTTCGGCAGGCACTTCCAAACGTCGCAGTGCGGCGCGCAGTACGCGTCCTGCAAACTCGCCAGCGTCGTCGCCGGCCCACTCGATGAGACCGAGCCGCGCAAGCACCGGCAGCAGGAAGAGCAGGCCGCCGCAGTGCGTCGGCGCGAGATAGGGTTGGACGCTGTCAGCCGTAACCGACACCTTTTTAACGGCATCGAATGCAGCAACAGAGTCGGTCTCTTGTGGCGTGCCACTCTGGATGGGGTCCATCGAAGTTGGCTGCGTGCCGCTGTCGTCGTCCACGCGCACGCTCAGCTCCGAATCAAGCGGATTTTCTGATATTCTTTTGTCATTATCCGATTGGGTGTCGCCGTGCATACTGCCCTGCGCATTGGCAACTCGCTTCCATTCTTCGCGCTGGATCTGCGCCGCAGCCAAAACTGATCGCACTGCGGGCTGCACTGCGCGCACATTTCTCAATACCCGATAGCGTGGTTCGGTACTCGCTGCGAGCGCAGAACGCAGCCAATGTGGCAGTTCATACAAGGTCGCATCACTCGCGTCGTGCAGATCGCGCGGCTGCAAGGCAGGCGTGGCGGCTTCGATATTGCTGCGCGCGGAGTTCGAGTATTTCCGAGCGCTTTCGTCACCAATGCCTTTGTCATTATCGGTCACAGAATGCGCGGCGCTCGCTGGCAACAAGGCAATCCCGGCTTGCTGCAACAGGCCTTCGGCCTCGGCCTCGGGTATGGCCGCAATGAGTTGGCGTGCAAGACCCGCGTCAACCAGTTTGGCAATCCAGGCAGGCAGCGCAACCCGCGCTTCGGGCAGCGCCGCCAGTGCGATGGCGATGCATTGCAGATTGCTGGCGACGCCCTCCGCCGCCCGAAACTCGGGCACAGCCAGCGGCCAGTACCATGCGTCACAAGGCTCGCCCCGTACAAGACGCAAGGCGAGCTGCGTGCGCGCTTCGAGGGCGCTGACGAAATCGACGCAGGTGGCATGCTCGGCAGCCGGGGTGCCCCCAGCGATCCATTGCGTACCAAGCTCGGCGATACGCCGCTCTATGATCAACGACAGCGTTTGCGAAGATATGCCGGATGCAATGCGGCCGAGTGCCAGCTTGCGCACGACTCGCACGCGCGCACCATCGTCGGGCAATGTCGCACAACGCAACGCGTCTTCGAGTCGCGTAATGACGCTGCGCACATCGGCCTCGCTGCTGGCTTTGAGCCGCAGGTGACGAACGTGGCGGTCGGGCGCATTCACCTGGCGTCCCCGGTTTCGTCATCCCGGCGAAGGCCGGGATCCAGGCTTGGTGGCACGGAACTAGATTCCGGCCTTCGCCGGAATGACGGAAACAAAGTCCTCGGCATTTCTCCGCGGCCCTCTGCGTTCTCTGCGCCTCTGCGGTAAAAAGCTCTAGTCCACACAATCATCATCTCCCGAACAGCGTCCTCTTGGCGCTGGCCTGATTCAGGCTGACTGCCGCCGTGTCATCGAAGTGAATGCGTACGTCATTGCCGAGGTCGACCTTGGCCGTCGTGGTGTGGATCACCTGCGCCGAGATTTCCTGCTGGCCGATGTCGGCAACCTGTGCGCGTGCCACGATGGCATCGCCCTGGTAGATGACGGCCTGCATACCGACGCGCAGCTTGGCCGGTTGCATCACCGTGAGGGGAATGTGGGTGCCGATGACGACGCCAGTGATCGGTCGCGCCATGCGCCCGGCGATGATGCGGTCGACCGGCGCATGGCTGGCGAGCAGCAGGCACATGCGTACGATGTCGTTGATGAGCGCGACAGCCTGTTGTTGGTTAGGCAGGATTTGCGCGAATAGCCAATCGACATAAGCCTGCATTTCGCGGCGGTCGATGTAGTCGATTTCGGACCAGCGTGGCAGGTTGGCGAGATTGCGCAGATTCGGCGCGGCATCGAACTCGGAGAGATTGTCAGCCCACTCCAAGCGTAGCAGCGGCGTGATGCCGGAGAATTCGGCATGCAGACAGGCGACGATGCTGCGCATATTGTCGAGCTCGGCGGCTGCGGCGCGCGCGACATCGGGCCTGCCGTGGCCGCCTTCGGCGAGATCGGCGAACGAGATGACGGGCTCCGCCTGCGTGCGAATGCCCTGCCAGGTCGTATTGACGAGGCTGGCGATATTGATACTCTGCACGGCCGTGATGCGTGGCGTGAGCGTGTCGACCTGACGCGTGGCGATGCGCGTGATCGCGCTGCCGAGTTTGTCGATGCCGGTCACGGCCTTCGCGGTGAGAATCGGCGTGGCGATGCCCGACATGGCGCGCATCTGCGAGCTTTGCAGGAGGCGCACGAGGTTGTCGACCTTGTCGAGCTGCAGGAGAATCGACGGCGCTTTGACGAACCAGTTGGCCGGTGCCTCGCGTAATACGCGCAGCATATCGGTCAGTTCGTCAGGCACATCCGGATGCTGGCGCAGGCAGGCGGGCACCGGTGCATTGAGCAAGCCGGGGTCGACCGAATGCGTCGGCGTGGTCAGCAGGTTGTCGGTCTGCCGCGGGCGGATGAAGGCGAGGAATTTGACTTCGGTGGCGAGCGTCTGTGCGCGGCGTGCGTTGACGGCGGCGATGCGGTCGAGCTCTTCAGCCATCAAGGCGCGCGCTACGCTGACGTCATGACGCGCTTCGGACAAATCGTCACCGACGCTGCCAAGTTGCGCGCTTATGTCATTGACATTAGCATTGAGTGCGGCGAGCGTTTGCTGGCACAGCGTGACGATGTCGCGGTAATTCTTGATGTGGCCTTCCATGCTGCGCAGGAGCGCCACGACGTTGTCGGAAAGATCGGTCGTGTCGGAGAAGAAGCCGCCTTCGTCGGTCGCACCGAGCGAGGGCGTCGTCAGCAGTTTGGGGAGTAGCGCGCTGTCGACCATGAAGTCGGTCAGCGGACGCTGCAGATTGACCACGCGCACGTCGCTGGCAGTTAGCCCGGCGAGAATGCCATCCGTTGCGGCGATGGCGCGCACCTGGATCTGGCTGAACAGACCTGGCACCGTGCCGCCGTCTTCGGCGGTCAGCGTTTGCGCGAAATTGAGCACGGCCTGCACGGCCGAGTAGCGCGAACCCGTTGCGTAGTCGTGCGCGGTCTTGGCCTTTGGATCGCTGAGGCGCTGCGCGATCGTCGTGGTGCGAATGAAGGCCTGACCCACCAGCGGATCGGCATTGACCACGTCGATCGGGCTCGGTGTCGATGGCTTGAACAGGATTGGCGCGATCTGGCTCGACACCGCAATATTTTTTATGACGCTGTTATTATTGAAAACCAGATTGGAGCTTGCGAAACCGCCTAGCGAAGCATTGCTGATGATGGCGTTCTTGCCGAGCGGTGCGGAGAGTTTCTGCGCACGACTCAGGCTGGCGTTACTGGCATTGCTCGGTGCCGTGACTTTGTCTGAAGTGAAAGTGAGATTGGAGACGAAGTCGGAGAGCTGCGTCTGAGTCGCCACGGCCGTATCGGCCTTCGCGATATTGGCCAGGGTCGGCGACACGGCCAGGCGCGAGGCCTCGGTGGTGCCAAGCATGAGCTGACGCACGCGGTAGATGTCGGTCTGCACCTGCAGGAATTTATGATCAACGAGATCGTCGGCACGGTCGGCGCGCGACTTGATGTAGTCGGAAAAATCGCTGAGGCCCATCAGGTAGATCTGCGCGCGCTCCTGTGCGCTGAGCACTTGCAGACTCGGGTGTTCGTAGAGATCGGCCACTGCCTGCACTTGACCCTTGACCGAAGCGGGCGTCGGCGCGCGCATCTGGCGTGCATCGAGAAAATTCCAGGTGCCTTTTTGCACTGCGCCGGCAGGCAAGGGGGCACCGGCCGTCCACACGCGCTCGGTGACGATACGCCCGTCGGCGCCGGGCACACCCGCACCGCTTGCACCGAAGGACGCAAGTCCGCCGTACTGCGTGAAGGTGATGCCGGCCAGCTTGAGGGTTTCCAGGCCAAGACTGTGCGCACTGACTTCGAGGCGCAGCCACTGCCCCGGTTGCGGCAGGCTGCCGGCCTGCACCGGCGGCGGCGCAGTCGGCGCGCCGGCGGCAATCAGGTTCCAGCCCCAATAGGCGCGGTGGTCCCAGGTGCCGCCCTGCGGCAACCATTGCAGCATGATTTCCTGCGGCGGATTGTCAGGATCGAGATAGACCCAGCAGAACAGTGATTCGCCGGTATTCACCTGGAATACAGTGGTGGCGCTATCGAAAAGATGTTGGTGCATGCCATCGGCTGGCGCGTCGTAGTGGCCGCCAAGCGTAGCAGGTAATGTCGATGGAATATCTGGCAAGACGCCCTCGGTGGGCTCGAATGGCGCCCACAGATCGTTGGCGGTGAGCAGCTCGAAGGCTTCATCGCCCGCCAGTTGCGCGCCAGCCGGCAGCACATTGCAGAACCACTTGCGCTCCGCTGCACCGGCCGCACCCATGCCAGTCAGACCGTAGGCTACCTGTCCGTCATATAGCGAGAAGGCCATGCCGTCGACCACGGCATTGGCAAGGTTCACGCTGCCAACGGGAATTTCCAGTCGCACCCATTCGCCGGCCGTCGGCAAAGCGCCCATGTAGGCGCGCGAGGTCGTGCCGTCGGTGCCCCAGTTAATGAGATTAGCGCCCCAGTAAGCGCGGTGCTCCCAGCTACTTGCGCTATGCCATTGCAACATCAGGGTCTGCGGCGGGCTGTCGGAATTGAGGCAGACCCACACGAAGAGCCGGTCCGCCGTGACCGTCATGGTCTCCGTAGCAAGCTGGAAGAAATGCTGGTGCACGCCAGCGCGCAAGGCGCTGCGATGACCGCCACCATCTGGCGGCAAGCCCCATGGCGTCAGCGTCTCGGCTTCGACGGCATCTGCATCGTCATTCCACGCGATCACGTCGGGCAGCGTACCGCTGATGGCGCGCGCCAATACAGATTGGCGCACGCGCAAACCTTGACGCGTGCCGAGTGCGCGCGAGCGGTTGAGCAGGAAGCGGTCGAGCGTCTGCTGGAATTCCGGATCGATGACCTCGGTGATCAGCAGGCGCGGCTCCCAGGATTGCAGCGGCACCGGCACGAGGACGCGTACGCTCTCGGGCGTCGACAGGCTCAACGGCGCCAGCGCAGCGCTCTCGCGGATTGCCACGTCGAGCTGCTCGACGGGCACCGGTGTGGCGTCGATATCGAAACTCGAAGGGAAGAAATTGCTGCGGAACTGCACCGGGTCGTAGGCATTCTTCGGCAGCAGGCCCACCGGCGGCAGGTAACTGCCGAAGGATTCGGCCAGCACAGCAGGGTCGATCTCCGTGTCACCGCCGGCAGCAACCTGTTCAGCGAACTGCTCGATCTGTGCCTGCCACAACGAGGGCAAGCGGCTATTGGCGGCCAGTACACCATTGACATATTGCAGACGCGCATCGCGCGGCATGCCGCCTTGGCGCACCACGCTGGCACGGTCGAGCCACGTCACCTGCTGCGTGGTGTCGAGTGCCACCATGGCGATCGGTACGCCCCAGTCTTCCCACGGCAGCGCGGTGTCGGATGGCAGGGCCTTCTCGGCCTGGAAGATATTCCAGGCGATGGCATTGCGTAATTGAGGCGCCGGCAGCGTCGGGATGGCATTCCATTCGCATGGCCAGACGTACCACAGCAGACGCACCGCATCGCCGATGCGCCAGTCGTCATAGGCGGTGGTGTCGTCTGTCGTGTTCTCGTCGCAGGAGCAATGGTCGCACGGGTCCATCGGGTCGAAGTTCGACACGTCGACCATCACCGGCTGCAGCACCAGCACGCCGATCATGGGCAGGGTCGTCTGCGCCTGTGCAACGAGGCTGCCAAGCGTGTTGCCGATCGCACGTGGTCGCACGCTGCCATCGGCAGTCGTATCGCCCACACCGCTGCCATCGATGAAGAAACCGGGTGGCGCTACCACGGGCACATCGACGAGCAGGCAGTCTATATGCTGGTTGAGTACAACGTCTTCGCCGCTGACCGCCAGGCCGCGACCGTTGGCAATGGTCAGACGCGTGCCAGCAAAGCCGCTGTCGCCGGTCGGCGTAGCGACGAGCTGCAAGCCTTCAACGATGCCGGCAACCCAGTCCTGGCCGCGTTCGGCGATGTGGCCCGCTTCCCATTGCTGACGCTGCTGTAGCGCGGCCGCAGTCAGCGCCCTACCGGGAAATAGATTGGGACGGCGCAACCAGTCCTGTGCCGCTTCGGTCGCCGTCTCTGGCGACAAGGCGACGACACGCTCGCCGGGCAAAGGCCTCTGTATGGTTCGGATGCTCACGGCTGTCCTCCGCTCGATTCAATCAGATCTGGTTGCCGACTCGTTAGCTCGCTCACTTCGTTGCTCACTTGCCAACCTTCTTCGCAGAGCTGCGCTTGGCCGCAGTTTTTGGCGCTGCTTTCGGTGCGGGCTTCGTTGCCTTACGCGCGGCAGCCGCTTGCTTCGACGAAGTTGCCGGGCTGGTGGGTTTCGCCACGGGCGTGCTTTCCGCTTTCGGCTTCGCCAACTTCATGACGGGCTTCACCGGCACTGGCACGACCTCTTTGGTAATCACCGGCAAGGGCGCAAGACGCGTCGCCAGTTGCGGCACCTCGGAAGCCTGCGCGGTGGCGGCGGTCGCATCGAGCTTTTGCCAGGCGTCGCCGCTTGCAATCGTGAGCAGCGAGTTTTTGCTGACGCCATTGCTCGTGCTCTGTTCGAGGCGCACGAGGCCATCGCCCACGCCTGTCTTATTGAGCTCAGCGCTAACCTGCAGGACAGCAGCATGATCGAGACTGTTCGTGCTGGCCGCCTTGGCGGTGAGTGCGCCGAGTGCTGCCGCCGTCAGCGCGGGTGATGCAGCGATGCGTGGCGACGCCAAAAGACCAATCGTGGTGGCAGCGGCCTTGCTCGATGCGCCAGCAAGAAGCTTGTCGAGGGAGGCGGTCAAACCGAGCTTGCCAATGCGATCCTTGACCAGGCTCTCTATGACAACTTCATCACGCCCGGCGACAGCGACCGGCGCGCCGGCAAGATCGTCGCGATAGGCGAGATTGCGACGGCGCACGAACCACAGATTGGATTGCTGCGCGAGCAACGCCCACTCGGCATCGGAGGGATTCGATACGTCCGGCGTCGGCAGCGGCAAGGGCAAGCGCAGGCCTTGCAGTATTTCCAAAGGCTTGCGTTGCGCGACGAGGTTCGGCGCAGCAGGTTTGAGCAGGCGCGTAGTCGTGGCGAGCTTGGCCAGCACTGTGCGGAAGTCCGCACGCGGCACCGGCGCGAGCACTACCACCGCAGTCAGGTCGAGCGCGGCATCGGGCGCCTGGAAATCGATAGGCGGCAGCGCCAACGCTTCTTCGACGAGGGCGGGCAATTCGTCGTCGGGAATGATGGAGAAGTCGACATCGACCATCGCCGGGAAGTAGCGCTGCGTGAAGTCATTGGTATTGATGATGCCGGGTGGTAAAGGACCTGCAGGTGGCAGCGCGGCGAACTGCGTGGCAGCCGGAAAACTGCGCCCGGAGAGTTGCGCCACCACGTCGGACAGATGCGTCTGGTATTGCAGCAGATGCGCCAGACGCAGTGCGCGTGGCGCGAAGCCGAGGCCTGGAAGATCGCCGCGGTCCGCGCCAAGTTCGCGACGCACCATGGCTTCGTCGATCCACACAATGCTGTTGGCATTGAGCGCTAGCATGGCCACCGGCAGCAGATTGGCCGAAACGCCAAGCCGACCATTCTGCGAGAAGATGGTGCGCGCCGCCGTGCCGCGTCGTGCGAGCAGATTGTCGGCCGCGCCATCGTCCTGCCAGGGTACCAGCACGATGGCTGTCGCCTCTATGACGTCGCCATCTTCGACAGTGCGCGGCCCAGTCAGGGTCGTTGGATAGGCGCCGATCGGATTGGCCGTGAATTCGACGGGACGCAGCGCCAGCACGTATAGCCCGGTGCGGCTACGCAGCGGCGGTACGGGAATGCGCGACAGCCCGAAGCTTGCCGAGAGCTGATCGGTCGTCGGCACATCCGCAAGATTGACCTGCAAGGTACCCGGCAACAACACCAGTTCGCCGGCCGGCGTAACGCCCTGCCCGGCCGAGATGTTGAGCAGGCTCGGCCTCGCGCCGGTGGTGACGAACAGGCCATTGGCGACGCCGCTACCGGCCACGCGACCGAGATCTGCTTCGCGCGTCAGGAAGTATTGCTGATCGCGCACGAGGTCGCGCGCAGCGAGAAAGCGCCCGTCGAAGTAGCGTGGCCGTTCGCGACGCGGGTCTTCGATCAGCACGCCAGCACTGCGCAATGCAGACACATCGGCCGGATCGATCAGCTCGCGTGCAGCACCCTTTGTTAGATTCATCGCCATGGCGAACTCCGTATATGACGTTTAATTTCTAAACCAAAAATCTTTCACCACCAAGACACCAAGAACACAAAGTCTCTCCGTCATTCCCGCGAAAGCGGGAATCCACTTCATAAGCAAAAACTTGCCTCGTGCCAACCAGGTGGATTCCCGCTTTCGCGGGAATGACGGGCACGTACCTTTTCCGCTTCAAAACTTTCTTTGTGCATCTCCGTGTCCTTGGTGTCCTGGTGGTGAACGCCTTTAATCAAAACCCGGCCCACTGCGACAGCAGCGCAGCCGACGGCAAAAAGCGCCGCGCAAAATTGTCGATGACAACAGCATCTGCCGTGCGTGTCGGCGGATTGCCCGCGCCGATGGGTACGAAGATACGCGCCAGGAACACCGCGCTCGGGTCTAGCCCGTCCGGCTGTTCCGGCAAGGGCGCCAAACCGCCCGAACCCCCTGCATGGCCGCTGCCGGCGTAGCCGTTCAGCACGGAATCCTGCGCGGCATTGCGGCGCACCTTGGCGTCGGCGCTGCCAACCAGTGTTGGGTTGACCAGCGGCAGCGGCAGGCCGTTGTAGGTGTCGCTCAGTGTCGTGCGCGGCATCAATTGCAACTCGTATGCATCGCGGATACGCGACGTCGTCACGGCGTTGAGCGCGTCGA
The DNA here is from genome assembly GCA_028292505.1 of Rhodocyclales bacterium. Taxonomy (GTDB): domain Bacteria; phylum Pseudomonadota; class Gammaproteobacteria; order Burkholderiales; family Rhodocyclaceae; genus Viridibacterium. The sequence continues at coordinate 162,798 of JAQGMF010000010.1, forward strand.
AAGGCCCCGCCGCGAAGCTTGGCGTGAGGCCGACCGGGCACTCGGCGAAACGGATGAAAACGTCTGCCACGACGGCGCGTGCCGGCAGCGCCAGCGCAGCATCGGTCGCGCGCTGCGACGCGAAGCGGCCGAGGTTGCCGTAAGCGGATTCGGTGAGCGTCGCGCCGCTGTCCTGCGCATTGATCAGGGCATACCAGTTGGCAAGGCGCAGGCATGCGGGGCGCGGAATCTCGACGAGGCGGCCGAGACGATCCACGGCCAGACCGGGTTGCACGCTGATTTCCTCTGGCTGCGTCGCAGTGGCTGCCACGTAGCCGGCCTGCAAACCCGCCAAGGTGCCACCACCAGCGAGAAAGGCCATGGCGCGCGCCAGTCGGCCGCGATGGTAGGTCTGCTCGTCGCTGAAATCCTGCGCGTCCAGCAACATGCCCGTCGCATAGGCAGGGCGCTCGGCGAGAGGTTGCGCGTAGATCGGATCGGCGTCCGTTGTCAGAATGCTCATGTCTTGCTCCTGGTCTTGCGTGGTGCAGCGGGCTTGGCGGCGGGTTTGGCAGGTTTGATACCAACGGGCCTTGGTACGGGTGTGGGCACGGGCACAGGCGTCGGTACGGGCGTAGGCACGACCGGCGACGTGATCTGCACAACCACTTCCTGCAGCTTGGACGCATTGCCTGCGGTGTCGAACACCACCAGACGAAAGCGGTGTCTGCCGACCGGCATGCCTGCGTCCACGACGACACTGGGTTTCGTCGTGGTAACGGACTGGCCTTGTTTGAAAGTCGTCATGCCGATTCCCGTTATTTATGCCAATGGGTTTTCGCGTTGATTAACCGCGATCCGGGCCGACATAGGTCCACACGTATTTCACGACCTTGCCGCCGCCTACGTCGAAGGACTTGCTGCCGTCGAGGTTGAAGCTGCGGCCCAGGCCAACGCTGGCAGGCGCGCTGAGCACGGCGGTCGGGGCGTCGACGTCGGCGATGATGACAACCAGCTCGTCGGCGATCGATGAATTGCCGGAGTCATCAATCACCACTAGCCGGAATCGCTGACGACCGATGGGCAAGGGGTTGTCGGTGCTGAGCGTCACCTCGATGGTCGGGGTGTCGGTTGAGATGTCGGTGCCGATTACAAAATTTGCCATGATTTTTCCTTTCGCTAGCTTGCTGTTTCAAACATCCTCTGGCGGCAATTGCCGCCAACGGTATTCATCTATCGCGTGGCCCGGTGCAGCGTGCGACGCGCTGCCATCGAGCGTGAAACTCTTGCCAAAAGGTGTGGTGAAATCCGGACCCAGATCCGCAACGGGCAATGCGATGGGCGCGCTGCCGGGCGTGCCAGAGAGGCGTGGATCGAGCAGGGCGTCCACGATGACGAAGTCGCCCATGCCCAGCGTCGATACGTCCGCGCGCACCGGTTGTGGCTGACGCGGCGTGGACAGATAGGTATCGACGCCGACGAGGCTGGCAATGCCGACGAGGAAGGGCCAAGTCGCGGCGCTGACAGTGACCTCGACATGCGCCGGCGATTCGAGCTGGGCGATACGGCGGATCAGTGCGAAGTCCTGCGGCGCGACTTCGTTGTGCACCAGCACGACGGCGCGATTGGCAAGCCGCTCATCGAAGCTGATGACGGCAGCATTCTCGCTATCGGTCGCCACGCTGGCATTGAAAAACGCCAATAATTCCGCGCGTTCGTAGTCGCCGACGAACAAGGTGTCGCCGACTATCGAATTGCCACTCTGCGCGAGGCCGGGCAACAGCGGATCGTTCTGGTCGGACAAGTCGACGCCGAGCAAGGTGGCGAGGATGCGGCGCAGGCGGAAATTCTCGACGACGACGATTTCGCCGCTCCGCACGCCGCCGCCCGTTGCCACGTCGAGCGCCAGACGCAGGCCATTGCGCGTGCCATGCCAGCGCGCCAGATCGGGCGCAGCGCGCAGCCATTCGCGGCGCCGCTCGGCGGGCAATACGGGATCGAAAGCGATGCCGATCCAGCTCGCCAGCCAGTCAAGATTTTCTTCGGGCACGCTGCCCGGATCGCTGAACAGATGCGCGGCCGCGACGCGGTCTTCGAGCTGCGTCAGCATGCCCTCGAAATTGCCAAGCAGGCGCGCCGTGAAATCGGCGGGCGAGCTCTGCGGGCTGTAGATGCCGAGCACGGTGGTCGAGCCACTGCTGTCCGCAACTGTTTCCCGCACGACACGCCAAGCATTGCTGCCATCGAGAATCAACCACGCGTTGCCGCTCTGCTCCACAGTGACGTTTGCAACCGGGCCGGGCTTGACCTGTTCGAGCATCAGGCGCGCGCGCAGCGTGCTCGACAAGGGGCCGCCCACATCGAAGGCGGCGGCGTGCATCTTCTCGATTTGCGCCAGTCGCTGACCTGGTGCTGTCGCGGCGTCGCCAAACAGGCTCTCGCGGTATATGCGAGGCAGATATTGATCGACATACGAGAAACGGCTGCCCCAGGCGCGTAGTGCGGCGATATCGGGCGTGCTGCGGCCATCGCCGTGCATCACGACGCGCACCCACAGGTAGCGGCCAACGAGTTTGCGCACGCGCTGACGGCTGTTCTGCACCAGTACGCTGAACAAGCCGCGCGTGCCCGGCAGCAAATCGCCACCCAGCAGGCCTGGATGGCCCGGCAGCTCGGAAGCCTGCGGCTCCCATGCGGCAGTTGGCACCTGCGGCGCGAGCATAGCGGCGTCGAGCGTGGCGATGTCGCGACCGAAGCCGTGCGCGTGCCACGCAGTCAGATCGGTAATCGGTGGCGGTTTGAGATCGTTGCTGGCAGCGAGCCAGACGACGAAGCCAGTGTGCGCGGGAATCGCCGCTTCGGCGTAGAGACGATGCCAGACTGTCGTCGTGTCGTTGCTGTCGATCTGCCAGGCCGCCAGCCCGGCGGCCGTGCTGGCGAAGTTGCTGGCTTCGCCATTGCGCGCGAGGTTGTTGAGCGACAAGGCATACAGCGGCTCGGCGCTGCGGTCGCCACTCGGATACTGCGGTGGCTGTGCTATGCCATTGGCAAACGGCGCTTCCTGCGCAGCATCCGACAAGGGATAGACATCGCCGAGTGGCATGACATTGCCATTTATGTCGGCGGCCGACAGATCGAAGGCCGGCGCATCGCGACGACCCGGCACACGCACGGCAATCACATTGGCCGACAACCAGGTGAAGGCATACGCGTAGTTGGCGCCGACGAGTTGCAGCGGCTTGTCGAGGCGCGACTGACTGGCGACCCAGCTACGCAGGCCGACGCTGCCGTCGCCATCGAGCCAGCTCAATACGGCGAACTTGTCCTGTGCGCCCTGGCCCGAAGCGCACAGTGCCACGGGTGTCTCACCCGCACGCAGTCCTGGCGGCGCGACAAGCTGCAATTGCGGCGGGCAGCAATTCTCGGGCGTCGGCCGAAATACACGAGCGTCATAGTCTTGCGGTAGCGGCGTTTCACTGCGCAGCGGGCGCCCCGACAGGCGTGCGAGACGACCGGTGTTGCGCTCCATGACCCAGGCGCCGCCTTCGGGCAGCGGCGTCATGCGCCACGGCGAGAAGCCCGCCAGCGCTACCGTCGTATCAGCCCAGCGGCCACGCAAGTCATGCATACGGATGCGGCCGGGCAGCACGGCGTAAAGTACGCCGTCATAACCGTTGCACAAATCGGTGGGCGTGTCTTCGAGCGGCAGCACGGGCGCCAGGTCGGGCAGGTAGCTCTTGGCCAATACCGTGGAGCTGGCAGCGTCCCAGCTCGCCACGTTTTCGAGCGCGTCGATGGCGCGCGGCGTGTTCTCCAGCGCGTTCTGCGCCACGGCGAATGCATCGGCCTGCGACAGCGCCGGGCTCAGCGTGCGCTCGGAAGCAAGGCGTAGCACGCGGCATGAGCGATCCCATACCGTGTGTTGCACGGCAGGGAAATGGCGCGCGTCGCCGAGCAGCCAGAAGCGCAGGCCGTTGGCATCCATCAGCAGAGCTCCGGTACGACCGGCACGGCGACCGCGTCGGCATCGGCAAATGGATTGGGCAGTGCGAGCAGATTGGTCGGCGCGGTCGCATCGTCGGTGACGATCACCGACAACAGCTCGGGCAATTGCCAAGGCTGCAGCGTAAGAATCTGATCGCCATTCGCCGCGCTGCTCGGCAACATTTGCCAATCGTTGTTGTTCTGCTTGAATACGTTGATGCCATTGATCTCGTCGACGCCTGCAACGCGCGCGACCTCGACCTCCAGCTCGCGGCTCTTCACAGCGCGACCGAGCGGCCAGCCAGTCTGGTCGATGCCACCCGGCGCCAACGGCCACAACAGACGACGCAGCGCTTCGCGCACATCGAGCAGGGTCTTGTCGGTCGGGTAACCATCGCGCAGGCTCACTGCGACCGAGAGGCCGAGCGGCACGTATTCGCAGCCGATGACGTAGAGCTCGGTGGCGAGCGGCGTGCGTGCCGACAGGTAGTTGTAGAGGCGCTCGATGAGCGGCCGGTCGGGGCGCGGATTCGGCGCAGGTGCCAGCGGCGCGTTCGGCAGCGCCATGACGCTGACCACGCCGGGCACGTTGAAGCGACGATCGCGCGGCTTGAAGCGCGGCAGTACTTCGACGCGGCCGATGTCTATGCCGGGAGCATTGTAGGAGAGGCGCTGGTAATCGTCCTGCGTCACGGCGCGGTCGTGATTGCGCAACAGCGCGGGGATGCGTTGCTGAGCGGCACTCAGGCTCTCGGCATCGGCACCGCCAACGAGGGCCAGCGCTTGGTTGACCTTGATCGGTGGCGCACTGCTGCCATCGATCTGCCGCGCGGTGAGCTGAGTGATGCTGCCCGCCGGCAGATTACCCGCCGCGCCGCCGCCGAAGCGGCCACTGGCGAGGCGCACGCGCAATTGCTGGTCGGGCACGCGGCCGCGAATGCCATCACCGAATTTGACCGTGCCGGCTTCGGCATCCAGCTCGTAAGCTGTCGCATCGCGCGCGACGTTCGGGTCGGAACTGATCGCCGCCAGATCGTCGACGCGATACCACGGTTGATAACCTTGGCCCGCTGCTTCCACTTCGATAGCCAACGTGTCAGCGTCGACCGAGCCGAGCGGCAACTGGAACACCTGATCGGCCGCACCGGTCGACACGCCGAGCACGCGACCGGCAATGGTCACAAGCTGGTCGATCTGCACGGCATTGATGCCCAGCCACGACAGGTTCAGGCTGTTGACCGACTCGCCGGTCTTCGGCCGCAGGCGAATCCATGTGATGAGTCGCGCTGCACGATCGGCATCGTCGAGACGTGGCGGCGCATCGCCGACACCGGCGCGCGGATTGATGCCGACGTCATTCGACGGCGCCCAGATGAATTGCGGCGCTGGCAGCTTGAGGCGCAGTGTGCCGGCGACGGAAAGCCCATTGCTGGTATCGGTGCCAGACTCGACGCTCAATGTGAGGTAACTCGTGTCGTAGGCATTGCTACCTTGCGTAGTCATCTCCCACAACACCGGCACAGGGGTCGGCGCGCTGACTTCCTCGAACAACTCCGGCATGGTCAGCGCAGGCACCACGCCCATCGACAGCAACGATGGCAGACCGGTGCCGCCACCACCGAGTGCAGACTGCACGGCGGCGTTGGTCGCGGGCTGATCCGTCGGCTTTGCAGCGCGCGGCGCCAGCAGTGCGATCCACACTGCGCGGTCGGCGCTATTGGCGAAGACGTCGACGCCGTCCGACACAGCGACACCGCCAGCGAACACCGGCGTCGTCTCGTAGCCCTTGATGGCGCCGCTGATATGATGAATGCGTGAGAGCCCATGCAGCACATCGCTCTTCTGCGCCAGCTCCGTCGAAGTCAAGGCACGCTTGATGTAAGCCTCGGCACTGACCGGCAGGATGGTCGTCTCCGCCAGCGTCTCGAAAGGCACGGCAGCCTTGAGCTGGCCCTGTGCGGAGATCGTGTGCGCGGCCGACTCTGTTTCCTGCGCGAAGGACAGGCTGACGATTCCCTTGGCCGGCTGTGCGGGGTTGAGCCCCATGCCGAGCAGCTTGAGGAAGACCAGGCGCTGACGCTCGGGGATCAGGTTGGCGCGATACAGCAGTGCATCGCCGAGCCAGGCGAACAGCTCGATCAGCGTGCGGCCAGGATCACCGAGGCGCGGGTTGGTCCACTCCGGCGTGTGGGCAGGTATGCGCGCAACGAGATCGTCGACGAGATCATCAAAGCGGCGGTCATCAAGTGATGGGGGCAGGATGGGCATGGGTTTTATTCCTGTTGCCGGGGCAATTCAAAGGCTTTCACCGCAGAGGCGCTGAGAACGCAGAGGGCCGCGGAGGAAGGCTGAATATGGCGCCGCACCTTCCTCCCGTCATTCCCGCGAAAGCGGGAATCCACTTCATCGCTCAAGGCCGCATCGAGGGGCAAGTGGATTCCCGCTTTCGCGGGAATGACGGTCACATATCTGATGCCGCTCCCGCACAGAAAATTTTCCGGCCTTTCATGTTTTCCTCTGCGGCCCTCTGCGTTCTCAGCATCTCTGCGGTGAGATTTGTATTCGCGCATGCTCACCCCTCCAATTGCACGGTGACATTCATCGCACCCGGCGCGCCGGTGCGCGCCAGACGGTAGGCAATCTCGACCCGCACCCAGCTGGGCTGGTCGGGCACTTCCCAGACTTCGACGCCGTCGAGCAGGATGCGGCGCTCCCAGCGCGCCAGCGAGTCCTGCACGAGGTCGCGCATCTGGCGGCGCGTGGCAACGGTGTTCGGCTCATTGAGCAGACGATCGAGTCCGCCGCCGAATTCCGGTCGCATCAACTGCTCGCCCGGTCGCGTGCTGAGAATGATGCGAATGGCATTGCGCACGCTTTGCGCGAGATCCGGCCAGGCCAGCTCGCCGTGTTGATCCGGCAGCGGCAGCAGAGGCCAGCCGAGCAGAGGACGAAGGGCGTCGTTAGGAGTACTCATTTATTTCCAAACTTCGGGAAAGGAATGCAAATTTTGAGGAAGAACATCCAGCCGAAAACGATGTTGAACAACGACAGGAAAATGTTGAGCACGATGAAGGCGCAGATGGTGATGATCGGTATATTGAAACTGCATATCCATGCCAGACCCGGCCCGCTGGTACTGCCGTTGCCCTTCATCAGATCGTCGGACTTGCCGTTGAGCAGGTTCTGCATGGCGGCCGGCACGACGAATGAAATGTTCGGTTTGAGCGACTTGAGCATGTCGCGGTCGGAAGCGTCCGGCAACAGAATCTGCAGCGGCGGCGCACCCGCGCCGTCGTACCACGGCGCGATGACAAATGGATCGCTGTAGTCGCTCCAGACGATGCATTTCGGACCGCCGACTACCATTGGCTTGAGGCGCACGAAAGCGCGCAGCACGTATTGCGCATTGGGTTCGTCGAAGCGCCCGGCCTTGCCCTTGACGGCAGCCAGACGCGCCAGCATGGCTTTGTGCAGGGCTGCGGCGAGCTTGACCGAGTCCCTCGCGCTCAGCGCCGGAAATGACTCCGGCATTTCCATGCTGCCGCTGGCCGCGCCCTGTTCGAGCAGCACCGTGCTCGCCCGCGACAGAAAGTCGTAAGCCTGCACGGTGCGCTGTGTCGTGTCGTCATCCTGCAATACCAGCGGCAGATCGATCTTCTTGAGCAGCTTGCGCAAGTCGTCGACTTCCTTGCCACCCTCGAAGACGTTGAACTCCGAGCCGAGCTGACGCAGCAGCATGATGAAGCGCGTCATGCTGCGCGCCGTGGCACCGTCGGAAGTGGTCGGGTCCTGCTGCAAGGCATCGAACTGATCTTGCGACACGCCTGCAGGGGGCACGTCTCCCGGCATCTGGCTAGCCTGGAACCAACCCGCCACCAGCGTCTCGCCGGGAAATGGCAAGTCCATCTCTGCGCCGCGCAGCGCGTCGACAAGATGTGCCTGGAAGCCCGCCGACTGCGGCCCGAAGCTGTCGTCGCCGGGCGGCAGGAATTCCGCATCGGCTTCCGACAACTCGCTGCTGCTCGTCGGCACGATGCCGTAGAACAGGGTCTTGGCCGCATCGGCGCACACATCGGGCGGCGCGACGTACATCGGCGTGATCGCTTCGTTGAGCAGGTTGTCGCTGTTCTCCTGCGCATAGCCCATCAGCTTGCTGTCGATGTCGGCTACGCCGGTCAAGCCGCGTTGCAGGCGTAGCGCCGAACCCGGATCGGTATCGTCGCCACCGACACGCGCCAGCGGCGTCCAGCCACGCACGTGGCCCTTCGAGCGCATCCATCCTTCATATCCATTGCTGCCGATGCGCCGCAAAACCATGCCAGCGGAGTCGACCTTGGCCGGGTCGAGGCGCGGCTCGCCGGGCGTCGTGCACCAGGACTCGATCAATGCCACATGGAACTGGCGCTGAATGGGTTGGTAGAGCTTGAGCACGCCCTGCTTGTTGGTAGCTTGCGCCAGCATGTCCCGCAGACTATTGCGGCCGGTGCTGGTACGCAGGTCGTCGAGCGTGGCATTGATGAAGTCGTCATCGCTGCGCTGCAGGATCGCCGGGCTGTACGCACCGTTCAAATCACGCGGTGCGCCGACCTCGATGGCATGCGACTGATGCGCCGGTTTTTTCGGCGTACCGGCGCGCATGCTACGTGCATTTTTCGCACTAGCCGCTGCGTTGGGCGCATGATTGCTCAGCGCGGTGTGCGTGGTCATCACCATACGTTCCCCGCGCCAGGGGTGTAGCTGGTCGAGATGACGGTATTGGTCTGCAACACATCGCACTTGACCATGCCGGAGAAGGTCGACATGGCGGCATCGACGCTGACCATGCCGGCCGAGACGCTGACCTGCGAAGCCTGCACCGTGACCTTGGCGGAAGCCTGCACGGTGATGCCGGCGCTTTCCATCTTGATGCTGTTGCCGTTGCTGTCTTCGATGGTGACCGTGCCGGGGCCGTCCTTGAGCGTGAATTTCTGGCCGCCCGGTGTTTCGAGCTGCATCGTCTCGTGACCTTGCTGGTCGTCCAGCGTAATGACGATGCCATTTTTCGACTTGATGCGTTTGTAGCGGTTCTGTCCGCCCGATTCGATACTGGCGGGCGAACTTGCCGAGCCATTCCACAAGCCGCCGAGAATCACCGCATAGCGCGGGTCGCCCTGGACGAAGAGCACGAAGACTTCATCGTCGACATCGGGCATGAAGTAAGTGCCACGATCGCTGCCGGCGAAGGGCGATACCACACGCGCCCACAGCTCGGCCTCCTGCTGCGCGACGTCCTCGAAGGCCAGCACCTTGACCTTGACGCGATTGCTGTTGTCCGGATCGTCGAGCGAAGTGACGCGCGCGAGGTATCCGCTTTGCATCCAGCCATTCGGCATTGGGAAGGGTTCGCGTTTCATGGCTCAGTTTCCAAGGTACGCGCACTCCGCACGGAAATCCGTGCGATATCCGCCTTGCATATCGAAGACATGCGCGGCATGCACCACGTAGTAAGTGTTGTCGTATTGCGGCGAGATGCCGGAGATGGCGACGAGCGCGCCAACGCGCAGCAACGCGTTACCCTGCGCTGTGCCCTCGGCACGCACGAAGCGGCGCGTACGCTGGTCGAGCGCGGCGTTGGCGACTGCCGTGGCTTCGTCATTGCTCGACACGGCAAACCCGGCGAGGTGTTCGCTGCGCGTGCTGAATACGTCCTGCATCCACGCCATGCCGCTCTTGCCCGCACCGGGGCCGGCATTGGTCAGGCTCGTTGCCTCGCCCTTCACGGCGCTGCCATCCTTGGCGCTCCAGCCCGCCACGGTGACGCCGCTCACCTGATCGGCGAGGTCGGCAGTGATGCGCACCTTGGCGAGTTGGTTGTAGAGCACGAGGTCGACGGTGCCGCGCTGCACGTCCTTGCGCGCCGACACCTGCAATGCGTCGCCCACCACTTGCATGTCTGCGTCATAACGCGACAAGACGCGACGCAGGAAGGACAGATCCGTTTCGTTGATCTGCGCCCAGGTATCGCTCGGCGAGGTCAGGCCGTCGACGCTCGGTTTGAGACTGAGATTGCCGGCCACGGCGTTGACGAGATCGGCCGGCGACATGTCTTCGTAGATCTTGCTGCGCCGACCGTGGCGCGCAGCCGTCAATGCGTCTTCGGCGAGCACGACCAGCTCGGGCGCCTTGCCGAATGTGCATACCATTTCGAGCGCGCTGACCTTGCCGCGAAAGATCTCGCGCGGCGTGGCGGCGTCGCCCGTGTAGACCGACAGATCGGCGCCGAGCGTCAGCGTGGAGCTGCTGTTGAAGGCCAGTTCGGCGCTGCCACCGTCGGGCGTCGACACCCAGTTGTTGAAGCGCAACTCCAGCATGCTCATGCCGCCTTCGCTCTCTTCCATCTTCATCGCTGTCATCAGCTCGGTGACGCGCACGTCTTCCGCCCCGGCAATGCGCAGGGTCGGGCGCGCGCTGTAGATGGCTGACTGGCTGAGCGTGGCTTCGGTCACGATGCGTCTATTCCTTTGTCATTCAGCAGAAACGCGCTCTGCACGCTCAGCGCGCAGGCGCAGGGCACGATCGAGCTGGCCTTCGAAGTCTTCGCTCGGCGGGCTCGCGGCTGCCGTCGGTGAAGGCGCCTGGCTTTGCGAACTGGTATCGATCTGGGCGGATATTTCTTCAAACTGGATGGGCATATTTATCTCCGAGTCTCAGTTGTCACTCATTTGCCATTCAATCGCCGAAGCCGATGCGCGCGTGCAGGTCTGCGTTGCCACCGACATCGGCGGCGAGACTGCCGCCGGTCTGCACACGTGCGCGGCCACCTGGGCCGAAAGCGGTCGCGCCCGTTGTCGCCGCCACTGGCAACAAGGCCGCGCGCGCGGTGTCGACGCTGATGCTGATGGTCGTCGGCGCGCTCACGCGCAAGCCGGTGAAGGCGGCACCTGCCGTTGCCGTGATGCCCGCGCTGGTGCTGACACCGACACTGCCGCCGATGCTCACGCCGCCGCTGATACCGATGCCACCGCCAATTCCAATGCCAATCCCTGCGCCGCCGCCAACACCCACGCTCGCCGACGCGCTCACCGAGAAACTCGCTGCGGCCGACAGGCTGATGCCGCCGCCAACCGACAGCGACGCACTGCCGCCGAAACGCAGACTGTCCGCACCATTGGCACTGGCAATCGCGCGCGCAGCACGCGGGTCGCCGAGTGCGCTGGCCACATCGGATGCGCCCGCGCCTGCGGGAGCGCTCACGGGGTCGGGCGTGAGATCGCCGTCGACGTTGGCAGGCGGATTCTTACTGCTCTGGAAGGTGACGTCCTGACTCGACAGGGTCAGATTGATCGAAGCGCGCAGCGGCACACCGCTCGGCGCGAAGAAGTCGATGGTCTCCTTGTACTGCTCGACCACGCCCTTGAAGCTATACGTCCCCCAGCCGAATTCGATCTTCGGCGCGTACTTCTTCTTGCCGTCCTTGGATGGCTCCAGCAGGGTCGAGATGTGTTCGGTCTGCTCGCGCACGTCACCGCCGGTGTCGGTGGTGTCGTAGACCAATGTCATTGTCAGCTTGCCGGTCGTCTTCTTGACCTGCTGACGCGAACCATTGTTGCCGCCGCTGCTGTCGAACTCGTTGGACAGCGCGTATTCGAGCGAGGCGGGGTTGAACTGCACAGGCGTCGGCGGACCGCCCGCACCGGTGCCTTCGAGCACCTTGAAGGTGGCGTATTCGACTGTCGGAACGTCAGGCAGGGAACTCATGCCTAGCCTCCATCCACGAGGCGCAGACCTTCGTGCGCCAGATGCAGTTCTTCGATGCCGACGTCCGTGCCCTTGGCATTGAGATCGGCAGCCTTGAATTTGACCGGCAGGCAGTTGTCGAGCGACCAGGTGACGACGGTCTCGCCGGCGGGGTTCTGCATGGCGATCTCGGCCGACAGGCGATACGCATAAGCGCCGCCATTGACCATCTGGAACCACTTGAACAGATCGCGCGTCTTGGTCATGCCGCGCTTGAGCACAACGGTGGCGAAACTCACCACGCCGGGGCGCTGGTAGGCGCCGTAATTTTCACCACCGGACTTGATGACCTTCGGCTCCATCGTCGCTTCGAGACCTGTGCATTCAGCGAAGGCGCCGCTGCATACCGGCACCGGACTACCGCTGCGCTTGAAGCTGAGTTCGAAGCGGAAGACCTGTAGCGTCGGCAGGAGGTTTTCGGCTACATCGTCGCTCATGCGATTTCCTTCAGTGCGCTCGACGTGGCCGTGTTGCCAAGATTGAGCACGACGGTGATGCGTTCGATGGAGACGGCGGGCTGCACGCTGATCTGCACGATCAGGCGGCCCGCGTCGATGTCGTTCTGCGTCATGGTGGTGCTGTCGCACACCACGCTGAAGGCTTGCGCGGCGGTCGCACCGGCAAAAGCGCCTTCGTACCAGTATTCCATCAGCATGTCTTCGAGCGAGCCGCGCAGGCGTGCCCACAGGCGCGGGCCGTTCGGCTCGAAAGCTGCCGAATCGCCGAGAGCGCGCGCGGTGCGCACGATGGACGACATCAGGCGGCTGGCGCCACCGAAGCGCCAGGACTCATCTCCCGCCGTGGTCACATCCGACTGCAGCGCCCAGCCATCCGGCGATTGCGCGATCAGGCAGATATGACGTGAGAGTTGCCCCGACGGGCTGTCATCGCCCTGGCCCCAGGCGGGTATCGGCTCAGCATCGGCAACATCGCGCAGACGCGCCATCGAGAAATCGCCAGCGACGGAACGGAAGGTGCCGCGCTGCGCGGCATTGCCCGCGATCAAACCAGCAAGAATTCCGTCCGGCGATTCGAGGCCTTCGGGCAGATCGTTGGATGCCTGCGTGCGCAGCCATGGCCATGACAATTGCACAAAGGCGCTGGCCAGCCCGCTGCTGCCTACGCTGCCATCGGGACGCAACACACCGATGCGTTGCAGGTAGGCGAGCATGTCGGCCTGCGCATGCACGACGTTGCCGACGCCGACGATGCGACTGGTATCGACGTGCGGAAGGGGTAGCGCCGCGACAAGCATGACTTCACGCTGATTGCGCGCGAGAAAACTGCGCGCGGCAGAGATCGCGAGCTTCCACGCCGCGTAACCTTTGCTGTCGAGACGCGGCGCAAGCGTGTTGCGCAAGCCGGTGTCGACCGGCACAGGCTCGTCGGTACTGCACTCGACGAAGCCCTCCGGCACCAGCGGTGGCGGCAGGCTTTGATCGGGCATCGGTGGCTCGTCGGCGCAGGCATCCGGCAGATCGGGCAGGACCAGCATGCTGTTCTCGCGCAGACCGTAGAGATGATGGATGCCTTGCCACGAGGCAGGGTTCCACGGCTCGAAGGGATGCTCCGGCGCGCCGCTGTCGGCGAAGTCCGGCAGCATCTTGCGCAGACGCTCGCGGCGATGCGCGGCACGGCTGGCGCCGGATTCGAGGAAGGCCCAAGGATCGCCGATGCGTATGACAATGGCACGTTTGCCACCTCGCGCGAAAAAGCTGCGCACGGCTGCGCCCATGTAGGTTGTGCACGTCGTGCTGCCGCTGGCCGACAGCGGCCGCGTGTTCCAGGCAAACAACTGATCGAACAGGTCCCAGCTATCGAGCATGACAGGCAGATTTTCGAGCGCATTGATCTGCTTCGCCGTGCGCCGCCAATTGCCGTTCACCCAGCCTGCTGCATCGAGCTGGGTGAGAACGGCAGTGGGCAATGGCTGCAAAGCGCGGCGCGCGACGAAGCCGATGAAACAGGCGACGTCGGCGCGGTGCTCGTCCGGCTGTGCCGGCGGCGCTGCCATCTCGAATACGAGGCTCATGCGAGACCCGTCCCTAGACGCTCAGTTCCAGCGCTTCGGCGGACAGCACCACCTCTTCGAGCGCAACATCGCCGCCGCCCTTGCCCGCCAGCGTCGGCCCCGTATATTTCATCGGGATAACGCCGCGCAGCGACCAGGTTTGCACGGCCTTCTGCGACTCGTCGAGAAGAGTGATGGTGACGCTCTTCTGCGCGTCCGGACCCTTGGTGCGCGCGGCACCGATCCAGTCGAACAGCGTCTTGGAGTTGAGGATGCCGCGCTTGAGCGTGACGTCTCCCACCTTGTGCACGCCTGCAACCTTGCGCACATGGTTCTCCTTGTCGTTGCCGTTGCGGTATTCGGCGACAGTGATTTCGGTGTTGATGCCGGAGACATCAGAGAAGCCGCCGAAAATCTCACCGCCGTCGAAATTGACCACGTAATTGAATGCGCCGTAAGGCGTTGTGCGGTTAGCCATTTCCAATCCCTTTCATAAACTGTTTTCTCATCGCGTGAGACGAAGACTTGTCCTGGCGCCGTCGTTCCCGCGAAAGCGGGAATCCACTTCCGGGCACAATGCGGCATCGAGGGCCACGTGGATTCCCGCTTTCGCGGGAATGACGGTCGGTGTGAGTACCTTCATCTCCTCACGACAGAATTAGTCGTTTGTCATGCCCTCGCATCTGCCGTTTTCTGTCCGATACGGAAGATGACGAACTCGGCAGGCTTGATGATGGCCACACCGATCAGGCAGATCAGGCGCCCGCTGTCCAGGTCGGCCTGCGTCATGGTGCTGCGGTCGCAACGCACGAAGAAGGCTTCGTCCGTCGAGGTGCCGAGCAGCGCGCCGCCCTTCCACTCGTTGTAGAGAAAGTCCGAAATCGTCTGGCGCACATTGGCCCACAGGCGCTCGCCGTTCGGCTCGAATACGGCCCACTGCGTGCCACGATCGATCGAGGCTTCGAGGTAGTTGAAGTAGCGGCGATCGGAGACGTATTTCCATTCCGGATCTGACGAGGCCAGACGCGCACCCCACAGCCGGTAACCGCGCCCGTTGAGGTAGCGCAGACAATTTACGCCAATGGGATTAAGCAACTCCTGCTGCGCGAAGTTGATGTCGGACTCGAAGCGCAACGCACCGGTCACGACTTCATTCGCGGGCGCCTTGTACACGCCGCGCTGGCTATCGTTGCGCGCATAAATGCCGCTGACGAAACCGGAAGGCGGTACGTTGATCTCCTTCGGAATATCGTCGCGACCGGGGCGCGCCAAGGGGTTCGCCACCGTGACCCACGGGTAGTAGAGCGCGCCGTACTTGGTGTCGATGCGGCCGCGTGACGTGCGCATGTCGCCCGGCACTTGTCCCGGCTCGCAATCGAGAACCGCGATGCGATACGAGCGGCGCTTTTCGGCGTGACCGATCAGCAGGTTCTGCACGGCCTGACGTGCATCCGAATCGCCGTAGGCCGATGATCCTGGTGCTGCGACAATGGAGATGTCTTCGAGGCCGAGCAGCAGCGCAAGGCCATCGGCATATGTGCCGACCGTGCCTTCGGCACCGGCAATCGGCGCTGCGCCTTCGTCTCCGCCCGTGAGGCTTAGTGTATAGCGCCCATCGGCCGCCGTCGGCAGGCCCTTGATCGCCGTATGCAAAGCGAATGGCGTGATGGTCGAGCCGACCAGCACGGCAATCATGTTCTGCAAATCGTCGGCACGGTTGTGCGGTTTGGCGGCGAGCACGGCACCCACAAAACTCGGATGTGCGCTGCCATAACCCAGCTCGTCCCAGCCCAGCGAGTAACCGTCTGTGTCCTGGAATTCGACTGCCAGGGTGACGAGATTGGCTGCCTTGGCGTCGGCCCCGCCGGGTATGTCACCGGCATTGAGGCCGGTGAAAGACAGCTTGGTCGCGCTGCTATCGAGCCAGTCGCCGCCGCTCTTGACATAGAGCGTCTCGGTGTAGGGCGCAGTCGTGCCGACGAGGTTTGACAGCATGCTGCCTTCGGGCGCAGTGCCGAGCGTGAGCACCGTCGCAGGCCGCAGATTTTCGCGGAACAACACCGTGCCGTTGTAGACCGAACCGGGGGAGCGCGCCTTCACGGTCACGGCCTTGGTGTCGTCGCCGCTGCCGTTAATGAGCGTGCCTGCGGCGAGACCGGTGTCGGTACCCGAACTCGCGTTCCAGGCGCGCATGACGTAGAGGCGTGTGCCGCCGTTGTCGAAGTAGGCGCGTGCCGCGTGAGCGACGAAGTTGAGTTGCAGCTTGGGATCCGTGACGTCGCTGAAAACGATGTTTTCGAGGCTGCCGTAAAGGCGCTCGAAGTCCGGCAAGCTGGTCACCATTTCCGGTGTGCCCCCAATGGGGCCACGTCGCGTCGGGCCGATAAAGGCGGTGGTGCTGGTACCCACACCTTCAATGGACTTCGCGCGGAAGCTGGTTTCCTCAACATAGACGCCGGGTGCCAGATATTCAGGCATGGCTTATCTCCTTTGCATGAAGGTGGAGGGGTAAAACGAAAAACTCGCGGACACGTCTGGGTAAGTCATGGCAATGCGAGCGGGAAGGAAATCGTTTGCGAACGCCCGGCGGCGAGCTGCACGGACTGCGTGGCATGCGGCAGGGTGGCGTTGTTGCTTTCGAGCACGGACGGGTCGACCAGTGGCAACACCGCAGGCGCACGCCCGGCACGCCCATCGGCCGCGCTGGTCCGCGTGCCAGTGGCCGGGTCGAACACCACTTCGAGTTGCGCGGTAATCTCGGTTACGACAACGGCATGCGGATCATCGGACCATGTCGTGACTGGCACGCCAGGCACCGGCACCAGCGCTTCGCCGCGCCAGTCGGTCATGCCGCGCGCCAGCACCGTGCTGCCGTTGAGCACGCGCAACAACGCACCGCCAAGTAAGTCACCATCGGCATCACCACCCGTCGCGGCACTGACGCTGACGCGCAGCACGGACCAGTTGGCGCCAAGCGGCGCGGCGCTGGCCGGATGCATTTCGATCTCGATGGGTTTGAACAGCGAAGAGTCGAGCCCCGCATTCGCTGGCGAGGGATCTCGCGGCAACGACAAGGACGCAACACGCGGCAGATAGCGGCCGGAGATATCGCGGATTGTCGCCGTCAGCGTGACGGAACCCAGAGCGGTAGCCGGTTGCTCATTGAAAGAGTCGGCGAAGTTCGCCAGGGCATCGGCCGCGACGATGACGTAGAGGCCGCTGCGATTGCGCTGAATGCGTGCGTTGGCGACGTCGACCTGCAGCGGCACATCGACCGCGACGCGCGTTGTCGCATCGACGCAGCGCATGGCAGCAACGATGCGGTGCTCCTGGCGATCCAGCTCGATTATTGCCAACGTCATATCGACGCCTCCTCACCGATCGGCGAAGCGGTTCCATAGCCGAAGCGCGTGGCAACGACCGGGTTGGCATCGAAGATCTTGTCCGGATCGAGCCGCACGAGGCGCGCGATATAAGGCACCGAAATGCGATAGGAAGGATCGAGCGCATCCCAGATGCGCATCAACTCGTCGTTCGGTAATTCCGATGGAATAACCTGGATGACTTCGTCGCTGCCCCAGCCGGCCTCGGGCGACAACGACGAGGCGTCGAGAATAGGGAAGAGGTAGAGCTGGCGCATGGCCCAGGCCAACGTGAGTTGCTCGTCCTGCGCATTGCCGGCCCACGCGGTGAGCAGGAAATGCAAATCGAGGCCAAGCGGCGCCTGCTGGTCCGATGACATCAGGCCGGGGCGCTGCTGACGGCTGAATTCGTTGACGGTTACGCGATATAGATAAAGCGTGATGCGTGTGAGGGCATCGTCGATGGTGCCGGCCATCTCGCCCGAGGACATCTGCGCGAAGTCGCATTCGGGCATGCTCACGCCCGCCACCGTCTTGGGGTAGGTGTTTCGCAGGAAGGTCGCTATCGAATGACCGACCGAGTGGATGGCTAGTACGTTGGCCATGTCGCCCTGTCAGCAGTTCCAGCTACCCTATCGTGATTCGCACACGGCATCAGTTGCATCACCTGTCAGTTTGCTTCACTTGCCACACCACGCCACAGGCGTCCAACGCCCGCAACGTCAACGTTCTCGACCACGCCGAGTCGCTGCAATCGCTCCAGCGCGAGCCGCACCGTGTCTGCGGAGATGGATTCACCGCTGTTCCGAAGCCACTCGTGCAACCACCATTGCGCGATGCCAAGCTCGCTGTCGGCAGCGCCCGGGTGTCGCGACAAGTAGTTCTGAATCGCCTCGACCACGCGATCGAGATGCGCGTCGGCTGTAGTGCGCAAGCTGGGCTCCCGAAATCGCGTTGCATGTCCTCATTGCGAAAGGCGTGCCACCCTTGAGCAGGCCAGCAAGCACTTGATTTAAAACAAATTATTTTCCATTCGCAGAACGGCCGGACGACCAGCCGGGTAGCCCCTGACCCACAACTTTCTGGGGTGGCTCGCAGACACAGGGCTTCGCGGGGTGGTCGCGACAGACCCGGTCACGGGTGAAATTCGACCCGGCGATCAGTTGCCACGTGAAATGGACGTAAAGCCGCATATGCTCGCGGCTTGCCGACCTGCATCAGACATGCATAATCAGTTGAACCCATTGGCGCATGGCGCCTGTTCGCAGCGGATTCGTTCGAGATGAACCTGAGCTCTACCCTCTACGATCTGGTCATTGTCGGCGGCGGCATCAACGGCGCGGGCATCGCACGCGACGCGGCAGGGCGCGGTCTGAAAGTGTTGCTGGTCGAGCGCGAAGACCTGGCGCAGCACACCTCCTCAGCGAGCACCAAGCTCATCCATGGCGGCTTGCGTTACCTTGAGAATTTCGAATTCAAGCTGGTGCGCAAAGCCCTTGCCGAGCGCGAGACCCTGCTCAACGCCGCACCGCACATCACGCGGCCGCTGCGCTTCATCATGATTCATGACGATGCCATACGCTCGCGCTGGCTCGTGCGCGCCGGGCTGTTTCTCTACGATCATTTGGCGCGGCGCGATCGCCTGCCCGGCTCGGCCGCTATCAAGCTTGCGCGCCACCCCGCCGGCGCCGCGATACAGCCGCAATGGAAACATGCGTTTGAATACTCGGATGCGTGGGTCGACGACGCGCGGCTCGTCGTGCTCAACTGCGTCGATGCCGCCGAGCGCGGCGCAACGATTGTCACGCGTACCGCATGCACGGCCGCCGAGCGCGACGAAGACGGTTGGCAGATTGAATTACTCGATGACAACGGCATTCACGCCACCGTGCGTTCACGGGCACTGATCAATGCCACGGGCCCGTGGGTCGCCAGCTTCATGCGCGATGCGGGTCAGCGGCCGCGCCACCGCGTACGCCTGGTGCGTGGCAGCCACATCGTCGTACCGCGCCTGTTCGCGCACGACAGTGCCTATCTTTTCCAGAATCCGGATCGGCGCATCGTCTTCGCGATACCGTACGAAAAAGACTTCACGCTCATCGGCACGACTGAAACGGAACACGCTGCAGAAGCCTCCCCCGTTACGATCAGCGAAGATGAAACGGCCTACCTGTGCGCCACGGTGAGCCGCTTCTTCCGCCAGAGCGTGACGCCGGACATGGTGCGCTGGACGTACTCCGGCTTGCGGCCGCTGCTCGACGACGAGCACGCCGCGCTGTCGCGCAACACGCGTGACTACCTGCTCGAACTCGACGGCGAAGACGCGCCGCTGCTGTCCGTCTTTGGCGGCAAGATCACGACCTATCGCAAGCTCGCCGAAGAAGCCGTGAGCCGCGTGCAAAGCCTCCTCGGTCACGACGCGCCGACCTGGACAGCACGCGCACCACTGCCAGGCGGCAATATGCCGAAAGGCGATTTCTCGCTGTTCCAGTCTGCTTTGCGTGGCGAATATCCGGCAATGCCAATTGAATTATTGCAGCGGCTTGCCAACGCTTACGGCACGCGTAGCCGCGACATTCTCGGCAATGCGCAGAATACGCTCGCACTGGGCGCAGAAATATTGCCCGGCCTTTTCGAGCGCGAACTCGACTACCTTGTCACACACGAATGGGCGCGTAGCGCGCAGGACATCCTCTGGCGCCGCAGCAAGCTCGGCCTGCATCTCGCGCCGGACGCGGCATCGCGCCTTGATGAGTGGTTGCGTAGGGCGCAGTGAAACTGCGCCGAATATTATCTCGAACATGTGGCGCAGTTTCACTGCGCCCTACACCGCTACGCCATTAAGTGAATTCTCGCTTTCGCGAAAATGACGGTTCTCGGGACTGGTTCAATCTCGCAATTCGCTTCACTGCGGTGTGAACCGCACGCGCACGAAGCCGCTCGGCTGCGGCGCCTTCAGGCGCACGGCGATGCGCGTGAAGGCCAGTCCTTCTTCGTCGATTTTCTCGCTGGCTATTTCGTAGGGCGCCGACGCTTCGATGTGCGCCATCAGGTGCTCATTCTTCTGCCACAGTTCTATGGTGTCGTCGCCATGTGCCTGCCAGCTGCCGCCAACGATCAATGCAACCTCGAATGTTTCCGCCCGCGAAAACGCAAAGCGATCCTCGATCTGTACCGCACCGCCGCCTGTGCGCTCGTGGCGCAGACGACGCGTGAGAGACTTTAGCGAAGATACGGAATACGCCGATGCCATATCCAGGGTAATCTCGTCGAGCTCGTCGGAGAAGCGCGTTGCCAGCACCGAGGGCTTGACTTGCGTGGCTTCGCGTTGCAGCTCGCCCGCGACCACCGGCACGGGGTGCCCATACGAATTGATGCCCTTGATGGTGTAGCGCAGTTTGCTGAAGGTCTTCGCCGAATAGACGGTGGCGCCCGCGTCGCCGGTAGGCTGTTCCGCTCCCAACCCAATGGCATATGAGCCGATGTCGTTGTGGCTGTGATTGCCATTGCCACCAGCTTTGATCGAGACCCCCATGCGTTCGTCTGCGCCAGGACGCGACACCAGCACGCCGACCTTGTCGAAATAACTCTGCAGGCCGACCTGCACGCCGGCGCCGTTTGTATTTTCCGGCACGGGTCTGGCGAACAGGATCATCGTTGCATTGGCCACCGGCGCTGCGTTGCCTGCCTGCTTCGCAGTGATGGGCAGGCCGGCAAGGTGGGCGGACACGCCCAGCGAAAATACTTCATCGGCATAGGCACGCGTGAAATCATCCATCTTCGTGCTGCGCGAAGCGTCGCCAAAGGCGGCGACATTGCCGGGCAGCATCTCGATGCGAAAGCCATACAGCGCGATATTGCGCACCTTGGCATCGGCGAACAGATCAAGTTGAGCCGCGGTGGCCTGCATCAATAGCTCGCGCAGTTCCGTGAAATGCGAGAAGCCATAATTCCAGTAGCCCGGCCCTTCGATCGAATAGCCGTCGTCCGGAAAGGCGGCGACATATTTGCGAATGTAGTGTTCGCCCGCCGCCACGAACAGCGCGCGATCCTGCCGCGCCGGCAAGACGGCGAGCGCAGCGCCGACGATGCCCTTGAGACACACGGCGTTCCAGTTATGGTCGGCTTGCAGCCACCAGTTGTCCTTGCCGCCGCTGATGAAACTGCGGCGCAGTGGCACGAAAATGCGTGCCTCCAACGCGGCCAACGTCTGCTGCTTCACAGCGGGCGTAAGTTGGTCGCCAAGCATGTACAAAGTTTGCGCGACATCGTGCGCCGTGTCGGCAGCAAGCAGATCGACTTCATAGTTGTGCTGGCGGAAGTTGCGTAGCGTTGCGTCGTGCGCCGGCCAGGTCCAGGTGGGCTGCGTATCGAGTTCGATCAACGTATGTTCGATAGCCGGCAGGAATCGCCCCTTGCCCTCGACGCACTCGGCCAGCACCAGGGGATAAAGCCAGGCCTTGCGCGCGTTCATCATGCGTTCCCCATTCGGCCGCGCGCCCTTGCTGCTGTATTCGAGATAGGCCTCGTCGCTCCATGACGGAAATGGCTGGGTCAGGAGTTTTTCGGCGGCGCCTTTCACGGCTGCCAGCCGCTCGCTTATTGCTGGCGTGCTCCACATGGCGCGATCCGTACAGCGTGGGCCGAAACCCTGTGGTGCTTCGCTCAGTAGCGCGCTCAGTTGCGCGACGCGATCGGCATCCAGTTCAACGTAGCCTCCTGCGTATGCAATACGCATGCACGAGAATATGACAAGCGCGAAGTGCGGCAGCGCGCGGCAGATCATGCGTATCGCAATCATTCTTTCTCCCGAAGTGGCGTATGCGCGCTGCGCCTTGGCTTTCTCATGGGATTTCGCCTCGGCTACTTACACGACAAGAAGTGGTTGGAAAATAGGTCTCGGCAAGGATGACGCCATTCCCATGAAAGCGGGAATGACACACCGTTCCTGTCTTATCGGCAGCATCAGGCTGGCAGCGCAACCCGCCAAAGCCGTCAGTGATATGTGGCAGTATGCATGGCGACCCGTCAAACTCTTGCGCCCGCTCAATGTCCCGACCCACGCTGCGTCTTCTCTTGTCGCACCCCGCACATTTCCTTTCGCTGGGCCTCGGCAGTGGCCTCTCGCCGGTGGCGCCCGGCACGGTTGGCACGCTGCTGGCGTGGGCACTCTATGCTCTGGTCCGGCCACCGTTTTCCGACGCAGGTTTCGGTGTCTTTCTGCTGCTGGGCTTCGTCGCGGGATGCTTCTTCGTGCCGCTGACTGGCAAGGCACTCGGCGTGGTCGACCATGGCGGTATCGTCTGGGACGAGTTCGTAGCGATGTGGCTGGTGTTGTGGCTGACGCCGCACGGCCTGTGGTGGCAGCTTGCCAGCTTCATCCTGTTCCGCTTTTTCGACATCGTAAAACCTTGGCCGATACGTATTGCCGATGCACGTTTCAAGAACGGTTTTGGCGTGATGTTCGATGATTTGCTGGCTGCGGGGTATGCGCTGTTGTGTCTTGCCGTCGCGTTCAAAATATTGCGGTTTGCATAAATTGGCCCCTATCGGACCACGCTGCGGCGCAGCACGACAGACACGCTACGACACACTCCTCTGGATTGTCGTGACGTATGCTCATGCACCGTACTAACATACGGCAAGTACGCTTCAAGCGTCTGGTCACTTACGACTTTAGTGGTAGTGCTCAGTTGTCGTGATCCGCCGCCTCGCAACAACTTCTTCGAATCGAAGACTCTCGGACATAAGGGATATGCTTACACTGGGCAAAGCACGGAATAGCTTGCTGCTCTCGCTCGTATCGAGCTTCGTCCTTAGCTTCGTCCCGGGCATCGCCAACGTGGCGCATGCCATGGATGTTGCCATTCTCGATGCGCCGGTCAACGAGATCGACAAGCGCAACGATTACACCAATATTCTGCTCACTCAAATTCTGGAACGCACGCAGGCCAAGTACGGTCCGTTTCGCGTCGAGTACGCGCCGAGTTACATGTATCGCGACCGACTGTTGACCGAACTCCAACGTGGTGTGGTCGTAAACGTGACGGCCAAGGCAACCCGTCCCGATTGGGAAGAAAGCGACCTCATCACGCTGCGCATTCCAGTGGACAAGGGCATCACGGAATATCGCATCGCGTTGATACGTGCCGACGACCAGGAAAGATTCAGCCGCATCACCGATATCGAAGACCTCAAGAAGCTCACGCTCGGCGTGGGTCACGCATGGTCAACGCGCCAGGTTTTCCAGACGCTCAATTTCAAGTACGAGGCGGCAGCCGACTGGGAGGGCCTCTACAAGATGCTGGTCGCCGGTCGCTTCGATTACTTCCCGCGCGCCCTGTCCGAAGTGTTCGTCGAATATGACGATCGCAAGAGCACCTTTCCCGGCATGGCCATCGAGAAATCGATGATGTTGTACTTCCCCCTGCCCAAATATTTCTTCGTCTCGCCGCAAAACCCGCGGCTGGCGGCACGCATCGAGGAAGGGTTCAAGCTGATGATCAAGGACGGCTCGTTCGACAAGCTGTTCCTGCAGTATCACCAGCCCTTGATCGACCGCGCCGACTTCTGCTCGCGGCGCATTTTCCGTCTGGAAAATCCGTTGCTCTCCGACAAGACGCCGCTCAACAAAGCCGAGTACTGGTACGACCCATTCCGGAAACGGCCGGGCCGCAATACCAAGGCGACGTGCCCCGGTCCTGCGGCACGCAAGCAGGCACCGTAACGGCTCGCCGCCGGTTCGTGCTTCTCCACCGCCGTGAATGAAGAACTCGTAGAGGCCGCCCGCCAGACCGGAATCTGGCTGCAAGCGCAAGGCTTGCAGCTGGTCACGGCCGAGTCCTGTACCGGCGGCCTCATCGCCGCTGCCATGACGGAAATCGCCGGGTCGAGTGTCTGGTTCGATCGCGGTTTCGTCACCTACAGCAACGATGCCAAGCAAGCCATGCTGGGTGTGCAGCCGGCCACGCTGGCAGCGTTTGGCGCCGTCAGCGAACAAACCGTCCGCGAGATGGCACTCGGCGCGCTGGCGCATTCGGTGGCCGATGTTGCAGTGGCCGTCTCGGGCATTGCCGGTCCCTCGGGAGGCACGCCAGAGAAACCGGTGGGCATGGTGTGTTTTGCCTGGGCATCCCGCCCGCACGGCAATTCTTCGAGCGATGTTTACGTCAAGTGCCACGCGCGACATTTTCCGGGCGAGCGCGCGGCGGTCCGGAATGCGGCCGCACTGCACGCGCTCCAATTCATTTTGAATATGAATAAATCCCAAGTCATTGATATGATGCCATAAAGCATATCTGATCCGTGGACCCCTGGATGACCCGCGTGTTATAAATGATGCAGTGCGTCAATAGCAGTAAACCCCTGGCCAAAAGTGGGTTCAACGCAACTGTGGAACCGTGGGCTGAGCAGGAGAACTCCGACCCGAGGGCCAGACTGCTTCTCTGTCGATACGGATTCCAACCCCACTTATAGGTAATGCTCATCATGAACGTCAATACTGCTCCCACGGTTCCCACAAACCATTTCAAGCGCGCCATCCAGAACAACAAGTTGCAAGTTGGCCTGTTTTCTCTGCTGTCGCACCACGTCTCTGCCGAAATACTCGCCGGATGCGGCTTCGACTGGCTCATTCTCGACACCGAACATGGCCCCAACGACGTACTGCTGGTGCTGCAACAGCTGCAGGCCATGACCGGCGGCAGCGCGCATGCGGTAGTACGCCCTTCGCATAATGACGTTGTCCTGATCAAACGCCTGCTCGATATCGGCGTCCAGACACTGATGGTGCCGCACGTGCAGAACGCCGAAGAGGCGCGTCAGGCGGCGTCGGCGATGTGGTATCCACCGCGTGGCATTCGCGGCTTGGGCCCGGTTTCGCGCGCCGCGAACTATGGCCGCATCATCAACTATCACCAGCACGCCGAAAATGAACTGTGCCTGATCGTGCAGATCGAGAATCAGGAAGGCCTCGACAATATCGAAGAGATCGCTGCCGTCGAAGGCGTCGATGCCATCTTCATCGGCCCGGGCGATTTGTCGGCCGAGCTCGGATACATCGGTCGCGCCACGCACCCCGACATGCGTTGTGTATTCAAGGACGCAATTGCGCGCATCACGGCTTGCGGCAAACCAGCGGGTATCGTGGCGGCTGACGAAGCCTTGGCACGCGAATATGTCGGCGCCGGCGTCACGGTTCTCGCCTCGGGCGCCGACGCAGTGCTACTGGCGCGTGCCGGCGAAGATGTCGCGCAGCGTTTCAAGCGCCTCAACGCGACGGCGCCTCAACTGGCCGAGCGCGCAGTTGCGTAAGGCTGTCTTTTGGCCGTCATTCCGGCGCCTGCCGGAATGACACTTGCATTCAAAGCAGCACGGGTTCCTGCTCCAGCGCCACCCCGAATTTCTCCAAAACGGCCGCGCAGACGTTGTCTGCCAGCCTCAACACATCCTCGCCCGTCGCTCCGCCGTGATTGACCAGGACCAGGGCCTGTTTCTCGTACATGCCCACCGGCCCGATATTGCGCCCGCGCCAACCGGCCTGTTCGATCAACCAACCCGCGGCCAATTTGATGCTGCCGTCATTTTGCGGATGATGCGGCAGTTTCGGCCAGGTCACCGTCAGCTCGGCAAAGCGTTCCGCGCTGACCACCGGGTTCTTGAAAAAGCTGCCGACGTTGGGCAGCAAAGCCGGATCGGGTAACTTGCGGCGACGAATGTTGACGATTGCGTCCGACACTTCCATCGCCGTCGGCTCGCTGAGCCCGTGCAGCTTGAGTTCATTGGCGACGTCGGCATAGTCGGTGACGGCGTACCATTGTTTGGGCAGTCGAAAGCTGACCGCCGTGATGATGAAACGGCCCGCCGCCTGCTGCTTGAACAAGCTGTCACGATAGGCGAACTGGCAGATCTTCTTGTCGAGGCTGACGATCTGTCCGCTGCGCAGGTCGACTGCTTCGAGCGCAAAGAACCGTTCAGACAACTCGACGCCATACGCGCCAATATTCTGGATCGGTGCCGCGCCGACCGTACCCGGAATCAACGATAGGTTCTCCAATCCGGGCCAACCCTGATCGAGTGTGAAGCGCACGAACTCGTGCCAGCTCACACCCGCACCGGCGCGCACGATCCAGGCGTCATCGAGCTCGCTGACCAGGGCATGACCGGGAATGCGAATATGCAGAACGAATGCGTCGAGATCGCCGCGCAGCACCACATTGCTACCGCCGCCGAGCACCACCACGCGATGCCCATCGAGATCGCCGCGACGCACCAGCTTGAGCAATTGTTCGGCAGAATGGATCTCGGCGTAACGCTTTGCCCGCGCGGGCAGGCGCAAAGTGTTGAGATCGGTCAGCGGTGTGTCTTCAAAGACGGCTAGATGCATTGTCTCGTAGTCGGTGGTCGAAGACGAAGATTATCGCCCGGATCGGGCCGCACAAATGCTTGACTGTAATCGGATCACTCAATCGTAGGCGTCGTAGGCGGCAATGGCGTGGGATTCCGCACGCGAGGCGGCCAGCCACTCCTGTACATGCGGATGCGATAACACGCTGCGAAGGTAGTCACCAGCGTAGTCCCCGGCAAAGCCAGCGGGCGCGACGCCATACGTGACGAAACGCATGCACACTGGCGCGTACATGATATCGGCAATACTCCATGTGCCAAACAGATAGGGACCAGCGGCGCCGAAGCGCTGCCGGCAATCCTGCCAGATGGCCTCGATGCGGGCAATGTCCTCCAGCACTTCGGGCGTGCGTCCGTGGCCAGAGTAGTCCTTGCGGATATTCATCGACATATGCGTGCGCAGCGCAGAGAAACCGCTATGCATTTCCGCGCTCACCGCGCGCGCCACCGCACGTACCCTGGCATCGGTCGGCCACAACGAGGGTGCGAGTTCGGCGCAATACTCCGCGATCGCCAGCGAATCCCAGATCGCCAGATCGCCGTCGACCAGACAGGGCACTTTGCCCGACGGGCTGTATTGCGCGATGCGTGCAGCGGTGTCCGCTTCGCGCAGCGCGATGACAATGGTATTGAAAGGTTTGCCGCTGGCCCTGACGGCGAGCCAGCCGCGCATCGACCAGGAAGAATAGTTGTAGTCGCCGACGATCAGTTCCACGCGCACTTCCCCCGGGTAAGTCGTCTTTTCCGCTTCTTCAAAGCAAGAAATTAAATGCCAATGCCATGTTTTCACGCATTGCGATGCGCTCGCTGGCGAAATCTGTCGAGCGCGCCGCGCCAGTCTCCCTCGCCCAGCAACCATTGTGGCGTCACGGTCTCCAGTGCGGTCGCCGGCAAACCGAATGGCATCGCTGGGCCGCTGGCGACACAGTCGCGGCGCATCGACAGCACATTGTCGCGGCTCATCAACGGTCCGGGCAGGTATTCCATGCAGGCGGCCTGCAGCAAGGCTAGTTTCTCGGGCAACGACAGCACCATGCAGCGGTGTCCGCGCAAGTCCGCGACGTAGCGCACCAGATCGGCCAGCGTGTAGACACGCGGGCCGGCCAACTCGATGGTTTCACCCAGCCCTTTGTGCTGCCGCAAGGCGCAGACGATGGCCGACACCACGTCTTCGACGAATACCGGCTGGAAGCGCGTGTGGGCGCCGCCCAGCGGTAGGATCGGCAACCAGGTCGTGAGTTTGGCGAACAGATTGAGAAACTTGTCGCCCGGCCCAAACACCACGGCCGGCCGAAAGATCGTCCACTCGATATCCGGATCGGCCACATGAATCACGGCCTCGCCATCGGCCTTGGAGCGCAGGTATTCGGACGGGCCATGCATATCGGCGCCGAGCGCACTCAGATGCACGATGCGCGACACTTCGGAGAGCCGCGCCGCAGCGACAATGGTGCGCGGCAGCTCGACATGGGCGCGGGCGAATTCCGGCCCGTAAGGCACATCCGATTCGGAGTGCAACACGCCTACCAGATTGACGACCGCATCCACCTCGCTCATCAGACCGCACAACACGCTCGTGTCGTAGACGTCCGCCTCGACCACCTCGACGGTAGGTAGGAGCCGCAACGCATCGCCCTTGTCCGCACGCCGCGTCGGCACGATCACGCGCAGGCCAAGGGCGCTCAGGCGCTGGGCCAGGGCTGTGCCGATGAAGCCGGTGCCGCCGACGAGGAGAATGCTACGCAAGGTCACATTCAAGGTCATATTGGCCATGATTTTTTAGAAGCTTGAGCCCTGAACATGGCTCAGCCGCATGACAAGGTCAAGCCTCAACCGCATGGCGGCAAGGACTTGCCGCCGTTCGGTCTTGGCAGCGCTCACGATAGTGAAAGGCCGGAGAATGTTCAGTCAAATAACGAACACAGCGGGCAAACATTGCGATGAAGCTATTGCGCGCACGCCTTCTCCGAAGCATCCCTTCGATGTCACTTCGAAGGGTTAACCCGAAAGCTCAGCGGTTAGTCGGATAACGCTTCGCTCATCCGACCTACACAAACGGCTGCGGCACGCCAATGACAAATGCTTAGCGCGCAGCCTCGATCAGCGACTCGCCCGGTACGGTGCCGAGCAGTTGCGTCAATGATATCGGTCGACCATCCAGCAGCACTGCGTAAGCAATGGCGTTGGCCATCACCTTCTTCACGTAGTCGCGGGTCTCGCTGATCGGAATCGTCTCGGCGTAGATGGCGCCTTCCAGCGGCTTGCCGTCGCGCCAACGCTTGGCCCGGCCCGGCCCGGCATTGTAGGCGGCCGTCGCCATGACATATGAGTTGCTGAGACTGTCGAGCACGGTGCGCAGATAGGCTGTGCCAATCTGCACGTTCGGCTCCGTCTCGGCTAGGCGGTCGACGCTGAAACCCTGCATGCCAACTTGACGCGCCACCATGCGGCCCGTCGCCGGCATGACCTGCATCAGCCCCTGCGCGCCGGCTGACGAGCGTGCCACCGGATGGAAGCGGCTCTCCTGCCGTGTCAGGCCATACACCCAGTGCAGATCGAGCCGGTTGGTGCGCGCCTCGCGCGCGAAGACGTCGTAATACGGCGCCAGATAGCGCAGGCTGAAATCGTGCTGCAGACGCGTGCGATCGGCCGCGTTGATGGCACGATCGTACAGACCCATGCGTCTGGCATATTCGGCGGCGGCCAGCAGGAAGCGGTCGTCAGCGTTACGCATGCCCCAGCTCCATTCGCGCAAGGCTTCGGTGCGCATATCGAGACGCAACAACGCCACGGCGCGCTGCACTTCGCCGCTGCCCTCGATGAGCGCCATTTCCAGCAGCGTGGGCGGGACGGCCGCGTGCGGCCAGGTGATGCTGCGACCGACCGCCTCGGCCGACAGAATGCCGTAGAACGTCGGATCGCCTGCATAGCGCTCGAACAGCGCGCGCGCCTCGACGGCATGCCCCTGACGCATCAGTGCGCGCGCCTGCCAATAAGTCCATTCCGGCGTATTGCGTTGCGAACTCGTCATCGCATCCACCGCAGCCTGCACGCCCGGCCAATCGCCTGCGCGCAAGGCGCTGCGCAACTGCCAGGCCGCTTGATCGTCGCTCATCGGCATGTTCGGCAAGAGATCGCGCGCCATGGCGTACCACGGCACGGCCTCCGGCATCTGCGCCAGCGCCGCGCCCCAGGCAATCTGGCCCATGACATAGGCGCGCTCGCCCGCCGTATAACGGCTTTCGTTGATCGCATGCCAGCGTACCCAAGTGGCATGTGCATCGACGCGTGCGGCACGCGCCACCGCAGCCAGCACCAGCTCGCGTGCCGCGCGCGAACTCGCGCCACGTGCTGCGCCCGAGCCGAGATATTGCAGAGGATTATCGAAGACGCGCCCCAGCGTCGTCGGGTCGGGCGCCAGCACACTCGACAACATGCCAGAGGCATGACGTGCGGCACTCAGGCGGTTGGCCTCTATCATGCGGCGCAAGCGCCAGAGCACATCGTCACTGGACTTGCGACCGGCATTGACCAGCGCCTGCAGCGGGTCTGCGCAGGCATCCGCATCGGTGATCGTCAGCCATTGCCCTTCCACCGCCTGCAGCGCCGCGTCCGCAGCCGGGCCGTGCGCGCGCACGGCATCGCACAGCAACTCCGCGTCGGGTTGCTGCACATGTGCGTATTCATCATTGAAAAGTGACCACTGGCTTTCGCGCGCCAGACGCTTGAGCCAATCCGTGCGCAGGCGTTCGGCCAACCAGCTGCCGTCGTTGACCTGCAGGTAATCGCGGATTGGTTGTGTCGCTAGCGGCTCAGTGGTGCGCGCGATGCGCGTCGCCAGCAGCCAGTAGCCGACATAGGGTTCCAGCGGATGATTGCTCGGGCTCGCCGCCAACTGTTCCAGTCGGGCCGTGTCGCCGCGGCTGGCGTACTCGTGCGCTGCAAAAATGCGCGCATCGGCGACGTCGCTTTCCATGGGCTGTGCCCAGGCTATCGAGGCCGACACCAGCCAGCCGGCAATTGCCAGCCAAGCTGTCGTCACGGCAGTAACCCGTCTCCGCAAGCACAAGCCTCGCGGCATGACGTACCATCTTCTCATCAAACTCATTCCTGAACCGTCGTTGTTGCCAGGTAGCTAGCGTCGTGACACACACCCACATGTATGTACACGACAAGCCTCAAGGCAATCTTGAGCAAGAGACGGGCGTTGGAGCATAACACGTGGAATCCAGCCATCCGGACCGCCAGCATCTACGCCAAAGCCTGATCTCGGCGCGCGAAGCACTGCCTGCGGCAGACCGCGCGCAACGCGAGTGCGCCCTGCTGCAAAATCTGCGAAGTCTGCTTGAAACCCTTAACGCATCAAACGCCCACGCGATACTCGGATTCTGCTGGCCGTTCCGCGGCGAACCGGATCTGCGCCCCGCCATCGCCGCATGGTTAACGGCCGACGCGGCACGTCGCGCCGCACTGCCGGTGGTGAACGATCAAGCTGCGCCGCTGGGCTTTCGTCACTGGACGCCGGATAGCACCATGCAGCCCGACCGCTATGGCATCCCCACGCCGGTGGACGGCCCGACCCTGCAACCCTCGCTGCTGCTGATCCCCGTGAATGGCTTCGATGCGCGCGGCTACCGGCTCGGCTACGGCGGCGGCTATTTCGACCGCACTCTCGCCAGCCTCGAAGCGCCGACCCTGACCATCGGCATCGGCTTCGAACTCGCGCGCCTGCCACGCATCGCCGAAGCGGAACATGACAAACGGCTAGACTGGATCGTCACCGAAGCCGGCGCATTCGCGGCCGAGCCGATCTGAGCAACCGCTTCGCATGAGCCCCTTCGACCCTATCGACCTCTACTGCGAGCGCACCGATCCGTCGCTGTGGGCCGAGCCGCTCAACGCCATCACCAACATCGCATTCATCGTCGCGGGCGTCCTGCTGTGGCGACAACTACGCGGCGCGCCCCGGCAAAAAGAGTTGCGCCTGCTCGCCGCGCTGATCGTCGGCATCGGTCTGTGCAGCGGCTTGTTCCATGTCTTCGGTACGGTGTGGGGCATGTGGCTGGATGTCGGCAGCATCGCGCTATTCATCCTCGTCTATCTGCACCGCTATCTGCGACACATCGTCGGGTGGCCGACCTGGGCTTGCTGGCTCGGCGTGCTCACCTTCCTCGCCGCGGATCGCGGCATTGCCGCGCTGGGAAATCTCGGCCTCAACGGCTCGGAGGGCTATATGCTTCCCGGCGCGACGCTGTGCCTCTTCACCCTATGGTCACGGCAGCGCAAAACGGCAGCGACACGCTGGCTCGGCGGGGCAACACTTGTCTTCATCGTGTCCCTGTGTGCGCGAACGCTCGACATGGCCCTGTGTCCAGCGTGGCCAACGGGTACTCATTTTGCATGGCATCTGCTTAACGCGCTGGTGCTGTATTGCTGTGTGCGCGGCTTGGCTGCCGGCGCTAAGTAAGGCCGTAGGTTGGTGCTGACGAAGGAAGCCCAACGCCGCGCGTGACCATGATGTTGGGCTTCCTTCGTCAGCACCAACCTACCCCGATTTACACACCGTGCAGAATAAGCAAGGCACGATGCGCGTTTGTGTAGATTTCATGACAGCGTCCGTGCAGGCAGCATGCCGCGCGGCCCCCACGGAATTGAACTGCTGCGCTGGCATCTGGTCAAGAACCTGACGCCCCCGGTCGCCAAAGGCGGCGGCGCCTGCAACAATACCGCTGTGGCCGGCAAACTGAACTCATTCACACCCATCATGCTTCGCAAACATCACGTGCGTGACGGAGCGACCAATACCTCAAAAGGACAATGTCATGCGCTACAAGAAATTCGGCAATACCGGCCTCTTCGTCTCCGAGCTTTGCCTCGGCACCATGACCTTCGGTGGCGAGGACGGCATGTGGGCGCACATCGGCAAGCTGCAACAGGACGAAGTCGACGCGCTGGTCGGGCGGGCACTTGATGGTGGCATCAACTTCATCGACACCGCCGACGTGTATGCCGGCGGCCGCTCGGAAATCATGACCGGGCAGGCATTGAAAAATCTCAAGGTGCCACGCGAGAACGTGGTAGTCGCCACCAAGGTTTTCGGCGCAACCGGCACCAAAGGGCCGAATTCACGTGGCATGTCGCGTGCCCACGTCATCGATGCGGTAAAGGGCAGTCTCGAACGCCTGCAACTCGATCATATCGACCTCTACCAGATCCACGGTTTCGATGTCGCCACGCCCATCGAAGAAGCCCTGCGCGCGCTCGACACGCTGGTGCAACAGGGCCACGTGCGCTACATCGGCGTATCGAACTGGGCCGCGTGGCAGATCATGAAAGGCCTCGGCATCTCGGAACGTCTCGGCCTCTCTCGCTTCGAATCGCTGCAAGCACATTACACGATAGGCACGCGCGACCTCGAGCGCGACATCGTGCCGCTGCTCCAGAGCGAAAACGTCGGCCTGATGGTGTGGAGCCCGCTGGCGGGCGGCCTGCTCAGCGGCAAGTATGGCCGCCATCAGCAAGCCGAGGAAGGCAGCCGCCGCACGACCTACGACTTCCCGCCCGTGCCGCTTGAGCATGCCTACAACATCATCGACGTCATGCGCGCCATCGCCGATGCCAAACGCGTATCCGTCGCGCAGATCGCCATCGCCTGGCTGCTGCATCAACAAGTCGTCACCAGCGTCATCGTCGGCGCCAAGCGCGTCGCGCAACTCGACGACAATATCGCCGCAACGAATGTGCAGCTTGGCGCCGCAGAGCTCGAAGCACTCAATAAAGTCAGCGCACTCACGCCGGAGTATCCCGGCTGGATGCTGGAGCGCCAGGGTGACTATCGCCACAAGCAACTGGCGGACTCGCAGCGCGGTTGAAACACGCCGACCCACCCATCGCGCCGATGTATTCTCGATGCCACTAACGCGGCCGTACCGCACACCTGGAGCAGGCCTTGCAAGAACTTGTCACCCTCTTCGATCAGTACGGCCCACTGCTGGTTTTTCTGCAGGTGCTCATCACGCAGCTCGGCGTGCCGGTGCCGGCCGTACCGACGCTCATGGTGGCCGGCGCGTTGTCCGTCGACGGTCATCTGTCGGGCGGCTCGGCGTTGATTCTCGCCGTGCTGGGCTCCGGCATCGCCGATTTCATCTGGTACCTGTCCGGCAAGCGTTATGGCATTCGCATACTTGGCCTGATGTGTCGCATCAGCATCTCGCCAGACGCCTGCGTGCGTCGCACCGAAAACGTCTTCACGCGCTGGGGCGCCTGGTCGCTGCTCGTCGCGCGCTTCGTGCCCGGCTTATCGCTGCTGGCCTCTCCCCTGGCCGGTGCCACGAACACAGGTGCGGCGCGCTTCCTGTTCTTCGACACACTCGGCACCACGCTGTGGGCCAGCCTCGCCATCGGTAGCGGCATGCTGCTGCACCGACAGGTAGGTGCCTTTATCAAGGCGCTGTCGAGCATCGGCGGCGTTGCCATTCTCGTCATCGCCGCCTTGCTGGCGCTCTACGTCACCTGGCGCTGGATAGAGCGTCAGCGCCTGTTGCGCTTCGTGCGCAGGCACCGCATCGACGTCAAGGAACTGCACGCGCTGGTCAGCGACGGCAATGCTCCTATCATTGTCGACGTGCGCTCGCTGATCACGCGGCAAGAAGACCCGCGTCGCATACCCGGCGCGCTCGAAGCCGAGCTGGCCGAAGTTCAACGGCTGCTGGCAGACGTGCCGCGCGATCATGAGATCGTCTTCTACTGCAACTGTCCGAACGAAGCCTCGGCCGCCCACGCTGCGCGCCAGTTACGCGAAGTCGGTTTCACCCGCGTGCGCCCACTGACGGGCGGGCTGGAGGCATGGATGGCGCACGTGGAGTCGCTGGAAGATGAGGCGGAGACTCGAAACGCAGAGCGTCAATAAACGAAGCACATTGCGCCGCTTGCCTACGCCTCATCATCACGCAATCTCTTTTCCAGTCGCACACCGTCCACGAGGCCGTGATACATGCGCGTAACCCTGGCTCTCTCCGTGTAGCCGTGCGTGCGATAGAAAGAAATGCCATCTGCATTATCCAGCCGCGCCTCGGCGGTGATCTTCGCAACCCCGGCAACGCGCGCAACATCTTCGAGCCACGCCAGCAGCGCACTGCCAACGCCTGCACGACGGTGTTCAGCATGCACCGCAAACAGCATTAGATGCGCGCGCTCATCGCCGTATTTCATGATGCCGAAAGCCGCGAAACGACCAGCCCTGCGCACCACGGCAACGTTCACCTCCGGGTCGTGCAGCATCCGCAACACGCGCGGGGCGGTCCAACCCCATGGCAAGCCGTACTCGATCTCCGCGCGTGACATCTCCGCAATCATCACGGCATCGGCGAGCGTAGCCAGTTCAATTTCGAGATCGCTGATCACCGCGCACCGAACCTCGCCGCCGAGCGCGCTTTGGCCTTCGCCGCTTCGACCTCGCGATAACGCGGCTCCGCATTCGTCACCAGCGAATCGATCAGCTCACGTGCCGACGCAGCGATCTGCTCGACCGCGCGATCGAACGCCTGCGCATTGCTCTTCGACGGCGCAGTGAAACCGCTGAGCTTGCGCACGAACTGCAGGGACGCATCGCGTATTTCCGCATCCGTCGCGGGCGGCGCGAAGTTGAAGAGTGTCTTGATGTTGCGGCACATGGTTGTCTCCCTTCCGGCAATCAGGCGGTGGTTCGGGCATTCTTGCATCGCCGCGCTAGATCGGTACGAGTTAGGTGTCTCAAAACTCGGATTTTTGCACAAGCAGTTTGTGCAACTTGCATGTCAGCGTTGCACCGCTCGCGTGCTCACGCACGGGCGATGGCTCCTTAAAAGGGCTCTGCCTCCGATTTACAGCGTGAGAAACGCGGACTCTCTGCACCACGTTGAACGGAGTGTTTCTTGCTGCTGCGCCAGTGGTTTTCTTCCGCTGACCACGCCTCTTCCGGGGAACACGCCATGATCCGTCTTTTTGCTTTCGGCTTGTTATTTATCACCGCGTTGTTCATCGGGCACACCGCTCAGGCAACGATTATCAATGGCTCGTACGCCGGGTTCGTCGTCAGTGACTACATCTTCGGCATTGGCGTAACCAGCTACAGCCGGCTCGGCGAACCCTTCAACGGCTTTTTCACGATCGACACGAGTCTGTTGCCGCCGATGACGGGCGGCGACGGCATAAGCTCCGCACTTTATGACGAAGGCTACTTCGGCTATAGCCCATTGCATCCACAGTTCATGCACCTATGGCTCGATGACGGATCGGGGCTGCTGGACCGTGGCTTCGGCACACAGCATGTCGATCTCTACCACAGCGCCACGCAGGACGTGATCCAGCTCGACATGTATGGCCCAGGCGGCGGCTTTGGCGACACTGTGTATATCTCGACAGCGCCGGGTGTGCTCTTTCCATCCGCGCTCAGCCTCGACGATATTGCGACCGGGCCGATCAGCGTCGGCCCCTCTGGCTACTTCTACGGCGTGGGCCCCGACCAAGGTAGCCATCTCGCCATCACCAGTTTCGCCATCAGCACCGATGCGCTATCCACGTCGATACCCGAACCCAGCTCTCTTGCGCTGGTCGGCCTCGCCCTTGGTGCAGGTGCGTTGGCCAGGCGCTGGTCGACGACCTAGTCAACCGTCCCGGCGCGGCTCTTTGCAGGGCGTGATATGCATCGCACATCGCAGCGATGTGCGTCGGCAGGAGAACAAGCATTCGGCGCAAATGCCGTTCGGCTATTGCGCCCTACGCCTCAGTCGGCCAGCGACTTGCCCGTCTCCAGCAAAGACTTCAGGTCGCTGATGATCCACGTCCAGCCACCGCCGCCCTGACCATCGTCGACCTTGCTTGATGTGGAAGCGGCCATGATCGGCGCGCCTTCCATTTCGTGCGTTACCGTCAACCGGCAGAAGCCCGCTGGCACCGGCACGATATCCCAGGTGATGCGCGTGAAACCCTCTGCCGCATTCTCGTCGGTGAACAGGAACCGCAGCGTGTGCACCAGCTTGCTTGGCGGGATCGCTTCGGTCACCTCGCCGTCGATGATGATCATCGGCAAGCCCATCGCCTGCATCGCCTCCGTCGATCTCACCTTGTACTTGCCGCCCGGCTTGAGATCGTATTCGGCGGGGGCACGGTAGCCATATTTCGCCGTCCACTCCGGTGACGTGATCGCTTCCCAGATCAACTCCGGTGGCGCCTTGATATAGATCTCGTGGATCTGCGTGGTCAGGCTTTCTTTTTCGAGGATTGTTGGCATTGCTTGCTCTCCAGTGAAGTTTTCAGATCCGTGAGAGCCGACACTTGCCGCTCCCTGTACTTGTCTATCCATCTGTCATGTATCAGGCGAATCGGCACGGGGTTGAGAAAGTGCAACTTCTCGCGCCCCGAGCGGCGCGTCACCACCAGCCCCGCATCCTCAAGCACGCGCAGATGCTTCATCACCCCGAAGCGCGTCATCGCCAGCTCCGCCTCCAGCTCGCTCAGCGTCTGACCATCGCGCTGGAAAAGCAGGTCGAGCAGGAAGCGGCGGGAAGGATCGCCGAGCGCCTTGAAGACTTGATCGTCGTTGAACATGGCTGGACTATATGTGACTTTTTGGTCACATGTCAACTGGCGCGATTCCGGAGTTGGTAGGGTGGGCACGGTGTGCCCACGCCGGTCTT
The DNA here is from genome assembly GCA_028292505.1 of Rhodocyclales bacterium. Lineage (GTDB taxonomy): Bacteria > Pseudomonadota > Gammaproteobacteria > Burkholderiales > Rhodocyclaceae > Viridibacterium. Next base: position 199,991 of record JAQGMF010000010.1, read on the forward strand.
CGCTCGGTGCCATGCAAACGAAACGCGTGGGCACACCGTGCCCACCCTACGGGCTATTACGTGAGTCACATCCGAACCCGTCATTCCCGCGAAGGCGGGAATGACGAATAAGTAGCTGTGGCGATTGTCGCGTAGATTCTATGTTGAAGCGCTACAACGGAATGTATATTCGAACCTTGCCGCTGCATTTCACTTCGACCACGGGAACCCACCCTGCGTGTGAAGGTCAGGCATAGACTCATCAGCATCGCACCACCCCCACACCACTACGCCGACAGCAGCGCCCGACGCAGACATCATGCAAAACACACAAGCCCCCGCAGCACCCAAGGTCTCTTTCGCAGCACTGCGCATCCCCGGCTTCCGTGCCTTCCTCGCCACCTACTTCCTGGCAATGATGGCCGACAACATCGAGCACGTGATCAGCTACTGGATGGCCTACCAGAAGTTTCACTCCGCCGCGCTCGGGGGCTTCGCCGTAGTCTCGCACTGGCTGCCCTTCCTGCTCTTCTCCGTGCCCGTCGGCGCACTGGCCGACCGCTTCGACCCGCGTCGCCTCATCCAGTTCGGCATGCTCTTGTTTATGACAGCGTCAATCGGCTGGGGCTATTTCTTCATCACCGACACCCTGCAGATGTGGGAAGCCATGGTGCTGCTCGTCATCCACGGCTGCGCCGGCGTCTTCTGGCAGACATCGAGCCAGTTGCTCATCCATGACATTGTCAAGCGCGACATTCTGCCCAGCGCCGTGCGCCTCAATGCCACGGCGCGCACCATGGGCGTGCTTGTCGGCCCGGCAGTCGGCGGCGCCATCATGCTCACCCTCGGGCCCAAGCACGGCATCTTCCTCAACGCCTGCTTCTATCTACCTGTCATTCTGTGGTTGTGGAAAGCGCCCTACGGTCCGCGTTTCCGCAAAGGCGAGCCCGCACCGCAACGCGCCGTGCGCGGCTTCGGCGACATCGTGCAGACTATGCGCGACATCGCCGACAAGCCCGTCCTCGTCTCCATGATCGCCCTCGCTGGCGCCGCCTCGTTCTTCATTGGCAACAGCTACCAGGCGCAGATGCCCAACTTCGCGCAAGACCTCGGCCACGGCAACCCCGGCGTCTCCTACAGCGCGCTGCTCGCAGCAGATGCGGCAGGCGCACTCACCGCCGGTTTCCTGCTCGAACGCTGGGGCCTGCTCAAGCCCAACCCGCGCACCGCCGTGCTGCTCGCCATGGGCTGGTGCATCGCCCTCGGCAGCTTCGCCATGTCGCACACCTACGCGCTCTCACTCACGCTGCTCTTCACCGCAGGGCTGTTCGAGCTTTCGTACAACAGTATGACGCAGGCATTAGTGCAGCTCAACGCCCCCGCCGACATACGCGGCCGCGTGCTCGGCCTGTTCAACATGTCGGCGATGGGCATGCGCGCATTCGCGGGGATCAACGTGGGATTGCTCGGCACCATTGCGGGCGTGCACTGGTCGCTCGGCCTGTCCGCGCTCGTCATGCTTTGCGTGCTCCTACTGCTGCGCCAACGACTCGTCGTGCCCCACGCAATGTAGGCGGAACTCCTACGGAAGTTCCGCCAGCCGCCGAGAGGCGGCCTCACGCAACGCACGCACTGGCACCGATCCGGCGGAACCTCCTGCGGAGTTCCGCCCTACGCGAAACTGTCGAAGTGTCCGATAGGATGCGTGTCGTTCGTCACCGGCGCCTCCTCGACACGGCTCTTGATGTCCGCGAGGAAGCGCTGGAAAGACGCCAGTTTTAACAACGGACTCTCCTCCGCGCTGGCTGCAGTTGCAACGACGTGGACGAAGCTCACCCCATCGGGCAGCTTGTACGCGTCGTAGCGCACCTGCGCAGGCTTGACATGCGCAAGCTCCTCGAACACCTCGTGGATCAGCGCCACATTTTCTGCGACACACTCCGGCTTTACCTTGTAACGGACGACTACGTTTCTCATGCTCTGACTCCTTCAGAAAGATCGGGTTAGCGCTGCTGCGCGTTGCATAGGAACTCGTAACAAGATGGAGCGCGCGCGCCAACAACGCTTGCCGCGTGCACAGTCCATCTTGTTGCGTGTCCCTTCCAAAGACGTATTGCAAGCTGCAAACGATGCAGAAATTTTTCAGGAATCTTTTTTCGACGCACCGCATCCTTTGCAGGTCGCAGGACGTCTACCCTGAGATTGAAACTTCACAGGCCATACCGCGAACCATGGAAAACATCCCCTACGCCAGCGACATCCCCGACCCCGACTTTCCCCAGCTCATGATCCAGCTACGCGCACGCCTTCACCGCTATTGCGCGCGCATGACCGGCTCCGTGCTCGACGGCGAAGACATCGTGCAAGAGACCCTCATCAAGGCCAACGCCAACTACAACGCGCAGACCGTGCAGCACATCGAAGGCTGGCTGTTCCGCATCGCGCACAACACCGCTATGGACTTCCTGCGCAAGCGCGCACGCGACCAAGCCGTGTTCGATGAAGACAAAAGCGCGTTCGCTGATGATGCCGCCGGCATGGCCATCGATCCGCAGGCAAACGCCGACAGCCGCCACGTCGCCACCGCCGCCCTGCGCACCTTCATGCGCCTCGCGCCCGCGCAACGCAGCGCCGTCATCCTCACCGACGTGCTCGGCTACGAAGCCGAAGAAACTGCACAAGTGATGGAGAGCACCGTGCCGGCCGTCAAGGCAGCGCTGCATCGCGGCCGCGCGCGCCTGCGCGAACTCGCCGCTCAAGCGGAAAACGCCGCACCACCGCCCGCGCTATCGCAACAAGACCAGGCCCTGCTCGCCGCTTATGCAGATCGCTTCAACGCAAGAGATTGGGACGGCCTGCGCGACCTGCTCGCCGACAGCGTGCAGCTCGACCTCGTCGCTCGACGCAAGGGCTACGCCATGCAAGGTGGCGAATACTTCACCAACTACGCCGCCAAGACACGCGACCTGCGCATGAGCCTGATCGATGTCGAAGGCAAGGCTGCTTTATGGATGAACACCGAAGCCCACGAAGGCGCCGGCGCGCCGGGCTACATGGTGTTCGTGGATTTCGATGCCGAAGGGCGTGTAGTTGCGATCAGGGATTTCCGGTTTGCGCGGTATGTGGGGGAGGTTTTCTAGAACGGACGCACGAGGCCAATACACGCACCACCAGCTTCCTGCTCGAACGCTGGGGCCTGCTCAAACCCAACCCGCACAACGCCGTGCTGCCGTTCATCTCAGGGCTGTTCGAACCTCATACAACAGCATGACGCAAACATTGGTGCAGCTCAGCGCGCTCGCAGACATACGCGGCTGTGCGCTCGACCTCAACCTGTCGGCAATGGGCATGCGCGCTTTCGCGGGGATCAACGTGAGCTTGCTCCGGCCCATTTAGGGGTGCATTGGTCGCTGGCAGTGTCGGCGGCGGTGAGGTTGGCAACTTTTGATCCTACTGCGACAGCGGCTTCTGCGGCGGCAGATTGGCGAATGGCTCCATAAGTCCACGTCGGCACTACGGCTGTAAGAGATGCTATGTTCAATGCGCTTTCGGGTCAGAAGCGCGGGCAGCAACCCCTTTGTCATCCCATCGAAGCTGCGGCTGGTGTGCTCGCGTTCATGTGCATTGAAAATTGGAATACGATGTGTTCAACAAAATAATTCGTGAAATCCTTTGAAACCTCTTTCAATTCTCCGCTGGGCTGGCAGCAAGGCGAAGCTGGTCCCTCACTTAAGCGCGTTGTCGCCAGCAACGTACGGCAGCTATGTGGAACCATTTGCCGGCTCTGCGTGCCTTTACTTTTCACTCAAGCCAGCAAAGGCCATCCTCGGCGACATAAACCCGGAAGTCATAAACCTTTATGACGCAGTTAAGAGTGATCCCGCTGGAGTCTCCGACGCCTTGGAATCAATACCTAAAACGCGGGATGCATACTATACGTTGCGAGCAATCAAGCCTTGCGACATGAGTCAAAGCCAGCGGGCAGCTCGATTGATTTTCCTGATGAAGGCTTGCTTTAACGGAGTCTATCGAACCAATCGCAGCGGCGTCTTCAATGTTCCGATGGGTGACCGCGTCTATGGCTTACCTTCGAAGGAAGACCTGTTGCGCAGCCAAAGTCAACTTCACCATACACATCTCGTACTGGGAGATTTTTCCAAGACACTTGAGCTGACTAAGCCCGGCGACTGGATTTACATGGACCCTCCCTATAGAAGCTCGGGACGATATAGGGGCGAATACGGTCTTTCCACAGACTTTCAAGCGAAAGGGCTGTCGGCACTGGTAGCGCACGCAAAGAAGCTGTCGTCATCAGGCAGGCTTCTCACTATTTCCTATTCTTATGACGAAGCACTAATCGATAGCTTAGCAGGATGGTATGTTCATCGTGTTTCCACCGCTAGAACCGTGGCAGGGAACGTAGCAGTGAGAGGCAAGACCGCCGAGTTGATACTGACAAACTACAAAACACATGCAAATTGAATCAGATCCAATAGTGCGTCTGGCAGTTGTCAGCGACATTCATGCATATACATCGCATGAAAGGTCCACGGATTCGATCGTGAACTATGCGGGCGGGCCAAGAGTATCCAACCCACTTTCAGATTTGATTGAATGTACAGATCGCTTGGGTCTAACGGCTGATGTATTGGTCTGTGCCGGAGATATATGCAACAAAGCTGACGTAAGTGGTCTAGAGCATGCATGGGCCGACTTGCATCATCTGAAGAGGAAGCTGAGCGCCTCTCAGATCGTAGCAACCTGCGGCAACCATGATTTGGATTCGCGCCATTTGGGCGATGAAACGGACCCCGATCCAAAAGGCACAATGCTTTCATTGGTGCCGAGCTTTCCATTCGACTGCGCAGACCTAACAAACAAATTCTGGTCTCGCAATTATGCGATTGTCGTTTTGCCATGCGGCGCCGTAATGGTTTCACTCAATACAAGTGCATATCATGGAGGAAAGCAAGAAGAAATTCTTCATGGCCGGGTTAGCAAGCGAACAATCGCTGCATTGGCCCAGGAACTTGCCTGTCACAAGGGCGCTCCGGCGCACATATTGGTTTGTCACCACCACCCTCTTCCTCTTTCCCAGGCCCATACGAACGATCGCGAATTCATGCGTGAAGGGCAATCTTTACTGGACGCACTTGTCAATGCAACGGGCTCATCTTGGTTGATCGTACATGGGCATCGTCATCAGCCCCGACTCCTAAGCGGCGCTACGGAATCAAACTATGTCCCGTTTGTGTTTGGTGCGGGAAGCCTCGGCGCGCGCATGCCGGGAGTTTCCAATCAATGTCATATAGTTACAATCTTTAGGTCATCGGACAGTCAATTCTCATCAATTGTGGGGGCGGTCGAAACACTCACGTGGACGGATTCCAACGGCTGGCAGCCAGCGACGGGTTCCAATGGTTTGCCCTCACTCTGTGGTTTCGGATACAGAGGCCAGATCCCCACACTAGCTCGGGAAATTGCCACCCTAGTTGGCAACGCGTTCCTTCCCATCCATCAGATCCGCAAAGATTTCCCTTCTGTAAATTTTCTCACCCCAGTAGCAATGGAAGATCTGGAAAACGAGCTAGACCTACTAGGAGTTGCATTCATGCGGGACCGACAGTCTCAAGTCGTGCAGATTGGCAAAAAGGCTCAACATGGATAAGTCTGTCGGGTTTTTTTCGAGTTTCAACGCTCGTCATTTAGATGCAGCGCAGGTGGCTCGGTCATTCGTTCCAAGCGCGAAGTTCACCGCTCTACTGGGGATACAGCACGCGCTATTAGTCGGCGCCAGAGGCAGCGGAAAAACTCACATGCTGAAAATGCTTCAACCAAAAGCACTCAATATTTGGAACCACGATGATGCGGATGGCATACGAAAGCGAATCAACTATTGGGGAGTTTTTGTCCCAGCGGATGAAGCGTGGCGCCAACAGATTAAGCTTGCGGCAGACCAACTGCCCTCTGATCTTCAGTCAAAATTCAGCTTGGCTGTATTTTCAACCCACGTCCAACGCGCTCTTATCGACTGCTTCTTGCAGCTTGTCTATGACAGGCCCGCGGACGATCGAGGATACGCAAGGGTCCTGCTGTCCGCGCAACAGGAAAGCGAACTTTGCGCAACTCTGGCGACTAGTTGGAAACTGACGCCGACGATATTTTCGTTAATTAGTATTCGTCAAGCGCTGGTAGACCGCGCGGCTGATCTGTACGAAGCCGCAGAGAGCGTCGAACGTGCCATCGCAATGCTCGAAATATGTCAAACACAAGCGGTGCAAGCTGTCCTTCGCGGGGTGAACGCTTTTGACGGCCATATAAAAAGGTTCGAAGGGCGTTGGTGCCTAATGTTTGACGAGCTTGAGCTTGCGCCAGTGGAGATTCAGGATTTGTTATTCCGAAGTCTTCGGTCATCCGATCCCAAGTTGCTATTCAAGCTAGCTCTCAGTCCGTCTACCCAGGCAGCCGAAGTCTTTCATCACGTTCTCGGGCCAACGCTTGGGAACGATTTCGATGAAATATCTCTTTATTCTGAACCCAAAGAGGCGGCGTATTTTTGCGAACAGCTTTGGAGGAGGCTCACAGAGGGTATTCCGTCCGCTCAGGTACCGACCTCCGTTCTTGGGAGCTCCACCTTTCACGCCCAAGACGCTAAAGGCCCATACAGTCAGAGGGGAAAGTGGCAACAAGCATCTTCCAGGCTAGCAGCAAAGGACCCATCTTATCGCAGGCTTCTCGCGCGTTATTCGATTGACCCAGACTTTCTGGATGCCGCCACCCCTCAGCAGAAGGATGCAGTCGTTCGAAAAATTGGCCCAATAGTGGGTTTTAGGGAGTTTTTCTTTAAACAAAATGCAGGGGGGTCGCGCTCGTTCCGAAATGACAAGTCCAAGCCATCTACGTTGTACAGCGGCTGGGAAGTACTATGCCTGGTTTCTGAAGGCAACCCACGGTGGTTTACGGGTATTGTAAAACAGCTATTGATCACACGCGACAAGACAGTCTCGCGTCGAGATCTGTCCACAAGCGAACAGTATGACGCCCTCATCGCCGCCTCCCGAAAATTCATGGATTACATTGCCACGATTCCTAGCCCGGAGATTCCCGAAATTCCGTCGCGCGAAGGCGGACTAAAAAGCCTAGTTGACTTCTTAGTCACAACATTTAGAGACGAAGTTTTATACCGTGATTTTGTAATTGATCCAGTGCTTACCTTCTCGGTTGATGAGTCCATATCGAATGACCTGCGACAAGCGATATTTGACGGCCTCTATGCCGGTGCCTTTATCCCCGTCGACGACGAGAGTCGACGGTTTGCTTTTTCGCAAAATTTGAACGGTCAACGGCTACGAACGACATATCTGATAGCCCCAAAAGAGTTATTACCCTTACGGTCCGGAAAGTCTCGTTCGATATCCACTCTTCTCGGCAAGGCAAGTCAAAATTCGACCCTGTCACGACGTAAAAATCTGACTGTGAAAGAACCGAACAGCATACTTGATCCACAGACAAAACTTTTCAATGAGTGACTTTTCCACAATTCACAGTCTCGCGAATGACGAACTCGCCACTACGCAATACGATATTTTGCTGGTCGCGCTTGGTTTCGAATCGCGAGCAACGGCGGTGGCCTCGAAGGCCAGCAATGACATTCGCGTGCGTCTGGCTATTGGCTTTGACCATAATCAAGTTGTTGCTTACGAAAAAAATTGCACCTGGTTCCACGAGAACGGATTTACTGCTGTTAGAAGTCTGTCAAATTCAGATATGGGGAATGCGGTCCGCACTGCTCTTTCTCCTATCCTGGCGGCGGCTGGCGAGGACAAGGTCGTCCGCATATTGATTGACATTTCCTGCTTTGATCGTTTTCGTTTGGCCGAACTCGTCGACACGCTTCGGCAAGCGTCTGTCTCGCATAGGCTCTGTGTTCATTATTGGTACTGCATTGCCAAATTCGATCCGCCAAGGTCCGCCGCCGGTCGCAATGAAGTCGCAGGCCCCATACATCGTCGATTTGCCGGGCGATTCACTGATCCAGGCAGGCCGCTCGCATTGGTAGCTGGTTTAGGATATGAGATTGGAAAGGTTATGGGGGCCGCAGAGTATCTTCAGGCATCGAAAGTGATCGCGCTTTTCCCTGAGTCTCCAATCAAGGAATACGAATCCGAAGTAACCATAGCAAATAAATTATTGCTGGATGATCTGGAAAAGCGAGATGTCATTCCATATTCAGTGAGTGATCCTCGACGCACAGTTGCCACTCTCGACTCTATCGTGCGTGGTCTGCAGGATAATCATAACGTGGTACTACTTCCCGGCGGTCCAAAGATATTCGTGCTAGCGTGTCTCACAGTCCAGTCCCTGCACCGCGAAGTTTCAGTATGGCGAGTGAGTTCAGGCTCATCGATCAGTCCAAGGGATGTGCTACCGAGCGAACATTTCATCGGCCTTGGTTGGACCAACGCACCCCGTGACTCGAACACTCATTAACGGTCGGCAATCAGCTTGCTGTGCATCTCATTCAGTGCACAGGATGCCCAACGGAAACGATGCCGGCAACGAGAGGTTGGTTACGCGAGCGAGCCTGACGCAGCAACAAAGTGCTGACACGCGAGCTGTCACACCTAACTACGAAGCAACGCGATCTGCTCCCGCTGCATGTTGTCGCAAGCAATGATGTCGAGCTGCCCGGTGTAGTAGTCGGTGCGGAAGAGGCGCGATTGCGCGAGGAAGCGTGTGAGTACGCGCGAGCGGCCAGCGCGGTAGTCCGCATCGGTGACCCAGTCGAATTCCTCGCGTATCGCTTTGGCATACACGTTGTAGATCGACGGGCGTGCACCGAGGATGGAGAGGTCGAGGTCCAGGAACAAGGCTGCGTCGGGTTCCTCATTGAGCACATTCTCGGCTGCGGTGTGGTCGGCGGTAGCGAGGATGAGCTGCACTACGCTGGCGACGTTTTCTGCGCCTCAACCTGCATCGCGTAACTGGGTCGCTGCGAGTTCGGCGGAGCGCGCTTCGTTGTCATGCTTTCGCGTGTCATAAATGGCGTCGTGGTACCAGATGGCGGCCTCGACGACTTCGTGCTTGTGCACGGGAACGGGTGTGATGTGCAGCTCGGCGAGCAAGGCGTCGATGTGTTGTTGCGTGTGGTAGTGACGATGCGGCTCGGCGTAACGCCGGCGCAGTTCGTCGATGAGGGTTTGGGAAAGCATGGTGGGGCGTCCTTCGATTGTCTTTCCATTGTGGCTGATGGTGCTCGCTTCGCGGTAGGGGGCGTAGGGTGGGTTCGCGCAGCAACCCACCGCTTTTCTGTGCGGGCCTACTTTGAACTGATTGCCGCCTTGCGGCGGCTGGCGGAACCTCCTGCGGAGTTCCGCCCTACCCACACCGGGCGGGCGTGGTCGTCACCGTAGCTGCGCCGCCAGATACGCCTCGCTCAACAGGGGTGGGCGCTGACGAACTGAGTCACTCGATCAATGACTTCGGCATTGCGCAATAATCTGGCATGCCCCTGGCCTTCAACTGTCACGTGCTGCGCGCCACGCCAGGCGCTCGCGGTCAGTCGGCTGTCTGCAATGGGTATGACGCGGTCATCGTCCGAGTGCAGGAATAGCGCAGGTTGTGACAGCGTGGCGGCTTGCGTGGGCATGGAGATGGCGCGCAGGTCGACGCCGAAGCGCGCATGCATCAGGTCGAGCATCTCTTCGGTCTGGGATGCGTCGAGGCCGTCACGCTCGCAGTAGTCGCGTGCGTAGTTCATGGCGTGCGCCGGTGCGGAGAGCAAGGCGACGCGCCCGACGCGAAATCCCAATGTCATGGCATGAACGAGGATTGCTGCGCCGAGGGAGTGGCCAATGCCGGCATGCAAGCTGTATGGCGGGCTTGTTGGGTTCGCCGTGTCCAGGGCGCTTTGCACGTCGAGCAGGGCTTGCGCGGCAAGCGGGATGGAGACGCGCTCGCCTTCGGATGCGCCATGCGCGGGCAGGTCGAGCGCGAGCACGCTGAGGCCGGCGTCGAGTAGAGGCGGCACGAAGGCAGCGAAGTCGGTGGGCGAGCCTTCCCACCCGTGCAGCAGGATGACACATGGGCCTTCGCCGATGAGGCGCCCGGCGATTTTCCCGATGGGGCCATCTGCCTCAAAGCGGCGTGCCTCGGCGAGCCAGTCCGGCAGCGGCGGGCGCTCGAACTGGCGTGGCGTGAGGAAGGCTTGCGCGACTTGTTCGGGTGTGCGGCGAGGCGGACGAGGCATGCGGATATCCCACTGCACGCCCCGGCGGGCGAGCCATCAAGTTGGTACGACGGATTGCGGGCACGGTGGTTTGTGCCCGAGGTGAAGCGTATCAAGCAGCGAGTCCGATTGCATCTTGCATCTTGCATGTTTCAGCAACGGGGTGCTCACGCATGCGGGCAGAGATCGCGGCGGGCACGGCGCATGCGGAGAGGGGTGGTGCACGGCAGGCATTGAACCAAGTTTTCGCGCCGGTGTCCGTGCATGCACTGCAGTTTTCCATTTAAGCGGGCACTCTCATGAAATCATTGTTTATCGCGCGACTTGTCGGTTTGGCAGCTCTTGTATTGCTGAGCGCCTGTTCGTCCACCGGGACGATGGCGCCTGTCGAAAATCACGTTCAAAGCGGTACAAACAAAGGTAATACGAATGCGGGCGCGGGCATCGGTTCGGGCATTGGTTCTGGTAATGCGATCGGCGGCAATGGTATCGGCGTGCGCGATGCGCCGCGCGCAACGATCACGGAAGCGCCGGCGACCAACCCGGCGAGCAATGCATCTGGCATGTCACAGGACAATGACACGCAGGTGGGCAAGAGTATCTATTTTGACTACAATGAGTTCTCGGTGAAGTCGGAGTATCAGGACATGCTCACGCAGAATTTCGGTTCACCGAAGACACGCGATAGCACGCCGATCCGGCTCGAAGGCAATGCCGACGAGCGCGGTAGCTCGGAGTACAACCTGGCGCTGGGACAAAAGCGCGCGGAAGCCGTGAAGAAGCAGTTGATCATCCTCGGCATGCCCGAGGCACAGCTTGAAGCCGTCAGCTTCGGTAGCGAAAAGCCGCGCGAGAGTTGCCACGAGGAGCGCTGTTGGGCGGCTAACCGTCGCGTCGATCTGATTCGTCAGGGGCGCCAGGCGGGTAAGTAATCAGCATATTTCAAGGCGCACTGAGTGAGAAAGGAGGCTTCGGCCTCCTTTTTTTGCCCCGCCTGACGAAAGCTGTTGACCTATCAATAACCATATGGTTATGATTCGCAATATGCGAACCGTACCCGATGCCGTTTTCAAAAGCCTTGCCGACCCGACACGTCGCGCGATTTTCGAGCGCCTGGTCTGCGATGGCGAGCAGACCGTGCGCGCGCTGACGGATCGCACGCATGTGTCGCAACCGATGGTGTCGAAGCACCTGGGTGTGCTCAAACACGCCAGGCTGGTGATTGACAGGCCCGACGGGCGCTCGGTTTTCTATCGCGCCGATCCGCAAGGTCTTGCCCCGCTGGTCGACTGGATGAAGTTCTACCGCGCCTTCTGGGCCGGCAAGTTTGATCAACTCGAAGATTTATTGAACAGGATGGATCAATGATGAAGGATGCTGACACACGCACAGTCATGATGGAGCGCGAGATGGCGCATCCACCGGAGAAGGTCTGGCGTGCGCTGACGCAAAGTGCGCTGATGCAGGAATGGCTGATGACAAATGATTTTCAGCCCATTGTCGGCCATCGCTTCAATTTGCGCGCTCAGCCCATGCCGCAGTGGGATGGCATCATCGATTGCGAGGTGCTGACGGTCGAGCCCTGCACTGCGCTCTCCTACACCTGGAACACCGGCGACGCGTCGGGTGGCCTGAAGACGGTCGTGAGCTGGACGCTAACACCGACGGGCGGGGGTACGCTGGTGCGCATGGAGCAGAGCGGCTTCCGGCCCGAAGAAGAAAACAACTACCAGGGCGCGAAATACGGCTGGCCACGCTTCATCACGGCCTTGGAACAAGTGGTCTCCTTGCTGGATTGAAGTGTCGAAAATCCCTACGAGTCTTCTGGGTCTTTCATGAACGAAACCAAATCCATCGTCGTCGAACGCATCATGCCGCACAAGGCGGAGAAGATCTGGCGTGCGCTGACGAGCTCACTACTCATCGCCGAGTGGCTTATGCAGAATGATTTTTCGCCAGCGGTCGGTTACCACTTCACCTTCCGCGCAAAGCCGGTGCCGGGCTGGTCGGGCGTGACAAATTGTGTGGTACTGAAAGTCGACTCGCCACACGTGCTCGCCTATTCGTGGGGCGACGGCACAGAATCTGACAGTGGGCTGAAGACGGTCGTGACCTGGACGCTGACACCGGAAGGCGACGGCACACGTGTACGCATGGAACACTCGGGCTTCCGTCCCGCAGACGAGCATGGCTTCCAGGGCATGGGAGGCGGCTGGCCGCGCATCGTGGAACGGCTCGACTCCTTGGTCGCAGGACTGGACTGAGTCACGCACGCCATTGAATCCGAAGGATCGATAGATGAATGCAACGAATCCAAAAGTCGATTTCTACTTCGGCAAGGATAAGAAGTGGCAGGCAGAGACCAGGAAACTGCGAACCATCGTTCTTGGCTGCGAGCTGACTGAAGAATTGAAGTGGGGCGTTCCCTGCTACGCGCTTCAGGACAACAACATTGTCCTGATACACACCTTCAAGGAATACTGTGCGCTGCTGTTCTTCAAGGGCGCCCTGCTCAAGGATGCCAAGGGCATTCTCGTTCAGCAGACGAAGAACACCCAGGCCGCGCGGCAGATTCGCTTCACGAGCGTTCGGGAAATTGGCCAGATGGAGTCCGTTATGAAAGCCTACATAGCCGAGGCAATCAAGGTGGAAAAGGCGGGCCTGAAAGTGGATTTCAAGAAGACGGAAGAATTCGCCATTCCAGAAGAGGTTCAGGAAAAATTGGATGAGCAGCCTGCCCTGAGAACTGCTCTTGACGCATTGACGCCGGGACGGCAGAGAGGCTATCTGCTGTATTTCTCAGCAGCCAAACAATCAAAAACCCGTGTAGCAAGGATCGAGAAATGCATACCGAAAATTCTCGATGGAAAGGGACTGGACGATGAGTAGCAGCGTCACACGTACGATCATTCGCTCGATTCACATCGTCTGCGCTATTCCGATGCTCGGCTAACGGCAGCGCTTTGGCTATGCGTAGGCGCTATCGTTGCACATCTGCGCCACGTCATGAAATCTGCTGTCGGCTCGCACAGCGGTGGCGCGCTCCGACTACGGTTGCGGTGCGGCGGGCCATGCGCCGAGACCTTGCAGCGAAGGCGACCACAGCGTTTCAGGTGACTCGCGCCAATGCAAGGCCAATGCCGTCGGCCGCCACACGCTGCGTATAGGTCGCAGGTGCAGCAAGCGCTCGGCGCCGACGAAGCTGGCCAACTCGGCACCGCGCGTGATGATGTCAGCATGCACATCGAGCTGTAGCAGGTCACCGCTGCTGAAGTCGATGAAGAGCAGGCCGGCCTTGGGATGTATCAGCAGGTTGCCGAGTGTGTTGAAGAAGAAGTTGCCGCGAAAGTCGGGCACGGTCAGCATGCCATTTGCATCGACTCGCACAAATCCCGGCTTGCCGCCACGATGCGATACGTCGACGCCATGCGCGCGTTGTGTTCCGGCTGCGCCATTGCCACTTGCGTCGCGTGCAGCCTCGCTGTGTGCGGAAGCGATGAAGAAAGTGTCTGCCTGCTCGATGAGGCGCACGGCCTGCGGGCCCAGACCTGCGCTGATGCGCGCGGGGCCCGGAACACGCGCCGCATCGAACACGGGCTGGCGCGCCTGGATATATTTGGGGCAGTTACCGAAACTCTGCTGGATTCCCAGCGTGACGCCATCATCATCAAGCGCAGTCACGACGCCGTTGGCGCGATTGCGGCGGCGCGTATGTGGCTCGATGCCGAGCACGCCGAGCGAGGCGCCGACATGCAGGTTCGCTGCCAGTGGGTCGGCTGACTGTGCTTGCGCAGCGATGTGCAAGCTGCGCTCGTCCGGCGAGCTGACAAAGCCCGGCGGCGCGGCGAGGATCGAGGCGGTCGGCTGCCCGGTTGCATCGACTGAACCGACGACCACGAAAGGCAGCTGCGTGAAGAACTCACGATGTTGCAGCGGCATGTGATCGCGCATGACCTGCTCGCCGACTTGTGCCATGCGCTCGGCAACACCCACCGCTTGCTGCATGGCGCGCTCGCCGGCGTGAAATGCGGAAGGCATATTGCTTGTGAGCATGGGCTTGGGCTCCATCGGCGTGCGCGTCAGTACGCCAGTGTGAAGCGCTGCCGCGTGTGGCGCGGGGTCTCGATTTCATCGAGCACGGCTACCGCCAGATCTTCAAGTGAGATGCGGCTTTCGCCCTGTACATCGCACAACAATTCATCTGCGCCGAGGCGGAATGTGCCGGTACGCGCACCAGGCATGAGTTGCGCCGCGGGCGAGAGAAAGCGCCAGTCAAGCTCGTACTCGTCACGCAAGGCTTGCAGCAATGCTCGCGCAGCAAGCGCTTCCGGCTTCCACTGTGCGGGGAAGTCAGCCGTGTCGACCAGATCTTGTCCACCAGCGGTGCGTAAACTGCCCGCGCCACCCACGACGAGCGTGCGCGGAATGCCGCTTGCATTGAGCAGATCGATCAAGGTGTGTGGCGCAAAGTTACGGCTTTTGACGGTGACGATCAGCGCGTCATGATCGAGCAAGGCATCGAGCAGTGCGGAACGCTCATGCAGATCGAGCGCGAGGGTATGCAGGCGTGGGCGCGCGGCCAATGTATGGGCGTTGCGCGCCAGCACTGTAACTTCGTGCCCGCGGTGCAGGGCTTCTTCAAGGACGCGCGAACCGACATAGCCGGTTGCGCCGAGGTGTGCGATCTTCATCATTCGCTCCTTCAATGCACTGGCGACGCGAACATGGGCACAAAGCGCGGCAGCGCTTCGATGCGCGCAAGCCATGCACGTATGTGCGGGTAGTCCGCGAGCGACACGCCGCCTTCGGGTGCGTGCGCGGTGTAGGCGTAGTTGGCGAGGTCGGCAAGCGTGACCGTTGTGCCGACCAGCCAGTTCTGACTACGCAGATGCGCGTCCATCACGGCAAACAGGGCATGCGACTGCTTCTGTGCGTTTGTCATATCAACGGGTCCGTTGAACACCTTGCCGCGGCGCGCAGCAGCCGGGCCGGCAGTCAGTGGCCCGGCCGCAACCGAGAACCAGCGTTGCTGTTGTGCGGCTTCGACTGCGGACCGAGGCAACCATTGCTCAGCGCCATACTGCGTGGCGAGGTATATGAGGATTGCATTGGAGTCGGCAAGCGTGAGGTCGCCATCCTGAATCACGGGGAGCTGACCGAAAGGGTTCAGCGCAAGGAACCCAGGCGTCTTGTGCGCGCCGCTCGCAAGATTCACCTCGATAGTCTCGACAGGCAGGTCGAGCAGAGACAGCAACAGTTCAACGCGATGGCAATGGCCGGAAAGTGCGAAGCGATGAAACTTGATGGGCTGCGAGGGGCGATTGGCGGAGGTCATGGCGTTGTGCTTTCGTTGTGGAGTGAGCCATTGTGCGCCACGCGTAAAGTGGAATAAATGCCACAACACTGAATTGACTAATCCATTTAGTGGAGTAATTTGCGAGCCATGGACAAGCTCAAAGCCATGCAGATTTTTACCAGCATCGCCGACGCGGGCAGCCTGACGGGCGCCGCACGGGCGCTGGATGCCTCGTTGCCAGCGATCGTGCGCAGCCTCGCCATGCTCGAAGCCGAGCTGGGCGTGCGCCTTTTCAATCGCACGACGCGGCGCATCGCGCTGACGCAGGAGGGCCGCGTCTATCTCGAGCGCTGCCGTCACGTGCTTGCTGCGGTGGCCGAGGCCGATGCGGAATTGCGCGCCGAGCATGCGGAACCACAAGGGCGCCTGAGCATGACGGCGCCCGTCTTCTTCGGCCAGTTGCATGTATGCCCGGCCGTCACGCGCTTTGTGCAACGTCATCCGAAGGTCAACGTCGAAGTGCAGTTGCTCGATCGCGTGGTGAACCTGGTCGAGGAAGGAATTGACGTTGGCATACGCATCGGCATGCTCGATGACTCATCTCTCGTCGCGCAGCAGGTGGGCAGCCTGCGGCGCGTGGTGGTTGCGACGCCAGAATATCTCGCGCAGCACGGCACGCCTTTGCAGCCGAAGGATCTGCTGCGACACAACTGCGTGCGCTTCTCGGGCAGCAGCGCGCCGTGGTGGACCTTTCATGCTGGCGGCAAGCAGTTCAGCGTGCCGGTGACGGGCAATCTCAGTTTCAATCAGGCTGCGCCGGCGGCCGAGGCCTGCCTCGCCCATCTGGGGTTCGGCATGTTCATCTCTTACCAGGTTGCGGCGCAGCTGCGCGACGGTACGCTCTGCGCCGTACTCGAAGAATTCGAGCCGCCTCAACGTCCGGTCAGCATTGTCTACCCGCAATCGCGCAGACTGCCGGCGCGCACGCGTATGTTCATCGACTGGATGAAGCAGGCACTCGAAGAGGCGACGCGACAGCAGGCATCGGACTGTGTTTGAGCATGTATTCGCCGGCGACAAGTGCGGATAAGTGAGCAACGGTAGAATCCGTGCGTTCGGCAACGAGCGCCGATATTCGTAGGAGCGGGCAAATGAAGGTTTTGATCCTGGGCGGCACCGGCGTGATCAGCCGGGCGATCGTGGACCGGCTGTTGGTGAAGGGCCATGAGGTGGTGCTGTTCAATCGCGGCAGCAAGAAACTGGTTTTCGCCGGGCCGGTGGCGGAGATCGTCGGCAACCGCGCCGATCGCCCTGCGTTCAAGACGGCGATGCAGGCGCAGAAGTTTGACGTTGTCATCGACATGATCTGCCTGACTGAGGAAGACGCGGTGTCGACGGTGGAGACTTTCCGCGATCGCGTCGAGCAGATCATCGTCTGTTCGAGCTCATCGGCCTACCGCCGGCCTTACGTGACGACGCCGATCCAGGAAGATGCGGAGTTACTGTGCGAGGACCCGGTGTTCCCGTATTCCTACAACAAGGCGCAGGTTGAACGCTATTTGCAAAAGCAGATTCACGATGCCGGCTTGCCGATCACAATTATTCGTCCGTCATATACCGTAGGTGCCGGTCACACCGGGCTGGGCGTGTTGCGTCAGGCCTATGGCATCGTCGATCGTATCCGCAAGGGCAAGCCACTGCTGATGTTCGGCGACGGCAATAATCCGTGGAGCTTCACCTTCGCGCCCGATCTGGCCAAGGCTTTTGCCGGCGCGGTCGGCAACCGCAAGACCTACGGCCAGCACTATCACGCGACCAGCGAATGGCGCACGGTGTGGAACGATCTCTACCGGGAATTCGGCAAGATTCTCGGGCACGAGGTGAAGCTCTTCAATCTGCCTTCGCAGGTGCTGTATCACGCGGCGCCGAAGCTATGCGCGCACCTGTATTACGAGAAATGTTTCGCCGGTCTGTTCGACAATAGCAAGATCAAACGCGACGTGCCGGAATTCGAAGCGACGATCACGCTCAACGAGGGACTGCGGAATTTGCTGACTTGGTACGAGGCGGAATTCAACGTGGTCGATCCGGAGAAGGACGCGCTGGAAGATCGGCTCTACGAGATTCACACCGGCCTGATGCAGCAGGTGAAGGACATTTATGTCAAATGAGTTTTGGCAGAAATAGATTTAAGGCGTTGCTTGATGCAGCGTGTCGAAAATGCAGCATGCATGGCTCTCGACGAACTATGCGGGTCGTGTAACATTCGCATCTCGCATAATTAAATCATCGGGGGAAGGCATGTTTCGTTTCGTCACCAGGACGCTGCTGGCGTTGTGTTTGAGCACATTGCTGATCGCCAGACTCGGCGCCCAATCTGCGCCGACGTCGGAGATACAGTCGGCACGTGAAGCGGCAAGAACGGCATTGCAAACCGGGCCGCGCGATATTCCACTGGCCGATCAGGCAGTGCTCAAACTACCCGCCGGCTACGGCTTCGTTCCACGCACCGAAGGCGCACGCATGATGGCGGCGATGGGCAACCGCGCGGGCGATGACTTCATGGGGATGATCGTCAGCGATAAGCTCGATGGTTTCGTGACAGTGGAATATGAGAAGTCTGGCTACATCAAGGATGACGACGCCAAGAACTGGAACGCGGACGATCTGCTGAAGAGCCTCAAGGAAGGTACCGACGAAGGCAACAAGGATCGCGCCGCGCGCGGTCTGCCGCAGATCGACATCATCGGCTGGGTGGAGAAGCCGGCCTACGAGGCAGCGACGCATCGGCTGGTGTGGTCGATATCCACACGGGATAAAGCTACAGGCGGGAACGCCGCGCCGCAGGATGAGCGTGGCGTCAACTACAACACTTACGTGCTGGGTCGCGAGGGGTATCTGTCGCTTGATCTGGTGACGGACCTGTCGACCATCGATGCGGGGCGCCCGAAGGCGCGCGAGTTGCTGGCGGCGGTGGCGTTCAACAAGAGCAAGCGTTATGAGGACGTCGACCTCAACACCGATCACATTGCCGAATACGGGCTGGCGGCCCTGGTGGGCGGACTGGCGGTCAAGAAGCTGGGCCTGCTGGCGATGGCCGGCGTGTTTCTGCTGAAGATGTGGAAGCTTGGCGCGATAGCCTTGTTCGGTGCCGGCGCAGCAGCGAAGAAGTGGTTCGGCCGCGACAAGGGCGGCTCGGCCTGATATGCCGAAGGCATTGAGATGATAAAACTACTGTTACTGCTACTGAGCGGGGCGAAGTTCGCCAAGCTGTTGACCACCGGCGGCACCATGTTGCTGTCGGTGATCGTGTATGCGTGGATCTATGGCTGGTGGTACGCGGTCGGCTTCGTCGTACTGCTGTTCTGCCACGAGATGGGGCACTACGTGGCCGCGCGCCAGCGCGGTCTGCCCGTCGGCGCGCCGACTTTCATTCCCTTCGTGGGTGCGTGGATCCAGCTCAAGGAGATGCCACACGATGCGGAGACGGAAGCCTATGTCGGCATGGCAGGGCCGCTTGCCGGCACGCTGGCGTCGGTGGTGTGCTACTTCCTGGCGCGTTCGCAAGGCAGCAATCTGTTGCTAGCGATTTCGTATTCGGGCTTCTTCCTGAATCTGTTCAACATGATTCCACTGCCGCCGTTCGATGGCGGACGCATCACCGCCGCCATCTCGCGACGCGTATGGCTGGTCGGCGTGCCGGTGCTGATCGCGCTCTTCATCTGGCGTCCAAGTCCGATCCTGATCCTGATGGCGATTCTCGCCGCGCCGCAAGTGTGGCGTTCGCTGAAGGGCGATGTGGATACTGGCGAGTATTACAATGTGCCGGCTGCCAAGCGTTTTGAATATGGCGTGTTGTATGTGGGATTGATCGCGTATCTGGCGATCATGACGCATGACGTTCATGAAATGCTTGGCGCATAAATTATTTCAAATGAGGCGATGCAGCGCCTTGTGTTTCCTGAGCTGAGAGAAGGGGAATTGCTTTGAACGATGCGGAAAATTACTGCCCGGTGTGCGAACAATCTTCCGGGTTTCTGCCGTATGGCGTTGCATCAAGACCTGGCGCGCAGTGCCCGCACTGTGAGTCTCTCGAACGCGATCGTTTCTCGTGGCTATACGTAACGGAAAAAACGGGCTTGTTCGATGGCATACCGAAAAAGATGCTGCATGTCTTGCCAGAGGCCTGTTTTGAGCCAAGGCTCAGACAGCGGCTCGGTGAGGGATATCTGAGCGTCGATTTGCCCGGCACCGGCTCGAAGGAAAACATGGATGTCATGGATATCCGTTATCCCGATCAGAGCTTTGATGTCATTTACTGCAATCGCGTACTGGGCCGCGTGACGGACGACAAGAAAGCGCTAAGGGAATTTCGCAGGGTGCTGAAAGACAGTGGCTGGGCCATGCTGCTGGTGCCGATAACAAGCCAGAAAACCTATGAAGACCCTTCGATTACGGATGAAGAAGGTCGGCTTAAGGCATATGGCAAGAAAGATCGCTTCAGAAGATATGGTCCAGATTATTTGGACAGGCTTATCGAGGCCGGATTCCAGGTAACGGTCACCGACGCGGACCAGATGGTTTCCGCCGAGGACATGCAGCGCTTTGGGTTGATGGCGGAAAGCGGCAGGATTTATTTCTGCACGAAGTAAAAGTCTGAGATCTTGCTTTTATGACAAAAGCATCTTCAGCAACTCAGCCGAGGAAGAGCTTGTAGGCGGGATTGTTCGTTTCCTCGACGCAGTCGTATCCCACCCGCTGCAGGAACGCCTCGAAATCCACCCACTCCTGCGGCGGCACTTGCATGCCAACCAGCACACGGCCGAAATCGGCGCCGTGGTTGCGGTAGTGGAACAGGCTGATATTCCAATTGGATTGCAGGTTCTCCAGGAATTTGAGCAAGGCGCCGGGACGCTCGGGAAACATGAAGCGGTAGATGTGTTCGTTGTCGGCTGTCTGCGCGCGGCCACCCACCATGTAACGCACATGCGACTTGGCCATTTCGTCATCGGTCAAATCGATCGCGGGTAGTCCCTGCGATGCAAGCTGCTCGACCAATCGCGTGGCATCGCTGCGTGTCTGAATCGCAACGCCGACAAAGATGTGGGCCTGCTTCTCGTCGGAGAGGCGGTAGTTGAACTCGGTGATGTTGCGCCCACCCAGCTGCGCGCAGAAGCTCTTGAAGCTGCCGGGCTCTTCGGGAATGGTCACGGCCAGCACGGCTTCGCGCTGTTCGCCCATCTCGGCACGCTCGGCGACAAAACGCAGGCGATCGAAATTCATGTTAGCGCCACTGGCGACCGCCACGACCGTTCTACCTTGCGCGCCTTCGCGTGCGAGCCAGGCCTTGGCACCGGCCAGCGCCAAGGCGCCCGCCGGTTCGAGGATGGAGCGGGTGTCTTCGAAGACGTCCTTGATGGCGGCACAGATCGCTTCATTGTCGACGCAGATTATTTCATCAACATATTTCTGACAGAGGCGGAATGTCTCTTCGCCCACCAGTTTTACCGCAGCGCCATCGGCGAACAGGCCGACATGCGTAAGACGCACGCGTTCGCCCTTGGCAAGGGATTGTGCCATGGCATTGGCATCGACGGCTTCGACGCCGATCAGCTTGGTCTGTGGACGCACGCGCTTGATATAAGCGGCCACGCCGGCAAGCAAGCCACCACCACCGACGCAACAGAAAATGGCATCGATGTGGCCAGGATATTGATGCGCGATCTCCATACCGATGGTGCCTTGCCCGGCTATGACATCGGGATCGTCGTAAGGATGGACGAAGGTCATGCCTTCGCGGGCTTCCAGCGCCAGCGCGTGTGTGTAAGCCTCGTCATAGGATTCGCCGAACAGCACGGCCTCGCCGCCGCGCGCGCGCACTGCGTCGACCTTGATGGCAGGTGTCGTTGTCGGCATGACGATGACGGCGCGCACGCCCATCTTTTGCGCCGACAGCGCCACGCCCTGCGCATGGTTGCCGGCAGAGGCGCAGATCACGCCACGCGCCAGTTGCTCTGGCGAGAGTTTGGCCATCTTGTTGTAGGCGCCGCGCAGCTTGAAGGAGAACACCGGCTGCATGTCTTCGCGCTTGAGGTAGATGCGGTTGTCGAGGCGATGCGACAGGTTGGCCGCGAAGTCGAGCGGCGACTCTATGGCAACGTCATAGACACGAGCATTGAGAATGCGAACGAGGTAGTCGTCGTCAGGCACAGCGGAATTTGAAGTGGCGGAAGGATGCACGGAGCGCGAGCTTGCTGAAAGAATGGCCGATTATCCGTTCGCAATGCCGCTGCAGGCAATGTTGGCAATAAAAAAGGGCCGCGTCGCTTAATGCTCTTACTTTCGGATTCGTCATTCCCGCGAAAGCGGGAATCCACCCGGTGGCATAGACCTCACGTTAAAGTGGATTCCCGCTTTCGCGGGAATGACGAGAATTAGGCTGTCGAGTATGTAGTTCCCATGAAAAAGGGCGCCCCGCAGGGCGCCCTTGAAGGGTCCGCCGTAGCGGACCCTGTAGTGATGCAACAGTCTTAGTAGTGGTAGGCCGATTCGCCGTGGCTGGAGATATCCAGACCTTCGCGCTCTTCGTCCTCAGGCACACGCAGACCGATGAACATGTTGACCAGCCAGAAGGCGATGATGGCGACGACACCCGAGATGAGGATCGTCATGCCGATGCCGGTAGCCTGGATGATGAGCTGATCGAAGATCGAGTAGCCATCGGCAACCTTGTTAGCCACGTAGTCCCAGACACCCGTACCGCCCAGCGATGGGGAAGCGAACACACCGGTCATCAGAGCACCGAGGATACCGCCCACGCCGTGGACACCGAAGACGTCGAGTGCATCATCTGCACCGAGCAGCTTCTTGAGGCCATTGACACCCCACAGGCAAACTACGCCAGCCAGCAGACCAATTACGAGGCCACCGACCACACCGACGAAACCGGCGGCAGGCGTAATCGCAACCAGACCAGCCACGGCGCCCGATGCGGCACCCAGCATGGAAGGCTTGCCCTTGATGAGCCATTCAGCTAGCAACCAGGACAGTGCCGCAGCCGCGGTAGCGATCCAGGTATTGACGAAGGCCAGTGCGGCCGTGCCGTTGGCTTCGAGCGCCGAGCCGGCGTTGAAACCGAACCAGCCTACCCACAGCAGCGAAGCGCCGATCATGGTGAGCGTCAGGCTGTGCGGAGCGAAGGACTCCTTGCCCAGACCCACACGTTTGCCAACCATGAAGGCACCGACCAGACCGGCGACAGCGGCGTTGATATGCACAACGGTGCCGCCCGCGAAGTCGAGGGCGCCCTTGTTGAACATATAACCGGCCGTAGCGTTGAGCTTGGCTGCAGCGTCAGCACTCGTGTAGCCATCCGGACCCGCCCAGTACCAGACGATGTGTGCGATCGGGCAGTAGGCGAACGTGAACCAGATGACCGAGAACACCAACACAGCGGAGAACTTGATGCGTTCTGCGAAGGCGCCGAGCACCAGTGCAACGGTAATCGCGGCAAATGCGCCCTGGAAGGCAACATAGACCAGTTCGGATATGCCAACGCCCTTGGAGAAGGTCGCAGCAATCGAATCCGGCGTAACGCCCTTGAGGAACAGTTTGTCGAAGCTACCGATGAACGGGTTGCCCTCGGTGAAGGCCAGCGAATAGCCGTAAACCATCCACAGCACGCTGATCAGCGAGAACACGACGAAGACCTGGATCAGCACCGACAATGCGTTCTTGGTGCGCACAAGGCCACCGTAGAACAACGCCAGACCGGGCACCGACATCAGGATAACGAAGGCGCTTGCGACGATCAGCCAGGCGTTGTCGCCTTTATTGATCGTATCGGCCGGCGCAGCAGCGGGGGCAGAAGCAGCGGCCGCAGCGGCGGCAGGTGCCGATGCATCAGCAGCAGGTGCGGCAGCAGCGGGTGCAGAGACGTCAGCAGCCGCGGCAGCAGCAGGCGCACTCGCATCCTCGGCGAAGACACCGCCAGACAGCGTGACAGCAAAAGCCGTCAACACAATGGCGAAGAGTTTTTTCATTTTTTGAACTCCCTCAAATGATCAGAGTGCGTCCGAACCGGTTTCACCGGTGCGGATGCGGATGGCTTGTTGCAGGTCGAAGACGAAAATCTTGCCGTCGCCGATCTTGCCCGTGTTGGCGGCCTTCTCGATGGCCTCGATGACTTGGTCTAGCAAGTCGTCGGCAATGGCCACTTCGATTTTCACCTTGGGCAGAAAGTCGACCACATATTCCGCGCCGCGATACAACTCGGTGTGGCCTTTCTGACGGCCGAAGCCCTTGACCTCGGTCACAGTCACACCCTGAACGCCGATGGCGGAGAGCGCTTCGCGTACTTCGTCGAGCTTGAAGGGCTTGATGATTGCAGTCACAAATTTCATGGCAGCTCCTTGTTCGGTACGGCCCCCTGGGACCGTACCTGATTACTTGTTTAGAAAGTCTTGGTGACGTTCAGCACGACGCGATCCCCGCCCAGATTTTTGTTCACGGAGTTGTTGTAAAACTCTTTGTGCGCCGTAGTCGTCGAGTAAGCTAGGCCAACAACTGCATAACCCAAGTCCTTTGTCACCCCGATTTTGTAGTCGGAATAAGCAGCGTTGTAGTTCTTCTTGACCTGTTGATGGCCTGCATGTGCCGTCAGGCCAAAACCGCCGCCCAAATCGAAGGTGCCATTGGCTTCGTAGTAGCCGGAGCCCTTGCTGCCATTGTTACCGAACAGGTTCTGCATGGCGCGCGAATACTTCAGCGAGATCCACTTGTAACCAACCGAGCTGTAGACTTCCAGCGTGCTCGGGTTATCGAATGAGTCCTTCCAGGCAGCGGTGTAGTTACCGGGGTAGTAGTAGTACAGGGTTCCTACGTCGATGCTGAAATCACCGAAGCTTTGACGATAGCCACCGTACAGGTCCATTTCGATACCAGCGCTGGCGCCGGTGCCCGTATCACCGATCCAGGTGATGCTGGAATTCCAGTTGCCGATGTAGAAGCCAGCGGGCAACGCGTAATCAAATCCGCCTTGGATGGCAGGACGATTATTCGATTGAGCGATACCGCGGTACAGGTATTCGCTGGTCAATGTCATATTGCCGGTCAAAGCGGCCGGCTCGGGTGCGGGTGCTGCAGGCGCATCTTCAGCAAATGCTGGAGCGATGCTCAGTACAGACAAAAGTGTTGCGGCGATCAGGGACAAGCGCATTGTGGGCTCCTCAAGAAAGGGAAACAAAAAAGGCATGGGCTCTAAGCGGGATTCGTGCCAATGCTTGAGGCACGATTTAAAGCGCGTGTTCACACGCTCTAATGCGTATCGGCGCGAATGTGGTGCATCAAAATTGCACTACGCACCAAGTCAATGCACACATGTGGTGCGTCAGCTCGGGGCATGCAATGGAGGCGATGCACCATGCTGTGCTAAATTTGATTTAGATAAGCTGTCCGCCTGAACGGCAAGAGGAAACCGGAATGATCAATACCAAAATGCTTGACGAACTGGGCGCCAAGTTCTCCGAAATGCTGGCGCACAGCCCGGCCAAGGACATCGAAAAGAATGCCAAGGCGGTCTTTGCAGGCATTTTTTCGCGCCTGGATTTGGTGACGCGGGAAGAGTTCGAAGTCCAGCGCGAGGTGCTCACGCGTACCCGCGAACGCCTCGCCCAGCTCGAAATACGGGTTGCGGAACTGGAAGCGCGCAAAGCGCCGTAACGCAAGCGCTTTGCGCATCTCCTCGCCCGGAAGGGCGCGTTCATCCCAATGGCTTGTCGCGCGCTGCTAGACTGCGGCGCATGTCACTCGCCCTGATCAAGAGCCGCGCACTGGCCGGCATGGATGCGCCAGAAGTCACCGTCGAAATACACCTTGGCAATGGACTGCCAGGTATCTCGCTGGTGGGGCTACCGGACACTGAAGTCAAAGAAGCGCGCGACCGCGTGCGTGCCGCGCTGGCAACGAGCCAATTCGATTTCCCGAACAAACGCATCACAGTCAATCTGGCGCCAGCCGATTTACCAAAATCTCTCACTCAAATAATTATTTGAGACTTGAAAGTGATATTTGAGACTTACATCGTTATTTGAGATGCTGCGACGCTGGCCTGACATGCATTTTTCCCTACTCGCGCCTGCTGAACTGCTTGGTCGACGCGCCAACTTGCCTTTTAAATATCAAAAGACTGTATGTGGGTTAGCTTGTGCTGAACATCGTCACGAGTGCCTGGAACTCCTCGCTCTATGGACATGGGCGGACGCACGCTGATTGGAATCTTGCAAAGCCCAGTATGGAAGCGCAATCGTTCGAGTATGCCCATGGCATCCTCCGCTGCAAGGTTTATGTACGCCTGACGCAACAATCTGGGGGACATAGAAGATTGGCGTGTTGCTGTGTCATTGCGCCGCCATTCGTCAAAGATGGACCAGATTTCCCTAGGCGACAGGGAGCGTTCATCTGCTAATTGAGCGACTAAAGGGGCGGTTTTTCCTGGTGTAGTACCAATCTTTCGGCGTCTGGCATCTCGATACAGTCTCCATTGATCGAGTAGATGGGTGGGCAACTGAATCGTGCGGGTGGCTGTAGTAAGAGTTACTTTCCCATTTGCCACGCGTGCCCCGATATCCATGGCACGCAACTGGACAAGCTCTGATGGTTTAAGAGTCCCCCAAAACACCAAATTGAACACAAAATGGGATCGACATTCTGCAGCGCTGCTGGGCTCCGCGTTTCCAAGCAGGATTTTCACTAACTCATCGTTCAGGAGCGGCGGCTCCCACTGGGGTGGTGAATCAGTGTATTCAGAGACATAAGCCGTAGGGAGTCGTGGTACCCAACCGATCCAGCCCTCTTCTAGTGCCCAATAGAAAAAAGACCTTGTAATCCGCTTAGCCTGTGAGGAACTAGTGCTCTTGAGCTTGGCTTTTCGCTTCGACTCAACTCCAGGTCGATCTTCTTCGAGTGCGGCAACATAGCTCCACCAATGCGAACGTTTAATGCTGGTGAGCGTTGTCACCTTGCGATGCGCAAGGTATTCGCCCAGCCGGCTTAGTTCCCCTTTGTAGGCCGCGCAAGTTGAAGCTGACAAACCACGATTGGATTGCAGCCAGCGAGAGGTAGCGTCTGCTATCGATAAGGTTTTATTTGTGCTCATTTCTAAAATTATGTCTATAATTTGAAAAAAAGCAACGAATGTATTTGCCCTAAAATGCGGTGGGCCGCAGAGGTGAAAAGGTCTCGGATTGAATAGCCCACAGCGGGCGTAAATAGAGGGGTGTATGAAATCAGGTGACGCGTTGTATCAGATAGAGCTTCGAGTGCGTCTTGAGTCACTCACTGGTTTTGTTTTTCAGGACTTCATCGAACGTCTCCACTACAAACGCTATACCGCCGATCGATTTACCAATTTACGTCCTGTGCGAGATGGAGGATGCGATGGATTGGTCGAGAACGTGCCGGAGCCTTTCGCCATCGCAGCGTATGGCCCTGATCAGCACGTTCTGAGGAAATTTAAGCGGAAGGCCACTGAGGACCATTCACTTTATAAGAGCAACTGGCAGAAGCGCTGCCCGGCATGGCGTCTCTACATCAACTGCGAACCATCGCCTGAACAACTGAATCACATCCATGCGTTGGGTAAACACACCAGTCTTTGGGGTACGACGCGCCTGCTCAACATGATCGAAGAACTAGATTGGCCTCAAAAATACGCCCTTTGCAAATTTTTGGGTATCGAAGAAGCTCTCTTGGGACGCGACATAATTCGACATTTACTGGACGATCTACTAAGCGGGCGTGTGCAGCACGACAATATTGAAAGCCGCTTAGCCGCGCCCGACATACAAGCCAAGATTGAGCTTAACTACGCCCCAGAGGATTGGCTGGATGTGGCAAAGCACGCACAATTAACGGTGCAACCACAAATTGAAGTAAGTGATGCCCTCGCGGCTTATAGCGATGCCGAACTAACTGTTATTTATAATCGGTTGACCGATGACTTTGGCGAAACGCAATTTGTCGCTGGCTTCGGCAACAGAATGCGAGCCCTTCAATGGAAGTATCAGGAAAAATATAATGCGTCCCAAGATGATTTTATCCGACTGTATATCGATGCGTTCCTAGCTTATGTCTTCCACAGGTGCCTGATAGGAACTGACCCTAAGAAAGGAGAGGGCCATGTCACTCCTGCACCCTGAGTCGGATCTTTCGATGAGTGTTTTGGCCATGGGCGCTTCAGTTATTCAAGCGTTGATCGAGTGCCAACGCCCTGTACTGGTGGACGATTTACAAAAAATATTCGTTCGGCATGATTACAGGCGTACATACGCGTCATTTGTCGCAACCTTAGAGTTTTTATTTGTGCTGGGTGTAATCAATCACGTTGGCTACCGCATTTCTTTGGCATTGCCGTCTTCTGGGAAAACCGGTGATCTGTTCGACGGTATGAGGTAAAAAATGTTCAAACGTCTTTACTCCGATTCGGGGCTACTTCGTCAATCTATCGAATTCGGCGATGGCATAAATATTATTTTGGGGCGATACGATAAGCCCCGACGACAAGACGGCCCTAGCCTCAACGGCATCGGAAAATCGTCAGTAGTACGGCTGCTTGATTATTTACTTCTATCGCACGAGGCCCAGAAGCTATTTGCGAAACCCAAGTATTCTTTTCTGAAGGAAGACTCGCACACGGTATCGCTCGATCTAACGGTAACGGGCAAGCCAGTAACTATTACGCGAAGTTTTGGGCGAGACAAAGATACTGTCCATCTCAAGATAGGTAGTGCAATGACTTATGCATATACCGTCAATGAGGCCGAGAATATTCTCAATGGATTGTTTTTCCCTACTTCAGAAATTCGTCCCTTGCACGGAGATCGATTTCGGTCGCTCATGACGTTCTTCGTAAAGGACGATCTTGATCAGTCTGTCCGGAAGTTAGACCCCGTGATGTACCTTTCCCATGGTGGCGCCAATAAGCGGGAGATGATCCTATTGAACGCGTTTCTAATGGGACTTCCTACCAGCGGACTTGTAGCTTGGGAGCATAAAATCTCTTTGGCAGACCAAAAGCGCGCCGAGCTCAAGATGTTGACGGATCGGCTGGAACAAGTGGAAGGGCGGCGCCTTAGCCAAATTCGCGCTGATGTTCAATCCAGAGAGGCGAGACTAGTTCAGCAACAGGAAGCGCTTGCACAATATGATTTATCTGAAGATTTGCGCGATCTGTCAGATGCAATTGGTGAACTAGATCTGCGCATTGCGCCGCTCCGAAAGGAGATGGAGCAGTTAGAGCGTCAGCGTGAGCGGCTAGACACTTTTTTGCGTGCTAAGCAAGAGGTTGATCCGCAAGAAATAGCTATGCACTACGCTCAAGTCTCGCAATCACTTGGTTCTGCTGTCATGCGCACACTCAGTGAGGTTATTCATTTTAGAGAATCCCTTGCCACCGAGCGGCGACGATTTTATGGCAAACAGCTGACAGAACTTTCGGACAGGCGAGATTTAGCTTCCGCGTCACTTAAGACTCTCTATAAAAATCGGGCATTGCTATATCAAGCTATTGATGCGCGTGGCGTCACCGAACCTTTGAGGGACGCGTATATGCGAATGGCGACGGAACGAGCAACCGTTGCTAATCAGCTTGAAAAGCTAAAGGATATTCGCGATACGGAAGTCGTACTTGATGAACTGAATGCTCAAGCAGAAGCTGCCCGAGCTGCCGTATCAAAATCGCTGGATGATGCGGAAGACACGATACAGAGACTTCGCGACGTATTTGTTGAAGTGGTTGGAGCTGCTTTAGAGGCGACACATGTTGCGGATGGGTCTACCGCTTATCTAGACATTGCCCGGAGCCGCAATAAAGCCTCCGTACCGATCGCAATTGAGGTAGTTGTCCCTCAAGCCGATGCCCTAGGAAACCAACGACTGAAAGTTGCGGCTTACGATCTGACCATTTTCATTCATGCGGTCGAAGCGGAGCTCCCGTTGCCGAGATTTATGGTTCATGACGGCGTCTTTCACGGCACCAGCCGACGCACAGTTGTTAGAGCGCTTAACTTTATGAATAAGCGTTTGATGAGAGCGGCGTCTAGCCAATATATCGTTAGCTTTAACGAAGATGAACTTCCCCAAGCTGCAGATCAAGACCGAGATGGAAAGCTGGATTTTGATCTAGCTAAGGCTACTGTCATTACATTAAGCGAAAGGCCGGAGGATCGTTTGTTCAAGCATGAATTTTAACTGATTGAGCCCTTATGCTGAATAACTGAAACGCCTTTATAAAGAAGCCTTCACTTTTGGAAAAACTGCATAGGCATGTTTACTGCCACGTAGAAGTGCTGCCGAGATCAATAAGCCTTTTTGGGCTGCCCCTGTATCGGTAGTGTTTCTTGGACTGTTTTTGCAAGGTCCTTCAGTTCGTCAACCGGCGAGACAGTAAGTTGGTGCTTGTCATAAATGCGGCCAGGTGGGCTTGCAATCGTGGTCAGTGTGTCAGCACACAACTTTGCTAGCGGTGAGCCTGCTTCTGCGGTTTTTCCGATCTCGGACATCTGCTTATTAAATCCGAGAAACGATGCCGCTATCGTAGCCTTGTATCCATAGTCTTCCTCAAGTCGCTTAGCCAAAGCCGACTCCCGGCTTGCGTGCAATGCAAGCCACACCAAAGCACCTGCGACTGGCAAGCGGGCGAGCCACAAACGCAAAAGCTGGTCGTAAGACTGCTCCCCCGTCGCTTGAAGAACGTGCCAAAGGCCCGTAATCGCAAGAATTGCCAGCATGACAACTGAAGTAATGAATAGCCATTGCCAACGTTGTTGTGGCTGCAGGAATGTCTGCCTGCGCGCATCAAACGCATGAGCGAGGCCAGCGCTAGTAGCTCCTGGAAGCAAGCCCACGATGGTTTCCAACTGCTGCTTCGATTGATCTTCCAGTTGCTTTAGCCGCAATTCATACGCCGCAATTTGGCCTTGCACTGTTTCAGCTTTGTCCGCCAATACTTTCAGTGCTTCGGCAGACGCCTTGCCTTCAAGGCGTACCTCTGTAATAGCTTCGGCGTCTCCATCTACAGCGCCCTTGCTCGCTCGAATCTCCGCTAACAATTCATTCGCAGTGTCCGTAGCAGATTGCGCGCGGTCTTTCAGTCCTTCTGCTTCGGTTGCCTGACGTGTTGCAGTAGTAAGTGTGCGGTCCAGCTCGCCACGCACCTTGTCTGCGTGCTCTTGAGCAGCTTGAATGTGTTCTGATTTGGTTGCGATGACAGCTTGATAGTCCGCAATTTGAGATTTTGAAGCCACGGCTTGACTGGCTATTGCGGAAAGCTCCGCGGCTCTCGCTTCCATCTCAGAGCGAATGCCCTCAACGGCGCTTTGGCTTGCCTGTGCTGCCGATGATGCTGTTTGGGTCAGTGACAAGAGAAGCTTGATTTGCTCTGCGCGTTCTTTTGCTTCGGCCTCCATCTGCGCCACAACCAATTCTGCAACAACCGGCGATGCACTCGAAGCTTCTCGTGCTGAAAGTATTTCAGGACTGTCAGGCATGCTCCCCCCGCTAGAACGCCGCGAAAATGGCGATTGATATTTTCAGAAACCGGCCCCGAGAGGCCAAATCTCTTGCCGTAAAGTTCTGAGACATCTTCGGGGCGAGTCGAAGCTCGGGATTTCCTCCCTCTTCAGTCCGCTCGTTGCCGAAGTAACTTTAATGCCATCAATTTATATGGCATAGTCTCACGCAGTATAACCCATTCCTCATCAGGCCCTTCAGGCCGATCCGTTGTACCTATTGGTGGCCTCCTCTCTACCAAAACCACAAAACGTTCATGCCATACGATTTGGTCTATATAATTGCACTTAGCATAATCAACATAGCTAAGGGCGTGCATAGATGAACGAAAATTTACGGGACGATCAGACCGCAAGTGCCGCGAAAGAAACTGATGCTCCGACGACAAAAGCAATCGTTGCCGCGATAACCCCCGGATTGCCGCTTGTCCGCTTAGCGGCATTTGCCACTTTTTTGGGTTCCATTGGAACCGGCGCGTCTTACGTTATGGGAGTGGCATACTGGCAGAATTATCTTTCAAAATTCGCGTTGCCGGAAGAACTGTTCGCCAAGACAACCAGTGACTACTTCTTGTGCGCATATACCGCGATCATTGAATCGCTTCCAAAGTGGCTAAGTTTCGCTGGTAAAGATTTTCGGCCGCTGGCAATTGTTGCGCTGGGGGCTATTCTCTTTATGCTTATTGTTGAGTTGTTTCAATGGCTGGAACGCAAATCCGCATTAAGGGCGCCGGAAGCGAAAACAAGAAGTCCCTTGGTCAGCTTCATTGGCAGGTTGAGTCTTTACCCGGCGCTTGCGATTACCGCAATTTACTTCTTGCCATTGTATATAGTGTTTCTTGCCGTACTTCCTGCAGCAGTCGGAGAGTACGCAGGGAAGTCAGTAGCCGAACGAGAAATGAATGTGTTCAAGGCTGGTTGTGGCGCAGCCCCCCAAAAAGGTCGAACCTGCTACAGGCTATTGGGTGAGGGTAAGGTCATTGCTCACGGATTTGTCGTTGCAATTGGCGCCAGCGATATAGCTGTAATGAGTGACGGAAGGCCTGTGATAGTCCCTGCAGACAAGGTCACGTTTGATGCAGATAGTGCAGTCATGTAGTGGCAGACAACCTGATCAAGACGACCGGGTTGTTGCGGACAAGTTGTCTTGCGGCATGGTTTCTGTGTATAGGTCAGCGCTGAGCATCGGGCCAGCTCGTCGGCCACAGCGGTCCTCTAAGGCTACTGAACTCGACGTCGGCCTTGGCCGAGGACCGGTCGATCCACCTTGCATAAGGCAGAAGATCGGCCAAAGCGGATGTTGAGACTCCATGCCGCGGGTGGCTGTTTTCGACCGGAAGCGGACCATCGCATCCCCTTTAAGGATATTTCAGGAACGTTCTTGTCGTGGCACCAACGATACTGGAAATAAGAGTCGGCGCCCTTCAGATGCGGCGCTAGATGTTTGCAATGATGGTGGCATATATGCCAAGGTGTCAGATCGCACTCTACCGCGACATAATCGGAGCAGTTCCCATGGAGGAGCTAGAAGGCCGGATTTCCGAGGGGCAAGCGCGCATCAGCGCAGCACTCAACCCTTACGAGGTCACATCCGCGGTGGGCCATTGGCTGGACACGCTGCGGGGCATCGAAGAACTCATCAATCTGCTGACTATCGACTGGGATGATGAGTCATTCGAGCGCGAACTCTACGCGTTTCCGGTCCAGCAGTTCACTGAGCACATGGCCCGATTCATGGACATTCGACAACGGCTGTTGGCCCGGTTTGGTGAGTTCTTTGTCAACCGGTTCTCGAATCTGATAGCCCAAGGAGCCGCGATTGCCACTTCGTTTGCGGGCCATGGCCTCATCGAGGCGGCAAGTGGCTTTCAAACCCTGGGGTCGATGATTGGATACCTCCAGTCGCGGCGGCGGCATCTCGTTGGGTTACTACACCTAATGCCAACCGCATGCCGTGGTTCTAAGCCCGTCGCACAGCTGGACACGCTCAACATCTTTTTGCCCATTGTGGAGCTCACCGCAGTGCCGATGATGGGTGCGCAGTACGCGATGATGGTGAAGCTTGCGCAGCAACGACTTGGCATAACAGAGGACGCCTGCGCTGAGCTGGCCATGTTGAACGGGCTTTTCCTGGAGCCCGAGCGGGTCTCCATCGTTGAGATGCCCATGTCTGACGAAGGTCTGCAGATGCTTACGGCCAAAGAGCCACTCCTGACTGACCGGCTATTCTCGGCTGCCGAGCTGAGAAACGATGTTTTGTTCATCGAAGCGGCCTATGCCGAATTTAATCTTTGGGAAAGCGAATTCGCCGCTGCTGCTTCCGTAGTGCGCCGATTGTCCAAGGAATATATCGAGCGTGACTATTGGATCCAGATTTCGCCTACGGCCTTGGTGAGGCTGGCGGCGCAGGCGGGCGCATCGCAAGCGCTCACGGCGGCGCTCACGTGCGGTTCCGGCACTTATATGCAGTGCCTGTCGAGCTATGCGCCGCTGATTCTAGTTGGTGAGCACTACCTGTCTACAGTCACGCTGCTGAGTCGCTTCGTGTACTCCTGGCGGGCGCGAATCCTTAACCGCAAAAAGCGATTCCAAATTCGGGCCGGGTTCATCTTCGAAGACCAGGTCAAGCTTGCTCTCGAGAAGCAAGGCTTCGTCGTCCAAGACATCGTGCGCATCAATCGACAGGAATTTGACGTGGTGACGCTGCGCGACGATGTCATCTGGAACGTCCAATGCAAAAACAACTTCGTCGATCTGGAACGAGTCGACTCAGATGCGGTCGCCTTCGCCCGCTACAACCGCGGTCTGGTGCGTTCTTATGAGAAGGCGCTCGTGAAGGAAAAAGGCCGCGAACATCTGCTGAAGGGGAAGCTGTCGGTCGACAGCGTCCAGCACCTGGTCGTCTCACGCTTTCCTGTGGTGACAGGCAACTCGCGCATCGTCGTGTTCAGCCGTATCGCTGATTTCGGGCAGCGCGCTGATGCAATTCTGGCTGCATCGACAGACGACTCCAGCTATGCCAGGGCATAATCGCCGGAGTAAAGGAGCGCGCAAGAAAGGAGCGTAAAGTTATCGCCACATGAAATCAATGGGCTCTCGACAGATCCTCAGCAATTCTCGTCATTTCCAACGGAGTGCGCCGAGGAGCGAAAAACAGTCACGTGGCGGATGATGTCGGTGTATAGAACTTTACCGATCACACGCTCTTCCTCGTCTTCTTTCAAGTCATCGCCCCACACGCGGCGAATGACCGTTCTTGCATATTCTGCAACGTTCGAGTCACTCCATTTAGGCAGGCCTGTCACAGATCTCGGCCAAGCCCTATTACTGGTTTTCAAAATGCCGCCGTCGTGTTTAAGCACAATGGCCATATCTTCGGAAATTTCGAAATCCTCACGAAACTCCTTTGGATGGACATCATCTTGGTCCTCATCGTAGTAAAACTCGCCATCAAAACTAATGGCTATTTCGGTCGATGAGCGCAGTCGCTTTTCAAACTCTGTGCTAGATAACCAGTCGATGCCCCACTTCACGAATTTGAGGTCTCCGATCTTTCCTCCACACTCAAGCACGACCTCTGCAGAGCGAGCTTGGCGCTCTTCGTTCTTGACCGTAGTGGCAATCAGGTTCGCTTGGTTAGACGCCCAGCGCGCAAGAGCCTCAGCGGTGGCAATCGGTTGAGCCGCATCACGCGCAGCAGTCACTGCCTCGCCGAGCAAGATGCCTTCGAGGTTATACAACCTGCCCGCACGTAGGCCGGAAATGGTCACCCAGCCTTTCTCGTCTGTCGAGAAAAATGCGTACTGGGAAGGAGAAATGAAGGCGCGCCCGAATACCTTTCCGTCAGTTCCTTCGATCAGCTGCATCAAGGCGCGATCAGCTTTTCGAGTGTCTTCTTTAGAGTCGCTAACGACGGGGTTTAGGCGGCGCACCAGATCGAAATCGCTAATTTTCAGCCAGTCGCCCGGCCGCGCAACGGGTTCTAAACCCTCTTTCCCCAGTGTTGCTATCGCTACGTCGAGATTGGGTGCGACCGCGCCAACAAGTGCCGTGAGTGACATCAAGTAAGAGTTGCTGTAGAGAAGCCCGCCTGGATCATGCGGCTGGATTTTCAGCAGGACTTCGACACGCGTTCCTCCATCAATTGGAACGGGTTCCCCAGGAGTTGGAGAGAGAATCGGTCGAGAACTCGTTCCCCCGCGAAACTCAAGGAGTCGCCCCATTTCTTGTCCCTTGTCGCACCGGCGCGAGTAGACACGCACCACCGACCCGAGCATAAAAACCGAAAAAAATCCGATTCCGAACCGGCCGATGGCGTGCATCCCGGCAGTCATCAGGCCAGGAAATTCTTCCATCGCTTGAGGTGACCGCCAGAATGATGTTCCAAAATCGAGGAGTGGCCCCGTCATTACCTGCTCAGACATTCCGATGCCATTGTCTTCAACTACAAGCCAAAATTTCTCGCCCTCCTGCGAAAAACCAACTGTGATCTGCCCCCAATCCGCCGCACGTTTTTGATATTTTCGTCTTGCCTGTACAGCGTCTGCTGCATTTTGTATGAGCTCACGAAGAGCCACGGTCGGGTCGTTACCATAAAGTTTTGACCCTCCTAGATTTTCGACGATACGTGGAACGTCAGATACCTGAAGGCGAGCATCCACCGGGCGCCAGCCTTTCGTCTGCACTGAGCGTGCAAGCATTTCTGGAGATCCCGCACCTTTAACACGTCTGGCTCTTAAGACCTCTCGGCCGCGCCCTTGCAGGAGTAAGTCAACGTCCTTAAGTTCTCGATCAACCGAATTCAATGTGTCATACGCAAGCCACCAAGCCTCGGCGTCCTCCCTTCCAAAAGGCTGACCTGTGGTAAAGATGACGGCATCAAGCTCTATATGCGGCCTAGCAAGTCTTTCTTGAAACGCCCAGTGGAGAGCAGAGACACCGGTTGGGTTCGTGATCGTCCGAAGAAATCGGGGCGCCCGACGACTGTCCAGATGTAAGGCATCAGCGACGCGCAGCAAACAGGCGAGCTTGACCCGGTCGACCCTGTTAAGGGTTCGATTGGCCAACGCCCCTAAATCTTCTGAAAACTCCTCTTCCAGTTTATGTACTGACCACCAATGACTGTGGGCAATCTGGCCAATCGCGGGGCCGTAGAATCGGCGCAGTTCAGAATCTTCTACGAGATAGACTTGGGATCCATCGCTTGCAGTCCAAGCCTGCTCAGCAAGCTCCTCCGCCTTCTCTGCATGTAGCCGCCGGAGAATGTCCGGCACGATTCGCTGCAAGATTTCTACGGGTGGGTTATCGACGTCAAATTTCTCTCCACCGCTTTCTTCCGCAGCCAAGGCTAGACGAGCAACTGCATCTTTCCATGCCAACGTCGTTTTTACTTCGGACAATCCACCCGGATATGCCGCCAAACTCATTGCCGCATCGTGCAAAAGTATGCTCGCACCTAGCACGAACGCTTCTGCAGGATTTACGTTAACAGCCCCCTCAGCAACCGATGACGCTGTGTCCCACAAGGCATCAAGATGGCTGATGTCGTGCACTGTCATGCCTGGCAAATCAGCCGCAATCCGAGAAACAAGTTGTCCCGCTCTTTCTCGAAGCGAGAAGTATTGCGTTCTGAAGAAATCCTGCTCCTCCGTTGTGCTGTCAGACCGCGGAGTTTGAAATGCTTGCCGCCAGAGCCAAGTCTTTCGGTAATCGGGGCCACTCACAGTCATGGAATCCTCAAATTATTGTGTTGCAGGGCCAGCCGGTGCCACAAACTCAAATTGAGCCTCGCAGCTATCGTGAGCACATACCGGTCTCTTTAGCGGGAACGGGCGCTGGAACTTCGTTCGGCTGCATTTCTTGCAACTAAATTGGCTGCGAAAAGCCTTGAACTCTTCCCAGCGAGTCTTTTCGTCTCCTATTGAGCCGTCTCCGTAAGGCATGTCCTGGAAATGGCTCCCAAAATTTTCGATCTCCCCTTTTACCAAGCTGGTTAGAAATCGGTTGTTGACGCCCTGAACCAACGCCGGCTCAAGCTTTACTTCCCTAAGCAACCCGGCCAGCGCGGAGGCCAGCTCGCTGCGTTCGTAGGAGTATGCTTTCTCCAAGGGTCGGATACGCACATTTACGCCGAACTCTCGGCAGATACCGAACAGCCATTCTTCCTCCGCCTGCCGCATTTCATTGGCTGCCGACAGGCCATCCGCCCATCGTGCTTCGATCATCGCATCACTCACTTTGTGGTCGGCGAACCTTGGCCCATAGCCTGGATCGAGGCCTATGATCCGGGTGAAGTGCCATAACTTCTCTTCGAGCTGATCTTTCAGATAATTGAAGAAACGTTCGTCATGAGTTGTAATTAAAATTTGGCAGTCACCAAACATGGTGGCGATTAGCCCCGCTATTGTGCGGCGATGATCGGCGTCGTATGACGTCACAATATCGTCTAGGGCAATGATGGGGGCCGTGGCGTTGAACTGTTTGATCGCCGCCATTCTTAAGGCAAGCGCCACCGAATGGATCTGGGAGTCGCTCAAGTAACCAGCGGGCTGCACGTTGGTTCTGTTTTGGGCAAAATCGATAAGAAGATTGAGTCGCTGCTGATTTGCATCGTCCTCCCCGGGCAACTCCAAGCGAATCGGTTTGGCTCCATCTCCCTGGATCATCTTGTAAACGTCATTCATCGGCTTCTGTAGCTGATCAAGTAGCGCTTGGACCTTCTTGCGAATCTCTGCCGAGATCACTGTCGATTGCGTCGTTAGAGCGTCTGATAGCTTCAGCAACTCTCCCCCGGTACGTAGCGCGAGATCGCGCTCTTCCGTCAATTCCAAAAGTCGATCGATCTTCGCCTTGGCCCTGAGATAGGTATGGTCGCCTTGTTTCATTTCGATCTCAGCAATGCTTTGGTCGAGCGAGCCCATCATATTGAAGAGTGATGCCACTATTTTGGCCGAGTCCGATGCTGCACTCTTTGGCCAGTCAACAATGCCAGTCTGGTAGGTGGTCAACTCGCTCTTGAGAGCTGATTCATTGTTGCTATCGCCCAGCAGACCAATGAGCCCAGGCAGTGATGCTACGAGTTGAGTGTGAGCTTGGATTGCAACAGTCATCGCTTCATCTCGTGCCTTCTTAGCCTTCGCGTAATCGGCCAGTTCTTCGAGATTTTTGGCAATGTGATTTCGGACTGCCTCTGCGCTACCTGCCGATGTGCCCGCGAGGGGTGTAGTGCATACCGGACAAGCATCAATGCTTTCCGCACCCTCTGCGAAAAAGGGCTCCGCAGCCTCCCACATAGCCTGAAACACAGTCTTTGCAGCCTTGTCGCGTTCTTCCACTTCTTTGCTTGCGCTTGTTGAAAGGCTAAGGACTGCTTTATCGAAGGTCGCTATTGTTCCGTTGGTGATCGTCTCACCAGTCTCTGCATTTGTACCTTCTGCCCATAATGCAGAAGCAGACTTTCGGATTTGACGAAGGCCCGCCAGCCCGATTTTATTTTCTTCGGCTCTTGCCCGCTCATCAAGATCGACAAAGACTGGGTCGCCCGCCGCCAATGCGGACAACTCAAGTTTCGCATCAAGAGGTGCGAGGACTGATGTATTGGCATAAGCAATGATTGCCGTTGAATCCCAAGCCTTTACGACTTGCTCCGTCTCTTTAGCAAGCTGCACATCTAGGCGCTGTAGCGCAGTCTGATCCTCTGTCAGCGCTTTAACTTGCATTCGCAATGATCGGATGTTTTTCTGCACTTCGACTAAAGGACTGAGCTGCAGCCAGTTAGCAACATCCGCGTATCGTTGTTCCGGGCTATGAAGCTCAACAAAATTTCGCAACGCATGACCACGAATAATCGGGGGCACTGCGAAGCAGGCATTCAATGTTGTCGCCACTGTCGGGGTCGGGCGCTTTGCACCGCTCGCTACGCGGGTTCCACTCGTAATATTCTTGCCAGACATGACCTCGATTGTTACTGAGGGGTTCAGCTTTGCTTCTTCCGCCCCATTGTGTGCAAGCGCTGCTGGGCCGGCTTGATTGTTGATAGCACGCTGTCCTAGCCGCTCAAGGGTTCCGTCTTTCGACAGCATGAATTCCAGCGCATCAATCACGCTAGATTTGCCGTAGCCATTAGGGGCAAAAATTGCCAGGCAGCGCTTCTTGTTGAAATCGAACAATTTCGGCTGAAGGTACCCACGAAAGGCAGTCAAGCTCAAAGTCTTGAGAAAGGAAATGTCAGACATCGGCGGCCTCCGGTTTCGGCGGACCGGCCCGTTCCCCGGCTAGCTTGATGATGGCTTCCTTCGCTTGAGCAACTGCATTTTGAGCTGGGGCCGCTCTAAGAATATGAGCTGCCAGAATATTCGCCAAACCAGTATCCGCACTGGTCTTCTGCAAGTCGGAGCCAAGCGATTCAAGGAATGATTGTGGAGTCTCTGAAGTGTTTTTGTCGTTTTTCACTCTGCCCCCCGATTATCCATACGCCCAAATCTAATAAAAATTCAAATGGAATCGCGGAAGAAGCCTCGCTCCAAACATGACATGGTGCTCAGAGTATGAATCATTAGATCGCTCCAGCAATGTTTAAGTCATAAATGACAGACATCCGCTCAGTGTTCTGAAGCGGACGTTGCTTTCGACGATTGCGACTGGCCGCTTAGGCCGATGACCTGTCGGATACGGCTGCAAAAGCACGTGGGTCGGGACACCCAAGGCCCTGGCCAACATCTCGATGTTGTCAATCGAGATGTTGCGAGTTCTGCGCTCATGTGGGCCACAAACGTTCGATGCAATTTGGCCTCCAAGGCCAGGCCCAGGACAACAAGTGCGCCCTTTTTGCACACGGACCTGGATGGGGGCCGTCTGCGAACTTCAGCAACCTATTTGGGACGCTTATGGGGCAGCATCCTTTTCTCAGGCATACCTTTCAGCCTGTCGCGATAAAGCTTCACGAAATCGCCAATGTCGACATTCAGGATGTCGGCAAGCTCCAAGAACTCGGAGAAGTCCACGCGGCGCTCGCCTCGTTCGTACTTTGATACAAAGCTCTGGGGCCTACCCAGTTTTGCTGCCACCTCAATCTGAGTCAAGCCGGACACCTTTCTCGCGCTGATTAGCACCGTGCGAAAGTATTCGTATTGGACCCGGTGGATGGCTCTCGTCATCCATTGACACTACTAACCCGTTATGGAATAACCCTAAACGGGTTATTATTTGCGGCATTTTCCAAAAATATGGCGGTTACCACCAGGGGGAAACATGGCTTTTGAACACGTGCGCTTCATGTCGGAAGATCAGTATCCGAAGTTCAGAGGCTTAGCCGCCGCAATAGGCATCCCTGCGCTGTTGCTGAGTTGGGCTGTCAGCGAGAACATATTCATGGGCATCTTCGCGGCGCTGATCGTGTTGCTTGTTGCCAACCTCATCTGGGCGCTCCGCCAAGGTCGGCGTATCCGGAACGCAGCCGAGGCCGATTGGGCCAAGCGTGGATATCGTATCGATTTTCAACTGGGCGCCTTGGTGCTAGACACCCGAGCAAGAAAGCTCGCATTCCTCGAAACCCAGGACGGCGCTTACGACATCTATGACTTTAGCGATATCCGGGAATGGGAACATCAATGGATAAACGACACCCGAACGGAGGCCGGCCCGATGGGAAGAGCCAGGAGCAATACAACGCAAGTTCAAAACAAACTGGCCTTCAAAACGACCAATCCCATGAAGCCGTTGTACAAAGTTTCCGTCAGCAGCTATCAAGCGGGCGAAGCGTGGCTGGCGCGGCTTTCTGCTTTGTTCAATGGATAAATGCCAGATGTATATTCTTACTTGGTCATCGCAACTTCCTCGGTCACTCCAATTCGCGCCCCAGTTTTTATAATTTTGACGGCGCAAAAATCTCGCGCTAGGATGACTCATCAATCTATTTTTCACCTCAGCTTTTTTGACATGTGCATATCGACCAAACTGACCCGCGCGTACAACTCGACCACCACGATGACCTTCGTGCGTGCGACAGCGCTTGGCCGACGAACTCCGGGATGATTCTGATTTAACCGAATTGCATTTCCCTCCCAACCCCGTCCGCCACAAGCCGACGGGGTTTTGTTTTTTGGCTACCGCCAAGTAGGAGAATTTCATGGCAAAGATCAGTAAAGAGGCTTATCGAAATAGCGTCGACTTACCACGCGGATTTCGTCTGCACACGTTCTTGGCACAACAAGGCGTGAAGCTAGCCGTGCCAGCAAGATTGATGGATCAACTGTTGGCTGAAGTCAGAGCGACGATTGATGCAGAGGTCGCAGCGCTGGAGGAGGAAGAAGCGGCGGCTGAACGCCTCGCGTCGAAGGTCAATGACGCGCCTGACGATGCATCCCATGACGCCTCCGGCGCAGACAGTCAACCGCCTCGCTTGCCCATCTTCGATATCGCAAAAATCGACGCAGCTTGGGACGCGCTGCCGCCGAGTGAGCGTGAGAAATCCGGCTTGATCACGCTCTCCTTGCTCGCAGCACGCCGCGATAAAGGAGAGCGATTGGCGCTTGCTGCCCGCACGACGCTTGCGGCCTTGTTGGACAACTTATCGATGTTGCAGGAGCGCATGCCGAATTTCGCTGCTGCCATCGATGCGCTGGCTGTCGAACTTGCCTTGGCCTTTGCCACAGACGTAGATCGCTTCCACGTGACGCCGATCTTGCTGCACGGCGGAGCGGGCATCGGCAAAACGCTTTTTGCAACGGAGCTGGCGAAATGTCTCAACACGTCGTTCGAGAAGATCAGCATGGGGGCGATGTCAGCAGGCTTTGAGCTGGCAGGAGCAGCACGAGCCTGGGGCTCGGCGCGTGCGGGTCGAATCTCTAAGCTCTTGGCCGATGGGGAGGATGCCTCGCCAGTCGTGTTGCTTGATGAAATCGACAAGCTAGGAAGCGATCTACGCTACCCCGCCGAGCCTGTCCTGCTCGACTTGTTGGAGCCCGATTCTGCGAAGTGCTTTCGCGACGAATTCATGGAAGTCACGCTGGATGCCAGCCGCATTATCTTCATCGCTACGGCGAACGACATCGAATGTATGTCTGCGCCGTTGCGTTCTCGTATGAGGATCATTGAGATTGAGACGCCCACGTCGGAACAACGATGCGGCATCGTTGCGCGCCTGCTCGATCGGCATCGGCAGGATTACGGTGTCGATTTCTTGCCGGAGGTTGGGGCTGCGCTGAGTCACCAAGGCTTCGACTTGAGGCGACTGCGGCAAGTTGTGCGCGAGGCGGCTGGCCGCGCGTTGATGAATGGGAAGGAGCGGCCCGTACGGCTGGAAGATTTGCGGCTACCGCAGGAGAAACTTGCTGCGCCCATGGGGTTTGTATGAGTCCACGCACTTTCCTTTGCCATGCGAACTCAAAGCCGCAGCGAGGGCTGTTTGGCAAATCATGACAAATAACTTTGTGCATACGCCCCCATTTGTACGGCGCATTTCGTTTCGATACATTGAAGTTTTGAGCACCATCCAATGCCCATCCGTCCAAAGCCTCTTCGCTACGATCTTCGAGAACTTATGGCGGAATGTGACCTTCGCGCCGAGATGCCGGCTGACATGGTAGCTTGGGAAAACATGCCATCTGTCGGCCGCGAAATTTGGGGAGAGAGTCCAGCAACATCCCTGAAACTCCTCATCCTCAGCGACCTTCACGTCGAGTTCGCTCCGTTCGAGCCTGAACCTGCTGCAGCGGATGTCATCATCCTGGCGGGAGACATTCATATTGGCCGCAAGGGACTGGAATGGGCGCAACGCGCGTTTGCCGACAAGCCGGTGATCTACGTGCTGGGCAACCATGAATACTACGGGGCGTCCTATCCCAAGCACGTGAACGCGCTCAAGGCAGCCGCACGCGGCTCGAACGTATACGTCCTTGAGAACGACAATGTCACCATCGACGGCGTACGCTTTCTGGGCTGCACGTTATGGACGGACTTTGCCTTGTTCGGAGATCCAAGGATTGCGGGCTATGAAGCCACGCAGAAGATGACGGATTTCAAGCGGATCCGCATGAGCGAAAACTATCGCAAGATGCGATCAATCGACGCGGCGTTGATCAACAAGCGATCGAGAGATTGGCTCAAGCAGCAACTCGCATTGGATGTCGGTACAACTGTCGTCGTCACACATCACGCGCCGAGCGCACGCTCGCTTCCTGAGTGCTATGAAAATGACATTCTCGCCGCCGCTTACGTTTCTCATTGCGACGAGCTCGTCGCTTCAAGTGGTGCTGCGCTATGGGTGCATGGGCATCTTCACTCTCAGAGTGATTACCTCATCGGGAGCACGCGGGTTGTGTGCAATCCGCGGGGCTATCCGGACGAAAAGAACGAGGATTTTGTTCCTGGCCTGCTGGTGGAAGTCGCTGGCAACTGATTCCCTTCCGCTCAACCTCTCGCGTACAGCATCGGTAGCGGCGTGTTAGTCAGAAGTTGTTGTCGACCTTCGTCCTCAGTCGCAGGCAATTTCTTCCGCCAGCCATATCAATGGTCAGTCCGACCTCATCAAAAAGTGGATTGGCCACGAGTTCCACTGTCTCGGAAAGTCCGAGCACCCAGAGCACTGCCAAAAGCTGGCCGACTGAATACGTGTGCAAGCCATGCTCGATGGCTTGCACCGTGGATCGGGAGCAACCAGCGCGGTCGGCCACATCGACCTGCCGAAAACCGCGGCGGCGGCGCGCAAAGGCGATCCGTTCTCCGAGATGCGTCAGCAAGATTTTGTTGCCGGTGAGGTCGTCGTTGTAGCTCATGGCGCTTCTGTGACCGATAACGCTGTACATCTCGTTTCCCCTCTAGCAAACGATACTGTATGTATGTACAGTAAACGGCTCAAGCTAGAAAACAAGGAAGAGATGATGCAGCAGACGGAGACAAGAGGCCGAGTCGGCACCGCGCAGCGCCAGATTGCGGGTAGAGGAGATACCGAAGAGAAGAGCTTCATAAGCGAGGTAACCGGGATGCTTGGCGTCACGCTGACCGAGGGGGAGCTGGATATGGTCCTGGAGTGCTATCGAAGACGGCTACCTGCGATTTTTAGTGTTCGAGAGATTCGCCGAGGCCGAGGGCTGCCTGCTGTCTGCTGACACGTGCCGTCAGGTCACTAGGGACACTCACGCAGACCTTTCTCAAAGTTTGTCAGCATGCGCTCGACATGCGGCCGAGCCAGGCGACCTTCTTGCGTGCCTGAAACCGTTTCCCAGGCAGCGCGAACTCGTCGCAGCCCAAATTCGGCAACAAAGTCGGCAAGTATCAGTACGTGCGGATCGAGTAAGGCGGCATAGATGAATACATCATCGTTTGCATGA
The DNA here is from genome assembly GCA_028292505.1 of Rhodocyclales bacterium. Lineage (GTDB taxonomy): Bacteria > Pseudomonadota > Gammaproteobacteria > Burkholderiales > Rhodocyclaceae > Viridibacterium. The sequence continues at coordinate 244,388 of JAQGMF010000010.1, forward strand.
TCGGGATTGCTGGGTACCAAGAGCCGATATTTCTTGCGGCAGGGTATCCACTCAGGCTGTGGTTGGCTGCTTAGATCCTGATTCATGCGATTGGAGTCTTTAGCATTGCGGAATACGAATGCGTCAATTCTATAGCGCTACGAAGAGCCTCGTGCCCCCGTTTGTACGGACAATCTGTTTGGCGTAGATTGATCATGTGGAGGACGTTGATGTGCACAGAGAAATTCGATCTGCTTCAAACCTGTTGCGAACCAACAGATGAACAGTTGGCGCAGCTGATGCGTGAGGTGGCCGCCGCCGCGCGCGAACGGGCAGAACTTGCGAATAGGGCGCTCATGGCAACGATTGCTAAGGAGACCGCAAAAGTGCGCTTGCGGTATGGTCTAAGCTACTTTCCACGTACTGGTTCGTGATATCTCTAATGCATATGAGAAAATCTATCGTAATTCTCTTGCTGCTTTGTTGCCTTCCAAGTGCCAATGCGGCTACCTACCCGGTGCAAGCAGAAGTTTTCTTCTCCCCGCAAGGCGGTACTGCCGATGAAGTCATCCGCCAAATCGATCAAGCTCACAGAACCATCCGGGTACAGGCTTACTCCTTTACACACGCAAGCATTGCCAAGGCGCTTGTCGAGGCAGAAAAGCGGGGCGTAGATGTCCAGGTCATTCTCGACCGAAGCAATCGAACGGGTAAATACAGCGCGGCTGACTTCACCTCACATGGCGGCGTTCCTACTTATATCGATGCCGCACATCCCATCGCGCACAACAAGATCATGATCCTCGATGGCGAGACGGTGATCACCGGCAGCTTCAACTTCACCAAGCAGGCTGACGAAAAGAATGCCGAGAATTTATTGATTCTGCATTCCAAGGACCTGGCCGCTACTTACCTCGAAAATTGGCAAAGCCACAAAGCGCACTCGGATGAGTACGTCGGCAGATAGCCTTCGATGGAACTCCGTAGGAGTTGCTAGATTTTTCCGTCCGCCATAGGTGTCAGTCCTCGTGAGGTTAATAGACGCCAGCGTGGCGCATGCCTGCCAATGGGTTCTACCGCGTAGGGCAAGCGAAGAAGGTAGTATGCCATTGCTATATCAATCACCTAGATAGCATCTTACTGTTCGGACTATTTAACATGGACGGAACGGCATGCCGTCTATAACAAGCTTAAACATCCGCAAGCTATGGACTACGATCACGGCCATCAAACGTAAACAATACAGCGCATCCTAGACTATTGCATTCAGATTGAATCGCGCATAGTGGAAGTAGTTGCACTTGGAGGCCATTGAGAGATATGGCTTCAGTGCGAAGTGGGTGCCTTTTTGAAGCGCTCGGGGTACACCGTGAAACTAGAGGATTGGACAGTGTCGATACATATTTAGATCAAAAATCAGACCATGTATATAATATATTTTCTTAAAAAAACTCCCGCCAGAAGCCGCAGCAGCGCAATTGAGACAAATATCGGCAGGAGAAGACGCAATTCATTGCGAAAAAACGGCAAGGGTGAAAATATGAAAAACGAGATCAACCCTAAATCAATATCGTTAAAACGCTTAATTAATGGTGAAGAACAACCCGAACACCTTACTGGTTGAACCCGCAAAAAGAAGCCTTTGACCCTAACCGGCTTGTTCTTGGATAAATCCAGTTCGCAAACGGGGCAGCAATTGCGATCCAAGAAAATCATAAACCCCTTTACAACAATCCTGCGCTTGCAAATGGCAGCAGAATCACATGGTACGTTTCGCTGAAAGCACATTCACATTGCAATTCAGCGAAAATAGTTGAACTTACCGGCTCAGCTTTATGAATGTCTGAAACAAAATCAATAATAATACCCCGATACCAAGACTGGTATATAAAATCGCCATGCGTCGCCACTCCCTCGGAGAATCTTTTATATCAATCCACCGCGTAGACTTTCCAGAACCGATCGGGAGCGCCGGTTTCTTTCTCCAAAGATAAAACCCGGCAGAAACAAACAATGCAACCCACACAATATTTATTAATATCATTTTGCACCACGAAGGCTAAATATTAATTCTGCAAGATAGACGAGAGGGCCGTATGTAGTAAACAAATGGGGCAGCGCTTCAAATATCCCAATGATGGCCTCAGAGACGAAATACGTATCTTTGCTGGCTTGTTCGTCAAATAGCAAAGCTAAGATAGAAATCATGGCGGCGAACAGAAGAGCGAGTGCGATAAACCAGACGCCAATCAAGGCTGTGCCTGTGATAACACCAACAATTCCCGCAAAGAGTGCTAATTTGGCAATTGCCATAGCTCCATCGGCGGCTAAAAACAAGAATCCCCCGTTTGCTCCGCCTGCAATCTTGTAAGCCCCCGCGCCCGTATCCGTATCAAGCACAATGTAGCCGCTCCCCGTCCAGCCATTCTGGCTTATCGGGTTCTGGTGAACCGTCACTTCCTTGCCGTTCTGTAACGCATCGGCAATCTCAGCCTTGGCTTCAGGCTCGATAGTGATTTGATCGAGACTTGCAACGTTCGCCTGAGTCAACGTGTAGATGCGTTGCCCTTGTGCTGCCGCCAATGCCAGTGCTTTTACTGCACTGACGCCTTGCGGTTGCGTGGGGTCGTCTGCGCTCTTTGTGCTGTCAGCAAACAGCTTCTCCGGTACAGCATGCTCAAACGCAGACTGCATGCTGCCCACTTGTTTCATGTAGGCGAGTTTGTTCGCCTTGTCCATGTCCTTCGCTTCGACGTGCATGGCCACCCGATCAATGTCCATCATCACGCCAGGAAAATTGACGTTTCTCGGTATGCCAAACCAGTAACTGGTATTGACAACGGCTTCGAAGGCCCCATAGCTCGGTTGCCGATAGCTCACGATGTTGCCATTGCTCTTCGCGCTAAGCTGATCATTCCCATCCACGCTATCAAAGTAACCGAGCACGCCGCTGTAGAGCAGATCACCTGCCACGTCTTCTTTGGTTAAACCTTGAATCGGTGCGGTGCTGCTAGGGTTGCTCTGAAACATTAACAACTTGGTTTGTGTTGTCTGCAATTTCTGTTTGAACTCATCAAGCTGTCCCTTCGATATCCCTTGTAAATCCAGCGCAATGGCGTGGTACTCCCCCGCAATCGGCTTGTTCGGTTCACCCTCTTCCCAAGCCTGCTTGCCCGGATTGAACATGGCCGTCGCTTGCAGCAGTTCGGTACCCATGGTGATGCTTGATGTGCTCTGTTGCACGAGCTGACCGTCCACTCTGACCTCGGCTTTGAGGTTGAACAGGTATCCCGGCAAGCTGCTGGGCAGTTCGCTTGGCTGGATGGGCGTGCCATCGGTATGCGGTTTGGGTAGGTAGCTATTGATGAGGTCGGTGTCGGCTTGGCTTGCTGGCGCAAAACTGAGGGTGATTTTCTTGCCCGCGAGTTTTGCCGTGGATTGGTTGAGACTGACCAAATTGGTGCCGCTGACATCGCCGAAGTAGTCGACGCTGCCTTGCAGGAGCTGGGTACGGTATTTCCAGCGCAAACTGTCGGGCATGGAGGCAAAGCGCCCCGCCAACGCAAGTGTGGTGTAGGGCAAAGAGCCGATGAGGATGGCAGAGTTGGTGAGGATGGTCTTCTTGCTACCGAGCACATCTCCAACCGTCGCGCCGGGCTGGCTGTCGATGTAGGTTTTGACTTGGGCCTGGTAGCTCGTGAGAGTGCTTTGCAGCGCTGCGCTGTTGAGGTTCTGCACCCAGCCTTCGGTTGTGTTGACCGTCGCTCCCGTTGTGAGCTGCGCTTGCAAGGCGCTTGCGTCGAGCGGCACGCCTTGCTTGATGTTCATGCCAGCGGTGTATTGGTATTGCTTGAAGCTGGCATCCATCGGCACCCAGGTGTCACCCGCAACGTGCTTGGCCCCCCGGCTGGGAACGTAGTCGATCCAGCCCTCGACCCAGACGTGTTCGAGTCTGACGTGGGTGATTTGTCCGCCACTGCTGAGCAGAACATTCGGGACACCCCCTTGCCCGAGCAGGCTTTGCACGGCAGCAGGGTCGGTGACGCCGCCAACCCAGTTCTTGGCCTGGTCGATGGGCACCTGGATGGTGCCGTAGACGTAGCGGGCACTTATGCCACTGGCACGCAGCAGGGCGATGAGCAGGCTGGCAGTGTCAAACGCGTTGCCGCGTCCATTCTTCAGGGTGAGGTCACTGCCCTGGATGCTGCCGTAGCTGGGGATGAATTCGATGTTGTTGCGCACCCAGTTGTAGATCTTGACCGGGTCTTTGTTCAGCGCGGCTGCCTTGGCGAGGATGGCCGGGGTGAGTTGTACGTCTTCGGTTGAGGCGAGGTCATCCGCCGTAGGGGTATTGGTGGGTACGGGCAGGCCGGGCAAGAGCATGGCGGCCGGGTGACGGCCGAAGCCACCGGCCAGGCGCGTAGGCAGGCCGGTAGGAATGCCCAGGGCCGCGCTCTGTTTGCGGTAGTCGGCTTCCGTTTCGAGGGGCGCGCGGACCTTGTTGCTCGGGCTGCCCCAAGGCAGGTGCTTGGGGTCTGAGGCGGTGTGGCCGGCGCTGGCCGGATATTGCTTAAAGAAGTCGGCCAGTGCAGCGGCGGCCGCTTGTTGGCTACTGGCGTCTGGTGCCTGTTCGACCGCGCTGGCGAGCTGGCTGAATTGCTGGCTGCGCGCTTGCAGCGTGTTCATGGCAGCGTCATGCCGGGCGAGCACTTCGGTGAGGGTGGCGTCGCTTAGTTTGCGTTGCCGGAGATCGTCGCGGGTCTTGGCGAAGTCGGCGAGTTGTTGGGCCTGGGCCTGGCGTTGGGCGGTGAGTTCCTGGCGCAGTTCGCCAAGGGCTTCGCTGCGCGCTTTGCTGCCCAGTTGCAGGCCCTTGGGGAGGGCTGGCGTGACAGGATGCTGCTCGCCCTTGATCTCGACGCGCATGTCGGGGCCGATGGCGGCAAGGCGTGAAGAATCGGTGTTGGGGTTGATGCCAGATGCATCCTGAGTGTTGGGTCGCTGCGCTCTGCTGGCGACCACCATGATCTCCGGGTGCAGGCGCTTGACGAGGCTCTCGATGTGTTGCAGGCGCTGTTGTGCCGGGTCTTGCAGCGTAGTGCGCGTGCTGGCGGGCTCGGTCGGCGCAGCGATGCCGAGGCGGCGTGCGAGGGCGGGATCGCGCTGCGCCTGCTTGCGCACTGCGGCCATGGCTTCGGCCTGCAGCTCGCCTGGTTCTTTGGCGAGCACGCTGAGCGGCTGCGTCACCCAGGCAAACTGGGCCAGGATGAGCACGCGGCTGATCAGGCGGGAGGTGCGGCGTAGTTGGTGCATGGTTAAAACCCCGTGTGTGTTTTTGCTTATTTGCTGCTTGTTTGCTGCCGGTTTTCTGCTTGTCTGTCTTTATGCGCCTGGCATTTATGGCCAGGCGCTCTTGCATTCAGGTGCGATGTTTCGGCAAGGGACTCAGGGTGTGAGCTTCATGACGGCATTGCTCAGTACCTGATCGACACCCTGCACCTTGGCAACGATTTCGACCTTGATCTGATCGCCCGATTTACCGGCTGAGGTCCACGTCCAGGTGCGGCTGTTGCTCTCGCCGGTGTTGAGAGTCACCGTTTCGCTGAAGCTGGTGCTGATCACCTTGTTCTGTGTGAGGTTGGTCAGGCGCAACGTGACGGGAAGGTCCATGCCCAGCCCGCCGCTGTTGGTCAGCTTGCGCGTGAGGCTGGCGCTCTTGCCAATCTTGACCGTGGCAGGCACGGTGAGCGCACCGGTGAGCTTGGGCGGCACAACGACGACCTTGAAGCTTTGCTTGTCGAGTTGCAGGGCGTGACCCATCCAGGTCGCGTTGAGGTTGAGCCAGAGCACATCACCGTCTTGTCCCGAGGCCTGCCAAGTTGCCGAGCGCAGGTTGGATTTCTTGCCCGCGATGGTGAGCGTCGTGTCGCACAGGCTCAGTTCGGTTGTGCCTGTGCGCTCCCGCGTGAGTAGCGTATTGACCGCAATGTTCTGGATCTGCGCCGCGCACATGTTGTTGACCGTACGGCTCAGGGACATCGTACTGCCCCAAGGGATCTCGCGTGCGCTGAAGCCGACCGTGCCAGTCACACAGGCAAGCGTCTGGCATAGCGGCGCGGACACCGACTCCACGCCCTGCGCAATGGCAAGCCGCGCTGCGCTCACGTTGATGCTGGTGATGCTGCTGATTTCGTCGGCAGCGCGCACCAGGCGATCAAGCGTATCGAGGTAGTTACTCTGGTCCAATAGAACGTTGGCCTGGGTGAGCAGATCGGTGGCTCGGTTGCGCGCGGCAATTTCGCTTGATGTCTTCGGCGCCAACGCCTTGACGATCGGCAGCACGTTCGTGTCGATACGCAGCGCGGCGGCCACATCGATCGGCAGCACGTAACTCGTGGCAGGCAATGCCGCCCCGACCTTGCCCGTCGCATCGACCGGCGCAAGGGTGACGTCGACTGGCAGGTCGAAGTGGCCCACTGTAGCTCCCGCTCGCAGACGCATGACAATGTCCTGACTCACTCCGGCAGCCAGCGTATTGGTCCAGGTCACGGCTGTGCGGCCGTCGGCGAGTGTCTGCGGCACACCCGTGATGAGCGGTTGCGCATCTTCGAGTTTGAAGCCGATTGGCAAGGTCGCTCGGACGCTGACACTGGTGGTGAGTACGCCGCTGTTCGTCAGATGAATCACCCCGCTCACCGGACGGCTGACACGCGACACACCTTGCACGGGCGTCACAACATGGAGGCTGTGGTCCAGCAGATCGCGCAAGCTTGCACTCGTGCTGGCCGGTTGGGCGGCCAGCATGTCGACCAGGTCGAATGCGAACAGCATGGCTTGGCCTTGGCCGAACTTGTTGCTGGTGATCGCAGCCGATGGGCTCTGGTTGCCGGGCATGACATGGAAGCGTGCAAGGGCCGTGGCTGTAGTCAAGTCGACGCGATAGCCTTCGCCTTGAACATTCATGGCCCCGGTCGCTAGCGGATTGCCGGACACGAAATCGATCTGCGGGTTGCTTTGCGGCAGCTTGCCACGCTGCAGGATACCCAGTACCGGCGGCAGGAGTTGCGGACCTGCATTGCAAGCGTTGCGCAGCCCATCGGCGATCAATCCATCTCCCCGCTCCACGGCTTCGCGAATTTCTTTGGCCAGCGTGGTGTCGAGTTTCTGTAAGCCGCCGTTGATCCAGTACGTGTTGTAGATACCGCAGTGGAAGCCAGTGGCAAACTCTTCGCGGGTCGTGACGATTTTGTGTGCTACCCCAAGCGTCGTGAGGTAGTCATCAAGCGCTTTGACACGTTTGCTTGTACAGGTGGCAAGGTCTGGATGAATCGAGGTGTCGGTGTGAGGGATGTCATCACGATCGTCGTGATCGTAACCATCATCCTCATTGCCACCTGTGCTCGAAGCTGGGCAGGACACGAGTGCAAGCACGCGCGATTCACTCTGCAGTTTGGGTAGGACGTCCACCTTGACCTTGGGCGCGAGGAGCTTGAAGGTATCTTGGGCAAGTACCAGTTCTTTGCCCCCCACTTTGGCGACCAGCAATACAACAAGATTCCTGTCGACGGGCGCGCTGGGGCTGAACCACGACTTCGCAGCCGCCACATTGCCCCCTGTCACGATGTCCGCACTCCCTGGGAGTTCTGCGACCACCGCCGACGCGGTTGCAGCGAGCGGATCAACGATGCGCAGGGTCAGGGGCAAACCAGTGAGCGCTGCGTTGCCCGCGTTGCTGAGGGTATAGGCGAAGCTCAGGGTGTCGCCCGCGTTGGCAGGCTTGGGCATGGCACTCACCGTGCCGGAGAGTCCAGCGCCATCTTGGGTGGTGTCATGCACGGCAAAGCGTGTGCTGGCGGCAGCTAGCGTCGCACCTTGGGCGTCCAGTACGGTAAGCGTGACGGTGTAGTTGCCCGCCAGCGCACCGGAGAAGCCAACACCATATGACAACTCCTTGCTCACGCCACCCAGGAGCTGGGTAACCGGCTCGGTCGTTTGCCATTGCACTTGGCCGTTGGGGTTGAGCACGACCGTGCGCAACGACAGGCCTTCGCGTACCGAATTGGCAACGAGGTTGGTCGCGCGATCCGTGATGTAGACCGTGTCACGCGGGTTGTAAATTGCCCGGTCGGTGCTGACGCGTGCGCTGATTTGCTGCGAGACAGCCGACGTGATATCGAACGGGATACTGGTCTGCGAAACCTGGTTGCCACTAGCATCGAAGAGGGTCGCAAGGACAGAATAGCCCGGCGCCAGCAAGCTGCTGCCCGTGTTCCAAACGGCATTGGTGCTACCCGTTGCGCCCGCTCCGATGCTGCCGGTGGCAAACGTGCCGAGGTTGCTCACCAGCTTGCCGTCAGGGGCAAATACCTGGAGTTGCACACTGGCGTTGGTAGGTAATCCAGCTCCGTTCACGACAGCCGCGTTGATCAACACCGGGCTGTTCGAACCATAGGCGGCTTTGTCCGTTGCAGACGTCAGATCGAGTTGCGCGGTGGCCTTGATCTTGGGAATGTCGATGGGCGAATCCACTAACGACCCATCGAAGCTGTTCTTGAAGGTGAGGAACGCCGAGCTTGCAGCGGGCCTTTGTTCATTCGGCAGGAGATTGGCGAGCGCGAGATCGAATTCGACATTGCGACCAGCCGATGTGACCCCTGTCATGGACCATTTGTAGCTGGTACTGCCGTCGGCCAGTGGCGTTATCGCCGATGGTGGCGGGTTGAACGCGGTCGCCGCGGAGGTCGTCGGCGTTGTGACCGTGAGGTCGGTGTCGATGCCGCCGAGACGGTCGAGCATTACAGGCAACCAGATTGATACCCAGCTTGTCGCAGCAAGCTCAGTGGCCGCAATATTGGTATGCCATGCGCCACTGGCCTCTTGTTGTGTTAACAAAAGCTCAACGGCCTTACGCATCAGCGGGTCACTGGGTGAAGGATTCGTATAGTCGAGCGCGAAACCAACCTGGGCAGTTGCCATGGAGTCGCTGCCCTGTCCAAGATAGCGTCCCCAACCACCGTCGGCGTTGACGTTCGCACGAAGAAGATTCGCAATCTGCGTCATCTTGGTCGAGATCGTATTGGCGCGAGCCACGTCAGTCGTCAGATAGAAATTCCGTGCCTCGCCAAGCCCGACCAAATGCTGCGCCAACTGGAAGACATCAGTACTGCCCGACGTATCGCTCGCCATGAGCCAGGTCGTCGCGCGGTCAATGGCAACTAGATACGAGGCCAGTGAAGGAGCGACAGCCACCGTCGTACTCTCAATGTCCTCCATAAGTCCATTGTTCCGCACGACTACAAAGCGGCCTCCTGGCAATTGATACAACTGACCAGTGACCCCGCCAGTCCAAACGCGCTCACCTTCCCAGTCTTCATTAAGTCGAAAGATGCCGTGATCACCGGCCACATACCATCCATCCGCACGGTGTATTACTGAATTAGTCCTGCCATAGGCATATTCAAGGACTTTTTCAGAGGACTTATCCATATTGAATCGAAGGATATATCCCGAACCGGAATAGTTGGTGACATACAAGCGCCCGGCGTCATCCATCGCCATCCCTGCGGGCCCACTCAAAAGACCACCCGAAGCCCAAACTTCATTTACCCAATTGGCATCTATTCTAACAATCTGATTCGCCGCATAATAATTGCTAAACATATATTTGCCGTCAGCGCTGACGAGCAAAGCGTCGAAAGTCGTAACGTCATTTACTTTGGTTTGCGTCCCATCAGGAAGTAGCTTGTATAAACCGCTCGACGTTGCGACAACCATGCCGCCTTGAAACTCTGCCAGTCCACGCGGGCTATTCAGGCCAGACCACACTGTACCGATTCTACCGTCACCGTTGAGTTGAACGACCGTGCCTGCGGTGAATGAAAGATACGTCCTGCCAGCAGAGTCATTTGCAAGCCCATAGCTTGCAGGCCCATATGTGCTAGACAATGCAATAGCATCTGGCTTTGCAGCGATCGAATAAGTCTTTACCTTCTCTGGAGCAACGGCAGACAACAACTTGTAGGTGTCGATGATGCTGCGCAAGTTCGTCCCGGTGAAAGCCTCATTGGAGCACCACCACAAGTCGCACCGCTCTGAGTACCATCGACCTCCAGCCTCCTGCGTGCCGACAGTCCAGTCGGCAGCGAGCTTCAGGCTCGACGCGATGAAGGTCTTGTCATGGTAAGAGCCGAGCGCCCACATCCCCAGCATCGTTAGATCGCGCGCATAGCCTCGGTAATACCCTTCGTTGTAAGTTCCGTACTCAGTCTGATTGAGCGTGGTGTTATTCATAATCGTCGCGCGCGCCAACGAATCGAACGTACTGAGCTTTCGATTGGTTTCTCCGCCCACCAACGCCTGCGTCTGAATATGACATCCTTGGCAGCCGTTGTTGACGGTCCAGGTGCGTGCAGCACTGTCATTGAACGTTACCGATTTCTGGATAGCAGCTTTGATCAACGGCACCAGTGGGTCACTGATTGCACCGGTTGTCACATCTTGGCCGGTGACTGCAATTTTGGCATGAACGCTTTGGTTGCCTGTCGGCACCAGGCTGCGATCGACGGTGAAGGTCGCCGAACCGGCGTCACCCACATACAGCTTGTTGCTGGCCGAACCGGCCACGTCGATCGCGACCGCGCTGGCCGACACCTGATAATTGCCCGCTACGGTTGCAGGCCAGGTACCGAAATCAAGTTTTGCTAGCGCCGCAACGGGCAGCGCGGCACCTGTTGCGGTTGTCTCGTACACGACCGCACTCGTCGCGGCATCCTGTATGCGAATGCGATAGTCCTGCGCCACAAGCGTGGCGTTACCTGCGTTTTGCAGCGTTACGTTCAGATGTATCGTGCTACCTGTACCCGCGCGCGCGACCGGCGGCGTAACGATGACTGCGCCCGCAATCCGCTTGTCTTCGCTGATGACAAATAATGATCCTCGCTCTGCGATCGTGACGCCCAAGGGCACAGCACGGCTACGCGAGCCTGGCTCGACCAAGCGGACGATGTATTGGTACATGCCTGGCGCAAACTGGGCACTGTTCCACTTGGTATAGAGCGTCCGAGTCTCGCCAGCGGCCAAAGTGAAATTGCCAAGCACCGAGCCACTATCATCCAAGACGGCGCCTGTCGCGACATTGCTCCCTCTCTGATCCTGGACGAGCATCAGGCCGGACAGTTGCACTGGCACAGAATCGGTGTTCTGAACGACAACCGAACCGCTGATATCGATGCCTGCAAGAACATTGCCTTTGTCGAGTGCCAAGGCGCCGAACTGCAACTTGCCGCTCTGCTGAGCGACGAGCGTAAAGTCACGCTGTACGTCTGCAGCTTGATCAAGTTGCAGGGTCAGGAACTGCGAGGTGTAGCCCGCTGCGCTGACGCGCACATCAAAGCGGGTGCCTGCCAACCCGGCCAGCGCGTAGCTGCCGTCCGCTGCCGATTTGGCGAATTGCAAAGGTTGCGAACCAACGATTTCCACTTGAGCGCCGCTCACGGGTGTCCCGGCATCTGACAGCACATGGCCTTTGAGACTGCTTTGGGTCAGCGCGGCCTTAAGTTTGACCACGCCTGCGGATACATTGCTGCCTGCAACGAGCACGAACGTTTGCTGAACAGTGGTGTATCCGCTCTTGCTGTAAGAGACAGCATAAGCGCCTGGCGCCAGATCGCCTGTAAACACGCCTCCACCACTACTCGTCCACTGCACACTTGCCGCGCCCGACAGGCTGACGGTCACGCCATCCAGCGCCACATTGGAGCTGGCATCAACAATTTGACCAGAGAATTTGCCTGTCGTCGGCACGGGGCTGCCGGTGGTGTACAGAAGGGGCGAGAACACCAGAGTCTGGCCTGCAACGACGGTCGCCGAACCCGATGCGGCCACATAACCGCTCAAGGTAGCAGCGACGTTGATGCTTCCTGGATTCAAGGCGCTGAACTCAAAACGACCTGAGCTATCCGTCGTCGCTGTCTGTGCATTGCTACCCGAAATCGATATCGTGACACCAGCCAAGGGGCTACCTGTACTCTTGGATGTCACGACACCTTTGAGAATGCCGGTTGTTGTGAGCGCCGTGAGCTTGAATGCACCCACGTCATATTTTTGGCCGATCGAAAGATTCAACAAGCTGCCGGACGCCTGATATCCGGCACGCGAAATGTTCAATTGATAAGCACCGGCAGCCAGGTTGCTGAAGTTGAATGCCCCCGATGCATCGCTTGGCACGACGACGGGTATCGCGCCTGCCGTCGTCGATTGCAAGGACACCGAAGCGCCATCGAGCGGCTGTCCTGAACTCGCATCAATCACGCTGCCTAGCACTTGCCCGGTTGTCGCGGAGCCCGGGGTTACTGCCGGACGAACTGACAGGGCACGCAACGCAATAGCGGTCACGAACGGATCACTATCCCAGCTGCCGTCGGCCTTTTGGCGTGCCGTCAGAAAGGCTTGTGCTGCAGTTTTGTAAGCGGCATCGGAACTCACTGGAGCCAAGGCAAGCAAAGCCCAAGCAGAAGCTAAGGTATCGGACTGCCACCCGCCATCGACCCCCTGTGCGGAGCGTAAGTACTGGGAGAGCTTTTGTGCTCCGGTTATGCTGGCTGCATCGCTCCCGGTCTGCAAAGCGATGCTCGCGACGGAGGCTCCAATGACGCGCGTACTGCCAGCCAAGCTGAGCCCATTGGGAGACAAGGTGTCCACACCGTTGTCCCCGACGCGACCGGCGAGATAAGCTCGCGCGCGGCTCGCTTCAGAGCCATCGCCACGCCCTTGCTGAGCCAGTGCGTTGACCGCCCATGCCGTATCTACAACATGACTTTCGTAGCCGACAGCGCCGGCAAATCCACCATCCTGATTCTGGCGCTTCAGAAGCTCCGTGAGCAAAGGTGCAGCAGCTATATCCGCAGGGTCACGCGCCAGCAACTGCCGCGCGAGCGTTTCGGAATCAAGATCTCCGACAACATCCTGCGCAGTAGCAACGGCCTGGGTGAGTGCATCGGGAACAGTGGCCAGCAGGCGCAACGTTTGCGCCGCCTCGGAACGCTGCTGATGGAGATTGGCGATGGAATTGGCATTGCTCAACAGGCCCACTTCGGCAACTTTGGCGGTCAGCCAATCGACGCCCAGTTTGACGGTGGCCGACAATTGACCATTTGCCACAAAGGGCAGCAACGCCGCAAGACATACCACCACGACGGCCGCACGAACAACGCCGTTGCGCTTCTTTTGCACCATGACCCGACCCCGAAATATTTTTTTGATTGCGCAAATTTTTGCGCACCCAGCACTGAACCGATTTAGCAGCGAGAGCCAATAGCTGCCGCGCAAAGCCGCCTAGGAACCAAGGCACAAACGCGAACAATTCCCCCAAAGCACTTCCACTTATAACGTCGTCATATGCATGTTGCGACAGGCAAGATTAGACGAAAGCGGATATTCAAGTCAAACCATTCTCGCTGAAGATATGCCAAATAATTCCTATCTTTCGACGCCCATATTCGAGATTGGCGTTTATGTTGTTTTTGACGATTTTTTGTAGACATCTGGCATTTTTATTTTGAAGACTGTCCTTCCTCGCAAACTTCTCAGCGCTCCCAAACTGTGACGAATGCCCGAAAACCGGTAACACTGGCAACAATAGCGCGAACTCCTTCTGTAAGCTCTCGGGTTAAAACAGGGAATTACTTTGGAGTTACTTGCCGCAGAAATTTGCTTTTGTCATACGGAAGCCGTTCAACCCATTGAACAACCAGATATCAAATATGCATTTATTCAAGAGCACTCGCTCGCCAAACGCCGATGCGCGCGGCTTCACGCTCCTTGAGCTCCTGGTCGTAATGGTCATCATCGGCCTGCTGGCCAGCTACGTGGCGCCCAAATTCTTTGCGCATATCGGCAAGGCTGAGGTCAAGACGGCGCGGGCGCAGATCGATTCGCTGGAGAAGGCGCTGGATGCCTATCGGCTCGACGTCGGTAGTTACCCGACGACCGAGCAAGGCCTCGCGGCACTGATTCAGGCACCGTCGGACGTCCCGCACTGGAACGGCCCCTACCTTAAAAAAGGCGTGCCGAACGATCCCTGGCAACACCCCTATCAGTACAAGCAACCGGGCGAACATGGCGACTTTGACCTGCTCTCGTTCGGCAAGGACGGCCAGCTCGGTGGTACGGGCGAGGCGGAAGACATCGTCAACTGGTGAGCTGCCAGAGAACGCGTGGCAACTGATGAGTGACAACTGATGGCACGCTTCCGGGTCAAGATTCTCGACGCTCAGATGGCGCTCTCCGAAGTGATGATGGAGTCCACCAGCGAGGCCGACGTGCATCAGCAGATGCTTTCGCGCGGCATGTCGGTGCTCTCTGTCACGCAAGCACCCATGACATTGTCACGCGGTGCGCAGAAATTTCCCGTCCAGCTTTTTTCGCAGGAATTGCTCGCGCTCCTGCAGTCCGGCCTGCCGCTGGTGGAATCGATCGAAACGCTTACCGAACGCGAGACGCGGCCTGCGGTGCGCGGCACCATGGATGCGCTGCTCACCGGCCTGCGCAACGGCCTGACTTTTTCCGCTGTGTTGCAAGCACAAAGCGGTGTCTTCCCCGAATTGTTCGTTGCCATGGTGCGCGCTGCCGAGCGCACTTCCGACCTCGATGAGGCACTCGCGCGCTATATCGCTTACCGTCAGCAGACCGATGCATTGCGTAACAAGATGGTCAGTGCTGCCATCTACCCGGTCATGCTGCTGTCGGTTGGTGGCCTTGTCGTGTTGTTCCTGCTCGGTTACGTCGTGCCACGCTTCTCTGGCATATTCGAAGAAGCTGGTGGCGATCTGCCATTTGCCTCACGCATGCTGATCGACTGGGGCAAGCTCATGTCTGACCATGCAATCGGCATGCTATTGGGTGTCGTCGCATTTATCGTGGGAGTGATCGCGCTACTGCGTCTGCCGAGCACACGCGCAAGCCTGGCACGTGCAGCCTGGCAGTTGCCGGGCGTCGGTGAGAATCTGCGTGTGTTTCAGCTGGCGCGTTTCTACCGCACCTTGTCGATGCTGTTGCGCGGCGGCATTCCTGCCATCCAGGCTATGCAAATGTCACGCGATCTGCTGGCCGCCGCACTGCGCGACAAGCTCGACGCAGCAATTGCCCAGGTGCGCGAAGGCCGCAGCCTGACCGACACGCTAACCACCCACGGCCTCACCACCAGCGTCGCGCAGCGCCTGCTGCGCGTGGGCGAGAAGAGCGGTAGCCTCGGTGACATGGCCGAGCGCGTCGCGGCATTTCATGAAGAAGAGATTTCGCGCTGGGTCGACTGGCTGACGCGCCTGATCGGCCCTGCCCTGATGCTGGTCATTGGCGTGGTCATCGGTTTGATCGTGGTGCTGATGTACCTGCCGATCTTCCAGTTGGCGGAGACAATTCAGTGAATGCGCCGTACCTTGCCGCCGCGCAGCTGCAGCCCGGCTCACTACCTAAACTCGACTTGCTAGCGCTCGAGGCGCTGCGCGCTGAAGCACTGCGCACCAAGCAAAGTGTGGTTGATGTCATCGTCGCGCGCCATGGCGAAACGGGTCTCGAAGCGCTCGGCAGTTTGCTGCGCATGCGCACGGTAGATGTGCATAGCTTGCTGAGCTGGGCGCCTGCGCTCGACGTGCTGCACTTCGAAGAATGTCTGCGCCATGAATGTCTGGCCGTGCGAGATGCCAATGGCATTTTATTTGCCGTCGTCGCCGACCCTTTCAATGCACAGCTGGCTGACTGGCTGGGCCATTGCATTCAGAGCCCGTTCAGGATGGCCCTAACGAGTCGTGATGCGCTGACCGCCGCGCATGCGCGCATCGAAGAAAGCCAACAAATGGTCAGCGGCATGCAGGGAGGCGATTCACGAGCCTTCAGCAGCGAAGGGCGCGACCAGGCCGAGGACATCTCGGCGCGGCGCATCAGCGAGGACGACAGCCCGGTCGTCAAGCTGGTGAATTCCACGCTCTATGAGTCGCTGCGCCAGAGTGCCTCCGATATCCATATTGAATCCGTGGCCGGTGGTTTGCACATCAAGTACCGCATCGACGGTGTGCTCTCGCGTGTCGGCAGCGTGCAGGGCAGCGAAGTCGCCGAGCAAGTGATCTCGCGTATCAAGGTGCTCGCCGAACTCGATATCGCCGAGCGCCGCGTGCCGCAGGATGGGCGCTTCAAGGCCAACGCCAATGGCCGCGAAGTGGACTTCCGCGTCTCCATCATGCCCAGCATCTTCGGCGAGGACGCCGTGCTGCGCGTGCTCGACAAAGAGCACCTAACCGAAGAGATGAGTGGACTGACGCTCGCCACGCTGGGCTTTGATGATGCGACGCGCGCGCAGATTCGCCGCCTTGCCAATGAACCGTATGGCATGTTGCTGGTCACCGGCCCGACGGGTAGCGGCAAGACGACGACGCTCTACGCGACCATCGGTGAAACGAATACGGGACTCGAGAAGATCGTCACCATCGAAGATCCTGTCGAGTATCAATTGCCGGGCGTGCTGCAGATACCCGTCAACGAGAAGAAAGGCCTGACTTTTGCGCGCGGCCTGCGCTCGATCTTGCGGCATGACCCGGACAAGATCATGGTCGGTGAAATCCGCGACAGCGACACGGCCGAGATCGCCGTGCAGGCGGCGCTGACCGGCCACCTCGTGTTCACCACCGTACATGCCAATAACGTATTCGATGTCATCGGCCGCTTCGTGCACATGGGCATCGATCCGTACAACCTGGTGGCCGCGCTCAACGTCGTCATCGCGCAGCGCTTGCTACGTGTCAATTGCACGCATTGCCGCAGGGACGACAAACCCGCTCAAGCCTTGCTCGACGAATCGGCCCTTATCGACACCACGGGTTTCACCTTCAAACATGGCACGGGTTGCACGCATTGCCGTGGCAGCGGCTACCGTGGCCGTCGGGCAATTGCAGAAGTGCTGCCGCTCGATGATGAATTGCGCGAACTCATCACCGAACGTGCACCACTGCGTGCGCTCAAGGAAGCCGCGCTGAAGAAGGGCTTCAGGCCTTTGCGCGCGGCAGGCATGGCACTGGTTGCGGCGGGCGATACCACCTTACAGGAGCTCAATCGTGTTACGTTCATCGCATAAAGTGCTCACCTTGCGACTCGGCACGAACGGCTACGCGGTGTCGCAGAGTAATGTGCGCGGCACATGGCAGAACTGGCCCGCCGCCGAACATGACGGAAACATACACAAATCGATCGAAGAACGCCTGGCTGCGCTTAAGCTCAACATCGCGTCCTGCGCGCTGCTCGACGTCGTGCTCGATAGCACGCTGACACGCGTGCAGGTGATCCGTTTCCCGGCAGGCGTGAGAAAGCCCGCTGAACGCACAGCCTTCCTCAAGGCCGCTTTCCGCAATGTGTTCGGGCGCGACGCCAACACCTGGCATGTTATCGCTGAACCGACCTATGTGAATCAGCCCACACCAGCAGTCGCCATCGATGACAAGCTCATGCAGGCCATCAACACTTTGGCGGAGCGTCACCGGCTCAAGCTGCTCAGCCTGCGTACCGCCTTCACCGACGCCTTCAACAGCGCACGTCGTAACTTCTCGGCGCATATGGGCGCCTTCGCTCTGCTGGAGAATGGCCGCGTCAGTATCGGGCTGTGGCGACATCGCAGCTGGATTGCCTTGAGCACGCAGGCGCTTACTGCGGCCGATGGCGAAGGCCTGGCGGCGCTCTGCGCGCAAATGCTCTCGCGCATCGACCCGCCCATGCTGACTGGCACGCTCTACATTGCCGGGGCGGACAAGCCCTTCGCCGTGAATTTGAGCGAAGGCTGGACAACGCAATGGCTGCAAACCGAAGGTGATGCTTTGTCATGCAGATTCCCCGCGCGAAAGCCGCCTGAGATGCCCTCTTGAAATGCTCAACTCCTTGACCGCTTTCCGCTCCGCTCCGCCACCGTTCACGCTGGACTTCATCCCGCGCCGTCGTCGCCCCTCCTTGCTCGGCTGGTTGATCTTGTGTGCGGGCGTGCTGATGTGCGCCGCAGTCGTCCTTGAGTATTTCGATGCGCAGGAACGCCTCGACGACGCGCAACAAAACGTGGCGCGGGCGCAGCGTCTGCAGCAACACGCCAGTGGCGCACAGCAAGTGCACAAAACGGAACGCCTGCCAGAGGCTGAGCTGCGCCGTGCCGCTCGCCTCGCGGCCAGCCTGCAAGGCCCCTGGCTGCAGCTCATGCCGCAGCTCGAAGCCGCAGGAAATGCCGATATCGCGCTGCTCTCTCTCGATGCCGATACGGCCAAGGCACAAATCAACGTGACAGGCGAAGCTCGCTCGCTCGAAGCAGTGTTTGCGTATGCGCAGCGCATAGGAGCGCAGCCAGGCTTTATCAGCGTACAGGTGCAAAACTACGAGTTTCATCACAGCGGCTCGCAAGACCTCGTACAGTTCAAGCTCAGCGCGCGTTGGCAAGGCGCGTCGTGACAAAGACATCCATGCGCCAGCAGCGCTTGACCGCCACATGGCAGATGCTCAGCGCAAGCCTGCTGCGCACCGCGCATCAGACGGGCTGGCCAGCTCTGATCGGCAGCGCGCTCCTTATCGCTTCGTTGAGCCTCGCTCTCAGCGTCACGGCGCCACTGCGCGAGCAGATTGCGGCTGTCGAGCAGCAAAGCCATCAGCTCCGTACGACGAGCCAAGCGAAAGTGCTGCCTCCTATTTCGCCGCAAGCACGTCTGCGCGATTTCTACGCCGCCTTTCCGCCACGCAGCGCACTGCCCGAGGTACTGATCCAGGTGCATCGCTCGGCAAGCCGCAATGGCCTGCAAGATACGCACGCGGACTATCGCGATACGCCGGAGGCGGACACGCCGCTAGTGCGCGTGCGCATTGAGCTGCCGGTGACGGGCAGCTACGCAGCGCTTCGCGCCTGGATCGCCGAATTGCTTGGCGAATTGCCCGCGCTCACGCTCGAGGGCCTGGAGTTGCGCCGCACCGATATCGGCAAGGCGCAGCTCGATGCACGCGTACGCTTCCAGCTGCTGTTGCGGAGCGCGCCATAATGGGTACCTTACGCAAGTACTGGATCTGGCTGGCACTGGTGCTGGTCGGGCTCGCCAGCTGGTGGGTCAGCGGCCTGGACGACGAGACGCCTGATAAGCATGTCGGCCAGTCCACGCGCAATGCTACGGCCACGCGCAAGTTGGGCGCCAGCGTGCAGCGCGACCCGGCCGAGGCCCTGGCCATGATCGCCAAAGCCTTCGCGCCACGCCAGAGCATAGCCAAACTGCATACCGATCCTTTCATCGTCGTTAGCTTCGAACCGCCGCCCCCGCCACCGCCTGCTCCCCCCAAGCCGACTGCGCCACCGCTGAATTTCAAGTATCTCGGTGTGTTGAACGAGGACCAGGAGTTGCGCAAAGGAGCTGGAGAAATCAGGACAGGGGAAAGCACGGGTCAGGGCGCAGGGCGCGCCGTGTTTCTCGATAGCGGCGGACAGATGCTGATCGCCCACAAGGGAGACACGCTCATCGGGCAATACAAAGTCCTCGAGATCAACGACACGAACATGCAATTGGAATATTTGCCGCTCGCCGAGCGACAAACCCTGAATTTCGGACGCTGAACTTCAAAGCACCTACCTCATGAACGCACGATATTTTAGCGATACCCCTCTGCAACACGGCACGGCCAGAGGCGCCTTCATTCTGCTTGTCTGCATGCTTACGGCATGTGCAGGCACCAGCATCGAAGAGAGTCGTCAGCTGGCCGCCAATGGTCAGCCGGAAGCTGCTCTGACCTTGTTGTCCGAAGCGATGAAAAAGGATCCGTCCGACAAGGCCGTACGCGTGAGCTACTTTCGCATGCGCGACCAACTCGTCAGCCAGGCCCTCAACGCAGGCGATCGTGCCCGCATGTCCGGCAATTCAGACGAAGCGGCGCAACAAATCAATCTGGCGCAACGACTCGATCCAACCAATCAGCGTGCCCGCGACATGCTACGCGCGCTCTCTGCCGACAAGCAGCGTGCGCAGCGATTACAAGAAGCCGAAAATCTCCTGAATAAGAAACAGTTCGCGGAAGCGGAGATCATCGCACGCGCGTTGTTGGCAGAGAGCCCGAATAGTGCGGCGGTGCGCGGCTTGTTACGCCGTCTGGATGAAGCGCAGAACAGCGCGCTGAGCGAGAGCCCGGTCCTCAAGAGCAGTTTCGTCAAACCGATCACACTGGAGTTTCGCGACACGCCACTGCGCAGCGTCTTCGAAGCGATTTCGCGCACGGCGGGCATTAATTTTGTCTTCGACAAGGACGTCAGGACTGACACCAAGGTCACTGTCTTCGTGCGCAATACCAACATCGATGAGGTGGTGCGCATGGTGCTGACCACCAACGGGCTAGAGCGCAAGATGCTCAACGACAATTCGATGCTCATCTATCCGGCAACACCGGCCAAACAGCATGACTACCAGGAACTGGTAACGCGTACTTTTTACCTCACCAATACGGACGCCAAACAAGCACAGGCCCTCATCAAAACGGTCGTCAAAACACGCGATACCTTCATCGACGAGAAGATCAACATGCTGATCATCAAGGACACGCCTGATGCCATTCGCATGGCTGAACGTCTTATTCAGCAATTGGATATCGCTGATCCGGAAGTCATGCTGGACGTAGAGGTGCTGGAGGTGTTGCGCTCACGCCTGCTCAATCTTGGATTCCAATTTCCCGATCAAATCGGGTTGGGTCTCTTGCAACCAACGACACAATCGGTCGTCACGACAACGACCGGTACGACACAATCCACCAATCTGGGCGGTCAGCTTCAGCAGGGTAACATCAACCTGCGCGGCACCGGTGCGCTTGTGCCGTACGTCTCGAACCCCGGCCTTCTGCTCAATCTGCAGGATCAGGATGGTGACAGCAACATCCTGGCCAACCCACGTATCCGTGTGCGCAATCGAGAGAAAGCCAAGATTCACATTGGTGACAAGCTTCCTGTTTTTACGACAACATCAACGGCCAATGTGGGCGTTTCAGCGTCTGTCAATTATCTGGAAGTAGGTCTGAAGCTCGATGTCGAGCCCGTCATTCACCTTGATGACGACGTCGAGATCAAGGTGGGTCTGGAAGTGTCGAGCGTTACCAAGGAAGTCACCGGACCGCAGGGCTCGCTCGCTTACCAGATCGGCACGCGTAATGCCGACACGGTGCTGCGCTTGCGTGACGGTGAAACACAGGTGCTGGCGGGTCTTATTTCCGATGAGGAGCGAAGCAGTGCCTCGCACCTGCCGGGCATCGGTCGCGTTCCGATACTCGGACATCTTTTCTCGAACAACAATGACAGCAATACGAAGACCGAAATCATCCTGCTGATTACACCGCACGTGGTGCGCAATATCATCCCCACCAGTATCTCCCGATCCAGCATGCCCGCCGGTACCGACACCAACGTAGGTGCCACCCCTATGCGTGTGACATTGCTGACGCTTGCCACGTCGTTAGAGACCCGAGGCGACGCTACGGGCACCACCACGGCACCTCTTGCCCCACCTCCTCTGCCGTCAGTGCCAAACAACGGCGGCGTCGCGGCGCTGACCTTGGCCGGCCCGACCCGCCTGACTCCGGGGCAGGAATTCTCGGTTACCGTGAATGCTTCGTCAGACAGCGCCATCCGCAACGCTGAGGTAACGCTAAGCTGGGACGGCGCGTTGTTCGAGGCCGTAAGTGGCGGCAGCGGAAACAGCATGGCGATCAATCTTGCCCCAGCAGGCAACGCTGCGACGGCACAATTGCGCTTGCGTGCCAAGATCGGCGCAAATGGCGATGGCTTGATAGAAGTGTCTGGCTCACGCATCAGCGGCAGTACAGACGAAATTGCGGCCAGCAATCCTCAAGCGCTCGTCATCACAGTCGCCAAGTAATGATGAAACGTGGTCACAAGGCGGGCTTTACGTTGATCGAGATGGTGATCGTGGTAGCGATCGTCGGCATACTCGCCACGGCAGCTTATCCGGTAGCCAGTCTCGTTGCCCGCCGCTCGCGCGAGTCCGAGCTACGTATCGCGCTGCGCCAAATTCGCGAGGCGATTGACGCCTACAAGCAGGCGACGCTGAACAAGCGCGTCGAAAAACCGCTCGATGCATCAGGCTACCCGCCCACACTGGACGCGTTGGCTGAAGGGGTGGTTGATGTCAGCACGCCCGACGCCAAAAAAATCTACTTCCTGCGCCGCGTTCCGCGCGACCCGACGAACCCAAACGCTGCACTGCCTGCCGCCGAGACGTGGGGAAAACGCAGCTACGCCAGCCCACCCGATTCGCCGCAGGAAGGCGACGACGTATTCGACGTGTATTCGCTGTCGGACAAGACCGGGCTCAACAATGTGCCCTATCGGGAGTGGTAAGCATGCGTCGCGCGCGCGGCTTTACGCTCATCGAACTCCTGGTGGTGATGGCCATCATCGGCGTGCTGCTGTCGATCGCGGCACCGCGCTACTTCAATCACATCGAACACGCACGCGACAACGCATTACGCCAGAGTCTTGCCGTCATGCGCGATGCCATTGACAAGTTTCATGCCGATACCGATAGCTATCCGGCGTCGCTTGAAGACCTCGTCGCCAAGAAATATCTGCGTAGCATTCCCGAAGATCCACACACAGGCAGCAGGGACAGCTGGGCAGTGGAGGCGCCACCCGATGGCGGCACGGGTGTATTCGATGTGCATAGTGGCGCCAACGGCAATACCACCGATGGCGCACCGCTGGCGGAACAGTGAGATGTTGATTCGCGACCACCAACCGAAGGGACGCTACGCGCAAGGCTTCGCTTATCTATTCCTGCTATTCGCCATGGTGGTGATCGGGCTGCTACTCGCCGCCTTCGGTCAGAACTGGAGCACTACGACCCAACGCGAACGCGAGGCCGAGTTGCTCTTCATTGGGCAACAATTCAGCGCGGCGCTTACCAGCTATCGCAAGCAGACGCCGGCAGGACGGCCCGACAAACCCGCAACGCTACAGGAGCTCGTCGAGGATGATCGCTTTCCTTTTCCGGTGCGGCACCTGCGCCAGATTTTTAGGGATCCGATGACGGGCAAACGCGACTGGGATGTGCAACTGGCCAACGGGCGCATCGTCAGCATTCGCAGTCGTTCGGAAAAGCGGGCGTTGCGGCACACGCTGCCCGTTTACATAAGCATTTCGGCCGACACCAAAGAATCTCCTACCTATCACGACTGGCAGTTCGTGGCTCCACAGGATCAGCCCGGCAACGGCGCTGTCGCGGCACCCGGCGCACAAGCGAACTGATCCGCTATTCGGAGCGTCTGGCCGAGACTGCGGCTTCAGTTTAATGCGGTGTGCAAGCGCTAACCCATCGATGAAAGATCGGACCGAGCAGACTCGCGGGGCTCTGTCTGAGAAAGAAAAGCATTAAGCGTAAGAACAGCTTGCCGAATACGCACGACAGATGCTCTCTGAACATCTGGTGAAAGCGCTATGCTGTGCGCACTTGCATCGTTTCGTAGCGCCTCTTCAACGTCAATGTCGGCCACCCCGCATCTGTGCATCTCAAAAACCTCGGCACTGATAGGCCAAACGCATAGCATCAATAGAGAGTTTGAGGCCGTGAATTGCAGCGCGAACAATTTGTCCGCCACCATCGCGGACAACAGTGTTGCATCATTCCTAACAGCGGTCCGTACCAACACAACCTCGGCACAAATCGCGCGACTAATGAGCAAGGCGAAGTTTCTAGGTAGCCAGTCTTGCCATAGCTCTCCAGACTCAGCCCCTATGCCTTCATCATCTTCCGTCAGATCGATGGCGGACGGCGCCGTCCCACCACCCCATTTGCCGACACTCCTCTCGCGGCTCTCTATTTTTTCTGTATAGGAATCTGAAGCCGCTTGCCGGACGCCAAGTGACCACACGGGTTTGTTGATCAAGTCAGGAAACTTGCTTCGCGCCTTGATTTTCCACTGCGGCGTGGACTTGCTTGTCTTTGGGTCTTCCTCCTGAAATACCGACAAATCCGTTTTGAGTATCTTCTTTTTCCTTTCCGTTTTGGATGGCTGACTCTCGGGTATTGTCGTGCCCACTTCGGTGCTGACCTTGTACCGCAAAGCCTTGAACGGAAAAGGATGGTCGCACGACAGTATTTGGTGAACAACGAACCGATAGCGTTCAATGCCTTCCCCTGCCAGCCAGCGCCCCCGCATCAGCAACCGCGTATCGCCTCGAAACGGAAACCGCATGCGTGGAAAAACTCGCCGCCTCAAAGCGCCATCAATAGCGAGCGATTTCCAGAGCTCCGCCACCGCGGAAGTTGCGTGCGCATCAAAGGCAATGCGCGCAATATCTTCCGCACTGGCGGATGGTAGATCAGGCGCCAACTGCACAAATGCTTGCTTCGTCAGATCGTGAATGTAGGGCTTAGAGTAAAGCGATGAAGCATCGCAAGGCACGCTGAACAGCCTTGATAGCAACCGACTTGAAGACCCAAAGTAAAAGCGCACAAGCTCAGTGCAAGGAATGATGAGCCGCGAACAATCGTCGATAGCCACGGAACAGCAATACGTCTCCGTATCGTGCCGGTGAAAGCTGTATTGATCGAAGGGTAGGTTGTAGCTGATGCCTGCATTTTCGGAGGTTGTCTCATCAGGCAAGCCTGCTTTGATGAGGCGCACCGAATCATCGATCGAGACCTTGCATTCGAAAAGCTCGTCGTCGCCTTCAA
This sequence comes from Rhodocyclales bacterium, assembly GCA_028292505.1. Classification (GTDB taxonomy): domain Bacteria; phylum Pseudomonadota; class Gammaproteobacteria; order Burkholderiales; family Rhodocyclaceae; genus Viridibacterium. Next base: position 269,092 of record JAQGMF010000010.1, read on the forward strand.
AGACCGGTTCGGTCTTTTCCCATACGGAGCCGAGCGTCATTTGAGAAAGGTAGCCAATGGGTGCCAACCGCCGTATGACATGGCCTGTGTTAACTTTCCCCTTGTCGCCAAACGGCGAAAATGCCAATTCAATATTGGGCCCGCTATATCTAGTGGCTGTGCCGCCGTAGGACAGCGGCCCATACCAGCCGAGCCGATACATCCCGTTTGGAAGGTTCAGAAACGCAAAACGTGCGCGCGCAGAAGTCATGACGCTAAGCCGCGGTCGGTATGGGGAGGTGTTTTGCGATGCGGCCCTCTAGGATTCCACGAGCGCCCCGTAACATGAAGCGAATCATTTGCCACGAGCGGACGAAAAGCAACTCCCAGCATCCGGTTGATCTCGTTGTTAGTAGGATTTATCCTGCGTTTTTCCAAGTAGGCGCGTACGGCTTCACGTTCATCATCGTTCGGAGAATAGAAGCGATCATATAGGTGCCACTGCAACTCGCGAGCAAGCCAGTAAGGCAGATTCTCCCCATAGCCTTTAAGATATGAACTCGCAACGCGGGCGGTTTTGCACCCCTCTATAAAGTCGTTAGGCCAATTGTTAAGGAGCATTGAGAGCAGGAGAAGTGACTCGGCCCGATCGCCAACTCGCATATTCTCGAACTTCGATTTTCCGTTTCGATATCGTATGCCAAGTGCCAATCTTCCATCGCCATTTAGTAGGTGATAGCGAAGACGAGCTGAACGGCCTGTTGAGGTGAGAACTCCAACAAGTCTTCGTAGCCCATGAAATGACAGCAGCGCGTACAAGGCCCCGCCAGGCAGTTCTAGGCTGAATCCTTGCTCTGCAGCTGTCATCAGTAAAGTTTGGAATCGCATCAGCTCATCCGGCACGGGCGAAACCTGCTCTTCGACCCGCGTTCGGGGCTGCGAACACCGTCGACACCTCAACATGCCGTCTTCACGCCCGCTCGCTTGCTTTCTAAAATCAGATTCGTGAAATGAGATCGGTGCATCACAACATGGACAGCCGTCAAGAAGCCAACAAGCATGCTCAAGGCATACCACGTTGAAGGCCAGTCGCCAGTGCTTCCTGAAATAGGGTACGGGATCGTCGGCAAGACACTTCCAGCAGTACTGTTGGCCACGACCACGACGTGCGCGACCGTTGTTCTCCGCTTGCAAGACCCATTTGGTCACACCTACGGAGTGAGCCTTCTCGAAAACAATTCCTTCGTATGACGACAACGATGTTTGCGCAAGCCGCGGTGGTTCCACGCCGGTCAACTCTGCAAGCGAATGAAGTTCGCGCGGGTCGATTGTGAGGTCGGGGTCCTGATCCCAAAAATTAACCTTCCTCGGGAAAAGTCGTTTCGCAAACGGATGGACCTTGGAGATGTTTGCAGAAGCAAGCCGTACCAGCCATGACGAAAACAATTCGTCAGGCAACGGCTTGGGCCTCAGCAGCAGCTTCATTTAAATCCCCGCCGCATACCGTGGCCGATCAGACGGCCTGATCCAGCCAATAGCTTTGAGTGCCTCAGGCGTGAGGTCGTCAGGATCAATGATCTCTTTGCTTCCAATGGCTCGTTGTGCCAGCCTGCACAGCAAGTCCACCATCTCTCCAATCAAACCTTCGCTTGCATGGATTATTCTGCGCAGCGTCTTTTTATTCGTGAAGTCACAAGACTCAAGAAGCCCCAAGCTGGACTCCATCCCTTGGAATAGCCCCGCACACAGATCGAGGTTTTCCCACACTGGAAGGTCCATCGGTTTGAAGCGATTCGTCAATTGTGGATCGGACGCCAGTGCGGCGAGGCATTCCGGTACACCGGCAATTACGATCGGAACGCGTAGCCTGTTACCGAGGTTCTTTAGCCCGTTCAGGAAAGCCTTCTGCCGATTCCCCGACCCTGCCAATGCATTGGAGAACTCATCGAGCACCAGCATTCGGATGTCCAATCTGTCGAACAACAACGCAATCCGATCGATCTGAGACTCTACGTGCTCTCTTCGAGGCCCAGGTGAGAAAAGCGCACGCAGTACATTGTCATACAGCCGCCACTCGTCCGGCTGCGCAGGTGTCGATATTCTGAGGATGGGCAAATGCGTCGCTTCTTCTGTAGGCACGTCCGTCTTTGTGTGCATGCCAACGAAGTGGGTCAAGAGCGTCGATTTGCCATTGTTCGTCTTACCGATGATGGCAAGATTGGGCATACGTTCAACCTTCGGATGCTTCAGCAGCGCATTCAATGTCTCAAGAATTTGCTGTGCTCTAGGGTAGTCCAGCCAAGCGTCGGTAAAGGCGTGACAGAGGTTAGTCCTTCTGGTTTCAATCGATGCATCGGCAGGCGAAACAAACGGCGTTGTGATCTCTTCGACTATCATGATCGGCGACCTCCGCCAAGCTTGGTCATAGCAAAGATCGGTATCTTGCTCGCATCGATGTAATCGTCATCGTCGTCTTCCTCTTTCGCCTTGACTGATGGCGGGAGCGGAACTGCGCGGTTCTTCTGGGATGCCACGGACTTCGTACGTTGACGATTGCGTTCCCGTTCTTTGGCAAGCGCGCGAGTAGCCCCTACAGCGTTTTCTTCAATGCGCTTCATATGGTTGAGCGCGTTGAAAATCATGTCTTCGTCTATATTCTTTCGCCCTTCCTTTTCGAGATGGCGCCTGACTGCCGCCAGTTCCCAAAGCGAAATGGAGGGATGCGCAATATTTTTGTAGTGAATGGGAAAGTACTTCTGCAGATCGGGGTCGTAGAACATAATCGTACTTATGTCGCGCGGATCGCGGCGGACGATGAACTTCCGTCCGTAGCGTTTCATGCCTGGTTCTTTTGCACCGATCCATCGCGTCAGAACGCCAGACTGGTACTGAATCTTGTCCCATTCGATGCCATCGGCCCGTACCGTGCGCTCTTCGTAGGGCAAGAAATCGATACGTAACCGCTCCGGGTCCGTTGCGATCGGTATGGCGCCTATGCCCGGCGCGTCATCAGTACCCCGGATGGAGTCGATGTATTTCTTGATGGGCGAACATCCTAATTCCGAATGAATATTATTGTGGTATTCGCCGAGGATACGATGTGCTAGCCACTCGTCCAGCTCTTCCAACGTTAGTGCCGCTTTTGCGGCCGAGTCATAGTCTTCCTTGTCGCGCGGATTCGAAAACGTCGTACCGGGAAGAGCGTGAATGGCAGCCATGAGCGTGCCGAGGTAACGCTCGATATGAGCACCGTATTGCGGCTTCTTCAGTTTGCGGAACTGGATGTCAATGCCATGCTCTTGGCAAGCCATTTTCAGGGCGTGACCGCGAAACTCACGGGCATTGTCGAGATGAACGATCCCCGGCTTGCCTTGGCAGGGCCATTTATAGCTGAGGCCATATTTCGCCAGCAGGTTGTCCTTCGGCAGCACCGCATTTGCAATACAGATACCTGTGCCAAGTGTGCCGGGCGGGTCAAGTGACAAAAACCACCCAACAACCATTCGGGAATAAACATCGATGGCAACCGTCAACCAAGGCCGGTCGATCGCTATGCGATGCACGCTATCGACCACTTCCAGATCAACTCGCGTGTGGTCGATCTGAATCAGCGCCATGGCGGTATTGAGATCCCCGAAGGCTCCGGTTATCGGCTCCAAGCGACTTGCTTTGTGGCGCTCCTCACGACGCCGCGCTCGCTCCTCTGGGGCGAAACGTTCGATACGTTGAACAAAGGTGACATAGCTGATGAGAGGAAGCTTTTCGTTGTTGCAACGCCGCTTCAGTTCCTTGTATGCGTGCGCAGGGCTTTTCTTCTGACCGGTGAGGTATTCGCTGACGATCACATCGTAGATGACCGCTTCAACGTCCTCGGTAGTGCGTATCTTTCCGGCATCCGATCTTCGCGCTCGCATGAAGCATGTGATCGTGCCGTTCTTCTGAAATTTATCCACCCATCGATACAGACTGGCAGTTCCAAACCCACCTTGCACGGCTAGCTCATTTGCATATTGCCGTCTGCCTTCGATCGGATGTTTTAGGAGCTTGGCAACGTAATCGTATTTCTCAACTGCATCCTCCCATGCATCGGGATCGATGGATGCCAAGTCGAGCCGGACTTCCTGTTTGGCGCTACTGCTCGTGATATCGGCAAAGGAAACAACTTCATCGATGCTCGTGAGCAGATTCCTCGCAAGTACCGAGTCAGCACTCTCAAAGCGCCTAACGCAAAACGGGGTCTCCCCACGTTTTACGATGGCTCCCGGTGCAATCAGGAGCGTTATGTTTGATGCCTGTGGTTTACTGGATTGAGGATTGGTTCGAGAGGCCATATCGAGACCGCCATGGTAAGGGGAACCGTCATATCGACCTGTACGCAACCCTCGCCAACCAATTGCCACAGCCAGGGCACAGTTTCGGCCTGCCTTTGTGGATTGTCGCTAAGCGAGTTCAGAAGCTCTCTGGGAGTCGTTGTACCCAGTCGCTCAAGGGCATGCAGGATCGCCTTTTTGGTTTCACACGCGGTCGGTTCGCTGCCGCCAATACAGACAGAACGGAACCGCCGAAGGAACTGAATGTTTTTCAGTTCTGGAACACGGATTCTGGCTTCGGTGACCACACGAAAGCGCAGATCGAATTGCTTGCACCAGCATATGGCGGCAATCCATTTCGGCTTTAGCTTTTTCCAATCGCGCCGGATGATGCTCGCTGGTTTCACTTCAAACACGGTGTGTCGAAGGTGTGGTTCGGCAGCCAATGCCTTGCGGGAATACTTTACTAGGACATCTGGCGTGTAGGGCTCTACCCGACCTCTTGGACTCACCCACGGGAGTGAAAACGGTTGAGTGGCAACTCGCTCTACGCGAAAGTCATATTCCAGAAGGTGAAGAAAGTCTCTCTCAAGGAGAGACTCGGCATCTTGCGCTTGTTCGGCCTTTGCGGTGGAGATACGGCCGGGAGAACTGAAGGCGGACGGGCCCACTTTGCGGCGAATGTTTTCCAGGCCGCCGAGCAGCTCGCTGATCCATTCCTCGTCACGGTTGAGGGTCGCCATGCACTACATCATACCGCGTTTTATTTCATGGGCATTAAAACGGGCATGACGTAGAAGTTTTTTGTGGAGAGTACTTATATGCAGTATGCTTTTGTTCTTTGTAGGGCGCACAACAAGAGCTGGCTAGCGGTACGTATCGTTGTTGAGTGCGATTTTGCATGGCAGAGACAGCCAGCACTCTGAACCGGAGTTCGTGCTTTTGCGGCAAGGCATACGGTCGCTAGCGTCTTTGTCCATCCGACGCAGGCCGCGAGGCGGGCAGCATTTCTATAGCATGTTGCAATCCGACTTGCAGGTACAAACGGCGCAGTCCATTCGATTAATCGCAGGCGGGCCACCGGTCCGTCTCCCAATAGGTTCGCTTTCATGACCAACATATTCAGCCACAAATTGTTTGAGATATTTTTTGAAAAAGGACTGATCGCTCTTCTTATCCTCCTTGCAAGCAGCCAAGTGAATTTATCTTTGGAACGATACAAACTGGTCGAGACGCAACGCGTAGCCGGGACAACTGAATTTGTCAGTGCTTGCCAAGAAATTTGGTCGAAAGTCTATGAATACGAAGCGGCGGTAAATGCAGAAACAAGCGCTACCGTGAATCGCCTTCATCTCAGAATTGCCGGTGCAAAAATGCAGAATGCCGATGATCTGGAAGTGGCCGACCTGAAGAGCAAAGAAGAGAAGAAGATAAAAGAAATTGAACAACTCGTTGGCGAGCAAAAGTTCGTCATTGGTCAGCAATTCTCCGATCACTTTTTTAAGTACCTTGGCCTTGTTCGGGCGCGCGCTGATGCAGAGAAGACTGCGTGGGAAAAAAGCGGCGAGGAGGCTAAGATTTCACGCGATGCGGGTGAGGTTTTTGACAAACAGATAGCTTCTATGCGATTCACCTCTGATATGGCGCGGGAGTACGCGATAGCTCAATTGCCGCACTGACAAATTCTGGCGGAACCGTTGAGGACTTCCACCGCTTCGAGGCTCCTCGGATCAGAACCGTCTGCAGCGAATCTGCTAACGTGTTTTCCTTCCAGAGCCTCTTGCAAATCCACCTTCGATGCGCAAGAATTCGCACCGAGGCTCATGGCAGGAGCCTGCTATCCGTCATTGCAAAGCTGCTGGCAGCGCTGCTCCAAATGGCTTCCCATTTTGGTTGTGTTCGGCTTGAACAGCGGTAGACGGATGACGTTGGTATTCGGGCCAGGAGCACATCAATGTCTGCTATTTCTGTCGTTCCCTCGACCATCGAGGGCATCAAACGCTTGGCAAAAACGCTGAGCAAAGAACAATCCATCACCCATACCCAAGGACTTGACGAGGCGGCCAGGGCAGGCGGCTATGCGAATTTTCGGCATGCTCGCAATATGCTGCCTGCTTCATCGGACCCAAGGCCCCGAGAAATTTTCGTTAGCGCATACTGGTATGACTATGCAGGCGCAGGAGAAGGCCGCGAAACGCTACGCGTCGGCCTGAAGCACGAGTTAGCCGCGTTAATTTCGCCCCGTCAATTTGCAAATACTCGCTATTTAAGGGGGTTCAAGACGGATGCCTCTGATCACATTGTCTATCGCATTGTGATGAAGAATCAGGAGGCGGCGCGTAAAGCGGTTTGTGCGGCCACTAGAGCATTGCAATTCATGGATGCTACTAAGTTGAAGCCTGGGTCAGGACACATTGGCCGTTACCTAAAGAACTGGCATCGCGATCCGCTTAAGGGGTGCGATCACGGTTCAATGTGGACGAACAAAGATGGCACATCGTGGGTGTTGGTAGATGAGCCCTACTCTTCGGTCGGCAGCTTCGCAAACATTCGAAATGAATGGGCGCAACGGCACGATTTGACCATTGCGCAGTCGACGTGGGCTGGGATGTATTTCCCGAGCGGGGGCGCATGTCTTTTCTTAATTGGAAGCGATGCCCCTCTGGTTCTGAAAGCGGCCGCCGCTGCCAATCGACTTCCCGCACCTTTCAGCAGCGACTCTTGGTCAGGTCACTCCGCTCCTTTTCGGCCGCTGTTTCAGTCACCTGCTCGGGCCACTTCTGCTTCGAAGCCAAGGGCACCCTGCGACCCAGCCTTGGTTCGACCTTCACAGAAAACGCTTCCCTGTGAGACAACCTTTGGCGGCCGGAACCGCCGCCCCAGAGGCGTTATGTCAATGGAGGACCATAAGACAGCAGCGAACATCTTGCGAGCCGCTCTTGCTGCAGCAGCAAGACGTGCTGGGGTTTGTGGCCGACTTGAAGCTGTACGCGGAGAACTAGATAGGTGGGTCGCGCGCGAACATGTTGAATCCCACTCTCGCTTCCCCGAAATGTACGTCCTCTATTACGAAGGAAGCGAGGACGTTTCCGATGCGTCTTTCATCCCACAGCTTCAGAAGGACCAATTGCTTTCTAACCTCGGACACCTGAGCGCAGTCTTGAAAAGCGCCTATCCGGATTCGGCCCCACTGAGAGATATACTTCATCGATTGGAGGGGGCTCGAAAATCGCTCGTCTTATGGAAATCTTTAGAATGCGTTCGGGCAGATCGCCGGGCAAAAGGGCGTCAGATGTAGCCTCATACGGTGGCGGCTATCCGGCCACCGTAAGATGCGCTTTTGCGTTGAATGACGTTGTGCGGCGCCGAGAGGTATCGGGATTCTTCCGACGATTTTGTGCGAAGAAAGTTGTTCATGGCGGCACTCACGGGCCTCGGCCGCGATTCCGGTCTCAAATTCTGTTTTCAAGAGTCTCATTTAGCTATTTATGTGAGACAAAAGAGAGCGGACGCTTCGACTTGCCGATTGCCTTGGGCATTCTTGCAGCCAGCGGACAGATTCGCTCGACGGAACTCGATCAATATGAGCTGGCCGGCGAACTCTCGTTAAATGGCGAACTGCGCCCAGTTCGCGGGGCACTGGCCATGGCCTGGTGCGCCGCACGCGCGGGCCGCACATTGATCCTGCCCGTGGAAAACGCGGCGGAAGCCGCCTTGGTCAAGAATGCCCGCGTGCTACCGGCGCGCACGCTGCTGGAAGTGGCCGCGCATTTCAATGGACACACCCAGCTCGAAGCATTTAGCGGCGAGCCCTTGCTGAACGAACCGAGCTATCCCGATCTGGCGGACGTCAAAGGCCAGCAACAAGCCAAACGCATGCTGGAAGTCGCCGCTGCCGGCCTGCATTCGCTCCTATTCTACGGGCCACCGGGCACGGGTAAATCCATGCTTGCCAGTCGCTTGCCGGGATTGTTGCCGGGCCTCTCGGAAGAAGAAGCGTTGCAAACCGCAGCCTTGCAATCATTGGAAAGCCGCTTCGATCCTTCGGCCTGGCGCGTCAGGCCTTTCAGAAGTCCTCATCATTCTGCCAGTGCCGCAGCACTGGTTGGCGGGGGCATGAATCCACGCCCTGGTGAAATTTCCTTGGCCCACCACGGTGTCTTGTTCCTCGATGAACTACCGGAATTCGAGCGACGTGTACTCGAAGCGCTGCGCGAGCCCCTCGAAACCGGTCGCATCACCATCTCGCGCGCTGCGCAGCGCGTGGATTTTCCCGCGCGCTTCCAGTTCGTCGCGGCAATGAACCCATGTCCCTGCGGATATCTGGGCCATGCCAAACGAGTATGCCGATGTACTTCAGATCAGATTGCAAGATATCGCGGCAAACTCTCTGGTCCTTTGCTCGACCGCATCGACTTGACGCTCGAAGTCGGCGCGCTCGACGCCGATGCCTTGCAATCGGCACCCGCCGGCGAGACTACCGCTTTGGTACGCGAACGTGTGCAATCTGCGCATGCGCGGCAACAGGTGCGCCAGGGCGGTCTCAATGCACATCTTGATGCCGCCGGCATAGAGCTGCATTGTGTGGCAGATGATCGCGCCAAGCAATTGCTCAGGCAAGCCATCGACAAACTCGGCCTGTCTGCGCGCGCTTATCACCGCACACTGAAGGTGGCACGCACCATTGCCGACCTGGCGGGGCTTGAAGTCATTGGCAGTGCGCAAGTCGCTGAGGCCGTGCAATATCGCCGCGGGCTGCCGGCTCGTTAGAAAACTCGCAATACAATGAATCCATGTCAGGAGCCGAGAATGTACCAAACAGTCATATTGCATAACACTCCGACGCAGAAACTTCGGCACCAGCACGGCAAAGTGCTCGCCATCTTACTGGGCTTGATGGCCGTGGCAGTCCTACTGCTGGCCGCCTATAGTTGGCTGGTGCTTCACTGGAGCTATTCTGACGGCGAGCGCGCCGGCTATGTGCAGAAGTTCTCGCGCAAGGGCTGGCTGTGCAAGACCTGGGAAGGCGACCTGGCGATGGTCAATCTGCCTGGTCAGCCGGCGGAGATTTTTAACTTCAGCGTGCGCGACGATGCCGTTGCCGCGCAGATCAATACGCTGGTCGGCAAACGCGTAGCGTTGCATTACGATCAGCACGTTGGCATACCGACGACCTGCTTTGGCGAAACCTCGTATTTCGTCAGCCGCGTGCGGGCGGTCGACGAAGCCCACTGATCGATCCGTCGACACCTATCAATGCGTCCGGCACGTCTCTATCACGCGCTGACTGCGGTGGCGGCATGCGTCGCCCTGGCCGTCTGGCTGTGGACTTGGCCACTGAATCCGCTTTGGGCGCTCATGCTGATTGCAGGCTGCGGCGTCCTGTTGTGGCGGGTCGAGTTCAGCTGGTTGGTGCTCTTGCCATTGCTGTGGCCGGTGATCGATCTCGTGCCGCAGACAGGTCGCATGTACTTCACCGAAAGCGATGCGTTGGCCGTACTGACCATCGGCGTGCTGAGCGTGCGACACGCGTGTGACGATGCCGACCGACATCGCGTACCTTGGGGCCTGACGCTGCTCTTCAGCCTGATCGGGCTGAGTTATCTGATCTCCGATTTGCGCGCGCTATGGCCGCTGCCCGCGCTCGATGACAATGCCTTCATCGGCGTCTTCACGCCCTGGAATGCGCTACGCCTGAGCAAGGCTTTCGTGCTTGCCAGCTTGTTGTTGCCGCACTGGCTGCACGCACAACAACGCGATGAGGACAAGGCGCAACGCATGCTACTCATCGGCATGGCTTGCGGCATTCTCATGGCGGCGCTGGCAGCCCTATGGGAGCGCCTGGCCTTTACCGGCCTGACCGATCTGGCCAGCGATTACCGCACGACCGTGCTGTTCTGGGAGATGAATACCGGCGGTGCCGCGCTCGATGGCTGGCTGATGTTGGGCATGCCCTTTGTGGTGGTTGGTCTGCTGCGCGCGCATTCGATCAGGACATCGGCATTCTTTGGCATGGTCTTGTTGCTCGGGGCGTATGCGGCGCTGACCACCTTTTCGCGCGGCGTCTATCTCGGCCTGGCGCTGATGGTCGTGGTCAGTCTGTTAGCCTGGTTGTGGCAACAACGAGGCATCGGCAAGCCACGAAGTTACGCGCGCCTTGCCGTGAGTCTGGCCTTGCCACTGCTGCTGGCGGCGATGGCCATACCCGTCTTTCATGGCGGTGGATATCGTGGTCTGGCTGCCTTGATGGGTGGTGCGGCACTGGTATTCTCAGGTGGCGGTTTGTTGCGGCCGATGAAGGCACGCGACTGGCTGGCTGCGTTGGCGCTGGCCATCCCTGTCATTGCCTTGAGTTATGCGCTGCACGCGGTGTTCTACAAGGCAGCCTATATCCTTTGCGGTATCGCTTTCCTCTCGGCAATGAGCGCACAGTGGCAGTTCCATCGCCGGGGCCGTACTTCGGAGCGCGCGCTGGTCGGTGCCAGCACGCTGTGGGCGGCGGCGGCGGTCGGCTGGATCTGCTGGCACTGGGGCGGTGACAGTGCACTTGCAGGAGGCATCACGGCTTCCGTATTGCTGATGACTGCGCTGCTCGTGCAGACTTTCTCACCTGTCATATTGTGGCGCGCCGAGCGACAACAATACGCGAGTGCAGCGGTTGCACTGCTGATCGTCGCCTGCGTCGCCGTGGGCGGCGGCAGCTATTTCCTCGGGCAACGCGTCTCTGGTCTGTCTGAGGATATCGCAACACGCGAGAGCCATTGGCATCGCAGTATTTCGCTGCTGCAAAGCGACGCCGACTGGATCGCCGGCATCGGCGTAGGTCAGTTTGCACAACATTATTTCTGGAGCGACATCACCGGCATGCCGGGCACCTGGCGCATCGGTCGCGATGCGGATTCCGGAAATTATCTACAGATGCTCGGCCCCCACTACGAACGACTGGGCTCGACGGAACTGCTGCGCATCACCCAGTTTCTCGGCCTCAACGCGCGCGGCCCCTATGCCGTGCGACTACGCGCACGCGCGCCGGAGATCGCCGCCTTGCATATCGAAGTCAGTCACAAGCAGTTGCTCTATCCAGGGCCCACCGTCAGCGTGACCTTCAATGTCCCCGCCGGCAATCAGTGGACGACATTGCAAGGTCGCCTGCAGAACGGCGATCTGGAAGGCGGCAAGTGGTATGCGCCCAGCATTACCACCTTCTCGGTTGCGGTACGCTCCATGGCCAAGCGGATCGACGTGGATGATATCGAGCTGATCGATGCGAGCGGCGTCAGCGTATTGCGCAACAGCGGCTTCGAGCGCGGTGGCGACTACTGGTTCTATACTTCGGACCGAGTACACCTGCCATGGCATGCCAAAAGCATTTTCATTCATTTGCTCGTGGAGCATGGCGTGATTGGATTGGCCGTCGTCAGCCTGGCGTTGATGCTCGCCGCATGGCAGCTGCTGTTCGGCAGAGCGGCCAAAACACCGCTCGCGCCGACGCTGCTCGCCGCCTTCAGCGGCTTTCTGACGGTAGGGCTTTTTGACAGCCTGCTGGACGTGCCGCGCGTAGCTTTCGTTTTCTTCCTGCTACTTGGCGTCAGTCTGGGCTTGCGACCGAACAAAAATTAGCGCTTCAAAAACCCTGATCTTCGAGCCAGAGCGCAATGCGTTCCGCCGGCTCGCGCCAGTTGTCTTCCAGCATCATGCCGTGTCCCATGTCAGCAAAGATCTCCGCCCGCAGGCCGTACACCTCGGCGGTGTGCTGAACCTCGCTGATGGGAATCAGGCGATCGTGCTCGGCGCCGAGCACGAGCATCGGCGGCCGGCGCATGCGTGCGGCATTGGGCAGATTGAACAGCGTCATATCCCACAACGCACGCATCGATTCGGGTTGGCAGCGCGCAGCGATTTCGCGCAAGCGCTGCGGCGCGACCGGGCCGTGAAATAGCGCATCGCGCACTGTGTTCAGATCCGGCAAGCCGCCACTCAGCACACTATTGAGTTCGAAGACGAGTTTCGGACGCTGCATCAGCAGACCGAAGGAAGCGCTCATCAAACCGCGTGGCGGCACCGCGGCCATCAGCACGGCGCCGGGCACATCCTCGTGTTCGAGAAATTTCTGCACCACCATGCCACCCATCGAATGGCCGATGAGCACCGGCCGCACAGGCAGCATTGACGCCACTTCGCGCACATCGTCGACGTAGTTTTCGATTGAGAAGGCATCGAGATGATCGCGGCCACGACTTTCGCCATGCCCTGACAGCGATAGCGCATGCGCCGACCAGCCGCGTTCTGCGAAGAACGGCAGGTAGTATTCCTGCCACAACCATGCGCCGGCATAGGCGCCGTGCACGAAAAGCAGAGGCGTTTTGCGCGCCGGGCCTGTTGGTAGAACGGAGATGACTTCTATATCGGGCTTGCTGTGTGTGTTCACGAATCGCGGGTCTGATGTCTATTGCCAACCGGACATGATACGGAACATCGGCGCCGATAGCCTTGATACTTCATCGCGGCCTGCGATGTTATGCTGCCGGCCATTCATTTCAAGGAGCCGATCATGTCCGAATCCATTACCACCGCTTCCGGCCTCATCATCGAAGAACTTGTCGTCGGTGACGGCGCCGAAGCCAAGGCCGGCGATACCGCCGTCGTGCATTACACCGGCTGGCTTACCGACGGCAGCAAGTTCGATTCCAGCAAAGACCGCAACGATCCCTTCTCGTTCGGCCTGGGCCGCCGCCAGGTCATCGGTGGCTGGGACGAGGGCGTGCAGGGCATGAAGATCGGCGGCACACGCAAGCTCACGATTCCACCAGAACTCGGCTACGGCGCGCGCGGCGCAGGCGGCGTGATCCCACCGAATGCCACGCTGGTGTTCGAAGTGGAACTGCTCGACCTGCAGTAGCGCACGCATGGCGGAAAAGACACCTGTCACAGCCGCAGTACGCATGCTGCGGCAACACCAGGCCGTCTTCAGCGATCATCTTTACGAATACGAGGAGAAAGGCGGCACGGCGGTGAGCAGTCGTGAGCTTGGCGTCGAGGAACACGCCGTCATCAAGACCCTGGTGATGGAAGACGAGCGCAAGCGTCCGCTGATTGTATTGATGCACGGCGATCGCGAGGTGTCCACCAAGAATCTCGCTCGTCATATCGGCGTGAAGACCATCAGCCCCTGCTCGCCGGAAACTGCCAGCCGGCACTCGGGTTACATGGTCGGCGGCACCAGCCCGTTCGGCATGCGCAAGGCGATGCCCGTGTACATGGAACGCAGCATCGTCGACTTGCCGAAGATCTACATCAACGGCGGCAAACGCGGTTATCTCGTTGGCATAACACCACAAGTCGTCGTTGACATTCTCAAGCCGGCACTGGTCAACGCCGCCGCCTGAATTCGTCGGTAGCGCGTCAACAACGCATCAATCGCCGAACAATTTTTTCAGCGCGCCGCCGACGCCTTCGACCACACCGCCCACGCCCTTGCCCAGGCCCTCGACGCTCAAGCCCAGAACGTTGGCCAGCGCCGAACCGACACGCACATAGAACTGTTCGTTGAGCGAGAACTTCGGATCGTCCAGGTTGCCGTCGAGTGAAAAATCCAGGTCGATGCGGTCGCGCTGATCCTTGAGCAGCAGCAGGCCGGCTTGTCGCGACAGTCCGGCAAAGCCATCGCCATCGAGCTCCAGACCGCTCAGCACCATCTTGCCGGGTGCGTGCAGCTGACGCTTCTTCACGGTCGAATCGAGATCGAGCTGCAGCGTGCCGTGTTTGACCCGCGCCGCAGCGGCCTTGATGAAATAAGGTTCGAGCGTGATGAGCGGCACATCGTGCAGCTTCAGTTTCAATGCCGAGTCGAGATTCGAAGGTGTCACGTCACCGTTCAGCGTGAAACTGCCGGTGCCCTGACTGCTTGGCACCGTGCCTTGCAATCTGATGCTTTCCTCTTCATCGACGCCCGGCAATTTCAGGTTGTCCAGCTGCCCCCTGATCTCGCCGAGCTGGATGCGATGCAGTTTGCCGCCCAAGGTGGCGTCGAAGAAGTCGATGCTGCCATCGATCAGCTCGATCTCGCTGACGCGCACGACACCGTTGCTCTGCTTGTCTTCCGATTTCTTTTCAGCCTCTTGCTCGCTGCGCTTGAACAACGAAGGCAAGATCTTCAGACCCTTCGACGTGCGCAGCATCGGCAGGTAGGGGCGAGTGATGACAATGCGGCGCACGACCACCGTGTTGGTGAATAGGCTGCGCAGGTCGGGCTCGACGCGGACATGCTCGGCGCGTATTTCGTCTTCGACGGGCCATGCCGCAGATTTGCCATTGTCATGCGCGGCTCGCACGCGCAGCCCGTCGATCTCCACCGCCGTCAACGTCAGTTGCAGGGAGGTCACCGAGCCATTGGGGCCGAGCGCGCTTTCGACATGACTCTTCAAGGCGCGCAGGGCGAAGTAGTGCCCGACGAAAACCAGTACGGCAAGAATCCCGATGACGATCGAGACGATTATCAAAGCACGTTTCATGGCGCGCTACTCTGCGTCTTCGAACCAGGTTCTGCCGTCGCGCTCGATCAACGCGACCGACGCCGACGGACCCCAGCTGCCAGCCGGGTAGGTGTGTATGCGCTGGTCATTGTGTATCCAGGCGGCATGGATCGGGTCGACCCAGCGCCACGCTGCCGCCACTTCGTCGGCGCGCATGAACAGCGTCTGGTTGCCGCGGATCACGTCCATCAACAAGCGCTCGTAGGCATCCGGATTGGAGACGCCGAAGGTCTCGGCGAAACTCATGTCGAGCGGGATACGGCGCAGGCGCATGCCGCCGGGGCCGGGGTCCTTGATGGTGACTTCCAGCGTCACGCCTTCGTCGGGCTGCAGGCGCAGGATCAGGCGATTCTGGCTCACGCGCCCCGCCATCTGATCGAAGATATTGTGCGAAATCGGGCGGAAGTTGACGACGATTTCGGAGGTGCGCTTAGCCAGTCGCTTGCCGGTGCGCAGGAAGAAGGGGACGCCCGCCCAACGCCAGTTGGCGATCTCGGCGCGGATTGCGACGAAGGTCTCCGTCTGGCTATCTTCGCGGCCCAGATCATCGAGATAGCCCGTCGCCGGTTTGCCGCCTACCGAACCGGCGCGGTATTGCGCGCGTACCGTCATCTGATCGGCATTGCGATCGTCGATGCGCTTAAGCGCCTTGAGCACCTTGAGTTTTTCGTCGCGCACGGCGTCGGCCTCGAAGGCGTCGGGCGGCTCCATCGCAGTCAGACACAGCAACTGCATGATGTGGTTCTGCAGCATGTCGCGCATCGCGCCCGAGGTGTCGTAATAACCGCCGCGGTCGCCCACGCCGATGTCCTCGGCAACCGTGATCTGCACGTGGTCGATGTGTGTGCTGTTCCATACCGGCTCGAACAGGCGATTGGCGAAGCGCAACGCCATGAGGTTCTGCACCGTCTCTTTGCCGAGGTAGTGGTCGATGCGGAATACCTGGCTTTCATTGAAGACTTCGGCGACCGCGTCGTTCACCGCGCGCGCGCTTTCGCCATCCTTGCCAAGCGGCTTTTCGAGCACCACGCGGCTACCGGGCGTGACCAGGCCGAACTGTTGGATGCGCTGGGAAAGCGGTGCGAAGAGTTCCGGCGCCACGGCAAAGTAGAAGGCCCGGACCCGATCGGCGCCGCTGCTGAGCAACTTCGCCAGCTCGGGCCACCCCGCCTCTTTAGAGGCATCCGCCGGCTGGTAATCGGCGCGGGCGATGAAGCGCTCGATGGCTTCGGCGTTCTTGTCGGCCGGCTTGACGAACTGATCGAGCGCTTCGCACACGAAGCGGCCGTAGTCCTCACGCGACAAGGGCCGGCGCGACACACCGATGATGCGTGCGTCATGCGGAATCTGCCCTGCCAGATCGCGATGATAGAGCGCGGGCAAAAGCTTGCGCGCCGCCAGATCGCCTGTTCCACCGAAGACCACCAGATCGAAGGGGCTGACTTGAATCGTGCGTGAAGACATCAACAATTCCTCCGGCGAATACGCGACAGGAGGAGTTTAACGCGTGCGGCCGTGCCCGGTCTCAATAACGAGTATGTAGCCGCAAGGTCTTGCCAATTGCCCGCAGATCGATCAGGCAAGTCCGTTGATGTGCTCGTCGAGTTGTTCCGGCTCGTGGTCCGCCGGTTCATGACGCGGCCTGAAGAGCCAAGCCAGTAGCCAGCTCAGGGGCGCTGGCCGGAATTGCTCGAAGAGCAGCGCGTCAGCCGCCCTGGAAGCGATTTCTGCATCGGTTTGCTGCATAGCCATGATCAACCTCTCAATGCCGCGGTGCGAGCACCTCTGCGGGCACTATTTGATCCACGACAATCTCAGGCTATGAAGCATTCGGCCAAATATCAAATCGGAGTATTTGATGGCCTGATAAATGTCGCTGCATTTAGCCCGGCGTCTTGTTGGCAAACATCGCCTGCAGCTTCGCCAGCTTCGCCAGCGCGTCGTCCTGCGAGACTGGCTCGGCCTTCTTGCCGCCCGTGTGCTTGAGGCCGTCGCCAAGCTCGGCAATGAAGCGCGAAGGCTCCACGGTACGAATCTCCTTGCCGGACTTACGTCGCTCGCAATGGCTGATGGTCAGGCTGCGCTTGGCGCGTGTGACGCCGACATACATCAGGCGACGCTCCTCTTCAATGCTATCGTCATCGATGCTGCTCTGGTGTGGCAACAGGCCCTCCTCGACGCCGACGAGAAATACGTGCGGGAATTCGAGGCCCTTGGAGGCATGCAAGGTCGCCAGCTGTACCGCTTCGCCACCTTCCTCGCCCTTGTCGAGCATCGAGATCAGCGCCACAGTCTGTGCCAGTTCCAACAGGCTCTTGCCGTCCTCCTCGCCTTTACGGCTGAGCCAGTCAACGAAGTCGCGCACGTTGCTCCACTTGGTTTCCGCTTCGCGCAACTCGCAGGTTTCGAACAGGTGCGCCTCGTAACCAATGGCGCGCAATAAATCTTCGAGCACGACGGCCGCCGACTCGCGCTGCGCGCGGTATTCGAGCTTGTTGATGAAGTTGCCGAACTCGCGCATGCCTTCGAGCTGACGCGCCGCCACATGCGCGGCGGCGCCTTCTTCGAACAGGCTCGTAAACAAGCTGCTGCCGCGCTGGCCAGCATAAGTACCAAGCGCTTCGAGCGTTGCCGCGCCAATGCCGCGACGTGGTGTGGTGACGGCGCGGATGAAGGCTAGATCGTCATCGCCATTGAGCAGCAGGCGCAGATAGCAGGTGATGTCCTTGATCTCGGCGCGTTCGAAAAAACTCTGCCCGCCGGATATGACATATGGAATTTTGTGATTGCGCAGCTGTTGCTCGAACAGCCGCGCCTGATGGTTACCACGGTAGAGAATGGCGTAATCGCCGTAGCTGGCGCGATTCTCGAAACGGTGGCTGGATATTTTCATGGCCACCAGTTCGGCTTCCTGCTCCGCCGAAGGCGCCGTCACGATGCTAATGGCATCTCCCAGGCCGTGATCGGACCAGAGCTTTTTCTCGAAGAGTTTTTCGTTGTTGGCGATCAGCGTATTGGCGGCATTCAGGATGCGATTGGAGGAACGATAGTTCTGCTCCAACTTTATGACATTCAGTTTCGGAAAGTCGGTCTGCAGCGAGCGCAGGTTCTCCACGTCGGCGCCACGCCAGGCATAGATCGCCTGATCGTCGTCGCCCACTGCCGTGAAGGCGCCGCGCACGCCGGTGAGCTGGCGCAGCAGCTTGTACTGCGCGCGGTTGGTGTCCTGGTACTCGTCGATGAGCAGGTAGCGCAAACGGTTTTGCCAGCGTTCGAGCGCTTCGGGGTGCTCCTCGAAGAGGCGCACCGGCAGCCCGATGAGGTCGTCAAAGTCCACGGCTTGGTATGCGCGCAAGGTCTTCTCGTAAGCCGGATACAGGCTTGCCGCCAGCGCCTTGATTTCATCGTCGGCAAGCTTGACGGCCTCGGCCGGCGTGATGAGTGCATTCTTCCAGGCCGAGATGGCCCACTGCACGCCCTTCACAATGCTTTTGTCATTATTGCCGGCAATCTCGGCGACGATCTGCATCACGTCCGAAGAATCGAGAATCGAGAACTGCGGCTTGAGCCCGGCCAGTTTCGCTTCCTGGCGCACGATGCGCACGCCAAGCGCATGGAAGGTGCACACCGTCAGACCCTTGGCCGCACCGCCGTCGAGCAATTTGGCAACGCGCTCTTCCATCTCGCGCGCAGCCTTGTTGGTAAAGGTGATGGCAGCGATATTGCGTGCCTCCATGCCGCACTCGCGCACCATGTAGGCGATCTTGTGCGTGATCACACCCGTCTTGCCGCTGCCGGCACCGGCCAATACGAGACAGGGGCCGTCGAGATATTTCACCGCTTCGCGTTGCGGGGCATTCAGGTGGGAGAGCATCGGCTTCAACGTGTTTGTTACGGCCGCACGGAATGCCGACCCTCTACGAGTTTAACGGACTGCATCGCCCTGCAAGATCAAACCAGGCGACAAACGTGGGCTCATGTTCAAGACCAAAAAGCCGTAATGGGGTTTACACCAACTATTCGCATAGAAGCGCCCATGTCTCACGATTTGTCTGCCAGTGAATTGCCTACCGAGCTGCACGAATTTCTTCCCGGCGCAGTGCTCGAAAAAGACCGGATGACGCTACGCTGGCGCGACCTGACCGTCAGCAGCGTATTCCAGCCCATCATCAGTTTCAGCCACAGCCGCGTCGTCGGACACGAAGGCCTGGTGCGCATCGCCGGCAAGAGCCAGACGACGATAACGCCGCCCGATTTCTTTCAACTCGTCGATACAACCGGCGAACTTCTGCAAACGGATCGGGCTTGTCGCCTGATGCACGCCTGGAATGCACGCGCCACGGACGGCTGGCTATTCCTGAACCTGCATCCGGCCTTGTTCGGTCGCTTCGACGCCGACAGCAGCGCCCGCATGGTCGCCGCCATGGTGTCGGCCACGGGCATCCCGGCGCACCGCTGCATCATCGAAGTAGTGGAAGAGGCTGTTACCGACCGCGTGCGCCTTGAAGAAGGCACGGCCGCGCTGCGCGCATTGGGCCTGGGTCTGGCGCTCGACGATTTCGGCGCGGGCCATTCGAATTTCGACCGTGTCTGGCGCATTCAGCCTGACGTGGTCAAGCTGGATCGTTCTTTCGCCGTGCGCACCGAGCACGACGAAATGGCGCGCCGCGTCTTGCCGCGACTGGTCAGCATGCTGCACGAAACCGGCTCCCTGGTGCTGCTCGAAGGCATCGAAACCCTGGATCAGGCCTTGATCGCTATGGACTCCGACATCGACTTCGGTCAAGGCTGGTTCTTTGCGCGCCCCGCGGCCGACACCCTGCGCGATTCCTCGGCCGTTGCACCGGCGCTCGATGCCTTATGGGCGCGTTACGAGAACCATATCCGGGCGCACGAAGATGCGCACCACGAAAGAATCGCTCCTTACCTGAACGCCATTGGCTACGCCGGCGTATTGCTTGCCAGCGGCGTGCCGCTGCACAACGCGGCACTTGGGTTTCTCGACCAGCCGGCGGCAGAGTGCTTCTATCTTCTCGACGCCGAAGGTCGCCAGGTCGGTACCAATATCAGCGCTCGCGAACAGCGCGGCAAGGGTGTGCTGCGCGAGCTGGGGCAGATGCCAGGCGCGCGCTGGTCACGGCGCCCCTATTTCCGACGTGCCCTGCAACATCCTGGCAAACCGCAGGTGACCCGCCCTTATGTCTCGATCAGCAGCGGCAATACCTGTGTCACAGTGTCTGCGCATATTCGCATGAACGGGAACGAGCACGTTATTTGCGGGGATGTCGACTGGGAGCTTTTGCAACGCGGCGAACTAATTCCCTCCGTTCGTAAGCGCTGAACGGCATGAAGCGCCGAGCCATAGAATTATTTATATGTTGTGCGACGCACAAAATGCCAAAAATGATAATTTCTACTTTTTTGCTAGTAAAACAGGGGATTTGCGCATCTCTGCATCAGAATCATTGATTCAACAGAAGAGCATTCATGACGCAAATTTAAGAAGCAACAAAAATTTACGGCGGTTGTCACCGATTTTCATTTCTGTCGTCGTTCTGGAGAACCATCGATCATGCACAACACAGGCACAGCAAGTTCCAGTTTTATCCCGCAAAAAACCGCGCTTGGTGCAGAGGTGATCACGCAGCGCGATTCAGGCCTGACCTACACGATGCGCCGCGTGCTGCTGCTAGCTGACGGCGTGCGAACGGTCGGCGAATTGGTCAGCATGCTGCCCGGTCAGAACGTCACCGCCGAGCTGAATCTGCTGGCAGAACGTGGCTTGGTAGAAATCGGTACGGCTTCGCAAGCGATGGCGAAAACCTCCGAAAGCAATCTGTCGGAAGAGTGGATGACCGCCAGCAGCTTCATGATGGCACGTGCGCGCGAAAGCCTTGGCGTCATGGCCAGCAGCGTCATCAACGATCTGGAGCGCGTGCAGGACCCGGAAGAAGCGCGTCAAGCCATGTCGCGTTGGTATCGCGCCTTGCGCGAGTCGCGCAATGGCCGCTCGCAGGCAGATGCGCTGCGCGTACAAGTCTCCGAGATGCTCAGAGGCTCGCAGGGCAGTGCAGCCTAAGCGGGGGTACCCGCCCACCGCAAATCGCGGCCTGTGTTAGGCTGGTTTCCCGCCTCGGCTGGAACCAGCCATGTCTCTGCCTGACATTTTTCGTGGCGTCTTGCGCCTGCCTGTCATCGCCGCTCCGATGTTCCTGGTTTCCGGACCGGAACTCGTCATTGCAAGCTGTCGCGCCGGTGTCGCAGGCAGCCTTCCGACCCTCAATGCACGACCCGCCAGTCAACTCGACGACTGGCTGAGCCAGATTGAGACGGCGCGTGACGAAGCACGAGCGAGACAGAACATCTTCGCGCCTTATGGCATCAACCTCATCCTGCATGCCAGCAACCCGCGCCTGAGCGAGGACACCGACATCGTGGTGCGTCATCGCGTGCCCTTCGTCATCACCAGCCTGGGGCATCCCGGCGCCATCGTGGAGGCCGTGCATGCCTACGGTGGATTGGTATTTGCCGATGTCATTCATGCGCATCACGCACGCAAGGCCATCGAGGCGGGTGTCGATGCCATCATTGCCGTTGCCGCGGGCGCCGGCGGACATGCGGGCGCACAAAGCCCCTTCGCGCTCGTACGCGAAATTCGTGAATTCTGGGATGGCTGCCTGATTCTCGGCGGCGCGATAAGCGATGGTTACGCCATTCGCGCGGCCGAAGTCCTCGGCGCGGATCTCGCCTACCTCGGTACGCGCTTCATTGCCACCACGGAAGCGCGTGCCCAGCCAGCGTACAAGCAGATGCTGATCGATGCACGCGCACAAGATATCGTGTATACCAGTGTCATCTCGGGTGCCAACGCCAATTTCCTGTTGCCTTCGCTGACGGCGGCGGGTTACACGGGCGCCTCTTTGCAAACAGGTGTCGGCAAAGCCGTGCTCAAGGATCTGGCCGAAGAAGCCAGGGCCTGGCGTGACGTATGGAGTGCAGGGCACGGTGTGGCCAATATTCATGACGCGCCGGACGTCGCCACTCTGGTGGAGCGCCTGCACGGCGAATACCTGGCGGCGTGCCAGACGCCTGCCCTCTGAGCTTCATCGTTCGTTCAAGCTGGTCTGCTAGGCGTCGTAAATTGCCTGGATGGCAGCATTGTGCTGCAAGGCCCTGGGAGCGAATTTTGCGAAAGATGACAAATTCGAGGGCCGAGTGCGGACGATTTTGCCTTCTGTCCGGCAGACTGCTCGTTCGCCGAAGGTATGCTGGTCTTTTCGTCCGCAGCGTGACAAATTCACGCCGTTTCGCCATCATTCCTTATAAAGGCGCCCCGGTTGTGCGGCGCATCAATCATATAATCGAGACACTACCCGAGAAGCGCAAGTACGTGAATTCAATGGAAACCCTGGTCGACGATCCCACAGTATCAGCTGAGCTCTCCGGCAATGTGCAGCGCCTGAAAAAGCGTTTGATGCGCGCCGTGGGCCAAGCCGTCGCGGACTTCAACATGATCGAGGAAGGCGACACGATCCTGGTGTGCTGTTCCGGCGGCAAGGACTCCTATTCGCTGCTGACACTGCTCATGGCGCTACGCGAACGCGCCCCGGTGCGCTTCCGGCTGATCGCCATGAATCTGGATCAGAAACAGCCTGGCTTCCCCGCCGAGATACTGCCCGCCTATTTCGAGTCTCTGGGCGTCGAATACCATATCGCCACAGAAGACACGTATTCCATCGTCAAGGAAAAGATTCCGGAGGGCAAAACTACCTGCTCGCTGTGCTCACGCCTGCGGCGCGCCATCATCTATCGCATTGCGCGCGAGCTCGGTGCGACCAAGATCGCGCTAGGCCATCACCGCGAAGACCTCATCGAGACGATGTTCCTCAATATGTTCTTCGGCGGCAAGATCAAGGCGATGCCGCCCAAGCTCCTCAGCGACAACGGTCAGCACATCGTGATACGTCCCCTGGCCTACTGCGCCGAAGCCGATCTCGCCAGATTTGCGCGCGCCATGGACTACCCTATCATCCCCTGCAATCTGTGCGGTTCGCAGGAGAACGCCCAACGCAAACAGATTAAGGCCATGTTGGGCGAGTGGGATCGTCTCTACCCCGGCCGCGTCGAATCGATTGCGACTGCCCTTCAGAACGTAGTGCCAAGCCACCTCGCAGATGGCACCCTGTACGACTTCAAGACACTGAAGCACGACATGCCGCTTGTCGAGGGAGACCTCGTCTTCGATCGGCCCGATCTTCCGGGCAGCCTGGGTAAGGAAAGTCCTGTTCGCTGGATATCCTGGGGAGTACAGTGAGTGGCAAACGGAGCCGGAAAAGATGATGCAAGACAGGCTGACTGAAACGAGTGTGCTGGTAGCGGAAGTCACTGGCGCCGTGCCGCTTGCCGAAAAACTTGGCGCGGCCGAAGCGGCACGTGCCGTGGATCGCGCGCTGGCCCGCGCCGAGCGCTCGGTGCAAGCCTATGCGGGCAAACGACAGCCCGCTGCCGAGGCCGGACGTATGGTCGCCGCCTTCCCGCGCAGCGATAGTGCGGCGCTGGCGGCGAACGACATGATCAAGCGCATCTCGCAACTGCCGCCCGTATCCGGCATCAATCTGGCCGTGCGCGTGGTGTTGCATGCGAATTCGACGCCTGGTCAGGGTCTCGATCAATCGGATATGGAAATGGCATTGAGCCTGCTGCCCTTCGCGGCATCGGGGCAGATACTCGTTTCGAATGAAGCGGTGTCGCAATTTTCCGAAGGCATGCGTGCCAACCTGAATTCTTCGACGCAGTTGTCGGTGAATACCGGCGGGCTGGATATGCCACTGCTGGAACTGCAACCGGGCAACCTGCAGGTGCTCAATTCGCGCGGCCCATTGACGGTGCCACCACCGCAACCTTCCATCATGCCGTCATCGCGGCCCCGTCCTGTTCCCACCGCCCCGCCCGAAGGCGAGACGGCACGCATGCGTCTGCTGTTGCGTTATCACGGCGCCAGCATGCTGGTTTCGGAACACAAGCCGGTGCTGCTCGCCGGTCGCGAAGAGGCCAATGACTTGGTAGTTACCGATCGCCGCGCCTCGCGTCAGCATGCGCGTATCGAGTGGCGCCACGGCCGCTTCGTACTGATCGACAGCAGCACCAATGGCACCTACATGCTCGACGAGCAAGGTGTCGAAGTGCTACTCAAACGCGGCGAGTGCGAACTGCCGCAGCATGGGCGCATCGGTTTCGGCTATTCGCCGCTGGAAGTGGGTTGCGAGCCGATGGTGTTCGATATTGGCGAGCGTCAATAACAGTTCGCCCATCGAATGACAAATCAATGAAAGAGGGCGCCGCGGCGCCCTCTTCGTTTGGTTTCTTGAAGTCAGTGGTTTTTAAGATGGCCCATATTCCGCTCGTCATTGCCGTGAACACGGAAATGACAAATCAATGTTCGAAGGGGTCGCTTTGGTCCAGCGCATGCCGCTGGCGATCGACAAACTCCTGCGCCGAATCTATGCCACGCAGTTGCAGGATGGTGTTGCGCACAGCCGCTTCCAACAGCACGGCCAGGTTGCGGCCGGCGGCAACCGGCAGCACGATGCGCCGCACGCCGACACCTAGTACATCCTGTTCCTCGTCTTCAAGCGTCAGGCGTAGTGGTTCGTCATGACCGGGATTGCGACGTTGCAGATGCACGATCAGGCGCAAACGCATCTTGCGACGGCAGGCCGTTTCGCCAAAGATCGTGCGGATGTTGAGGATGCCCAGGCCGCGTACTTCGAGGAAGTCCTTGAGCATGTCGGGGCAACGGCCTTCGAGTACACCCGAGGCGATGCGCGAAATCTCCACGACATCGTCGGCAACCAGGCCATGCCCGCGTGAAATCAGTTCCAGCGCAAGTTCGGACTTGCCTGCGCCCGAATCGCCGGTGACGAGCACACCGAGGCCGAGCACATCCATGAACACGCCATGCAGCGAGACGCGCTCGGCGAGCTTGCGCGCCAGGTAGGAGCGCAGCGCGTCGATGACACGTGCAGATTCGAGCGGCGAAGCGAGTACCGGCACGCCGACGTCTTCGCAATTGCGACGGATGATGTCGGGCACTTCGCAATCGTCGGCGACGATGATGCCCGGCGGTGGCGCAGCGAGAATGGCGAGGAGATGATGTTCGAGCTTGTCGCGCGCCTGACGGCGTGCCCAGGCAAACTCGGTTTCGCCGATGACCTGCAGCCGTGTCGGATGAATCAGGTTGAGGTGGCCGACGAGGTCGGCCGCCCATACCCGATTGTCATGAACGGTGATGTGGGTGTCGAGACGACCCGCGATGTGACGCAGACGTAGGCCAGCCCGGTTGGCCTCAAACAGCTGGGCGACGCTGGTTCGCCGCATTCGGGTTCCATTCGGCAAAGAGTCGATGCAGGGCATGCGCGTCGCCAGCGGCGATCAACGCATCGCGAAATTCACGATCACTGAACATTTGTGCAAGCTCGGAGAGAAGCTGCAGGTGGCTCTCGTTGGCCTGCTCGGGGACCAGCATGATGAAGATCAGCCCCACCGGCTTGCCGTCCGGTGCATCAAAGGGTATCGGCGCCGCCATGCGCACGAACGCACCTAGCGGTGTCTTGAGTCCCTTGATGCGGCCATGCGGAATCGCCACGCCCTGGCCAAGCCCCGTCGAACACAGCTTCTCGCGCTGGTTGAGCGCATCGGTAACGAGCTTGCTGGACATGCCTGCCTGACGTTCGAATGCCACGCCGGCGGCTTCGAATACCGTTGTCTTGGCCGCGGCATGAAAGTCCACCATGACGTTAGCGGTCGGAAGAATCTTCGAGATCAGGTTCATGCAGACAGGCGCGGGGTGTTCCAGCGCGATGAAGTGGGGATGTTGCCTCGCAGCGGAGCTAAATAGCATTCGTTGGGCAGCGTATTGTTAAACGTTTATGTCAAAAGCAGCGTTGACTCAAATTATATGCCTGACATCGAGGGTCAAGTCGAGAACTCATGCACACCGAAAGTCGAATGCAGAAACACGGGGAATTTCGCCGCCCCGTGAGCACGGTCCATCGAAGCGGATGTGCCGGGGCGGAATGAAGATAAGTCGATAAACTGACGCGCGCCTTACAGCTCGGCGGTAGGTTGGTGCTTGATGGCATCGCGGCTATGATCTGCCGATTTTTCCTTGTGCTTGACCACTTGCCGATCGAGCTTGTCGACCATGCTGTCGATGGCGGCATACAGATCCGCTTCTTCGCTTTCGACGAAGATGTCCTTGCCACGTACATGAACCGTTATTTCTGCTTTCTGTTTAAGCTTTGCCACCGAAAGAATCACATGCGTTGCCGTCACGTGTTCGAAGTGACGAATCACCTTATCGAGTTTGCCAGTAACGTAGTCGCGAATCGATTCCGTTACTTCCAGATGATGGCCGGTGATATTGAGGTTCATGGATAAACTCCTAGATCGACTTGCGCTGACTGACCGGCGGAATATTGAGTAGCTCGCGATATTTTGCGATGGTTCTGCGCGCCACGACGATACCCTGCTGGCCCAACATTTCAGCAATCTTCGCGTCGGACAGCGGTTTTTTGCCGTCCTCACCTGCCACCATCTGACGAATCAGCGCGCGAATCGCCGTGGCAGAACAGGCACCGCCAGTATCGGTAGATACGTGACTGCCAAAAAAATACTTAAGTTCAAAAATCCCCTTGGTGGTCGCCATGTACTTCTGTGTCGTCACCCGCGACACGGTCGACTCGTGCAGCTCCAGCTCTTCGGCGATTTCGCGCAATGTGAGGGGCCGCATGGCCACATCACCGTGATCGAAGAATTGACGCTGCCTTTCAACAATAGCCTGCGAAACGCGCAGGATGGTGTCAAATCGTTGTTGTACGTTTTTGATCAACCATTTTGCTTCCTGCAACTGGGTCGATAGCGATCCATTGATGCCACGATTCTGATGAAGGATATCGGCATATACCCGGTGAATCCTTAGCTTTGGCATCGCTTCCGGGTTCAGATTAGCGGTCCACGCGCCACGGTATTTGCGCACGATCACATCCGGTACGATATAGCGCGCATCCAGTTTCGAAAACGCTGAGCCCGGATGCGGGTTCATCCGCAGAATCATGGCGTGCGCCGCTTTCAGCGCCTCGTCATCGCAGGACAGACGTCGCCGGATCTTAACGAAATCGCGTGCGGCCAGACTGTCCAGGCAGTGCTCGATGATGCCGATGGACAGATCGCGTGTGGTGTTCTTCGGACATGCCCTGAGTTGCAGCAACAGACATTCCTGCAGGTTGCGCGCACCGACGCCCACGGGATCGAAATGCTGGACGTGACGCAAAGCGGTGATGAGTTCCTCCAGCTCCACTTCCCATTCTTCCGGGATGACAGGCAGCAACTCTTCGAGGCCTTGCGCGAGATAGCCGTCTTCTTCCAGCGCTTCGATGATCAGACGCACCAGGGCGCGGTCGCGATCGGACAGCGGCATGAGCGCCACCTGTCCATCGAGGTGATCGCGCAACGAGATGGATGTCGTTTGGTATTCCTGGAAATCCGAGTCGTCGTCGCCGTCGTTGTTCTTGCTGCCGCTGCCAGCCTCCGAGCGCCATTCCGCCGCTTCGCCGATGTCATCGTCGGAAACGCTGTCGTAGGCTTCGGTAATCGTGTCCGGCATCTCGACAGTGGAGGCAGACTCGAAATCGCCCTCGTCGATGGCGGCAATGCGCTCGGCGGAAAAATCGGTGTCCGCTGCGACGACTTCGGTGCCTGCAAGTTCTGCTGCCGGTGCGGGTTCGCTGCCCTCATCATCGCCGCCCTCGCGTTCTAGCAAGGGATTGTCGAGCAGCATTTTTTCGATTTCGGAATTGAGCTCAAGCGTCGACAACTGCAACAGCCGGATGGACTGTTGCAACTGCGGCGTAAGCGCCAGATGCTGCGAAAGGCGGAGCTGAAGCGAAGGTTTCATGCTGACAATCTATGCACGGTGGCTATAGCCTGAAATGTTCGCCGAGGTAAATCTGTCGTACCTGGTCATTGTGCACAATTTCGTGCGGCCGGCCGCCGGCAAGCACTTCACCAGCGTTAATAATCCACGCCTGATCGCAGATGCCCAGCGTTTCGCGCACATTGTGATCGGTGATCAGCACACCGATGCCGCGCGCCTTGAGAAAACCGATGATCTTCTGGATGTCGATGACGGCAATCGGATCCACGCCGGCAAAGGGTTCGTCGAGCAGGATCAATTTTGGTTGCGTCGCCAGCGCACGCGCAATCTCGACGCGGCGACGTTCGCCACCGGACAGCGATATGGCAGTGGCATGACGCAGATGGGCGATGCCGAGTTCTTCGAGCAGCTCCTCGAGCCGGCTCTCCTGCAGGGGACGTCTGAGTTTCTGCAGCTCCAGCACGGCGCGGATATTCTCAGCCACGGTCAGCTTGCGAAATACCGAATTTTCCTGCGGCAGATAGGACAGCCCCAGTTGCGCGCGACGATGCATCGGCAGATGCGTCAGCTCGGTGTTGTCCAGATGAATGCGTCCGCCATCGGCCTTGATGAGACCGACAATCATGTAGAAGCACGTCGTCTTGCCGGCGCCATTCGGGCCCAGCAGACCGACCACTTCACCGCTGCCCACCTGAAAGGACACGTCCTTGACGACAGCGCGCGCCTTGTAGCGCTTGTGTACGCCTTCAACCCTCAACAGGCTCATCGAATCCATCTCTCAACAACTTGCGGATGATTTCCGCTGAAAAACCGCGCGACTGTAGGAAGCGCGCTTGCCGCGCCCACTCTTGCCTGTCGCCGGGCGGCCGCCCGAATTTCTTCAACCATACGCCACGCGCCCGCGTCAGTTCATCTTCAATCAATACCTCGCTGAGCGCCGTGCTGGCAACTTCTTCGGCCACGCCGCGCTTGGCGAGTTCGTATTGCAAACGACTGGAACCCAATCGCGCGGCGCGCGAGCGCACATAGCTTTCGGCAAAACGCTCGTCCGACTGCAGCCCTGTCTCCGCCATGCGATCGAGCACGGCTTCGACATCGTCACCTGCTTCGACCTTCGTCTCCAGTTTGCGCTTGAGTTCGGCGCGAGAATATTCGCGTGTGGCGAGCATTTTCAGTGCCTTGGATTTGAGCGAATTGCCTAATGTTTTTTTTAACACAGAGACACAGAGGCACAGAGAGCCACAGAGAAAAACAGCACCACGTATCTGGCAACGACAGGTTGCTTTTCCTCCGTGGCTCTCTGTGCCTCTGTGTCTCTGTGGTAAAGCATTTATTTCTCTGCCACTTGCATCGACACCACGCCAACAGCATCGCGGATCTTGTTTTCGATCTCACGCGCCATCTCCGGATGTTCGCGCAGGAAATCGCGCGCATTGTCCTTGCCCTGGCCGATCTTCTCGCCATTGTAGGCATACCACGCGCCGGACTTGTCTACAAATTTATGCTCGACACCCATGTCCACAATCTCGCCTTCACGCGATATGCCAGCGCCATACAGGATGTCGAAATGCGCTTCCCTGAACGGCGGAGCGACCTTGTTCTTGACGACCTTCACCTTGGTTTCCGAACCAATGACTTCGTCATTTTTCTTGATGGTACCGGTACGACGAATGTCGAGCCGCACGGAAGCATAGAACTTCAGCGCATTGCCGCCCGTTGTGGTTTCCGGGCTGCCGAACATGACACCGATCTTCATGCGGATCTGGTTGATGAAGATGACCATGGTGTTGGTGCGCTTGATATTGGCCGTGAGCTTGCGCAACGCCTGGCTCATCAGACGCGCCTGCAGACCAGGCAACTGATCGCCCATCTCGCCTTCGATTTCCGCACGCGGCGTCAGCGCGGCAACCGAGTCGATGACAACCAGATCGACACCACCAGAGCGCACCAGCATGTCGGTGATTTCCAGCGCCTGCTCGCCCGTGTCGGGTTGGGAAATCAGCAGCTCGCCGACGTTGACGCCGAGCTTTTGCGCATAGGTCACGTCGAGTGCGTGTTCAGCGTCGATGAAAGCAGCCGTGCCGCCGATCTTCTGCAACTCGGCAATGACTTGCAGGGTCAGCGTGGTTTTGCCGGAAGATTCCGGGCCGTAGATTTCGACCACGCGGCCGCGCGGCAGACCGCCGATGCCCAGCGCAATGTCCAGGCCGAGCGAACCGGTAGAGATGGCCTGGATGTCGGACACCACCTCGCCATCGCCAAGACGCATGATGGAGCCCTTGCCAAACTGCTTTTCGATCTGTGCCAGCGCGGCGGTGAGCGCTTTTGCCTTGTTGTCGTCCATGTGAGTCCTTTTGAATTGCCTACTGTTGAGCTGGGACGATTATGGCACAGGGCTTGCGTGCGCTGCGGCGCACATGTCGACAAGCGATGAACGCGGCGTCATGAGTTCCCAATAAGTCCTGGATGCCTACAAATTCACGCAGGACCACGGCTGCCTGGATTACCATTGCGCCCGTATATCGGTGGGCGCCCGATTCAAATTTAAGGCTCCAAAGTGCGGACGCCGCCCTCCAGTCTTAAGAAAATATTCGGGTCGATCAATTCGTGGCGCTGTCACGGTAACGTGGTGGGGATTCCTATGTCGTTTCGTCTTGCTGTTTCGTCGCTCGCCTTCGCACTCTGCGTGGCGGGCCTTTCTGGTTGTGGGAAGAAAGAGGCAGCGGACGCCGCCGCGGACGCGTCGCAATCCGCGCCGGCGGGGGGAAAAACCGACAGCAAGAACGCCAACGTCGGCAAGGGTAGTCGTCCGACGATGGTCAGCGTAACGATGACCCAGCTGGCAAACGTGCCGCTGTCGCTGGAAGCGCAGGGCAATGTGATCGCGCTCGACGACGTCGAAGTCCGGCCGCAAAAAAACGGCAGCGTCAAAGACATTCACTTCAAGGAAGGCGACGAGGTCAAGCGCGGGCAACTGTTGTTCACGCTCGACGAGCGCGATGACGTCGCCAACGTCAAACGTCTGGAAGCGAATGTGGCCGGTACGCAGGCCGCCGCGCATGCCGCCCAGCGTGACCTGGAGCGCTCGCAGGATCTGGCGGCGCGCAACTTCGTCTCGCCGGCCGCGCTCGACGCCGCGCGCGACAAGCTCGACGCTGCCAATGCGGCGCTGGCGCAGAACAAGGCGGCGACCGACCAGGCCCGCGTGAGTCTCTCTTACACCTATGTGCGTGCGCCCTTCGATGGCCGCGCCGGCTTGATGAGCGTGCGCGTCGGCAGCCTCGTCACTTCCAGTGCGACGTCCATTGCGATGGTCAAGATCACGCGCATGAATCCCATCGGCGTAACCTTCTCGCTACCCGAGCGCGACCTGACCACCTTGCTGGCCGGCCAGCGACAGGGGCCGGTGAAAGTGCGCGTGGACCTCGATGCCGAACACAGCCTGCGCGGTGAAGTGATCTTCATCGACAGCAGCGTGGACCGCACCTCGGGCACCATCGCCGTCAAGGCCAAGTTGCAGAATGACGAACGCCGCGTGTGGCCGGGTCAATACGTGACCGTGAAGATTGTCGTCGGCGAAATAAAAGATGCCGTTGTCCTACCCTCGCAGGCGGTCATCAACGGACCGAGCGGGCGCCTCGTCTATGTGGTCAAGGACGATCACAGCGTCGCCGCGCAACCTGTCGAACTGCTGCGCATCGTCAATGAGAAAGCCGTGCTCAAGGGCATCGATGCCAATGTCAAGGTAGTCCTCGAAGGCGGTCAGAATCTACGCCCCGGCGCCAAGGTGCAAGAAGCGAAGGGAAACGATAGAGGAGAAGGAAAGAGTGGTGAAAGCAGGGGCGGAGAAGGCAAGGGTCGCGGCAAGAGTGGCGATCGGTCCGGTCCGAAAGCGAGCCCGGCAAACGGTGCAAAGGCATCGGCCCAATGAGCTTTTCCGAACTGTGTATCCGGCGTCCGGTTGCGACGACGCTGCTGTGGGTGGCGATCATGATCGCCGGTCTGGCTGCGTGGTTCCAGCTGCCGATTGCCGCGCTGCCGTCCTTCAACCAGCCGACGATCAACGTCTCCGCATCGTTGCCAGGTGCCAGCCCTGAAACGATGGCTTCGTCGGTGGCGACGATTCTCGAGCGCCAGTTCTCGACCATCGCCGGCCTGCGCCTGCAGACCTCCAATAGCACGCTCGGCAATACATCGATCACGCTGGAATTCGACCCAGCGCGCGATATCGACTCCGCCTCCATCGACGTGCAGGCCGCGCTGCTGCGCGCCAACCGCCTGTTGCCCCGCGATATGACCAACCCGCCGGCCTATCGCAAGGTCAATCCGGCGGATGATCCGATCCTGTTCATTACGCTGGACTCACCTTCGCTGTCGCTGGACCAGCTCAACGATTACGCCGACAACCTGATCTCGCCAACGCTGGCAACCCTGAACGGCGTCGCCCAGGTGACCATCAACGGCCAGAAGCGTTATGCCGTTCGCATTAACGTTGATCCCGGCAAGCTTGCCGCGCGCGATCTGTCGATCACCGAACTGGCCACCTCGCTATCAGCGGCCAACGACAACACGCCGATCGGCACGCTGGAGGGCGCACGCCAGACGCTGGTGCTATCCACCAACGACCAGCTCAAGAACGCGGCCGACTTCGCCAACCTGATCGTCGCCAACAAGAACGGCCAGCCGGTGCGCATGCGCGATGTCGCCGATGTGCAGGACAGCGTCGAGAACATCCGCACCGGCAGCTGGACCAATGGCGCGCGCGGTATCAATCTGCAAGTGCTGCGTCAACCCAATGCCAATACGGTGGCCGTGGTCGACGCCGTGCGCGCCGCGCTGCCGCGCCTGCAGGCACAGCTGCCTGCGTCGGTGAAGATCGCCATCCTCAATGACAGATCGATATCGATTCGCGACTCGATTCACGACGTCAATCTCACCATGTTGCTGACCATCGGCCTGGTGATGATGGTGATCCTGATGTTCCTGCGTCGCTTGCCCGCGACGCTGATTCCATCGGTCTCGCTGCCGGCTTCGCTGCTCGCCACATTCGGGCTGATGCTATGGACCGGTTACAGCCTCGACAACGTCTCGCTGATGGGTTTGACGATCGCCATCGGTCTCGTTGTCGATGATGCCATTGTCGTATTGGAAAACATCGTGCGCCACGTCGAGGAAGGCGTCGAGCCTTTCGCCGCAGCGATCCGCGGGGTGCGCGAAGTGGCTTTCACGGTGGTGTCCATCTCCATCTCGCTGGTGGCGGTGTTCATTCCGATCTTTTTTATGCCCGGCACTGTGGGCCTGCTGTTCCATGAATTCGCCGTCGTCGTCACGCTGTCGATCGCGGTGTCGGCGGCGGCGGCGCTGACCATCATCCCGATGCTGGCGGCACGCTTCATCAAGCATCATCCCGAAGATCACGAAGCGCCGCTGTGGAGCCGTCTGTTCGAGCGTGTTTTCGACAACGTGCTGAGCGGCTACCAGCGCAGCCTGGGGTGGACCCTGCAACGCCGCTGGCTGATGCTGCTCCTGGCCCTGGCCACCTGCGTGGCCACTGTGTGGCTTTACCAGATTATGCCAAAGGGATTTTTCCCGGAAGAAGACATCAGCCAGATTCGTGCCCCGGTGCAGGCAGCGCAGGACATGTCGTGGCCTGCCATGCGCGACTTGCTGTTGCGGCTCGATGCCAAGATTCGCGCCAATCCATCCGTGGCCGACGTGGTTTCCAATTCGGGTAACGGCAATCGCGGCTTTATCTACATCACACTCAAACCGCGCAGCGAACGCCCGAAGATGGCGCAAGTACTGGAAAGCCTGCGCCGCGACACGGCCTCCATTCCGGGGGTTCAGGTGTCATATTCGGCAATCCAGAATCTGCGCCTTGGCGGTCGCCAGTCCAATAGCCGCTTCCAATACACCTTGCAGGCCGTCGACTATGCCACCGTGGCCGACTGGGGCGATCGCCTGCAGCGCAAGCTGCGCGAGTCGACACTGCTCAAAGACATCAACAGCGATGCCGAGCGTAACGGCCTGCAAGCCAAGCTGGTAATCGACAAGGACAAGGCGCTCGGGCTCGGCATCGACATGCAAAACCTGCGCACGGTGCTCAACAATGCCTTCGGCGAACGTCAGGTCGCCACCATCTATGCGCCGGAAGATAATTTCCCCGTCATCATGCAGTGGGACAGCAAGTTTCGCAGCGACGAGACGGGTCTCGATTTCCTGCGTCTGCGCAGCAAGAGCGGTCAGCTGATTCCCTTGTCGGCCATCGCGCATGTAGAACGCGTCGCGGCCAACAACTCGATCAACCACCAGGGACAGATCGCCGCGGTGACCTTGTCCTTCAACCTTGCTCCCGATGTAACCTTGTCACAAGCGGTAGAAGAGGTGCTCAAGCTCAAGGATTCGCTGAATATGCCATCGAGCGTGTTCGGTGCCTTCGCGGGCGATGCCGCGGTTTATCAGAGTTCGCAAAACAGCCAGCTATGGCTCATCCTGATCGCCATTGCGGTGATCTACGTCGTACTCGGCATGCTTTATGAAAGCTGGATACACCCGATCACCATCCTCGCGGGCATTCCATCCGCTGCGGTGGGTGCTTTGCTGTCCTTGCAGATCGTTGGGCTGGAGCTGACCTTCATTGCCATGATCGGCATCCTGCTGCTGATCGGCATCGTCAAGAAAAATGCCATCATGATGATCGACTTCGCGCTGGAGGCCGAGCGCGAGCGGGGCCGTGCACCGGCCGACGCCATCATGGATTCATGCACGCTGCGCTTCCGCCCGATTCTCATGACCACCTTCGCCGCCATTATGGGCGCCTTGCCGATCGCGCTCGGCCTCGGCGCGGGCGCCGAGTTGCGCCAGCCGATGGGCGTCGCCATCGTCGGTGGCCTGATCTTCTCGCAATTGATCACGCTGTACATCACGCCTTCGCTGTACCTGTCCTTCGACTGGCTGCAGCACAGGCTGGGTCTGATCAAGCCGATATCGACGGATGATGGTGCCGGGCTCTGATCGTCACACCTATCTGGCGCATCGCACCCCGCTCGCGTAGGCTGCGGTTTCCATTCCTGATTCTGCAAATGCATGAGCCAGACAGAAATCGATGGCCTGCTGCGACTGGGCCTCGTCGCCGAAGCGCGAAGCCGCGTGGATACATGGCTGGCGAGCGAGCCGGAGCGCTTGCTCGCCCTCCAGTATCAAGGCCTGACGCGTCTTTACTGCGGCGACGCCAGCGGCGCCGAAGCCAGTTTTCGCAAGGCGCTCGAACTCGCGCCAGCGCTGCCGCGCAATAGCGCCAATCTCGCCATCGCACTGATGGCGCAAGGCCGCTATGCCGAGGGGCTGCCGCTGTACGAAGCGCGTTATGCCAACGACATTGTCGCGCACGACCGCGTGAGTTTTCCAGGTTTGGCGCCAAAATGTCAATGGCATGGAGAGCCGCTCGCCGGGCGACGTTTACTGCTGGTGCGCGAACAAGGTTACGGCGACCAAATCCAGTTCATCCGCTTCGCACCGCGCCTGCACGCCTTGGGCGCAAGCCGCGTCACGGCCTGGGTGTCGCCCGGCCTCGCGGCGCTGTTGGGTAGCGTGCAGGGGCTCGATGCAGTCAGCGAAGGCGCGCCTGCGCCGGAGGATTACGATCTGTGGTGCCCGCTGCTGTCGTTGCCGCTGCTGCTGGGCATCGATGCGCCGCAAGCGCCGGAGCGCTTGCCCTACCTGCGCGCCCCAGCACGCACGGCCCACTGGCGCCAGCAGATCGCTGCGTGGGCGCAGGGCCGGCTCACGGTTGGCATCGTCTGGGCTGGCAGTCCTGGTAACTCGGTGGATGCGCGCCGTTCGTTGCCGACCGAGCGCATGCTCGACATGCTGAGCGCACGTCAGGGCCGCGTTGCGCTGTCCTTGCAACTGGCGCCGCTCGGCATGGATCAGCTGGAACGCCAATGTCATGACGGCATCATTCCACTGCTGGATATGCTGAGTGATTTTTCCGATACGGCCGCCGTGATCGAGCAGCTCGATCTGGTCATCAGCGTCGACACGGCCGTCGCCCATCTGGCCGGCGCGCTCGGCAGGCCTACCTGGCTATTGTTGCCAGCGGGCCCGGATTGGCGCTGGGGCCTGCGTGGCGACAACACGCCCTGGTACCCGAGCTTGCGTATTTTCCGCCAGCCTGTCCCAGGCGATTGGGCGAGCGTTGTCGGCGCCGTACAGGAAGCATTGCAATCTTTGCCGGGCTGATGAGCCAATTGTTCGTCTCCAGATCCGCAGGCATTGCAGTTGCTTGAAGAGCCCATGTTCGCCAACCTGCGCCCGCTCTCACATTACCGGCGACAACTGGAATTGCTGCTGAGCTTGTTGTAACAAGCACGTCAGCCTAGTCGTGACCTGACGCGTTGCAAGCTGTGGCGGTTGCAATTTTGCAAGCGGCCGCGCAGAAATACACGCCATTTCCTTACCCGTAGAAATAGTGACGACACTTTCACGCCGCCCTGGATTCGCTGTTGCCCTCGCAATGCTGATGACGCCCGCCATCGCTAATGCCTTCGGCTTCGACGATGTTGCCGCACGCGCGCAACAGCTCGCTGGCTCGGCCTATCGCAATGGCGACGCGAAGGTCCCGACCGAGCTCAAGCACCTCACTTACGACCAGTATCGCGATATCCGCTTCAAGCCCGAGAATGCTTTGTGGCGCGACAAGAACTTGCCGTTTCAGCTGATGTTCTTCCACCTCGGCAAGTTTTTTACCGAGCCCGTGCACGTCAATGAAATCGACGGCAAGAACGTGCGCCCGATCGCCTTCAACCCTCGCGCCTTCGATTACGGCCCGCTCACTAACCTCAACTCCAAACTCAATCCGCGTAAATGGGGTGACATCGGTTTCGCCGGTTTCCGCGTGCACTACGCACTCAACCGGCCGGACTATAAGGATGAAGTCGCCGTCTTCCTCGGTGCCAGCTACTTCCGTGCATTGGGCAGCGGCCAACGCTACGGCCTTTCCGCGCGCGGACTGGCGATCGACACCGTCGGCGGGCAGGGCGAGGAATTCCCGCGCTTCACCGAATACTGGATCGAACGCCCGGCTGCCGACGCGACCGGTCTTACGCTGTACGCACTGCTCGATTCGCCGCGCGTCACCGGCGCATATCGCATTGTCATACATCCTGGCAGCGAAACCGTCATGGATATCCATGCCCGCGCATTCCTGCGCGCCTCTCCTGCAAACCCGGTCGCCATGCTCGGCATCGCGCCGCTGACAAGCATGTTTTTCTATGGCGAGAACCAGCCCGGCAGTGGCAATTTCCGCCCCGAGGTGCACGACTCCGACGGTCTGTCGATACAGACGGGGGATGGCGAATGGCTATGGCGTCCGCTGATCAATCCGAAAAGTCCACTGACCACATCCTTCAGCATGAACGAATTGCGTGGTTTCGGACTGATGCAGCGCGACCGCAATTTCAGCAATTACGAAGACCTCGAAGCGCGCTACGATTTGCGCCCCAGTGCCTGGGTGGAACCTGTCGGAAATTGGGGACCAGGGCGTGTCGAACTGCTGCAACTGCCGACGCCCGACGAGACCAATGACAATATCGTCGCTTACTGGGTGCCGCAGACCTTGCCGGCAGCCGGCAAGCCGGTGGACTTCAGCTGGCGGGTCCACATGCAGGGCGAAGCCGACAAGCGTCCACCGAATGGCTGGACGGTGCAATCGCGACGCGGTCAGGGCTACGTCAGCCTGAAAGACGACGAGGAAAGATTCGTCATCGATTTCGCGGGCCCGGCTTTTGCTGGCCTTCCAGCGAACGCGCCCATCGAGGCCGTGGTCAGTGCGCTTTCCAACGCGCTGATTCTTGAAGACACCGTGTTCCACAATGACGTGACCGGCGGCTGGCGCCTGGCCCTGCATATTCGGCGCGTAGATCCAAGCCGCCCGATGGAACTGCGCGCATTTCTCAGACACCGTAACGATACTCTGACCGAAACATGGAGCAGCATAATTCCCCCCCGCTAGCGCCCGCCGCGCGTAGCGTGCCGCCCTTGCGCCGTGGCTCCATGGTGGCACGGCCGTGGTGCGGCTTTGCCCGCGGCCTGCGGCAGATACTGCGCGGGCGCGGGGCTACGTCTGCCTTGCGGGCGCCGGATGGCTGGCAACAAGCTGCGCGCTGGCGTCGCCGCCTGCTGTTGGCGTTGATCATTCTGCCAACGCTCGCAGCCAGCCTGCTGATGATGGAAGCGTTGCCGTTCGGCGACAGTCCGGCCTTTTCCAGCGACTTCGGCAAAGTCCTGTCCGCCGTGCAACTGCTGCTATTCACTGTACTTTTTGCATGGATCTCCGCCGGCTTCTGGTCGGCAGTGATGGGTTTCTGCGTCAGCTTGCGCGGCGACCGTCATGGCCTGTATGCCACCGGGTTGCCGCGCCTGCCGCTGGAGAGCGCAGCGCGTACCGCCGTCGTCATGCCGATATGCAATGAGCATGTCGCGACTGTATTCGCCGGCCTGCGTGCCGCCTGCGAGTCGCTGGCCGCGACCGGCGCGCTGGCACTGTTCGATTTCTACGTACTGTCCGACACGCGGGACGCGGCCACACGCACCGAGGAATATGCCGCATGGGTGCATCTGCGCAACGCCCTGGGCGACACTGCCGATGCCGGTGGCCGCGTCTTCTACCGCGTGCGCAAGCGGCGCGGCAAACGCAAGGCCGGCAATCTGGCCGACTTCTGCCGACGTTGGGGACGCAACTACCGCTACATGGTGGTGCTCGACGCCGACAGCGTGATGAGTGGCGATAGCCTGGTAAAACTGCTGCGCCTGATGGAAGCGCATCCACGCGCTGGCATCATTCAGACCGTGCCACGCGCCTGCGGCCACGATACTCTGCACGCACGCGCGCAACAATTCGCCTCGCGCACCACCGGCCCGCTGTTCACCGCCGGCATGCAGTACTGGCAACTCGGCGAATCGCACTACTGGGGCCACAACGCCATCCTGCGCACCGAAGCCTTCATGCGCCACTGCGCCCTCGCCACCTTGCCGGGGCGTGGCGCACTATCGGGCGAAATTCTGTCGCACGATTTCGTCGAAGCGGCACTCATGCGGCGCGCCGGTTATGAAGTATGGGTAGCGCAGGACGTGGAGGGCAGCTACGAACAAGTGCCGCCCAATCTCATCGCCGAGCTGGAGCGCGACCGTCGCTGGTGTCAAGGCAATCTGCTCAATGCGCGCCTCATCGCCGAGCCGGGTATCGCGCCAGTTCACCGCGCGATGTTCCTCACCGGCGTCATGTCCTACCTGTCGGCGCCGCTATGGTTCGCCTACCTGCTGGTCGGCACCGCTTACTGGTTGTCGATGGATCCGGGCGCGGATTTCATGAGCAACGGTGTGCCCGCCCTGCTCGGCTATTTGTGGTTGTGGACTGCCGTGATGCTGATGCTGCCGCGTGTGCTCGGCGTCGCCGCCATCCTCGTGCGCGGCGAGCAAGTGCGCTTCGGCGGCGCGCGCAAACTGTGGCTCAGCGCCGCGCTCGAAGCGGCGCTGTCTATATTCAAAGCGCCGATCCGCATGTTTGCCCACACTTGTTTTGTATTGGCCGCACTCACCGGCTGGCGCATCGAGTGGCAATCGCCCCCACGCGAAGCGCACGCCCTGCGTTACAGCGAAGCCTTCGAGTGGTTCATCGGCCACACCTTGTTGACGCTGGAATGGGCTTTCCTGACCTGCCTCGCCAACCCCGCGGCCGTTGTCTGGCTATTGCCGGTTTTCGTGCCGCTGGTCCTGGCCATCCCGCTTACGGTAGCCACTGGCAATATCGCACTAGGCCAGCGTCTGCGCCGCAGGGGCCTGCTGCTCACGCCCGAGGAAACACAAGCGCCGGCGCTGCTGCGCGCGGCCTGGGGTCACGCCCGAAGATATGCGTTGTGGATAAATTTCGCAGCAGAAACACCGGCCGAGCAATATGCCACTGACACAAATAAGGAATCTACCGCTGACGTGTTTGCGCCGGCGGCGGCTTGAAGAGGCACGCGTCATGTAGGGTGCAGTGAAACTGC
Source organism: Rhodocyclales bacterium (assembly GCA_028292505.1). Taxonomy (GTDB): domain Bacteria; phylum Pseudomonadota; class Gammaproteobacteria; order Burkholderiales; family Rhodocyclaceae; genus Viridibacterium. The sequence goes on from JAQGMF010000010.1 coordinate 308,894, forward strand.
ACCACCTGTTCGACATTCTGGTGCAGTTCGCAGCGCTCACTGCACCCTACGAGTCTGAGCTGCGGCGCTGGGAATATTCGCGTCGATACCGATGTATTCGCGGTGCTTACCGTTCCCTCCCCGTGCGGGGAGGGTGGCTCGTCAGAGCCGGGAGAGGCGAAAGCCTGATTCCACGGTCAAGCCCGAAATAAAGGGGTCAATGTACCAACGCTTGCCCCGCTCCTGGCTCTGACGAGCCACCCTCTCCCCAGGGAGAGGGGACGGCAATCCCTCGTTCGCAGTATGCGCTCGTCTTTTCTTGCGGAGCAGGCGTCATGCAGGGTGCAGTGAAACTGCACCAGGTGTTCAGTCGCAACCCGGTGCAGTTCACTGTGCTCACTGCACCCTACTTCATTGACCTTCCAACCGCAGCACGTCATCGCGCAAACGCGTGTCCTGCTCGACCTTCACCGGGTTGTCGCGTAATTCGGGCGGCAAGCTTTGGCGGAAGCGCTCCACCCACGCCTGCACCGACTCCGCCTCGGGATGTGCGACAAATATGCGTGGCGCATAGTCACGCGTGATGGCCTGCCAGGCCTGTGCCGCATCCTGTGGCGCGGTACTCAGCTCAAAACGCAACTGCGCATTGACACTGCCCGCCGCCTTGGCCATCGGTGCAGCGCGAAAACTGCGGCTCTCCGCAATACTCGCTGCAGGCGCAGCCATGGGCCTGGGTGCAGCCGATGGCGCTTCGCTGGCAGGTGACGAACTGGCGCTGGCGCTGGCGATAGTGACGCGCTGCTCCAACACCTGATCCTGCGCCGCGGGCGCTGCTTCCTCACGAGCCGTTGCCGCGCCCATGCTGGCGACATTTTTACTGGCTTTCGCGTAGCGCTCGGGAGCATTGCGGGGCGGTGCTGCCGGAGCAACGCGCGCATCCGGCAATTTCGAAGAGCGCGTGACTTGCGCTATCTGCGGCACCTGCAGCGCGACCGTCGGCGGCAAGGATGCTGTGGCTGGCACGGCTGGTTTTTCGTTGAGCGCCGTGGCAATACGGGCGTGCTCGGCGCGCTGCGCCAGCCACAGATTGCTGACCACACCGCCGAAAAATGCCGAAGCAATCAGCACGCCGACACGCGGCCACCATTTACGCGCGGCGCTGTGTGGCGCAGGCGGCGAGGCAGCGGGGCGGGGCGGACGATTTGCCAACCAGGCAGCTGTCGCCGCGGTGACGTCGTGGCCCAGCACCTCGGCGGCAGGCCTGCCGGCGTGAATCTCACCGATGACAGCATCATGTCGTGGTTGCTGCGCTACCTGGATGCGCGCGGCCTCGGAGAGAAAACCCGCTTCGAGACTGGCCGGTGGCGCGAAAACCAGCGGCGCATATTCGGCCTGCGCAGTGCACGCCAGTTCGGCAAAGCGCGCCGTCATCGCGACGGGTGCTTCGAAGCGTGGCACGCTGCGCAGCAGGCCGGCGAGGCGATCTTCGCCAGCGATGAAGCGCTCTACTATCCATTCGTTAGTTTCGTTACTCATGCCTGAGCCTCCAGGTCGCGTCGCAGGCGCGCAAAGGCGTAGCGCAAGCGACTCTTCACCGTCTCGAAGCCTTCGCCGACTGTGTGGGCGATTTCCTCCAGGCTCATGTCGCTGAAGAAGCGCAGCGCCACGACCTCGCGCTGTGCGGCGGGTAGTTGCAACAGCGCTTTGTGCACGCTTTGCAGGTTCTGGCGCAGCAGCAGTTCCGCATCTGGCGAAAGATCTTCCGACGGCAATTGAAGATGCGCTTCGTCGATGGCTTCCTTGTGTTGTTCAAATGCGCTCTTGCGCGCATCGAGCCAGGCGTTACGCGCGATCTGAAACAAGAAGGTGCGAAACGCAGCCTGCGGGCTGTAGTCCGCGCAACGCGTCATCAGTTTCACCCATGCCTTCTGTGTCAGGTCCTCGGCCTCAGCAGTATTCCCTTGGCATAACCAGGCAACGAAGTTGAACAGCGCGCGATTGTGGCGGCGAAACAGTTCAGTGGCCGGACGTTCGATTACGCCATTGGCCACCAATACCATCAGGTCTTCGTCGGGTAGCTGGGTCAAGTCTTCGCTCATGCGACGAGTATAGCGCCGCTGGGTGAGGTAAGACTTCAACGATTCAAGGTGGAAAGTCGGGTTGCTTAGCCTGAAAAGGCCACGCGCTACCGGCCTACACCTTGAGCTGCTCGATGTGCCGACATATCGCACCCGGCGTCGCCACCCAGATGTCGCCGCTGTCGCGCGCCGCCGCGATGTGCGCCAGGGCGCGACGCAAATGCCGCAGACGGTACGGCTGACCGACAAGGTAGGGATGCAGCGCAATGCCCATGACAAGTGGTTGACAGCGCGCCTGCTGCAACATCTCGTCGAAGTTGTCGACGATGAGCTGCGCGAAATCCTTGCCGTCCATTTGCCGCGCGATGATCATGGGAATGTCATTGACTTCCTGTGGATAGGGCAGCGCCCACAGGTTTTGCTCACTGCGGGTCCGCATCGCCACAGGCTGATCGTCGTGACACCAGTTGAGCGTGTAGGCATAGCCCGTCTCGGCAAGCAGGTCGGGCGTAAGGTGGCTCTCCGAAATCCACGGCGAGAGCCAGCCGGCAGGCGTCTGCCCGCTCTCCTGTTCGATACGCCGACGGCATGCGACGAGCAATTCGCGCTCGCCTTCCTCACCCAGTTCCGCCTGTCGTGTGGCGTTGCTGTGACCATGCGCGATCAGCTCGTCACCGCGCGCCACGCAGGCGCGCACGAGTTCCGGACAGTGATCGTAGAGCGCGGTGTTGATGATGGCCCCGGCCGGCAGCGAGAGGTCGTCGAATAGCTCCAGGCAACGCCACGCGCCTATGCGATTACCATATTCGCGCCACGCGTAGTTGAGCACGTCCGGTTCCGGCGACACGGGGCCGATCTTTGCGCCGAGGCCTTCGCCGAAAGCGAAATGCTCGATATTGAAACCGATGTACACGGCGAGCCGAGCACCGTTCGGCCAGCAATAATCGGTGCGGCGTGTGATGGGTGAATAGTCGAAACGTCCGTGCGCGGGCAATGGCTGCCGTGAAGGATCGCCTGCCGGCTTATTCATGGGCTCGCCAGTCCGGCACGCACCAGCAGCCACTCGGCGCTGTCGTTCCACACGTCCATCTGCACGATCAAGCCGTCACGCAACACGTAGCGATCGACATAGCGGTTGCCCTCGAACGGTGTGCCGTCTGGCCATTCGCCATACAGCGTGCCGCGATTATAGACGACGGCCTCGGCCGACGTCGCGCCGGCCACCACTTCGGTGCGTTCGAAGCGTTTTTTCACCCAGGCGTAACGTGTCGCGTTGAAGGCCGAGCATTCCGCGATGTCGCTCATTGCGCGCGCGCCGGTGAAGCGGATGCGGATGTCGGGCGAGACGAAACGCCGCGCACCTTCTGGATCGGGAATCATGATGATGCGCAGAAATTCTTCGATGGTGGCGGCCGCTGTGACCGCGCTTTCCTGTGGTCCTGTCATGGGGTTCTCCAGCAACATTGCAACCACCCGACGTGCAGGTGCCATGATCCACGCTAATGCCCGGCTTGTCTGTAGTAGTCGTACTACAGCGTTTGCGCCATCAAAGTGCTAGGCTCGCAGCACGCCTTTGCGCCCCTGTTTTGCGCCCTGTTATCACCGCCAAGAGACCTCCATGCCGCAGACACTTCGTACCCAGACCTCGCGCGGCGGCATGTTCACAGCGCCGCACTTTCTCGCCGCACGCAGTGGCGCCGCCGTCCTGCGCGAAGGCGGCAATGCCGTCGAAGCGATGGTCGCCGCCGCGGCCACGATTGCGGTCGTCTATCCGCACATGAACGGTATCGGCGGCGACGGCTTCTGGCTCATCGCCGAGCCCGGCAAGCCACCGGTCGCCATTCGTGCGTGCGGTCAGGCGGCGGCGCTCGCCACACGCGACTTCTATGCTGCGCATGATGACAAAATCATACCGACGCGCGGACCTCGCGCCGCGCTCACCGTGGCGGGCGCCATCGGCGGCTGGCATGCTGCGCTCGAACATGCCGCGCAATGGGACAGGCCATCGCGCCAAAGTCTGCCGCTGTCGCGCCTGCTGCGCGATGCCATCGACTATGCGCGCAACGGCGTCGCGGTCACGCGTTCGCAAATGGCGCTGACGCAAAGCAAGTGGCACGAGTTGCAATACGTTCCCGGTTTCGCCGCAACCTTTGCGCCGAACCACAGTCATTCCATTGGCATTACCAGCTTGCCGCAAGCGGGCGACATGCAAACGCAGCCTCGCCTTGCCAGCACGCTCGAACAACTCATCCGCGCCGGCCTCGACGACTACTATCGTGGCGATCTCGCACGCAGCATCGCCGAAGACCTGGGGGCGCTCGGCAGCCCGCTGCGCCCCGCCGATCTGGCCGCTTACCGCGCCATGCAGGTTGCGCCGCTGTCCGTCGAGCTGGCAGTCGGCCGCGTCTTCAACCATCCGCCACCCACCCAAGGCGTCAGCTCGCTGGCCATTCTCGGCATCTTCGAACGTCTCGGTATGCCAGGGCATGAGGCGGAGAGCTTTGCCCATCTGCACGGCCTGATCGAATCCACCAAGCGCGCCTTTCGCTGGCGCAACAGCCATGTCGGCGATCCCGACGTCATGCACACCAATGCGTCGACAAATCCGATCGTCAACCCGTCGGCTTTCCTCGCCCCCGAATCGCTGGCCTTCGAGGCCGCGCAGATCGACATGCACCGCGCCGCGCCCTGGCCGGAGATCGCCAAGCCGGGCGACACGATCTGGATGGGTGCTGCCGATAGTTCGGGCCGTGTCGTGAGCTATATCCAGAGCGTGTTCTGGGAATTCGGCAGCGGCGTTGTGCTCGACGAATCCGGCGTGCAATGGCAGAACCGTGGTGCCAGCTTCACGCTGCACGACGGGCCCAACGCACTCGCTCCCGGCCGTCTTCCTTTCCACACTCTCAACCCGGCGCTGGCCCAGCTCAAGGACGGCCGCGTCATCGCCTACGGCACGATGGGCGGCGAGGGCCAGCCACAGACGCAGAGCGCGGTATTCAGTCGTCATGTGCTCTTCGGCCAGGACCTGCAATCGGCCATCAGCGCGCCGCGCTGGTTGCTGGGCAAGACCTGGGGCGAAGACTCGACCACGCTCAAACTCGAATCGCGCTTTCCTGAGGAGCTCGTCGCGCAGCTCATCGCCGCAGGCCACGCCGTACAAATGCTTGGCGACTACGAGGACACGATGGGACATGCGGGCGCGGTATCGCTACACGCGGATGGTTCGATGGAAGGCGCGACCGATCCACGCTCCGACGGGGAATGTTGCGGTCTCTAATTTTAGCAAACACTTTGACGACGATATTCATCATGGCCCAATCAAGAGAAGAACTGTTCCAAGCGACGCTGCAAAGCCTCGACATCGCATTCGAAGACGAAATACGTGGCGGCGCGAACTATGAAGCCGCTATCGAAGACGCGGGGCAGTTCTATGTAAGTGGCATGATCCCGCGCATGCACGGCAAAATCGTCGTAACCGGCCGTGTCGGCGAGACATGTTCATTGCAGGACGCGCGCCGCGCGGCGCAGATCTGCGTGTTGCGCGGCGTCGCCCTGATGCGTCAATCGCTCGGCTCGCTGGATCGCATCAAGCGCATCCTGCGGGTGAATGTTTACGTGCAGAGCGCCGCGGAGTTCACGCAGCAAAGCGAAGTCGCCGATGCTGCCTCCGACATTCTCTACGCAGTCTTCGCACCCGACGGCGGCCACACGCGCACCTCGGTCGGGGTCTACCAGTTGCCGAAGAACGCCGCGGTCGAGATCGACATGCTGGCAGCCGTTCATGACATTTGAGAATTACTGAAGTCCTTTTCAATCACTGCAAGGAGTCCATGCCATGAACCGCAATGACGTCACCGAACTCATCGTTACGAAGAAGATCCAGAAGAAACTCACCTGGAACAAACTCGCCGAGGTTATCGGCCTCAGCAAGGAATGGACGACGGCCGCGCTATTGGGGCAAATGACTTTGACATATGAGCAGGCCACGGCTGTCGGCGCAGCACTCGACCTGCCCGATGAAGCCGTAGCGCTGCTGCAGGTCGTTCCCTACAAAGGCTCGCTGCCCACCGCCGTGCCGACCGATCCGCTGATCTATCGCTTTTACGAACTGGTCAGTGTTTATGGCACGACTTTCAAGGAACTCATCCACGATGAGTTCGGCGACGGCATCATGAGCGCCATTGACTTCAAGATGGATCTGCAGCGCGAGCCGAATCCCGCCGGAGATCGAGTCAGCATCACGATGAGTGGCAAGTTTCTGCCTTATAAGACCTATTAACGCCGATATGCCTGATCGTAGGGCGCAGTGAGCACCGCGAACTGCACCACACCACGCGCACAAATTGTGCGAGCCATTCGGCGGAGTTTGCACTCCGCGCTACCAGAGTATTTGCCATGAACACTGCCGCCCGCCCGCCGCTTCCACCCTTCAGCTTCGAAACTGCTGCGCAGAAAGTTCGCATGGCGGAGGACGCATGGAACTCACGCGATCCCGAACGCGTGGCGCTTGCCTACACGCCGGATAGCGTCTGGCGCAATCGCGCGGAATTCCTGCATGGCCGCGCAGCCATCGTCGCCTTTCTTACGCGAAAATGGGCCAAGGAACTGGAATATCGTCTCATCAAGGAAATCTGGGCATGGCATGACAATCGCATTGCCGTGCGCTTCGCCTACGAGTGGCATGATGACAGCGGTAAGTGGCATCGCGCCTATGGCAATGAGAACTGGGAGTTCGACAGCAACGGTCTCATGCAGCGGCGTATTGCCAGCATCAACGACCTGCCGATCGCGGAATCAGAACGCAAATTTCATTGGCCGCAGGGGCGGCGACCGGATGAACATGCGGGGTTGTCGGAGTTGGGGCTTTGAAGCTTGACTGTCGACGTCACCCCGCTATGTCATTCCGATATGTCATCCCGCGTCAAGATCGCATTCAACGCCACATTGATGTAGTAATTCGCACGCCCGATTTTCTTCTTCTCTACAAAACCACCTTCCGTCAATGCGGCAAGATATTTGGCTGCGGTAAGCCGTGAAACCTTGAGATCGTGCTCGATGAATTCGATCTTGGTGTACGGGTGATTGAAGAGGCCGTTGATGAGATCCTGACTATAGAATTTGTATGCCGTTCGGATACGATGCTTGTAATCCATGAGCGCGTCGCGGATAGCAGTCACGGTATCGATGGTGTGTTGCGCAGTCTCTTCAACCGCAGTGAGCATGTAGAGCACCCATTCCTCCCAACCATGGTCATCGCGCGCGCTTTGCAATAGGCGGTAGTAATCGGGCTTGGTGCGCACGATGTGGCGTGAGAGGTAGAGCAAAGGGATGTCGAGCAAACCTTTCTGCACGAGGTAGAGCACGTTGACGATGCGCCCGGTGCGGCCATTGCCATCGTAGAAGGGGTGAATGCTCTCGAACTGATGATGGATGATCGCCATTTTGATCAGCGGGTCTGCGTCAAAAACCTGATCGTCATTGATGAAGCTTTCGAGGTCGCTCATAAGCGCGACGATGGTGTCGGGGTCTTGCGGTGGGGTGTAGACCGTCTCGCCGAGATTGTTCTTGAGCACCGTGCCAGGAAGCTTGCGAAAACCCCCGCTGTTCCTTTCCAGCGTTCGCTGAATTGCAACAATGTGATTGGCTGTGAGCAGGCCGGTGCTCATGACCAGTTCATGACCCATGCGTAAGGCCTGAATGTAGTGACGTACCTCCTTGGCTGCGGGATTGCTGATCAGGTAAGGGAAGGCATCGTTCCTGAAAAGCTCGTCGTGAGTGATGACGATGCTTTCGATAGCCGAGCTGTCCTTGGCTTCCTGCATGCCCAGTGTGTTGATCAGGATGCCTTCGTTGGGAATTGAAGCGGCGAGACCCTTCAATTCAGCCAGCTTGCGGCTCGCCGTAGCGACCTTCTTGAGAATGGCCGTAGTCTCGAACTGAGCGGGCGTAAGACGGTTCAGCTCGGTGAGCAGATTCGTGATCGTCATGGTTATAGGAAGAGGTGATTGCTATACATGCTTTGGCAACATGCATAGAAAATAGCTTTTTTCTATACATTTGTCTTGCGATATGTATAGAAAAATGTCATTTCCTATATATTTATGAGCGCTAAACCCCCCAAACCCCCTGCGCCACCATTTGCTTCGTTGCCGCCTCGGCCCAGCCACGATTCGCCGCCGGACTCGCCGGGCTCGGGTGCAGCACGCGGCCGTAGCGCACATCGAGACCCACGCAGGCAAGCCGCGCGCGGTCTTCCGCCCAGGCGCCGACGCCAATGACCCATTCGGGCGCCAGGGTTTCCACCATGGTGCGCAAATGCTCATCGCATGCAGCCAGCAAGGGGAGCTGTTCCCTCGCCGGTAGTTTGTCGGGCGTTGCATTGCGGCCTTCCTCGAAGAATGCAAGCGGGCAATAGTTGGCGACGAAGTGATCGGCGAAGAAGGCTTCTGCCGTGCCGAAGCGTTGCGCGAAGAGTCCCCACAAGCGACGGCCGCTGACCTCCGAACGTGGACAGGCAAAACCTTCGATCGGACGCTTGGGATTCTGCTCGGTCGGCAAGTTGACCTCCGCCTCGATATTCATCCAGTCGCGCACGGCAGCGATCTCGCCGAACGGTACCCCCGTCTGCACCATGCCGAACGGGCCAGGATTCATGCCGACAAAAATGACTTTCTTGCCGCTCTTGCCGTAGCGACGCAGGTAGATCTCGTGCGGCGCCCAGGCATAGTCGAGCGGATTGTAGATGTGGGTGATGGGCGCGGCGAAGCGCATGGCGCCGACTTTGGCGGAGAGGCTGTTGGCAGCGACGATGAGCGTGTCGGCTTTATTCATTTTAAGGTAATGTATTTGTCATTGAATCGGGATCATCGCCCCAGGGCGCGACCTTGAGAAGCAGCAGCATGCCGGGAATGGCGAGCAAGAAGCAGAGCAAGAAGAAATTGAAATATCCGAGTCCGGCAACATGAAAGTTGCCAATCCAGCGTAGGGATACATCGAAACCTTCAACGAGCCAGCCTGCTGAAGCATTGATGAGCGTGCGTGGCACCGCCATCAGACTGGTGAACAGGGCCAGCTGCGTCGCCGTATATGCTGGATGGGTACTGCGCGCGATGAAGGCGACAAAGGCTGCCGTACCCAGGCCGACGCCCAGCGCTTCAAGGCCGATCACGACCGCGAGCACCGCCAGGCGCGAGGCATCGGGCGTTGCAGTACCGAGCCACGCCAAGTACGCAAAGCCGAGAATGGCGATCATCTGCACCACGCCGAACAGCCATAGCGCGCGATTGATGCCAGTGCGCACCATCCACAAACCGCCGAGCAAGCCGCCGATGACACTGGGCCATAGACCGGCATTTTTGGCGATGAGGCCGATATCCGTTTTGGTGTAGCCCATATCGAGATAGAAGGGCGTGGCAAGCGCGGTGCACAGTGAGTCACCGAGCTTGTACAGCAGGATGAAGGCGAGGATCAGCAAAGCCGCCTTGATGCCGTTGCGCTGGAAGAATTCGTGGAAGGGTTCGATCACCGCCTCGCGCAAGCTACGCGGCGCCGCGTTGGCAGCAATGGGTTCGCGCACCAGCAGGGTCATGACCAAACCGGGTAGCATGAACAATGCGGTTATGACAAATACCTGCCCCCACGGCAAACGATCGGCAAGAATCAGCGCCAGCGAACCAGGTACGAGCCCCGCGAGTCTGTAGGCGTTGACGTGCACTGCGCTGCCCAGACCCAGTTCTTCGTCGTGCAATAGCTCGCGACGAAATGCATCGAGCACGATGTCGAGCGTCGCGGAGAGAAAAGCGATGCCGGCGGTAAACGCCAGGACCATGCCAATATCATTCTTCGGCGAGAGCTGACCGAGCCAGGCGATGGCCGCCAGCAAGGCGATATGCGAAATCGCCATCCAGCCACGCCGACGTCCGAGCCAAGGCAGTGCATAGCGGTCGAGCAGCGGTGACCACAGGAACTTCCAGGTGTAGGGAAACTGGATCAGCGCAAACGCGCCGATCGCTTTCAGGCTCAGGCCCTCGGTCTTGAGCCAGGCCGGTACGAGGTTGAGCAGCAGGTAGAGCGGCAAGCCCGACGAGAAGCCGGTGAAGACGCAAATCAACATGCGCCGCGATAACAGCGCGCGCCAAGCGGAAGTGGGGTTCATGCGGTTTCTTTTGCGTGGCAGCTGGTGGCTCAACGCCCTAGCCTGTAGATCGCCACGCTGGCGTAGTTGTTCGGGTCGGTCGTGATCTCGCGGTCTTCGTCGAACGCCACGCGCTGCAAAACGGTGATGCCGCGTTTCTGACACAACAGCTCGAAATCGGCCATGGTGAAGAAGCGCACGTTGGGCGTGTTGAACCACTCGTAGGGCAGGATGTCGGAGACGGGCATGTGGCCTTCGGCGATCGATACGCGATGGCGCCAGTAGCCGAAGTTCGGGAAGCTGACCACGGCCTCGCGGCCGACACGCAGCATTTCGCTCAGTATGCCATCGGTATTGTGTACGGCCTGCAGCGAGAGGCTCATGATGACGTGATCGAACTGCGCGTCCTCGAAGCCAGCAAGGCCTTGCTCCAGGTCGATCTGCAGCACGTTGATGCCGGCTGCGATACAGGCCACCACGCGTTCCACGTCGCGCTCGATGCCGTAGCCTTTCACGCCGCGCTCGGCGATGAGATGCGCGAGCAAGTCGCCGTCGCCGCAGCCGAGATCGAGTACGCGCTCGCCGGGCGTGATCCAGCGCGTGATGATGTCGAAATCGAAGCGGCTATCCTGGGTAAGACTGACCATGATTTCAGACCTCGATGTTCGAGAAATAAGCACGCAACGCCGCATGGTAATGCGCGTCGTCAAGCAGGAAGGAGTCGTGGCCGGCAGCGCATTCGAGTTCGACGTAGGCGACATCGCGGCCGCCATGCATCAGCGCAAAAAGAAGTTCGCGCGAACGCTCGGGCGGGAAACGCCAATCCGTGGTGAAGGAGGCGATGAAGAACTTCGCCCTGGCGCGCACCATCGCTTCTTGCAAATTGCCGTCGTAGTCGTAAGCGGGATCGAAGTAGTCCAGCGCCTTGGTGGTGAGCAGGTAGGTGTTGGCGTCGAAGAAGCCGGCGAACTTGTCCCCCTGATAATGCAGGTAGGATTCGATCTCGAAGTCGACGCCAAAGTGGAATTTGTGCTCGCCGTGGCGCAGGCGGCGGCCGAACTTCTGGGCCATCGCATCGTCCGACAGATAGGTGATGTGGCCCAGCATACGCGCCAGACGCAAGCCGCTGACCGGCACGACGCCGTGCTCGTAATAGTTACCCCCATGAAAATCCGGGTCGCGCAAGATGGCCTGGCGCGCCACTTCGTTGAAGGCGATGTTCTCGGCCGAGAGCTTGGGCGCAGCGGCGACGATCATGCCGTGACGTACGCGATCGGCATATCGCAGGGTCCAGTCCAGCGCCTGCATGCCGCCCAGACTACCGCCCAGCACGGCGGCGAATTGCGAGATGCCGAGTCGCTCGCCAAGACGTGCGTGGGAGTCGACCCAGTCGTCCACCGTGACGAAAGGGAAGTCCGCGCCCCAAGGCTTGTCCGTCGCCGGGTTGATGGATTTTGGCCCGGTGCTGCCATAACAACCGCCAAGATTATTGACGCCGATGACGAAGAACTTGTTCGTATCCAGCGGCTTGCCCGGGCCGACGAGATTGTCCCACCAGCCGACGCTTTTGGGATCGTCCGCGTATATGCCAGCGACATGGTGCGAGCCGGACAGTGCGTGGCACACCAGTACCGCATTGCTGGCCGTAGCGTTGAGCGTGCCATAGGTCTCGAAGACCAGGTCGTAGGCGGGCAGCACACCGCCGCTCTTCAGGGCGAGCGGTGTATCGAAGTGAGCGCGTTGCGGCGTTACGATGCCGATGGATGCAGAGGTTGTCATGTCGGAAAACAAGTAAGCAGCAATGGCAGAGGCAGGCAAACAGAAAAGCAAAAGCCCAGCCGGCTGGTTTGCGCGACTGGGCTGTTTGTACCATCGGTACCGCTCCCACTCGCTTTAGCCAAATTTATAAAGCGCCCGCAAGCTGAGTCAAATTGGCGCAGAGGGGAAACTAACGCCTGAGCAATGGATTGTCAAACATGCTGGATCAAGGATTGGTGCGAACTTGTCGAACTGCGTAGCAATACCGGACTAGACACTGCCCTTTTGCACACATAAATTCATAACGAGTCTGGGCTATAAAGAGAACCTCTTATGAAATATCGCCTGACATAACGGCGTCGCATGCGCTTTCCCTAACGGGGGTTCAGATGGCTACTGTCGTACCCAACATGATCGGTGCCTCGCCTGTCTTCACGCGAGTTCTGGAAACCATTAAATGCCTGGCACGTTTTGATGCGCCGGTGCTGCTCACCGGCGAAACAGGGACGGGCAAGGAGCTGGCCGCGCGGGCCATTCATTATCTGAGCGCGCGTGCCGCGTCGCCCTTTGTGCCGGTCAACTGCGGCGCATTGCCCGACACACTAATCGAGAGCGAATTGTTCGGACACGAGCGCGGCGCATTCACCGATGCGCGCCAAAGCCGCATCGGTCTGGTCGAAGCAGCGCGCGGCGGCACTTTGTTCCTGGATGAAGTCGACTCGCTGCCGATGCGCGCACAGGCTGCGCTGTTGCGCTTTCTGCAGGATCAGACCTTCCGTCCATTGGGTGCTTCCGATGAGGTATCTGGCGACGTGCGCATCGTTGCGGCTGCGAGTCCTCGTATGCCGGAGATGGTGGCGCACGGCAGCTTCCGTGCCGATCTGGCTTTTCGCCTCGATGTGCTGGCCGTGGAGATGCCACCGCTGCGCGAGCGCACGGGCGATGCGCATCTGCTCGCCGCGCACTTTGCCGAACGCCACGCGGCACGCTACAACATGAAAGTCCGCGCTTTCGATGCAGACAGTCTGGTCTGGCTCGACACGCATCACTGGCCCGGCAATGTGCGCGAACTGGACAACCTCGTACATCGCCAGACTCTGCTCGGCCAAGATGCGGAACTACGCCTCGCGCCGGAAAAGTGGCATGCCCGCAGCGAACGTCCGACGTCCGGCCCGGTGCTTTTCAACGATGCGCGCCACGAAGCCATGAGTGCCTGGGAGCGCCAGTATCTTTCACACCTGTTGCGTGAAACCGGCGGCAATGTCACGCGCGCCGCGCAACTGGCCGGCAAGGAGCGCCGTGCGCTGGGCAAGCTGCTCAAGAAGCACGGCATCGATCGCGACTTCTTCGGTACGGCTTAGAGGCTGTTCACAGTAGCGCGACCGTCAGCCCACTGTGAATACGCCCTAAGATCCGCCGCCATTTCAAGGGATCGCGTCGCGGACAATGACTTGCGGAACAAGGTGCGAGCGTGGGTCAGGCAATATCATATGGGCATAAACACATGGGAGCCCAACATGCAAATTCGTCCTTTCGTGCCACGCGACGAACTCGGTATCAGTGAGATTTACAACGACTACGTCACTGAGACAATCGTCACCTTTGAAGAAGAGCCGCTGTCATCCAAGCAAATGCGTGATCGGATCGACAGCTACCTCGGGCACTATCCGTGGTTCGTATGCGAGCTTGATGGACAGATCGTTGGCTACAGCTACGCCGGCAAGTTCCACCAACGGGCCGCGTATCGGCACACCACGGAAGTTACTGTTTATGTGCGCAGGGGCTTCGAGCGACGAGGCATTGGCAGAGCACTGTACGAACCGCTGTTCGCTCGGCTCGCAGGCGAGGGCTGTCATGTGGCACTTGCAGCCATTGCGTTACCCAATCAAGGCAGCGTCGGTTTGCATGAAGCATATGGTTTTACGAAAGTGGCGCACTTCTCGGAAGTTGGCAAGAAATTCGGCGAATGGATTGACGTCGGCTACTGGCAAAAACGGTTCGCATAGGAGCGATTTGCTGTACTAATTCGCTGTACTACATTGAAGCGCCGACATAAAAATAGAGAGCGTCATGCCGCCACGCACCTCACCCGTTGACCTGCATGACAATGCCCACACCATGGATCTGCTTGATCACTATGCCCACGACCCCATGGGCGGCGCTGCGGGTCTGTCGCAGCATGCCAAAGCCCATCTCGTCGAAGCACTGCGCATGCGTTCGGATTATTTCGGCTTCTTCGCGTGGCAGGACGAACAAGCCATCGGGCTGATCAACTGCTTCGAGGGCTTCTCGACCTTCACCGCCAAGCCCTTGTTGAATATCCATGACATTGTCGTAATGCGCGAGCATCGGCGGCGCGGTGTCGGCCGCATCTTATTGGCGGCTGCGGAAAATTGCGCAATTGCGCGCGGCTGTTGCAAGCTCACGCTCGAAGTGCTTGACCGCAATGCCGCGGCATTGGCCGCCTACTTCACCTTCGGCTTCGCGCCTTATGCACTCGATCCAGCGGCCGGCCAGGCGATTTTCTTACAAAAATTCATTTAGGCACCGAGCATTAGCCCTTCCCTGGAACTAATAACTGTTCTATATTTCTCAGGAAACGCGGAGGAATCATGCTTGATATTGGCATTACACCTGCAGACGAAGCCGAGACGGAGCCGAGCGCGGTGCTTTCCAAAGCGCTGGTGCGCACCGCCGAACAGCTTGGACTGTCGCAAGCGCGGCTTGCGAAGGTGCTCGGTGTAAGCACGGCGACGGCCTCCCGCCTCGTCGCCGGACGCTACCGTCTGCAGCGCGAAAGCAAGGAATGGGATTTCGCCGTCCTGCTGGTGCGGCTGTTCCGTTCGCTCGATTCCATCGTCGGCACGCAGGAGGCCGCCCGTACCTGGCTCAACAATGAAAATCTGGCGCTGTCGGGCATGCCCATCGAATTGATCCAGCATACCGAGGGTCTGGTGCGTGTCGTGCAGTACCTCGACGCTTCGCGCGCACGGGTTTGAGCACCTTGTTCGACGCTGCACAACTTGTCGCACTGGCTCGCCCGTTGCGTGCCACGCTGTGGCGCATGGTCGAGTCGCAACACGTCGCCAGCACCATGAAGCTGGTCGACAGTGCGGCCGAGCAAGACGTATTGGAGATTCTTCTCGAACAGGGCAAGCCGCCACAGCCCGTCAGCACGCAGACGCTCGACTACCTGCTCGCAAGTCCCTTCCGCTATCCACCCTATCCGTCGGGCTCGCGCTTTCGCGGCAGCACCGATCCCGGCGTGTTCTACGGCGCGCGCAGCATGCGCACTGCTGCCGCCGAGCTGGGTTATTGGCGCTGGCGCTTCCTGCTCGATAGTCCTGCCTTGCAACAAGTCGGGCCCGTGCTACACACGGCTTTCCGCACCAAGGTCGATGCGTCTACCATCGATTTGCGCGAACCGCCGCTCGCCGCACACGTCGCGCTGTGGACCGCGCCGCGCGACTACAGCGCGACACAGGCATTGGCACGTGAGGCACGCACAGCGGGGCTGCAAGCCATTGTCTATGATTCGGTACGCGATCCGCAGCCGGACTGGTGTGCCGCGCTCCTCACACCGGCCGGCTTCGCCAGCCGCAAACCCGATCCGCGCATGCAGTCGTGGTGGCTCACCACCACGCGCCAACGGGTCGTGTGGCGACGCGATGCGCAAACGATGAGCTTTGCCACCGACGATTGGCAGTGACAGATCGTTGCCAACGACATGGAGAGACTGATGCTGCCATGCCTGAATTCCGCAAATTTCCTGACGCGTGTTGTCGTGACGACAAGTCTCTGCGCATGCATTCAGGCAGGCGCTGCTGATCTGCCCTGCGGCACGGGCGAACCAACCGCTACCTGCAGCGCACCGGTAATCGGCAACTGGGATATCTGGCGCTTCGTGATTGATAAGAAGACGGGCGACGCGCAGTCGTCGGAATCGGCCGCGATAGATGATGCCGTGGCGATGCTGAAGCAGATCTACTCATGCACCCTCAGCTACGGAATCACCGACGCACCTTATGCCGAGAGCGCCAAGGTCCTGGACTGGACGTCGAAGGAAGATGCACCGCGCATTTCTTATTCCGGCGTCAGCAGCGGCAATGGCACTTGTCAGGACCGCGCAACGGAAAGCTCGGGCATGGTGATCATCCGCCGCGAACGCCGCATCGCCTGCCCGCGCGGCTACACCTGGCTGATACGCGACAACGAGATGTCGCTGTGCATTAAAGGGTGATATGCATGATTCATATCACGGATCATAACAAACGCCGTGCCGCGACCTCGCCCCACCACGCCGCCTCCTCGAACACCGAATAGCCCGACAGATCGCTGTGCGCGAACTGCAACGGGCCGTCGACCTCGCGCAGCGCCAGCAAGCCTTTATTGCTGAGGTAACCCGGCGTCGGGCTGGCCATGCCATGACCGCGCAAGGTGATGTCCACCCGCTCGACGCAGGGCCACAGGTGTTCGTAAGCCATGCTCAGGTCGCCCGCCGCACGTCCCAGCAATTCGGTAGGCGTGGCCGTCTCCAACCAGCGCCGCATCTCTTGTGGCGAGCGCTCGCTGAGCGCGTCGTAGGCGCTGAACACCGTGTATTCGGGTCGTGCCACGCGGATCAGCTGGTGCGTCGCCACCACGTAGCCCAGGCCCTTGCCCGCGTATATGACATTGTCCCAAGCCAGCGGCGATTTGGCGCGCTCTTCGGGAAAGCGGCGCATCAGAAAATTAGCAATCATCCATGGCGCGCTCTGCGGCAGATGCGTCGCTGCATCGAAGCCGAAGCCGGGCATATCGTTCACCACGTGCGCGGCGACGTGCAATGGCATCGCGCAGATCGCATGACGTGCGCGTATGCGCAGCGTGCGCGAAGCGCCACCTTCTTGCTGAACGATCAGCGCCTCGACACCCTTGCCTTTGAGTTGAACACTCGCGGCGAAGCCCGACATCCTGCGCGGTGCAGTCCTGTCATCGAGGCGCGAACCGGCCGCGAAGCCGATGCGCGCACGCAGCGCACGCACGAGACTCTGCAAACCATCCGGCCAGGTCAGCACCGCGCCGGGCTCCGCATTGCGCGCCTCGCCGGCACGGCTGGCGAAGTAGTGCAGACCGGCGTAGGCGGAGATGCGCTCGTAGCCCGCGCCGTAGTCGTCGCGGCAGGCGTAATTGGCATACCAGTGCAGCGCGGCGGAACGGTAACCCTCCCGTGTCAGCCAGTCGCGAAAACTCAGCTTGTCCAGCATGCGCCACTGCGCATCCTGCGAGGACAGGGCTACCGGAATCGCAAAAGCGCGACGGCCATCGCTACCGACAGCAGATTTGAGCTGCTCGATGGTGCGGGCGAAGCGTTGATGCTCGGCTCGCTGTGCCGGCGCATCGACCTCGTCCGGCAACAAATCCTCGTACCATTTGCCCGCACGCAGCAGGCGCTCCTGCGGCGTGTGCACCAATACGCGTTCGTCGAACTCGGGCTGCCTGCCGTAGGCGTCGCCGACTATGACACCAACATCCTGCAGCATTTCGCGCACATGTCGCGACTCCATCGACGGCAGCGGCAGGTAGTGCGCGCCGGTGGGGCAAGCCTGTCCCGCCATGCTGGCGCCAGCCGCGTTGCCATCCGGTTCGGGGCCTTCGACGACGATGAAATCGCGACGCCCTTCTTTGGCCAATCGCCAGGCAGCCGCGAGTCCGGCGGCACCGCTACCGATTATGACGATGTCACAGTCGATGTCTGCTGAAGGCGGCGGCAGCTTCGCCGCATCGCGCAGCGCGTGTCCCTGCGCCATGCCGGGCATGAAGATCCGCACCGGCGGATCTTGCCATGGCAAGCGGCCGCAGCCCGACAACGTGCTTGCGGCGCTGGCACAGAGAAACTCCCGCCGTTTCACCGGATCACCCGATGCCAGTCCTGTTCGAAATAATGAACCAGCGCCTGGTTGTTGAGCCGGTTCGGCTCGACATCAGGCGCCAGCATGTCGGCTGGAAAGTGAAACATCTCGCGCGTGCTCGACGCGTCGAGAAAATGCATGGGCACGTCGTAGTGATCGGGTTGCGTGAAACTGTCGTGGCGACTTGCCAGCACATAGCCCCACTCGCCGAAAGAAGGCACGTTGACGTGATACGGCCAAGTGTAGAAACCCGCTTCGCGCAGCGTGGCGACGACGCACCAGAAAGCATGTGGCGCGAAGTACGGCGAGGTCGATTGCACGACAACGTAGCCATGCTCAGCCAGATGTTTGCTCACCAGCCGGTACATCGGCACGGAGTAGAGCTTGCCGAGCGCGAAGTTCGACGGGTCGGGCAGATCGATGACAATGGCATCATAGGAATGCGCGTCGGTTTCCAGCCACTGTCCCGCATCGGCATTGATGACATGTACGCGCGGATTGGTCAGCGCGTGTTCATTGATCGCCGTCAGCTCCGCCGAGGTCGAGAACAGGTGCGTCATCGCCGGGTCGAGATCCACCAGCGTGACATGTTCGAGCGTCTTGTATTTGAGCAGCTCGCGCACCGCCAGCCCGTCGCCACCACCGAGCACCAGCACGCTGCGCGCGCCGGGCAGCGATTGCATGGCGGGATGAATCAGCGCTTCGTGATAACGGTGCTCGTCGCGTGTCGAGAACTGCAGGTTGCCATTGAGATAAAGACGCAGATCGTCCTGCCAGCGCGTGATCACCATGCGTTGATAAGGCGTGGTCTCGGCATGCACGATCTGGTCGCCGAAAACGCTCTGCTCGGCCCAGCGCGTCAGTTGCGAGGAAAACGCCAGGGCGCCGATGAGCATGATTACGACGATAGCGCCGCGCAGCCGTATGCCGCGCGTGCCCTTGATCTCCTTGTCGAATACCCGCGCCGTCAACAGCGCCACACCGGCGTTGAGCAGGCCGAAAAGCAGTGCTGTGCGCGACATGCCCAGACGCGGCGCTAGCACCAGCGGAAACAGCAAGGACACGACGAGTGCGCCAAGATAATCGAAGGTCAGCACGCGGCTCACCATCTCGCGCATCTCGGCCTTGCGGCCATACAGCACGCGCATGACGAGTGGGATTTCCATGCCGACCAACACGCCGACAACAAACACCAGCGCATACAGCACCGTGCGGAACGGCGCCGAAGCCCAGGCGAAAATGGCGAATAGCAAAGTGGCCGACAAGCCGCCGATGATGCCGACCAGCAACTCCACGTCGATGAAGCACGCCAGCGCGTCCTCGTCCTTCACGTAGCGCGACAGGTGCGAACCGACGCCCATGGCAAACAGGTAGCAGCCGATGATGGACGAGAACTGCAGCACTGTGTCGCCGAGCAGATAGCTCGCCAGCGCACCGGCGATAAGCTCGTAAGCGAGTCCGCAGGAGGCGACGATGAAAACGGAAAGAATCAGTATGCGATCGCGCATATGGAAGCCGGCTATCTACTTGGTCGTCATTCCCGCGAAAGCGGGTACATTTCATCCGAACGCACTTGCACACCCAATAAGCGCTTGCTAGTCTGCGACAGCGTTGGAAGGCAAACGGGAGACGGCAATGGTATTACAACAACTCTACGCATACCTGATTCATCTACTCGCCGGGCTGGCCGTGGTCGGCGTTTTCGTGGCGGTCTATCTGCAAGTGACACCGTTCCGCGAGATTCAACTGATCTGCGATGGCGGCACCGCCGCTGCCCTGTCTCTTGCTGGCGCCACACTGGGTTTCGCGCTGACCGTCGCCTCAAGCATTTTGCATAACGACACTTTTCTCATGTTCCTGTTCTGGGCAGCATGCAGCGCTGCCGTGCAGGTCGTGGCCTACGCCCTGGTCTCGCGCAGCCTGCCCGGCCTCAACGCGGCACTGGAGAACAATAACGTCGCCATGGGCGGGCTGATGGGGGTCGTGTCGCTGGTCGTCGGCATCATCAATGCCGCAGCCCTGTCGTAACCCCGCAAAGTTTCTGCAACACCACATTTAGGAGAGCCATCATGGGTCTGGGCGATTTCATCAAGAAGCAGTTTATCGACATCCTGCAATGGACCGAGGACAGCGAAGGCGTGCTCGCCTGGCGTTACCCGATGGCCGACATGGAAATCCAGAATGGCGCGAGCCTGACGGTGCGCGAATCGCAGATGGCCATTTTCGTGAACGAGGGCAAAGTCGCCGACGTGTTCGGGCCGGGCATGCACAAGCTCACCACGCAGACCCTGCCGGTGCTCACCTACCTGAAGAACTGGGACAAGCTTTTCGAGTCGCCCTTCAAGTCCGATCTCTACTTTTTCAGCACGCGCCTGCAGCTGAGCCGCAAGTGGGGCACGCCACAAGCCATCACTATCCGCGACAAGGATTTCGGCATGGTGCGCTTGCGCGCTTTCGGCATGTATTCGTA
Source organism: Rhodocyclales bacterium (assembly GCA_028292505.1). Lineage (GTDB taxonomy): Bacteria > Pseudomonadota > Gammaproteobacteria > Burkholderiales > Rhodocyclaceae > Viridibacterium. Next base: position 329,204 of record JAQGMF010000010.1, read on the forward strand.
CAAGCTGAGCGACCCGAAGAAGTTCTACAGTGAAATCAGCGGCACGCGCGAGCTGTACACGCGCGATCAGCTCGAAGAACAATTGCGCAACCTCGTCGTGTCCACCATGACATCGACATTAGGCAGCGCCGAGCTGCCCTTCCTCGACATGGCTGCCAACCAGGGTCTGATGTCGGAGAAGATGAAGGAACACATGACGCCGGTGTTCGAACAATATGGCCTGGCGCTGGACAACTACGCGGTGGAAAACATCTCGCTGCCAGAAGAACTGCAGAAAGCAATCGACACGCGTATTTCGATGGGCATGATGGGCGATATGGGCAAGTTCACCCAATACCAGGTGGCCAGCAGTATTCCACTGGCGGCGCAGAATGAAGGCAGCATAGCCGGGGTGGGCGCGGGCCTCGCGGCAGGCGTCGGCATGGGGCAGGTGATGGCCGATGCGATGCGCTCCAGCCTCAATCCGGCTGCCGGCGCGCCTGCGGCCGAGGCGCCGGAAGTGCGTCTGGAAAAGCTCAAGGGTATGCTCGACAAAGGGCTGATCTCACAAGCCGATTATGACAATGCCAAGGCAGAGATTCTTAAAAAATTAGTCGGGTAACACTGTGGTGGTTCTGAGAATTCGTATTGGCACGGGGGAGATGTCATGCCGTTGATCGCCATCCTGGTTCTGCTCATCCAGGTTTCTTTTGCATTTCACGCGCTGAAAACCGGCCGGCCTTACTGGTGGGTTTTCGTCATCATGAGTTTCCCGGTGATGGGCTGCTTGATCTACTACTTCACCGAAGTCTTTCCGAACTCGCGTGAGCACCGCAACGCGCACAAAACTGCGCGCAAGATCGTCAGGGCGTTGAAGCCGGACGCGGAACTGCATCGTCGCGCGGAGGAGCTGGAGATATGCGGCAGCGTCGATAACAAGATTGCACTGGCGCTGGAATGCATGAATCATCAGATGTATGACGATGCGGTAAAGCTGTACGAAAGTTGCCTGCAAGGCGCATTCCAGACGGATGGCGCTTTGCTGTTCGGCTTGGCTCGCGCCGCCGTCGAAGCGGCGGACTGGAACAAGGCCACAGTAACCATTGCGCGCATCAAGGCCGTCGCGCCGACGCTGCGCCCACAAGAAGTTCGTCTGCTCGAAGCGCGCATTCTGGAGGGTCAGGGCAACACCGATGCGGCGCTCGCCATATATCGCGAACTGGTGCCGGTATTCGTCGGCTTCGAAGCGCATTGCCGATATGGCGACTTGCTTTCGCGCCTGGGACAACACGAAGCGGCGAGTCATGTTTTCGATGAAGTGATCAAACGCGCCAAGCGCTTCAAATCGGCGATTGATGAAGAGCAGGAGTGGGTTTCGTTTGCGCGACGATCCATCGTCAATTCATGAAGTCCGTGACAGCGCGCTCGGCCTGAGCGCCAAATCTATGTACCAGATCGCCTGCCCCAGTTGTGGAGCACAAGTCGCGTTTCGTTCAGCCGCCTCGGTCATGGCGGTGTGCGCCTATTGCCAGAGCACGCTACTGCGCGATGCCGATTCGGTGCGCGACATCGGCAAGATGTCGGCAGTGCTGGAAGACTACTCGCCGATCCAGATCAATACCGCTGGCATGTTCGAAGGCAAGCGCTTCACTGTCGTCGGGCGTATTCAATTGGAATACGAGGACGGTTACTGGAACGAATGGTATGCGCTGTTCGACGACGGCACTGCATGCTGGCTATCCGATGCCTCGGGCAAGTACGCGCTGACGACTCAGTCGTCCGCCGTGCCGCAGGAAGTGCCGATCTTCGAGCGCATCCAGCCCGGCGGCCGCTTTGCTTTCGAGGGCGCGGGCTACGTCGCTTCGGACGTGCGCACTGCGCGCTGCACCGGCGGCCAGGGCGAGCTGCCCTTTAAGGTCGGCGAGGACTGGCAGGCCAAGGTCGCCGACTACCGCAGCGGCCCGCGCTTCCTCACGCTCGATTACTCCGACGGACCGGCGCCCGTCGCTTACGTCGGCAAAGCCGTGACGCTGGAGACGATGGCCTGCCAGTTGTTGCGCGAGGAAACGCAGATCGAGCAAAGCGCCGGCAAGCTGCGCGGCAGCACCGCCAACCTGGAGTGCCCGAACTGTGGCGCATCGATTGCCTACCGGCCGGGCATCGCGCAACACCTCGTCTGCCAGACTTGTCACGCGGAAGTCGCGGCACGCGCCGGACAGGCCGAAGTACTGGCGAAGAATGAGGAACTCGAACAGCGCACGACCACGCTCGCACTCGGTGACATCGCCAAGATTGGTGGCGCGGCCTGGACTCTCATCGGCCTCATGGAGTGCCGCGAAACGGGCAGCACGGAAGAGGCATCGACCTGGGTCGAATACCTGCTGTATCACCCGCAGAAAGGCTTTCAATGGATCGTCGAAAGCATGGAGGGCTGGGACCTGGTGACGGTGCTCGATGAGTGGCCTGAAGCGGCAGGCAATGGCCAGCTCAGGCTGCGCGGACAGGTCTTCAGCAAGCTCTACGACTATGGTGCGGAAGTGATCTGGGCGGCAGGCGCCTTCAACTGGCGTGTACACATCGGCGATCGCGTTAGCATCAGCGATTTTAAACAAGGCAATATGACGCTCACCGCCGAGCGCAGCGCCAGCGAACTGAACTGGAGTCTAGCAAAACGCGTTGCCGCGCGCGATGTGCTCGGCTGGTTCGGCAAGGCGGCCGAAGCGGGAGGTTTGCCACGACAAACTGCCACGGTCAGCACCGGCGGCACGCGCGGCCAGTTGCGCACCGTTGCCTGGATATTCACAGCGCTGATCGTCGTGCTGAACATCCCCGTGCTGTTCTCCAGCGGCTTCGACAACATCGAGATCCCGTTCTTCGGCCTGATCGCTTTGTGGTTTCCTATCGGCAAGTTCGGCGGTTCCAGTGCGGGGGATGACGACTGATGTGGCGCTTCCTCTACATCATTTATGCCATTGTCGTCACAGTCGCGACGACAAGTCTCAATGGCATAGCCAACGGCAGGGGCTCCAGCTATCGCAGCTGGGGCGGATCGAGCTACGGCAGTGGCTATTCCGGCGGCGGCTCGTTCCATAAATGACAACCGCAACGACGCTCGGCCAGCACCTATTGCTCGATCTGAACGGCGTGTCTTCCGCGCTATTGGGTGACACGGCGCAGATCGAAAATGTGCTGCGCGAAGCAGCGCGTCTTGCCGGCGCGACGCCGATCCATGCCCACTTCCATCACTTCGGGCCGGGCATGGGCGTAACCGGCGTACTGCTGTTACGCGAATCGCATATCAGCATCCACACCTGGCCGGAGCATGCCTTTGCGGCGGTGGATGTGTTCATGTGTGGTCAGGCGCAGCCGGGAGTAGCAACAGCGCACATTGCCGCAGCCTTTGCGGCAGCGTCGCATTCCATCAGGAAGCTCGATCGTGCCACGGCGTTCGCAAAGCAGGATTGTAGGTTGGGGTGAGCGCAGCGATGCCCAACGCGAAACGTGGATCCAGATCTGTACGATTTTAGAGACCGATGTTGGGCATCGCTGCGCTCACCCCAACCTACGAAGCGATTTCGTGATGGTTAATTTCAACCGCCCAGCTTTTTCTTCAACAGCTCATTCACCTGCGCCGGACTAGCCTTGCCTTTGCTGGCCTTCATGACCTGACCGACCAGCGCGTTGAAAGCCTTCTCTTTGCCCGCGCGATATTCCTCGACGTTCTTGGCGTTCGCCGCGATCACTTCGTCGATGATGGGTTCGATGGCCGAAACATCGGTGACTTGCTTGAGCCCGTTTTTCTCAATCAGCAGATCAGCAATATTGTCGGCTGCGTAGTACATCATTACGTCAAACTCTTCTGAATTATTCCTGTTCCAAATTTCATCAAATAGCTCGCGAGCTATTTTATTGGAGATCGTCGAATCACTAATTCGTCGAATGATGCCCGCAAGTTGCACAGGAGTTACTTGAACCATATTTGGGGCACCGTGCTTCATCAAATTAAGATACGAAGCTAAAGTTCCTGTCACCCAATTTGCACATAGCTTGGCATTTGTTACGCCAGCAGCATTAAGTAATTCCTGAAAGTACTCCGCCACTTCACGGCTGCTCGTCAGCGCCGCTGCGTCATAGGCGGACAGTCCGTATTCGTTCTGGAAACGCTCTGCCAGTTGCTGTGGCAACTCCGGCATCTCGCTCTTCACACGACTGATCCACTCCGATGAAATTTCCAACGGCAGCAGATCAGGATCGGGAAAATAGCGGTAGTCGTGCGCGTCTTCCTTGCTGCGCATCGAGCGCGTCTCGCCGCTGTCCGGATCGAACAGCACCGTGGCCTGCTGAATCGCGTGGCCGTCCTCGATCTGTTCGATCTGCCATTGCACTTCGTAGTCGATGGCCTGCTGCATGAAGCGGAAGCTGTTGAGATTCTTGATCTCGCGACGCGTGCCTAATTTCTCCGCGCCTTTCTTGCGCACGGAGACGTTGGCGTCGCAGCGGAAAGATCCTTCCTGCATATTGCCGTCGCAGATGTCGATCCATTGCACCAGCGAGTGTAGTGCTTTGGCATAAGCCACCGCCTCGGCTGAAGAGCGCATGTCCGGCTCAGTGACGATTTCCAGCAAGGGCGTGCCGGCACGATTCAGGTCGATGCCTGATTGGCCCTGGAAGTCTTCATGCAGGCTCTTGCCGGCGTCTTCTTCGAGATGAGCGCGCGTCAGGTTGACGGTCAGCGAATAAGCCTTGTCCCCCTCGCCAACCTGGACCGTGAGCGTGCCACCGACCACCACCGGCAGCTCGTACTGGCTGATCTGGTAGCCCTTGGGCAGATCCGGATAGAAGTAATTCTTGCGCGCAAAAATCGAGCGCGGCGCGATCTCGGCGCCAATCGCCAGTCCGAAGCGGATGGCGCGCGCCACGGCGCCTTGATTCAATACGGGCAGCACGCCAGGCAAGGCGATATCGACGGCGCAGGCCTGCTCGTTTGGTTCAGCACCGAAGGCTGTGCTGGCGCCGGAAAAAATCTTGGACTTGGTGTTGAGCTGGGCGTGGGTTTCCAGGCCGATGACAACTTCCCAATCGCTTCTCATGACGTGCTCGATGTGTTTATGCGTAGGCTTGCTATGTTACCGCAGCTGTTCAGTGGCAACCGCGCGGTGCGGGCGGCAGCATCGCGATTGGCGCCGGCCGTTTCGAGGCGCTGCAGGTAGTCTATCCACAGGCTCTCGTGCTGCGTCGCCAGCAGGTAAAGGTGGTCCCAGCTGTAAAGACCGGAATCGTGGCCGTCCGAGAAAACCAGTTTCACGGCATAGTTACCCACCGGCTCGATGGCGGTGATGGCCACCTCGCGCTTGCCGGTCTGGAGCACTTCCTGACCGATGCCATGGCCGCGCACTTCTGCCGAAGGCGAATAAACGCGCAGCAGCTCATGACTGAGTTGCGCACTCACACCATCGTCGAAATGGATTTCGAGCAGATGCGATTGTTGGTGCAGGCGCAGCTCTGTGGGGATGGGCGTATCTTTGTTCAAGCCGGACATATTTTTCTCGGGTGAAAGGGCCGTGACGGCGCGACTTTGTTTCAGAGCGATGACGTGTCATAAATCGTTCATCAATCGGCAATACACTGCGCTCAATTCATCGCAAAGCAAACAAATTATGGCCGCCAATATTCTGCTGGTTGAAGACGAACCCGCGATTCAGGAACTGATTGCCGCGAATCTTACCCGCGCCGGCCACACGGTGGTGCGCGCGGCAGATGCGGAAACGGCGCAGCGCATCGTGCGCGATGCCTTGCCGGACTTGGTGCTCCTCGACTGGATGCTGCCCGGCATGTCGGGCATCGAGCTGGCGCGCAGGTTGCGTGCCGATGAACGCACGCGGCAGATTCCGCTCATCATGCTGACCGCCCGCGGTGAGGAAGAGGACCGCGTGCTAGGGCTGGAAACCGGCGCTGACGATTACATCTCCAAGCCATTCAGCCCGCGCGAGCTGGTGGCACGCATCAAGGCCGTACTGCGTCGCCGGGCACCGGAAGCCACCGAAGACGCGGTGGAGACCTCGGGCCTGCGTCTCGACCCGTCGACGCATCGCGTCACGGCTGGCGAAGTCGGCATCAATCTCGGCCCGACGGAATTTCGCCTGCTGCATTACCTCATGACCCACCCGGAACGCGTACACTCGCGCTCGCAACTGCTCGACCAGGTCTGGGGCGATCATGTCTTCGTGGAAGAGCGTACCGTCGATGTGCACATCCGCCGTCTGCGCAGCGCGCTCGAAGTCTCGCAGCATGACCGCCTGATCCAGACCGTGCGTGGCAGCGGCTATCGTCTATCGGCGGATGTTTCAGCTGTCGATAACGTCTGAGGCACCCAGCTCGCCGCCGGGTGAGCGTCATAACGAACTGGGTGAGGTACTGTTATTTTTCCGAGCCGCCTGATCTGGACGTATGCATTAAGCATATTTTCCGGTTTACTGATCGCTGCCTGTTTCGTATGGGCACTCTGGAGCGGCCTCGCCGCTGCGCTATTCCTGTGCGCGGGCCTGTTGGCCGTCGGCGTTTATCATCTGCGTAATCTTGGCAAGCTGATGAACTGGGCGCGCGAGCCGCTAGGCACACCGACGCCGCACGCCATGGGTACCTGGGATCACGTTTTCGCGTCACTGGCGCGGCGCTCGCGCATTGCTTACGATCAACGCGAACGTCTATCGCAAACGCTGGCACGCTTCCGCGAAGCAGCGCTAGCCATGCCAGACGGCGTGGTGTATCTGACGCGGCTGAATCTCATCGAGTGGATTAATCTCGCCGCTGAACGCCACTTCGACCTCGATGCCTCGCGCGACCTGGGCAGCGCTATCACCAATCTCGTGCGACAGCCGGACTTCGTGCATTACGTGGAATCGGGCGACTATCGCGAGCCGCTGCTGTTCAAGCCCACGCGCAGTGACGGTCTGACCTTGTCGATGCAGATTGTGCCTTTCGGCGAAGATCTGAAAATGCTGTTGTCACGCGACATCAGCCAGCTCGAAAAGCTGGAGACGATGCGCCGCGATTTCGTCGCCAATGTCTCGCACGAGCTCAAGACGCCACTTACGGTGGTCAGTGGTTTTGTCGAGATGCTGCATGATGGCCTCGAAGATTTTTCAGCCGAAGATATGCGCCGCTACCTGCGTCTGGCCACCGAGCAATCGGTGCGTATGCAACGGCTCATTGAAGACTTGCTGGCGCTCTCCGCACTGGAGACCGGTGCGCCAATGCCGGTGGATGACAAAGTCGATGTGCAGGGGTTGTTGCGCGCCGTCGCGCAAGAGGCCGAGTTGCTCTCCGCCGGGCGTCATCGCATTGTCATAGAGGCCGGCGTCGGCGCTGCACTGATCGGCTCACAGAAAGAGATTCACAGCGTGCTGGCCAATCTGGCCACCAATGCCGTGCGTTATACGCCCGAAGGCGGCGAGATTCGCCTGATCTGGCAAAGCACCCACGAAGGTGCCGAGCTTGCCGTGCAGGACAATGGCCCCGGCATCGATGCGCACCATCTGCCGCGCCTGACCGAGCGTTTCTATCGTGTCGATCGCGGCCGTTCGCGCGAAACCGGCGGCACGGGCTTGGGTCTGGCCATTGTCAAGCACGTGCTGACGCGCCACCAGGGAACATTGGAAATTCAGAGTGAGGCGGGACGCGGTAGTCGTTTTGCGGCGCATTTTCCGGCACGTCGCGTGGTGTGGGCAGAAAAGACAACGTCATGAAATGACGTTCGCATCGCAGGGCGTGGAGCGCCAAAGGCGTTGCGCACCAAGGTGCGCGTCACGGCAGCCTCAACGATCAATCCACCGCATCTTCAGCCGGCTCACGTGTGAAAGTGACGCGATCGAAGTTGGCGCCACGCGCCACGAGCTTCACCATGCGCGCGAACCATGCCCCTTGCTCAAACACCTCGACGCGGCGATTGGCGAGGTACCAGCCCGACGGCACGATGATGCTGACTTCAGTCTTGAGCGCCGGCACTGAGGGGATCATGAAGCCCAGGCGATAACGTTCGCGTGCGGAACGATCGCCCAGGTGGAGCCGTACGGCAACGACCCTGGGTGGTCCCGGCAGCAGATTCACACCCGCCTGCAGGGTGCCATTGTGCTGGTACTGTAGCCAGCTCACCTCGGCCAGCAGCATCGATTCGGACGGCGTGGCGCGCAGGCCGACAAGCTGTCGATGCTCGACGCGCGAATCGCCCTGACTGCGCGCCAGGCGGTAACCGGCAACGGACTGATCCGTCACCTGCCACACTTCTTCCTGCGCATAGCCAAGCTGTGCAGCGCGTTTCACCAGATATTCCGGCGTGATTTCGGATTCGGCGCGCTCACCGAAGGTGCGCATCACCTGCGTCTCGGAGAAGCTCGTCACACGCGCATCGGCGGGCTGCGCGAATTCGCGTCCTTCGAGAAAGAAGGCAATGGTCTGCTGGTCCACGCACAGCTGCACCTTGGCGCTGAGGCGCCGCCGCGGGAAGCGTCGGCCCGCCGCAGCATGGCCCCAGGGGCGGTACAAGGACACGAGCAGACGCGAGCAGGCCGGCTGCATGCAATCGTCGCCAAGGCCCAACGATGCCGGTGAAACGCCCTTCTTCAGTTGTGCCACGACGGCCTGGATATGGTTCGCCAGGCGCTTGGTGTCGATGCCGCGCACCGGTGCTTCGGGCACGATCAGACCGATCGGGCGCAGGCCATGATCGGCATTGACGTCGAGTGCAAACTGGGTTGCTTTTTCGGGGCGCGGCTCATTGCCGGGCAGCACCATGCAATAAGGCGCGAAGCGCTGCGCCCAACGCATGATCCACACCAACTCGCGCGGTGTGCGGCCGCTAGGCATGGCCGCATCTACGAGCAGCAATGCCACATAACACTCCTGCGCACTCTGCGCGCCCCACACTTCGTTAAGCGCATCCGGCACGCGTACGTCCGCCAGACCAGCACGCTCCGAAGCCACGAACAAGCCGTGCAGATTGCGCCACAAACCCGGCGGCATCTCGCGGCGCGCGCGGAAATTCTCGACCATCGCCAAGGCGCAATACTGGATGCGACGGTGCGCCAGCAGGGCGCGCTTGTCGACGAAGCCGGGGTCCATTGCCGAGCGTTGTGCGATCAGCGCATAACTCTTGGCCATTGTGTTCCAGCCCGCCACCACGCGCTGCAGACGTTCGTCTTCTTCGCTGGCGGGCGGCAACGGACGGGCGACGTAACGCTGCGAGGCTTGCGCCATGATGAAATCGAGCGTCGTGCGAATCTCTTCGAGCACTTGCAGATGCTCCACCGGCTCGGGCGGATGGGCACACATGCCATCAAGGACAAGTGCCATGACGGCCATCGAATCGTCCACGTCGGTCGGGTTGAGCGCGCGCAGCGCGCCAAGGCACTGCGACGACTGGGAAAAGTCGATGTGGGCTAGTTTACGCGTGCCAATCATCAGCAAATACCTCCCTCGACGGCTCCGTGGGCAGAATGCAGGAGCCTGTCCGGTGCAAATGATATGACGGCACCACCTATCGGATAGGCCCGAAGATATGCAGAAAGTTGCGCTGCGGTCAAAGAAACGGTGACAAAACCACCCGTGCTTACCGATTTTCCACTCGATTTAGTGCCAGCTGCCGCGTACATAGTGCCAAATCCCTCGAATAAGATCTGCCCGGAAACGCCACGACAAGAGCCCCTACCGGCCCGCTGGCTGCCCGTCCCCACTGGCGGCGAGTATGACAGACGACGATTCTTCCGAACAAATCAAGCGGCTGTACGGTCGTATGCGGGCGTTCGTGTCGCCTGACGGTATTGTGAACGCCCGGCGATCTGGCATCGATCAAAAATTGAAGAAGGAATGTGATGGACTGGAGTCATGAACTACTTGCCAGCCTGATCTGGCTTGGCAAGGCTTTTATCATCAGTGTGGTGGGCCTGATCGTCACCACGTGGGCGCTATGCCGCTTCACCGTGTGGGGGCGCCAATTCAGGCGCCTGGCATGGCCTTGGTTCAAGCCTTCACGCAGCGTGTGGCCGCTAGCGGCCTTGGCGCTAATAATATTTATGTCCCTTTTTTCAGTGCGTCTGAATGTGCTGCTCTCTTTTTGGAGAAACGGCCTCTATACCGCGATTCAGAAACTCGACGCGCCGGGATTCTGGTCGATGATCATCGTCTTTGCTGTCTTGGCTACGATTCACGTCGGTAGATCGATGTTTGAACTTTATGTGCGCCAATCCTTGGTCATTCATTGGCGGGCCGGGCTTACGGACTTTCTGGTTAAGCACTGGCTTACAGAGCAAAACTACTACCGAAGCCGCTATGTGGCGGACGGAATGGACAACCCCGATCAACGTATCCAGCAAGATGCCAACAGCTTTGTCACGCTGTCTTTGGACTTGGCGATGGGGCTATTGGAAGCCGTGGTTTCTTTGCTGTCATTCACGATTGTTCTTTGGGCTTTGTCCGGATCGTTGTCGATTTTCGGTTTCCAGTTGTCTCGCGCAATGGTCTTCCTCGCGTACCTATATGTAATTGTCGCAACAATATTCGCGGTATGGATCGGTCGTCCCTTGATCCAATTAAGCTTTCTCTCCGAAAAACTCAATGCAAATTTCCGCTACGCACTCGTGCGGATGCGCGAATATGGCGAAAGCATATCTTTCTTCCGAGGAGAGTCTGTAGAAAACAAGACATTGACAGGCCGCTTTGCAAGCATCGTGAACAATATGTGGGGCTTGCTTTTTCGGCGGATTAAACTTCAAGGTTTCAATTTGGCGAGCGGTCAAGCCGCCGTCATATTCCCCATGATCGTTCAGGCTCCGCGATTATTTAGCAAAGAAATTACTTTGGGCGATTGGAGCCAGACAAACGAGGCGTTTAATCAGGTACAGGATGCTCTATCCTTCTTTCGCGAGGCCTACGATGACTTTGCGAGTTACCGTGCCGTTTTAAACCGGCTTAGCGGTTTTCTTAATGCCATGGACGCTGCCGAGCAGCTACCTGCCGTACAGGCTGAGAGCGATGGCGCGCGGCTGGCGTTCGTATCCTTGTCGGTACGCACGCCGGATCATGTGCTGCTGCTTGAAAACCTTGATCTGTCCTTGTCGCCAGGCGCGGCGCTGCTGATCCGCGGTCCGTCCGGCGCGGGCAAGACCACGCTGCTGCGGGCAGTTTCAGGGCTGTGGCCGTTCGCCACCGGCAAGGTGATTCGGCCGCAAGGTAAAGCCTCGCTTTTTCTGCCGCAGAAGCCTTATCTGCCGCTCGGCACTTTGCGCGCGGCGCTGTATTACCCCGACAGTACACAATCCGGCACGAATGCTGATGACATACTAAGGCATTGCCAGCTAGGGCATCTTGTCAGCCGCCTTGACGAGGAAGATGACTGGACCGGCATCCTGTCGCTCGGCGAACAGCAACGTCTAGCCATCGGACGAGCGCTACTTGCCAAGCCACAGGTGCTGTTCCTCGACGAGGCCAGTTCGGCCATGGACGAGGGTCTGGAACATGGGATGTACCGCTTGCTGCGCGCATCGCTGCCGGACGCGATCCTGGTCAGCGTCGGACATCGCAGCAGCCTGCTGGAATTCCATACCCAGGAGCTAGAAATGCTCGGCGAAGGGAGATGGCAAATGCGTGAGCTGGTGCACGCATAGTCGGCATTTCTCTCGTCGCATGGACGGTGCTGTGTGGTGAGATGCGTGCGCCGACGAACACTCACACTATGGCTTGTCGGATACGCTTGGCATGCGTTGCGCCATTGATATGGCGCCGTCATTTCAATCGACTTGTATCTGGAGCGCCATGTATATGCATCACATCCGCCAGGGCGTCGGCAAGCCGCTGCTGCTTATTCATGGTCTCGGTGGCAGCTGGCGTTCGTGGAGCCCGATTCTCGACGCACTGACGACCACGCGCGAAGTGATTGCGGTCGACCTGCCGGGGCACGGTCAGACACCGTCGCTCGAAGGCGAGACATCGATACGCACACTCGCCAATGCGCTGACGGAGTTCCTTGCTGCCAATAATCTGATTGGCATAGATGCGGTCGGCAGCTCGATGGGCGCGAGTCTGGTGCTGGAGCTGGCGCGCCGCGGCGGTGTGCTCGGCGCCGTGGTGTCGTTCGATCCGGGGGGCTTCTGGTGCGGCTGGGAGATTCCTGTTTTCCATGGCTCGCTATACGTCTCGATCCGCCTCGCACGCGCCCTGCGCCCGCTGATGCCAACCCTGGCACGACACACGATGACGCGCACGCTGTTCTTTGCGCAGCTGTCGGCACGGCCATGGAAATTGCCGCCGCAATTGTTGATCGACGAGATGCGCAGCTATGTCGCCTCGCCCTCATTCGACGAGTTGCTGCATCGTCTCGGCCATGGCGAAGCACTGAAGGGCGCGCCGCGCGGCAGCATCAAACATCCTCTGGCGATCGGCTGGGGACGTCGCGATCGCATCTGCTTTCCGCGTCAGGCGGCGCGCGCGCAAGCACTGTTTCCCGATGCGCATCTGCACTGGTTCGAGCATAGCGGCCACTTTCCGCATTGGGATATGCCGCAGCAGGCGATCGAGCTGATCCTCGCTACGACCGGCAGGAATGTCGAATGAACTCTGCCGAACTAACTCTGGCCCGGTGAGGGCTTGCCGAGTGCAGCGGCGGTCTGCTCTAGCGCGCGTTTGCCCGCTGCATCGGCAGACCGGTAGTTCTCGAGAAGCGCTGCTTCCCTGGGCGGCAGGATGGGTTCGTGCAGGGCCAGTGCGCTGGCCGTGGCCGTCTGGTAGCTGAAGCGCGTGCCGGTAACGACGTAAAGGATATCGCCGCCGATGGACGCGAACGAGGCGAGGTATTGGGCATCGGGCAAGCGAACACCGGATTCGTAATTGACCTGTGTGCGCGTCGTGACGCTGCATGACCGCGCGACCTCGGATTGAGGCTTTGCCAGACGCAGTCGCTCGGATTTCAGACGCTCCCCAATACTCACGAAAAATATTTCCTTATTTTACTTGCATAGAGCACGTTTGTTCTCTATGATTGGTGGGTACTTGGCTTGCCTGCAATAGGACGATGGATGCGCGCCTATTGCAGCCTTTTTTGTGCTGACTTTTGGCTTGGTCCATCACGCGCTCGTGTCCATTGTTCGGCACCGTTTGTTTTTTCTCGTGAAGTTCGATGAAGCTCGACATGTTCATCTCGCCCGCGGAAATCGCGGGGCAAGATTTTTTTCGAAGACCCGATCGCTCTATTTCAGGAAAACGAACACCACGAAATCCACAAACCCTTCTCAAGAAGACACATGCGTACCGACGCTCGCAGCATCTTCGAGCGGATGACAATATGCATTTGCAATATCGCGCAGCCGGGCCGCGTCCATCAATGCATTCATCCTACTTGATGCGTTGCCACCGCCGATTGCGCAGACGTCTGCATTCGAGCGCTCATCAAAGAGCACAGCAACCCGCGCAAGCCTTTCGGCTTGCACGCCAACTTCTTTTCGCGCTACTCGGAGCGTGATTGTCGCGCCTGGGCGCGTTTTCGACGAGTCAATTTTACGCAGTCCCCCGACCGTCGTCCGCGAAAACACCACGTCGGCCCTTGCGCATCGCGGTGAAGCGCGCTGTCGCACGCCATTCCGGCATCTCGAATCCACCCATTTTTGCGCATTTGTCTGTTGTTCCGTACCTGGGCACAGGCCTTGCGCCTATGCCAATGGCTGAATCGCCGTTCAATTCAAGAAGGAGCTCAAGATGAATAAGGACCAAGTCAAAGGTACAGCAAAGAAAGTAGGCGGTAAGATCGAAGAAGCCGCCGGTAAGGTAACACGCAGCGCAAAGCTCGAAGCCAAAGGCAACGCCAAGCAGGTCGAAGGCACGATCCAGAAGAACTACGGTGATGCCAAGGCTGCGGTGAAGGACATCAGCCGTCGCTCATAAAGCGCTGCGTTGGCGTCGTCCGGCATATGCGGGGCCGCTTGCGCTCCGCGAATGCCGGCTTGCAGTGTCCACGAAGTGCTTTTCGCTAAATGCGTCTACCCAATCTGGTTGTCATGGGCGTCGTCGGCTGCGACAAGAGCAGCGTGGGTAAGCCTTTTCATGCCATTGTCGTCCGCGATCTCGAGCCACCCGGGCCGGACGAGTTTGCGTCCACCTTCAGCGGTGACGCGCCGCCCATTGAATTGGCCACGCACATCATCGAACAATTGCGGGCCAAAACCGGCCACTCCTCAGGCGCGGCCGGCGATGTACGCCGGCTGGAGTAGATGTTGCAACACCTGATGGCATGACGCGTTCGTTGCGGTAATCTGCGGACGCCCTATCAACCGCCCTATTAACAATTCAACCAAAGAGGCACACCATGAATCGTTTCATTCTGATCGCAGCCACCGCGCTGCTTGCTGCGCCGGCGTTCGGCGCTTCCGTCAATATATTCGGCCGCGTGGACATCGGCGGCCTGCCGCGCCCTCCCGTGCTGATCGCGCCAACGCCGATCATAGTGGAGCGAGGCCCGGCCGTGGTCGAACGCGAGCCTGTGTATCTGCACGTACCAGAAGATCATCGTCGCCACTGGAACCGTCACTGCCGCGAATACAATGCTTGCGGCGAACGCGTCTTTTTCGTGCAGGACGACTGGTATCAACGTGAATACGTCCCACGCCATGAGCATGAACATGAACACGACCGTGATCGCCACGACCAAGGACGCGGCAGAGGTCACGACGACCATGATCGCGGCCGTCATGACAATCGCTAAATAGCGCTCGGCGATCACTGCATAAAAAACGCGGCCCAAGCCGCGCTTTTTATGCAGTGATCGCGCACGTATCGGCTTCCGGCTGACAGTGGCCTATGCATTAGGAATTTTCCTCGCGTGCCATTTCTTCGCCAAGTCTGATCGCTCCGGCAGGCATCCATAGCGGATTGAAGCGCAGTGCGCGTCCCGCCGGCTGCTGTGGAAATAGCATCACCACCGTCGAGCCAAGCAGAAAGCGGCCCATCTCTTCACCTTTTTTCAGTACGATCCGCTCGTCATTCTTCAAGTCGCCGTAATGCCATTCGCGTATCTCGCCAGTGCGTGGTGGATTGACGACGCCATGCCACACCGTCGCCATGCTGCCAACGATGGTCGCACCGACCAGGATCAGTACGAAGGGGCGGCCAGGTTCATCGACACGCTCGAACACACAGACGACGCGCTCGTTGCGCGCGAACAGCCCTGGCACGCCGCGCGCCGTGACGGGATTGACCGAGAACAGATCGCCGGGCACGTAGATCATGCGCATCAGGCGCCCATCGCATGGCATGTGGATACGGTGGTAGTCCTTGGGACTCAGGTACAGCGTGGCGAAACTGCCATGCTCAAACTGCGCCGCGAGATCGGCATCGCCGCCCACCACGGCGGTGGTCGTATAGTGATGTCCCTTGGCCTGGAAAATATGCAGGCGGTCTATCGCGCCGAACTGGCTGATGGCACCATCGACCGGACAGATCAGCTCAGCATCGGCAAGCGGCCGCGCGCCGGGCTTGAGCGCGCGCGTGAAGAAATCATTGAAGGTCTTGTACCGGGTGATGTCCGGTTCGACCGCTTCGTTCATGTCGACGCCATATTTGCGCACGAACCAGCGAATGATGCGCGTTGTGACGAAGCCCCAGCGATTGCCCGCCACGAAGCCAGCGAAGGTGGTGATCGCTTTTTTGGGAAAGAAGTATTGCGGCAGGACATCGAAACGGGCGGACACGGGCATTCCCGAAAATGTGTGGGCGGCCATTGTAGCGTTCATCCAGCAGATTGGCGGCCTGCCAGCGCCGCACGCGCGGCGCAATCGTGGAAGAAGCGCAGCGCCAGCTTCAAGGCGTCGGGGCCCGCAGGATCGGAGAACGCCTGACGTGCCGCCCCGCCGCTCCAGGCGTGGCCCAGGCCGGCGACGCGGATCAATCGCACGTAAGGCTGACCGAAGAGTTTCCAATCGGTGACGCTGTAGCGCCGCCTCGCGCCACGCTGCACTTCGCGCCGGTGGCCCGGCGTCAGTAAAAGATGGGTGTTGGCGGAAACGTCGCGCGGCAACAGTTCCAGCCAGAGCGCTGCAGATACCAAGGCGTTGTCGGCAACGACGGTACGGTCCGCATCGCCGTGCACAAGCAACAGGGGCGGCAATCGCCGGCCGCCGAGCGAATGCAGCAAGCCTTGCGTATCGGGCAGGCGCTTGCCATGCATGGACTGCGTCGCCTGCAAAGCATTGGCGGCGCTATGCGGCACCGCGCCCGAGTGACTGACCACGGCAGCAAAGCGCTCCGGGAAACGCAACGCCATGGTCAGTGCCATGCTGCCGCCTGCTGACATGCCAAGTAGATAAACTTTGTCACGTTGCACGCCATGTTGGCTGCACACGCGCTCGACAATCGCCATCAGCAACATCGCTTCCGCCGCCACGTGCGCCTCGGCACGAAACCAGTTCCAGCAACGCTGCGCATTGGCCTGCGCCGATTGTTCCGGCAAGAGAACCATGCAGCCCGCTGTCCGCGCAATGGCCGCGGCACGTGTGCTCGCCGCGAAGCTCGCCGCGTCCTGTCCGCAACCATGCAATAACACGAGCAGCGCGGCAGGTCGCGCAGGCGTCACATCAGCCGGTGTGAACATGCGGTATTTACGTTGCAGGAGCGGACCGAGACCCCAATGGCCTTCTTCCCAGTGACCACTGCCGCGATTGCTCGGTGCAGGTGCCGGCAAAACAAAGTCTGTGAGAACACCGGTGAGCACCTGCCGTGCCGCCTTCGTCATCTGCGTGGTCTGGCGTGCAGTCGCTTGCCCCACGGCCTTGGTGATTGTTTTGCTGAAGGCTTTGCTGACCTTTTTCTGCGTGCGAACCGTGCTCTTCGTTGCGGCCTTGGAGAAGGCATTCCAGGCACCGAGCCAGCTTGCGCGCCTAGCCATGAGAGAACCTGTTCTTAGGAAATGCTTGAGTCATAACAGGGCAGGTTGTGGCCATGGATGTTCGTCAAGCCAGACCATCACGTGCCTGCGCAGCAATCTCGAAGGAATGCAGGCGCGTGCGGTGATCGAACATCTGGCAAGTGATCATCAGCTCATCGGCGCCGGTGCGCGCGATGAAGGCAGCCAACTTCTCGCGCACTGTTTCGAGAGAACCTATTGCAGAACTCGACAGCACGTTGGCCAGTAGCGCTTTCTCGGGTGGTGCAAGCAAGTCGAGATAACCGGCAACTGGCGGCTTGAGTCGTGAGGGCCGGCCGCTGCGCAGATTGACGAATGCTTGTTGCATAGAGGTGGCGAGCACAGCCGCTTCTTCATCCGTGTCCGCGGCGAAGACATTGAAGCCGAGCATCACGTAAGGCTGTTCGAGCTGCGCCGAAGGGCGGAACTGCGCGCGGTACAGGGCTATTGCTTCCATCATCTGCTCGGGTGCGAAATGCGAGGCGAACGCATAGGGCAAGCCTAGCGCAGCGGCGAGCTGTGCGCCGAACAGGCTGGAGCCGAGAATCCAGATCGGCACTTTCAATCCTTCGCCCGGCACCGCACGCACGCGCTGCCCCGGCGCGGCCGGCTCGAAATAACTGATCAGTTCTACAACATCCTGCGGAAATTCATCGCCACGGGTGAGGGCACGTCGCATGGCGCGCGCCGCGGCCTGATCGGAGCCCGGTGCACGCCCAAGGCCCAGATCGATGCGGCCAGGGAACAGCGATTCGAGCGTACCGAACTGCTCGGCGATGACCAGCGGCGAATGATTGGGCAGCATGACACCGCCCGCACCG
This sequence comes from Rhodocyclales bacterium, assembly GCA_028292505.1. Lineage (GTDB taxonomy): Bacteria > Pseudomonadota > Gammaproteobacteria > Burkholderiales > Rhodocyclaceae > Viridibacterium. Next base: position 346,943 of record JAQGMF010000010.1, read on the forward strand.
ACACGAATCGCCGACGTGCCCGCTGCGATATGCGCGATCACCACCGCAGTCGCGGCGCTGGCGATGCCCGGCATGCTGTGATGCTCAGCCAGCCAGTAACGCCGAAAGCCCCAACGCTCGGCATGCTGCGCCAGATCCAGCGAGTTGCGAAACGATTGCGCCGCGTTGCTGCCTTCGGTGATCGGCGCAAGGTCCAGGACGGAAAAGGGAATTTTTGCGAGGCTCATATCAGGCACGTGGGGTCGTCGATGCGAACATCAAGCCTCGTCCGCACGAATAAATGGTCATCCTTGCAGTGTCATCAGCCCTGCTGTAAACACGATGACCCTAAGCCGTGCTGACACTGCGCTCCGCATGGCGATTGCGGCCAGCCTGCTTGGCCTCATACAGCGCCGCGTCGGCCAGCTCGATGACTTCCGCCGCGTCCATAGCACCGCCTTCGACAAAGGCGATGCCGAGGCTGGTCGTGATGAGCGGCAGATCGCGCTTACTACCCAACGCGCGCACGTGTTCGAGCACCTTGTCGGCGATGCGCCGTGTGTTGTCGAGCGAACCGACGTTTTCGAGGAGTATGCAGAATTCATCGCCACCGATGCGGCCGAGAATATCTGAAGCGCGAATGGCGCTCTTCAATGCGCCAGCGAATGCGCTCAAGACACTATCACCCGCCGCATGACCAAGCGTGTCGTTGATGCTCTTGAAGTGATCGATGTCGAGATAGAACACGGCAAGCTTGCCGCCATTGTCAGCTTGGTGCTGCCGCGCGAGCGCCTGCCCGACGGCGTCCACAAATGAGAAACGGTTATGCGCACCGGTAAGCTGGTCTACCAGGGCGCGCGACTGCCACTTCATCTCCTGTTCTTTGCGCGTATGGACGTCCCAGGCAAGAACGCAGAAGCCGTTGACGGTCCGGCCGTCGCCATCGAATTGCGGAATGAAGTGTATCTGCGTGTAGCGCAATCCATCCATGGTTTGCAGACGATATTCGAATTCGGCGGCACGCCCGCTCAGCGCCATATCTATATGTTCTTTGAGTATTTCGTATCTCTCTTCGCTGACCGATCCGCGAATGGTCTCGCCCAGCGGATCCTTGCCGAGCATTTCGAGATAGTGCTTGTTGGTGTACTGGTAGCGCTCGTCGCCGTCGATAAAGGCCACCAGCGCCGGAATGCCGTCGGTGATCGAGCGCAGCAATTGTTGTTGCTGGCCAAGTGCCGCCAGTGCGCACGTTCTCTCTTCGAGCAGGGCCGTGTTGGTCTCGAAAGCCAGGCGGTCGGCGAGCGCGGCGCCGAGCAACCCGGCAACCAATTGCACGGTCTGCACATCGCTCTCGTCGAAACCGTCTGTCATATTTGAGAAAATCTTCAGCACGCCGACAGCTTCGCCCCTACGCAACAAGGGTGCGACCACCACGGCTGCCGCACCTATCTTGACGGCCGCCGCATGATTGACGCGCGGGTCGCTGGCAATGTCTTGGGAAATCATCACTTTTTTCTCGGCGATACTCATGCCTGACAGCGAGCTGGCGCGTGGCATACGCAGCCCGATAAAATCCGCCGCGGTACCACTGGCCGCGAGGTACACCACTTCGTCGCCTTCGACCATCTCGACCACAGCGCCACTGGCAGATGACAGCAACAACATGCGCTCCACAACCAGTGCGACAAAGTCTTCAAGATGGGACGTCGTCTGTGACAACGCCATTTGCATTTCTATGATCTGGTTGAGTTTGTGAGCGTGGGCTTCGAGCTTGCGCATGGCCTCATAGCGCAATGTACCCTCGGCCAGCAGGTGCTCGTTGGCCAGCTCTGCTACGCGCCCTGCATATTCCTCGGAGTGCAGCAGCCGCATGGCAAACCCGAAAGCCGCGCTAAACAGCAGCACATCCACGATGGTAACGGCAACAGTCAGCCAACGACTTCTTTCTTCAAGGGCCGCGGCGCTAGTGTTCGCCGCTGCGGCAAGCCGGTCGGCACGCTGGGTGATGGCCCCCACTTTGATGCGGATGGCATCCATGATGGCTTTGCCACGTTTGTAATCTTCAGCACCCGTCGTCTTGCCGACACGTCGTGTATCGATCTGTTCGCGCTGGTACTGTACGGCCTGCCGATCAAGTTCGAGCAAGCCCCTATATTCGGCCGGTTGTGCCAGGTCGGTCGTAAGTGACTTGCCAATCTGCGGCAATAAGGCCTCGATGGCATGCCGTCCACTGACGTAAGGTTCGAGATACTCGGCGCTACCCGATAGCATGAAACCGCGCTCGCCGGTCTCGGTGTCTTTATAAGCGGAGAGCAGATAATTCAGCCGATGAACATCGGCCTCGATCTTGTTGGCAATGTCGTGCTTCTGCGTCACGCGTTCGGCCAATACAAATGGCACGATTGCGTCGCAGATCAACACGATCAGTCCTAGTGAAAACGCGATCCGTAATTTTCTTTTCATGTCTTGTCGTCGCTCGCGGAAAAGCGTGCTGCAGCACCACCCATGGCGTTACGACATTTATGGCCACGGGTTTAGGGTCGGTCCCCTCGAGCACGCTACTACATTGCAAGACAGACTTATCCGTCAGTCGAGCCGGTGTTGCATCCCCAGCGATGCAGCTCTGCAATGGTCGACGCGGAAAGCGCGGTGTCGTCGATCGCCTCGCTGCGCGTATAGATCATGCGGCCAAGCAGTTCCACTAGCAGGTGACTTTCCTGCGGCAGTACGGTGTCGATTGCTGGATGGGCATCGAGACAGCGCGCAGTGGCGTGCTGGACCTGTTCGAGCGTGATGGGGTTCATGGCGATTCCTTCGGGCTGCGAGGGCACGTCGATTGGCAGAAGATAAATCCTGAAACGTGCTTGTAAGCGTGACTGTATATTTGTACAGTTACAATTCGCAAGCTTATTCGCTCCCTGTTCGTCAATTGCTCGTCAATTCCTCGCCAAATTAACTGCAAAATTTAGTTGCCCATTCGTGATGCCTTCGATCTCGTTCATACCCACCGCAGCGCCACCAGCCCATCCTACCTACCTCGCCCGGCTCAACGCCGAACAAAGACACGCGGTGGAGCATGGCATCGATGCAAATGGCATACATGCCGCAGGCCCGCTACTGGTCATTGCTGGCGCCGGTTCGGGCAAGACCAACACACTGGCGCACCGCGTTGCGCATCTCATTGCCAATGGCACCGATCCGCGCGCGATTCTGCTGCTTACCTTCTCGCGCCGTGCGGCCATCGAGATGGGGCGTCGTGTCGAGCGCATCGTCGCCAGCATCGATGGGCCCGCCTCGCAGTTGGCGCAATCCGCACTCACCTGGGCGGGCACCTTTCACAGCATCGGTGCGCGACTGCTGCGCGAATATGCCGAACAACTAGGCATGAGTCCGTCGTTCACCATTCACGACCGCGAAGACTCGGCGGACCTGCTCAATCTCGTGCGTCACGAGCTGGGCTTATCGAGCAAGGACAAACGTTTCCCCACCAAGCACACCTGCCTGTCGATCTACTCGCGCGCCGTCAATACGGAAGCGCCCTTGCAGCACGTGCTGGAAAAGGTTTTCCCGTGGTGCGCGGAATGGGCTGAAGAATTGCGGACGCTCTTCGCCGGCTATGTCGAAGCCAAGCAGAAACAGGCCGTGCTCGACTACGACGACCTGCTGCTCTACTGGGCGCAGATGCTCACCGAGCCCACGTTGGCAGCGAGCGTCGGCGCGCGTTTCCAGCATGTGCTGGTCGACGAGTACCAGGACACCAATCGCCTGCAAAGCGCCATCCTCACGGCACTCAAGCCAGACGGGCGTGGCCTCACTGTCGTCGGCGACGATGCGCAATCCATCTACGCGTTTCGCGGCGCGACGGTGCGCAATATCCTCGACTTTCCCAAGCAGTTCGATCCGCCCGCCACCGTCATCACGCTGGAGCGCAACTATCGCTCGACGCCTTCGATTCTCGAAGCCTCCAACGCGGTGATCGGTCTGGCCACCGAGCGCTACAGCAAGGAGCTATGGACCGAGCGCCCCGCGGCCGAAGCACCACTACTGGTGACCGTGCGTGACGAAGGCGATCAGGCCAATTACGTGGTGCAGGAGATTCTCGAACGCCGCGAAGAAGGCACCATTCTCAAGAAGCAGGCCGTCCTGTTCCGCGCCTCGTGGCACAGCGCCCAGCTCGAGATCGAACTCACGCGCCGCAATATTCCGTTCATGAAATTCGGCGGTCTCAAGTTTCTCGAAGCTGCCCACATCAAGGACCTGCTCGCCGTGTTGCGCTGGATCGAAAATCCGCGCGACCGCGTTGCCGGTTTTCGCGTACTGCATCTCCTGCCCGGCATCGGCCCAAAGACAGCTGGCAAGGTGCTCGACGGCATCGCACTCACCAATGAATCCGTTGCCGTGCTCGAGAATTTCGTGCCGCCCGTCCAGGCAAGCACCGACTGGCATCTCTTCACGGAAATGTTCCGCCTGACGCGGTCGAGTGCGTCGCGCTGGCCTGCCGAATTCGAACTCGTGCGTCAGTGGTACGAGCCGCATATGGAACGCAAACATGAAAATGTCATAACACGCAGTGACGACCTGCTGCAACTCGAAAAGATCGCCGCCGGTTTCCCCACGCGCGAACGCTTTCTCTCCGAACTCACGCTCGACCCGCCGAATGCCACCAGCGACGAATCCGGCGCACCGCTGCTCGATGAGGACTACCTCATCCTCTCCACCATCCATTCCGCAAAAGGACAGGAGTGGGACGTCGTATTCCTGCTCAACGCCGTGGATGGCTGCATCCCCTCCGACATGGCCACCGGCGACAGCGAAGAAATCGAGGAAGAACGCCGCCTGCTCTACGTTGCCATGACACGCGCCAAGGATCAGCTACAGATTCTTACGCCGCAACGCTTCTATGTCACTGGCCAAGCCGGCATGGGCGATCGCCACGTTTATGCCAATTGCACACGCTTCATACCCGCAGAGTTGATCCAGCATTTCCAGATGCGCGCCTGGCCAGTCGCCGCGCCGCCCTCGCTCAACACACCGGCAACGCCACCGCCGCAAGCGTTCATCGATCTGGCAGCGCGGATGCGGGAAATGTGGCGGGACAAGTCGGAGATTTGATGAGTACCGGCAACCCTCTCCCGGCGCTACACGCCACCCCGCTCCGCGCCCCACGACTGGCACTGCATTGCCAGTCGGCTGCACAGGCGGGTGGCATGCCACCCGAAACCCCTGCTTCGCCCCATAAATGGGCGAGGGAACAGCACGCACCGCACATTGCCGTCCCCTCACCCGCCTGCGGGAGAGGGTGGTCCGTCAGGACCGGGAGCGGGCTCGTTGCTATGACAATAGAATTAGTTCAATGGCCACCCGCGTAGGCACCTCCTCCTGGACCGACAAAAGCCTCATCGCCTGCGGCCGCTTCTACCCGCGCGGCTGCAATACGGCCGATGCGCGCCTGCGCTTCTACGCCGCGCAATTCCCGCTCGTCGAAGTCGACTCCAGCTACTACGCGATGCCCACGCCACAGAACTCGCAAATCTGGGCCGAGCGCACGCCGGATGACTTTGTCATGAATATGAAAGCCTTCCGCCTGTTCACCGGCCATCACACAGCACCGAGCGCGCTGCCCAAAGACATTCAGCAAGCCCTCTCGCCGACACCACGACAAAACCTCTTCTACCGCGACATACCGCCGAGCATCCGCGATGAACTGTGGCGCCGTTTCATCGATGCACTACAGCCATTGAAAGCCGCCAACAAGCTCGGCGCCGTGCACTTCCAGTTCGCACCATGGATGCTCAACAACCGCGCCGGCCGCGCCCACGTCGAGCACTGCGCCGATCGCATGGTCGGCCACGCCATGGCCGTCGAGTTCCGCAATCGCAGCTGGTTCAGCAACGAACAAACCGCCTCCACGCTCGCCTTCGAACGCGAACGCAGTCTCGTCAATGTCATCGTCGACGAACCACAAGGTTTCGAGAACAGCATCCCCGCCGTGTGGGAAGTCACCAACCCCAAGCTCGCCGTCGTGCGCCTGCACGGCCGCAACGCCCACACCTGGGAACATGCCGGCAACATAACCGGCGGCCGCTTCGATTACGTCTACACCGACAACGAGCTTGCCGACCTCGCCCTCAATATCGGCAAGCTGACCGATCTGGCGGAGGACGTACATACCGTGCTCAACACCAACAAAGAAGATCAGGGGCAGCGCAATGCATTACGCTTGATGTGGCAGTTACAGGATGTCGGGGTATTACGACAATGATTGTGCAGCTCGATCCAAGCGCAAACCAAATTGCCTTTGTGTGCGGACAAGGCGTGCCACCTGCTTTTCATAGCGCCCAGGGATTCAAGACTTGCGGGTAGTACGAGAAGTCCTGCACATTACGTGTGACCACCGTGAGGCCGTGACATTGAGCGGTGGCCATGAGCAGGCCATCCATTACAGGAAGCGGTTTTCCGGCTAGTTCGGTATGTGCTGCGAGCTGCGCCCAGACATGCAGCGCAGCGGCATCGAGCGGAAGGATGCGTCCGGCAAAGCGTTGCTCTACCTTGCCCAGCCAGGCGGTCAGTTTCTGGCTGCGGCGCGGATCGCTAACGCGCAACTTGAGAATGCCTTTTTCGATCTCGCCCAAAGATATTACGCTGACGAACAGGCTGGTCTCTTCCTGCTCATCCAGCCAGGCAATCACATTTTGCGCCGGCGCTTTCCTCGCATATTCGGAAAGAACACAGGTGTCCAGCAACCAACTCATAATTCGCCGCTCATAACTCGACCTCTCGCCCAGTGTCGCGACTACGGGAAATGTCTAGGTCTTCAGCGGCGAGGTCGGGACGCAGCAATGCACTGGAAAGCTTGCCTTTGCGTTTCGTGAGGCGTGCATACTCTTCAGCCGAAACAACCACCGCTGTGGGCTTGCCATGCACGGTGACTACTTGCGCGTCACCACTCGCTGCCCGCTTGATGAGCTGGCTGAAGTTGCCCTTCGCTTCCTGCAGTTGCCATTCGCTGTTCATGACGCGCTCCGTAATTCTGGTCTGTCTGGCCAGAATTTAGCATTTCCTGCGTCGCTTGGCTAGACGCCCCCCAAAAACATCAATCACGATTGCGAGAGCGGCCAGCGTCGTAGGTTGGGCTGACGCAGGAAGCCCAACGTGGCAGGTGGGTCCCAAAACTGTTGGGCATCGCTGCGCTCAGCACCAACCTACGCATGGGCGAAGCCGTCCGCTAGAATGCAGCACCTCCGCTGCACGCTATCCCGCGACCCCACATGACCAAGCCGTTCCGCAATGCCGATGGGTCGTTCAGGCTGATTGAAGAGCGACCGCAGCCGCCCCCAAGCACGCAAGCGGACAAACCCCTGCGTGTGCTCTCCGTCATCCCGCCGATGACGCAACTCAACACGCCTTATCCGTCGACGGCTTACCTCACCGGCTTCCTACGTTCGCGCGGCGTCGATGCGGTACAGGAAGATCTTGCGCTGGCATTGGTGCTACGTCTGTTCTCCACGGATGGTCTGCTGGAAGTCCACACGCAGATCGAAGCGATGCCTGAGCACAATCGCACGTCGCTCGTGCAGGCTTTCCTCGCGCAGTTCGACCGTTATCTGTCGACGATCACCCCAGTCATCAATTTTCTGCAAGGGCGTGATTCGACCGTCGGTCACCGCATATGCTCACGTAATTTTCTACCGGAAGGTACGCGCTTCGCTTCGCTGGACGAGTACATCGATCCGGACGGTGGCGATCCGCTGGCATGGGCGTTTGGTGCCTTGGGCATGCAGGATCGTGCGCGGCATTTGGCAACGCTCTATCTGAATGATCTCGCCGATGTGTTGCGCGAGGCCATCGATCCGCGTTTCGAGTTCGTGCGTTATGCCGAATCGTTGGCGCAGAGTCAGCCGACTTTCGATCCGCTGGCACGCGCGCTAGAAGCGCCACTCAATCTGGTCGACCGGACCTTGCATGAGCTGACCCTGGCATCCATCGCGAAGCATTCGCCGCAACTGGTGCTGGTGTCGGTGCCGTTTCCCGGTGCGGTGTATGCGGCGTTCCGCATTGCGCAGACGATCAAAGAATATGACAAATCGATGGTCGTTGGATTGGGCGGCGGTTTTGTGAATACGGAGTTGCGCGAGCTGAGCGATGCGCGCGTGTTCGACTACTTCGACTACGTGACGCTCGACGATGGCGAGCGTCCGCTGCTGGCGCTGCTCGATCACTTGCACGGGAAGCGTCCGGCGGAGCGGCTGGTGCGTACTTTTGCGCGCATCGACGGCAAGGTTCAGTACATCACCAGCGATGAGCCCGACGTGGCTTTCGCAGAGGTCGGCACGCCGACCTGGGATGGTCTGCCGCTGGACAAATATCTGTCGCTGCTCGACATGCTCAACCCCATGCATCGCCTGTGGTCGGACGGGCGCTGGAACAAGCTGACCGTGGCGCACGGTTGCTACTGGAAGAAGTGCAGTTTCTGCGACGTGAGCCTCGATTACATCTCGCGCTACGAAGGCGTTGCGGCGACGACGTTGGTGGATCGCATCGACGCGATCATCGCGGAGACGGGGCAGACGGGTTTTCATTTTGTCGATGAGGCTGCGCCGCCCAAATCGCTGCGCGCACTCTCCGAAGAGCTGCTCAAGCGCAATCGTTCGATCTCGTGGTGGGGCAATATCCGCTTCGAAAAATCCTTTACGCCAGAGTTGTGTCAGCTGATGGCAGACAGCGGCTGCATCGCGATTTCTGGCGGGCTGGAAGTGGCTTCCGACCGTCTGCTCAATCTGATGAAAAAGGGTGTATCGGTCGACCAAGTGGCACGGGTGACGAATGCCTTCACGGAGGCCGGCATCCTGGTGCATGCCTATCTCATGTATGGCTTTCCGACGCAGACGGTGCAGGACACGGTGGACGCGCTCGAATATGTGCGTCAGTTGTTCGAGGCCGGCTGCATCCAGTCCGGCTTCTTCCATCGCTTCGCCTGCACGGTGCACTCGCCGGTCGGCAAGAACCCTGAAGAATACGGCGTGACGCTCATGCCGCTGCCGCCCGTGTCATTTGCAAAAAATGACGTTGGCTTTATCGACCCGACGGGTGTCGATCACGATGCGCTCGGCAAGGCGCTGAACAAGGCGCTCTACAATTTCATGCACGGCATCGGGTTGGAAGAGGATGTGCGCAGCTGGTTCGGCGGTCGCGTGCCGCGCACACGCGTGGCGCGGAATTTTGTGGAGCGGGCTTTGCGTTAGACTGATTCAGCGGGCACGTGCGTTGCGCTACTAGCACGGTGGGTACACCGACGAGGAGAAGAACATGAGCGACGAAAATACGCTGGATGTGGTCGAAGGCAATGCGATGCTGCCGGCGAACCCCGCGCATGTGCAGCTGACGCACATCCTCTATCTGCTGCATTCCATTGGCCTGGTCATCGGTGCCTGGTCGCAGGCTGCGACGATGGTGGGCGCCTTCGTGTTCGGCTGGACTTCGATCGTGGCCATCATCATCAACTACGTGAAACGCGACGAGCTGAAAGGTACGTTTCTCGAGAGCCATTTCATCTGGCAGGCGGATACCTTCTGGCGTTGCGCAGTGGTGATCCTGATCGGCATGGCGCTTTACTTCGTGCTCGTCGGCTTCTTCATCAACTGGCTGATCTTTGGGCTGGTGGGCTTGTGGGCCGTGTATCGCATCATCAAGGGCTGGCTGGCACTGAATGAAGGCAGGCCGGTCGCGTAGCCCACGTTGGGCGTCATACACGTAATCAGGAGCCGCGGATGGCCACGATCTATAGAGAAATAGAACTTGATGCCTCATCCGATTTTGTCTGGGCCGCAGTCATGGATGTTGGCGAGGTTCACACTCGCCTTGCGAAAGGCTTCGTCACCAACACAATTCTCGCGGACTCTGTGCGAACCGTTACATTCGCGAATGGTTTCACAGCGACGGAACAGATTGTCACAGTCGATGATGAGCACAAGCGCTTGGTGTATTCGTCTGTTGGTGGGAGAGCTTCGCATCACAACGCATATTTCCAGGTATTTCCTTGTGGCGAAGGCAAGTCGCGGCTGCTTTGGGTAACTGATCTCCTCCCCGATGATATGCGCCCCGCAATTGCACAAATGGTCGACCTCGGAATGTCTGCCATTCAGCAAACGCTGGAACAGGCTTCCACGGAGGCTACTTGACGCCCCACAATTCCATCGAGAAGGACCGCCGACAAGCCGCGCGCGGCTTCGCCTGTCACCACATCTTTTCGCAGTTCCCGCAGTAGCGCGTCGATTCGGTACAGTACTGGCTTTCATATGCTGCTCCGACTCGCGTGACTCACTCTTCCAGCCTGCACTGCCATCCTGCCAATTCGTGCTCAGCCGTCACCGCCTTGCGTGTCATGACAGGGACATTAACTGATGGCGGGCTGCGACTGCGCTTTGAACTGCACGGGAAACTGGATGCGTTGCGCATTCCTGCGCCGGTGCAGGCGGACTTCGCCGACGAGTTGTGGCGGCACACCTGCTTCGAGGCCTTCGTTGGCTCAAGCGAATCCGCCGCTTACCGCGAGTTCAACTTTTCGCCAAGCGGGCAATGGGCGGCGTACGCCTTCACGGATTACCGCCAGCGCGATCTGTCGTGGCAGCCATCGCCTGCGCCGCACGTTGCGACAGACCTGACTGCCGATGGCCTCGTGCTTGAGGCACATATCTCGGCCGCGCTGTTACCTTCTGACTTAGGCAATCTGCATATCGGTCTGAGCACCGTCATCGAAGCTACCGATGGCACACTCAGCTACTGGGCGCTGTCGCACCATAGCGAGCGGCCCGACTTCCACCAACGCGCGGCCTTCACGCTGCGCCTTGCACCCCACGACACGCCATGACCCACTCTGTTCTTTTCGGTCTCGATCGCCTGATCGCCGAACCTGCCTTGCGCGCACCGCTCGCTGGTCGCCGCGTCGCGCTGCTGGCGCATCCTGCTTCGGTCACACGCGATCTCACGCATGCCATCGACGCACTCGCGCCGCTGCCCGAGATCACGCTGAGTGCCGCCTTCGGCCCGCAGCACGGCCTGCGAGGAGACAAGCAGGACAATATGATGGAGTCGCCGAACTATCGCGACTCACAACATGACATCCCGGTGTTCAGTCTCTATGGCCAGGTGCGTCGCCCCACCGATGAAATGATGTCGTCATTCGATGTCTTGCTTGTCGATCTGCAGGACCTGGGCTGTCGCATCTACACCTTCATCACGACCTTGCGCTACGTACTCGAAGCAGCGGCCGCACATGGCAAGGCCGTGTGGGTGCTGGATCGACCCAATCCGGCCGGTCGACCCATCGAGGGTCTGAAACTGCGCGAAGGCTGGGAGAGCTTCGTCGGCGCCGGCCCGATGCCGATGCGTCACGGCCTGACCATGGGCGAGCTCGGTCACTGGTTCATCGCACAACTTGGCCTGCAGCTCGAATACAAGGTGATCGCGATGCAGGGCTGGCAGCCCGACACGGCACCCGGCTACGGCTGGCCGCTGGGCGAGCGCAACTGGGTGAACCCGAGTCCCAACGCGGCCAATCTTTCGATGGCGCGTGCCTATGCTGGCACGGTCATGCTTGAAGGCGTGACCCTGTCGGAAGGCCGCGGCACGACGCGTCCGCTGGAGCTCTTCGGTGCGCCCGACATTAATGCCCGCGCATTGCTCGCCGAGATGCAGCGCCTCGCGCCGCACTGGCTGCAGGGCTGTCGTTTGCGCGAATGCTGGTTTGAGCCGACATTCCACAAGCATGCCGGCAAGCAGTGCAATGGTCTGCAGATTCACGTCGAAGATGCGGCCTATGACCACGCGGCTTTCAAACCGTGGCGACTGCAGGCGCTAGCTTTCAAGGCGCTTCGTAATATGCATAGAGAATACCCGCTATGGCGCGATTTTCCTTATGAGTACGAATTCAATCGCCTGGCCATCGACCTCATCAATGGCTCGCCGCTGTTGCGCGAGTGGGTGGATGATCCGAACAGTACGCCTGCCGACCTTGATGCATTGGCACTAGCCGACGAAGCCAACTGGGCGGTAGAGCGCGAAGCATTCCTATTGTATCGCTGACAGCATTCATATTGCATATATGAAAACCGGCCAGTGACGCGAGCGCCACTGGCCGATTCCGGTCTGCCTGGTAACTACTTCAGCTTGGTGGTAATCAAGCCGGAGAAAATGTGGCTGACCGCAACGGTATTGGTATTTGGCGACGTAGCGGACGTGCCCTGTTGCCCGGTATGACATGCAAAGCAATTGTTCAGATTGTTCTTCACGGTCACATAGGTTTCCATCATCGTATTGGCAAGGCTGCTGGTGCCAACCTGGTTTGAGGTGCCTCCGGGCGGCAGCGGCATCACGCTGGGTGCTGCGCCACCGTTGGTCCACGTTGCGCCGATGAAGAGATAGTTTCTGCGTACATCATCGGCCTTCAACATGCCACGGACATTATTGTTGATGGAAATGATTTCGGTATTGGACGCCGCCGCGCTCGGTACGACAGGATTGGGCGTCTGCTCGTTGGCTCCCCAAGGATAACGACGCAGCGTGTCGCTCGGTGTCACCGCGAAATTACCCAGACGCACGAGGCTCAATGCTGTCGGGTCGGCGGCGATACCCACGCCGCGCATATGCTCCTGATTGAACGGGCCAGTGGAACCGTTGGCCGCAAACAGCATGTTCTGCGGTATCTCCTGCGCATGCGTGACGGTAGTGCCCGAGGCATTGACATATGCATATTCTGCGTCTGGCGCGTTGGTGTCATGCTCGAAGGTTGCCCAGATCATTTCCGGATGACCCGCAACGCTACCAACAATGTGGACGCCGACCATGGCGAGGAGGGTTTTCTTCTTGCCGGTCTGCGCCCACACGGCATTGTCCTGCGAGCGGTGGAAAGTCGGCACCTCAGCCTCCATCGTCACGTACTTGCGCTTGTCCAGCCCGCTTGCTTCGACCCACGCGATCTTGACTTCGATAGTGAGTGCATTGGCATCCGGGAATGGCTTTTTCACGTCCTGCGATTTGGCATATTGCTGGACCGCATCGAGCTGTGTCTGCGTCGTCGGGAACTGCAATGAGTACGTCGCAGGCAGCGGCAGATTCTGTTTGCCGAAGTAGGCATATACGTCATTGACATGCATGGAGTAGTACACGACCTTGTCACCCTGTCCCATCAGGGCAGCATTGCCATTGCCATTGCCACTGCCGTCGGCTTGACCGTCTGCGGTATTGATCGGCTTGGCTTTGCGCAAACCGAAGTGGTGGAAGAAGCCTTTCTGGTTCGGGATCAGCGTCCCGTCGGCGAGCACAGTGTAGAAAGTTGGCGAGTCATATACGCGTTCGCCCCTGCCGCCGTAGCTCTCCGGCGCAGGCGAAGTCAACCACAGAAACATCTGCTGCGACCACTGATAGAAATTGCAATTGATCGTATTGGGTTGTGGCGGATTCGGCGTGCTGTGATTGAAAGCAACGCTGTTGGCAGGAACGACCGCGCCATCCCTGGTTACTTTATTTTTTGCGAACCACGTGTCGAAAGTTGCCGAGGGCACCGTGCAACTTGCCTGCGCATCGGCGGGTACTGCCGTCTGCGCGTGCGCTGCCGGTGCGAACACTGCGGCGAACAGCAGGGTCGATACTGCCAGTTCGCCAATGCACTGGCGCCATGACCGGCTGCTCACTTCTGTCCGCACACTTGTGTCGATATTCATTGTTTCTCCCGTCAAATCCGAGTTGGCGATGCATGGGATGGACGCGCCGTCGCTGCAAGCGCCCCTCATGGGAACGACCATCGTGGTGTTTCGCTAAAAGAATGCGGGGCTTTGTGGAGAGCGCAACTAAGGAGAAGATGCGTGTTCTTGTCGCAATTGAACAAGCGGCCATTTTGCTTTTGTCATAGGCTTTTCAAAATGCCATTGTTATTGTTTTGAACAAATTATTTTAGCGTACCTCGGAATGTGCCATGACGTCCAAAGTCTTCCATGGCAAAAGACTCATCAGACATCAGACGGAGGCCTTGGGCCTGGAAGGCAAGGCGGACTTGCCCGCCTCCTTGTCCAGCAGGGCACGTTTGCGTTCCACACCCCAGCGATAGCCGGACAAGGCGCCGTCATTGCGCACCACGCGGTGACACGGAATCAGCACCGCAATTGCGTTGGCCGCGCAAGCGCCCGCTACGGCACGCACGGCTTTCGGCGAGCCTATGCGTTTGGCAAGTTCGGTATAGCTGACGGTTTGCCCCAGCGGAATCTCGCGCAGTGCCTGCCACACTTTTTGCTGAAATGCCGTGCCGCGCACATCGAGCGGCAGCGATGTGGAATTCGCTGCCGGCGTTTCGACAAGGCCGACAACGGTCGCCACCAGTTTCTCGAAACCGGCATCGCCGCCAATAAAGGTTGCACGCGGAAAGCGGTCCTGCAGATCGCGCACCAGCGCGTCAGCGTCGTCGCCGATCAGTACGGCGCAAACACCGCGCGCGCTCTGCGCAACCAGAATCGCGCCGAGCGAGCACTCGCCCACGGCGAAGCGGATCTGCGCGTCGGCGCCGCCTGCGCGATAAGATGTCGGTGTCATACCGAGCGTATCATTGGCGCTGGCATAGAAGCGGCTATTGGCATTGTAGCCCGCGTCGAAGATCGCATCCGTGACGCTGCCGCCGCGCCCCAGCTCTTCACGAACGCGCTTCGCGCGCTGAGCGGCTGCGTAGGCTTTAGGCGTAACACCGGTGATGGATTTGAAGACGCGATGAAAATGATACGCGCTGAACCCGACGCGTGCGGCCAGCTCGTCGAGGTCTGGTACCGCTTCTGCCGTCGCGACCGACTGCTCGATGATGCGGCAGGCCTCCGTCACTTTCGCCGCGTGCTGGTCAGCAAGGGCGGCCTGATCAGGCTTGCAGCGCTTGCATGGGCGGAAGCCGGCCCGCTCGGCGTCTTCGCGTGTTGCGTGAAAAGCAACGTTCTCCGGCAACGCAGGACGTGCCGCGCACGAAGGGCGGCAATACACGCCCGTCGTCTTGACCGAGAAATAAAAGCTGCCATCTGCTGTGGGGTCGCGTGCCACGACAGCCGCCCAGCGCGGATCGCTCAACGTGGCTGCGGCGAGCGCTGCGTTCTTGAGTGAAGCCTTCATGATGTATTCCTTCCGATGATCGACATGATGGCTTGCAATCTACGCCTCACATCGGAGGGTCGCACTCCGCTGCTTGCTTTTGATTTCGGGCATCTTTTTGCATCGAAGGCGTCGACCACTGCCTCAGGATGAGGCAATATGCTGTACGCCTATTCATTTCAAACAAGATCACGGCCTATCCCATGTCAAAACGCACACTTCTTTGGCTCGCATTCGCGATCTCCGCAGCCGTTGCCTATGGCCTGACCTTTTGGCAGGGTTTCTGGCCGCTTGGCCGGATCATTGCAGGCTGGTACGTGATCTTCGCAATCGTTATGTTGCTCGGCGCGCTGATCGTTACCTTATCCAGGAAGGCCGGCCCTCTTGAAAGAGGCGATGACCTTGCGGAGTTTTTCACGCTTTGGTGAGCACGTAATGCGCGCATGGTTACGTGCTGGCCATGTGATTGTCGCGCCTATCCAATCCCTGCTTCCACCCACGCTACGATCTGCGCCGTCTGCACCGCGCCCGGCTGACGTTTGATCTCTTCGCCACCGCGTAGCAGCAGAAGCGTTGGCAGGCTGCGAATGTCGAAGCGCGATGCGGCACGCGGGTTGTTGTCACTATCGACCTTGGCGAAAATCGCGCGACCCTTGAAGCGCTCGGCAGCCTGTTTGAAATGCGGCGCCATCATCTGACAAGGACCACACCACGCGGCCCAGAAGTCGACCACGATGGGCAATTCGGTACGGCCGGTAAAGCGGTCGAAATGCGCATCCGTGAGCTCGACAGGATGGCCGTGGAGCAGCACGTTCTTGCATTTGCCGCAGACCGGATCGCTGGCGCTGCGCTCGGCGGGCACGCGGTTGATGGTTTGGCAGTGTGGGCACACGATGAGCATGTCGATCCCCTGTCAGGTAGTGATTGTGTGACCGCTTGTGCGGCAAAAGATTCGCGGAAGCCGACACCTGAAAGCCCGCCGGCAGTTGCGGGAAACTGCGCGCTCTTCCGCACCGTCATTCCCGCCTTCGCGGGAATGACGAATGAAATTTTGTGCCCATTACATCGACCGTCACGTCGCAACGTTCGGACCGGCATCCCGCTATCTTCTACATGCCCTTAACGCCGCGCCAGCAATAGCCCGCACTCCAGGTGATGCGTATACGGAAACTGGTCGAACACAGCCGCGGCGGATATGCCATGCGTATTTTGTAGCACGGCCACATTCTCATGCAGAGTCTGCGGATTGCACGAGATGTACAGCACACGCTCAAAGCTGCGCGCCAGCTCCACGGTCGCCGCATCGAGCCCGCTGCGCGGCGGGTCGACGAATAGCGTTGTGAAACGGTAACTGTCGAGGTCGATGTCCTTCATGCGCGTGAAGGGCCGCACGCGCGCCAGGGCAGCGCTGATCTCGTCGCTGGCCATTCGCATCATCGTTACATTGTCTATGCCGTTAGCATCAATATTGTACTGTGCAGCCTTGACTGATGGCTTGCTCATTTCGGTGGCGATGACCTTGCCGAAACACGGCGCCAACGCCACGGTGAAATTGCCATTGCCGCAGTACAGCTCCAGCAAATCACCGGCGGCTTGCGAGCCTTGCTGTGCCTGGCTGATCGCCCATTCGAGCATCTGCCGATTCACCCCCGCGTTGGGTTGCGAGAACGAACCCTCGATTTGCTGGTAACGCAAACGCTTGCCGTTCACTTCGATCTCTTCAAGCAACCAGTCGCGCTCCAGCACGATCTTCTGCTTGAGGCTGCGACCGATCAGCTTCACCTGTAATTGCTCCGCCAATTCGCGCGCGGCGATTTCCCAAACTGCATCGAGCTTGCGATGGTAGATCAGCGTGACCAGCATCTCGCCCGACAGCGTGGCGAGAAAATTCACTTGGAATAATCGGTTCTTCAACTCTGTCTTTGCCTGCAGCACAGCTTTCAAGCGCGGCATCAAATCGCAAATCGATTCTGCTGCGACGGGGAAGGTTTCCATCAGCACCGGCTGCTTGGGCTCGTCCGGGTCGAACATGGCGTAGTGCATGACCTCGCCGTCGTGCCAGATGCGGAACTCGGCACGTTGGCGGAAATGCAGCGGCGCCGAGCGAAACACTTGCGGCTCGGGCAGACCGAAAGGCGTGAACGATTCCTTGAATTGCGTGAGCTTGGCGGCAAGCTGCGCGTCGTAGTCAGCGGGGTTGATGCTTGGCAGAGCCATGAATGGGGCGAAACCGGAAAAACGAGCGAGCGCAAGGATACCGCGTGCGTGTAGCGAGTGACTGTTTACCGCCAAGGCTTGGGTCAAGAGAAAGGCCCCGTATCGTCATTCCGGCGAAAGCCGGAATCCAGTTCGAGCGAGTGCATCTGGATCCCGGCTTTCGCCGGGATAACGAGGCTAGTCAAACGTGCTGTCTGGGAGTAGGGCGGAGTGAAACTCCGCCGAATGATGATGAAAACATGCGGCGCAGTTATCACTGCGCCCTACGCCCGTCGTTGAGTCTTGTGCCGACAAAAGTGCCGCTCAGCTCCGCGTGAAGCCCACAAAGCCCTGCATGAACTGCTTCAGCTGCGTCTTGATCTGCTCGTCAGTCAATTCGCCCGCTTCGTTGAAGACGCCGCCTGCGCGCGAGACCATCAATCGCCCGCCGAACCATTGCCGCGTGCCCAAGGTGCGCAGCACGGGCAGCCAGGCGTTCTGCGCGAGGATGGTGCCAAAACCGCTCGGCGAAGCGCCTATGACGGCGAAGGGACGGTTGCCGAAGGTCTTTGGGCCGTCGGCCGATTGTCGCGACAGCCAGTCGATGGCGTTCTTGAGCACACCCGGCATGGAATTGTTGTACTCGGGGCTGACGATCAGCACGCCATCGGCGCTCGCGATCTGGTCTCTCAGGGCGAGCACGGCCGGTGGCGCGCCCTCGGCGCTTTCAACGTCGCCGTCGTAAAGCGGAATGCCGCGAATCGTGCCGATCTCCAACACGCTATCGTCCGGCATCAGCGATACAGCGGCACGCAAAAGCGCAGCGTTGTAGGAACCGGCGCGCAGACTGCCAGCAATGCCGATGATCTTTGTTGTCATGCAATGACCCTCCGAAATTAAGTGCTAATCATGCACGCTCCGTGCCGACAAGAGTGCGTGAAAATGTTTTGTAGTCAGTGCGTGGCGGCGCGATTGCGCAAGCCCGCAGGAATGACCCAGCGTTCGCCAAAGCCGAAGGCTGCTTCAATCAGCAAAGCCAGCACCGCGCAGGGAATCGCACCGGCAAGCAGTGTTGCATTGTCGTTGAGCGCCAAGCCGGTGACTATGCGTTCGCCATACCCGCCGGCGCCGACGAATGCGGCAATAGTGGCGGTGCCGACGCTGATGACGGCAGAAGTTTTGATGCCGGCCCAGATCGTCGCGGCGGCCAGCGGCAGTTCGATTCGCCAGATGATCGTGCTGCTTTCCAGGCCCAGCGATTGCGCCGCCTGCTTCATGCCGACGGGTATCTGCTGCAGACCTGTATGCGTATTGCGTACGATGGGTAGCAAAGCATACAAGGCCAATGCGATGAGGGCCGGCACCTGACCGATGCGGCCGGTCACGGGAATGAGGATGGCCAATAACGCCAGCGAGGGGATTGTCTGCAACATGCCGGTGAGCGTGAGAATCACCGCACCAATTTTCGCTCGTTTGGCCGCAATGATGCCGAGCGGCACACCGAGCACAATGCTGGTCGCCAGTGCGATGAACACCAGCGCGAGATGTTCGAACGTGAGACGCCAGAAATCGTCGCGGAAGAGTTCATGCAGCCATGAGCGCGAGCTGGTCTTGGCGCCCGCAGCGCTAGAGTGCGCGGCACGCTGCGCCAGGAAGTCTTGCGCCACGACCGCGAAATCCTTGCCGCCCAGCTCTGCCGCTGCGTTCATGCGACGCATCGCGGCATCGGCAATCGCGCCTTGCAACTTACCGAGCGCAGCCCAGCTTCGTGGAAAGCGCTGCGGCAGATCGGTGCGATACAGAAGTACAGCGTCATAACGCGGGAAATACTGCTTGTCGTCCTGCAATACCGTAAGCGGATATTTTTCCAGCATCGCGTCGGTGGAGTAGACATCGATGAGGTCGACCTGGCTTTGCGCCAGCGCTTGATAGGCGAGCCCATGATCGAGGCCGCGCGGCGTCTCCAGATGCAGGACATAGTGCCGCTGCAAACCGGGCCAGCCGTCGGCACGGCCGATGAACTCCTGCGACAGGCCGAAGCGCAGCGGCGTCGCTGCCGCGAGCGTGGCCAGATCGGAAATCTTTGCGATCTGACGTGCCTTGGCATCGGCCGTTCGCATCGCCAGTGCATAGGTATTGTTGAAGCCAAGCGGCACGGCGACCGCCAGGCCCATGGGCGCAAGCTGCCTGTTGAGCTCGTCGAGCGAGGGCACCGCGTCTAGACGCAGGATCTCCTTGGCGATGGTGCCGGTGTATTCGGCATACACGTCGATATCGCCGGTCTTCAGTGCATTCAGAACGATGCCGGTATTGCCCAGCCCGCGCTGGTGCACGGCCGCCGTCTCGCCCGCCGCACGCGCCTGCTGCGCGATGAGCTCACCGAGGACGTAGGACTCGGTGAAGCGCTTGGAGCCGACTTTGAGGATTGCGGGCACAGCTAGTGCGACATGCATGAATGCCAAGGTCATTGCCATGACGCACAGCACGCGAATCCGTGATCCCACCTTGTTCGCCTCCCTGGTCATGGATTAGGCTGGCGGCTCGCGCAACACTATCTTTTCGAGCGCAGCCGTCATGGCTTCATCCTGCGGCACGGCAATACCGAATACATCGCGCAGACTCGCGCGCAAAGCTTCAGCAGTATGCAGGATCTGTTTGCTCGTACCTTCGCTGAGCGAATGCGTCGATAGCTGGTTGTTCAGCAAGGTGTAGCGCTTGTCCGGTACGGTTCGCGCGCATATCAGATTATTCACGAAGCGTGACGAGGGATGCGTGCAGGCGTACCAGTTAGGGCTTTCGTAGTCGACAGCCGCCTGTTCGGTGAGCTCGAAGCGATACAGCGAACGCCATTCGCCGCGCATTTTCGCCTGTATGCATATGTCATTGCCGAGCGGTGTGAGCCGGAAAATTTCGTGCGGCGTCGCTTGCTCGCCCGTGCTGTCGAGCAGCAAGGGCGCTGTCAGCGTGAAGCTGCCGAATCCGATATCGGCGATATAGCTGCGCCCGTCGATCTCAACCCGCAGAATCATGTGGCTGCGCGGGGTGATCGTGCCCTCGGGTGCGAACCACAGCACGCGTGCCAGCAAGCCTTTGACCTCGAAGCCGAGTCGTTCGAGCACGCGCTTGAAGAGCCCGTTTTGCTCATAACAATAACCACCACGTTGCGCGCGCAACAGCTTGTCATACACGACCTGCGGGTCGAGGCTGACGCTAAGTTGCCGCAACGAGTCGAGATTCTCGAAGGGAATGGCTTGTGGATGCAGCACGTGCAGCGCGGCAAGCGTTGCGAGTGTCGGCTTGCCATCACCCGTGTAGCCGATGCGTGCAAAATAGGCGCCTAGATCGTCGTCTGTCATGCTTGAATTTGCCTGCTGTGTCATGGTGCTTGTCGTCAATGCCAAAAGAATAAGCTGAAGCAATGAAAAAACTTGATCACGATTTCTATGTGCGCAACACTCTTACGGTCGCCCAGGATCTGCTCGGCACCCTGCTTGTGCACCACGTCGATGGCGTGGCGCGCGTCGGTCGCATTGTCGAAACCGAAGCCTATCTCGGCGCGCACGATCTGGCTGCACATTCTTCAAAGGGCATCACCAAACGCACGCAGATCATGTACGGCCCGCCCGGTGTGGCGTATGTCTATCTCATCTACGGCATGCACAACTGCATGAATGTCGTGACCGAGCCAGAAGGCAACGGTTCGGCCGTGCTGATCCGCGCGCTCGAGCCTGTTGCCAATATTACGGGCAATACGCGCGGCCCCGGCCTGCTGTGCAAGGCGATGGCGATTGATCGCAGCCTGAACGGCCACGATCTCATGAGTGAGGATTTCTTTATCGCCGCGCCCGATTCGCACGAGCACATCGCCATCGTCACGCGACCACGCATCGGCGTGGACTATGCGGGCGATTGGGCGCACGAGTTGTTGCGCTTTTACATTGAAGGCAACGCGTTCGTGTCGCGACCTTAGCAATGAACAGAATGTTGAGCCTCGCCTAACCGGCCTTCCTTGCGCGACGCAATTCCTGGCTTATGGTTTTGCGAACGGTCTCGGTAAGTGACTCACCGAGCATCGCCTGCTTCAACGATTCATTGATCAAGGTTTGATAGCCGCGCGCTCCAGCCTTGGCTTTGAAGTGCTCGATCACGGCGCGGTCGATGAAGATGTTGACGCGCTGCTTGTTCGGCAGAAGCTTGCCTGTTGGCGCACGCTTGCGCAAGACCAGCTTGCCGGCGTCGATGTCTGCCCGGCTCAGCGCCGGTGCATCATCGGAGATAGTCGCGGTAGATTGCTTTTTCATCTTTGCTTGCCTTTCGCATCGAAATGACGCGTACCTTGTCATCATTCTCGGTGGTGACGATCACCACCAATTCGTCGTTCAAAGGGCCTATCGTGACGTAGCGCTGTTCATCATAATCAAAGCGCCGGTCCTCAAAAGTCACCGTCAGACCACTTTCGATGACGAGCTTGGCATCGGCCAAATCAAAGCCATGCTTGTCCTGATTGGTAGCCTGCTTCTTCTGATCAAAGCTGTAGCGCATGGTTTGATTGTATGTGTATTTTTATGCGTATTCAAACTTGCCATTATGAATTCACTGCCGGTATGCTTTTAGACTCCCTCCAATGATCCTGAACTTCATCTGGCTGTTCTTCTTTTTCGGCGCCTTCATCGCCTGCCTGTTTCAGTGGCTGGTGCTGGGTGACGCGAGCATCTTCAGCAAGGTCGTGCAGGATTCATTCGACATGTCGAAGACGGCGTTCGAGATCGGTCTCGGCCTGACCGGCATTCTCTCTTTCTGGCTCGGCGTGATGAAGATCGGCGAGCGCGCCGGTGCAGTGCAGATGCTCGGTCAGCTGGTCGATCCGCTATTCCGGCGCCTGTTTCCAGGCATTCCCGCTGGCCACCCAGCGACGGGCTCGATGCTGATGAATATCAGCGCCAATCTGCTCGGCCTCGATAACGCCGCAACGCCGATGGGCATCAAGGCGATGAAGGAATTGCAAGCGCTCAACGAGCAGGATGTCGCGCGCAATGGCGGCGACAAGGAGACCGCTTCCGACGCGCAGATCCTATTCGTCGTGCTGCATTCGAGCAGCCTGACCTTGCTGCCAGTGAGCATCATGACCTACCGCGCACAGCTTGGCGCGGCGAACCCGGCGGATGTCTTCCTGCCGATTCTGCTGGCGACTTTCTTTAGCACGTTGGCCGGCCTGATCGCGGTGAGTTTCTTCCAGAAGATCCGTCTGCGTAATCCCATTGTCATAGCCTGGCTGCTGGGCCTGACCATGGCCGTGCTCGGCACGCTGTGGTACTTCGCGCGGCTATCGGCGGAGCAATTGGGCGCGACCAGTGCACTGATCAGCGGGCTCGTATTGCTCGGCCTGATCGTAAGCTTCATGGCGCTGGCTGTGGTACGCAAGGTGAATGCCTTCGAGACCTTCATCGAGGGTGCGCGCGAAGGCTTCAATACCGCTGTCATGGTGGTGCCGTACCTGGTAGCGATCCTCGTCGGCATCGCTGTCTTTCGCGCCAGCGGCGCCATGGATTTCCTGATGCATGGCGTCGCCACTGTACTGACGGCGATGGGCCTGCCGGCCGATGTGGTGCCCGCGCTGCCGACAGCATTCATGAAGCCGCTCAGCGGCAGCGGCGCGCGCGGCTTGATGATCGATACGATGAAGACTTTCGGTGCAGACAGTTTTGCCGGCCGCCTGAGCTGCCTGTTGCAAGGTGCGACCGATACCACTTTCTACGTGGTGGCCGTGTATTTCGGCGCCATCGGCGTGCGCAACACACGCCACACCATCGCCTGCAGCTTGATTGCAGATCTGGTCGGCGCCATTGCCGCCATTTGCATGGCTTACCTGTTTTTCCCGCCGCGATAACGTCGCATCTGAATCCGAGCGCCCCCTCGCAACGTAGTAGAGATGAGCGCCAACGGGAATTGAATTTGCTGCGATATCCATAGCCATGCGCTCAAAGCACGTCATTCCTGGGAAGGCGGGAATCCAGCGGCTTTAGCACGGCGGTAGCAACGACACTGGATTCCCGCCTTCGCGGGAATGACGGAGAAGACCTCATGTACCCTGGTCACACCTTGTCCGAAAAGCTGCTCGCGACCTTTTTCGTCGCTGGCGGTACGCTGCATTTCCTCTTCCCGCACGCGTATGCAAACATCATCCCGTCATGGATTCCGCAACACCTGCTCATGGTGTGGATCAGCGGCGCGTGCGAGATTGCCGGCGGGCTTGGCGTGCTCGACGCGCGACTGCGGCGCATGGCGGGCCTTGGCCTGATCGCCTTGTCTTTGGCCGTATTTCCAGCCAACGTACAGATGTTCCTCAATACCTATGCGGCTGATCATTCAATCGCGACGCAGGCGCTTCTGTTGTTGCGCCTACCCTTGCAGCTTCCGCTCCTATACTGGATCTGGCGCACTGCCGTAGCGCCTGATGCGGCGGAGCCTGCGCCGGTTTTGCACAGGAGAAGCAAATGACCGAACTTGAATTGAAGGCTGTGCGTATTACGCACAGCTTTAAGGCGTCTGCCGAAAGTGTTTTCGATGCCTGGCTAAAGCCGGAGCGGGCACGCAAGTGGCTGTTCGCCACGGACACCGGCGAGATGGTGCACGCGGAGATCGAGGCGCGGGTCGGTGGCGGCTTTCGCCTTGTCGATCGGCGCAATGGCGAAGACGTTGAGCATATTGGCGAATACATCGAGATCGACCGGCCGCGTCGGCTCGTCTTCGACTTCGCAGTGCCCAGGTACGACCCGCGCAAGACGCGTGTCGCTGTCGAAATTGAAGCGCAGGGTACCGGCTGCGTACTGAGCCTTACGCATCATGGGGTTCCCGATGAATTTACCGAACGCACACGCTCGGGCTGGGCGAAGATTCTCGACGGGCTAGATGCCAGCCTGTCGCCCCTGCACTAAATCCCGCAGGATTTCTGCTTGGTGTGCGCCTACAGCATGCGGTCGCTCGGCTCAGCGAAGTAGAACCACTCGTTGCCCGGCAGGGAATTCGGGTTCGGGAATACCACGAAGCCATCGCGCGGCGCGCTGACAATGCCGCCGTCATGGCGTTTGCCGACAGCCTCACCCTGCTTGACCGGGTCGAAGCTCTTCCACGGCTTTATGAAAGTGTCATCCGGATGCAGGCGATCGATGACTTCGGCAAGGCGCAGCACTTCGGGTGCGGCGTGCGGCTCGGGCATGGGTGCGTCAATCAAGCCGATGAGGGCAAGGGTGCGGCGAATGGCCTGGTAAGCCACTTCGGGCGCGGCTGGATCGGTATGCTGCCCACATTCTAGCGTAATGGCATAGCCGCCCTGACTGCGCATGTATTCGGTCGTACCGACACCATAACTCGGGTCGGTGCTAAGCATTTGCGCGCGCATGTCGGCCGAAGCATATGCCAGACGATTGGCAACGCCACGTGCGTAGGTATCGAGCCAGCCTTCGACGATGCGCCGCGGGCCGAGGCGCACGGCCATCGCTTCCTCTTCTTGCGCGTGCGTGAAAGGCTCCAGCGTGCCGCTGTTGTTGCGCGGCCCGAGCATTGCAAACGGTTCGCCCGGCGTATGGAAAGAATGCAGATCGAGCAGCACATCGTTGGCCGCCAGCAACGGGCATAGCACGTTGGCGATGCGGTCTTCGTAGTCGAGCGGCTCGTCGGTCGGACGCAGATTGCGATTGAGATTGCGATCGCCCATGCGCTGCCGCAACTTGTACGCCAGCGGGTTGGTGATCGGCACGAACGTAACCCGCCCGCGCGCCAGGATCAGATCGCCGATGTCGAACTCCGCAACGATGCGCTCGATACCTCGCGCGCCGCAGGTTTCATTGCCATGCACGGCGCCGAGCACGAGCAGTTTCGGACCCGGCTGCAGGCCGGCAAAAGTGTGAATGCGCAGAGCGGTGGTGTGTTGCGTCATGATGTTTCCGTAATTTCCGGCTGTCCGGTGAAATCTTGAAAGGCATATCTTGGCATGAAACGTCGCATAGAGCCTGGCATGAAACGCGCGGTTCAAGATGCCTTCGCAAAGCGCATTCCCGAAACCTCAGCGGACGCTACAAAACGCGGCGAAAGCCTTATCGAACACGCTGCGCGGCAAGTCACGCACGATGAAGACGAGGCGCGAATCATGATCCTCGTCCGGCCACGCCGGCAAACTGCTGTCGGCATGGCGTTCGTGTTGCACGGCTTGCACGACACGCGGCGCATCCTCGCCGCGCACATTGAGCAGCCCCTTTATGCGCAGGATGCGATCGCCGACGACGGATTGCAGCGTGTCCATCGCGCGCGAAAAATCGCCCCATGCGATGGGTTCGCTGAAACGCAGCAGATAGGTGTTTATGCTTTCATCATGCAGGAGCGGCGCAGCACCGAACACACCGCCGCTCGCCTGCAGACGCGCCTGTTCCCGGATTGCTTCCTCGCCCAGCCAGCGCACCGCATCGGCGGTCTTGCTCACCGGGTCGTACAGGCTCATGCCTTCGAGTAGACCGACTGGCATCTTGCCCGGTTCGCTCCGCCCCAGCTGTGCCGTGGGATTCAAGGCGGCAACGCGTTCGCGCGCTTCCGCAATCTGCAGGCTGTCGGCCAGATCGCACTTGGTAAGCACGAGGCGATCGGCCATGGCCACCTGCTTGACGGCCTCTGCATGCTGACCGAGTTGCCAATGAACGTTGCGTACATCTACCGTGGCAACCACACCTTCAAGACGAAAGCGCTCGGCAAGAAAGAAATCGCGCATCAAGGTGTGAATGACCGGCGCAGGATCGGCGAGGCCGCTGGTTTCGATGACGACGCGATCCAGTGCCTTGATCTCGCGGCTGAGACGACGCTTGAAAAGATCGCGCAGGCTGCGCGCCAGATCGCCGCGAACGCTGCAGCACAGGCAGCCCGATTCGAGCAGGGAGATGTCTTCACTGAGCTGTTGCACCAGCAGGTGGTCGAGACCGATCTCGCCGACTTCGTTGATGAGCACCGCGCAGCCGGCCATGTGCGACTCGCGCAGCACGCTGGCCAACAGACTGGTCTTGCCGCTGCCCAGAAAGCCGGTAAGCAGGACAACGGGGATGCGCGAAGTCATGACAACGACATCAATGCACAGCGGAGGCGCTGATCGCGATCAACGCGATGCCGACCAGCATGCATGCGGTCTGCCACATGGAAGTATGACGATGTCCTTCGCGACGAAGCATCGGCAGTAAATCGGAAATGGCAATGTACAGAAAGCTCGATGCGGCAACGATGAGAATGTACGGCAACCAGCTTTGCGCGTGCGACAGCGCGAAGAAGCCGAGTATGCCGCCGAGGACCGAAGCCAAACTCGACACCCCATTGAGCAGCAGCGAACGCAGCGCCGAGTAGCCGGCCGCACGCACGATGGCAAAGGCGCCGGCTTCGTGAGGAATCTCGTGCGCAATCACGGCGAAAGCGGTACTCCAGCCGAGCGCCGGACTGGTCAGGAATGTAGCGGCGAGCAGGACGCCGTCGACGAAATTATGAAAGGTGTCGCCGATGATCACGGTAAATACGGCATTCCTGTCGATGCCATATGCATGATGATGGTGGCCGTGCTCGTGCGGCGGGCAATGATGATCGTGCCCTTCTTCGTCCGGATGCGAATGGCGCCACACGGCCACGCGCTCGAGGCCATAGAAGCACAGTAGGCTGATCAGCAGCGTGGCGAATAATTTGTGTGGCTCGACGCCGGCCTCGAAGGCTTCCGGCAACACATCCAGCAGCGCCACGGCCAGCAGGACACCCGTGGCGAAACCTATCAGGCGCGGCATCCAGCGTTGCGGCAAGCCGATCATGACGCACGTCGCGGCGACAACACTGAGCAGGCCGCCCATGAGGGTGGCCAGCACGATATGTACGAGAACGGGTAGGGCGGTCATGCGGAGGAATCCTTGTGATTATTGTGTGGCATTTGTCGCCCACTGCGAGCGTATATGCCATCGTCAAGCATGTTTGCCGCAATGCCCGCAATGTCCCGTGATGCTCAGTTCGACGGCGCTGCTGGAAAAACCTTTCGGCAATGCGGGCCGCGTGACCGGCACATCGTCGAGGCAGAAAACCTTGCCGCAATCCTCGCAACGGAAATGCGCATGACGATCGTGCGCGGGCGCGTCCGGCGCAGCGAGGCTGAAGCGGAACACGCGCTGCGCATCGGCGACACGATGCGCGAGACCGCTCTCCACCATCCAGTCGAGCACGCGGTAGAGCGTCACACGGTCGAAGCCGTTGGCCTGCAGCGCCAACTCGATATCGTGGTGCGACAACGCGCGCTCGGCGGTTTCAAGCAGACGCATCACGGCCACGCGCGCCGGTGTGGCGCGCGCACCCAATGCACGAATGCGCTCGGCAATGTTTGGTGTTACAGCGTTCATGTCATCGATTGAAACACAATCGGGTTGCTAATGCAATTGTGTTGCGTTTGAACCGTGTCCGCTGCGTGGGCACGCCGTGCGCTTCAGGACGAGCGATGCGGCCGTCCGCGCAAGGTGGCGGTTATGCGAAAGGTTCCGGCACCAGCTGGCGTGAATCCAAGATAGCCGGTGAATACTTCGCAGCGAGCGTTGGCCGCGCCGTTGAATAGCTGCAGGAAAAGATTGGTCGGCGTATCGGGACCGGATATTTCGGGGGTACGCGTGCCGAGCGGCGAAGTGACCAGGCCCGCCGCGGCAAAGGCATAGGCCGCGTGGGTTGAGCAATTCATGCCGACGATGCCGAACATGCCGGGGTCGACCGCCATCGCTGACCAGGCCTGCTCGAAGCGCATGCGCTCGCCTTCGGAAACATTGATGGCCAGCAGCGTGGATACGGTGTGGGTCGAGGCCGCCTGGGCGAGATCGACGTAGGGCAATCTTTCGACCAGGAGGCGCTGATAGTCCCAGACCTCTCCAGCCAGTGTCGCCGTCACCGCACGTGCTGCCAGCGTCCCGGTTGCCGATCCCCCGTCTGAGCCAGAAGGCCCGGAGCCTGAAAGCGGAATGCCCGTGTCAGCGTAAAAACCGATCGGCTCCCCCGTGGACAGCACGCAATCTGCATGGCCTTCGTCCGAAGGTGCCCTACCCGGCGCGGTCATGCCGCGAACAACCAGACCTATCTTGTAACGTTGCGGCGCCAGTCGACGGCGAGTGTCGAGAAGATTCCACGGAATGGTTGTGGTGGTCACGGTACGCCTCCAGGTTATTTGAATATGCGCCAGCTCGGAGCATAAAGCTTCTCACGAATTCAAGCAGCTAGGCAGAACGGAAACAACCTCCACGTTCATGGCCAATGACAGACAAATGTGCCCCGTAAATAGTGGCGGGGCTGCGCTATTTCTTGACCGAGTCTTCGACTTTGCCGACCACTTCCTTGGTCTTGTCGGCCGCAGTGCCGATGGCTTCTTTGGTGACTTGCTTGGTCTTGTCATAGACCTTGACGGCTACCTCGGCCGTCTTGTGGGCGGCATGTTTGGTAGCGGAAACGGCGGTACTGGCGGCCTCCGATACGACTTCGCCCGTCTTGTGCACTGCCTGCACGGTGGCATCCTTGGCCTCGCCGGCCTTTTCGGAAACGTCCGCACGCGCGCTGGTCATGCCGAGCACGCATAGCGTCGCGAACAGGCTTGGTAGCAATTGTTTTGACATATTTTTCAACCTGTTTTTCAACCTGTTTTTCAACATATCGGTCTCCTTGGTCTGAATCGTACTGTGCGTACATCTATGACATACGGTCGACGCGCAGGTTTCGCTCCTGGTCACACGCGTGCCAGACGCGGCTTGCTATCAGCGAGTTCCGGCAAAGGCGCGAAGAGATTGGCGAGATCTTCCTCGCTGAACTTGACGTCTCCTTCGGCGTCGCCAGTGAGCACGGCGCTCGCCAGCGCGGCCTTCTTTTCCTGCAGGGCGACGATGCGCTCTTCAATGCTGCCGGCGACGATAAGCTTGTAGACGTACACGGATTTGGTCTGACCAATGCGATGGGCACGGTCGGTGGCCTGATCCTCGACCGCTGGGTTCCACCAGGGATCGTAGTGGATGACCGTATCGGCAGCGGTAAGGTTGAGACCGACGCCACCCGCCTTGAGACTGATGAGAAACAGCGGTACTTCGCAGTCCTGAAAACGCTGCACGAGGGCCTCGCGTTGCTTGCTCTGGCCGGTCAACATGACAAATGGGATTCCGGCCGCAGTGACGGCTTCGGCGATGAGGTCGAGCATGCTGGTGAATTGCGAGAACAGCAGGATGCGGCGGCCTTCTTCGACGAGTTCGGGCAGCATGCCCATGAGCAGGTCGAGCTTGGCGCGCTCTTTCACTTTCTGTGCACCGGCAAGGCTCAACAGACGTGGATCGCAGCACACTTGTCGCAGCTTGAGGAGCGCATCGAGGATGACGATGTGGCTGCGCCTGAAGCCTTTTTCAGCGACGGCGTTGCGCACCTTCTCATCCATGGCGCTGCGCACGACTTCATAGAGATCGCGTTGGCCACCTTCGAGTTCGGTGGTGCGCAGCACGATGCTCTTGGGGGGCAATTCGGCAGCGACCTCGTCCTTGCGACGACGCAGCAGGAAAGGTTTGACGCGGCGTGCGAGCAGTTCGCGACGCAGGCTGTCGCCCCCTTTTTCGATAGGCGTGCGCCAGCGTCGGGCGAAGTCGCGGCTGTCACCAAGGAAGCCGGGTAGCAGGAAATCGAACTGCGCCCACAGTTCGCCGAGATGATTTTCCATCGGTGTGCCGGTGATGCACAGGCGATGACGGGCGTCGAGTTTGCGGATGACACCCGCAGCGCGGCTGGCGGCATTTTTGACGGTTTGCGCCTCGTCGAGAATCAATAAGTGATAGTCGTGCTGCTGCAATTGCTCGGCATCGCGCCACACGAGCGGATAGGTGGTAAGGACAATGTCATGTTTCGGGATGGCGCCAAAATCGCGCTGTGGTCCATGCAATGTGAGTAAGCTCAGCGCGGGCGCGACGCGGGCGGCCTCGCGCTTCCAGTTGAAGATGAGCGAGGTGGGGACGACGACGAGACTGGGCCGGTCCAGCCGTCCGGCATGTTTTTCGATCAGCAAGTGAGCGAGCGTCTGCGCGGTTTTACCCAGGCCCATATCGTCGGCGAGTATGCCAGCCAGATCATGGCGCCGCAGATGTTGCAGCCAGGCGAGGCCTTCGAGCTGATAGGGCCGTAAGGTGAGACCGAGGTCCGGCGGCGCGGCCACCGGAGCAACGCCGGCACTGCCGCGCAAGCGGGCAGCGGCTGCTTCAACAGCTTGCAGACCCGTAGTGTTGGCGACTTCGGCGAGGCCTTGCAAGCGCGGCGCATCGAGCCTGGAGATGCGCAAGCTGTGATCGCCGCGCTGCCGGCCATCGAACAGGTCGATGAGCAGACGTAGCAGCGGCTTGAGGCGCCCGGCGGTGAAGCGCACGCGCTGGCCGTCTTCAAGACGTATGTCTATGCGAGCAGCATCCTGCAGATTGTCCAGGCCCTTGCCGCTGGAAAGGTGCGGATGCTGCTGCAGGAAATTGGCGAGCAGCGGTGCGAGTGCAATGCGCTGACCTTCGAGATCGAAGCCAAGCGACAGGTCGAACCAACCCGCCTCGGTTTCTTCGACATCCGCCAGCAGCTCATCGATTTCGACGATGTGATGGTGAAAGCTGTCTTCTACCTGCAGGGTCCAGCCCGCCGCGCGCAAAGCAGGAGCCAGGTGCGACATCCAGTCATGCCAGGCGACTGCATCGTGAAGACCGAGCAGATGCTTGCCGGGGGGAATCGACCAGGTCGAAAAAATATTGGTGAGCACGCTCTGAAAGCCGAGTTGGCGAAGTTGTTCGAGCGCGACGGATTCGGCCGCCTTGTCGCGCACCAGCTGCAAGGTTTCACCCTCGATGAGGTAGAAGTCGCGCGACTCTTCCGGCGCAACGATGAGTCCCTGGTAATCGAAAGTCGGTTGCGCAAGATCCATGTCGAACTGGTAGTGTTGCGCGTAACCACGCCAGCTACGCGCCGTACTTACTTGTGCTGTGAACACGCGTAGACGCAACTGTGGCGGCCCTTCGATGCGGCGCAGATTGCCCACCGCCTGTGCATCGGGCCGCGGCAAGTCGGGGGCAATTTCACTGAGTTCGAGTGCCACCAATGCGGCATCCAACGGGCGCAGCGGTGGGGCGCTGAGCAGGCGCGATGCCATCCGCGGCGTGATGCCCAGATCCAGCGAAGCACATTCGCCGTTGGCCGCATCGACGTACCAGGGCGGTTCGCACGGCAACACGTGCGCCTGCGTCACGCCCTCGACGATGGCACTGGCGTGCATGCGTCCGTCATCACCGGCCTGCCACACGAGACGGCCGTTGCGCGGCAGTCCGGCATGCATCGTAAGCCGCAGCGTGCTGTCGAATAGGCAGCGCCCGGTCGCCAGCAGGCGCGTCAGCAGATCGCTGCACGGGCGGCGCTGCAATTCGAACTCGGGGCCCATGTAGCCGATGTCGCGCGAGCGCGCCACCCACAATAGCCGCAAGATAGCCAGGTCTTCGTCGGTCACGAACTTCGGCGGACTGGTCAGGGCGCGCTCGACGTTATCCCACGCCTCGGCCGCCGCAGTGATGCGTCCGGCTGCGTCCGGCCGCGCCTTGCGCATGGAGACGGTGATGCGCTGATCGGCTGCATCGTGATCAATGACGTAGAACAACTGTTCGCGCGTCTTGGTCTGCTTGGTGACCTTGGTCTGCTTGCCGGCATTGACTTCGCTCAGGTCGCGCAGCATCTTCAGCCAGTCGAGCACCTGTGGATCGGGCAAGGTCGCCATTGCGCCACGTGCGTCAATGGCCGCCAACAAAGCCGCCGCGCCGTGCTTGCACAGGTAGCCGACCGGACAGGAACAAATCGCCTCGATACCCTGGTTGGCATTGAAGCTGACACGCACTTTGTAAGGACTAAGCGCCGTACCCTTGACCGTGGCGCGGATCAGACGATCGCTCACTTGCAAGCCGCTTACCATCGCGACATAGTCGAGACCTTTAGCGTATCCGCCCTTGCCGAACCAGCGCAGTACATCGCCCTTGATAAAATTACGGGCGGGAAAAGGGGTCTCTTGCATGAAGTTGATGGCGTTGTGGCAGAACCGATCATTGTAACCAAGCCCACGGTCGCCGCGCCCATTACAATGACAGTCGGACAAATTGCAGCTACGCAGCAAGACCCAGACCATGAGCGAACACGACACCCATTTCGGTTTTGAAACCGTACCCGAAGAAGAGAAAGCCAGGCGTGTCGCCGGCGTTTTCTCCTCCGTCGCCAATAAGTACGATGTCATGAACGACCTGATGTCGGTGGGCATGCATCGGCTGTGGAAGGCTTTCACGATACAGATCGCCGCCGTGCGTCCGGGCGAACGCGTACTCGACGTCGCTGGCGGCACAGCCGATCTATCGCTGGCTTTCGCCAAGCAGGCGGGCGATGCGGGACAGGTGTGGCTCACCGATATCAACCACGCCATGCTCAGCGTCGGCCGCGATCGCACCACCAACAAGGGATTTCTGCTACCCGTGGCGCAATGTGACGCGGAGAAACTGCCTTTCCCGGACAACCACTTCGACCTTGTTACGGTGGCTTTCGGCCTGCGCAACATGACGCATAAGGAAAAAGCATTAGCCGAAATGCGTCGCGTGCTGCGTCCCGGTGGCCGTCTGCTGATACTGGAGTTCTCGAAAATCTGGCAGCCGCTGGCCAAGGCCTACGACGTGTATTCCTTTAAGGTCCTGCCCTGGCTCGGCCAGAAAGTTGCTGGCGATGCCGACAGCTATCGCTACCTTGCCGAATCGATCCGCATGCACCCTGACCAGGACACGCTGAAGCAGATGCTCAGTAACGCAGGCCTGGAGCGCACCGAATATTTCAATATTGCTGCGGGCGCCGTGGCGCTGCATCGGGGATACAAGTTTTGAGGGCAACGCGCACTGTCTTGCCCGTGCTACTTGAACCTTCCACTTCAGCTCCCCATCTAAGAGAACGTTTGGGGTCTTTACCTCACGATGGAGAGATATCAATGCTTAGGTCTGCAATCAAATCCGGAATGTTGAAACGTGTGCTGTTCATGGTCTTCGTGGCGATCAGCGCAGTGGGCATGTCCGTTGACTACGCCGAGGCCGCGCGTCTTGGCGGCGGACGTTCGCTGGGCATGCAACGGTCTGTCCCGCAGCGTCAATACATGCCGCCGGCATATCAAAGACCTGCGCCGGCACCCGCTCCCATCGGCGCACCGGCCAGTGGTTGGCGCAGGTGGGCGGGTCCTCTCGCTGGTCTCGCAGCAGGCATCGGCCTGGCAGCCCTGTTCTCGCACTTCGGCATGGGCGGTGATATGGCCGGCCTGATGTTGCTGCTGATCGGTGGCGTGGTGGTGCTGATGGTGCTGCGTCGATTCATGGCGCCACGGGTGCCGCAACCCGCGACGAGTTATGGGCCCGACCTGCAACAACAACCCGCGCAATTCGACGCGCAACAGCCCTACGGCAGCGCGCCGTCGGCAGGTGTCGTGAGCAGCAATATCCCGGCGGACTTCGATGTGGATGCCTTTACGCGCCAGGCCAAGGTCAATTTCATTCGCATGCAGGCGGCCAATGATGCCGGCAACCTCGAAGACATTCGCGAGTTCACCTCGCCGGAGATGTTCGCCGAGATCAAGCTCGACCTTGATGATCGCCATGGCGCCGGGCAGAAAACCGATGTCGTGAATCTGGAAGCGCAGGTGCTCGAAGTTGCGGAAGAAGCCGGCCGCTATATCACCAGCGTGCGTTTCCACGGCCTGCTGCGCGAAGACCCGAACAGCTCGCCACAGGCTTTCGACGAAGTCTGGCATCTGTCCAAACCGCGTGACGGCAATCGTGGTTGGGTCCTGTCCGGCATTCAACAGGTCGCTTGAGCGTGCTGCAATCGTTTCTGCTGTTGCCTCTCAACCGCTTGCTCAAGGGTGAGGCTTGGGCCAGTGATTTGCTCAAGCCGCACGCTGGCAAAGGCGCGCTGCTGATCGTTGGTGGCGTGAGTTTGCGCGTATGCGTCACCGAGGCGGGTTTGCTCGAGCCGCTGCCTGCGGATGTCGAGCCCGCCGTGTGCCTGACGCTTCCCGCTTCGGCATTGGCAACGCTTTCCGATGGGGCGGATCAACTAACCAAGCATGCAACAGTGAGTGGCGATGCGGGCTTTGCCGAGACGATTTCGCTATTGCTGAAGCATCTGCGTCCCGATGTCGGCGCGGCGCTCAGTCCGGTGCTCGGTGACGTGATTGCGCATCGCGTCGAAACAGGACTGTCGCATATCGGTGCAAGCGTCAGGCAGGTCGCGTCCAACTTCGGCGCGAATGCAGTCGAGTATGTTCGCGATGAGCAGGCTCTGGTGGTGACGCAGGACGAGTTGGTCGACTGGCGCAAGGCACTGGGCGACTTGGAAAGTGCGCTGAATCGGCTGGAAAAGCGCATCGAGCTGGCAGCATAAATTCCGTTTGCATTATCGCGACGCAAATAAAAACGGCACCCTCGGGTGCCGTTTTTATTTGCCATCGATACTTGTCAGTGCTTGCTCTTGCGCAGACGCTCGATCGTTGCCATCTGAGCAACCGCCTCGGCCAATTCGGCTTGCGCCTTGGCCAGATCAAGTGTGCTGCTGCGATTGCTGAGTGCTTCTTCAGCAAGGCGCTTGGCTTCCATCGCCTTGGCCTCGTCCAGATCCTTGCCGCGAATGGCGGTATCGGCCAGCACGGTGACCAGACTCGGTTGCACTTCAAGCAAACCCCCCGCAACGAAAATCACTTCTTCGTCGGTCTGGTTCGGCAGCTTGATACGCACCATGCCGGGCTTGATGCGGGTCAGCAGCGGCGTGTGACCGGGCAGGATGCCCAGTTCGCCTGCTTCGCCCGGCAGCGACACGATTTCAGCCAGACCGGAGAACAGCAGCTCTTCCGCGCTGACGACATCCACGTGTACGGTCATTGCCATTTTTATCTCCGTGAGGAGTGAGGAGTTAGGAGTTAGGAGTGAAGGTCGTTAGCCGGGTGGGCCAAACTCCTCACTCCTCTCTCCTCACGCCTCACTGCAAAGTTTTTGCCTTCTCGATCGCTTCGTCGATGCCGCCGACCATGTAGAACGCCTGCTCGGGCAGGTGATCGTACTCGCCTGCGACGATGCCCTTGAAACCACGGATGGTTTCCTTGAGCGTGACGTACTTGCCGGGCGAGCCGGTGAACACTTCAGCGACGTGGAAGGGCTGCGACAGGAAGCGCTGGATTTTACGGGCGCGATACACCATCAGCTTGTCTTCTGGCGCCAGTTCGTCCATGCCCAGAATCGCGATGATGTCGCGCAGTTCCTTGTAGCGTTGCAGGGTTTGCTGCACGCCACGGGCCACGTTGTAGTGCTCTTCGCCCACAACCAGCGGGTCGAGCTGACGGCTCGTGGAGTCAAGTGGATCAACCGCCGGGTAGATACCCAGGGCGGCGATGTCACGCGACAACACGACGGTCGAGTCCAGATGCTGGAAGGTGGTCGCAGGCGACGGGTCGGTCAAGTCATCCGCTGGCACATACACGGCCTGGATGGAGGTGATCGAACCGACCTTGGTCGAGGTGATGCGCTCTTGCAGCTTGCCCATTTCGTCGGCCAGCGTTGGCTGGTAACCCACGGCGGAAGGCATACGGCCCATCAGCGCGGACACTTCGGTACCAGCCAGCGTATAGCGGTAGATGTTGTCCACGAAGAACAGGATGACGCGGCCTTCGTCACGGACCTTCTCGGCCATGGTCAGGCCGGTCAGCGCCACGCGGAGGCGGTT
>JAQGMF010000022.1 GCA_028292505.1 Rhodocyclales bacterium
AACCGAACGCCCGATCAGGAAACTGACCGGGCGTTCGGCTTTATAGGCGCAGCTCCAGCGCTCGCACTCGGCACAACAAAACCGTCCTTCCCTAGCGGGTTTTTAATAAGCGCAGGGACCACAGTTAGCTGGAGTGCAACAATGTTTCGTTATTTTAATGCCTATGTACTAGCTGCGCAGGGTGGAGTTGAAGAAGGCGATCGTGCGCTGCCATGCAAGCTTCGCAGCGGCTTCGTCGTAGCGGGGTGTGGTGTCGTTGTTGAAGCCATGCTCCACGCCGGGGTAGATGTAGCCTTCGTGCTTCACACCTGACGCCTTGAGAACGGCTTCAAATTTAGGCCAGCCCGATGTAATGCGTTCGTCATTGCCGGCGTAGTGGGCCTGCAATGGCGATCTGATCTTGGCTGATTCTTCGGCGGATGGTTGCGGGCCGTAGAAAGGCACGGCTGCAGCGAGGTCGGGCAGGCGTGTGGCGAGCACGTTGACGACGCCGCCGCCATAGCAGAACCCCACAGCACCCAGCTTGCCGTTCCCCTCGGGCAGTTTTGAGAGCCAGTTCGCAGAGGCAATAAAGTCCTCACGGGTCTTGCTCTGGTCGAGTTTGGCGAAAAGATCGCGGGCCTTGTCTTCATCGCCGGGGTAGCCGCCAAGCGGGAAAAGGGCGTCTGGTGCGAAGGCGATGAAATTGTCGACAGCGAGACGGCGCGCGATGTCCTCGATGTGTGGATTGAGGCCGCGATTCTCATGCACCACGAGTACGACTGGCAGCTTGCCCGTTGCATTCGCAGGCTGTGCGAGATAGCCACGCACCTTGCCATAGCCTTGTGGCGACGGAATCTCCACAAAGCTTGTTTTGATACGTTTGTCGTCTGGCTTTACCTGTTGAGCCTCCGCGAATCTGGGACTCAAAGCCGCGAGAAAACCCGCACCCGTCATGCCGGCAACGGCGAACTTGCTTGAAGATTCCATGAAATCACGACGCGAAATACCGCCGTGCACGTACTGGTCAAACAGCTTCATCACTTCGGGAGGGAAGTCCTGCGCGGTCAGACGACTCATGATGGCTCCTTGGATGCGGGGTGTGGGACGGTGGAGTATTGCGCAGAGCGAAGCGCGGTGCAATCGGCGTCGCCCTCGTGCTGCGATGGGATTCTGCAGGCTGCGGGAAGGTTCCCGGCAATTTGGCTCGCTATCTATATGGGCTTGCCGACCTCATCTGTGGGGCTCAATCTCTTGCGTAGCCGGCTTCGCGCTGAGTGCACAGGGCCAGAACGAAGGCTGTGTCGATCGCTTCGATGTAGCGATAGAGCGCTACATAGCCACGACTGTCGCGCCCGATGATCGCTCCCGGTTATTGCCATCGGCAGGCCTGCCGATCAGCGGGTTCAGTTCGAGAACGGAAACGGTGTGAATGATTTCCTGAATACGTGTCGCAATGTTTTCGACTTCGTATTGCGCGAGGTGGTCGTAGATGCGCTCGATGAATAGCTTGGTGCGCGGCTTTAGTAAATTTCCCGCGTCTCCAGAAACCGCACATTCGGATGCCGCTCTTGCGCCATCTGCAGGTTCACGCGATTCGGTGCGAGATAGACGTAGTCGCCGCCGCCGTCGAGCGCCATATTGGCGGGTGCTTTGTCGAGTAGCGCCTTGATGTCTTCGTCCTTGCCGCGCAGCCAACGTGCGGTGGCCCAAGAGCAGCCTTCGAAGACGACGTCGACCGAGTATTCGAATTCGAGTCGGTGTGCGACGACGTCGAACTGCAGCACGCCGACGGCGCCGAGGATCAGGTCGTTGGAGGCGAGGGGTCTGAAGAGCTGCGTGGCGCCTTCTTCGGCGAGTTGTTGCAGACCTTTTTGTAGCTGCTTCATCTTCAGCGGATTCTTGATTTGCGCGCGGCGGAACAGCTCGGGCGCAAACGATGGGATGCCGGTGAACTTGAGGTCTTCGCCTTCGGTAAAGGTGTCGCCAAGGCGGATGGTGCCGTGGTTGGGAATGCCGATTATGTCACCGGGATAGGCTTCGTCGGTCGTGTTGCGATCCTGCGCCATGAAGGTGATGGCATTGTTGACAGCGAACTGCTTGCCCTGCGATACCTGTTTGATCTTCATGCCACGCTCGAAGCGGCCGGCGCAGACGCGCATGAAGGCAATGCGGTCGCGGTGTTTCGGGTCCATGTTGGCCTGGATCTTGAAGACGAAGCCGGAGAACTTCGGTTCGGCCGGTACGACCTCACGCGTTTCAGCGGGGCGCGCCAGCGGGGCTGGCGAGAGGTCGACAATCGCATCGAGCACGGACTGCACG
Organism: Rhodocyclales bacterium; assembly: GCA_028292505.1. Taxonomy (GTDB): domain Bacteria; phylum Pseudomonadota; class Gammaproteobacteria; order Burkholderiales; family Rhodocyclaceae; genus Viridibacterium. The sequence goes on from JAQGMF010000022.1 coordinate 2,302, forward strand.
CCGAAGTTGTTGACGCCTGAGCCGAAGAAAACGGGCGTCTGTTTGCCAGCGAGATATTTCTCGCGGTCGAAGGTATGCGATGCGCCGCGCACCAGTTCGACATCGTTGCGTAGCTCGTCGGCCTGTGTGCCGAGCAATTCGTCGAGGCGTGGATTGTGAAGACCTTCGATGACTTCCGAAGTGCCTTTCTCAGCATGCGGATCGAAGAAGGCGATGCTGTCGTTGTAGAGGTGATACACGCCGCGGAAGCGTTTACCCATGCCGATCGGCCAGGTCATCGGCGCGCACTCCATGTCGAGCGTCGATTCGATTTCGTCGAGCAGGTCGATGGGTTCCTTGCCTTCGCGGTCGAGCTTGTTGATGAAAGTGAGAATCGGCGTGTCACGCAAACGGCATACTGCGAGCAGCTTGATGGTCTGCGCTTCGACGCCGTTGACCGAGTCGATCACCATCACGGCCGAGTCGACAGCGGTGAGTGTGCGATAGGTGTCTTCGGAGAAGTCTTCGTGACCCGGCGTGTCGAGCAGGTTGATGATGGCTTCGCGATATGGAAATTGCATAACGGAGGAGGTCACCGAAATGCCGCGCTGCTTTTCCAGCTCCATCCAGTCTGATGTTGCATGACGACTCGCCTTGCGTGCGCGCACTTCGCCGGCCACCTGGATGGCACCGCCGAACCACAGCAGTTTTTCGGTCAGCGTGGTCTTGCCCGCGTCGGGGTGGGAGATGATGGCGAAGGTGCGGCGACGCGAAATCTGGAAATCGAGTTGTTCGTCGAGAGGAGTAGTGGTCACTTGGCTTGTTTCTGTAACGGCTGGGGCGAATTGCCCGTTATATGGCCCGTTATATGAATTCCGGGAAGGCCGCTATTCTAGCCTTTCGAGCCGGCTATGCCGAATTGACAAGGTACACTGCAGCCCCCGCTGCATTTGCGGCATCTCTTCCACGATTTTCTCGATGCACAAACAATCCGAACCGCAGTTGCAGAAGTTGTCCCGCGAAGGCTTGCTGCTCTTGATCGGTCTGGCCATCGGCTGGGGCCTCAACTGGCCGATCATGAAAGTGGTCGTGTCCGAAGTGCCGCCCTTGTCCTTCCGTGGCTTGTGCCTCGTGGTTGGCGGGCTTGGCGTGCTGGCCATCGCGCGATTGTCTGGGCTGGCGCTAACGATTCCGCGCGGGCGGCTCAATCAGGTGGTGTGGCTGGCCGTGTTCAACATCATCGGCTGGAACATTTTCGCCACCTACGGCGTACGGATGTTGCCGTCCGGGCGGGCCGCCTTGCTCGGCTACACAATGCCATTGTGGTGTGTACCGCTTTCCGTATGGCTGCTCGGCGACAGGCTGACGCTGCGTCGCTGGCTGGCGCTGGCCCTCGGGCTTGGTGGCGTACTGGCCTTGATGGGTGAGGAAATCTTCAAGCTGATGCAGACGCCTGTGGGCGCCGCGCTCATGGTGGCGGCGGCTTGGTGCTGGTCGGCCGGCATGGTGTTGATGAAGCGCTGGCAGATTCCGCTCAACACAGTCGCCTTGACCGGCTGGCTGATGTTGCTCGGCGGCGTGCCGATGCTGATGGCGGCTTTCTTCGTCGATGGCCTGCCGCAGCAGATGCCCTCCAATAATGCATTGTTCGGGCTGCTATACAACATTGTCATAGGCTTCATGTTTGGTTACTGGGCCTGGAATAGATTGGTTCTGCTCGTGTCTGTCAGCGTGTCGTCCCTGTCTTCGCTGATCACGCCGCTGGTGGGCGTTGCGGCGGGCGCGCTGATGTTGCATGAGCACCCTGGCTGGGCGGAGTTCTGGGCGGCAGTGCTGATCCTCGGCGCAGTTGCGGTCATCAATACGGGCGCACAGGCTGACTCGCCGAGTGAGACGCGCCGCTGATTCCACCGGAGCCCTTTGTGCCCCTCTCTGCCCGTATGATCATGGTCTTGCAGTAATCACTTCAGCGCAATCAAGATCACACCATGAGCACCTTCTACTGGCATGACTACGAAACCTTCGGCATCGTGCCGCGCCGCGACCGGCCCGCGCAGTTTGCCGGCATCCGCACCGATGCAGAGCTGAACGAAATCGGTGAGCCGATGATGCTTTACTGTCTGCCCGCGCCGGATTACCTGCCCGATCCCGAGTCATGCCTGCTTACCGGTATCCTGCCGCAGACTTGTCTTGAGCGCGGCGTGCCCGAGCATGCCTTTGCCGCGGCCATCGAAACCGAACTTGCAACCGCGGGCACCATCGGCGTCGGCTACAACACGATCCGCTTCGACGACGAAGTCACTCGTCATTTGTTCTGGCGCACCCTCATCGATCCGTATGCGCGCGAGTGGCAGAACGACTGCGGGCGTTGGGATCTGCTCGATGTCGTGCGCTGCACCTATGCCTTGCGGCCCGAAGGCATCGAATGGCCCTTGCATGAAGATGGGCGCCCATCCTTCAAGCTCGAGCATCTCACCGCCGCCAATGGCATCGCGCACGAGGCAGCGCACGACGCCCTTTCCGATGTGCGCGCGACGATCGCGCTGGCGCGGCTCATCAAGCAGAAACAACCCAAACTGTTCGATTTCTGTCTGCGTCTCAGGAAGAAAGACGCGGTGCTGGCTGAAATAGATCTAGTGAACCGAAAACCCATATTGCATATATCGGGCATGTTCGCAGCGGAGCGTGGCTGCATCAGCGTCGTCTGGCCGCTGGCGCAACATCCCACAAACAAGAACGAAATCATTGTCTGGGATCTGGCGCACGATCCCTCCGAACTATTCACCCTCGATGCTGCAACCGTGCGCGAGCGTATGTTCTCCAAGCAGGCCGACCTTGCCGAAGGCGTGACACGCCTGCCGATCAAGACCATCCACATCAACAAATCGCCCATCGTCATCGGCAATCTCAAAACGCTGAGCCCGGCCATGGCGGAGAAGTGGAGCGTCGACCTGGCGCAAGCCGCGCGTCACGCCGAGATCGTGCGCCTCGGTCCGCAGCTCGGTGAGCTATGGCAGGCTGTATTCACGCGTCCCGCAGCCGATCGCGCGCCCGACGTGGATGAAGATCTGTATGGTGGTTTCATTGGCAACAATGATCGGCGCACGCTCAATCGTTTGCGTGCGTTGGATGCCGATGCACTCACCACGGAGCGCGTCAGTTTCGAGGACGCGCGTCTGGAAGAGCTCGTCTTCCGCTACCGCGCTCGCAACTTCCCGCACAGCCTGAACGAGGTCGATCGGGCGCGCTGGCTACAACACCGAATCGGTCGGTTGCATGAAGGGCTGGGCGACGCGCGTACGCTAACGTCATTTTTCGACAGGATCGATGCGCTCAGTGAGGGTGTCGACGAGCGTGGAGAAGAGATTCTCGGGGCGCTTTACGACTATGCAGAAACCATTGCACCTCCTTTGGTTTAGTCGATTGATATCTGCGAGGCTTACATGGGATACCAGAGGGATCAACAAGCGCGAGGATGGAAGGGCTTGAATTCACATGTATGTGCCAATTGCGTAGATGATGAATATTTGGCAAGACTCGTCTCTGAAAATCTCACAGTCAATAAATGTGACTACTGTGCAAATCAATCACAGCAATTGATTGCTGCCTGTGTCGAGATTCTCATGGTGCCAATCTCAAACGCACTTCTCTATTACTTCACCCCTCGCTCGGAAATTTCAGATACCGACTTGAGTGAATGGTTTGGCGTTGCTACAGAGGAAGCTCTTAATCAGCTGTTCCCTATAGGTAGTCATCCTGCTTTGCGCACTGCTGTAGCCGAAGCCTTCCTGGAAACATCTTGGACTAAGGGAAGACCTGGGCGACTAATGGAACTTGAACCTCATGTCGAGCTGCAGGTAGCCTGGGACGAATTTGTAGAGCGCATCAAGACTCAATCGAGATATTTTTTTCTTACACCATCTTCTGATGAGATTTATCTGTCCGGTTTTTCGCCAGTTGAGGTTCTTGAGAAAATTGGAAAGTGGGTAACTCAACTGGGCTTGGTTCGACCGCTTGGACAGCAAGAATTATTTCGTGTGCGTGAGCGCAGTCCCGATGCCGCCTGGGGGCTGACCTTCAAGGAACTTGGACCCCCTCCAAACGATATTGCTGTAGGCGGAAGAATGAATCCGGTTGGAATTAGTTATTTCTATGCAGCTACTACTCGCAAAACTGCGTTGGCGGAGATTTTTAGAGGCCCTCCTGCGAGCGTTGCTATCGGAACATTTCGGCCCCGTTCTGGGTTGCTTGTCTTGGATGTAAGCAGCTTGCCGTCAGTGCCATCACCTTTTGATGAGAATTCTCGAGAACAAAGAGACGCGATATTGTTCTTGCAAGAATTTGCAAAAACCATTTCTCGTCCAGTTGAAAAAACTGGACGAGAACACATTGACTATGTGCCTAGTCAGATCGTTTCCGAATACTTTGCCAAAGTTTTTTCGTTTAAAGAAGTGAAAGTAAATTCAGACATTGATTTACCGCGTGAAGGCGTATCAACTCGCTCCAGGCGAATCAATGGCTTGATATATAGAAGTGCCGTAAGAGACGATGGGGAAAATATCGTTTTCTTTCCACCGCCATGGCATGAGGAATTCGAGAGTGTCTTAAGTCTCGTCGATGCGCAGGTTTTGCAGTTCCCGACATGGCCATCATTTCTCAACGAAATGTGCAACTAGTAAGTGTGAGTAAGCCAGGAAATATGACTTCATCGCCAATTGCTGGCTAAGCCATCGCACTATCGTACGACGTTAGGTGTTTTCTCAGGGAACTCGCTTTACACAAAATGCCATGCGATTTTTATTATGAATGAGCAGTTGTGGCAGCTAGCTTGACGCCAAGCGCATGTAATAGCTTGAATACAGTGTCATAACGCGGCTTGGCGCCTGGCGTGAGTGCCTTATACAGACTTTCCCGTCCCAAACCTGCGTCTTTCGCGAGTTGCGCCATACCTTTGGCGCGGGCGATGTCTCGCACTGCCGCGAGGAACACATCGGGATTGGGGTCTTCAAGTGCCGCCGTTAAATATTCAGCGATGGTATCTTCATCGTCGAGATAGTCTGAGGCATCAAATTGAGCGTACTTGGTCACGATTACTCCTTGTCGATGGCTCGCGCCATCTCGATTGCGCGCTTGATGTCGCGCTTCTGTGAGGACTTGTGTCCTCCCAATAAAAGCAGGTAGACCACGTCGCCGCGACGGGTGAAATACACGCGATAGCCAGGACCGAAGTGGACACGCATTTCGGAAATGCCTTCGCCGACAGGTTCGCAATCTCCGAAATTGCCATGCTCGGCCGCGCGAATGCGATGGATGATGCGGGCACGACCGATTTTGTCTTTCAGCGAACCGAGCCAAGCGTCGAATTCTTCCGAACGCAGAAATGTGTTCATCAATTCATTGTATCCGATCGGATACTAAGGTCAAGCGTGGGATTGCGAAGAGTGACCTTATTACCCCAACCGCCCCGTCTTGGCGAGTGCCAGATTCGCCGCCGCTGTGCGCGTCTCCACCCCCAGCTTCTCGAACACATGCTCCAGATGCTTGTGCACCGTGCGTGGGCTGCTGCCGAGGATGTAGCAGATGTCCTTGTTGGTCTTGCCCTTGATGACCCAGTAGAGCACTTCGGCTTCTTTCTGCGTGAGGCGAAATGCCGCGATCAGTGATTCGATCACGGCGGTATCGGATTCTTCGCGCAGCACCAGCAGCCACTCCTCGTCTGCGGTCTGGTCATGCAAAGTGAATATCAGGCGTTTGGCTGAGCGGGTGATCGTCAAGGGTTTTGGCGGCTGCGGCAAAGAGCTTTTGAGGCGCAGGGCCGTCGTTGCGATCCATTCGAGAACTGGCGCGGGCGCCACGTCGTCGGCACCGAAGTATTCAGCCAGCAGCTTGCGCGCCAGCGGTGTCTGCCAGGTGATGCGGCCGCTGGCGGGGCGCACCGAGATGGTCGCCTGACCGAAGGCATCGAGCGCGCTGCGTGCCTGTTTCATCTGCCGCGCGCTTTGCAGATGCGTGGCGATACGCGCGATGACTTCGCCGGTGCGAATTGGTTTGCTGACGTAGTCGCTGCCGCCGGCGTTGAAAGCGGCAACGACGTGCTCGGTTTCGGTCAGCCCGGTCATGAAGATGATGGGGATGTGTTGCGTGGCAAAGTCGGCCTTGAGACGACGCGATACTTCGAAACCATCCATGCCGGGCATCATGGCATCGAGCAGGATGATATCGGGCAGGCTCTGGCGCGCACGCTGCAAGGCGCTTTCCCCATTGATGGCAACGAGTACGGTGAAGCCCGATTCGTCGAGGGCGTCGTGTAGCACGGAGAGGTTGTCCGGCACGTCGTCGACGATGAGGACGACATTGGTACTACTGCGATCTACGTCAAGTCTAGGCATCGAGACTCTTTCTCACGCTATCGCTCATCGCGTCGAGCTGGAAGCGGCCCAGCAGATCGCGCATATGGCCGACGAAAGCTGCGTGAGCGGGATCGTCAGCAGCGATTTCGTCCAGCGTGCCTTGTATGCCACGCACATAACCGAGAGTAATCTGCTTGCCCAGCTCTTCGAGCCGCGAGCGCGGTGGCACGGTATGCGCAGGCGTCGTCGACGTCGCACCATCCGGCTCAACGCTGTAATCAGTCCATTCGAGTTGTAGGCGGTGGCCGAGCCATCCCAGCAACTCTTCGACCTTTACCGGTTTGAGAATGAAGTCTTCGGTAGCAATGCTGACGTCATTGTCCAGTCCTTTGTCGAAAGCATTCGCAGAGATGATGGCGATGTGCGCGTCGGAAAGCCCTTGCGCGCGGATGCGGCGGATAGTTTCCCAGCCGTCGATGCCGGGCATAGCCAGATCCATGAATATGACGTCGGGTTGAAATCGCGGCAGCACTTCAAGGCACCCCATGCCCGAAGCAGCCTGATCGAGTTCGAAGCCGAGCGGCGAGAGTACGCTGGCCAGCAACTCGCGGTCGACCTGTTCGTTGTCGACGATGAGGATGCGGCGACGTGCGCCAAGATAGCCGGTCTGGCTGATACGTGGCAGTTCCTTCGCCGCCTGGGCGGAGTGCAGGTGCGGCAGGAACAGGCGCACGGTGAATAGCGTGCCAGTGCCCGGCGTGCTTTTGACATTCAGCTCCCCACCCATCAGATCGGTCAGCATCTTGGCGATGGTCAGGCCCAGGCCGGTGCCTGGCGCGGCTGCGATCTGAGCGGAGTCGCCGCGCGAAAAGGGCTCGAAAATGCGCTCAATGTCTTCAGCGGAAATGCCGGGGCCGCTGTCCTCGATCTCGAAGGTGGCCATTTCTCGCGCGTAGCGCAAACGGAATATGACGCCGCCATGCTGCGTGAATTTCACTGCGTTGCCCAGCAGGTTGATGAGTATCTGGCGCAGGCGCTTTTCGTCGGCGCGCACCACGGCCGGCAATTCGCCCTTGGTCTCAAAACTGAAATTGAGTTGTTTGGCCTGTGCCTGCAATTCGAACATGCGCACCAGTTGTTGCACGAGTTCGACGAAATCGATGGCGCGCGTTTCCAGCGTCAGCTTGCCGCCCTCGATGCGCGCGATGTCGAGCGTACCTTCGATGAGTGACAGCAGATGGTCGCCGCTGCGACGAATCACCTTGATGGCCTGCTGCCGATGCGCGGGAATCGACGGGTCGCCATCGAGGATTTGTGCATAGCCGAGAATGCTGTTGAGCGGCGTACGCAGCTCGTGACTGATTGCCGTGATGTAGCGGCTCTTGGCCCGGTTGGCCTGATCGGCGATCTGTTTCGCGCGTTGTAATTGTTCGTCGGTGCGTTTATGCGAATCGATTTCGCGCATCAGCAGATGCGTCTGGCGGTTGGATTCTTCCTGCGCGACCTGTCGGCTCTTGTGCGTGAGCACCAGCCACCACGACACGATGCCACTGACCAGAATCAGCGCCGCGAAAGCCTTGATGAAGGCCAGGCGCAGGGAAGGCAACAAGCCGCTGGCCGTGTCGGCCAGTGTCTGCATCTCATGGTAGTAGAGCAGGCCGAGCAGCAGGCCCAATAGCGGTATGATAAGCGACATGACAAGAAGATAATGGGCAAGGCCGGTGTCGACGTAGGGCCACAGCCGCTTGGGCAGGAAGCGGCGCAGCACGCGTGCCCATTGCGATGAGAGGCGCGCATCCGGCTTGCACAGATCGTGGCAGCGGGCATCGAGCGAGCAACACAGCGAGCAGATATTGCCTTGGTAGGCGGGGCAGCGCGCCATGTCGTCAGACTCGTAGCTGCGCTCGCAGATCACGCAGCGATGTGTGCCGGGCGGCAAGGGCGTTTCGACTGACTTGCGCGACAGGTAATACTTGCCCTTGGTGAGCCAGGCAATCAGTGGCGACATCGTGAGCGCAGTGGCCAGCGCGATGAAGGAAGCAAAGGCTTGGGCGATGGGGCCGAAGAGGCCGACGTAGGCGCAGATCGATAGCGTTGATGCAATCAGCATAGCACCGACGCCGACGGGATTGACGTCGTAGAGATGCGCGCGCTTGAACTCGATGCCTTTTGGCGAAAGGCCCAGTGGCTTGTTGATGACGAGATCGGCGACGACGGCAACCATCCACGAGATGGCGATGTTCGAGTACAGGCCGAGCACCTGGCCGAGCGCCTGGAACACGTCCAACTCCATCAGCATCAGGGCGATGAGCGTATTGAAGACGACCCACACGACGCGGCCGGGGTGACTGTGCGTGAGGCGGGCGAAGAAATTCGACCAGGCCAGCGAACCGGCATATGCATTTGTCACATTGATTTTGAGCTGCGAGATGATGACGAAGAATGCCGTTACCGCGACCGCCCAGTCGGTACGGTGAAACACCGACTCGAAACCGACGAGGTACATCTGGTTGGGATCGACGGCGCGATCCAGTGGCACGGAATTGCGAATTGCCAGATAGGCAAGCAAGGCGCCACCCAGCATCTTTGCTACGCCGAGAAACACCCAGCCGGGCCCGCCAATCAGCATGCTGGCTACCCAGCGGCGTTTGTTCTTTGCTGTCAGCTCCGGCATGAAACGCAAGTAGTCGGCTTGCTCGCCCATCTGCGTGACCAGGGCGATGCCGACGGTCAGGGCTGCGCCGAATAGGTAGATGTTGAAGTGGCCGCCTTGTCCATTGCCGCCCGCGTAGTGCGACAGCTCAGCGATGACGCCCGGCTCCTTGTGTAGTACATAGATATAGGGCAGGGCCAGCAGGATGAGCCACACTGGTTGCGTCAGCGTCTGCAATCGGCTGATGACTGTCACGCCGTGGGTCACCAGCGGGATGACCACCAGTGCGCAGATCAGGTAACCCCAGGCCGGCGGAATATCGAATGCCAGCTCCAGTGCATAAGCCATGATGGCCGCTTCGAGTGCGAAGAAGATGAAAGTGAAGCTCGCATAGATAAGCGAGGTGATGGTCGAGCCGATGTAGCCGAAGCCTGCGCCGCGCGTCAGCAGATCCATGTCCACGCCGTAGCGTGCCGCGTAGTGACTGATCGGCAGACCGCACAGGAAAATGATCAGGCCGGTGGCGAGGATCGCCCAGAAGGCGTTGATGAAACCGTAGTTGACCAGCAAGGTCGCGCCGACCGCTTCGAGCACGAGGAAGGACGCAGCACCGAAAGCCGTGTTGGCGACGCGCGCTTCGGAGAACTTGCGAAAGCTGCGCGCCGTGAAACGCAGCGCGTAGTCTTCGACTGTTTCGTTGGCGACCCAGGTGTTGTAGTCGCGACGCACCTTGACGACGCGCTGGATCGCTTCGCTGTCTTCAGGAGAGGGTGTGTCGAGTGCCGAGTTCATGGGCGTATCTTGGCATGGAGTGTTGCGCCGTGCATGAGGAGCTTTGCGTGGCGCGCTTCTGTGGCGCACAGCCAAAGCTTTATGCGTCGTCTTAATGCTCGATTGAGCAGAATGAACCCTTACCCCGTCACTCCCGCGAAGGCGGAAATCCAGCGGCTTTGCAATTTTGGTTAACGCCACTGGATTCCCGCCTTCGCGGGAATGACGGTTACACCGGTAAACCCATGTTCCGCAATTCGAGTCGTGCCGTGTCAGCGTCCTTGAAATGAATCGCTCGCATGCCCAGCGCACGCGAAGCTTCCACGTTGGGCAAGCTGTCGTCGAGGAAAACCGCGTGTTCCGGCACGATCGAATAGCGCTCGAACAGCGCGCGGTAGATCGCCGCATCGGGCTTGCTCACGCCTTCTTCGCCGGAGAGCACGATGCCATCGAAAGCATCCCAGAAATCGAAGCGCGGGCGGCTGAGAGCAAACAGCTCGGCCGAGAAATTGCTCAATGCATAAAGCCGCAAACCTGCCGCTTTGAGTTCGCGCAGCAGCGCAACCGAATCGGGGTTCGCATCGCGCATCGTCTCGTGCCAGCGCTCGTACACGGCACGAATCGCTGCTGCATGCTGCGGATGTTTCGCACTGTGCTCGATGACCGCCTGCGTCACTGGGTAGCCCGCATCCTGTTGCGCATGCCAGCTCATGATGTCGGCATCTTTGAGAAAGGCTTCGACGGCTGCATCGCTATCGAACAAGCCGCGCAACAGCCAGCGCACGTCCCAGGGAATCAGCACATTACCGAGATCGAAAACGACAGTGCCGATGTCCGTGCTCACGATCTGTGAGTTCATATGCCGCCACGCTTCTTGACGCGCTCAAGGTACGCTGCAGCATCGAGCGACGTACCGTTACGCTGCGCTTCCCAGATCGTTTCGCCGAGCGACTCCAGTACATCGTGGCGCGCTTCGTGCGTGTTGCCGCGGCGCTCAAGGCACGCCTCGAATGCCGCTTTGATGCCGGGCGGTTGATCGATGGCAAGCTGTTCTTCGATTGCCAGGTGCAAGGACATGTGCAGGAAGGGATTGATCGCGCCATCTTCTGGCGTGAAGTCCTTTTCAGCCGCATCAGGCGCTTCGAGCAGAGCGTGGTATTCCGGATGCGATTGCACGATGTCGGCAACGACTTGCTCCATGGCCTGCATGGGCTCGTTTGCACATTTTTTGCGCCAGCTCTCGATGAGAAAAGAGCGGGCCTGGTCGCGGGAAGGATTGAACATTCAGTGAGGAGTCAGGAGTGAGGGGTGAGGAGTAAGGACTCGCGCCGCATTGCGTAGGGCGGAGTGAAACTCCGCCGGATGGTGCTTCGAACATACGGCGCAGTTGTCACTGCGCCCTACATTGAAGTCAAATTTCGTCACTGGGGTGCCTCTGTGGGAACGCCTGTTTTGTCCGGATACTCACAAAGATCACGCACGATGCACGCCTCGCACTTGGGCTTGCGCGCGATGCAGGTATAGCGGCCGTGGAGGATCAGCCAGTGATGTGCGTCGACAAGATATTCCTTCGGCACACGGCGCATCAACACCTTTTCAACTTCGACGACATCTTTGCCTGGCGCCAGGCCCATGCGGTTCGACACGCGAAAAATGTGCGTGTCGACGGCCATCACTGCTTCGCGCCAGATTGAATTGAGCACCACGTTTGCGGTCTTGCGGCCTACCCCAGGCAGGGCTTCCAGTGCCTCGCGATCGCGCGGCACTTCGCCGGCATGACGTTCGAGTAACTGTCGCGACAGCATGGCCACATTCTTTGCCTTGTTGCGATACAGGCCGATCGTCTTGATGTATTCGGCGATGCCCGCTTCGCCCAGCGTTGCCATGTCTTCAGGCGTCGGCGCGACGGGGAACAGGCGTCGCGTGGCGAGATTGACGCCCTTGTCTGTGGCCTGCGCGGACAACACGACGGCGACCAGCAATTGGAACGGCGAGCCATACTCAAGCTCGGTGACAGGCTTTGGATTGGCGGCGTGCCATCGCCGAAAAGCTTCGGCAATGGCTGCTTTGGTCATCAGGCGTGGCATGCGCGCTTCAATACGTTTCTTGCAGACTGGCGCGGATCATGTCGAGCACTTCCAGATCGCGGATCGAATCATCGAGCGTGAGCATAGGCTGACGGCCTTCGAGAATCGCTGCGGAAAAGTCACGGAACTCCGCTCCGAAACGATCTGACTGGTCCACCGCGATGCTGCGCGTGCCATCCTTGGTGTGGAGACGGATCTCGCCTGCCGGGTCGAGGAAGGTATCGGGAATTTCGAGCGTGCCCAGTGTGCCAATGATCTCTGCGTGCATGCGGCCGTGCGCATTGAAACCGCAATGAATATTGACGATAAGACCGTCGTCATATTGCAGCAGGGCCGACAGGTTGACGTCCACGCCTTGTTCGAACTCGGCCGTCGCCTGGCAGCGCACCGGCACCTCGCCGGTGATCATGCCGAGCAGGCTGATCGGGTAGCAGCCAACGTCATACAGCGCGCCACCGCCGAGCTCGGGTTGTGCCTTGATGGTATTGGGTCGATCGAGGAAGAAGCGGAAGCTGGCATTGATATGGCGCAGCGGGCCGAGCACGCCACTATCGAGCACTTCGCGCACGTGCCGCATGCGGTCGGTGTAGCGGTACATGAAGCCTTCCATCAGCAGCTTGCCCGTGTCGCGCGATACAGCGGCCATTTCGCGTGCTTCGGCCGCATTCAGCGCCAGCGGTTTTTCGCACAACACGTGCTTGCCAGCGCGCAGTGCGGCGATGCTCCATGGCTTGTGCAGCGAATTGGGCAGCGGTATGTAAATGGCATCGACGTCCGGGTCGGCCAGAAGGTCTTCGTATTTCAGATGCAGGCGCGCGAGGCTGAATTTCTCCGCACACTCGGCGAGCTTGTTCGGATCGCGCGAGGCGATGGCGGCCAGCTCGGCATTGCCGGCGCGCTGCATGCCGGGGATGCCATTGAGACGGGCGATGCGGGCGTAGCCGAGAATGCCCCAGCGGACGGATTGCGGTGCAATGCTCATTGCATATCCTTTCTGTCTTTGATTGGCTCGGGAGGGGGCGCCGAGGCTTCGCGTTGTGCTTTGGCCCTTGCCATGGCGGCAGCGATCAGGGCTTTCTTCGGGTCTGTGCTCTCGGTCGGTAGGTTGGCCGTGGTGTCGCGTGGTGCGCTGTCGCGGGTTGCCAGCCGCTCGGCCTTTTCCTGCTTGTCGCGCTCCAGGCGCATATTGCGAAACTCGAAGCGTGCGCGCGAGGCATCCGAGAAGGCGTGCTTTTCATCATGCCGATGGCGTAGCTCTTGCGGGTCTTGCACCGGCTCCATCGAGATGCAATCGACAGGGCAGGGCGCGACGCACAATTCGCAGCCGGTACATTGTGCTGCGATGACAGTATGCATCTGCTTGGCAGCGCCAATGATGGCGTCCACCGGACAGGCCTTGATGCACAGCGTGCAACCGATGCAGACCGCTTCGTCGATGACGGCCAAGGTCAGCGGTTTTTCCACACCATTCCGCGGGTTCAGCGGCTTGTACGGCCGACCCAGCAGTTGCGAGAGTTTGTGGATGCCGGCGTCGCCGCCGGGCGGACATTGGTTGATATCTGCAGCGCCATCCGCAATGGCATTGGCATAGGGTTTGCAGCCGTCGTAGCCGCACTTGGTGCATTGGGTCTGCGGCAGTACCGCATCGATTCGGCTGACCAGTGCAATGCGATCGGGCTCGTGCGTCATCGTCGCGTCAGCTGCGGTTCGTCAGACGGCTTGCGCCGCAGCCTTGATGCAATCGCCAACGAATTGCGGGCCGCCATAGATGAAGCCGGTATAGACCTGTACCAGGCTGGCGCCGGCCTTGATCTTCTCGGCGGCATGCGCGCCTTCGGTGATGCCGCCGACGCCGATGATGGGCAATTCGCCGGCGAGTTTCTGTGCCAGTGCCGCGATGACGCGATTCGATTTTTCGCGCACCGGCGCGCCCGACAGGCCGCCGGTTTCCGTGGCGTGCTGCTGGCCTTCGACGCCTTCGCGGCCGGTGGTGGTGTTGGTGGCGATGACGCCGTCGATGCGGTGGCGGCGCAGCGCGTCGGCAATGTTGACGATCTGCGCATCATCCATGTCCGGCGCGATTTTGAGCGTCATCGGCACGTAGCGGCCATGCTGATCGGCAAGCCGCGTCTGCCGCGCCTTGAGCTGGCCGAGCAGGTCATCGAGTTCGGACTCGCCCTGCAACTGCCGCAGGTTCTTAGTGTTCGGCGAGGAGATATTGACGGTGACATAGCTAGCGTGCGCGTAGACTTTGTCGAGGCAGATCAGATAGTCGTCGGCGGCGCGCTCGATGGGCGTGTCGAAGTTCTTGCCGATGTTGATGCCCAATATGCCTTTGTACTTGCTGGCCCTGACGCGCGCCACCAGATTATCGACGCCGTGATTGTTGAAACCGAGGCGATTGATGATGGCGTGTTTCGTCGGGATGCGGAACATGCGCGGCTTCGGGTTGCCCGGCTGCGGGCGCGGTGTCACCGTGCCCACTTCGATGAAGCCGAAGCCGAAGGCGGAGAGCCCGTCGATGGCCTCTCCGTTCTTGTCCAGCCCGGCGGCGAGGCCGACCGCGTTGGGAAAGCGCAGGCCCATGATGTCGACAGCTTTGCCATGCTCGCGCGGGCAGCGAGGCAACCAGCCGCCGAACTTATGCAGCGAGGAAAGCGTGAGGTCGTGCGCAGTTTCGGGGTCGAGCGCAAAGAGAAAGGGTCGTGCGAGTGAGTAGAGCATCCCTGGATTTTATCCGATTGCTCGCACCGGCCAGACCGTTTTTGGCAAATTCGAAAAATCTGCGCCTCTGCGGTGAAGATTTTGCCTTTGCCGTCTACAGCGGCTCTAAGTGCGTCGTGACCTGCGCGCCGTTGAGCGCGCTGGAGATGCGCGCTTCGATTTCGTCGAGCAATTCGTGCGAGGTATCGACGCGCCACTCGCCGGGTACGAGCACATTCAGATGCACGAAACGCTGGCTGCCAGCGCTGCGTGTTTTGAGTTCGGCGTAGCGGATGCCGCGCGAGGCGTATTCGTCGAGCAGGATTTCTATGCGAGCGACATCTTCCGGTGGAAGTGCCTGGTCCATCAGACCATCGGCTGCGCCGCGCATCAGGCGCCAGCCTTCGACAAGGATGTGGATTGCGACGGCCACTGCGATGAGCGGGTCCAGCCAGTTCCAGCCAGTGAGCTTGACGGCGAGCAAGGCAACGATGACGCCGACCGAGGTCCACACATCTGTCATGAGATGGCGGGCGTCGCCGTCGAGCGCGACAGAGCGCAGGCGTTTGGCAGCTTTTGCCAGTGTCAGCGCGACCGCAAAATTAAGCACCGTGCTGGCGATAGAAAACCACAGGCCGGTGCCCAGCGAGGTGAGGGCTTCCGGATGCAGGACGCGCGGCACGGCGTTCCAGAGAATGGCGCCGGCTGCCGCGAAGATCATCGTACCCTCGAAGCCGCTCGAAAAATATTCCGCCTTGCTGTGACCGAAGGGATGCTCGGCGTCGGGTGGCTCGCTGGCAATCTGGATCATCGCCAGCGCAAATAAAGCGCCGGCAAGATTGACGAAAGATTCCAGCGCATCCGAGAGCAGGCCGACCGAGCCGCTGATGCGCCAGGCGATCAGCTTGAGCGTGATGGTGGCCAGCGCGGCGGCGATCGACAGGCGCACGTAGCGCTTGGCTTCGTCTCCGCGCGTGTTTTCTCGTGAGGCGGCTGTTTGCGCTGGCGACATTTGTGGAACGATTGAAGTAAAAAATGCTTTGCGAGGCACTGCGACAGACATGCCTGCGCCGTGAGCGTGCGGACTTTACCGCAGCCGCTGCGCGTCGTACAGGCGCGAGGACAAGTAATGATAACGATTTCCATCGATGCCGGTGTTGATGAATACCGACGGATTTGCATTTGTCATAATGTTGCGACATTTCAGCGAGAAACTCCAAGGCGGGTGTGTTGAATGGAAACGCTGCAAAGCGAGCGTGCGTATGTGCGGCTTAACACTTTAGTATCGTCCGTACAGCGCGTGGTAATTGGCCTTGAGGGGGCTTTGTGGCATTCTTGCGGCCACTCTGGCGTTGGCATATGGCTATATGAGAATTGGTGCGACGCAGCAGTCTGCGTTCATGCTTGATTAATGCATATGGCGGAACAAGTCAGTTGACTGGCAGTCTATGCAGCTACACGCGACACGGCTTCAGAACGGGTGCAGGGCGCCGCAAATAAAACAAGCCGGAGAGATAACGAATTGCGAAGTGGAGACAACGTGAGAAACATCGGACTTTTGAAGCTTGGTCGCCAGCGTAGCGCCAGCCTGGGTTTTACCTTGCTCGAACTATTGGTGGTGGTCGCTATCATCGGCCTGCTCGCCTCCTATGTCGGGCCCAAGTATTTTTCGCAGATCGGCAAGTCTGAACACGGTGTAGCCAAGGCGCAGATCGAATCCTTCGGTAAGGCACTCGATCAGATGCGCCTGGACATCGGTCGCTACCCGACCACGGCCGAGGGGCTCAATGCCCTCATGGAACGCCCGGCCGGCCTGGCCAAGTGGAGTGGCCCCTACCTGGCCAAGGCGTTGCCGTTGGACCCCTGGGGCAAGGCCTACATGTACAAGAGCCCCGGCACCAATGGTCGCGAGTACGACATCATTTCCTATGGCAGCGATGGCCAGCCAGGCGGTACGGATTCCGCAGCCGACGTCACCAATAATTGAGCGGCATATGCATTTGCCATGCATGTTCTCTGCACAAGACGCAGTTGAACATCTCCTGATTTCGAGACCGCATGCAGTTTGAAATTCGCGCCCTGACGGCCGATAACCAGCTGCAAACGCTTACGCTGGAAGCCGACGATGAGGTGGCAGCGCGCAGGGCCTGCGAGGGTCAGCGCCTGCGGCCGGTGACGGTGCGCGCGCGCTCCGGGCGCAGCACGCGGCGCGGTCGCGGTACTTTTTCACTGGTGCTGTTCAGCCAGGAGTTGCTCTCCTTGCTGGATGCCGGCCTGAGTCTTGTCGAGTCGCTCGAAGCGCTGGTCGAGAAGGAAAGCGGTGCATTGGCGCGCGGCATCATGGAAAGCCTGATTCGTCGCATGCGCGAAGGTTTGCGCTTCTCTGACGCCGTTGGTTTGCAGCCGGACCAGTTTCCGCCGCTGTTCATCGGCATCGTGCGCGCCGCCGAACGGACCAGCGATCTGCCGCGTGCGCTCGGGCGTTTCATCGATTACCAGACGCGCATGGAGCAGGTCCGCGGACGTCTCGTCAGCGCAGCGATCTATCCGGCGATCCTGCTGTCGGTAGGTGGTTCGGTGGCGCTGTTCCTGATGATGTACGTGGTGCCGAAGTTCGCAGCGGTTTACAAGGACAGCGGGCGACAACTGCCTTTCATGTCGCGCATTCTTTTGGGTTTCGGCGCATTCATCGGGACGCATTTGTTTATTGTGCTGCCAGCATTCATCGCTGTGGTCGTCGGGGCAGTGTGGCAACTGCGGCGCATCAATCGTGAAGGGCGCTGGGCTCAAATCGCTGCGCGCATTCCGGGCATTGCTGAGCGCGCACAGATCCTCGAACTGTCGCGCCTGTATCTCACCATCGGCATGTTGCTGGAGGGCGGCATTCCCATCGTGACGACACTCGACATGGTTGGGGGCACGGTCTCGGCAGGGGCGCGCGCAAAACTTGCGCTCGCGCGTGCCGATATCAGTAATGGTGAACCGGTGTCGCTTGCCTTCGAAAAGCAGGGGCTGACCACACCGATCGCGCTGCGCATGCTGCGTGTGGGCGAGCGCTCCGGGCAGATGGGCGCGATGTTGACGCGTTCGGCCTTGTTTTATGAAACTGAAAGTTCGCGCTGGATCGAGAGATTCAGCAAGGCTGTGGAACCTATCCTGATGGCCTTTATCGGCTTGGTGGTAGGCTGCATTGTGATATTGCTCTATATGCCGATTTTTGATTTGGCAGGATCGATCCAGTGAATGCGCGTGAGGCGAGCCTAGATTTGGAACAGATGAAGCGCGCGCGCGCTGCGGCGCTGGCTTCCGGTCGTCCCGTGATGGCCGAGCTGGAGGTGCTGTCAGGCCTTGAGGCACGCACGCTGCTGGGCGCCGTAGCGACGCATTTCCGTTATCGCGTCATCGAAACGGCAGAGATGCTCGATCTGCAACCGGTGTTCGATCTGGTGCCGATGGCGCGTGCGCAACAGCGCAGCGTGGTGCTGCTGCGTCAGCACGGCACGACGGGCAGGACAGGCTTGCTGGCGGCGATTGCCGATCCGTTCGATCAGGATCTGCAGATATGGATCGACAGCCTTGTCGGCGGCAGCGTGGAATATCGCGTGGCTCTCGGCTCGGACATTCACGCCTATCTGACCAAGCAGGAAGAAACCATGCGTGCCATGGACAACCTGATGGCCAACGGCGAAATGGGTGAGGGCGATGGGCGTTCGCTGGAGAGCCTGACCTTCGCCTCGGTCAGCGACGCCACCAGCCCGGCCGTGAAGCTGGTTAACTCCACGTTGTATGACGCACTCAAGCTCGGCGCTTCCGACATCCACCTGGAGAGCACGCCGACCGGCATGGTCACCAAGTACCGCATCGATGGCGTGCTCGACCAGATCGCACAGATCCAGGGTAGCGGCCTCGCCGAGCAAATCATCTCGCGCATCAAGGTGCTTTCCGAACTGGACATCGCCGAGCGCCGCGTGCCGCAGGACGGCAGCTTTCGCGTCGAAGCGATGGGCCGTGAAATCGATTTGCGCGTCTCCATCATGCCGAGCGTACATGGTGAGGACGCTGTCATACGTATTCTCGACAAGCAGGCCATGGTCGAGTCGCACGGCTCGCTATCGCTGGAGTCGCTGGGCTTTGAGCCGGGCACACTGGCCATCATCCGGCGACTGGTGCAGGAACCGTATGGCATGGTGCTGGTGACGGGGCCGACGGGTTCGGGCAAGACGACCACATTATATGGCGCGCTATCGGAGATCAACACCGGTCGCGACAAGATCATCACCATCGAAGACCCGGTGGAATACCAGCTCGCAGGCATTCTGCAGATTCCGGTCAACGACAAGAAGGGTCTGAGCTTCGCGCGCGGCCTGCGTTCGATCTTGCGGCACGACCCGGACAAGATCATGGTCGGTGAAATCCGCGACAAGGAGACTGCAGAAATCGCCGTGCAGTCTGCACTCACGGGTCACCTGGTGTTGTCGACGGTACATGCCAATAGCGTATATGACGTGTTCGGTCGCTTCCATCACATCGGCGTCGATCTCTACTCGTTTGTCTCCGCACTCAACGGTGTCTCGGCGCAACGCCTGGTGCGGCTTAACTGCAAACATTGCAGCGGACCCTACATGCCCGACGAAGCCGACCTGAAGGCCGCCGGTCTTACGCCGGAGGACGTGGCAGGCTTTGCTTTCACACGCGGACGCGGTTGCGGCGATTGCCGTGGCACGGGTTATCGCGGCCGCAAGGCTGTGGCCGAAATCCTCGTTATGAATCCGGAATTGGCGGAGATGGTGGTCGAGCGCCGCTCGGTGCGCCAACTGATGGAAGCGGCACAGCGCAACGGCACAAGGAGTCTGTACGAAGACGCGCTGCGTTTGGTGGCGCGCGGCGAGACTACGCTAGAGGAGGTACGGCGTGTCACGCTGGCTGGGTAAAAACTTGGGGATGGGTGTGGGCGCCGGCGAGATGCTCATCGTCGGTGACATCGACTCGCGCGGCGCGCATGTCAGCAGCATGTTGCCGCTACGCGAATACCTGCCGGGCGCTTCGTCTCCGGAAACGGCCATCTGGGAACCCGCGGTCAGCACCGCGCTGGCACAAGCCGGCAAGGTGTCGGGTCGCCTGCAGGTATCGGTGTCCGACGACTGGGTGCGTTACTGGATGGTGACGCCACCGGCCGGGCTGGGCAGTCTCGCCGAATTGCGCGCGCTTGCCGCGAATCGCTTCGAACAATTGTTTGGCTCGGCGGCAGAGAGCTGGTACATCGAGGCCGACTGGCACGACGACCGCGCGATGCTGGCCTGTGCGCTGCCGAAATCGCTGACCACTGCTTTGGGCGAAGTATCGCGTCAGAACAGCTGCACGCTCGGCTCCGTCGTTCCTGAAGCCGTGCGTCTCATCAACCGTGATGCGGCCAGTCTCGGTAATGACGGATGGATATGTTCTTTCGGCGCACATTCCTTCCTTGCGCTGTTGCGCAGCGACGGGCGTTTGCTGTCGGCGCGTCAATTTCACTTCGATCTGCAGCCCTCGCTGCCGGAAGTACTGGCACGCCTCGAAACCGAAGCATTGCGCATGGGCGTCGATATGCCGCAAAAAGTTTTCCTGCTCGGCGATGCGCCACCGCTGGTGGAATTGCGTGATCGGCCGCAATTGCGCGTTGTGATCGTCGGCCACGGCCGCGCGCTGCCGGCGCCGATCGGCCTGGATCGCAAGACCGATGCCTATCGCCTGGCACTGTACGGAGCGATGACGTGAAGCCGCTGCAAATCGATTTCGTACCGCGTCACGGCTGGCTCGAAGCGGGCACCGACAAAGCACGTCGCCCCGTGTGGTTGCTGCTGTGCGCCGTGATGCTGATCCTTCTCGGCGCCAGTCTGACGACGGCCTGGAAGCTGCAGCACGAACGCTCGGTGGTCAACGCGCGGGTGGCTACCCTGCAATCGGCACTCAATGTGAGCGAAGAGGGCGAGGCGCAGAATGAAACAGCCACCGCCGATTCGGCCGAGGCCGTGTCCCAGGCTAATATGCATTTGAACTATCCGTGGGCCAGCATGCTCGGTTCGTTGGAACATAACGTGCGGACCGGCGTCACGCTGGTGTCGCTGGAGCTGGGCGTGCTACGCCAGGCCAGCAAGCTGGTGATCGAGACCGCTGACGTCGCTTCGGCGTTGAGCTTCGCCGATAGCCTGCGTGCCGACCCGGCTTACGCTTCGCTCGTTCTGACGCGGCAGGAGACCGTTGCCGCGGACGGTGCAACGCATATGCGTTTCACATTCGAGGCGCCACTGGCCCAACCCGAGCGGCCGGCCGCGAAAGCGAGCGTGCAGTAATGGCGGGCAAGGCATTCTCGGTCGACACGCTGCGCCTCAAGGCCGAATTGCTGTATAGCAGGCAGGGCGTATTGCCCTTTGTGGCAGGCGCGCTTCTGCTGCTGGCCATCCTGTTCGGCGTGCTCGTCGTGCCCGGACAAATCGCCGCAAAGGACAGCGCCGAGCAGCAGTTGGAGACGCTGACGCAGCAGCAATTGCGCATGCGCGCCAAGCCGGACCTGAGCCTGTCGCCGTCGCAAAGCCTGACGCGCGTGTTGGCCGATCCGCAGACCACCAACGCGCAGCTTCGTGTGCTGCTCGATTTCGCCGCGAACAATGGTGTGAATGTGGTGCAGGCCGACTATCGCCGCATTACCGATGTGCGCGCCAATTCCCAGGTGGCATATTCGCAGTTGCAGATATCGCTGCCGGTGAAAGCCGACTACCCATCCCTGCGGCGCTTCATCTACACCGCGCTGGCGCAGATGCCGGCACTGTCGCTGGATCAATTGATCGTCAAGCGCGAGCAAAGCACGGGTGCGCAGCTCGATGCGCAGCTTGTGTTATCCCTGTGGCAAAAGGCGCCACGTGTGATCGTCGACAGTGTGGCGGCGGGAGGTACGAATTGAAGGATCGCACACGCCTGCTGATCATGTTGCCGATTCTCGGTATCGCCGGTTGGCTGGCCTTCTTCGGCGACAAGAGCCCCGCACGCGATGCCGGCGTGGTCACGGCTGTGGCGCCAAGCAAGGCTATGTCGCCCGCTCAGACGACCGCCGTCGGCAGCGTGACGCCCGCTGCGCCACCTGCTGTGAGCAACGCGCCGCTTTCGTCCCGGCAGAACATCAAGCTCGCCTTGCAGCAAGAGTCGCCGCTGAATCCGTTTGTGTCACCCCCACCGCCGCCTTCGGCGAGTGCGGTGAAGGACGGTGTGCCGCCTCCACCGCCCCCGCCGAATTTTGTGGTGATCGGCAGTCTGCTCAAGAACGGCCAACTCAGTGTGTTTCTCGACAAAGACAACCAGACTTATGTCGCCACGCCGGGCGCGGTACTCGACGGCAATCGTGTCGACGCTGTCAGGCCGGACCAGGTAATGCTCTTCAATTTATCAACCAAATCGACTCAAATCATCCCGATTGAGGGTGAAAAATGACAACGACAAAAAAATCTCATTGGCCGCTGACACCAGGTAGTCTCGTGTCGGCAATCGTTACGGCCGTCATCCTGTCAAGTTGCGCCAGCCCTGGAGCACGTACTGACCTGGAATACGGAAAAGCCCTGATGGCGACGGGGAGCATCAAGGAAGCGTACATCGTGTTGGAAAAGGCGCAGGCGCAACATCCGCGAGATGCCGAAATTGCCAAGACGCTGGCCTCTGCGCGCGAACGTCTGGCCGTTTTCCTGCTGACGGAAGGCAATACGGCGATAGAGCAAAGTCGTTGGGACGATGCCGTTGCCAACTTCAGCCAGCTGACGCAGATCAAGGGCTACGAAGCGCAGGGCAAAGAACGGCTCGTTGCACTCGAACAGGCACGCCGGTCGCAAGCCTCCAATGCCGCATCTGTATCGGCGCCCGCGACGACGGCTACATCAGCAGGCCAGGCGGTGGCGCCTGCGGCAATTGTGGCGACTTCACCGGCACCTGCTACATCTGCACCCGCAGTGGTGCCCGCACCTACTCCTGCGCCAAAGACTCGCGCCGTTTCCCGCGCAACAAAACCCGCTGTCATAACGCCTGCGCCTGAGCCCGCATCTGGACCCGTATCCGGATCTTTAGCGCCATCGGTCCAGAAGCCTGCTGAAGTTGGCGCGGCACCCGTCCTTTCCCTGCTGGAGGAGGCGCTTTCGAAAAAAATTACGCTGCAATTTCGTGATGCGCCGGTGCGCTCGCTGTTCGATGCCATTGGCAAGACTTCCGGCTTGAATATCGTCATCGACAAGGACGTGGCGCCCGATCTGAAAGCCTCGATCTTTCTCAAGGACACGACGGTGCGCAATGCAATCGAAAAGATTGTGTTAACGACCCATCTGGGCTGGAGCACGACGGATGACAACACGCTGCTGATCTACCCCGACGAGCAGCCAAAACAGAGCGATTACCAGAATCTGGTGGTGCGTGGCTTTCATCTTGCCAATGCCGACGTCAAGATGGTGGCCAACAGCCTGAAAACGGTACTCAAGTTTCACGACGTGATGGTTGATGAAAAACTCAATATGATTGTCGTGCGCGATACGCCGCGTGCATTGGCGCTTGCCGAGCAACTCATCGCGCTGCACGATGCACCGGAACCGGAAGTCATGCTGGAAGTGGCGATCCTTGAAGTCACCAAGGGCCGACTCGAAAATCTGGGCGTGGCGTGGCCACCTTCCATGACATTGACACCCTTGGCGCGCAGCAATACTTCATCGACCGCCGCGACCACCACGCTTCCAACCGGCGAAGTCGTATCGTCGAACAATCCCGCGGCGCTTACTTTGCGTGATTTGTATAACCTGACGCCGGGCTCCCTCGGTCTGACGATGGGCGGGCTGACGATCAATGCCAACGCCACCGACTCTGACATCAACATCCTGGCCAATCCGCGCATCCGTGCCAAGAACAGGGAAAAGGCAAAGATACTCATTGGCGAGAGGGTGCCGAATATCAGTGCAACAGCCACTTCGAACGGCGTCGTCAGTCAGAACATTACCTATGTCGATGTGGGCCTCAAACTCGATGTCGAGCCACAAATTTATCCGGGCAATGAAATCGGTTTGAAGATCGCGCTGGAAGTCAGCAGCATCAACAGCACGGTCGAGAATAAGGCCAACGGTACCGTGGCCTATCGCATCGGCACGCGCAACGCTTCAACGGTGTTGCGTCTCAAGGATGGCGAGAACCAGATTCTCGCTGGTCTGATCCAGGATGCCGATCGCAAGTCCGTTACCAAGGTGCCATTACTGGGTGACATTCCTATTTTGGGTAAGTTGTTCAGGTCTGACGGTCTCGACAAGAGCAAGACCGAGGTGCTCCTGTCGATCACACCACATCTGATTCGCGGCATCGCCAAGCCGACTGCCCAGGGCGAGAGCTTCGACGCCGGGACTGTGACCAGTGTTCGCGGTCATCGTCCTGAGGGCGAGACGCAGCCACAGCAGCAAGACCAGCCTGCACCGGCTCAGCCGGCTCAACCGCCTGGCAACGCTGACGCGCCGGCCACACCACGCCGCTCGAATGATTAATGCTTTTCGCATGAAATGATCGGCACAGCGACGCGACGTAAACAAAACGCCTTCACGATGATCGAGATGCTCATCGTGATGGCGATTCTCGCCACTTTGTTGACGCTTGCGCTGCCCAAGTATTTTCAGGGGCTCGATCGCTCGAAGGAAGCGATCCTGATGGAGAACCTGCATACGACGCGCGACGTCATCGACAAATTCTACGGCGACACCGGTCGTTATCCAGAGACGCTGTCCGAACTTGTCGAAAGGAAATATCTGCGCAGCTTGCCGCTCGATCCAGTCGTGGGCAGCAACCGTAGCTGGATCATCATTCCGCCCGAAGCGCCCTACAAGGGCCAGGTGTTCGACATCAAGAGCAGCGCGCGAGGCGCTACACATGATGGTCGGCCTTACGGTTCGTTGTAGGGCGAATCAGCTCGGTTTGCGGAAGGTGATTTCGCCATTCACGGCATCTACAATCACCGTTTCCTTTGCGCCGAATCGCCCTTCCAGAATCTGCCTGGCGAGCGGATTCTCGATATGCTCCTGTATTGCCCGCTTCAGCGGCCGCGCACCGAATACCGGATCGAAGCCTGCTTTGGCGATCTCGTCGAGCGCCGCATCGGAAACCGTCAAACCAATTTCCAGACGCGCCAGACGCTTCTCCAGATATTTGAGCTGGATGCGCGCAATCGACTGGATATGCTCTTTGGCTAGCGAGTGGAAGACCACGACCTCATCGATGCGGTTGATGAACTCCGGCCGGAAGTGGTTCTTTACCTCGCCCATCACCGCGGCCTTGACCAACTCGTAAGGCTGATCGGACATCTGCTGGATCATGTGGCTGCCCAGGTTGGATGTCATGACGATGACTGTGTTCTTGAAGTCCACCGTGCGGCCTTGTCCGTCCGTCATGCGGCCGTCATCGAGAACCTGAAGCAGCACATTGAAGACATCCGGATGCGCTTTTTCGACCTCGTCGAAGAGCAGCACGGAGTAGGGCTTGCGGCGAACCTGCTCGGTGAGATAGCCGCCTTCCTCGTAGCCGACGTAGCCCGGCGGCGCGCCGATCAGACGCGCGACGGAATGCCTCTCCATGAACTCACTCATGTCGATGCGGATCATATAATCCTCCGAATCGAACAGGAAGCCAGCAAGCGTTTTGCATAATTCGGTCTTGCCCACGCCGGTCGGGCCGAGAAAGAGGAAAGAGCCATAGGGACGATTCTCGTCCGACAAGCCCGCGCGCGAACGGCGGATCGCGTCGGCGACAAGGCGCACGGCTTCGTCCTGACCGACCACGCGCTGGTGCAGGGCATCTTCCATCTTCAGCAATTTCTCGCGCTCGCCCTGCATCATCTTGGACACCGGGATGCCGGTGGCGCGCGACACGACCTCGGCGATTTCCTCGGCACCCACCTGAGTGCGTAGCAGCTTGTGCGCAGGCTTGGCATCCTGCGCGCCTTCGGCATCCTTGAGTTGTGCTTCGAGTTTCGGCAACTCGCCGTATTGCAGTTCGCTCATCTTCTGCCAGTCGCCCCGGCGACGCGCTTCCTCCATCTGCAGCTTGATCTTCTCGATGGCTTCCTTGATGTGCTGGCTACCTTGTACCGCAGCCTTCTCGCTCTTCCATAATTCGTCGAGATCGGCATATTCGCGTTCGAGCTTGCCGATCTCGTCGCCGATGAGGCCGAGGCGGCGGCGCGAGGCTTCATCCTTTTCCTTCTTCACCGCTTCGCGTTCGATCTTGAGTTGAATCAAGCGGCGATCGAGCTTGTCCATCGTCTCCGGCTTCGAGTCGATTTCCATGCGGATGCGCGCCGCTGCTTCGTCGATCAGGTCGATGGCCTTGTCGGGCAGAAAGCGGTCGGTGATATACCGATGGGATAATTCGGCCGCAGCCACGATGGCCGGGTCAGTGATGTCAACGCCGTGATGCACTTCGTATTTTTCCTGCAGCCCACGCAGGATGGCGATGGTGCTTTCCACACTGGGTTCGTCGACCAGCACTTTCTGGAAGCGGCGCTCCAGTGCCGCATCCTTTTCTATGTATTTGCGATATTCATCGAGCGTCGTTGCGCCGATGCAATGCAGTTCGCCGCGCGCCAAGGCAGGCTTCAACATATTGCCGGCATCCATGGCGCCTTCGGCTTTGCCAGCGCCGACCATGGTGTGAAGCTCGTCGATGAAGATGATGAGGCGTCCTTCTTCCTTGGCGATGTCATTCAGCACGGCCTTGAGGCGCTCCTCGAATTCGCCGCGAAATTTTGCGCCGGCCAGCAGCGCCGCCATGTCGAGCGAGAGCACGCTCTTGCCACGCAGGGTTTCGGGCACTTCGTCATTGATGATGCGTTGTGCCAACCCTTCGACGATGGCTGTCTTGCCCACGCCCGGTTCGCCGATCAGCACTGGGTTGTTCTTGGTGCGGCGTTGCAGGATCTGGATGGCGCGGCGGATCTCATCATCGCGCCCGATCACTGGATCGAGCTTGCCCTGTCGGGCCCGTTCGGTGAGGTCGATGCAATATTTCTTGAGAGATTCGCGCTGCGATTCGGCATCTTGATCGCCGACGCTGGCGCCGCCGCGCACCGCTTCGATGGCCGCTTCCAGGCTCTTGCGATTGGCGCCATGTTCTTTGAACAGCTTGCCGGTAGGGCCTTTGTCATCGCACAGCGCGAGCAGAAACATCTCGCTGGCAATGAACTGGTCGCCGCGTTTTTGCGCTTCACGGTCCGTCAGATTGAACAGATTGGATAGATCGCGGCCGACCTGCACTTCGCCACCATGCCCCTGCACTTGCGGCAAACGGTCGATGGCTTTCTCCAGTGCTGCCCGCAAGGGCGGCGCGTTAATGCCTGCTCTGGCGAGCAAGGCGCTGGCACCGCCGTCTTCCTGTGTCAGCAGTGCCAGCAGGAGGTGTTGTGGCTCGATGTACTGGCTGTCATGGCCGACAGCAATGCTTTGGGCATCGGCCAGGGCCTGCTGGAATTTGGTCGTGAGTTTGTCGAAACGCATGGGTCAATCCTCCGGTTTGCTGCACGCTTCATGTTCGAGCATATTTCTCGGTGACACATTGGGGCGTCCGCAAGGCTTTCAAGCGGCGCCATCTGTGCGAAATACCAACCAATTTGTTATAGCGGTCATAGCGTTATTGCGTATCGATAAACCTTGTTGATGGTGTTATGGTCTACGCCGCCATCGGGTGCTGTTGATGACTTTTGTAATTGGCTTGGCGCCACCCCGCGGACCGTGCTGCAATACTTGAACCTTGCAGCCGGGCCGAATTTTTCTGGAGAGCAGAGAATGACAAACAAGGTCGAACAAACGGTTGCAACGATGCAGAAGAAGAACCTGGAGTCGGCCATGCGCCTGGCTCAGCTCTCCATCGAAAATTCGCAACGCATATTGCATCTGCAGATGCAGACGGCGAAGGAAATGTTCGAGGATGGTGTGAGTAACGTTCAATCGCTGACGCAGGTCAAGACGCCACAAGAGGCCATGGAACTGCGCGCCCGCTATGCGCAGCATGCTGCGGAAAAGATGCTGACGACGAGTCGCAACATCGCCGAAATTACGGCCGAGGTGCAAACTGAAATGAGCAAGCTGGTCAGTCAGCAGCTCAATTCGGGCAGCCATGATCTGATGGAGGCAATGCAGGGTTTCCTCAAAGGCATGCCGCTCAATAGTCACGCCGCCGCGGAAGCCATGCAGACTACATTCGAGACGGCACGCAAGACGCTGGAGCAGGTGGCCAAGGCGTCCAGCGATGCTTTTAGCGCCGTCGCGCAGACGGGCAAGAAGCGCTAGAGATCCGGGCTGATAAGTATCGTCATCCCGGGGGAGTGGTAAGCCGGCATTTCCGCGTAGCGGAAGCTTGCAAGGCCGGAACCGGGTGTCTTGAACCTTTCCCTTCGTAAAAAATCGTCACGGCGATGCGTCGTAGGGGATATTGATTTGTCGTATTCCATAGGCTCCAACGTGATCGACGGATGCACTATGTTGTCCGTCCAGCCCTTGGCAGAGC
This sequence comes from Rhodocyclales bacterium, assembly GCA_028292505.1. Classification (GTDB taxonomy): domain Bacteria; phylum Pseudomonadota; class Gammaproteobacteria; order Burkholderiales; family Rhodocyclaceae; genus Viridibacterium. The sequence goes on from JAQGMF010000022.1 coordinate 30,381, forward strand.
AGGGCCAAGCGCAGTCAGTAAAATAAAAAACCGCCCGATTCCGGGCGATTTTTTTTGGCAATCGTAAAGTCGTTCCTCGGTTAAGCAGCGGAGCATGGGTTTACCCCGATGTCCAGCAGTGGGTGAATCATTTAGCTTGGCGCGGCAGCTCGTAGAAGCTGCTGTAAACCATAACGGAGGAAGACAATGATGTGCATATCAATGCCTGCATCGAGCAGGCTTTTCGTGTCGCCATCCCTCGCCGGCGTTTTAACCGCCCGGGTCACGCGTGGCATCAAAACATTTCTTATTGGCGCAGTCATGGCGGGAACGCCTTTCGCCGTTGGCGCCGCAACCATCACCAGCAGCAGCGGCTTCGTCAATACATCGATCGCCACGCAAACCGGCATCTTCACCGCGACCTTCGACGCCAGCCCGTCGATCTCCCCGGCCAACGATGTCCTGTCCTTCAGCAGTGGCGCGCAGACGGCGTACACCGGCATGGCGGCCAGCGTACGTTTCAACACCACAGGTACCATCGACGCGCGCAATGGCGGCGCCTATGCGGCGGCTTCAAGCATTCCCTTTTCGGCTGGTAGCAACTACCACTTCCGCATGGTGATCAATGTTGCTGGTCATACCTATTCCGCATATGTGACACCCCCAGGAGGTTCGGAGCTGACGATTGCCAGCAACTACGCTTTCCGTACCGAACAGGCCGGCATCACCAGCGTTAATAACTTTGACGCCAATGTGAATTCCTCACCCGGTGGCTCGCTGACCTACACGACACCCACCATTGCCGGCAGCTCCAGCTCTTCCTCGTCGGTCTCGAGCAGTTCCAGTTCAGTTTCCAGTTCCTCGTCTTCCTCCGTGAGCTCGAGTTCAAGCTCCAGCAGTTCGGTGAGTTCTAGCTCCAGCTCTTCGAGCAGCACTGCAGGTACGACCATCAACAGTAGCAATGGCTTCGTCAATTCGGCCATCGCCAACCAAACGGGCATCTTTACCGCAACCTTCGATGCCAAGCCTTCGATCTCGCCGGCCAACGACGTGCTGTCCTTCAGCAGTGGTGCGCAGACGACGTTTACTGGGCTTGCAGCTATCGTGCGCTTCAACACCACCGGCACGATCGACGCGCGTAACGGCGGCGCTTATGCCGCAGTGACGAGTGTTCCGTTCTCGGCCAACAGCACGTATCACTTCCGCATGGTGGTCAACGTAACGGCCAAGACTTACTCAGCCTACGTGACCGCGCCGGGAGGAAGCGAGCAAACGATCGCGACAAACTATGCTTTCCGTACCGAGCAGGCCGGCATCACCAACATTAATAACTTCGATGCCAATGTCAATTCTGCGCCAGGCGGTTCGCTGACCTACACGCTGCCGGTTATTACCGGTAGTTCTTCGAGTTCGGTGTCTTCGTCTTCGTCGAGCTCGGTTTCTTCATCCTCATCGAGCTCAAGTTCGTCGGTATCGAGCTCTTCATCGTCGAGCTCTAGTAGCTCAAGCAGCTCTTCCGGCTCAGGTACGACGTATAACGTTACGACCGCGGCTACTCTGACTACCGCACTGGGCAAGGTCGTGGCAGGCGATACCATCATCCTCGGTGCGGGCACTTACAGCGGAACCTTCGTGGCGACGCGCAGCGGTGCAAAGGGCAATCCGATCACCTTGCGCGGTCCGTCCGGCGCTGTGCTCACAGGCAGCAGCTATGGCTTCCATCTGCAAGCCAACTACTGGGTGTTGAGTGGATTCACGGTTGCCAATTCCAGCAAAGGCATCGTCCTCGATGGCGCTAACCACAATGTGATCGATACGGTGACGGTGCATGATATCGGCGACGAAGCTGTTCATTTCCGGGCCTTCAGCTCCAACAATGTCCTGCAGAACAGCAGCATCTATAACACTGGCAAGTCATCGCCTGGTTTTGGTGAAGGCGTCTATATCGGTTCGGCCAATTCCAATTGGGGCACCTATACAGGCGGCAAACCCGACACCAGCGACAACAACTGCGTGGCCAACAACCAGATCGGCCCCAACGTTGCTGCCGAAGGAGCGGATCTGAAAGAGGGCAGCACTGGCGGCATTATCGTCGGCAATACCTTCAACGGTTCTGGCATCAGCGGCGCCAACTTTGCTGACAGCGTGATCGACGTGAAGGGCAACAACTACCTGCTCTATGGCAACACGGTGATCAATCCGAGCAAGACCAGTGCTTTGCTCGACGGTTTCCAATCGCACCAGGTGCTTGCTGGCTGGGGTAACAATGCTACTTTCCAGGCAAATAGCTTCAACACCCAATCGAGTGGTTACGGCATCAACGTGGATGTCAAATCGACCGGTACGGTGGTGTGTAGCGACAACACCTCGACCAGTTCGGCATCCGGTCTGACTAATGTGTCGACGACCAGCTGTGCAGTGCGCAGCAAGCCGGTGTGCCCAGCGGTGACATCGATGTAAGCAAGTGGCCGGCAGGCAATGCCTGCCTGGACTAAGCGACGAAAAGCGCTCCCGGAGTTTTCCGGGGGCGCTTTTTTTTGGACATTCGATTTTCTGCAAAGATGCGTCATTCCCGCGAAAGCGGGAATCCACTTGGTGGCACAGGCATCACGTAGAAGTGGATTCCCGCTTTCGCGGGAATGACGAAAACTGAGGCTTAGCAAGTTAAGTACGTAATTCCTTTTTCGGCGCGTTGGCATGCGCAATCACTGGCTTGCCGTTCGCTGAACGGCAACTATGAAATTTGCATATCAGGCGCTCGTGCCGGCCTCTGCTTTCATCAGACGGAGGATGTGCCGTGCAGCCGTAAGACCTGACCGCACCGCAGTCTCGATGGTGGCGGGATAGGGCGACTGCACGTAGTCGCCCGCCAGCACCAGATTCTTGATCGGCGTGATATGAAGGGGGCGCAAGAGCGACGGGCTACACGAAAATGTGGCCCGTTTTTCCGTGATGACGGTGGACCATTTTGGGGCCGACAAGCGCGGGATCAGCGCCTCGACGGCTTCATGCGCGCGCAGACCGAGCTCTTCACGGCTGAGTTCCGAATGTGGCCCGCGTGCCGAAATCACCGCGGCGAGAAGACCTTTCGGTCCGCCAAGCTGACCGCGATCGAACAGCCATTGCACGGTCGAATTCGCCACGCCTATCATCGGCTCCGGCAAGCGTATCGATTCGTCATACTCCAGGTAGACCGTGGTGATCGGCTGATGCGTCATGCCATCGACTTGCTGACGCAGCAGGCTCAACTCGGGAAAGCCCGCCAGCAAATCGTTCACGTGATAAGGGCCGACGGCCACAACGACGTGACTGAAGCGCTCGCCTTCGAACGGATTGCCGACGAGGCGGAACGTGTCTTCGTCGAGCTCGATGCTTTTGATCGGCGTCGCGATATTCACGGTGCCGCCGCTGCGTGCCAGGAACTGCGCGGCGGGCACCGGCAGTAACTCGCTCAGATCGATGCGCGGAATCAGCAACTCGCTCATCGACGCACTGCCGATCAGCGAGTCGCGCAAAACGTTGATGAAGATCTGCGCCGAGGCTTCGTCGGCGGGCGTATTCAGTGCCGCCACGCACAAGGGTTCCCACAGCAGTTCGCGCAGCAGTGGCGTTTGCCGGGTGTCGGCGAGTAGTTGCGAAACGCTGCAATCCTGCATCAATGCATAATGCATACGCTTGAGCGTGCGCATCAGGCGCACCACCGCCAGCCGATCGGCCCAGCTCATCTGGCGCGAGCGCAGCAAACCCACTGCCAGATGAAACGGCGCGGGCAGATTGGCGGCGCGCAGATCTAACCGTCCCGGTACATGCAGCGTGAAGGGACGCGTGATGAGCTGGCGTGGTGGCACGCGCAGGAAGCGCAGCATGCGTAGCGTCTCGGTATAGGCGCCGAGGAGGATATGCTGGCCGTTGTCGATGCGGCGCCCATCTTTTTCCACAACGCGCGCACGACCACCGAGCGTACGCCCGGCTTCGAAAACGGTTACCTGGACGCCGGCGCGTGCCAGCTCCACCGCAGCGGAGAGCCCCGCATAGCCGGCGCCGATGATGGCGACACGCTGGCCCATACTCACTTTTTGACGACCAGCAAGCGACCGTCGTCGAGCGGCAAGATGCCTCGTGGCATTTTCAGACCGGAGGCAAGCACGCCACCGCACAAATCCGCGGGCGTCTTCACGTCGAACCGTGGTAGCTCACCGCAGTTTCTGGCTTGTGCCGATATGCTCACGAGCAGTGCACAAGCAGCAACGAAAATAACAGGTCGGAACATGTTTTCAGTATTTCAACCAGGTGCGTGCCGCGATCCACAACTTGCGCAGCGGCGTCAGTGACGTGCGTTGGGTCAGCACTTTACAGCCATCGGCCTTGATCTCTTTCAAGGTCGTGCGATAGATGGCCGCCATGATGAGCCCCGCGCGCTGGCTCTTGCAATCGGCCGGCGGCAGCAGCGCCATGGCCTGATCGTAGTATCGCTCGGCGCGTTCGATCTGGAACTCCATCAGCGCGCGGAAGTCGTCGCTATAGTGCGCATCGGTGATCTGCCGCGCCGTCACATTGAAGCGCTGCAACTCGTCGATCGGCAGGTAGATGCGCCCGCGCCGCGCATCCTCACCCACGTCGCGAATGATATTGGTGAGCTGGAAGGCCATGCCAAGGTCATGCGCGTACTTCAGCGTCTGTGGATCGGTGTAGCCGAAGATCTCCGCCGCCAGCAAGCCGACGACGCTGGCCACGCGATAGCAGTAAAGTTCCAGCGCTTTGAAGTCGAGGTAGCGTGTCTGCTGCAAATCCATCTGCATACCGTCGATGATTTCCAGCAAGCGCTCGCGCGGAAGTTTGAAAGTTTTCGCGACTTCGGCGAGCGCCTGCGTTACCGGGTGTGTCGGCTTGCCGCCGTGGATCTCCGCCGTCTCCTTGCGCCACCAGTCGAGCTTGGTCTGCGCAATCTGCATATCTTCCGTTTCATCGACGACGTCGTCCACCTCACGACAGAAGGCATACAAGGCCATGATGGCCTGCCGCCGTTCGAGTGGCAAAAACAGGAAGCTGTAGTAAAAGCTTGAACCGCTCGCAGCGGCTTTCTGTTGGCAGTAGTCGAATGGATTCATCAGTTCAGTTCTTTATATGCATCAAGCATGCCCGGCCGAACATGCGCAACCAATCGGTTTTGCCAAGGGTAGGCCTGCGGCGGAACACATCGTAATCGACCGCCTCGATTTGCTCCAGCGTGCGCAAGCCGCCCTGCACCACGAGGCGCAGTTCCCAGCCAATGCGGCCGGGCAGCGCGAGGGCGAGCGGCGCACCTCGTTGCAGCATGCCACGCGCACAGTCGATTTCGAAGCGCATGAGATTGCGCCACGCATCATCGACGCGTCCCTCGGCAATCTGCGCTTCACTCACTGCAAAGCGCAGTAAATCTTCCTGCGGCAGATAGACACGATCCTTCTGCCAGTCCACCGCCACGTCCTGCCAGAAATTGATGTACTGCAACGCCGAGCAGATGTCGTCCGAGCGCAAGAGATTTGCAGGTGTTGCGCGTTGATACAGGTGCAGCAGCAGGCGCCCGACGGGATCGGCCGAGCGGCGACTGTAATCGCGCAGCTCGACAAAGTTGGCATAGCGCGTCTTGACCACATCCTGCGAAAACGCATCGATCAAATCGCGCAACAAAGTGGTTGGCAGACCGAAGGCGCGCACATTGCGCGCGAGGCGCGCGAACATCGGCTCTGCCGGCATGCCACCCGAATCGATAGTGTCCAGCTCGCGTCGGTATTCATCGAGCTGAGTCAGCCGGACCGATGGCGCGGCATCGCCTTCATCGGCGAGATCGTCGGCGCTACGCGCGAAAGCGTAGATAGCCTCGATCGGCTCGCGCAGATGGCGCGGCAACAGCAGCGACGCAACAGGAAAGTTTTCGTAATGCTCGACGGGCACTCGGGGATCGCGGGATGCGTGGATTTGAGCCAGTCGGCGAGTATAGCCAGCTGCTATAATTCGCGCCTCACTATTGTCGGCGCCATGCTGACAATGCTGTCGGCCCAGGTGGCGAAATTGGTAGACGCACCAGATTTAGGTTCTGGCGTAGCAATACGTGGGGGTTCGAGTCCCTTCCTGGGCACCATTGATTGGCCGGTTATCCACGTGTCAGTCCGGCCGTTTTTTTTGGACGGTTGAGACCACCAACATCGCCGGGCACGACAATCAAAAACAAGTTATCACTTGCCCGCAAGGGGTGGGCCCTTTGCTGCAAGATCGTGACGCCGTTCATGTCGCGCATAATCTCACGCTGAAACAATCGTCGGACGAGCGATTCCAGAAACCCGCCTGCATAGGCGGCATATGAGAGGTTATGCAAGTGCGGCAAAACGGCGAAATAGAATCTGCGGCTTTCGAGCAGCCAGCGCGCGCGCCCAACGAACGCCTGCGCGTACTCATCATTCACCAGAACTTTCCCGGCCAGTTCCGTCATCTCGTCCAGCATCTGCACAACCGGGCCGACGTCGAAGTCATTGGCCTCGGTCGCGACACCGCACCCGGTCTCAAAATTGGCAAGGTCGAATTCCCCTGGTTCAAATACAAACTCCACCGCCAAGTCAAAACTGAAACCCACCCCTACCTGCGCCAGATGGAAGCCGCCGTCCTGCACGGCCAGGCCGTCGCCCGCGCCCTCGGCGAACTCAAGGCCAAAGGCTTCACCCCCGACATCATTCTCGCCCATCCCGGCTGGGGCGAAACGTTATATGCCAAAGAAATATTCCCGCAAGTAAAACTCATCCACTTCTGCGAGTGGTACTACAGCACCAGCGGCGCGGACTTCAACTTCGATCCCGAATTCCCCAGCACTCTCGACGATCATCTGCGCATCACCACCTGGAACGCGCTGCACCTGCTCAACCTCGAAAACTGCGACACCGCCATCACCCCCACGCACTGGCAAAAAAGCCAATTTCCCGCGGCCTACCAGGACAAGATTCAGGTCATCCACGAAGGCATCGACGCCCAAAACCTCCGTCCAGATCCCCACGCAGAACTCGTACTTCCTATCCGTCATTCCCGCGAAGGCGGGAATCCAGCGGCGTTACAGAAGGGAAGCGACAGCGTCGAACTTACCTTCCGTGCCGGTGATCCCATCATCACCTACATCGCCCGTAACCTCGAACCCTACCGCGGTTTCCACATCCTCATGCGCGCCTTGCCCAAGGTGCTCAAAGAACACGCAACCGCACAGATCCTCATCATCGGCGGTGACGGCCGCAGCTACGGCGCCATGCCCAAAGACGCGCCCAACTGGCGCGAGAAAATGCTGCGCGAAGTCGGCAGCGAACTGGGAGACAACCAGCAGCGCCTCCACTTCCTCGGCAAAGTCCCCTACGAGACCTACAAGAAAATCCTCCAGGTCTCTGCTGTCCACGTCTACCTTACCTACCCATTTGTCCTGTCATGGTCGCTGCTCGAAGCTATGGCAACAGGCTGTCACATCATCGCCTCGGACACCGCGCCGGTGAGGGAAGTCATTCGGCATAACGAGAACGGCGTGCTCACGGATTTCTTCGATGCCGATCAATTGGCTGAACGCATGCTCGCCGCGCTTAACGATCAGACTTCAGGAAAGGTATTGCGTGAAAGGGCGCGAGTAGATGCGCAGAGCTATGCACTCGATCAAGGATTGGCCGCATACCAGCGCTTACTGAACTTACCTATTTGGGATAAGGATACGGTGTCATGACAAGCCCCGACTTCGCATCAGCGAACGTTTTGGCATGAACACAGCAATTACTGCGACGACGAACAGAAAACCACGCTGACGGCTGCCCGTGAATCAGAGCTTTGCATCGCGCATCAACTCTGCCAGCGACAAACCCAGCGCCCGCGCAACCGCATTCATCTTGAGCAAGGTGACATTGCTGTCGCCACGCTCTACTCCTCCCATGTAGCTGCGATCAAGGCCCGTCATCAAAGCCAGTTGTTCCTGTGAGATGCCGTGTTCAAGACGAATGCGACGGACCGCTTCACCGAAGGCGACAAGCAGCGGGTCTCGATGATAGGTTTTGGAGAGAGAAGGCACAAAGCCGACTATCCGGTTTCGCGGGACAGACAGCCAAGGGATATATCCCAAATGCTATTGGCAAGTTCGAAACGAAGCGGGATCGCTGTTCTGCAATGAAGAACAGAAAAATACCAAAATCACCAACAACGATATTTAAAGCACATAGACACCTGCCCGCAAGGGCAGGTCTGCCGGATTCTCGCTGACATGCCCGCGCAGTCATACATAATCGGGGAAAAGAACAATCGTTTAACGACAACGACAAGCCGCCTGTACGAGCGGCGTACGAGAGGTCATGCGGCGGGGCAATCACGTTCAATGTTTTCGCGCAGACGCGCTGGCTGCTCCACGAGCTGAGCGCGACCCTCTGCTGGCTGTTTTGCAGGTGGCGGCCTGCATGCTGGACACACTTCCCTATCCTCAAGCGCCGGGCGCGCGCAGACTGGTGCCGCAAATCCGCATCACCCCTCCGTCGTCGCTCCTGGCATACATTCGGTTCATTTCAATTCGATCAATTGGTATTTCTTGCTGGACGCTGATAAATCCGTTCCATTATGAAAAACAGGTGCGAGGTACTGCGAAATGACTTATTGGACAGTTGGACGGGGAAAATTGATTGGGGCTGTGTTGGTGCAGGTGGCGTTAGTCATTGGAGCAGAGGCAGCGAGTTCTAATAAAAATAAGTTTGAAGATAATTATTCCGACCCCCAGATTGCGATTCAATTTGACGAACTGAATGCGCCAATCAATTTAATGTTTAAAATAAATTACGGAAAAAATAATAAAATATGCCAGCAATACTATCGAATGGTTTCCGAAGCCCAATATAGTCGTATCCCGCAGTGTGGTCGTGGTGATGAAATAACATCGAAAATATGGGGGATGCCAAAAAAAATTCCTCTGGCCAAAGATCAGGCCAGATATCTAGTTGAGCAGGTAAATGCGGCATTTGCTACTCAATTGCCGAAAGATGAGAAATATTTTACTGATTTGCGTAATAAGTCTAGTTCTGAATATAAATCAAATATCGATGTAGATACCGGTAGTCAATCAGCGCCTTTGATTTATTCTTTTAGTCCTCTGCTTGATATTAATAATGACGGCCAACTAGATCAGCTTGTGCAGTGGAATGACTCCAAGTGCGGGCATGCAAGAAGTGCCGCCCCTTGGACGGCAATGATATATCCGTCACATCTATTTGTGACCGATCGAGATTTTTTAAATATGAATTTAAATGATACAAAGAAGACAATTTCTCGTCTGCACGATGATCCGCGAAATTGGGACTATCTTGGTACTCAGTTTGGTGTCTATGTATTTAATAATATTGCATATTTTGACACTAACGTTTCAGCAAAACTGTACTTCCTAAGAAAATCTAAGCGAGAAGTGCAGGTGGATATAAAGGAAGAGAATGCATTTTCTCTGTTCCTATTGAATGGGCGGGGATTAAAACCATTGTGCGAAATTGAATGGTTGCCAAAGCATTTAAATAACCCAGATCGATCAATTGAGTAATGGTGAAATTATTAACAATATTACTTCTCGCGCATTGCTAAATCCGGTTGCAGGCGAAACTGACGATACGAAGTATGCGAAGAAGCGTCTTCCAATTATAGTATGCATTGTGCTTTGGCCGTGCTATGGCCGTATGGAATAAATGTCATACTGACACTTGAGAATAACGGACTAGATAGGTTTTTACATATTGCAAATTTTCAAAGGAATTAAAATATCATTTTTTAAGAAAATATTTTTATTGCTGTCTTGTGTTTGGTCGCCATTTGTATTGGCACACACCGGGGATGGCTTTCCGTATGCAACGGTTTCTTGTGACAAAACAAATCAAAGAATTGTTGTTTCGGAAAAAATTGCCGAAACTGAAGATGAAATACCAAAAGACAAAAGCAGCATGGGTCTTGATGGAATGCTTGAAATTTCTCCTATTGGTGAAGAGGATGGAGTCTTAAAAGTTAAAAAATATTTAAATAGAACTTGCATCCTCGGAAAAGCAAAGTATCGACTAATTGTTAAGCCGCATTTTTTTAATAATAGAGTGCAAGGTATGTGCGGAGCCGCAGCGCCCAGTATAAATCTGGCGGTCTATAAAAACGGGAAGATCATAATGCGCGATTTTATATTTAAAATTAATTGCCCATCTGAAGGAGATTTAAATAATAAAGTTAATGAAGTATTGATTGATGATAAGTCTTTGAGTGTTATATTTTCAATCGCCAAAGCAAAGGATAATAAGAATATAACAATTCCTTTTGGGTTTCTTCCGTCTTTGAAGAGAGATGCTTTGTTCGAGGCGGAGCAAGGCTTTATTCCATTGATGAGGGGTTGAGAAATGTCATTTACTAAAATTCATGCACCAACGCTGGGCGATGTGATGAAAAAAGACTTAATCGTATGTGTTTTTATTGTTCTGTTCTGCCCTTCCGCGCAAGCGGAAGTGAATGAAGGTTCATTGTGCCAGTCCGTAAAATCCAAAAGCGTTGATGAATTCAGTAAAAAAAATCTTGTTTCTAGTAAAGAACACGATGGCGATGAGTATAAATACACCAATGTCGACGTGGATGGTGATTCGATAAGTGACGACATTGTTGGGGGGTGTTCAAACAGCATGCCCCCCGCTGACGCCTGTGTTTTGTCCTTAAAGACAAGTAAAGGAAAAATTTTTGGATATTCAAACTTCTCTATTAATGAAAAGTTTTTCCTGTTTGCTTCGAAATACAAAATATATGCCTACGTGACTACGGCAGAAGACTCAGGAGAAAAAACGAGAGTACTCAGAGTCGGCCCTTCTTCAATTTATGAAATCTGTAAAAAATAGGATATAACATGTTCCAATACTCAATACTTGCAATAATATTTGCATGTTTCTATTCATTTCCTTCTTACGGTTGTGATGGATCGACCGATTTTTCAGAAGGGCTGTATGTAACAAATAAAATTTCAGGGTTTCAGAGTAATTCATTAAATATCCAGAAAAATAATAATCTTGGCTCGTTCGAATTTGATTTAAATACGGTTTGGTCTGCAAGAAAAAACGACGATGGATCTATGACGAATATTGGTAATTTTCGAGGTGCGGCCGAGATTAAAGGATGTTTTTCTTTTTATCATGTTGATGAGAATTGCAGCCTTATTTTTTACGCAAAAAATTCTCAAAAAATAGAAATCGTTAGTTTTGGTACTTGTCTACATGGGTACAATGCCTACCCTGATGGGATTTACAATAAATCTAGAAGGGATGCTAAAAAATGATAACTTTTCACTCTGCCGCCGCTGATTATGTTTTTGGTTCGTACGTGAACGACAGGCGACGTCTATTAGTGACGGCGGAGAATCCAAATTCTCGGCTGGACGCGCATTTTGAAGGCACAAGTATAGCTATTGGATATGGATACGATTTGCTGCAGCATACAAATCAACAAGTGATTGCGGCACTTGGTTTTGTCGGAGTAGTACTTACCGCTACTCAGTTATCTCTTCTCAATCAAGCTAGAGCGAACTCTGGAATCAGAGCCCAAATTGCTGGGCAGCTCAATCTGCAATTGGCTTCTACGGCTGATGCTAATACGCTTTTGGACCATGTGTTGCTAACCGACTATGAGGCTACTCTCAATAGAATAATGCCAGGCATTCCTGATTCGCGGGAACGGCTCGCACTAATATCGTTGGTTTATAATGGAAGGCTCCAGAATTATAATGGAGTAATGCCCGTTTTGACGAATCTTAGACAAGCTTTTGCTCAGCAAAATAGAGCAGAGGCTTGGTATGTAATAAGATATATGAGTTCTTACGCGCAGAATACGATTAATTCTAATGGCTATGCAAAGCGAGCCTATATTGAGTCACAAGTATTTGGTTTATACGAAGATCCTGCTGCTATAAGTGCCGATGATGCCAAAGAGGTTTATGTAACCCTTTCTACGCATCGTAACGAAATCATGCAGCATGAGGCACTTTATGGAGTGCCCCCAGACGGGACTTCATCAGCCAGAAACATGATTCGGGAGGCAAACAACTCCCCTTTATCCCAAGTTGCTACGGTTCAAACCCTTACCGAAGCTCTCACCCCCGCCCGAGACGCCTTCGTTACTTGGGCCAACACCCAGCACGGCGCGGGAGCACCGGAAATATCAGCGTCAACCGACGCCACGGCGATCTATTACAAAGAACCCGAAAAAACAGGCGAGGGCGTATTCATGAACGCCACTGCCGACGAATCTCTCCCCGGCAACGTCAACAACAATCTGCTCGTGGGCAGCGCGGGCGACGATTCGCTCTACGGCGGCGCAGGCAATGACTACCTGCTCGGCCAAGCTGGCAACGACCAGCTCGACGGGGGCAGCGGCAATGACACCCTGGTCGGAGGCGATGGCGATGACAATCTCACCGGCGGAGCCGGGAGCGACACCCTGGTAGGTGGTACGGGCAACGACCTCTATGTCTTTGGCATGGGCGACGGCAACGACACCATCATTGATGCGCGCGAAGCCGATGGCAAGCAACACGGCCTGCTGCGCTTCGGTGACGATCTCGCCACAGGCGCGTTTATCAAGGAAGAAGGCGGTGCAAGCGCGAAGAGCGCGGACAAGAAATTCACCCTCATTGGCAACACCCTGACCAGCCTGGACGGCACCTCCATGACCCTGACCGACTTCACCGATGGCGACTTCGGCATCAAACTCTTCGACGCCCCGATTGCAGTCAGCAAACCCATAGTTGACGACAGCCACCCCATCCTTGGCGACTACACACCCGCCACCCCCGCGGCCACCGACGCCCTGGGCAACCCCGTGCTCGACCTCACCCAGCCCGACCCCACGCGCGCCGACACCCTGCTCGACAGCGCAGGCAACGACCACATCCTCTCCGGCGGCGGCAACGACACCATCAACGCCGTGCGCGGCGGCGACGACCTCATCGAAGGCGGAAAGGGCAACGACACGCTCAACGGCGGCGCCGGCAACGACTGGATCGCCGGTGGCGCAGACCGCGACCTCATCGAAGGCGGTGCGGACAACGACGTCCTCTTTGGCGGGGAGATCGACACCACCGCCCCCACCCAAGGCCTGGGGTTTGGCGGTACCACCACCGGCGGCGATTACGGCGATTTCATCAACGGTGCCAGTGGCAATGACATCCTCATCGGCAGCGAACTCGCGGACGCCCTCATCGGTGGCGACGGCAACGACCTCATCCTCGGCGGCGCCGGACACGACATCATCTTTGGCGACAGCAACTACGACTCAGCCAGCATCAACTGGCAAGTGCGCGGGCTGCCGCAAGCCTATGAAGCGGCGGACAGCACCACACCGGGCTGGAGCAACGGCATCGGGCTGACCAGCGACAGCCTCACGGGCAGCAATAACGTAGGGACCGGCAACGACACCATTTACGGCGGCAGCGGCGGCGACCTCATCTTTGCCGGACGTGGTAACGATCTCGTGTTCGGCGAAAGCGGCTCAGACGCCATCAACGGCGGCGCCGGTGATGACTACCTGTACGGCGGCGACGGCGATGACGCCATCCTCGGCGACGGTGGTGGCCCCGTTGCCGACCAGGGCAACGACTTCATCGACCTGGGCGACGGCGTCACCCAACAGGCCGCCCACGGCGAAGGCGGCAATGACACCGTACTCGGTGGCAACACGCTCGACACCCTGTACGGCGAAGACGGCGCCGACTACCTCGACGGCAAGGGCGGCTCGGACACCCTGTACGGCGGCGACGGGAACGACACCCTCATCGGCGGCGCTGGCGCAGACTTCCTGTATGGCGGCGCGGGCGACGACCTTTACGTGAGCCTCGATGCGGGAGATACGGTCAGCGACCTTGCCGGCAACAGTACCTTCCTGTTCGATTTCGCCTCGAAACTGGCATCGGATGGAGGTGTAGGTTCCAGCGCTTCGGCACCGGCTGGAGCGGCAACGATCTCCGGTAGTGCTGCGCTGAGCATGGCCGCACTCACCCTCGCTGTGGGCAGCACGAGTACGCCAGCCGCTGCGGCTACCACGGCCACAACGGTCGCTACCAACCCCGGAGACAGCTTGGCCCTGAGCATGGCCAGTGACCAGACCACCCTGCAGGTCGACCTCGGCGGTGACTTCATCCTCAATATCCAGAATGCATTATTCGGCACCCAGGCCAGCCTGCAGTTTACCAATGGCGTGCAACTGGACCTCGAAGCCACGGTGGCCACCACGCTCACCCAAGCCGTGAACCTGCAACAGGACGACGCGGGTGGGCGGCTCTTTGGCGGCGCGGGCAATGACACGCTACACGGCGGCAGCGGCGATGACACCCTCGCAGGACATCTGGGTAATGACACTCTGCTGGGCGGAGATGGCAACGACACCTACGAATACACCTTTGGCGACGGCATCGACGACATCCGGGACAGCGGTGGCGACAATGACGTGCTGCGCTTCATGGCAGGCATTGCGCCACAGGACATCAAGCTCGAACGCTTTGGCAACTTCCTGAAACTGACTAACGTACAGGATGGAGGTTTCATCGACCTGCAGGACTACTTCGCCCACACCGACGGCAGCACCCGCATCGAACAAATCCAGTTCGCTGATGGCACCATTTGGCAATACGCCGATATCCAGGCGCGCATGCCCGTTGCCACCGACAACAACGACAGCCTGCTCGGCTATGCCAGCGACGACCTCATCAATGGGCTCGGCGGCAACGACAGCCTCGACGGCTACGACGGTAACGACAGCCTGTACGGTGGCAGTGGTGACGATTCCCTTTCCGGCGGCAATGGCAACGACCTCGTCGATGGCGGCAGTGGCAACGACAAACTCTTCGGCTACAGTCTGACTAACCCCAACGAATCTGGGCAAGACACCCTCACTGGCGGCACCGGCACCGGCAGCGACACCCTCTACGGCGGCCAGGGCAATGACCTCTACCTCTTCAACCGTGGTGACGGTTCCGACCTCCTTTACGAAACGCCCAACACCAACGGCACCGCAAGCACCGACACCCTGCGCCTGGGCGCCGGCATCCTGCCCACCGATCTTGCCGCCTTCCGCACTGGCAGCACCGACAACGACCTCACCCTCGTCATCGACGGCAGCGCCGACCAGATCGTCATCAACAACTACTTCGGCAGTGATGACACCCAGATCGAACGCATCGAATTTGACAACGGCAACACCGCCATCCCGGCCTGGGGTGCGGCCGACATCCTCGCCCACCTGCAGAGCGGCACACCAAACGCCATGACGGGCACTGCGGGCAATGACACCTTCATCGTCGACGACGAGCGCGACACCATCACCGAAGCGGCCAATGGGGGCACGGATACTGTACAGAGCAGCCGCTCCTTCACGCTACCGGCCAACGTCGAGAACATCACCCTCACCGGCGTGCTCAACAGCAGCGCCACCGGCAACGCGCTCGACAACATCCTGCGCGGCAATGCCAACGACAACATCCTCGACGGGCAGGGCGGCAATGACACCGCTTACGGCGGCAAGGGCAATGACACCTACATCAATGACAATAACATAATCGAACTGCCCGGCGAAGGGATCGATATCTGGCTTAGTCCTTCGGGCGGCATCCTGCCTGACAATGTCGAGATCCTCGATATGCGTAGCGCCACGCGCAATGGCTACTATCCTGCCGTCGCCACTGGCAACAGCCTGGACAATGTACTGATCAGTGGCGCCAGTCGCGATGTGCTGGATGGCGGCGCGGGCGCCGACACAATGATCGCAGGCTTTGGGGGCGAGTTCGTCTACGTCGACAATCCGGGGGACCGCATCCTGGGTTTCGCCGGCACCGTCATCAGCAGCATCGACTACAACCTTGGCAACACCGCATACAACCTGGTTTTGACCGGCAATGCGGTCATTGGAATTGGCAACGAGCATGACAACGTCCTGGACGGCACCGGCTCGGACGCGGCCAACACGTTTTATGGCGGCGCCCGCAACGACACCTACTACCTGGGGGTGGGCGACCGGGCCGTCGAATTGGCAGGCGAAGGCAATGACATCGTCGTGATCGCTGCAGGAACGGCGACGCAATATGCCCTGGCTGACTTCGCCAATATCGAGAACCTGAGAGCGACGGATGCGCTGGGCGCCGTGACCCTGTCGGGCGACGCTGGCAACAACGTACTGACCGGCAATAGCTATGACGACACCCTGCAAGGCGGACAGGGCAATGACACCTTGTACGGTGGCGGAGGTTCGGACACCTACCGGTTTGCCCTGGGCGATGGGGCGGATACGATCTACCAGGCCAATGGGGGCACGCTGCAATTGACCGGTATCGACCCCGCAGATATCAGCGTGGTGCGCAACGGCGACGATCTGCAACTGACGCATGCCGATGGTTCTGACCAGATTACGCTTTTGTCATGGTACGTGGGGAGTACCTATCAGCTCAATCAAGTCACGTTTGACGATGGTGAGACGTGGAGCCCGCAGCAACTCTCGACCTGGGGAAGAACGCTCGTTGGCACGGGCTATGACGATGTGCTGACTGCTACCCCAGGATACTATCAGCTCGGTGATACGTTACTGGGCGGCGCTGGCAACGACACGTTAACCGGTTCATATGCAGACGATTATTTTGAGGGCGGGAGTGGCGATGACATGCTCGTCGGAGGCGGCGGGATCGATGCCTTTGGTTACCAGCTCGGCGACGGGAACGACACCATCGAAGGCGACCGCAACCGGGCGGTGCTTCGCGTGGGCGCGGGCATTGCGCACGGCGACGTATCGTTCCTGGTGCAGGGTGGTGACGTGGATGTCGTATTCAGTCAGGCGGGCAGCGAAGTCGGACGCATTACCCTCGCCGGGCAATTGGCGACTGCGCTCGACGCCTACCACGAACTGCCAGGCATCAGCCGGATCTACCTGGCCGATGGCACCGAATGGAGCGCGGCGGCCATTGCCCAGGCCGTCACGGTCGGCGGCGAAGCGCCACCCGCGCTGATTGCGCCGCTTGGCGATGTCTCCCTGACGCAAGACACGCCGTTCTCGATCGTCTTGCCAGCCAACGCATTCAGCGACACCGACGTGGGCGACAGCCTGAGCTATACCCTCACTGCAGGCGATGGCAAGCCCTTGCCGAACTGGGTTACGTGGGATGCCACCACGCGTACCCTGAGTGGCACACCCAACAATAACGACGTCGGCAGTTTGAGCCTGCGCTGGACGGCAGAAGACAGGCTTGGCGCGCGCATGTCCGACACTTTCAATCTCAATGTCGCGAATGTGAATGATGCGCCCGTCATGAATTTCGGCGAGGGTGACGATATCTATTTCGATCAAGGCTCGTTTGTTGATTTGAGTCCCATGTTCTACGACATCGATGTGGGGGACACGCTCACCGGAATGGCCCGTCTGGCCAGCGGCGCGGTCTTGCCTGCGTGGCTGCACTTCGATCCTGCGACGATGGGATTGAGCGGCACACCAGGCAATGCTGAGGTGGGAAACTATGACATCCGTATGACGGCAACCGACCTGGCGGGCGCGACCACTTCGGGTACGTTCAATCTGCATATTGCGAACGTCAATGACGCGCCCGTCGTTGCGCTACCGGTACCGGATCAGAATGCAGTGGAAGGCAACACTTTTACTTACGTGCTACCGGCCAGTACTTTTACCGACGTCGACGTGGGCGACGTGCTCAAGTACAGCGCCACGCTCGGCGATGGCAGTGCTTTGCCGAGCTGGCTGAAGTTCACCGCGAGCACGCGCACCTTCAGCGGCAAGCCGCCGGCGGGTAGCCACGGACTCTTGAACATAGCAGTGACAGCCAAGGATATCGCCGGAGCGAGTGTCTCGGACACTTTCCAGCTGACGATCAGTGTTCTCAACCATGCGCCTGTCGCGGTCGCCGACACCAAGGCTGCGACAGAAGATGTGGCTGTCACGACAACGGCATTAACCGGCGTGCTTGCCAACGACACCGATGCGGATGTGGGTGACACCAAGACCGTCTCGGCCGTGAGCTTCAGTACGACGGCCGGCACAGTCGGCAGTGCGCTTGCCGGCACTTACGGCACGCTCACGCTTGCTGCCGATGGCTCGTACACCTACCTCGCCAACAAGAGCGCCGCCGAAGCGCTCAAAGCTGGACAGACGGCTACCGAAGCTTTCAACTACACCGTGAAGGATGCTGCAGGCGCCAGCAGCGCAACGACATTGACATTCACCATTACGGGAACGAATGACGCGCCGGTCGCGGTGGCCGACACGAAGGCAGCCCTCGAAGATGTCAGTGTCACCACGACAGCCGCAACGGGCGTGCTCGCCAACGACACCGATGCGGATGTGGGTGATACGAAGACCGTCTCGGCCGTGAGCTTCGGCGCGACGGTGGGCACCCTCGGCAGCGCATTGAATGGCACCTACGGCACACTCACGCTCAATGCGGATGGTT